>CAVYFY010000001.1:0-768653 GCA_963767835.1 uncultured Planctomycetota bacterium
ATCGGCGCCGCTCGACTCCTCGACGCCGTCGCCAACGGACTCGCTCGACGAAAGGAACAGCCATGATGATCCGATCCTTCTACGGTCTCACCCAGAATCCCTTCGACCTTCGCGAACTCGTGCTCTTGCCCCATCAGCAAGAAATCCACGACACGCTCAAGGTCCACTGCCAGCAGGGCGGACTCTGCCTCGTGCTCGGCGTCCCCGGCTCCGGCAAGTCCGTCATCAAGCAATCCTTGCAACGCCTCCCCGACAATCAACACCTCGTCGCCTCCGTCGCACGCACCTTGCACACCTACACCAATACGGTAAAAATCCTGTGCGATGCTTTTCGTATCGAGTTTGAATCGTCCGCCTTCCAGTGCGAACGCCGGCTCATCGAACAAGCCTTCAACCTCAATCACGCCGGCAAGACGCTCACCACCATCCTCGACGACGCCCACCTCATGGACCTCGGCAATCTCCGCAAGCTTCGGCTGCTCTTCGAGGACTTCCCCAAGAATCACAACCTCGTCCTTATCGGCCGGCCCAGCCTGCTCGCCAATCTCGACCTCGGCGTCAACCACGACATCAAGAGCCGCGTCACCTACTCCGTCATCACCAAACGCCTGGGCCCCGACGCCATGCGCGACTTCATCTTGCGTGAACTCGACCGCGTCGGCCTTGGCCACAACACCTTCACCCAGCCCGCCGTCGATCTCATCGTCCGCTCCGCCGACGGCGTCCTGCGCAAGGCCCGCAACCTCTGCGTCGGCTGCATGATCGAAGCCGTCCGCGCCGCCAACAAAACCATCGACATCGACAACGTCAACCGCGTCCTCATGCAACCCCATTGGCAAAAGGATGCCGACTTCGGCGACTTCTAACTTCGGAGAAAATCATGATTGACCCCGACCTGCTGCGCCGACTTCGCAACGATCTGCCGATGCAGGCCACCATCGCCGCCCTCGGCCGCGACGGGCCACCCTCGAAGATGAGCGAAGGCTACTTCCGCTTCCTTTGCCCCCACTGCGGCGAAATGCGCGCCACCGTCAACCCCCGCAACAACCTCGCCCATTGCTTCACTTGCAAGAAAAACCTCAACAACATCGACCTGCTGATGACGCTCGACTATACCTTCCGCGACGCCGTTGCTTTGCTCGAACGCATGCTCAACGAGCACCAAGCCAAGCAACCCAAGAGCAAACCGCCTGCCTAACGATCGACCTTGTAGCCAAGTTCGTCACGCTAATTTGGCAAAACTGATACCACCGATCCGGCCCGATGTCCTTCGCAGCCAAATTGGTCGCGCTAATTCGGCAACACCCTCGCCACCGATCCGGACCGCGCCGCGAACCAACCAGCCAACACCGTGCCGCGTAGCCGAATTTGTCGCGCAAATTCGGCAACAAACGCCACCTGCTTCCTTGTACCCAATCCGCGCTGCACCACGTACCGACGCAAACTTCTTCTCCACAATTCTCAACAATTCGGCAAAACACCCTCCGTGACCTCAAAATCCATACATGCTTAATTCGGCTACAACTACGCTCAGATTTCGGTTCGGCACAAGTCATCGTTACCGGTATGACCGCTCATCCCAATGAGCAGTGGGTTTTACAGCAAGCTCGCAATTTCGTGTTGTTGACCGATCACGAGGCCGAAGCACCCACGCACTTGATCCACGACCTCGATACGAAGTTCACCAAGGCATTCGATGACCGCCTCAAAGCGGATGGAATCGAGCCGGTGAAAGTCGGCCCGGCCGCGCCGAATCTCAATGCACACGCTGAGCGGTTTGTTTTGTCGATCAAATCCGAGTGTCTCGATAACTTCATTGTTTTCGGCGAGGACCATCTCCGGCATCTTGTCAACGAGTTTTTGAACCATTATCTGAATGAACGGCCACATCAAGGGATTGGCAACGTACCGCTGAAATTGGCGGAAGGTGAGGCGGCAAGCGAAGGCGAAATCGTTTGCCACGAGCGGCTCGGCGGCTTGCTCAGGCACTACGAACGCAAAGCTGCCTGATTCTGCCGCCCGCTGCCGACCTTGATGCCCCATGCCTTCCGCGCGAATTCTCTGTCTGCATGTCGAATCTCACGCGCTTTGCGCTCCTACCGCACGAAAAAACCACAGTTTTCAACCGACAACTGTACCACCCAGATTTCGCCGTTACCCCGCGTCCGGCTGACCTTTGCCTTTGCCAGAATATTTGCATACGACGCAATCGGCGGAACTCATCAATGCATGTCAGTGGGTTACTTAACGGGAGATTTGGAATATGAAACCATCCGCCAATGCGCTTTCCAACTTTGCCATCGAGCGAGTCCAATTCGTATGCGTAAAATACGTCAATCCCCGATTTGGCCAAATGGTGCTGAATGTTAGGATAACGATCTATTAGATCGAACTCGCCCTTCAGTGTTTCCGACGGAAATAATTTCACCACTTGTGGGCCTGGGTCGTCTATCGGAGACACACGCCCTTTGATCAGTTCCCTCGTGGCATCTGACTTCACGAGAATAAGTGTTATCGAATACTCATGCCGCCACGGAAGCCAGGCCTCCATACACTCGATCACGTTCTTGCCCTTATTCACAATCGCAATTTCAACCTTGTGATTGACTCCGCCCTTGTACGTCACACTCATGTCGACGGTCGAGATTGCACTCTTCTCGGAAATCGTTGGGGCGATGTTTCCAAAAAAGAGTGCCACCGTAAATGCAGCTAGACGGCAATGAAACGCTCGGAAACGAAAAAAGGGAATTCCTCTTGACTGGCTGTAAGCAACTGTGATCATTGGTTTCCTCTTGACAGAGCCTCCATGTTTTCTCGGTAGTCTTCTAATTTCCTGATATACCCTTCAAGGAATCTCTTTTCGACTGCACGCGTTTCGGCCTTCGACAACTTGCGCAACTCTGTGAGGGTGTCGTCCGTCGCTTTTACCTCAGACTTTCCACGAGCCGCAGGATCAGCAAAACCAACTATTGTACCAGCAGGCACGTTCCAGCCGTTTCGATCTTTTCCCGGCGTTTTGTTTATTTTTTCGAGATCCTGAATATGTATTTGCTCATGGCGATACGCAATCTTAAGAAGGGCCGGCAATAACGATTGTGACCCCTCACCACCAAACTGTTTTGGATTTATCTGGGGTACAATCCCTCCTTTTCCATCCGCCACAACCGTGTTTAGGGTTGGATCGGCCTTGGCGTACAGGATTCCATTCGGGGCAGGTGGGAGTTTGGTTTCCGGTCCCAGTTCGGCGACCGCTGCCTTGAGGCTTTGCTCCGCGCCTTCTCTCGATTCGCTTTTCGTCCTTTCAGCCGAGGCCAATAAATCCGCCATCGAAATGGCGCGGCCGTTCGGCAGGATGATGTTGTAGCCCTCGCGCGTGCCAACCAAAATCATGTCGCGCTTAGGCACTGGTAGTATTAGTTTCGACTCGTCCCAATACCAATAGACCTCGTAGCTAAACGCCCCAATAAAGAGTCCATCTTCCCCACTTGGGTCAACAACAGAGGCCGACGCGGTTTCGAGCCGAGAGTCGGCACAACTCCGAAGCAGTCCACGGTTTGCGGAGAAAAATTCCCGACGAAAACCGCTCCCCGGAATTTTTTTTCCAGCTGCGATTTTGCGAATAACAACGGATTCACGCCGACGCCACGATCCAACGGAGCGAATGATCAAAGATCAGCGCCGGCCGTGTGAATCAGTTCTGAATTCCCCGATTTGACTTGCGCGCGACCGTCCCTCAAAGTCCTACTCCCAATACTAAATCGACTGGTACCGTGACTTTTTCCACTTTTTCAAAATACAACACGCGCATTCTATCGCGCCCCTTATCGCCAACTGAATATAAATTTTGTTGCATGCGCTCAGTGCCTGAACCAGAAGAGGAATAACCAATGAATCGAGGACTCACCTTTTTTCCATCGGAGCCTATCAAATCAAAGGCGACGATACTTCGCTCTCCCATCCAGTTCAGCTTAATTGCTGGCTCAGGTTCTCCAAGAACGCTTGGCTCCTTACCCCAATTTATCTTGAAGGGACCGAGCTTTTCGTCCAATCCGCTATTGATTGTAAGCTCCCGTGTTTCCAAAGCTCTCTCGTTTGTTCCACAATGAAAAACCAGCGCCCCCTTCAGTTGGACGCTAGTCGCTCCTGCGCCAGGTAGGCCAGCAGCAGAAATCTCCACGAAACAGCTCTCGCCACGTTTTTCAGTGTTACATGAGACACCAAATCCTCTTGGCGCGGCGATCTGCGCGGGCTTTACGTTCTCCCGCCTTGTTAAATCATTGCCTTTGCTGTCGGTAAACGTCGTTAACTTGTTGCTAGCAGCAGAATCGATGGCCACAATATGTTTGCCGTGAAGCGAGACCAGAAGGCCAAGCTTTGTACCAACCTTGTGCCCGCGAACCACTTCGGCCTCGGTCACCGAAATCGGCTTGGAAATTTGAATAGAAACAGGACGAACGCTTACCCTTCCTTCGACCCCAACGCAGGCAAGTATGCCTAGTGTGGTCATCAACCATATTAGCGGAACCATCTGGACTCCTCCTTGTAGTTTCTCGAACCGATTAGCATCCACGTCGCGCCCATCCGCGCATCAATCAACGTGACCCCCAAATCATTCTTGTGTTCTCCTGGCCTTTCCACAGGTAGGTAACGCCGATTCCCCCTTTGAAATTCTCTGCTTTGGCGTTTCCTTTCGAAATGGATTCTGGGAACCCATTCATTCCAAGTTGATAGGTTATCGGGTTTTTTTCCGTAGTAACGTCGAATTCAAGCGTCGCGAAAACCTGTCCCTTTATCTCGTGCCTACCGGTAAAGGGATCGTCTTCAATCACGCCTGCGTGGCCCTCGCCCTTGATTTTAACGTGTATTTTGAAACTCATTTCGATCGTTTTGGCGAGTTTATACGCGTTAATGGCGGCGGTGCCATCACCCGAGACGGACGCACCAGCGTATAGTTCCACGGTGCCAAATTTCACTTTCTTCTCGATTTTCCCCGAGTAATTCATCTTACCGTTGCCCGTAAAATTGAACTTGTTCTGCTGCTTATCGAAATCGAGTTCCGAATTCCAATCAACGTTCCCGCCTAACTTGAAGGGACCAAATCCTAGGCCGGGCAAAGGAAATGACCTATTGATTTTCCACGGCGGCCCTTTTCCGACGACGTCTTTGGCTACGTCGGGAGGCGGATACAGCGAAATCCGAGAATCACCTTGACTCTCAGAGATTTCCGGACTGTCGGGCACGGCTGGGCATTGAGGTACGGCCGGGCATTGAGGTACGGCCCGGCGCCGTCCAAATAATATTCCCCTCCCAAACAATAATCCACTCGGATCAACAAATGAAGCCGACGCAGTTTCGTACCCAAAGTGACCGCAACCTCAGTGCATTTCATGGCCTTCGCCGCGAATTGGCGCCACGGCTGCTCCTTGCCGAGATTTTTGTCCAGCTGCGAGTTTTCGGCTACGCAGCAGTTTGGTGCCGGCCGAGCCCAACACGAGATTTCAAAGATCAGATGGCCGTGGACGCGGCAAATCGGGGTTCACCGGGGTCGGATTACCGACCCCGGCCACAGCAACGTGGCCCGTCCGGACAAATTCTGCCGACGACAACAAAATTGCACGGGACGCTGCAATGGACTTTATTTGGCTGGCCTTGTCTTTCGCTGTTCCTTGAGGAGCTCAATTTGAATCTCAAGAACATAAGCCCTGACTTGCAGAACATCCGTCCGCGCTAATTTGCCGACCTTTTCTGCGGCGTCGGTAATCGCCAATATCTTGTCGGCAAGTTTCTTGTGCTTTTCTATTGCCTGGATCCTTTCCTCCGGTCGATCAAACCAATCCAAATCAGCCCTCAATGATTCCCGTTCAGCTTGAACCAGCACCTCCCAGCCGACCTTCCTCTCAAAATACGCTTTGGTCATCGCCGTTGCGACATCGTTCAAGAGATCGCGGCGCTCTTTCAAAAGGGCCTTGATCACATCTTGTTTATCTTGTGGAAAAGACGTTTCCGCTCCAATAAGAAAATGCAAGACTACAAATAATAATAGCAAATGCCGCAGCCAGGGTCGATTCCGAATGCCCATCTAACACCTCGATGTGAAATTCCTACTTTCTAATACGACGCCATCTTTTTGGCAGTTTCGGTCGGATGCTTGGCTCCTCCCATGAAGGCAAATTGATCCCCTTGAGCGGGCCAACAAGGCTTCACTTGATCCCTAACCCTTCCTTGGGATCTTGTTCCTTGACATAAAATGGCCCGAAGTTCGTCGCGAATACCGGAAGTATTGTGTAGTTTTCACGACCAGCATCGACCGTCTCTTGCGCAATTCCGAACCTGCCATAACAGATAATGTACTTTCCATCTTTGGGCCTTCCGATGGCCTCGATGTCTTTAGAAAACTTCATCGTGTACGATTGCTCCTTGCCCGGGTTTATTGAAACAAATTTGCTTGAGGTACCTTTTTCTGGGAAATCCAAGACTCCCTGCCCCTCGACGTTCAGCGTATAGAACGGGAAAAAATAAATGCTGAAATCCAAAGGCTTCATGCCGTTGTTTGTGATGGTTACCTGGACCTTAAACTGGGCAGTTGTGCCCTGGTAGGCCGTCAGATCATACCCTTCGCCATCGGGTATCTTCCTCCGATCCCGTGTACCGAGCCCAAGATTAATCTCTTTCAGCATTTTTTTATCGTCGCCGGCGATGCTCACGGTGATATCGCTGACACTAACTGATATTGGCAAGTCTTTTGTTACGGGATTAATCTTCGTGAACGTTACTGAATCTTTTTTCTGCTCTTTCTTTTCGCCAACCGGTTGCTCATCAGACGCAAAGAACCCGCTTGGGTCAACTAATAACGCCGACGCGAAATCGTAGCCAACATCGACGCAACCCCGGTGCAACTCAAAGCTTGCTGCCGCGAGTCGCCGACGAAATCCCCTTTCCCGAAAATTTTTCCCAGCTGCGAGTTTTCGGATGCGCGGCAGTCGTTGCCGGCCGAGCCCTACACGAAATTTCAAAGATCAATTGGTGGTGGAAATCGCCACTCGGAATTGCTGGGATGGCCTACCCTTTCCCCCCTCCCAATCGATGAACTCGGAGTATCTGTCCGCCCTTCGAAATCGTAGTCCCTTCTATGCAGACGTTACGGCCAGGACCGATTGTTAATTCGACAAAGAGGTTGTACTCTCCGTTATTCCTAGGAAATGCGTTGGGAGTGGTCGAATAGATTAGCACACTTGTCAAATCGCCGTTAATGGCATTTTTTTTGACCTTGAAATCATTGCCCCAACCGTCTTTCGTCAGCCCACCATGCGCGGCGAACCCATAGCATGGCTCAGGTGTCAAATGCTGTGTCGTTACTGCTTCGACAATTTCCCGGATAGTACGTAGCTCCCCCATTTCTTGCGAATTCTCAATGCCAAATTTGATCCCACGGGCCAACGCCATCATGGTATTGCAGGTTTCTTGTTCGCAAGGGAATTGATCGGTATCTCGCCAAACAAAGGGTGGCAAGATGCTAGCTTGGAAGCCTTGCTGCGAAAGATACCAATACGTAAGCCCAGTTGCCATAAAAAATAACGCTGCTGGGGGAGCCAGCCGTTCCAACCACCGATACGCGGACCTCATAATACAACCTCACTCTTTTTTTTCTGGTGGCGGCAGGTTACCGCAAATAGAGCCAATCACTGAATCCCAGGCCTCCACGTTGTATTGGGACTTGCTAAAGTCCTTGGCATCCGGGGTTGGTATACCGCCGTCAAGATACATGCCGTTTATAAGCCTACCGAGCTCGTGTGAGATTATTTCGCCTTGGTTCATGGGTTGTTGGCCAAAAAAAGTCGGACGGATTTCAATCCAACCGTGCGGATTATTGAGCCAGTTAAATGTCCTTTACCTCGCTCTGGTCGCATTTTTGGGCGAATATTGCCGAATTCTCATCCGAGTGAGGGATGTTTATTACACCGGGAATGTGGCAATGGCACTACCCCGCACCCCGCTCAAGGATTCGTAAATCGTACCCCGCCTCTACCCCGCACCTCTCCGCGTTCGTATGATTAGCGATTTTCGCGGGGCATCGGGCGAACGTGGGCGAGCAGCGCTGGTTTTGCCGTAGCGAGCAGGAATGGAGCCCGCTTGCGGAACGACTCAAGCAGATGCCGTGTCCGCATTGCAAAGCGGTTGGCACGCTGATTCGCCACGGCTTTCTGCGCGGCTACGACGAGACGGACTCCCAACGCAAGACGATCCGCGCTCGGCGGGTCTTTTGCAGCAACCGCCATCGGCGACGCGGCTGCGGTCGGACCTTCAGCGTCTGGAACGCCGACAAAATCCGGCGGCTGAGCCTGACCGCCCATGCTGTGTGGAGATTCCTGCAACGCGCCGTCGCCGGCAGCATCGCCGCGGCAAGCCGCTTCGTTGCCGACTGCCGGCGAAGTGACCGGACCTGGCAACGCATCTGGAAACGGTTCGACTTGGGCCAAAGCAAACTCCGCACGGCGCTCTCGGCTTGTTGCCCGCCGCTCGATCAACCCGCCGACTCGCGCCGACCGGCGACGCAAGTTCTTGCACATCTCCAAGCCGCCTTTCCCGACGCCCACTGTCCGATCGCCGAATTCCAACAGACCATGCGGACCTTCTTCGTGTAAGTCGTTCCGTCCTACCCCCCAGTCCGTTTCCCAAAGGGAGTAATGCGCCCTCACCACCGGCCCCTCTCTTGCGGGGAGGCGAGACGGATCTTGACCGAATTCTCAGCGCGCTTCGACGCCAACCGCCGACGCGAATTCGATCTCCCTGGCCGACAACACAACCTGTCGTGGTGGGCCGAACACGCTTTTGCTTCAATCTCCTTCATCCACCGATTCCGCCAACCCACGGAGAACCTTCATGAAGCAACCTTCGGTCTATTTGAAGATGCGCGTCCTGGGCGCCATCGACACCGTCCAGGGAAAAACCCGCGACCAACGCATCAAGAACGTCGCCGCCATGACCTTCCTCGACGAGGAGGGGCAAGGCGCTCACCACCATCCTCGACGACGCCCACCTCATGGACCTCGGCAATCTCCGCAAGCTCCGCCTGCTCTTCGAGGACTTCCCCAAAAATCACAACCTTATCCTCATCGGCCGGCCCAGCCTGCTCGCCAATCTCGACCTCGGCGTCAACCACGACATCAAGAGCCGCGTCACCTATTCCGTCATCACCAAACGCCTGGGCCCCGACGCCATGCGCGACTTCATCTTGCGTGAACTCGACCGCGTCGGCCTCGGCCACAACACCTTCACCCAGCCCGCCGTCGATCTCATCGTCCGCTCCGCCGACGGCGTCTTGCGCAAGGCCCGAAATCTCTGCGTCGGCTGCATGATCGAAGCCGTCCGCGCCGCCAACAAAACCATCGACATCGACAACGTCAACCGCATCCTCTTGCAACCCCACTGGCAAAAAGATGCCGACTTCGGCGATTTCTAAACCGCCTTCTCCCCTCTCCCTCGGGGAGAGGGGCCGGGGTAAGGGAGTTCTACCTAGGAGAAAACCATGATCGACGCCGACCTGCTGCGCCGACTTCGCAACGACCTGCCGATGCCCGTCACCATCGCCGCCCTCGGCCGCGAAGGACCCCCGGCCAAAATGAGCGAAGGCTACTTCCGCTTCCTCTGTCCCCACTGCGGCGAAATGCGCGCCACCGTCAACCCGCGCAACAACCTCGCCCATTGCTTCACTTGCAAGAAAAACCTCAACAACATCGACCTGCTGATGACGCTCGACTACGACTTCCGCGACGCCGTTGCTTTGCTCGAACGCATGCTCAACGAGCACCAGGTCAAGCAACCCAAGAGCAAAACCCCTACCAATCCATCCACTTCATGAACTTCGTAGCCAAATTCGTCACGCTAATTCGGCAACTACAGCGACCACCGCTCGATCCAGCACGCCTCGCAGCCAAATTTGTCGCGCAAATTCGGCAACAGCCTCGCCGCTGATCCGAACTGCGCCGCGAACCGACGGGGCCGACACCGCACCTCGTCGCCAAATTAGTCGCGCAAATTCGGCAAACAACGCGCACTTCTTCTCCAAAATTCTCAACAATTCGGCAAAACGACCGTCGAAACCCCAAAATCCATACACCCTTAATTCGGCAACAACTGCGACTACAATTTGGCCCGGCACACTTCACCAAGAAAATTTGGACCACGAGCGGCCTGGTCGATTACTGCGTTCTCTTCTTCCTGCATGTCGGCTCGCGTCGTGTGATCGTCACCGGTATGACCGCTCATCCGAATGAGCAATGGGTTTTACAACAGGCTCGCAATTTCGTGCTATTGACAGATCAGGAAGCTTCGGCTCCCACACACCTGATCCACGACCTCGACACGAAGTTTACCAAGGCATTTGATGACCGCCTCAGAGCGGACGGAATCGAACCCCTGAAAGTCGGCCCGGCCGCGCCGAATCTCAATGCCCATGCCGAGCGCTTTGTTTTGTCGATCAAGTCCGAGTGCCTCGACCACTTCATCGTCTTCGGCGAGGAGCATCTACGGGTTCTGACGTCTTCCTACACCGAACATTACAACCAAGAACGCCCGCATCAAGGCGTGGGCAATGTGCCGCTGAAGGCGAGGGACGAGGAAGCAGCAAGCCAAGGACAGATCGTTTGCCACGAACGCCTCGGCGGGTTGCTCAGGCATTACCAACGCAAGGCCGCCTGATTCTGGCTGCCATCGCCAATCCCAAGAAAATCAAACCGTCCGGGCCGATTCTCCGTCCGCGTGTCGAATTCCACACGCTTCGCCTTCGTGCCGCCCGAAAAAGCCACGTTTTTCAAACGACAACTGTCCTGTCCGGATTTCGCCGTTACCCCGTGCCGGGCTACCCTTTGCCTATGACAGAATAATTGCACAGCACGGGGAGTGAAAACTAGGCGGAATCCAGAATTAACCCCTCGCTCGTCGGGATTCCTACCATTCCGCTGTGCCGAGCGACAAAGCTCTGAAGGTTTGTCAAAACAGCCACCACGCACGACCCGTACTTCGCCTCGATCAGGCCCTCGTGGATCAACCACGTCTTTATCGGGATAAGATCCGTACCAATCGTTGCACCATTGCCAAAGACCGCCGTGCATATCGTACAACCCAAATGGGCTTGCCGGAAAACTTCCTACTGGCTCCAGTCTTTTGTAGTAATCATAGTCCGGCGATCGACGGCTTGGATTTAGAAAAATACTACTCTCCAAGTCGGCAACGATGTTCGCCTGTTCTGGAGAAATCTTCTTGCCAGTCCAATAGGCGGTTGTAGTGCCAGCCCTGCACGCATACTCCCATTCGGCCTCCGTTGGCAAGCGATATGGTAAATTCTCTTTCTTGCCGAGCTTTTTGATGAATTGTTGGCAGTCGTCCCACGAAAGTCCAGGCATGGGCAACTTCGGTGGGAGCGCCGCGTCGTCTGAGATTCGCCCATCACCGCTTTCCATTTTTCCACGGTGACGAGATGCCGAGACATAAAGAATCCCTTTGAAAGGGTTACTTTGTGCGCGCGCTCATCGGTTGACCTGTCAGGCTCGTTCTCAGGGCTGCCCATTTGGAATTTGCCCGGTGGGACCCAAACCAACTCCATGCCAATCGAATTGCTATGGATTTTGAAGTCCCCATGCTTCTTCTTGAGATCCATCGGCTCTTGCGCTTGCCCGACGCTACAGATGAAGAGGCAAAGAGCCGGAAGCAAGGATTTATTGCAAATCAAAAAACACCCCCTGAGTAAATAGAATCACCGGAGAAACGGCGATGGCGAAACAAGTGTTGCAAGCGGCTTCAGCGGATTCAAGAAATACCACTGCGCTAAGCTTGCAGCCAATCCGTCTTTCACGTCGGTTCCTTCGGAAACAAATGTAGGCACGATCCTTAAAGCGTTTTCGATCTTCTCAAATACCAAAATGCCATCACCCTTCTTAAACGCCGGCCATGTAGCCGTACACGTCTCTCGCCACGATACCCGGTACAAGAGCTTATTCTTGCCGGGCTTAGCAAGATCGAATAGGTACATGTCAAAGTTCGCGACGACTTTCAGTGCAATTACGGGGTCGTTGTCCTTGTTTCGGTTGCTCCAGCTTCTATATATCATCATTGAGGCTACTGCTAATGGTAGATTTGGTCTATCACTGGTGGAGAACACCTTGTTCTGAATGTCCTTCGGCGAGGGCATCTCATAAAAAATTGTTAGCGGATTGAATCCGGTGTCAATAGAATACAAATTCTCCGCTGGAAGCGCCAGCTTCTCGCCCGGCCGACCAGCTTCAATGCCAATACGTGTCAAATCTGCGCTTTTTGCTTTCGCTCGCCGCTCATAGTATTCTAGCTGCATTCCTTGCAAATACGCCAAATTCTGGCAATTTCCGGCATAGCTAAAAAACGCACCCGGACGAATGGTTTGGTTTTGATTTCCACTAATGTTGCTATAGCCGGGAGGCAAAACTGGCACGATGAATTTTAGCTTGCCTCCATCGAGGGCTTTTTCGTGAAAGTCTTTTTTGTTATAGGTAAAGTTTTCGCCGTTATAGGTTAGCGTGCCGGTATCCCCTTGTAACCCACTTGGGTCCGTCGCATCCGTTGGCGCATTGTTGACGTAGCGGTAGAGGTTGCTGTCGCCGGCGTCGAAGCCGAGTGGGTCTTGGGTGATCCAGCGTCCGGTGCCGGGGTCGTAAATGCGGGCGCGGTCGTCATAGTAGCCGGTTGCCGAGTCCGGAAGATAGCCGGCATAGGTGTAAAGTGGCTGCGCGGTCGGCGCGCTTTGGGTCATGTTGCCGTAGGCGTCGTATGTGAGCGAGTCCTGCACCGTGCCGGCATTATTAATGGTGGCACGCGTGGAGTTGAGATGGTCCGTCAGATACCAGTTTACGGTGCCGCCGCTGGTGACAGAGGCCAGGTGCTGGTCAATGCCGTTGCCCTGAATTTGCCGGGTTGTCAAAGAACTTGAGCCGTTCATGACGGCCCAGGCGTCGAATCCCGAGGTCCCGGTGGCGTCCATCTTCGCCGGGTTCCACATGTCGTAGGCATACGCGCGTGGTGGCGGTGACGCCGCTGACCGTCACGTCTTCCTCGAGCAGGTTGCCGAATGCATCATACTTGTAGGCGACCGATTGTTCAACCACACTTCCCGACGTGGTTTCCACCGCCGACACCATCTCATTGCCGCTGTTGTATTCATATGTCCACTTATCGCCGGTCGCGATGTTCGTCCTGGTGAGCTCGCTGCCGTTGGCGTCATACGTGTAATTGTACGTGCCGTCCGAGGTCATCTCATTGTCCTTTACCTCGCTCTGGTCGCATTTTTGGGCGAATATTGCCGAATTCTCATCCGAGTGAGGGATGTTTATTACACCGGGAATGTGGCAATGGCACTACCCCGCACCCCGCTCAAGGATTCGTAAATCGTACCCCGCCTCTACCCCGCACCTCTCCGCGTTCGTATGATTAGCGATTTTCGCGGGGCATCGGGCGAACGTGGGCGAGCAGCGCTGGTTTTGCCGTAGCGAGCAGGAATGGAGCCCGCTTGCGGAACGACTCAAGCAGATGCCGTGTCCGCATTGCAAAGCGGTTGGCACGCTGATTCGCCACGGCTTTCTGCGCGGCTACGACGAGACGGACTCCCAACGCAAGACGATCCGCGCTCGGCGGGTCTTTTGCAGCAACCGCCATCGGCGACGCGGCTGCGGTCGGACCTTCAGCGTCTGGAACGCCGACAAAATCCGGCGGCTGAGCCTGACCGCCCATGCTGTGTGGAGATTCCTGCAACGCGCCGTCGCCGGCAGCATCGCCGCGGCAAGCCGCTTCGTTGCCGACTGCCGGCGAAGTGACCGGACCTGGCAACGCATCTGGAAACGGTTCGACTTGGGCCAAAGCAAACTCCGCACGGCGCTCTCGGCTTGTTGCCCGCCGCTCGATCAACCCGCCGACTCGCGCCGACCGGCGACGCAAGTTCTTGCACATCTCCAAGCCGCCTTTCCCGACGCCCACTGTCCGATCGCCGAATTCCAACAGACCATGCGGACCTTCTTCGTGTAAGTCGTTCCGTCCTACCCCCCAGTCCGTTTCCCAAAGGGAGTAATGCGCCCTCACCACCGGCCCCTCTCTTGCGGGGAGGCGAGACGGATCTTGACCGAATTCTCAGCGCACTTCGACGCCAACCGCCGACGCGAATTCGATCTCCCTGGCCGACAACACAACCTGTCGTGGTGGGCCGAACACGCTTTTGCTTCAATCTCCTTCATCCACCGATTCCGCCAACCCACGGAGAACCTTCATGAAGCAACCTTCGGTCTATTTGAAGATGCGCGTCCTGGGCGCCATCGACACCGTCCAGGGAAAAACCCGCGACCAACGCATCAAGAACGTCGCCGCCATGACCTTCCTCGACGAGGAGGGGCACTCGCGCCAGTTCACCTGGCGCACCATCCAGACCTGGCACTACCGCTACAAAAACCACGGCATCACCGGCATGACCCAGCAGCCGCGCAAGGACAAGGGCCACGCCCGCAAGGTCACTCCCGAGGAACTCCTCGAAGCCCTCAACACTGCCAGACCTCACTTCCACGACAAACGCACCAACAAGCGCACCCTCTATCGCTTCTGCGTTGAGAAGGGCTTGCTCCATCCCGACCGCATCGCCCAAACCACCTTCTACCGCTTCCTTCGCGAATACCAACTGCTCGCCCCGGAAAACGACGACAACCGAAAACGCCTCGCCTTCAGCATGAAATTCGCCAACCAGCTCTGGCAGGCCGACACCATGTTCGGTCCTTATGTCGATGCCGGCGGCACACGCAAACAAGCCAAGCTCATCGCCTTCATTGATGACGCCAGCCGTGTCCTCTGCCACGGCGAATTCTTCTTCGACGAAAACGTCGACACGCTCGTGCAGGCCATCCGCGCCGCCTTCTACAAACGCGGCATCCCCGAACAACTCCTCGTCGACAACGGCTCCATCTACTGCTCCCAGGAAATCACTCTCATCTGCGCCCGCGTCGGCTGCATTCTCCGGCACACCGCCGTGCGCGATGCTGCCGCCAAGGGGAAGATCGAACGCTTTTTCCGCCGCGTCCGTGATCAGTTTTTGGTGCGCAAGCTCGATCTCGCTTCCCTCGACATCCTCAACCGCCAGTTCACCCACTGGGTCGAACACGACTACAACGCCACCGTACACGACGCCCTCGGCATGAAACCCATCGACCGCTTCGGCATCGACCTCGCGCGTGTCCGCTTCCTGGCTCCTTCCGAACACAACGACGAACTCTTCTTCGCCGAGGCCGTCCGCAAAGTCAAAAAGGACAACACCTTCAGCTTCTTGGGCCGACGCTACGAAACGCTCGCCGACCTGCGCGACAGGGAAATCCAACTCCGCTACGACCGCCACCGCACCGATGCTGTCGCCGTCGTCATCTACTACAAGGGCCAACGCATCGGCGCCGCTCGACTCCTCGACGCCGTCGCCAACGGACTCGCTCGACGAAAGGAACAGCCATGATGATCCGATCCTTCTACGGTCTCACCCAGAATCCCTTCGACCTTCGCGAACTCGTGCTCTTGCCCCATCAGCAAGAAATCCACGACACGCTCAAGGTCCACTGCCAGCAGGGCGGACTCTGCCTCGTGCTCGGCGTCCCCGGCTCCGGCAAGTCCGTCATCAAGCAATCCTTGCAACGCCTCCCCGACAATCAACACCTCGTCGCCTCCGTCGCACGCACCTTGCACACCTACACCAATACGGTAAAAATCCTGTGCGATGCTTTTCGTATCGAGTTTGAATCGTCCGCCTTCAAGTGCGAACGCCGGCTCATCGAGCAAGCCTTCAGCCTCAATCACGCCGGCAAGGCGCTCACCACCATCCTCGACGACGCCCACCTCATGGACCTCGGCAATCTCCGCAAGCTCCGCCTGCTCTTCGAGGACTTCCCCAAAAATCACAACCTTATCCTCATCGGCCGGCCCAGCCTGCTCGCCAATCTCGACCTCGGCGTCAACCACGACATCAAGAGCCGCGTCACCTATTCCGTCATCACCAAACGCCTGGGCCCCGACGCCATGCGCAACTTCATCTTGCGTGAACTCGACCGCGTCGGCCTCGGCCACAACACCTTCACCCAGCCCGCCGTCGATCTCATCGTCCGCTCCGCCGACGGCGTCTTGCGCAAGGCCCGAAATCTCTGCGTCGGCTGCATGATCGAAGCCGTCCGCGCCGCCAACAAAACCATCGACATCGACAACGTCAACCGCATCCTCTTGCAACCCCACTGGCAAAAAGATGCCGACTTCGGCGATTTCTAAACCGCCTTCTCCCCTCTCCCTCGGGGAGAGGGGCCGGGGTAAGGGAGTTCTACCTAGGAGAAAACCATGATCGACGCCGACCTGCTGCGCCGACTTCGCAACGACCTGCCGATGCCCGTCACCATCGCCGCCCTCGGCCGCGAAGGACCCCCGGCCAAAATGAGCGAAGGCTACTTCCGCTTCCTCTGTCCCCACTGCGGCGAAATGCGCGCCACCGTCAACCCGCGCAACAACCTCGCCCATTGCTTCACTTGCAAGAAAAACCTCAACAACATCGACCTGCTGATGACGCTCGACTACGACTTCCGCGACGCCGTTGCTTTGCTCGAACGCATGCTCAACGAGCACCAGGTCAAGCAACCCAAGAGCAAAACCCCTACCAATCCATCCACTTCATGAACTTCGTAGCCAAATTCGTCACGCTAATTCGGCAACTACAGCGACCACCGCTCGATCCAGCACGCCTCGCAGCCAAATTTGTCGCGCAAATTCGGCAACAGCCTCGCCGCTGATCCGAACTGCGCCGCGAACCGACGGGGCCGACACCGCACCTCGTCGCCAAATTCATCGCGCAAATTCGGCAAACAACGCGCTTCTTCTCCAAAATTCTCAACAATTCGGCAAAACGACCGTCGAAACCCCAAAATCCATACACCCTTAATTCGGCAACAACTGCGACTACAATTTGGCCCGGCACACCGACCTGCTGCGCCGACTTCGCAACGACCTGCCGATGCAGATCACCATCGCCGCCCTCGGCCGCGACGGGCCACCCTCGAAGATGAGCGAAGGCTACTTCCGCTTCCTTTGCCCCCACTGCGGCGAAATGCGCGCCACCGTCAACCCCCGCAACAACCTCGCCCATTGCTTCACTTGCAAGAAAAACCTCAACAACATCGACCTGCTGATGACGCTCGACTATACCTTCCGCGACGCCGTTGCTTTGCTCGAACGCATGCTCAACGAGCACCAAGCCAAGCAACCCAAGAGCAAACCGCCTGCCTAACGATCGACCTTGTAGCCAAGTTCGTCACGCTAATTTGGCAAAACTGATACCACCGATCCGGCCCGATGTCCTTCGCAGCCAAATTGGTCGCGCTAATTCGGCAACACCCTCGCCACCGATCCGGACCGCGCCGCGAACCAACCAGCCAACACCGTGCCGCGTAGCCGAATTTGTCGCGCAAATTCGGCAACAAACGCCACCTGCTTCCTTGTACCCAATCCGCGCTGCGCCACGTACCGACGCAAACTTCTTCTCCACAATTCTCAACAATTCGGCAAAACACCCTCCGTGACCTCAAAATCCATACATGCTTAATTCGGCTACAACTACGCTCAGATTTCGGTTCGGCACAACTTCCACCACCGGCCCGTCACGCTTTTCCACCAGCTTGGCCTTCTTGTAAACAAACCCCCGATGCCGTTGCACTCGATTGAGGATAGTCTGTAATTGCATCTTGTCCTGTCTCCGCAAGCCCCGTTTTCGTTAGATAAAACAGGTTTACGAACGATCGGACAGGATGCTACTTTTTCGCCTCCCTTTTCGCTAAACTCCAAGGTGGCTGAGGAAACGGAGTCGGGCTCTGCGGGGACGCAACCCGACAAGGGATACTCTGCCCGACGGTGCGCCAACGGTGCATCAACCCCTGGCCGGCCTGACCTGACAGGGGTGCTTCTCCTCCGCCCCCGTTGGACACCCGAGCCATGCCTTGAAAATCCTGGGGTCTGGGGCAAAGCCCCAGTTTTTCACCCACAGATTCTGCGGAAGACCCATAAAAAATAGGAAGCAGAGTGGTCGTGATCGTAGGCGGCAGCGGAACGGATCGCCTTCCTTGTAATGATCGAAAATCTGCTTACGTTCCTCCTGGGTGAGGAATCGCTCCCGGCCCCGCGATGGGGGGATTTTCAGGGTGCGAAGGGGATTGCTCGTGAGTTTGCGATTCTCGCAGGCCCAATTCATAACCCGCTTCAAGGTCATGATCGCACCGCGGCGGCAGCCCTTCCATCTCTTCTCGGTCTTGAGCCACGCCTCGACGATAGAAGGCGTGACCTGGTGCGGACGCATCGTGCCGTAAATCGCGTCGAAAGACACGAGATAGAACTTGTACCAGTTGAAGGTACTTTCCTTGTGAGTGGAAGCGGAGAACTCCAGGAACACCCGGAGCAAGTCGGCCATGCGGATTTTGTCGGGAGCCGGCAGGGAGTCGCTCCCCTCGGCCATCAGCTGGTTGAAAAGCTGATACGCCTGCTGCTCGGTATCCTTGCCTTTCGGCGGGGAACCTTTGATGAGCTTGTGTTGCCAGCGGCGGCTGCCCTGGCGGAGTTGCACGACCCACCAAGAATCGTGCTTGCGGAAGAACGGTTTGTTCGGCATAGCAAGAACCCTCCAGTTTGATCCACACACGGTGAACCGGAAGGTTTGCCGTAGGCAGCCCTCGGAATTCGCAGTTCCGGGGGCTGCTACAAAACCGCTGCTTTTCGGGTTTCGTCAACTTTGGCTGCAAGTCGCAACTACTGATATTCTATGACCTTGCGGCAACTGGGCGCTGAGGGTATCGAACCCCCGACCCCCTGGGTGTAAACCAGGTGCTCTAGCCGCTGAGCTAAGCGCCGAAAATAGAGCCCCCGGCGACTCGCCGGGGGTTCATGGATCACATCGAGAACGAGCTGCCGCAACCGCACGTGGTCTTCGCGTTGGGGTTTGAGATGCTGAACCCGCGGCGGCTGAGCTCGTCGTGGAAATCGACGGTGATGTCGTTGAGGTACATCAGGCTGCGGCGATCGACGACGATGGCGACGCCGTGCTGCTCGAATTTCTCATCGACCTTGGGATTCATTTCCTTGTCGAGATCGAGCTTGTTCTGGAAGCCGCTGCAGCCGCCGCCCTTGACGCTCAAACGCAAGAATACCTGCGGCGGGGCCTCGGGGCCGGCGATTTGCTCGGCGATGATGCGCTTCACTTCGCCGGCGGCTTTTTCGGTCAATGTAATCGACATGGCAAAACTCCTTATCAAGAAATCAAAGGTTACCCCCAGGAATCGCGACGCTCATCCTGGGGCTTGACGGACTAATTCACGCTGCGGACTGATCGCGCGTAAGCGGCGCACGACCTTCGTCACTTCCTCGATCGCGAAATCGACTTCCTCTGTCGTGTTGAATCTGCCCAGGCCGAAGCGAATGCTGGCGTGGGCCAACTCGTCGGCAACGCCCATCGCTCGCAGCACATAGCTCGGCTCGACGCTGGCCGACGTGCACGCGGAGCCGGAGCTGACGGCGATATTTTTCATGGCGAGCAACATGGCCTCGCCGTTGACGCCGCCGAAGCTGAGATTCAAACTGCCCGGCAGGCGTTGGTTGGGGTGGCCATTGAGCGTGCAGTCATCGAGCCTATCGAGCAAACCGTCGTGCAGCCGATCGCGCAAGCGCCGGCAATGATCGGCATCCTCTTCGAGAGCGCGAGCGCAGAGTTCACACGCCTTGCCGAAGCCAACGATGTTCGGGACCGGTAGGGTGCCGCTCCGCATGCCGCGCTCATGCCCGCCGCCGTCGAGGATCGGTTCCAGACGGACCCTACGTCGTATGTAAAGGGCGCCGATCCCCTTGGGCCCGTATATCTTGTGGGCGGACATGCTCAATAGATCGGCATTCAGATCCGTCACATCGACTGGAATCTTTCCGACGGCTTGCGTGGCGTCCACATGGAAAAGCACGTCGCGCTCTCGGCAGATTTTACCAATCTCCGCCACAGGTTGTAGCGTGCCGATTTCGTTGTTCGCCAGCATTACGCTCACGAGGATCGTTTGCGGCCTGATCGCGTCGGCGATTTCAAAGGGGGACACTTGGCCGCAAATGTTCACCGCCACGTAGGTCGCGCGGAAGCCATCGCGCTCCAGTCGCCGGCATGGATCGAGCACGGCCCGATGCTCGATCTGCGTCGTGATGATGTGGTTGCCTTGCCGGCGATACATCGCCGCGGCTCCCTTGATCGCCAGGTTGTTGCTCTCCGTCGCGCCGCTCGTGAAGACGATTTCCCTTGGCTCGGCATGGATGAGCGAGGCGATCTGGGCGCGGGCATGGTCCACCGCCGCCAGCGCTTGTTGGCCGAACACATGAATGCTGGCGGCGTTGCCATAGTTCTCGCTGAAGTACGGCAACATGGCCTCCACGACGCGCGGATCGGTGCGCGTCGTCGCGTGGTTGTCCATGTAGATTGGCAGCCGTAACATTCGTTTTTTGGTGAGTGCTGAGTCGTGAGTGGTGAGTGGTTTGGGCTACCACTCACCACTCACGACTCGCCACTCACCACCTTTTCACAGCGCGATAAATTCAGCTGCATCGGCTGATCCATCATCGATTCCTGAAACAGATCAACCAGCTTGACGCTTTCGAGCACCTCGCGGATGCGGCGATGCACCTCGCCGATCGGGGCACGGATCGGGCAGTGGTCGAGCAAATCGCAGCAGCCCTCCGGCGGCACCGTGTTGCATTCGGCGACTTGTACGGTATCGTCCAAATCGTCGATCAGATTCGCCAGCGTGCGCTCCGCCGTCTGCGGCCTGAGCAGATAGCCCCCCTTGACACCGCGATGACTCGCCACATACTCTTGCTGGCACAGGTCTTTGAGGATATTCGCAATGAACGGCCTCGAGATGCCGAACCGCTGGGCAATCTCGCGTGCACAGCCCCCCTCGGTTTTGTGGTGCAAATAGCACAAGATCAAGAGAGCGTAGTCCACCTTGCGATTGAGCAGCGGCATACAGCATTACCGTAGTGCCATTTTCATCATACGGCACGAGTTGGGGTGAATCAAGACTAGGCCAGGACGCTTTCACCAGCTTACCAGATTGGATGGGAATATGATAGGGCCAAGCATGGAACATTCGCAGTTCGATTGCGGGCGGTTCGCCTAATAAGCCTACAGCCGGTACGTATAGACGGCATTGAACCATTGCGCAACGGGCTTCGGATTCATCTGCGCCACCCATTTCATCACCGATTTCGCGTTGTGCTCGCTGGGGTCATTGATCCAGAGAATCAGCAACATTTGCTCGCGCGGCAGCCGGCCCTTGAATTTGCCGCCCGCGTCGAATTTCTTCAGCCCAGCCACGATCCCTTGAAAGATTTCGTCAGCCCGTTTCTCGAACGGCCTGCTCTCGTCTTCGAGGATTTCTGCTATGATCGCATCGAAGCGATAAGCATTCCCCGCATCGCTCCAGGACCAGTCGGCCGGATCAGCCCGCCAGGTGTCTTGATCGGCGCCCTCAATCGGCCCAATGTCGTGCAGCGTGGCGCCCATGATATACGGCGACGCGGCGTCATCGACCGAGCAAAGCGCCAGCGCGGTGATCGCGTCCTTGCTCCGGGCCCCGGCAAACCGAGCAAACGCCTCAGCCGCATCAACTGCAACGGCATCCGTGAGCCGATTCTCAGCAGATGACGGTTTCCGAGAGAATAGTCCCATTTCAGCTCACCGCTTTCATCACGAGCTCCGTGATTCTTGCCTCCTCGGCGGCGGTCAGCTCCACCAGCGCGAAAGCCGTTGGCCACATGGCGCCGTCGTCGAGGTTTGCCTGGTGCATGAAGCCGAGCGTTGCGTATCTGGTCTTGAATTTATGGGCGGCCTGAAAAAAGCAGACGACCTTGTCGTCCTTGCTGTACGCGGGCATTCCGTACCACAACCTCGGCGCGAGTGCGGGCGCGCTGGCTTGGATGATCGCATGGAGCCGCTCGCCCAGGGCGCGATCGGGCATCGGCAGCGCGGCGATCGCCGCGAGCACGGCGCTCTCCCCATCGGCTTTGTCCGCGCGGGCGAGGGGCCGCGGCCGGTTTCTTCGCGGGCTTCTTGCTCTTTGGGATGCCTTCAGTCATCCAATCCCTTTCCCTTGAGAATCCGCGGCATATTTTTTTCAATCCGTGACTCACGAGTTTTCGATTGTTTGGCGGACGAGAAATAAAGAATGTAGCCCCGTTGCCGACCCGGCGTCAAGGCATCGAACGCGGCTTTCAAGGCAGGGGATTCATCCAGTTTGTCTTGAAATTCTTCAGGAACAGCGAATTCCGTTGTCTTTTTGAGCTTCACTTTCAAGCCGGCTTTTTCCACTGCAACGGCTTCATGAATATAGGCTTTCAGGCTGGCTTTCATCGCCACGATTTCCCGAACATTGGTGAACCGAATCTGGCGGGCCGCCTGCACGTTCTCCGTTTGTTGGATGAGAATGCCCTTGGCGTCCTTGAGCAAGGCGCCTTTGAAAAACAAGAACGCACAGTATTCCTTGAACACATGTATCAAAACGATGTTGCTTTTCTCAAACGTGTAACAAGGATTACCCCACTTCAGTTCTTCGGTGAGCTGGCAGTCAAGAATGATCGTTCTCAACGTCGCCAATTCTTCGCGCCACTTTTTGGCTTTGCTGAAGTAGAAATCAACCTCGGGATTCGTTCTGTTCATGGATTGATACTCTGCAATATGTCCCTGCTGCTCCAGACAAGGGATGCCGCCCGCCGAACCACAGCACGGGGGGAAGATCCCCATGCTGGCAGTTCGCCGGGGTCTGGGTACAGACCCCGATCACGGCCACGTGGCCCTCCAGTCAACTCCCGCCTACCGATGATTGCTGACTTCGCAAATAGGCGCGGAGTGCTGCATTCACCGAAGCCTCGTCGGGAAACGACGCCGCGACATCGGCCGCTATCCTCACCAATCGAGGCCGCTCGCGATAGCGCGCCGCATATTTGCCTCGCACGATGCCGCGCATCGCCCGAAAATCGTACTCTGGCCGTAACTCATCGGCGGGCTCAGGGGAAGTTGCCATCTTCGTAGTCCCTTCGTTCTTTTCGGGTCGCTTCACGGGCGCTGATGATGCGAATATTTTCACCTCGGTCGGTGTGTGAGATAACGAGCGATCGCCCTTCCACCGAAGTGCCCATCGTAATGTAACGATCTTCCTCGTCGGAGTGATCGGGATCATAACCGGTAAGAGCCAGCGGGTCGGCAAATACGGTTTGGGCTTCCGGGAACGGTACCCCATGCTTTCGCTCATTCGACGCCGCTTTGTCGTCGTCCCATTCGAAATCCATCGGCGGTCTCCACCGTGACCTCCCGGCTCTCCAAGGATATCATCTGCCAACCGCAGAACAGCGTCAAGTCGAAGAACACCGCATCCCGAATCGTGTTCTTGGCGGCTCCGGTCAGGTGCAGCGGACGGGCCACATAACCGTGGCCGGGGTCTGTACTCAGCTCCATCGAACACCGTGTCGGGAGCAGGACTACTATGCCGGCAGTTCGCCGGGGTCTGGGTACAGACCCCGGCCACGGCTACCCGTTGAGATCCCAGAACCGGGTCGGTCGGACTTCCTCGGGCCAAGGCTGTCGACCTGGCAAGTTAAACTCATGCCGGAAGTAGTCGGCCAGGTCGAACCCGTAGTGGATGATATCCGCCTGATGGACAGAGAACACTGGGTTGCCCGGCAGGCACGGCTCGTCCGGCATCATGCGGTGGCCGTAGATCGGAATCAGCCGCGGGGCGGCCGACAGTAACTCCTCTCCCCGGCGAAGTGCCTCGTCTACCGACGCTGGCCGCGGCCCCCACACCTCCAACCAAAACCCGTTGTTATCAATGTCGAAAAGCACGCCTCGCCGCGGGATGTCGAGCCAGTCCCGGACGGCTGCCTCATCCCCCGAACGCCAGTCAGGGAATCTCGGCCCTTTCGGGAGGGCCGTCTGAAGGAACCCGCGAAGGTCGGGCGGGAACCGAAACCCGTAGCGACCCTCAACGGCCGCGACCTCGGCATCGGTAAGTCCCGCATCGAACTCGACGCGGTGGACCGGGGAGTCAGGTTTAATCAAGCCAAACTGATATGCGGATCCCCGAAGTTACTCGACCAGTTCGTTCCAGCCACCGCGAACCACGAGTGCGTTCCTCTCTGGGCGAACAGTGATTCTTCAACTCTGTGTTGATAGTAACGCTCCGCCTGGAGGACGCCAACAAGAACAAAGGATTTTTCTTGAAAAGGAATAGTGGACAGCCACGGGCTTCGGCGCAAGCGCTCAAACTAACTTCATTTTCCTAGGGCTGGCATCTTGAACAAGTACGCCGCGTTGAAATCGGGGCTGGCGGACTTGCGGTCGCGGTTGCCGGCGCTGACGGCAATCAGCTTTTCATCGGGCGACAAGGCGAGGCCGTAGTAAACGCCGTTGAGGGCGGTGTTGTCGTAGAGCATTTTGCCCGTCTGCCAGTCCCAGATGGCGAGGAAGCCCTTGTTGCCTGGGGCGTCGCCGGCGCTGATGAGGTACTTGCCGTCCTTGGTGAAGCGGAGTCCGGTGATGCCGCCGGGATGCGATTGGGGCGGGAAGCCGGGAGCGGTCTTGAAATTTGGATTGGCGAGATCGCGCACAACCGTGCCATCGATGCTCCAGATCTTGATCGTCCGCTCCAGGCCGCTCGAACCGGAGGCGATGAATTTGCCATCCGGGCTCAGCGCGGCGGCGTAGACCGGCTCCTGATGGCCCCTCTCGAAATCCTTTGCTTTGTGGGCCTTGAATTCCTTGATGAGCGTGCCCGATGCCGGATCCCATAGCTTCAGGCTGCCGTCATAACTGGCGCTGAGCAATTGCTTGCCGTCCGCCGAGAACGTCAATGAATAGATCGGCTGGGGGACTTGCTGCTTGTTCATCTCGCGGATGTGGGCGGGGATGTCCTTGACCTGGGCGTTCTTGACAAGATCGAAGAGGCGGATTTTGCCGTCGTGGCCGGCGGCGGCGAGGGTCGTGCTGTTCGGCTGGAACGCGACGGCATCGACATTGACGCCGTAGTTGAAATTGCGCGTCGGCGCCGGCGATGCCAGCTTCCAGACGTGCATCGCCCTGTCCTGCCCGGCACTGTAGATCGACGCATTGTCGGCGGCGATGGCGAAACCGGCCAGGTCCGCGCTGGTGAAGCTTTGCACCGGCGTCAAGAAATCCTTGGGCAGCGGTTGGCCGGGCGTGAACGGCGTGCTCCAGGCGTCGAGCGTCTTGCCGGCGGTGGCGCCGACCAATGCGAGGCTGTTCGGCGTGAAGCCGAGGGCGCGAATTTCGCCGGGGGTTTTGACCGCGCCGAGTTCTTTGGCATCGGCGAACTGATAGATGCGCACGGTCTGATCGGCCCCGCCTGCCGCGACGAGCTGGCCGTTCTTCGAGATCGCGACCGCTCGCACGGCGCCGCCGGCGCCGGCGAAGGACCGATCCAGTGCGCCGGTATTGACGTTCCAAAGTTTGGCGATCTTGTCGGCCCCGCCGGTCAGCACATGCGTGTTGGCCGGCGCCAGGGCCAAGGCATGCGTCGGACCTGTATCCGCCTTGATCGCCCGCAGAATCGACGTGGTATCGAGGCGCGTCATCTTGCCCGCGGCCGAAATAACGAGATTGTTGGCCGGGGCGTAGATCACGGCATTGACGGCGTCGTCCTGGGTGAAAAATTGCAGTTCGATGCCGGCGGCTACATCCCAGATGCGCGTCTGCTTGTCGGCGGCGCCCGTGGCGATACGCGTGCCGTCCGGGCTGAACGATAACGATAGCACATCCGTCGGATGATTGAGCGACGCCGCTTCCTTGCCGTCGGCGACCACGAAGACCTTGACGGTCTTGCCTGTGGCGACGCCGATCTTCGTGAAGTCCTTGCTGAACGCGATCGCCTTGATCGGGTCGGCGACCGGGCCGAACGATTTAAGCACGCTCGCTTTGGCCAGGTCCCAGAGCTTGACGGTCTTGTCGGCGCCGGCGCTAATGAGCTGTTGCCCGTTGGCATGATATTGCGCGAAGGTCGGCCCCGCGGGGTGGGCCGGCAACGAGGCGACCATCTTCGGCGGCGTCTTGGCGGGCAGCGCCCACAGCTTGACCAGCCCGTCTGCCCCCGCCGACAGCAATTGCGTTCCCTGGGCGTTGACCTGCACGCTGGTGACCTGGCCGGCATGGGCGAGCCAGCTCGTCGGCGCCTTGGCGTCAGCGTTGTTCCACAAGAAGATTTTCCCATCCTGTGTGCCGGCAGCGATAATGGCGTTCTGCGGATGCGTCGCCACGCTGACGATTCCCGCGACCGGGCCGGTCAGGGCGCGCGCTTCCTTGGCCGTGGCGATGGCGAATTGCTTGACGGTCTTGTCGTCGCTGCCGGTGTAATACGAGGCGTTGTCCGGCGCCAGCGCCATGGCCCGAATCCTAGCGGCGTGCCCCGGCAGCGTTTTCGAGGCGAGCGCCGGCAACGACCAGAATTTCAGCATGCCGTCGCCGCCTACGGTGTAAGCGACCGCAGCGCCCGGATTGACCGCGACCGAATTGACGCCTGCGGTATGCGCGCCGACGGTGGCGATGAGCTTGCCATTCGCGGTATTCCAGTAACGCAACGTGCGATCGGCGCCGACCGAGGCGAGCGTCTGTCCGTTGGCGTTGAATGCCAGGCCGGAGACCGCGCCTTGGTGCCCCGATTCGAATTTGCCAAGCTCCTTGAATTCCACCGCCGTCACGAGCCGCAGCGATCCATCGTTGCCGGCCAGGGCGAGCTTGGTCCCATCGGGGCTGAGCGCGACCGCGCTTACGGCATCATTGTTCTTGAGCGAGCGGATCGGCACATTGACGGGCACGTCCCAGACCTTGATCGTGTTGTCGGTGCTGCCAGACGCGAGCATCGTGCCGTCCTGGCTGAAGGCCAGACTGATGACCTGCTTGGTATGCCCGACCGCGCCGCCGTAGGTCTTGATCTGCTTGCCGGTGGCGGCGTCCCATAGTTTCAGCGTGCTATCGAAACTGGCAGTGGCAACGTACTTGCCATCCGGACTGAACGCCAGCGCGAAGACGGCATCGGCATGCCCCGCGAGCCGAGCGGCCAATTCCGGGCCCGCCTTGTCCTGAGCCCAGTTAGCCCCCGGCGACTCGCCGGAGGCTAAATATACGCCCGCAAGCAAGGCCAACAAAAATGCGATTGCGATCCAGCGACGCGCCATGACTCGGCTCCTTCAAGATGCATTCAGCAGGCGGGAGAAACTTCAGGTTGGACTGTCAGTTTCGCATCCGCGAGGGCAAGTGTCAACGGCACCCGTGAAATCCCTACGTGTGGCAAGGTGCTCGATGCGGATACGAACTGCCAACCCGGCTGATGATCCGCGCCGGCAAACAGACGTCCGGAGAACATCGGTGGCAGCGCCGGGCATCGACACGTCGTAAGCTGCTCAGCAAGGGGTCGTTTGAACGATCATGGTGCGGCCCTGCGTCCGTAGTGCGCGCCGAACCCAGCCGGCCAAGAGACATGCCTCGATTGACAACGGCGGGTCGATCCCGACTGATCAGCTTTTGCAGTTCGGCCCGTGTCGTGTCGAAGGCCGTGAATCGGCATTCGCCAGCGCTTTGATTGTAGACGCAAGCGACGCACTTGTATTTGCCGAGGTCGATCGCGAGAATAGAGGCATTGGTGGACGCGGTTGTCGTGATCGTGTTCATGGTGCAAGCTCCTTGTGGGGGTGATGGGGTTTGTTTGCGTGGTAACTTTCAGGCTACCACACCCGCACGGCTTGCATGGATTCTTTCGGCGGATTCGAGGCGTAACTGCTGAGCACAACCGGGAGAATGCGATGACGGTGAAACCCGATAGCAAGAAACGTACGCCGGAGGCTCAACTCCGGGCCTACATCGACAAGCTTGATCCGATGAAGCAGAAGCTCTTTCGATCGGTCCGGGCTGCCGTGCGTAAGCGATTCCCGATCGCCAACGAGTTGGCGTACGACTACAGTCACGCCCTCGTCATCGGCTATTCGCCGGGGGACCGAGGGATCGATTCCATTGTGGCGATCCGCGCCTGTGCCACCGGTGTATCTCTGTACTTCAGTCAAGGACCTCAGCTGCCCGACCCAAAGCGGCTTCTGCGGGGATCGGGAAAGCAGGTTCGCTTCATCCAGGTGGAGGCGGCCAGCCAGTTGGCACATCCCGACGTGGAAGCGCTGATTGCCGCGACGATTGATCAGGCGAGGGTTCCATTGCCAGCCAAGGGGAAGGGCAGTCTCATCATCAAGTCGGATGGTGCGAAGAAGCCGCCACGCCGGAAGCCGTCGAAGTGACGGCGGGATTTGCTGGCGCAACGTGTCACGGGCATGAGGGGCTCGTCCACGTGAGCGAGATGCCGGTACAGGAGTGACCCGGGTCCAGACCCCGCCCACGGCTACGTGACTCGACAGGCGCATCGGACGGAGGAAGTCATGCAGAATGCGGACGCCCTCATTAGCCTGATCCAGCAAGGCAAGGACCAAGAAGCGTTGGCGATGCTCCATGCTTCCCCGACGCTGGCGACCGCACGTTCCGAGAAAGAGGGGCAGATGCATGGCGAAACACCTCTCCATCGGGCTGCGCATCGTAACGCGGTCGAACTCTGCCAACGTCTGATTGAGCTCGGAGCCGATGTCAACGATTCGGCCACTCATTGGTGGCTAACGCCGCTTGCATGGGCAGCAGATGCCGGCGGTGCTGAGGCCGTTGAGTTGCTGCTGAAGCACGGCGCTGATGTCAATCAAGACGCCGTCGCAGGAACGATGGCACTTCACGCCGTCGCGATGGGCGGTTCGTCCGGCGGCAACCGTGATCCGGCGGCCTATCAGAGGACAGCCGAAATCCTGATCGGGCGCGGCGCCGACATTAATCGGCGCGCCGCCGGCGACCGCGGGCAAACGCCATTGGACGATGCGATCGCCCGAAAGAATGAGCACGTCGCCGCCGTCTTACGAAAGCATGGCGCTCAGGTTTCGGAGCCGCCTGATGGAAGAAGCGAATAGCCCATCTATGGCTTGAATAGTCGGATCGTGCCGCTTACTTTGTGCCCGGCTCGCCGCATCAATTAAACAGCGACTTGGCCGTGATCGTGACGCGGCGCGATGCGGCCAGGCCGCTGTCGGTCGTGACCGCGACGTTGTGGCGGCCGGGGCTTGTCGAGCGGATTTTCCATGTCACCGGGCTGGGGCGGTCGTCGCGCACGGGGGGAACGGGTTGCCGCAGCGCTTGCTTGCCCTCCATCAGCTTCATGCCCTCCGGCAATTCGAGGGTGGCCCATTTGGCGTCGCGGTCGGTGACGAGGGCGACTACCGTCAGCTCACCGTCCACGTAGGTCGAGCCGCCGACGGTGAGGCCGAGTTTGCCCTTCACGGTGACGTTGCCCAGGCCGTAGGTGAAGCCGACTTCGCGCGACGCCCCTTTCTTCAACTCGCGCGGTTCCCAGTAGATGACGACAGCGGAATCGCCATCCAGGTTGCGGACGGGAATCTGCCACTTGTTGTGCACCTTCCCCTCACGGCCTGGATAACGGGTGAGCAGGAAGCGCTCGGGGGCCTCGAACTTATCGCTGACGCGGAGATTGAGTTGCAGGACGACGTTGGCGGGGTCGTTGAGCTCGACTTTTTCAAAGGCGTCGCGGTCGGGCCTGCCGACGACCTGGACGAAGTCGGGGATGTTGGGTGCCCGGAAATCCTTGAAGGTGGTGACCAGCTCATCGACGCCGGGGAGGATGAAGGGAACGCCGTCGTTTTTGCCGATGCAGGTATCCATGAGGACGCGCAGGCCGACGCGGTGCGATTGCCCGTCGGCATTGTGGATTTTGTAGCGGACCAGGCAGGTGGTGAGAAAGCGTTGATAGTCGTTGGGCCCGACCGGAACGGGATCGCCGGGCTCGATGGTGACGGTCTGGGTGATGAGGATGCCTTCTCTTTGGAAGTCGTAGGTGCGCCGTTTGCCGCCGTACTTGCCGGCAGGGAGTCCGCCCTTGGTGTAATCGACTTTGTCGTCGCGGTACCATTTGCCGCTGATGCCGGCATCGCCGAAGACGGCGTCCTTGCCGTCGATCTGGGCGACGATGCTGTTGCCAAAGCCGTTGTCGTACCAGTTGAGCTTGACGCTGGGGGCGTTTTTGTCCCTGGGGTCGATTTTGTGGACGGCGAAATTCATGCTGTCGTGGTAATCATGGTCCTTTTCCGGCGGCTTTCCCTCATCGAAGACGATCTTGATGTGCGGGTGTTTATCGACATCGGCGTCGTCATCACCGCCGGCGCCTGTCCCTTTATGGGTTTTGGCCGGCCAGACCACATCGACGACCATGACCACCGGGAGCAAGCACATGAAGAGGACGGCGGCGGGGATTAGGTGCAGCACGACACGGGTGGCCAAGGGAATGCCGGCGGGCTCGCGCAATCCTGGGCCGCGCGCTCGGTTCGCCCGCCTGGACCGCGGTCGGCAGCGGCGTTGATTTCGGGGCCGGCCCATCGAGCGCGAACGGCGACTCCTCCAGCGGTGGCGGCGAGACCGATGCCGGCTCCTTTTGAAACGCGAAGGCGGCCGCTGGCGGCGCGCTCACGGCCGATGGGATCGGCATCGGCGCCGGCGTGACCGCTTTGGGCGCCGGCTCGTCGATGATCTCCAACACCATCGGCGTTTCTTCCTCGATCACCTCCAGCGTGACGATATCCTCCGCCAGCGTGACGCCCGCCTTGCCGCCGGCGACCGCGATTTTGAGCGGGACCGCCACCTTCTGGTTGCCGTTGCCCATCACGTGCAGCGTCGTTTCCAGCTTGGGCGGGCACGGCTTGGGAATCTTGATGGTGATGGGGATCGACGCGCTCCTGCCGGCCAATTTCGTCTTGCCGATTTCGACCCAGGTCTTGTCGCAGGTGGCCCAGCCGTAGACAACCTTCTTCTCGGCCGTGGCAACTTCGACGTTTGCCTCGATCGTCTTGCCGACGCCGCCGGCCAGATCGAGCACTTTCGGAGTGAAAACGACCTTGGGGGCCTTGGCGACGCCGAGCACTCGAAAAATTGCTGGATGCTCCCCATGCCCGACATGATCGGCCCTTGAACGGGATAGGCCCAACCGTTGGCGGCGTACCACCGGGCGACGTCCCCCTTCTCGAAATAGGGGGCGGCCTCCTTCGGCTTGGCCTTGGCTTTTTCGGCGACCTGCCGCGGCGTGATGGCGCCATCGAACAGGCCGCCGGCATACGGCACGATCGGCACGTCGGCCTTGAACGTCACCGTGATCGTGCCGCCGTTGGAATCGATGACCAGGTGCCCTTCGTTCGGCTTGGTCCCGCCGCGCAGGAACTGGCCGCGCACCTGCACGGGGATGATCGCTTCGGCGCCGAACTGGACCAATCTCTCCGGATGGCCGGGGGCTTCGCCGAGCGTGAGCCATTTGCAATCGGAGGTCACGGTACCGTAGAGCAGCCGCATGCCGAGGTTGGTCAGGTGCAATTCGCTGGAGCGGTTGTCGCCGACCTTGAGTTGGCCGAGGTTGATCACGCTCGGCTCGGCCTGGAGCTTGGGGGCCTGCACGGCCTGGCTGGGGAGCTTGGCGAGGAGCTGATCGAGCCCGCGGTCCAGATCGGGGAACTTGGCGGCGTCCTGGGCGGCCATGGCCAGGTCGATGCGCCCCATGCCGCCGAAGAACGAGCCGAGATAGCCCTGCTTCAAAAGATCGAGCGCCGCCGACCAGTGCTGCTGGCAGGCTGTCGCGAGCTGATCGAAATTGCGGCAGGCCATGCCGTTGGGGAAGACGAATTGATTGGGGAACGGCGCCGAGCCGGCGTTGATCGGTCCGCCGGCGCGCCCCGCAAGTGCCGCCCCGTCGAAATAGCAATAAGCGGCTTCCGCGGGATTGACGCGCGAACACTGCCCACAGACCAAACTCATAGGCCTGATCCTTGCCGGCGATCAGGAGTCAGGGGCCAGGAATCAGGAGTCAGAATGCTGCCCCTTGATTCCTGACCCCTGACTGCTGATCCCTGACTCCTATACTTTGATCCGCATGTGGACCGTGCCGATCTGAATGGTGTTGCCCGCGTGAAGCTGCGCCGGCTGGCCGGGATAAACGCGGGCCCGGTTGACGAAGGTGCCGTTCGAGCTGTTCAGATCCTCGATGGTCAGCGTGCCGGCGGCGTCATCGTAAACGATCAGGGCGTGCTGCCGCGAGCACCAGACGCGATCCTCGGGTTCCTGGAAGGTGAGGTCCACATCAACAGGCTTCTCGTCGGCACGGCCGATGAAGTTCTCGCCGGGGAAGATGTTATATTCTTCGCCGATCTTGACGCCGCGCTGCACGACGAGCTTGATCTGGGCGCCGGCGGGGATAGGAGCCTGTGCGGCGGGCGCGGCGGGAGGCGGGGCTACGGCGGCGGCCGGCTTGGGCTCGATCGGCGGCGCCTCGGGCGCCTCGACGGCAGGCGGCTCTTCGACAAGGGCGACCACCGGTTCCTCCTCGACAATCGCCACCACCGGAGGCTCTTCCTCGATAATCGCTACCACGGGGGGCTCCTCCTCCGCCACGACCGCTGCCATTATCGGCGCCTCTTCCTCGATCGCAGTCGCCGGGATGATCTCTCCCGGATGCAGCGACTCAGGCAGCGGCGTCGGCGGCGAGGCGTGCGGCGGCTCGGAAACCGGCGCAACGCTGCCAATGTCCGACCGGCATTGCTCGCAGAACAACGAACCGTCTTCATTCCCAAATCCACAAAACGGACATTTCACCATGACAGCTTGCACCTCCACATCGGTGAGCGCGACATCGCCTGGTCGGTCGTCGCGGCACCTGTTTCCCGGATTCGTAGTTTGCGTTTAGCCGCGGGCCTATCTCATCCCGTTCATCTCGTTCCCAAACTCCGTTTGGGAACGCACGCCCCGAAACTCCGTTTCGAGCCAGACGGGAAACAGAGTTTCCCAGCCGGCGTTCCCAAACGGAGTTTGGGAACGAGGATTCGGGAACTGTTCAGCTCGCCGGCATCTCCTCGGCCATGCGGGCGGAATCTTCCATCGCCAGCTGCGTCTTCTTGGAGACGCGGCCGCCGGCGTTCAATTCTTGCAGCACTTGCCGCGCCAGCATCGTTTTCTTGGCGGCGCGTGGCCCCATCAGCTGCCCCTTCTGCTCGATCTGCTGGGCCACCTTCTGCACCTCTTCCTTGTTGTCGGTGGCGATCGCCTTTTGCAGGTTGTTGTTCAACTCGAAAATCTGCACCTCGTCGATGTGCTTCATCACCTCGGCATTGACGTAGCCCTGCCCCGCGGCGGTGTAGGTGACCTCGATGGGGATCACCCCGCTGCTCTCGCGCGTGCCCATCCCAAGGTCATAGGTGATTTCCATGTTCGCGATCACATACTTGCCGTCCGGGCGCTTCGGCAAGCTGAGATCGAGCACGTAGCGCGACGACTGATCTTTCTGCAGCGTTCCCAGGGCCGCGACCAGATGGCGTTCCTCCGGCTCCGTCGTCGCCATCTCTTTGATCTCCGGCACCACCTGGCGGATGCGCTTGATCTTGATGTCCTTCATCGGCTTCAAGTGCATCTCGACATTCATGAACGCGGTAGCGGCGAGTTCCTCGAACTCCTCGACGAAGATGCGCTCCGCCTCGGCCGCCTGGTTCACGTCGATATAGTACCATTTGCCTTCGCTGATCTTGGCGAGATCCTTGATGAGATTGGCCTTCCAGTCGAGGCCGACGCCCATCAGCGTGAGGTGGATTTTGCTCCGGTGGGCCCGTTCGGCGAGCGTGCGGCATTCCTGTTCGCCGGAGGTTTCGCCGTCGGTGAGGATGACGACCTGCGAGAGCTTGCCAGGGCCGGCGAGTTTTTCGACTTCGTCCAGGGCGAGGCGGATACCGTCGTTCATGGCGGTGCCGCCCGGATCGACATCGTACATATCGATCTTGCGGATGACCTCTTCGATCTTGTCTTTTTCGGCGATGGTGGTAGGCGGCAGCAGCGTGAGGGCGTTGTGCGCGAAGGCAACGATGGTCATCGTGTCATCGGGCTTGAGCTTGGAGATGGCCGCGATGGCAGCGTCCTGCACGCGCTTGAGGCGTGGGATGTTGGTGCCGTCTTCTTCGTACATGGATCCGGAGACATCCAGGACCAGGGCGAGGTTGAGGGCCATCGGTTTGGAGACGCCGCCCAGGCCGCTGGGGATGAGTTTGACGAGGGCGTAGCTTGCCGCGGATTCGCCGGCGATGGCGATGCTGCTGCGGTGCATCATGCGTTCGACGTGAATCTTTGCCGCCATTGTTGCACAACCTCGGTGAATATGGAGCGATGCGGGATCGTATGTGTAAGAAAAACTCCCGATGGATTTTCTTGGCGAGCGCGGAAAAAACCGTCCGTGGAAGTGCAGTTTGGAAAGGACCGAAATCTCATCCTAAACAGGCGCCCGGCAAAATCCCCGTATCTCGATTTTTAGCACACCCGCAACTCGGCAGCAATAGGCACTTGAGGAGTTTTTCGGACAAATCGGAAAAGTGCTGATGCGGATGGGGCGGTTGTTGACGATTGGGGGGGAAATGCGGGCAAATAAATCGGCAGCTCACGCAAAGGCGCAAAGAAAGATGCCGTGATTCACCGGCGAATCAGGAAAAACAGCCCAATGCCTTTTTGCGCCTTCTGCGCCTTTGCGTGAGCTCTTGACTCAACCAACATCGCTCCGCCGGCTCGGGCGCGTTACACTGCCGGATGTGAACCCGCACCGCGCCCTCGCTCTGTTGCTCGATCCTTCGCTCATTTTGCACGCGCAAGGCCTCGCTGCCGATCCGTGGCAACGCGATCTGCTTCTCTCGCGCGATCCCTACCTCTTGCTCAACTGTGCCCGCCAGACCGGCAAATCGACGACCGTTGCCGCCGTTGCGCTCCTTCAGCTTCTGAGCACGCCCGATTCGCTGGTCCTCCTGGTCGCGCCGGCGGAACGGCAGAGCCATGAGCTGTTTCGCAAGGTGCTTGCCGCTTACCATGCGCTCGGGCAGCCGATCGCCTCGATTCGCTCCAATCAGAGCGAGTTGGAGCTGGCGAACGGCTCCCGGCTCGTGGCCTTGCCGGGCCGCGAGGAGACGATCCGCTCGTTTTCCGGCGTCGATCTATTGATTCTCGATGAAGCATCGCGGGTGCCGGACGATTTGTACCGGTCGGTGCGGCCGATGCTGGCGGTGAGCCAGGGGCGCTTGCTGGCGCTCTCGACGCCGTTCGGGCCGCGCGGCTGGTTTTACGACGAATGGATCGGCGTCGGGCCGTGGCAGCGGATTCACATTCCGTGGACGCAATGCCCGCGCATCGCCGCCGACTTCATTGCCGAGGAGACGCGAGCGCTCGGGCAAGCGTGGGTCGATCAAGAATATGACGGCCTGTTCACCGCGATGGAAGGGCTGGTGTTCCCGGAATTCGAAACCTGCATTGCCCTCACCCCCGGCCCGTCTCCCGGAGGGCGAGGGGAGACATATGTCGGCGGCATCGATTTTGGATGGCGCAATCCGTTCGCGGCGATCTGGGGCGTGCTCGATCATGACGATGTCCTGTGGATCACGCACGAGCGCTATCTGCGTGAGACGCCGTTATCGGACCATGCCGCCGCGTTGCCGCACGGGGTGATGTGGTACGCCGATCCTGCGGGGGCGACCGAGATCGCCGAATTGCGCCGCGCCGGCCTGCTGGTGCGCAAGGGGGACAACAACATCCGCCGGGGCATCGCCCTCGTGACGGAGCGCATCCGCACCGGCCGGCTCAAGGTCGCGCCCGGCTGCGTCAATCTGATCGCCGAAGCGCGGCTCTACCGCTACCCGTCGCCGGCGGAGCGTGAAGATCTCGGCGAAAACCCGATCGACGCCCACAACCACGCGCTGGCGGCGCTGCGCTACCTGGTGTCGCGCATCAACCGACACGCAGCGTCGAAGGAAGTGCCGGCAGCAAATCCGCCGCGCGATGGCGAAGCGCAGTGGACGCCGCTCTGAATCGCGCGCTTCGTCGGACCGCATTGACCCGTTCCTCGCCTTCATATAAGGTGCATGGCAGCCGATCGCGAGCAGTGAAGCGCGGCGCTGTTTCAACGAAGGGACCCCGATGAATTCCAGCCAGATGCTAGCACTGGCCGTGCAAAACCACCAGGCGGGCAAATTCGGCGAGGCGGAAGCGCTCTACCGCCAAGTCTTGCAAGTGGAGCCGCGCAATCCTGACGCACTACATTTGCTCGGCGTGATCGTGCGCCAGTTCAACCGCAATGACGTTGCGGTCAACTTGATCCGGGCGGCCCTGCGCGAAAGGCCGAGCATGGCGGCGGCGCATAGCAATTTAGGGACCGCCTTGCAGGCGCTTGGGCAACTGGACGAAGCCGTGGCGAGTTATCGGCGCGCCATTCAACTCGATGCCAATTACGCGGAAGCGTACAACAATCTCGGCAACGCCCTGCAGAATCAGGGCAAGCGCATGGATGCAGTGGCCTGCTTTCAACGGGCCGTGGAGCTCAAGCCGGATGATGCCGGCAAGCTCACCAACCTGGGCGTTGCCTTGCAGAGCCTGGGCCGGCTTGACGAAGCATTGACCTGTCATCAGCGGGCCATTCGGCTGATGCCAAACAACGCCGACGCCCACAGCAACCTTGGTTCGGTTCTGCAGGAGCAGGGCAAGCCAGAGCAGGCCGTCGCCAGTTACGAGCAGGCTTTGCGAATCAAGCCGGACCATGTTGACGCACTGAGTAATCTAGGAATTGTCTTGCTAACCCTGGGGAAATTCGACGAGGCCGTCGCGCGCGAGGAGCAGGCCCTGCGCTTGAGGCCGAATTATGCCGTGGCGCACAATAACCTCGGCGTGGTGCTGGCGCAGCGGGGCAGGCTCGACGAGGCAATGGCCAGCTATACCCAGGCCGTGCGGCTCAATCCGTGCTACACCGACGCCTACCGAAATCTTGGCAGAACGCAGCTCAGCCAGGGCAAACTCAACGAGGCGCTGGCCAGTCATGAGCAAGTCGTACGTCTGCTGCCCAAGTCCCCGGCCGCTCACTTTGAACTCGGCAATGTCCGTCAGGAGCTGGGAGATTTCGCCGGCTCCGAGCAAGCGTTTCGAGCGGCGCTGCAGCTGGATCCAGGGCATGTTGACGCCCTGTGGGGCCTGGCGATGCAGAAGCGCGGCAACCTGCCTGACGCCGACCGAGCCATGCTGGAACAACGTCTGGGTGATCCGAAACTGCCTGATACCGACGCCAGCAAAATCCATTTCGTGCTGGCTCAGCTGAGCGACGCCAGGGGTGATTACGAAAATGCCGCCGACCATCTAAGAAAGGCCAACGCGCTCAAATTTGACGCATGCCGCAAGCAAAACAAAGGCTACGAACTCGAGGAAAACACGCGCTTTGTCGAAAGAGTATTGGCCACGTTCACGCCGGAGTTTTTCGAGCGGATGCGCGGTGCCGGCCTGGAGACGAAGCAGCCGGTTTTCGTCTTTGGCTTGCCGCGTTCCGGCACTACCCTTACCGAACAAATTCTGGCCGCCCATTCGCAGGTCTTCGGCGCCGGCGAATTGTTTCTGGCCCAGGAGGATTTCAAAACCCTGGGAACGTCGTTCAAGGATGGTAGCGCCTTCACGGCCCTGGCGGAACTGCACCATGAAGCGGCTCACCGTCTGGCCCAGCAGCATCTGACGCAATTGTGGAACTATAACCGCACGGCCGAGCGCATCGTGGACAAGATGCCGGACAATTACATGTCGCTGGGGCTGCTGGCCGTGCTGTTCCCGAAGGCGACCTACATTCACTGCCGCCGCGACCTGCGCGATGTGGCGTTATCGTGCTGGATGACGGCTCTGCCGAGCCCGTGGTCCAATCATTTGGAGCACATTGTCACGCGCCTTTACGAATATCATCGGGTGATGGAGCATTGGCGTGCGGTGTTGCCGGTGCCGATGCTGGAAATCGACTATGAGGAAACGGTGGCCGATTTGGAGGGCGTGGCGCGGCGTTTGGTGGATTTCTGCGGCCTGCCCTGGGAACCGGCGTGCCTGAAATTCAACGAGGGCGCTCGGCCGGTTCGCACCGCCAGCCGGGCCCAGGTGCGTGAGCCGGTCTACAAGAGTTCGGTGGCGCGCTGGCGGAATTACGAGCCCTACCTGGGAGAGCTGTTCGCGGCGCTTACGCCGTTGCAGGAAAAAGGATCGTGATTTCGCAGATGGATTCCGCTTCGAGTAGCCGCGAAAAAACGCAAAAGGGATCGGCGTTGGGCCATGTCCTCTCAGTTAAGATGAAGCCACCGGCGAAGCTTTTTGAGGGGGGGTTCCGGCAAGTGGAATGCCATTCCACCAACGCGGTCGTCCGTGAAGGAGACAGCGATGAAATTCAGGTCATCCCCTTTCCACAATCTCGCGTAATCTTCCACCGGTCGCACGCTAAAGGGAGCCAGAGCTCCTTTCCCCCTCGAGAATATCTTCCACTTCCGCCCTGGACATTCCAAACTTGATACGTTCGACATTTGCATGGGTCACGGCGGAATGAGGACAAAGGGCCACAGCCGCAAGTAGCGCCGCGCCTGCTAAAATAATTGTCGCTCCGCAAATCAGAGCCAAGCGTCTTCTCGTCATTGATTTGAGCATACTCGGTGTGGGCCGGTTGCGTCAAGCGAGCGATTGGCCGCCGATTCTTGCGTATTTTGCGTTTTTTCGCGGCTACTACTGACTTTGAAATTCGCTGTCGCGCCGTGTTACGATCCACCTACCAATCACGGACGGCTTTTCACTCACGCACCCCCAGGAACGCTGCGCTTATCCTGGGGCTTGATGGATCTTTCACCCCACCCGCGGCAATCATCATGCAAACTTTTCTGCAACGCTTCGCGCGCTGGCTCATGCGCAAGACCCTGCCGGGATCGCTGGTTCCGCCCTCGGCGCCCAATTTTCTCGATGCTTTTCGCCAGCGCCGGCAGCCGACGCCGATCGAATTGCTCGCGGAACTCAAGAGCACGGCATGGGCGTGTGCATCGATCAACGCCGGCGTGTGTGCTTCCTTGCCGCCGCAACTTCTCGTCTTGACCGGCAAGGGGCAAGCGCCGCCGCGCTGCGCCACGCGCAAGCTCGAACCGAAAGCAAAGCGGCAATTGCAAGCGGCCAAACCGCAGGCGGCATCCGACATCGTCGAGGAAGTCGTCGATCATCCGATCCTGACGCTGTTTCGCCAGGTCAATCCCGCACAAAACGCCTTCGATCTCTGGGAGCTGACCGAGCTCTATCTGGAAGTCGTTGGCTCCGCGTACTGGCTGCTCGATTTCGATCCGCTGCTGAACATTCCGAGCGCGATCTGGATTTTGCCGGCCCAGCTCGTTTGCCCGCGCCGCGCGCCGGATAGTCCGAACCTGGTCGATTATTACGAATATCGCGGCTTGACGATCCAGCAATTTCCGCCGAGCCGCGTCATCCATTTTCGCTTCCCCGATCCGCGCAATCCGTATCTCGCGGGCCTGAGTCCGTTGCGGGCCTGCTTCGAGCAAGCGGCCCTGGTGTCGGATTTTGCGGCCGTGAAGCGCGGCTTCTACGAGAACAGCGGCATTCCGAGCGTGGTGCTGACGCCGAACGAAGCGATCAGCCCCGAGGAGCGCGATCGGCTCGAAAAACTGTGGTCGCAGCGATTCGCGCGCGGTGGGCAGGGCAGGGCACTGGTCGCCGATTCGTCCTTGTCGGTGACGCTACTCTCGCATTCGATGGGCGACCTGGCGGCACTGGCGGACATGAAGGCAACGAAGGCCGATATTGCCAACGCCTTCGCGGTGCCGTTGCCGTTCTTGTCGGGCGAGACGAATCTGGCGAACATGCAAGCGTCGGATCACTTGCACAAGACGCTGGCCATCTTGCCAAGGCTGCGGCGGCGCGACGAGAAGCTGAACGAGCAGTTGATTCCGCTCTTCGACCCGAGCGGCCGGCTCTTCTTCCATTCCCCCGACCCGACGCCGGCGAACCAGCAATATGTCCTGCAGCAAGAGCAATCCGATCTCAAGTTCGGCGTGCAGACGATCAACGAGGTGCGTGGCGGGCGCGGACTGCCGCCGGTGCCGTGGGGCGACCGACCGCTTTGACATGCGCCAAGCCCCACCATAAGCGCAGCGTTGGTGGGGGTAGCGCTTGCAGAGACAACCCCCACCAACGCTGCGCTTATGGTGGGGCTTGGGAGCAATGTATGTCCCCTTTCCTGAAATCCCACTTCGACACCGTGGGCCCGTTCGGGCTGCCGATGAAGGACGCCCAGGCCAAGGCGCTCGAAGAACGCCTGAAATCGCTGCCCAACGATGACGCTTATGCGCTGCGGCGTTGCGCCTTCGAGCGCGGCGTGTCGGACTTGCAACCGGGCGAGCGGGCCGATGTCTCGTGGATCACCGAGGAATCCCCCGATCGGCTCGGCGATGTCGTGCTCGCCAACGGCATGGACGATTCGCATTACCTGATCAACCCGATGGTCACGCTCAATCACGCCTACGATCAGCCGCCGGTGGGCCGATCGCTTTGGCGGCTCAAGGCGCGTGACGGCAACCTGCGCGGCATCAAGGCGAAGACCCATTATCCCGCCCGCCCCGATGGTTGGACCGCGAGCGATTGGCCCCCCGATCTCGCCTTCCAACTGGTGCAAGCAGGATTACTGCGGGGCAAGAGCATCGGCTTCATCCCGCTCAAACTGCGCACGCCGACGCCGGCCGAAATCCAGCAAAACGCCGTCATGGGCGACGTGCGCTACATCATCGAGGAATGGCTTCTGGCGGAATACGCGTGCTGCTACTTGCCGATGCAGCCGAACGCGGTGGTGGAAACGGTGTCGAAATCGCTACCAGCGTCTTGGGCGGCACTGCTGGGATTGCCGACGGCGCCGACGGCGCCGAGCATGGCATTCACGTCAATGGACGCGCTGGAGTCGGCGGCCATACGGTTGCTGACGCCGGAGCGCGTGGAGGAGGCATGCGAGCGGGCGTGGCGGAAGGCGCGCGGGTTGGTGGAGTAGCTGTTTGCTTCATGCAGGCGTGCTTGAGGATGGACGCGGCCAAAACCGTTTCACCGCTGCCAATGCCAGAACGGCCAAGCATCCCCAAAAACCGCCGACCAGCGAACTCACTGGCAATTGGACCCACCAGGGCAACTCGAATTTTGGGACCGGCCCATTGGAAAGTTCCACATCTGCCCACCAGTCCTGCTGCCACCAGTAAGCGAAACCCGTGGCCAAGGCTACCACGAGAAATACCGATGCGTAGCGGAGATTGTTCATTGCATCACCTCGACCAGTTTACGTGATTTTGCCACGCACGCGCAACCCAAGTTTACGTATCAATTCCGGCAAAGAATTCCGCGCCGCCCGCACTTGCACCAATTTCCGCACGTGCGGCGTCAGTTGGCTTTTGTAGAACGCCTCGTCCGCTTGCAAATCGAATTCGCGCCGGCCTTGCTCGATGGCCCGGCGGATCGCGAGAGACAAGATCACGCCGCCGGGACGCACGTTCGCCGGCACGTCGATACGCCGGCCTGTCTGATACGCGGTCACTTTGCCTGCCCAGATCATACTGTAAAGCGCTGCCACGGGTTCGCCGTGGGCACGCAGAATCAGCAGCTCTAACGCCCCTCGCTCCGCCAAACCACGCATCACGCGGTCGTGAAAATCGAGAAAGAGCAGCGAGCGAAAAACGCCTTGTGGGGCCAGGCTTTCTTGCCTGGCCAATGCATCTGTTGCGGGTTCGGCCAGGCTGGAAAGCCTGGCCTCACTTCCACTCCAGCGCTCGTGGTGCAGGCTCGTCAGGATCGCCTTGCCGCGCTCCAACTCGGCGGGCGTCGAGATGCACTCCAGCTCGGTCGTGCCAGCGGCCCACTTGTCGAACGCCTTGAGCGAGCGCTCGATGTTGCGCCGGCTGTTGGCGGATAGGCCGTGCAAATACTCGCTCCACGTCGCGGGCAGCGGAATGTAAGGGGCGCCAGTGGGGATCGTCATTTCCGCTCGGCAGCCGGCCCTGCCAAACGCCTCGACCAGTAATTCCGGCATCGCGCTGTCGGCCGACATCATCGGCAACACGACTTCATCCCAACGGCCCAATGCACCTGCCACGATCTCCTCGACCAGACGCCGGGCGACGTTCGCTTCCTGGCGGCGCTCGGCGAGGATGCCGATGTGATTGGAATAGATGCCGTGCTCGGCGGGTTCGCCGGACGCGAGCAATTCGAGGCGAGTGAATGGCAGCCAGTCGCGATACCAATGGCGGCGGCGCAAGAGCGGGACCAGGCCAACGAGGCGGTCGCCGGCATGGAACAGGGCCAAGCGAAGTTGCCGGCCTTGCGTCGGGCCGAACACCCTCCACCAGGTCAACAGCCAATCCGAGGATTGCGTCAATTCATTGCGTTCGCAGCGTTCGAGCAGATCGGTCCAGGCGGGGTGCAACGAATTGGCTTCGTCAGCGTTGCTCACGATCCGGCAGGTGAGTGCCGGCGCTCTCACCGCGGAGAGCGCCGAGATCGCGGAGAGAGTGGATGTAGATGTCATCGTTGTAATTGGCGTGTTATTAATGCATCCCTTCGTTGCGCTTGCCGGGGAACATCGCCTTGATACCGCTCACGGCGCGAAACGCCTGATGCTTCACGAAATCACGGATCGCGGAGGAACCGAACGGCGTCGGCGTGATGCCCCATTGGCGCAGGCGGTCGTTGGAGCCGTAGATCATGCCGCGCCGCTGCGTTTCCTTGGTTTGCAGCGTCAGGGCGAAGGAGATGGAGATTTCGTTGGGCGTGGTGACCCAGTGCGGATGGGTGACCGGGATGTGCACGCCGCTGCCCGGCGCCATGTCGAACGGCACGGCTTTCGAGCGCCAGGCTTCGTCGAACGCCAGCGAGTGATGCCGGCCGCTGTAGAAAAGCTCAAGCGCTTCTTCGGACAGGATCGAGCGGTCGTCGCCGGGAAGTACGAAGAATGTCTTGTTGCCGCGGATTTGCAAAAGGAAGTTGATCTCGGGGTCCATGTGGTAAGGCGTGGTCTGGTTGGGCGCGGAGATGAAGACGTAGCCGACGCGCGACCAAATGCCTTGCATGGACGGATGCCCCAGGGCCGCGATCTCGGCGATGCAATCGTGCAACAGCCGCTGATAGTTCGGCTCCAATTCGATTTTCTTGAGCATGATGCGCGTGTCGGTCTCCGCAAGCCGTTCGAAGCTCTCCTCAATGGACAGGGTGCGGCCCGGAATTTGATTGGGCGTCGCGTCCACGCTGGATCGGCCATTGTTGATGCGCACATATTTGTCGGGCAGATATTTGGCCAACTCAAGCAGCCGCTTCATGTCGAAAAGCGGATGATCGGTTAGACGGTGGTGCACCCAGCAAGCGCGGCTATTGAGATTCGACATCAGCAGTTCGCGATCGAGAATCATGTGCCGCGTGGCAGATGACGCGGCCGGGGCGGTAGGCACTGGATTGCTGACCAGAGAAACAGACATTGCGCGGCTCCTCGTGGGACATCATTCGTTGCAAAAGTATAGGTCACGAATCAAGGCTTGAAGCCCGTGATCCGAAATTCACAACCGACCTCGCGTTCTAGGAATATTCGTGTAATATACAAAAATACACTATCGAACAACGCAACGCGGCACAAACAACCTCACTCCTTTTCGAGAGACTTTCCCATGTTCGTGCAACTCACCAAAGAAATCCTCGGCAAACCCGTCGGCGAGCGCATTGATGTTGCCGACGCGGATGCGGATCAGCTGATTCGCCAGGGCTGGGCGCAGCCGATCGACCATGACGTGCTGACGCCGGCAATCGCGCGGGCGGTGCAGGGCGGACTCGATGACGCCGTTGACAAGGCGATGCAAGCGTGGATTCGCAAGCAGTCGGCGGCCAGGCCGGGTGGGAAGCTGCCTTTTGCCGGCCTGGGCGATTCGGCCGTCGATGATCCGCGTGCCGGCTTCAAGAACTTCGGCGAATTCGCCCATGCCGTCCGCAACGCCTGCCAGCCCGGCCGACGCCCCGATGATCGCCTCGCGCTGATGGCCAAGACCGCGTCCGGCCTCGGCGAAGATGTCGGCGCGTCCGGCGGCTTTCTCGTCCCCACCGAATTCGTTCAGCAGATTCTCGAACGCGTTTACGCCTCCACCAATTTGCTCGGCATGACCGATTCATACACCGTGGCCAGCAACAACATCGCCTTCCCGCGCAGTGCGGAAACCTCGCGGGCCAACGGTTCGCGCTGGGGCGGCGTCCGCGCTTACTGGCATGATGAAGGCGAGCAGAACACCGCCACCATGCCCACCTTCGGCCGGCTCGCGCTCACGCTGCACAAGCTGTTCGTCATGATCAACGCCACCGATGAGTTGCTCGGCGACACGGCCGGCATCGCCCTGGAGCAATATCTCTTCCGCATCGGCTCGGAAGAAATCAACTTCGTCGTCTCCGACGCGATCCTGAACGGCAACGGCGCCGGACAGCCGCTGGGCATTCTCAACTCCGCGTGCCTCATTACCGTGGACGAGGAGGAAGGCCAATCCGCCGACACCGTGATATCGCCAAACATCCTCAACATGTGGTCGCGCATGTGGGCCCCGTGCCGGCAGAACGCGGTTTGGCTCATCCATCAGGACGTTGAGCCGCAACTGCCGCAAATGACGCTCGGCACCGCCGGCGCCCAGCTCGTGACCTATCTGCCGCCCGGTGGACTGTCGGCCAAGCCGTACGGCACGATGATGGGCCGGCCCGTCATCCCGGTCGAGTGGTGCTCGACCCTTGGCACCGCCGGCGACATCATCCTGGCCGATCTGCGCCACTATGTCACCGCGACCAAGGGAATGATCGAGTCGTCCATGTCGATCCATCTGCGCTTCGACTACGACGAATCGGTCTTTCGCTTCATCTTCCGCGTTGACGGCCAACCGTGGTGGTCGGCTCCGCTGACGCCGTATAAGGGCTCGAACACCCAATCAGCCTTCGTGACGCTGGCAACGCGATCTTAATCGTCATTGGTCCGTGGTCCGTCGTCCGTTGCGGACTACGGACCGCGCACCACGGACATTTTTTCCAAAATCACACACCGTTTCGAGGTTCCATCATGCTCGATCTCATGCAATGCGCCATGGGCTTTGCCCCCGTCAATATGGCGGCCGGCGCCAACAATTCCGACTGGGTGCTTTTGACGAAATATCGGCGTCTGGTCATTCTGTTTTTCAAAGGGGCAGCCGGGTCCGGCACGTCGAATCCGACGATCACGCTGTTGCAGGCCCAGGACAACACGGGCACCGGCAGCAAGGCGCTGAATATCCCGGCAGGCAGCTCGTGGACCAAGACCAACGCCGATTTGACGACGGTCGGAACTTTCACTGCCGGCGCTCCTTCCACCAACACCTTGACCGTTGCCAGCAGCGCCACCGAGGAAGCGATCTGGATGATCGAAATCGACGCGGCCAATCTCGACGTCAACAACGGTTTCTGCGCTGTGCAAGCCAACGTCGCTCAGACCGGCTCGGTTTCCCAGCTCGGCTCGCTCATCTATCTGCTTGGCGAGGCGAGCCAGGCGACGAGCCTGGGGCTGAATCCATCCGCCCTTGCATAACGTCGGCCTGCCTCAGCGAGCGGGGTTGCGTCGGCCCCGTCACAACCCCCGCATGGTCGGCCGCCCCGCTCGCTTCTTCGACATAACCCGGCGAGCCGAGTCGCGTAAGCGGCCGGTTGACGGTGCGACCACGTGCTCAACCGGTCGCCTACGCGGCTCGGCTCGCTGGGCCCCTGATTCCTGAACCCTGACTCCTGAGTTTCAATGGCAAACCTCATCGATAGCGCTCGCGCGCTGAGCAACCTGAACAATCTCGCCACCAGCGATGATGAGAACACCACGCTCGACGCGCTCATCGCCGCGGTCAGCAGCAGCATCGAGAAGTATTGCTGGCGGACCTTTGCCGACACCAGCTATGACGAGCTCTACCCGGGCAATCATCGGCCTGAGTTGATCCTGCGCAATTATCCGACGCTGGCCGTCGAGCGTGTCGCCTTTGCCCCGCTTGGCGTTTTGCGCGTTACGAATACGTCGGCAAGCAATCAACGCGCGACGGCCAAGGTGACGGCGACCAGCCTGGAGCTGATCCATGTCGCGTCCGGCGTTTCGACGACCGACACCATCCTGTTCAGCGATCAGCTGACGCTGGGCGCCTTGGCAAGCGCGGTGACCGGCCTGGGCAACGGCTGGTCCGGCCTGGTGATCAACTCGGCGGACAGCCTCCGCGCCTCCGCCGATCTGCGTGCACTGCAAGGCGCTTTTCAGGCAATGAACCTCAATGCCGATCTTAGGCTGCACACCAGCGAATTGAGCGGATTCAGCGTCGATGCGGAGCGCGGCATCTTGACGCGCGAGCGCGGCTTGCTCTGGGACGGCGGCTTGCATTACTGGCGCGTCATCTACAGCGCCGGCTTCAGCGACATCCCCGATGACGTGCAGGAAGCCTGTGCCGAGTGGGTGGCCCAGCTTTTCTGGCAGACCAAGCGCGATCCGGGCCTGGCCTCCGAAGCGATTCCCGGCACGGTGTCGCGCGTGCCACTGCAAAACATGCCGGCGTCGGTGAAAGTGCTGCTCGGCCCGTATCGCAACTGGCGCGTGTGAGGTGAAACCATGAGCCTGCCGATTTCCCCGAATGCGACCTGCGACATCTATCGTTCCGGGACCACGCCGCCGGCGAGCCCCGCGGTTGCCGCCGTGCCTTGCTTCTTGCAGGCCGACTGGCGCGGCGGCAACGAGGCGGGCGATCGCGTGGTCAACACCCTGGCCTGGACCCATTTCATGCTTGTCGATGTCAGCGTCGACATCCGCGACGCTTACACCGGCCACATGACCTCCACGCTGCAAGATACCATCTACGTTCCCGATCAGACCGGCACCGCCTTCAACGTCATGTTTGTTGAACGGCTCCAGCGCGGCACGCGGCAAGAACACAAACGCGTCTTCCTCGATCGGCAAACGCCCAGTTGGCCGACGAACGAATTGTAAACCCAGCAAGCCAGGGGTGAGGTACTCCGAACCCGTGGGGTATGGAGCTCCCATGCGCAATCGCATTCTTCGGCATGTCCGCGTGCGGGCCGGCGATCTGGTGCCGCACGAATTGAATCCGCGCGTCCATTCCGACGCCCAGCGGCGCGCTCTGCAAATGCTCTACGACGAGATCGGCTTCGCCCGCAGCTTGCTGGCGTATCCGCTCGCCGACGGCCGGCTCAAGCTCATCGACGGGCATTTGCGGGCAACCATGACGCCCGATGACGAAGTCGAGGTCGAGGTCGTCGATGTCACCGATGCTGAAGCCCGTGCGCTTCTGCTCGCCATTGATCCCTTGGCCCAGCTCGCCGGCTATGAAGCCGACACGCTCGACAAGCTCAGGCAAATCGTCGAGGCCGATTCCGCCGCCGTCAAATCGCTCTGGCAGACGCTGCAAGAGGCGAGCGCGGCCACCAAGCGTGCCCTGGCGCGGCACGATGCCGAGGCGTTGCCGGAGCAATTCTATGTCCTGGTCGAATGTGCCAGCGATGAAGAGCAGCGCGAATTGCTGAAGCGTTTTCAAGAAGAAGGGCTGAAGTGCCAGGCGAAGATGGCTTAACCGTCCTTGGTCCGCGGTCGGTGGTCCGTCGCAATCCAAATTGCGCGGCCGTTGGCGACGGACCAAGGACCACGGACCAAGGACAATATCATGCATATCACCGTTGAAACGCCGATTCCCGATACGCCGCGCGTCCAGCAAGTGCGCGGCATGTTCGATCTGCCGGCCGACAAGGTCAGCCGGCTCGATTGGCACGTGCGCTTGCCGCTCGATGAGAAGCTCTGGCACATCGGGCTGATTGTCGGCCCATCGGGTTGCGGCAAGACGACAATCGCCCGGCGTTTGTTTCCCGAGCCAACGCCCGATCTGGTCGGGCCGCTGGAGCGAGGCAGCATTGTCGATGCGTTTCCTGACGCGATGCCGATCAAGGAGATCGTTGCTCTCTTGAGCGCGGTCGGTTTCGCGTCGCCGCCGGCGTGGCTGCGGCCCTTCCGCGTCCTTTCGACCGGACAGCAATTCCGCGTCACGCTTGCCCTGATGCTCGCCTGGACGCCGGCCAAACAGCGCGTCGTCTTCGATGAATTCACCAGCGTCGTCGATCGCACCGTCGCTCAGATCGGCAGCGCCGCCCTGGCGAAAACGGTGCGTCAAAACGGCCGGCAGTTCGTCGCGGTCACTTGTCATGAAGATGTCGCCGACTGGCTGCAACCGGATTGGATTTATCGCCCGGCTGAGAATCTCTTTACCTGGAGGCGGCTTCGGCGACGCCCTGCAATTTCACTCGACATCCTTCGCGTCGCGCCATCGGCGTGGCCGTTGTTCGCACCGCATCACTATTTGAGCAATTCTCTGGCGAACAGCGCCGTCTGCTTCGCCGCCTCCTGGCGCGATCGCCCGGTCGCCTTTTCCGCCTGGCTGCCGTTTTTCGGCTCAGGGCCGAAGACGCGGCGCGAGCATCGCACCGTCACGCTCCCCGATTATCAAGGCGTCGGCATCGGCAATTCCCTCAGCGATTTCGTCGCCTCACTCTGGGCCGGCCTGGGCTATCGCGCCATTTCCACGACAACGCATCCCGCCATGATCCGCGCGCGGCTGCGCTCGCCGAACTGGCAGATGCACCGCAAACCGAGCTTCGCGTCGAGCCATGAAGGCCGCTTGCGTCATGCGACGACGCGCTTGACAGCGGGCTTTCGCTACATCGGGCCGGCGCTGCCATATGCCGCGGCGCGGGCGTTGCTTAAGACAAGAACATGAGGTTAGCCACGGATGAAACACGGACGAAACACGGATAAGAGAGATTGGATCGATCAAGAGTTGTGGGAACTCAGACCATTCCTATCCGTGTTTCATCTGTGTTTCATCCGTGGCTATATTTTGAGGCCAGCATGTCGGACAAACGCATTCGCTTGACGCCGGAGGTGAGCCGCGACATTGCTGCTGCGATCCGTGCCGGCGGTTATCCGCACGTTGCCGGGGAGGCGTTCGGGGTGCCGAAAGATGTGTTCGATGATTGGCTCCAGCGCGGCAATCAGCAAAACGCCTGGGAGCCGTTCCGTTCGTTTGCGCTGGAGGTGCGGCAAGCGTTTGCCCAGGCCCGGCTGCGCGCGGAAGCGGCGAGTTTCGAGAAGGATCCGAAGACCTGGCTGGTGCACGGGCCGGGCCGCGAGACCGATGCGCTGCCGGGCTGGAGCGTTCCGGTCAAGCCGACGGAGGCCGTCGCGGACGGGCACAACGCCCTGCTCGATCCGCAGCTCATGGCCCTCTTCCGCACCGTGATGGAACTGCTGCGGCCCTACCCGGAAGCGTGCACCAAGGTCGCCGAGGCATTGATCAAGGCGGGCGTGCCATCGAAATGAAGGGAGCAACCATGTTTCGTGTATCGGAAATCACGCCGCAGGACGAGGCCGTGGAGCGTCCGCGCTTCTGCAAGCGCGAGGTGATCAGCATCCGCGAAACGCTGGACGAACTGGGGAGCGCAAGATGCCCGTTGTGCCGGGCGATGCTGGTAGCACGGCAAGGCCGCAAGGGCCCGGTGTTTTTCTGCGGGTGCGCGAGAACGCCGAGGAAGCGGGCGTCGTGATGGAGATTGACCGATCACGCACTCGTCACTCTTTTTCACCTGCCGCGGCTTCTTCCTCCACGAATTGCTTGCGTATCTCGGCATCAGTGTGCATGTCAGGATGTCTTAGTGGCAAATCGAGCCCTTGCATCCCCGCCATCTCCGCAAGCTTCCGCGCCTTTTTATCGTTGCTGTAAAACCTCTTTGCGCCGTGCACCGCTGCGGTAGCGATAATCTGAACATCTGCTTCAGCGTGGTGCGTGTAAGCTGCTCGGCCAGCGCAAGCTTCTGATGGTTCAGCCAAAGCGTTGCGGCCAAGGCGCTCGCAGGAATCGTAAACGCTGGGCAATAGAATTTTTGTTGCACTGAGGCAATGAACTGTTGGTGTTGCTTTTCATCAACGCCTATAAGCAACTCAGCCAACGCGACTGTGGGAAGCAGCACGGCTTGGCCTTCCTCGTCAAGCATTTCCAGGAGAATTCTTGCCCGACAGCGCAAATCAGCGAGGCCCGCCTGTATTGGGTTACCCCGTCGTGCGCCGAATGCTTTTAGCCCCCAAATAATTGTCATCGTGTCGAGCCCGGTCACTTGCCTGCCACCTCTTCCAGGACTTTCTGTGGATTATCGATCATATCCCACCCGTTACCGCCAGCGTCACGCAGTGCCTCAAATGCGTCGAGAATCGATCCTTTTTTCAATTCTGTGACCCCTGTTACCGTAAAAGCGTTGACGTGCCACGTGCCTTTAATCCAGCGAGCTTGTCCAGTCGCTTGCACGTCTTTGTATAGGCAGTCGCCAAGCGTTCGCGCGATAGTTTGTGTTTTGACTTTGCAGAACAACAATCGCTGCTGAAATGGAACTCGAAGCGCACACCTCATATCGGTTGCGCCACCTACTCGCTGCACGTTTCCGGTAATCGATGTTTCGCGAGATACAAAAATTGATTTCGCAATTTCGTCAAAGGACCTTGGCCCAATTTGCGCGAGAACAGAACCGTCTCTTCCGGGATGTCGAACCACAACTTGGCATCCGAGTGTTTTTGCCGACGTGCTGATTCGCTCTAGAGGACCGAGAAGATAGTCATTTTCCCCGATTTCTCCGGGGTCGGCTAACACATCGCCGACGAGCCTTAGCCGCTGCATTACCTGACTTGCGGCGACGCCCGCGAACCGATAGACCGCAGATCCTCGCTTCACCCCGAGGAGTTGAATTTGATTGCCAGACGCCGGGAGTTCGCCAGGCTGATCATCATCTTCGTCTGTATCGGCTCCCGATGCTAAGCGCTGAATTGCTGACAGAATTCGAGATAGAGTACCAAGCGGGATCCTCTCAGGATAAATTCCCTGGAAAACGACCTCAAACACTGGGTCGGGAGATTTAGTGGCCATACTGCGATTATTGTCCGTGTTGTTGCAAATGCCAATCAGAATTGTACGCGCTGCGATGCCATCCCGCAATCGTCACTGCCCGCCCGGACCAATATCGCGCGGGATCGCCTTGGGCTGCGAGAGATCGACCTTGACGCGTTCCAGCGTGATCGCCTCGCCGATGTTGCCGGCCAGATCGGTCGCTTCGATCTTGACATAGAACTGGTACGGCAACTGGTCCGGCATCTTCCAGACGTGGCGGCCGTTGTTGGGCTGCTTGTCGGCGATGGCGGTCCACGGGCCGGTTGGCTGCTCCGCATACGACAGGCGGATCGGGCTAGGGCCGAGGTTCTTGTCGCGCGCGCTCCAGATGATGGTGAGCTTGCCCTTGTCGAAGCTGGTGCCGACCTGGATTTCCTGGATTTGCACGATGGGCTTGGTGACATCGACCTCGATCCAGAACTGCGGGCGATCGCCGGGCTGCGGGGCGCGTTCGCCCAGGCCGACGCCGCTCTTCGCCAGCAGGGTGATGCCATAGATGCCTTCGTCGTTGACCTCGAAGGCGAGCTTCTTGGCGCGGTTGGCTTCCCCGGGATTTTTCAGGTCGATCGGATATTCGGTGAGCTTGTTCCAGGCTCGGCCCTGGTAAAGGGTGTACCAGAGCTCGATGGCGGAGACGCCGGAGGGGCCGACTTCGCGCAGATCGTAGGTCATGGAGATTTGCTTGCTGTTGACGAATTTGCGTTCGAGGTCCTTGAGGGCGTCCGGCTGCTGGACGGGGTTCTGAATGGGCATGACAATGCCTCCCCCGCCGCCTGCTCCCTGGCGGACGGTGGTGCTTCCCTCGCCGACATTGCCGGCGCGATCGCGGGCCAAGACGCGGACCTCGACGGCCGCGTTGGCATTCGGGTTCCAGTAGAGCTGGCTGGCGCCGGCAGGAACCGCCAGCGGTATCCAGGCGGCCGCGCCGGCGAAGCGATATTCGACGCGCAGGGCATCGGGCAGCGATAGATCGAGATTCTCATCGCGCACCGTCCAGGCGACGCCCACCTCGTTTCCACGCGAGGGCAGTGCTTGCACTTGCACGCTTGGCGGAGTGGAATCGACGATCACGCGCAGCTTGGCGTCAAGACCGGCGGTGCTGGGCGGATGCAGTTTGCCCTGAGCGTCGAGGGTTTGCACGGCGAACCAAAAGTAGCCGTCTTGCGGCGTGCTGAAGCGGAAATGCTGATCGTCGGGGGCGGCGGTGGCGATGAACTGCCAATTGCGGCCCTGATCGCTGGAAACGTAGAGCCGCACCTCTTTGACGCCGAGGGCTTTTTGATCGTTTTTGAACGGGATTTTGAACTGGCGGTGCTGAAAGAAGACGGCGCCGCCGGTCGGTTCCTGGGCGCATACGTCCAGCCAGGCTACTCCACCCGCCAGCAGGCACACGCAGATGACGGACAGCGTCCGCATGAGGCACATCCCGGAATCCGCAGCCAATGCGTCAGCGGCCGCGCAGCCGCGCGGCGCCGCTTCACGTCTCCAAAATCGACACGCCCACACGCGGACTTGAGCAGGCAGGTTGGCGAAGTTCAACAAGGGCGGGCGGGATTTGACGAATATGCCGAGCAGGCAGCCTGTAGCCCTGTCGTCCCGTAGGGTGGGTCGAACGCAGTGAGGCCCACCATGCGCGCAGGAGCGGTGGGCCTCGCGTTGCTCGACCCACCCTACTTTTTGTCGCCGGTTGTCAGCTTCCGGCTCCCGCGGTCTGCGGCCTGCTGTCTGCCACGGGCTGTCTGCTGCCCACCGCCGGTTCCGCGCTGCGACCGAACCCGAACCAGCTGACCAGCCAGTGGGCTTCCTCCTTGCGCAGGAACGCCATGTTCATGACGAGCATGACGAGCGCAAACGTCCCCAGGCCCATCAACACGCCGATCAGGCCGTGCAGCAGAATGGCGGCGGCGAGAAAGACCCAGCGGAGCTTTGGACGCCAGATGAGGAAGATGTAGCCGATCTCAAAGGCGAGCGTGAAGAACCCGCCGCCGGTCATGAGCAGGGCGTACAGCCAACGGTGTTGGCCGATGAAGGCGAGGAAATCGAGGTAGAAGCCGTAGTGCATGGGAGCGAACTCGAAGTTGCCCAGCGTTCCCCAGATCGCGTCGCCGGTCCACCAGGTGGTCCCTTGCAGCTTGGCGATGCCGGCGACGAAATAGATCATGCCAAGGTTGACTTGCAAGAGCCGAATCGCCACATTGGCCGACACGCTCGGCACGATGTCCGGTGATGTCGCGGGGGCGATCTCGTCGATGGCGGGAATGGGGCGACGCCAAAAGCGGAACCATCCTTGCACGACGCCCGGCTTGGCCTTGACCCACCAGTGCCGGATCAGGTTGTCCACCGAGGTCGCCGCCCCGCTCGGACCGATCATAAGGTAGAGCAGCAGGATCGTAATCATCGTGTCCACGCCGAACAGCATGGTGGGATTGCGGTGGATGTAGCAAAGCGAGCCGAACCAGGTCAGCGCCGAAGTGATGCGCGTGCAGAAGCCGATCATCATGAGAAAGGCGCAGGCGACGATCAGCGTGTGCAGGACGGCCATCGTGTCGGGATCGAGGACGTGGAACCAGAGCGAGAAGATGCGCATGCCGCGGGCGTAGATGCGGCGTGGGTCTTGTCCTTGCTCCTTGAAATATTGGATGATGGCATCCGCCTCGATCTGATCGCGAGGATACGGGGGCGGCGGCGTCATGCCGCGGCACTCTTTCTTGAATTTCTCCAGGTAAGCCGTCTGAAACTCCGACTGCGGTTCCGGCAGCTCCGCATCCGGCGTCGGCCAGGCGAACGCGCCGGCTTGCACCGGCAGATCGCGCACGGTATTCATGCGCATCTTCATGTCTTGCCAGGAATGCTCTCCCATCATGTCCTGAAAGCTGAAGCTGTAGGCGAACAGCGTGTAGACCACGATCATGCCACAGGCGATGCGAATCAGCCCCAGCAAGGATGGATCTGCCGGTGTGAACCAGAATTGTTCCCACGAGCGCAGCCAGCGCGGCAATATACCAGTTTCGGCGGTCTTGTTCATCGGTCTGCTCGTTGTTGAGATTGCCTTCGCTACCGACGCGGGTTCACCCAGCGGGTCTCGCCCGCAGGACGAATCCATTCGGAATCCCCTGCATGCCGCCTGCAGAAATCCCGGATTTCGGAGTTCGGATCATTCGGGTCGGTACGCAGAATCGGCAAAAGCCAGTACAGATACGGATCGTCGTTCGGCCCCCATTTGGCGTCCAGCAAGTCGCCAGCCACATTGTAATTCCCCATGTAAAACGGCCGATACAGCGTCGGATCGCTCGGCGAGTAACGGTGGACGAACCACTCCACGGTCGCAATCGAATGGATGACGCGGTAGACCTTGACGCTCTTGAAGGTCCAGTTCTCATGCTCCGGGTGCTTGGCGTACTTATGTGCCACAAAGCGTGCGTAGGAAGACAACAAGCGGCGCGAGCCTTCGTTGGGGATAATCACCTGCTGGGCCCACGGCATCATCGGATGCACCGGAATGCGCGGATGCGGCGCTCGGTCATCGCCGACAGTCGGCAGCGGTTGATAGGCCATGCGGATGCTGTAGAACGGACTGACGGTCAGGCCGCCTCTTCCGTCGGGCACGACCCACGGCGGCGGCGCATCATAAGGGGCCACCGACTCGGTCATCGCCAGGTGACGCTGATATTCGAGCGCCACGGAGTGGTGATGCCGCCCCTTGTCATCCATATCCGGAACCTTGTACCACCAGCCTTGGTCGATTCCATTTTCATCGGTGTAGATGACGCGAAACCAAAAATAGCTCGCGGGGCCGGGATCGGGAGCGTAGAAATGGTAGGCGTTGTTGAGATACATGAATTCGAGATAGGGGCGGGAAATGCGCATCCAGGCTTGTTGGATCAACCACGGCGCCGGCGGGGCCGCCAGGCACGCGTTCGAGATGCCGGCGAAATGGAGCACGAACAAGAAACTGATCACCAGGCGGCGCACCCGGGTCGAAACCAGCGCCAGCCCCGCGCCGCCGAGCGCGACGACGGTGAGCACGCGCAAAAATAGCCGCATCGTGTCCCAGTCGTCGGCGTCACCTGGTCCCAGGTAAAGCGTCCAGCTGCCGGCGAAGGCGCACATGGCGCCGACCACGAACGCCAGGCCGATTTCCTCTTCCACATCGAGTGCTGCGCGGCCGTGGTCGCGCACCAGGCAGCGGCGCGCCGCGGAAATAGCCAGCGGCGCCGTGCTCAGCCAGACTAGCAGCGTCGGCGCCGAACGCCAGCCGATCTCATCGCCGACGAAGAACGTGGCCACGAAGAGAACACTGACTCCCAGCGCGATCAGGGCGAACAGGCCCCCCATCGCCAAACGCAAGAGCAATGCCAGGGCCGGCAGCGACGGGCTCACGTAGGCGGTGCCGCGATCGGCAAACCGCTGCCAGCTGCCGACGCCGGCCAAAAGCAGACCGATGGCAAGGACGATGATGCGGCCTTCGCTGGAGACGGCGCCGAATGTCAGCGTCCACAGCCAGGACCAGACGCACAGCGCCAGTCCGCCGCCGAGCCAAACCCACGGATTCGCCAGCGGCCAATCTACCTGGCGACCGACACTCAAATTCGCGCTTGCCATGCATCACCGCTTCGCAGAAAACTTGCCCTATCGCAATAATACTCGATTGTCACGCGTGGAGCGGCAGAAAATGCATGAATTCTGGCCGCTATTTTGCTTCGAGAGAAGCTCGAGTCCAGTTCGCAATTTTCATTCTTGCCGCTCGATCGAGATTTTTCTTTTAACCAAGAACGCGAGATACTGGAGAACTTGCGTCAAAATTTCCGAATGACCGAACAAATATTCTCAATCGTCGCATTCTTTCCATCTTGCCGATGTTTGCTGGCTTCATAAACTCAGGTTGTAACGAAGAGTCGGAACTTGCCGGGAAGGATCCGGATAGAAGGCACATCCTTCCCAAACAGCTGTTGACTCTTTTCTTAGCTATCTTTACTATTCGGCACAGACAACCGAATCGGATCCTGTGCCAGGGCTAAAGGCCCAGCGCATTCAGATTGGAAAGGAACGGGAAAACCAGGAACTCCTGGTCTTAATTCGACTCCAGGCTCTCAGTGTTACTTAACTAGCGTGGGTTGGCTTCCCTTTGTTGCAGGAGGTTTGGACTATGTATTCAGCAGTGTTGATGCTGGCCTTGACGGCCGGCAGCGAGTCGGCAGATTTCGGCCGGAACCGTTGTCACAGCAATGACTACGGGTGCTGTGGCACCGTGGCCTATGGCTGCAGCGGCTACGGGCACGGCGGCTACGGCTGTAGCGGCGCCTACGGTTGCTCGGCAGGACACGGTTGCCATGAGCGCGGTGGCTTGTTCCATCGCAATCGTTGCAGCTGCCCGCCGGTTTGCAGCGGCGCGGTCTATGGCTGCGCGACCACTTATGGTTGCTCGACGTATGCCCCGGTTCCGGCTCCCCCGGAAATGAAGAAGGAAATGCCCAAGGGCGAAAAGATTCAAGAACCGAAGAAGACCGGCGCGGTCAATGTCCCCGCCACCATCATCGTCAGCCTTCCGGCCGACGCTCGCCTGACCGTTGACGGCGCCCCGACCACTTCGACCTCCGAGCGTCGCACTCTGATGACGCCGGTCCTCGAAGGCGATTCGACCTACGTCTATACGATGCAGGCCGAAATCACCCGCGAAGGTCGCGTACAGACGGAGACCCAGCAGGTGACGGTCCGCGGCGGGCAGGTTTCGAATGTCCGCTTCAATTTCTCGACCCAAAGCGTCGCGAGCCGTTAACACGTTTCGCTGGGTGAGCGTGGTTGACGCCTGGAGCAGCGTCGCTCGCCTTCGAAGCGTCATCGGTGACAAACGAGCCGCGCACGAAGTAAGTGGCAAACCGCCCGCTTACTTTGTGCGCGGCTCCTTTTATCGAGTGAGCCAAATCGCGCCGACGATCAAGGCCACCAGCGAGATCATCCCCGCCAGCGTCAGGCGCGGGTAATCGTTCAAGGCGGCACGCACGGCATGCAGGAACAGGCCGAACGCCGAGCGATGGCGCAGCGTGCGAAAAAGGCGCCGCAAATATTTGCGATGCGCCAGCAGAATCTGCCGCGCCGCCTGCCAGTCGAAAAGCAGATCGTCGCGCTGCTCGGCGGGCAGCTGCCGCACGTTGGCAAGCGGAATCTTGAAGCGGGCCTGCACCACGACGCGATAACCGGGCAGGCCGGGCTGGCCGAGGAAAGCGGGATAGGTTCGCATGGCCTGGGCGATCTTTTCCAGACGGGCGGCGAATGCCTCGCTTTCCTTGGTGGTGGTTTTCTTGGGGCCGGGCGCAGCTGCTTGCCTAGCTGGTCCCAGACGTGCAAAAGGCGGCGCGTTTGCTCGACGCGCTCGATGACCGCGTCGAGCGTGCCGAGGTTGCCAGTCGCTTCGACGGATTCCTCGGCGAGTTCGCGCGTTAAATGGGCGTCAATTTCTTGGCGCCGCTTGGCGGGGGCGACGAACGGCTTGGCGGTCAACACCTCGCCCTGGTCCGTCTCCTCTTCGGCTATCGCCTCCGGGAAGGCAGACACGGTTTTCCCTTCCTGCCGCGGAGACGCGGGGGGCCTTTCATGTCGCACCGGAGGCGGGGCGGCCAGCCAGTCCATTTTTGTCTTCACGCTGATCGACGTGTCATCTTTTGATAGGACGGGCTCGGTCGGCTTCGTCGCGAGCGGCGTCGGCGCTGCCTCGGCGCATGCTTCGGTGAGCGTGACAAACGCCGCCGCGAGCCGATTCATTCCTTCGGTCGCTTCCTCGGGAAACGAAAGCTGATAGCAGCGCAGCTTGGCCATGCGATCCTGCACGCGTTTTTCCAGCGTGGGCAGATCATGCTCCCCTTTGGGCAATCCCAACAGCGCCCAGGCATCCGGCGGCCAAGCTGCTTTCGGCAAATCCAGCCACGTGCACAGCATTTCCTTGTTCATTCCAGCTCCGTCCACGCCGCCCGTTTCTATCCGTAACGTAATCATGGCAAACATTTGGGCAAATTGCAAAGGATTCTCGGCTGCCGCGCTCGCCCGCCTTCGCATTGACAACCATCCGTGTCCTGGCGTATTTACGCATCGTGAATGGTCCTGGCCTGTTCCCGCGAGGCAATACCGTGCCCTCACTTCCATTGTCAGCCGGCAAGCGGATCGGCGCATCGCTCAAATCGGCGGCGCGCTTCCTCTGCCACCCTGTGCTCGGCGCCGTGCCCGATGCGCTCGCCAATCGCTTGCCGTTCCTGGGCCGAATCTGCGTGCATGGGCCGGACAATCTCCGATTGAAGTTTCACACGTATGGGCCTCATGGCAAGGATCGCATCGCCATCAAGCTGCGCGGCGCGGCTTCTGGAGCTATGAAGGCGAGACGACACGCATCTTCCTGGCCCTGGCCCGGGAAGTCAAGACCGTCGTCGATGTCGGCGCCAACACCGGCCTGTTCGCGTTATTGGCGGCCAAGGTAAACCCCATGGCCCGCGTCTGGGCTTTCGAGCCGGTGCCCTTCATTCACGACATGCTGCGGGCCAATATTCGCTTGAACCAAATCGACAATCTGGAAACGATCCAGGCCGCCGTCGCCGATTTCAACGGCGAATCCACGTTTTTTATCACGCGCACCAGCACCGGCATTCCAACCGATTCCTCTTCATGTGCGGGATTTCGCAGCCAGGTCGAGGCCATGCGCCTGCCCACGCTCACGCTGGATGAGCACATGCGCCGCCACCAGATCGCCCGGCTCGACTTGCTCAAAATCGACGCGGAGGCGGCCGAGGCCAAGGTGCTGCGCGGCGCTCTGGAGACCATCCAGCGCGATCGGCCGTTGCTCATCTGCGAGATTCTGGAAAACGTCGATCATGCTTACCTGCAGAAAACGTTGCATGCGCTGGACTACCTATTCTACCACATCACGCCCGAGCGCCTGGTTCCCCAGCCCCGTTTGCAGGGGAGCTTGAACGTGCAGCAGCGCAATTACCTGTTCGTCCCCGCTCACGCCATCGGCCGGTTGACGAGCATTTGCGCAAAAGCGGGCATTGCCGGTGCGGCGTGAGCGCCAATCCGTATTGGTGGCCGGCATGTCCTTATGGTAGGATTCGCCGCGTGTCGCTGGCCCCGCCGGAAGGGATTCCGCAACCGCCATGAAGAATTTCATTCGGGCCCTGCGTTTCGCGTGGCCCTATCGCGTTCGCCTGGGCATCTCCTTCCTGTGCGCTCTCCTGGCGGCCGCCCTGTGGAGCCTCAACTTCACCGCCATCTATCCGATCCTCACAGTCATCGGCTCCGGCCCCGACGACAATTTCCAGAGCTGGGTCAATGCGACGATCAAGAAAATTCAGGACGAAGAAGTTGCTCCGAATGAAGCGAAAATGGCGGAACTCAACGAAAGGAAACGCAAAGCGGAGGCGATGCCGGAAGGCGAGGAGCGAGACACCGAGCTTCGGCATGTGCAAACCGAGATTTTCAAGGTCGAGCCGCGACTGAATTCCGCTCACGCGCGGTTGTTTCGCTTTCGCTATGTCAAGAAATTCATCGACAATTACTGCCCCGAAGACCGATTCCAGACGCTGCTGGCGATTATGATCATGGTGGTTATCGGGGTGGTGATCCGCGGCTCGTTCGAGTTCTACCAGGAATCGCTGGTCGGCGGTGTGGTCAACCGGTCGCTGTTCACGCTGCGCAATCGCTTCTTTCGCCGAACGCTCCAACTCGACGTGGGCAACTTCAACGAATCGGGCACGCACGAGCTGATGACGCGCTTCAGCATCGACATCGACACGCTCGGCGGCGGCATGAAGACACTGTTCGGCAAGGTCGTGGCCGAGCCGCTCAAGGCAGTGGCGTGCATCGCGGTGGCGGCGTGGATCAACTGGCAGTTGACGCTGATGTGCCTGGTGCTGGTGCCGTTCGCGCTCCTGGTCCTGACCCGCTTTGGCCGCATGATGAAACGGGCGACGCGCCGCATGCTCGAGGGGATGTCGGGCATTTACCGGATTTTGCAAGAAGTCTTCCAGGGCATCCGCATCATCAAGGCGTTTGCGCGGGAGCCGCGCGAACGTCGGCGTTTCCACAAGGCGACGCGCGATTGCTACCACCGGGCCATGTGGGTGGTGACGCTGGATGCGTTGACGAGCCCGATCATCGAGGTGATGTCCGTGGTGGCGGTGGCGGCGGTGTTCCTGATTGGGGCCTACATCGTCCTGGAAAAACCGATGTTCATCGGTCCGTTCCAGATTGCGGATCAGCCGCTCGAGTCGGAGACGCTGCTGCAGCTTTACGCGCTGTTGGCCGCCGCTGCCGATCCGGTGCGTCGGCTGTCCAATGTTTACACGCGCATCCAGTCGGGCTTCGCCGCCGCCGATCGCATTTTCGCTTTCATGGACCGCGAAGCGAAAATCCAGCCCAACAGCGACGCCCCCGCCCTGGAGCGTCATCACAAGGACATCGAATTCCGCAACGTGTGCTTTTCGTACACTCCAGGGCAGGTGCTGCTCGAAGGCATCGACCTGCAAATCAACCAGGGCGAGATCGTTGCCTTCGTCGGCAAGAACGGCTGCGGCAAGACCTCGCTGTTGAACCTCCTGCCTCGCTTCTATGACCCCGATCACGGCAGCATCTTCATCGACGGCGTCGATATCCGCGCCGTCAATCTGCGCTCCCTCCGCAAGCAGATCGCCGTCGTCACACAGGACATGTTCCTCTTCGACGACTCCGTCTTCGCCAATATCGCTTACTCCCATCCCAAAGCCACACGCGAACAGGTCGAAGCGGCCGCCCGCAAAGCCCAGGCCCATGAATTCATCATGAGCGATCTGCCTAACGGCTACGACACCCTGTGCGGCACCGAGGGCAAGAAGCTTTCGGGCGGCCAGCGCCAACGCATCTGCCTGGCCCGTGCCTTTTTAGCCGACCCCAGCATCCTGATTCTCGACGAATTCACCAACCAGAACGATCCGCAGGCCGAGATCGACCTGCACCGCACCATCAACGACCTGCGCATGGGGCGCACGATCCTGTTCATCACGCATCGGCTGCACACACTGGAAATCGCCGACCGCATCGTCGTACTGGACGAGGGACGTGTCGCCGCCATCGGCACGCATGCGGAATTGGTGAAGACGTGCCCGATCTATCAGCGCCTGGCGGAGATTCAGCAACAACGGCTGGTGGCGTGACCAATCAGTCTTCGTTTAGCGTTCGCATGGCGCCGTGCGAACGCTAAACGAATGCCGGTGATCAACAAGGATTCTCCGCGCATGAGCATCGCCGCGATTTCATCTCCGGCAATCAACTGGCGACCGCTATTGCCGAGTGCCGGACTCATCGTCTTCTGCGGATTGCTGTTCTTTGTTGGCCTGGGCGAGCGCGATTTGACGAGCAGCCACGAAGCGCGGGCGGCCCAGAACGCGCAAACGATTCTCGACGAAGGGCACTGGCTGGTGCCGCGTCTCTTCGATCGCCATCTCGAATTGCAAAAGCCGCCGCTTTACTATTGGATGGTCGCATTGATCGCTTGGCTCAAAGGCGGGATGGTCGATGTCTGGGCGGTGCGTTTGCCGGCGGCCCTGTCGGCGCTGGGTTGCGTGCTATTTCTCTATTTTCTCGGAGTTCGCAGCGGGCGAGCTGCGCGGGGCTGCTGGCGGCGTTGATTCTCGCGACATCGCTGCATTTCACCTGGCTGGCACGCGTGGGCCGCATCGACATGCCGTTGACCTTCGCCGTAACCGTAGCCCTGGGCGCGTTCCATCTGGGCAACCTTCCCGATGCCGGCCGGATTCGCTGGCACGCAATCGGCTACGCGGCAATGGGCCTGGGGCTGCTCCTGAAGGGGCCGATCGCCGTCGTCTTGCCGGCCGTGGTGGTCGCGGCGGTTTGGTGGCGTGCCATCTTCGCCAAACGACTTCCGCGAGCCGCGCACGAAGTAAGCGGAATGGATAGGCCTGCTGACGGGCAGCTTACTTCGTGCGCGGCTCTTTTCGAGCGGCGGGGAGAGGGGAGATCGACGCTTTGGTGGGGCATTCCGCTCATGCTGGCGATCGCCGCGCCGTGGTATTTCTGGGCCAATATTCGCACCGATAATCAACTCTGGGAAGTCTTCTTTTGGTATCACAACGTCGAGCGCGGCCTGGGTGGCTCGGAGACGCTAAAAGCGCATCCGTTCTGGTTTTATCTGCCACAGATGTGCGTGGATCTGCTGCCGTGGAGCCTCGCAATTCCGTTTGCCATCTACGGGTTTATTCGTGGGGCCAGGCTTTCCAGGCTGGCCGAACCCGCACCAGGCGCCGCGGCCAGGCCGGAAAGCCTGGCCCCACGGTGTGCCTGGTTCGGCTTACTTTGGTTCGGCGCGATCGCCTTGTTCCTTTCCTGCATGCGCTTCAAGCGCGCCGACTACCTGCTGCCCGCCTATCCGGGCATGGCCATCTTCCTCGGCATCACGCTGGAGCGCCGGCTCAACGGCGTAATCAACAAAGGCTTCTTTGCCGTCCTGGTCGTTTATCTCGTCGGCTGGCAGATTTACAATGTCGCGTTCCTGCCTGCTGAGGAGAAAGCCTGGCCGTACCGCACGATGGCGCAGGAAATCCGCGCGAAGACGCCAGGCCCCGTTATCTTCTTTCGCGCCGAGACGCACCTCTTGATGCACCATGTCGGCCCGCCGGTGGACACCATTCTCGAATGGGAAAACCTGCAATGGTGGGCCGATCGGCCATTCCCGGTATATATCGTGATGCCCGAGAATTGCGCGGCGGACTGGGCGCAACATTTGCGTCCGGGTGCGCTCGAGGAAGTGCTGCGGACGAGCGACTACGTGCATGGCCGGCGCGATCGGCCGATGATCGTCATGCGAACGCGCGGCCGAGCGTCGGCGAACCCATAAAACAAGCGCATGTCCGAACCGAGCCCGCGTCCTGCCATCGCATCGTCGCCGCTGAGCGTCATCTTGACGGCGCAGGCCCTTTCCACGCAGACTGCCGAAGCCCTGGCGGCCTGGCACGGCAATCTCGACGCGCTCAAACGCCCCTACGAAATATTGCTGGTCCAGGAAACGCGGCCCGAAACGGCGCACCCAGGAGCCGCGCACGAAGTAAGCGGCCAGCAGCATCCGCTTACTTCGTGCGCGGCTCACTCTGTCATCACCTACGAGCGTGCCAGCGGCTATCGGGACGCGCTCAACGCCGCCATCGCCGCCGCTCAATATCCGTTGCTCGTTTTCTGCCCCTGCAATCTGCAATACAAACCGGCCGATCTCGATGGCATGCTAAAAGTCATCGATCAGGTCGATCTGGTGGTCGGCTATCGGGCGGGCAGGCAGGCGCCGCCGTGGCAGGTGCTGCTCGACGTGTTCATTGGCCTGTTCAGCCGGGTCGTGCTTGGCGTGCCAATCGAGCGGCGCGTTTGCTGGCTTGGCTGGGAGGGCTGGGGCCGGCATGGCTGGCCCGCTGGATATTCGGCGTGCGCGTGCTCGATCCGGAATGCCCGTTCCGCCTGGCCCGCCACGACATTTTCAAGAATCTGCCGCTGCAATCGGGCGGTCCGTTCGTGCAGATCGAGATGCTGGCGAAAGCGAATCATCTGTCGTGCTATCTGGCCCAGGAGCCGGTGACGTGGTCGCCGCCGAGCGAACCGATCGACGCCGCGATTTCCTTCGGGCAGGACGCCTGGCTTATTTTCAGGCATCCCGAGTTCACGTTTGAGTGAACGGCAGGCATTTCTCCCTCGGGAGGGGGGTTCGGGGTGAGGGAGCGCCTTGCAAAAAATGATGTTGAACGCCCTCGCCCCCGGCCCCTCTCCCGGAGGGAGAGGGGAGAAATGCCAACGGCGAAAATCGCTGGCGTTTCGCGTCCCTGGCTGGTAGCCTAATGGACATGCGAACGCGCGGATTAGCGATGATCGCCCTCGCTCTCCTGGCCGGTTGCGGCGGGTCGAGCAGCACGCCGGAATTGGTCTGGGGCCAGCGCGGCATCCGCGGCGGCGATCTCGTCAAGCCGCGCGCCATCGCCATCGGCCCGGACGATCATCTCTATATCGTCGATTGGACCGCGCACATCCAGGCCTTTGACCGCGACGGCAAATACCTGGGCGTCACCTGGACCACCCCCGATTTTCGCAACGGCCGACCCAGCGGGCTCAGCGTCGATGGCGACGGCAATGTCGTTGTCAGCGATTCGCACTACAATTGCGTGCGCGTCTATTCGCCGCAGGGGGAATTGCTCAAAACCATCGGCGGCGGCAAGGGCACCGAGCCGGGCCAGCTCAGCTATGTCTCCGATGCTCTTCGCGATGAGGCGGGCAACTTTTACGTCTCGGAGTTCGGCGACAGCCAGCGCATCAGCAAATTCGACAAGGACGGCACGTTCATCAAATGCTGGGGCTCGCCCGGCAGCGGCAGCGACATCGGCGACGAAACACGGCCCGCGGAATCGGGCCAATTCGCCCGCATCCGCGCCATGACGCTTGGGCCGGACGGCAATCTCTACATCGCCGACTCGTGCAACCATCGCATCCAGGTCTTCACGACCGACGGCGTCTTCGTCCGCGCTTTCGGCACGCCTGGCCGCGAGCTAGGTCAACTAGCCTATCCCTACGACGTGGCTTGCTCGCGGGGCAAAACGCCGTATCTCTACGTCGTGGAACTCGAGAATTGCCGAGTGCAGAAATTCACGCTCCAGGGCGAGGCCGTCGCGATCTGGGGCGGTCCGGGCCGTGCGCCGGGGCAATTGTGTAGTCCGTGGGCGCTGGCGGTGGACAGCCGCGGTTGCGTGCATGTGGTGGATAGCCTGAACGACCGGATTCAACGGATCAGTTTTTGAAACGCACACGGGCTGGTGGAACCCTCAATGGCACAGCGCGTCGCGCCGCTCGAGAATGACTTCCCGACGCCGCTATCCCGCACTACGAATCAGGAATTTATTTCCCAGGCATTGGTAGACGATAAACGCGGGCTGTAAATTAAAGGGAATGATGCTGGGGGAGTGGTGCATCGTTTACATGAAAGGAAAAGACGATGCAGACTCACGTGTTGAAATGGTTGTTGCGCGGCGCGGTGATTGCCGCGCTGGCGTCGCCGTACGCGGAGGCGGCGTGTTGTTACTTCTCCGCGAAGAACGCCGACATCTTGCAGCCGGCCCAGAAGGTGTTCATCACCTGGGACCCGAAGGAGAAAGTCGAGACGTTCACGGTGCAGCCGAAGTTCGAGGGCAACGCGCTCGATTTCGGCATGGTGATCCCGACGCCGAGCCAGCCGAAGCTCAGCGAGATGCCGCGGGATTTCTTCAAGCATCTGGCGGTGTACACGATTATGAAGCGGCGGGATTTTCCGTATTCGAAGCTGCTGCCGCAGATCGAGCCGCAATTCGGGATGGGCATGGCGGGCATGGCCGGCATGATGGGAATGGTCGGCGCCGGTCCGCCGCCCATGGCGGGCATGATGATGGGCGGTTTCGGTGGCGGCGGAAACCCGCGACCGCCTGCGATCAAGATTGTCGAAGTCGGCACTGTCGGCTCGCTTGATTACAAGGTCATCGAAGCGGGCCGATCGGATGATCTGCACAAGTGGCTCAAGGACCACAAGTACGCCTACTCCGGCGATGAGGCGACGCTGAACCATTACGTGCAGAAGAAATGGTTCTTCACCGTCATGAAGATCGACACGATGCAGATGAAGCGGAACAAGGACGGCACCTTTGCCGGCGAGGTGACGCCGACGCGCTTTCGGTTCAAGAGCGACAAGATCGTCTATCCGCTGAAGATCACGCAGATTTCGGTGCGCGAGAAAACCGAGGCCTTGTTCTACGTGCAAGCGCCGTTCAAGGTGGATTTGCCGGGCGACATGACGTATCAGTACACCTGGGTGCCGATGCTCGACGCGGCATCGGGTTGCACGCCAGGCGGCTTGCCTGGCAAGGGGGGCGATTGGCTGAAGGCCTACCGGCCGCAAATCCCGCCGCTCTTGGCCCGCGCCCGCCAACTCGACTTCCGGTTCGTGGCCGGGCAGCGTCCCGCCGCCAACCGGCAAGGGCACACGCCGACCACCATGGAATGGGCTCGCAAGCTGTCGAAGGACGACATCGGCATCGTCACCGGCAAGGCGCCCTATTGCGAGAAAGTCCCCGATCCCGATGACGGCTTCTCGCTTGCTGACGCCAAGCAGAAGGAAGTCGCTCGGGCCATCGCCACGGTGATCCGCCACCGCCTTGCCAAGGCGCAGAAGGAACGCCCGTTCGGCTATCTGGTGCGCGAGGCGCCGGCGAGCGATGTCAAGGATTTGCAGCAACTCGCGGGGCATCTAGCGGAGGGACTGTTCATCACCAAGTTCCGCAAGATTTTCGCGCGCGACGAGATGAACGAAGATTTGTCAATTGTGCCGGCGCGCTACAATGGCACCGAGGACTTTTCGGAATATGAGGAGCTGCTGCCGGTATCGCCGCCGTGATGCATTCGTTTAGCGTTCGCGCGTTCCGTCAGGACGCGCGAACGCTAAACGGGGACAGCCAACCATTGTTGACGCGCCGGAAAGGATCAACGCCATTATTACCATAATGATGTTGCCTGTGCACTCTCTCCCGTCAAAGGGTGTGTGTATTGGATGCAGGCGCAAAGCAAACCAAAAAGCGAAGCTGGACCAGTTGTTTTCTTGAAAGCACCAAAGGAACGCCATGCCGAGACGAATCTTCTACCCCCTGTTTCTAACATCGCTTCTGGCGACCCCGGCGCTTGCAGGATCCATCGCGCCAGGATTCGGCGGCGCTGGAATTCTTCGAGAAGAACGTGCGGCCGCTGCTCGTGAATAATTGCTTCACCTGCCATTCGGCCGACACCAATTCCAAGGGGGGCCTGCGCGTCGATGATCGCAACGGCCTGCTCACCGGCGGCGGGCGTGGGCCGGCGCTGGTGCCGGGGCATCCGGAGAAGAGCCTGCTGATTCAGGCGGTGCGGCAAACGGGCAAGCTCAAGATGCCATTGGGCAAGCAACTGACCGAGGACCAGATCGCGACGTTGAGCCAATGGATCAAGGACGGCGCGGTTTGGCCCCGGCCCGAATTGCCCAGTTCGCTCGGCGCCCACAAGGCCAAGTACGATCGGCTGCGCAAGGAGCACTGGGCCTGGCAACCGTTGACGAATCCGAAGGTCCCCGCGGTCAAGAATGCCGATTGGGCCCGCGACGACATCGACCGCTTTCTGCTGGCGGCGCTCCAGGACAAGGGCTTGACGCCGACCGGCGATGCCGATGCGTTGACACTGATTCGGCGGGTGACCTACGATTTGACGGGGTTGCCGCCGACGGTTGCGGAGGTGGAGGATTTTGTTGCCGCGTGGGATGCGGCGGGCGCTAAACGGGGAGCGGTCTATGAAAAATTGGTCGATCGGCTTCTGGCATCATCAGCGTTCGGCGAGCGCTGGGGCCGGCACTGGCTCGACATCGCCCGCTACGGCGAATCGACCGGTTCGGCTCGCAATCTGCCGATGCCGCACGCCTGGCGTTATCGCGATTACGTCATTGATGCGTTCAACAGCGATATGCCGTTCGACCAGTTCGTGCGCGAGCAAATTGCCGGCGACTTGCTGCCGGCCAAGACGCCGCAGGAGCGCGACCGTCGGCTGATCGCGACCGGCTTTCTGGCGCTCGGCGTCAAGGATGTCAACCAGCGCTTCAAGGTCCGCTTCATCATGGACAATGTCGACGAGCAGATCGACACCGTGACACGCTCGTTCCTGGCCTTGACCGCGAGTTGCGCCCGCTGCCACGATCACAAGTTCGATCCGATCCCCGCGACCGATTATTACGCGCTGGCCGGCATTTTCCAGTCGAGCGATCTGTGCGCCGGCCTGCGCAACAAGATGGGGGGCGGCGGCCTGGACTATTACGATCCCGCCCTGCTCCTGCCGCTCGGCTCCAACGGCCAGGCCGATCCCAAAAAGCTGGCCAAGATCGAGGAAACCAAGGCGGCGCTCACGGAAGCACGAAGAGCATTGACGATCCTGACGGACGATCCCAAGAAGAGCAAGGCCGGCCCGGAGCGCGAGAAGGAACTGACCGCCATCAATAAACGCATCAACTCGATCCAGGCCGACCTGGTTAAGCTCACCGATCCGGCCGTCAACGGCCCCGTCGCGTTCGGCGTGCGCGATGCTGCCAAGGTCGGCGACACCGAGTTGCGCATCCGCGGCGAGGCGGAAAAGCTCGGCCCCACCGTCCCGCGCGGCTTCCTGTCGGTCTTCGATGTTCCTGGCGCCCCCGACATCAACCCAAAACAAAGCGGCCGACTCGAACTCGCCGATTGGCTTGCCAGCCCGAAGAACCCGTTGACGCCGCGGGTGATCGTCAATCGCGTCTGGAAGCACCTGTTCGGCGTAGGCATCGTCGCCAGCGTTGACAACTTCGGCGTAACCGGCGCGAAGCCGTCGCACCCGGAATTGCTGGATCACCTGGCGAAGCGCTTCGTTCGCCCCTCGCCTTCCGGGAGAGGGGATGGGGGTGAGGGAATGGGCTGGTCGATCAAGAAGCTGGTGCGAGCATCGTTTTGACGCGCGCTTATCAGCTCAGCAGCGCTCTCCGCTCTCCCCCCGGGAGAGCGGCCGGCACGATTCTCCCCTCTCCCCCCGGGAGAGGGGCCGGGGGTGAGGGATTCGATCCTCTTAAGATCGATCCGGCCAATCGGCTCGTCTGGCGGCATAGCCCGCGCCGGCTCGACGCCGAGGAAATCCGCGACGCCATGCTCGCCGCCGCCGGCAATCTCGATCGCGCCCGGCCCGTTGGCTCACCCGCCATGGGCATGAAGGTGACGGAGATGAACAACGTCGGCGCCGAAGCCAGGCGCATTATGAAAGCGGGCGAGGCGAGCGTGCACCGCAGCATCTATCTGCCGCTCATTCGCACCTTGACGCCGAGATCGCTGGAAGTTTTCGATTTCGCCGAGCAAGGCCTGGTCACCGGCAGCCGCGATTCGACCACCGTGGCGACGCAGGCGCTGTATCTCTTGAACGATCCGTTCGTCCGCCAGCAAGCGCAAAGGCTGGCGGCCCGGCTCGTCAAGCATAGCACCGATGACGACGCCCGCATCGACCTGGCATATCGGCTGACGCTGGGCCGGCCAGCAAGCGCTAAGGAAGTCGAACGTGCGAAAACCTACATTTCGGATTACGCGGCGGCCGATTCGCCAAACGCGGCCTGGGCGAGCTTCAGCCAGGCTCTATTGGCGTCAGCGGAGTTTCGGTTCTTGAGGTAAAATCGTTTTCAATTGGATGGAGCACATTACAATAAGAAGCAGGCGAGGGTGTCGTGGGAATAGTCGTCGCACTGGCCGAGCACTTGGCACCTGACAGCGTACGTCGTCTTGAGCGCGCGGCGAAAATGAGAGTGGATGAAGCGGCCCACCTGTGCGCTAGCAAGTGGAAGCTTACAGCAGTCTACCTTCTGGGCTACTCAGTCGAAATGTGCCTTGCTGCAGCCTATTTCCGCAGCGTTGGATTCGCACTCGACGTCCCGATCACGCCAGAGACGCGAATACGTCGCATGACCCAGGCTCGGCAGATTCTCTCGGCAGATGGTGAGCCCTTGATGTCCACCGACCCACATCCATTGGTCGGATGGGCTCGGTACCTGGAGTGGCATCGAGCGATTACGGGAGTCACCGAGAAGGAACGAGAACGATTGCGGGACGCGAAGCACCGGGCAACAATCGTTTACCGCCATTGGCGGCCGAGCCTTCGGTACAAGATTGCGGAGGTATCGGAACGACAGTTGGCCGAGACGCGCATTTCTGCCGAGTGGTTTCTTCAGAACATTGGGCGGCTGTAGGAGGTGACTATGCCAGTGATACGTGGACGACAGAGTGTGACGAAGATTCCTGACGATCGCAAAAAGGCTTTGCTGAATCGATTGGTTGCCGAACGAGAGGGCAAAGGCATCCCGGCAGGTCCAGTGATTTTTGAAATTCCCCTGGACGAAGCGGACAAAGTGGATGTTATGGTGGTCTGGGACGAATGGGCTGGCATCCGCTCTGAGGACCGCACAGATATTATCCGCGAGGCTTACCAGGAAAAAGCGGATTCGATTTCGTTGGCGCTTGGATTGACTCGCCAGGAAGCAATCGAGCAAGGTACGTTGCCCTATCGAGTTCGCCTGATGTTCGGTCCACAGCCAGATTTCACCGAATCAGAGTTGGCCGATGCTGCGCTCGCATTAGGTGGTTTCCCCAGGCCCGACGGAGTTGTCGACCTCAGATTTCCGACGCAATCGACCGCGGAGGAAGCTGCGCAACAATTGGGGAGCCGGCTTCCCGGCAGCAAGTGGGTGGTCAATTTCGCCGATGTTGGGTCGATTCCGTCAGGCTCGTAAAGGCCAGATCATAGAGTTTTCAGAAAGGCATCCCAATGCATGGCTCCACATCTGTGTTCTCACGCCGCCAGGCCCTGAAAACCACCGCCGCCGGCTTTGGCTATCTCGCGCTGGCCGGCATCCTCGGCGCCCAGCAGCGCCTCGCTCCGGGCCCGCTTGCGCCGCGCTCGCCACATCATCCGGTCAAGCCGAAGCGCATCATCTTCTGCTTCATGGAAGGGGCCATGTCGCAGATGGACACCTTCGAGTACAAGCCGCGGCTGCAAGCCAATGACGGGCGCGTCGGACCCGGCGGCGGCACGCTCACCGCGTCCAATTTCCGCTTCAGCCAGCACGGGCAAACCGGGACCTGGATGTCGAACCTGCTCCCCAACGTTGCCAAACACGTGGACAAATTCTGCTTCCTCCGCGGCCTGCACACCGATACGCCCGCCCATCCGCAAGCCGTCATTCAGCTTCACACCGGCACCGCGCTGGCCCAGCTCACCCGGCCGTCGATGGGTTCCTGGCTGCTCTATGGCCTGGGGACCGAGAATCAGGACCTGCCCGGCTACATCACCATCAACCCGACTCCCAATTTCGGCGGCGCTATCAACTATGGCAACGCTTTCCTCCCCGCCCATTTCCAGGGCACGCGCATCAGTGACACCGGCCAGATGCCGAACGTGCGGCCCAGCACCGCATCCAGGTTGCAACGCCGTCAGCTCGATCTGATCCAGGCGATGAACCGCGACCTCGCCCAGGCGCCCGGCGCTCCCGATCAAGTGGATGGCGTCATCGAATCCTACGAGCTCGCTTTTCGCATGCAGCGCACGGTGCCGGACTTGCTCGACATCAGCCGCGAGCCGCAGCGGGTTCTCGACGCGTACGGCGTGCGCCCCGGCCCGCAAGGCAGCTTCGCCCGGCAATGCTTGATGGCCCGGCGCCTGAGCGAGGCGGGCGTGCGCTTCGTCGAGATCACCCAATCGGGCTGGGACCATCACAACAACTTGCACCAGGGATTGATCAATCAATCCGCCATGGTCGATCAGCCGACCGCCGCGTTGCTTGCCGATCTGGAAGCGCGCGGCCTATTGGACGAAACGCTCGTCCTCTTCGGCAGCGAGTTCGGCCGACTGCCGACGGCGCAGGGGCCCGACGGCCGCGATCACAATATCACCGGCTATCCGATGATCCTGGCCGGCGCCGGCGTCAAAGCGGGCTTCAACTACGGCGGCACCGATGAATTCGGCGCCCACGCCGTCGAAGGCCGCATGCACACCACCGACCTGCACGCGACGCTGCTGGCCCTGATGGGGCTGGATCACGAGAGCCTGACCTATCGCTACGCCGGCCGCGATTTCCGTTTGACCGATGTGGCGGGGCGCGTGGTGCACGAGATTATGGAATAGGCGGCGGCGTGCAGCTTTGGAAAAATAACAACCTCGGATGAAACACGGATTAGACAGCGTCGCCGAGAACTCGTTCGTTTATGAAAAAGGGACAGGCGCTTGGCTTCCTGTTTAGAGATAGCTAAACTACACCGATTACACGGCATCGCCGAGTACTGTTCATTCATGAAAAAGGGACCGCAGCTTGACTTCCTGTTTAGAGATAGCTAAATTAAGATGAGTGCTGCGCGCCTCACCGAAATTGTCGCAAGTGGCTCATGGGGAACGGTGGAGTGCGCCGTCCGCCATTCTGGCGACGTGCCTGTAAAGCTCTTTATGGGAGAGTTGAGCAGCATAGCCCAAGCTCGATTCAATCAGTTGTTTCAATCGATGGCGGATTACGGGCAAGTCTCAAGCAAGCGATTCAAGAAGGAAATGGGAAAGCTATATGCGTTTCGGCACGAGGTAGAAAACCGTCAGATTCGATTTCCCTGTTTCCAGGACGGAAATAAATGGATTCTGACGCACGGCTTCTATAAGCCCGGAGCCCAAAAAGGAAAAGGGAGTTGGCCTCAGAGCGAAATTGAACGAGCCCAGGCAATAGAAGCCGAGTATTGGCAACGGAAGAAGGCCACCGAGAAAGACAAAAAATGACCAAGACTTACGTCGAGCATTTTGTTGAAAAGCCAGAACACATGCGACTGTTCCAGCAGGAACGCGCAATCTACGAAGTTACGGAACTGCTTGAAGACCTTATGCGTGATTCCGGCATTTCTCGCGCGGACCTCGCAAAGAAGCTTGGCAAAACTCGCGGATGGATCACGCAACTACTGGACGGTGACGCCAACAAAACTATCCGCACGGTTGCGGATGCTTTCGCGGTTCTAGGCCATGAATTCCGTTCCTTTTCCAAGCCAATCGAGATTGGAACGAGAAAGGGGCAGAAAAAACCGACTATCAGCGATCCTAGCGATGCCACGACACAACAAGTCAACGTGCATGCTTACACGATCCCATTTCATCGACAAAGACTCGTCCAAGGAGTCGGGCGCAAGCCATCGCTCCAAGCTATAGCGAACATGCCAAACTCGCGGTTCAATAAAACATGCCAAAAGATAAACAATTATCACGAAAAGGCGGCCCTTATTTGGCCGCCGCGTTTTTCTGTGAGAGCGTTTTGCAGGATGCAAGGGATGGGTCGTATAGCGCCATTCGCATTGTTGACCAGTTCAACATGTTGATAGATGCCGCCGCGCCGGCAGATTTTCCATCGGGTCAGCAGCCAGCTGTGATTATGGTGAATGCCATCATTATGTTCAAGACGGGCGACTCTCAAGGCGGAGATCATGAACTTCGCGTCGTGATGCACAGCGAAGGGCGAAAACCGCAAGTACTGCTTGAAAAAAAGATCCCGTTTACTTCTCTGGCGCACGGCGGAGCTAACGTCTACTTGAATTTTCCTGTGAACGTGACCAGGGAGGGAACATTTTGGCTCCATGTCTTCTTGGATGGCAAGAGACATACCCGGATGCCTTACAATATCAAATTCGTGCGAGTCGAACGACCCTCGATTGGCGCCGCCGACACGAAAATTGACATATAAACAGCCGGCCATTCGGCTATTTGATAAGTCTGCAATGCAAAACCATTAAATTACCCAATTTCATCCGTGGCTAAGTCTTGGAAACATTGGAGCCGCCATGCCTATTAATCCCATTCACTTCCTCCGCCCCTTGCTCGCCGGCACACTTGCATGCTTGTTCCTTTCCGGCATAGCGCTCGATGCCCAGGAAAAACAGGGCACGCAATCCCGCATCCAGAAAAAGACCTATGACTTCAAGGACGCCGGCAAGGAGATGGAATACGCCTTGTTCGTCCCCTCCAAGTATGACAAGGAAAAGAAGACGCCGCTCGTGGTCGCGCTGCACGGGCTGGGGAGCAATCCGCAGCAGATCATCCGCTATCCCGCCCTCACCGATCAAGCGGAGAAGCACGGCTACATCGTCGTCGCGCCGATGGGTTACAACACGGGCGGCTGGTACGGCGCGACGCCTCCGGGGCTTTTCAAGTTGAAGCCCGAAAACCTGCCCGAGCTGAGCGAGAAGGACGTGATGAACGTGCTCGCCATCGCCCGCAAGGACTTCAACATCGACGAGAACCGCATTTTTCTGATGGGACATTCGATGGGGGGCGGCGGCACAGTCCACCTGGCCCTCAAATACCCCGAGATCTGGGCCGCTCTGGGGCCGATCGCGCCGGCGATTTTTGGCCACAAGGAGGATGAGGCCGAGAAGATCAAGCACATTCCGACGATCATGATCCAGGGAGACAAGGACGTTCTGGTGCCGGTCGCCGGTGTGCGCCGCTGGGCGGAAGCGATGAAGAAAGCCGGCACGAGCATCGAATACATGGAGATCGCCGGCGGCGGACACCGCGACGTGGCGGCCAAGAACATCCCGGCCGTCTTCGAGTTCTTCAACAAGCACCAGAAGAAGGCCAAAGAGAAGAAATAGTTGGGCGGCGCGAAGGAAACACAATCATGGCTCATTCGATCCCCGTGCCGCTCGAACCGGCCAAGGTCCGCGAGCTCGCCCTCACCGTCGTGCAGGCCGACCGCTTTCCGTATCTGGCCACCATCGACGGCGATCAACCGCGGTTACGGCCTGTCTCGCCCGTGCACACCGACGGCTTTACCGTGTACGTCGCCAACCTGCGTGCCTACCACAAGACGCAAGAAATCGCCGCCAATCCCAAGTGCGAATTGTGCTACCTCGACGAGCACCACGATCAGGTGCGCATCACCGGCGTCGCCGAGCCGCTCACCGACCGCCAGCTCCTTCAGGAAATCTGGGACGCCAACCCGCTCCTGCGGCAATACCTTGGCTCGCTCGATAACCCGCAACTCATCGTCTATCGCATCCGTCCCACGCGCGTACGCTTCATGCGCGAATGGGCGCTGGATTATGTCGAAGTCCCCCTGGATTCTGCCAAAAACCCGGACAGAACGGGCGGCCTTGAATAGGGTAATCCCGTCAATTCAGTCATTCCAAGCTGTCTGCCAATGAGCGATGTCACGCAAATATTGGCTGCGATCGAACGGGGCGATCCGCAGGGCGCCAGCCGGCTCCTGCCGCTGGTCTATGGCGAATTGCGCCGACTGGCCTCCGAGAAGCTGGCCCATGAAGCGCCCGGGCAGACCCTGCAACCGACCGCTTTGGTCCATGAAGCCTACTTGCGGCTGGTCGGTTCAAACGATGGCATTGAATGGGACAATCGCGGCCATTTCTTTGCCGCTGCGGCCGAAGCCATGCGCCGCATTCTGGTGGAAAACGCCCGGCGCCGACGCAGCCTCAAACGAGGCGGTGATCGCAAACGCCTCGACATCAATGAGATACAACCCGCGGTCTTTGGGCCCGACGACGACCTGCTCGCTCTCGATGAGGCCCTGGACAAATTGGCCGCAAAAGATACCGTCAAAGCGGAACTGGTGAAACTGCGCTTTTACGGCGGCTGCACCGGCGAACAAGCCGCCCGCCTCGTCGGCATTTCCGAGGCCACCGCGGAGCGCTATTGGGCATATGCGCGCGCCTGGCTCCAGCGCGAGATCAGCGGCGAAGCCGATTGCGCGAAAAATAATGGTTCTCCCCCAAATGATGTGGACTCGTAGGGTGGGTCGAGCGGAGCGAGGCCCACCAGGACCGGCAAAAACCTCGGTGGGCCTCGCGTTGCTCGACCCACCCTACGATTCCTGGCTTCAGCGCGAGATCAGCGGCGAAGCCGATTGCGAAAAATAATCCAAGTCGAATGAGGGAATCCGAGCGCGGATTTCGCATTGAAAGGTGCGCATATTCTCACTGACCTCAACCCAAGGTTTCGCCATGACGGAAGAATCGATTTTTTTGGCGGCCTTGGAAAAGAAGGATGCGACCGAGCGAGTCGCGTACCTCGATTCCGCCTGCGCTGGCAATGCCGAATTGCGCAATCAGGTCGAAGCTCTGTTGCGCTCACATGACGACCCGGCGAATATCCTGGATCGGCCGATAACGCCGGCCGAGATTGCCGGTTCAACGCAGTCCGGCGTGTTCCGAGCGGTGACTGGAAATGGCGCGACGGAATCGGAGCTAGCGATCTTGGGCCCGGCCCGGGAGCCAGGCTCCCTGGGCAGTCTCGACCATTATGAGGTTCTCGAATTTGTCGGCCGCGGCGGCATGGGGGTGGTGTTCAAAGCCCGCGATACAAAGCTCCAGAGAATCGTGGCCATCAAGATCCTCGCTGCTCACCTAGCGGCGGACGGCACATCGCGCAAGCGCTTCGTCGGCGAAGCCCAGGCTGCCGCCGCCATCCGCGACACCCACGTCGTCGGCATCCATGCGGTCCAGGATGACAGAGCGGTGCCGTATCTGGTAATGGATTTCATCGCTGGTGTCACGTTGGAGGCGCAAATCAAGGCCGACGGGCCGCCCGCTCTTGAGAAGATCTTGCGGATCGCCATGCAAATCGCCGAGGGCTTGGCGGCGGCACATAATCAGGGGTTGATCCATCGCGATGTAAAGCCGGCCAACATCCTCCTGGAAAATAGCGTTCAGCGCGTCAAAGTCGTTGACTTCGGATTGGCGCGCGCTAACGACCAAGCCTGCCTGACTCAATCGGGCGTTTGTGCGGGCACGCCGGCGTATATGGCGCCGAGCAAGCTAGCGGCGAAACCCTTGACCAACGATCCGACCTGTTTAGCCTGGGAAGCGTGCTTTATTTCATGTGCACGGGTCGCCACGCGTTCGCCGCTCCCTATCCGGTGGTGGCGCTCAAGCGCGTTTGCGAGGCCACGCCGACGCCAATTCGCCGGCTGAACTCGCAAATTCCCGACTGGCTGGCCGCGATCGTGGATAAGCTGATGGCCAAGAGTCCCAAGGACCGCTTTCAGTCGGCCGCCGAAGTTGCCAAAATCTTCGGCGAGCACCTGGCAAGGTTGCAGCATTCAGGTCCCATGCCGGTGCAGCCTATTGCGCCTGCCAAACGGAGATGGATCGGCATCGCGGCGGCGTGCGTTCTTGGCGTCAGCCTGCTTTCGCTGGTGGCGTGGATGGGATGGGCCGGTTTTTTCAGCTGGCCGCCTCGCGACCCGTTGGCAGATAACGGCAACAAGCCAGGCGAGGGTGGCAAGCCACTGCCGCATCCGCCAAACGTGCTGACAGTCTCGCAAAACAAGGAGGACGGTGGCGAGTTTCCGACAATCAATGAAGCACTAAAAAAAGTGCGTGCAGGGATGACGATTCGCGTTGTCGATGACAGCGAATACCAGGAGCAGATTCGCATCGACGATCCGGACCGATTTCGCGGACTCGTGCTCGAAGCACGCGCCCGGCAAAAAGCCGACCCTGAGCTTGCCAGCAAATCATAAACTTGTCCCGCCTAATTTCTACTGCGTGGGGATCGTAGACGTTGCTAAGGTCACATTGCGTGGCTTCCGCATGAACGCGCCCAGGGCCGAACACGTATTCTTTGGGGGCACGTCCGAAGGCGCATTGCTCGATGGACTTGATTTCGAAACGAATGAGACAGACAGTTTCATTGGCATTGCCCTTACGGAATTGCCGCTTACCAGGGCGCCGATTTCGGTTCGGAACTGCATTTTTCACAGCAACGCCGTCGGTTTGTTCATCCAAGCGAGAGTATATAAAGAGCGTTTTGACGTGCCGCAACCTTGTGCCAATATCATCATCCGCGACAACGAATTTGTCGGCTCCCGTATAGCAATACTCATGGCGGGCGCGCCACAACGGATTCTCATCGCACAGAATCGCATGGTCAATTGTGGTGTCGGAATTGATTTTCGCGAATTTCTTCCTGAGGCGAAGGATGTTCTTGTCGCCAACAATACGCTATTTGCAAATGGTAACCCAATCATGGTTTGGGACGAGAAGGACACTGGACTACGTTGCAAGAATATCCGGTGCCAGAACAATCTTGTTCTTAGCCCCAAGCGACCGACCGATTTCTGTTTCTTCGATCACAAACGAGGCGAGTTCAAGAACGACGAGAAACCTGGCGACGTTCCTCGTCTGCTGAAAGCATGGCGTTTTAGCCACAACTGGCGCGAAACCTCGCCGCCACCGGCCGACAATCGTTACGCCAAAGCCTGGATTTCCCCGGGTCCAAACGACGTGCTGATGAATCCAATCCCAAAGATCTCACGTGACCGAGATAACCAGCAATTTCTGCGAATCCCCAATGACTCCGAGCTGGCGACCAAGGGCGCCGGCAAGTCCGATCCCGCGCTGCCGTTGCCCGCGTATGTCGGAGCGTACGCCCCGGATGGTGCGGATGGTGCGAAGGACGAATGGGACTGGTTGAAGACGTGGAAAGCGCTCTCCCAAATTCCGCAATAAGAATAAATCCAGTAATTCCAAAAATATAGCCACGGATGAAACACGGATGGAACACGGATAAAAGGCAGCCTGGAAAAAGCGGGGATTAACACACGATTTCCCATCCGTGTTCCGTCTGTGTTTCATCCGTGGCTAGATTTTTTTGGAACTACTGAAATCGCTATTTCGAGGGAATCGGCGTCCCGATTTCGCATTGAAGGATGCGCATACTCCTTCTGGCCTCAACCCGAGGTTTCGCCATGACGGAAGAATCGATTTTCTTGAGCGCGCTGGAAAAAAAAGACCCCGCCGAACGCGCTGTTTATCTTGACTCCGTGTGCGGCCACGACAAGGCCCTCCGGCGTGCCGTCGAACAACTCCTGATCGCTCACGAAAAACTGGGCCCGCTGGATCGCCCCGTGCTCGCGGCCACGAGTGGCACCACGACGAAATGTGAGGCCGTTGCCGTCGGCGTTCGCATCGGCCCCTATACGCTTGTGCAAAGCCTCGGCGAGGGGGGCATGGGCAGCGTTTGGGTCGCTCAGCAGACCGAACCGGTCAAACGAAAGGTTGCGCTCAAGGTCATCAAGGCCGGCATGGACTCGAAGTCCGTCGTGAACCGCTTCGAGCACGAGCGTCAGGCCCTCGCCTTGATGGATCATCCCAACATCGTGCGCGTCTTTGACGGCGGCATCACCGCGGATGGTCGGCCATTTTTCGTCATGGAGTTGGTCAACGGCTTGCCGCTCAACAAGTTCTGCGATGAGGCCCGGCTGACCCCCCGGCAGCGGCTGGATTTGTTCGTGCCGATCTGCCAGGCTGTCCAGCACGCGCATCAAAAGGGGATCGTGCATCGCGATCTGAAGCCGTCGAACATCCTCGTCACCCTCTACGATGGCAGGCCGGTCCCCAAAGTGATTGACTTCGGCGTCGCCAAGGCGCTGGCCGGCAAACTGACCGACGAATCCCTGGCCACGGAGTTCGGGGTGGCCGTCGGCACTTGGGAATACATGGCCCCCGAGCAGGCGGGCTTCTCCGCCCTCGATATCGACACCCGCGCGGACATCTACTCGCTCGGCGTGATCCTCTACGAATTGCTAACCGGATTGCAGCCGCTCGATGGCAAGCGGCTGCGCAAGGCGGGGCTTGAGGAAATGATCCGCATTCTCCATGAAGAAGAGCCGCCCCGGCCCTCTACCCGACTGTCATCCGATGAATCCTCCCCGTCGCTGGCGGCGGTACGCCAGATGGAACCGAAGCATCTGACGGCTCTCCTGCGCGGCGAACTGGACTGGATCGTCATGAAGTGCCTGGAGAAAAGCCGCGATCGGCGTTACGAAAGCGCCAACGCCCTGGCGCGCGACGTTCAGCATTACCTGGCCGATGAACCGGTGGAAGCCCGTCCGCCGTCGTTCCGCTATCGGGCGGGCAAATTCTTCCGCCGCAACAAGGGAACGGTGCTGACGGCCGCCGTCGTAGTGCTGTTATTAGTGGGCGGCATCGTCGGCACCACGCTGGGAATGCTCGACGCCATTCATCATGAAGAAATCGCGACGAAAGCAGCGGACGATGCCAAAAAAGCCGAAGCGGGGGAGAAAGCGGCGAAAATAGAAGCGGAAGAGGCGAAAAAAGACGCCCTGGCGAAACTCTGGGGTGCCCATCTGAATGAAGCGAAAGCGCGGCGGTTCAGCGGGCGGCGCGGGCAGCGTTTCGAGAGCCTGAAAGCGATCCAGGCGGCGCTCAAGCTGCCGGTGCCTGAAGGCCGATCGATCGACGAGTTGCGCAACGCCGCGATTGCTGCGTTATGCCTGCCGGACATCGGCCCGGGGCCGGTATGGGATGCCGAGATCAACCCAGCCATGCCACAGGGACTCCGGAAGGGCCTTGAATTAGAACGACTGTGGCATCGCGGCCCTGACCCAAGGCATGGGCTGCGCGGGGAATGCATGAGTCCGAATGGCCGCTTCGCCTTGTGCGCTTTGAGACCTTACGACGCAGCTTATGGGGCCATGGTGCCGGTGAAACTGTGGTGTCTCGACGGGTCACAGCCGCGTCTCGTTTTAGAAGATGCCGCCAACGAGGAGGCAAGCGCGTTCAGTCCCGATAGCAAGCATGTCGCTTTGGGGCACCAGGACGGGACGGTGGGCATATTTGACACCGACTCGGGCAATAAGATTCGGGAGTTGAGGGTGAAATCTCCCTTGTTTAGCCTTAAATTTCATCCGGCTTTGGACCGCATTGCCGTCGGGGCCGGAACGGAGGTGGTGATTTTCAAATTTGATGGAACGGTACACCATCGACTTCCCCACCCAGGGTATGTTTACGGCATTGCCTGGCGACCCGACGGCCGCCGACTCGCCGTGGGTTGCGGCGACAAGCTCATTTATTTTTGGGACCCAGCAGACGGCCGGCAGGCGACTGCACCGTGGAAGGGGGGCATCGCAAGCGGCATTCGTTTGTCATTCAACGAGGCCGGTGATCGACTGATGAGCACCGATTGGGCGGGCATTCTCCGATTATGGGACGCACGCACCGGCAGAGACTTGATTCACGCGCCACGAACAGGATCTGCCGCATAACGTCTTTTGGAACGGCATGACCGTCCTGACAAGGACCGAAAAAAAAATACAGCAGATTAGCGTTGCTGAGGGGAAGGAGTTGCGCCAAATCGCCTTCGCCGCCTCTCACCCTGCTCACACGATCGGCGTGTTCCACACCGAGCACGGCATCGGCTTCGTTGGATTTGGTCAGTGGTGAAACGATTGGATCAGAAGCGTTGGTTACCGTTCCTGGGGCGGTCATTTCTTTCGACGAAAGCGGCGCCCTGTGGACCAACCACAACGGTTTTGGCCATCGCTGGCCCGTCAAAACGCAGGGATCGACGCTTGAAATTGGGCCGCCAACAAAGGTCGCGGACATGGACCGCGCATGAAAGTCGCCAGTGACTGTTCGGGAAACGTCATCGCGATCCCCCAGTACAACAATGGCACGCTGGTGCTCCATCTTGACGGCAATCAAAAGCCGCTTCGTCTGCCTCAATTCGACGTTCGGCAAGTGGTTGTCAGCGCGGACGGGCAGTTGATTGCGGCGAGGACGCATTGGCATGACGAAAAGCGGCCCGCTGTAGTCATTTGGGACGCATTCACTGGCAAGCGTGTCAAGGAATTTCGGCGCGACCGCAGGTGACGGGAATCGCATCAGGATTCAGCATCGACGGGAAGAGATTTGCCACCACGGGGAGTTCCTGTCTATGGGAGGTCGGCACGTGGCAAGAGATTGGAAAACTACCAGCCGTCGTGACCGTCGTCGATAACGAGCATCGCGTGCTTTGGAGACACGACCTAGCGTTGGAAACCAAAGGCGAGGGCACAATTTCTCTCTGGCAAGTCAGCACTGGCAAAGAGTTGGCCCGTCTTGGCAAGCCCTGAGAGGAGCATTATTTTTCCGCATTCCATTCTCGACTCCGGCTACCTACTTGCGGTCGGCGCTCTGGGGCTTATGCCTGGGACCTGCCGCTAATTCGCTCGGAGCTCGCCGAGATGGGCCTCGATTGGGACGGTCCGCCGCATTTCGACGAGAAGCAGATGAAATTCGCGCGCTCGCCGTACACTGTCCGCGTCAACGCGGGTGTGCTGGCCGATGAGGCAAAGGGCAAAAAATAAGAAAACCTTTAACTACGTGAGGGAATCCGCGGCTCGATTTCGCATTGAGGTTAGCCATCGCAGATGGCGCAATTCCCGGGGCGTTTCCCGGCGTTGCCAAACCTCTTTGTTCAAGGAGTCGCACCATGTCTCGCCTCAGCCAATGGTTCCAATCGCTGCTTCGCCCCACGGGGACAGTAAAGAAAGCCGCCGTGAAGGCCAAGTCCAGGGGCATCAATCGTCGGCGATCTCCATTCTATCCCCAGCTGGAAGCCCTGGAGGATCGGATGTGCCCAAGCGGCACCACCGTCCTGCCAATCTCGGCGTTTTTGGCCCAGCAGGGGGGGCCCGGCAGCGTGTTTTACCAGAACGGCGGAAACAACAGCGTCTTTACGCCGCCGGTTATCGACGAGCTGGCATGGTCCAACGGGCCGTACGACCCGGGCGTCACCGATTCGAGCCGTTTCCTCTGGGCGGACTACACGGGCCAGGCGGCTCAATATGTGCTTGCGCACGGCGGCCCGAACCTGAACACGACCGTCACCGGGTTTGTCACCGAAACGCCGATCGGCACCACCGGACTCGTGGAGGATTCGGTGAACCTCGAAGCCACGAACTGCCTGACGTGGGTTGCCAGCACCGCGGGAATCTCCAGCGCGGTCGACGCCATCGACTCTGCTCCGCTCGAACTCGGCTGCCGGCCTCAGGATCTGGTGGCGGGCGCTCCGGACCAGTCGAGCCCGGCCCCGAGCAGCCTGACGCCGGCCTTGTCCGACGTGCACCTGCAGCTCACCTGGCAGGAGGATGTCGGGGCCGCCCTGCCGTACCTCCCTGCGGCGATCAACGAAGGTTTCTTGGGGGTTGCTCCCCCCGCCGGTTTCGCCGTCGAGCGATGGGATTTCCAGTCATGGGGGACGGGAACTCTCGATGCCGCGGCGACCGCGGGCACACCGGGGGGGACTGCCATCGTTTCCACGTGCCAGGTTGCCGATACCTCTGCGGCGTGGCCGGCGCCCTTTTCTTCTGTGAATGCCCCGCCGGGGACCTACCCCGATGGCTTCTTCCAGGAACCGGTTGACCTCATCCCCGTCGCGTCGGCATCGTCCCATGTGGGCTACCTCAACGGCACCCTGTTCGTCATGGACACGGGCACCGGCAACGACAACGTCCAGGTGACACCCGGCGCCAGCGGCAGCGCCCACCTTACTTCCAACCTGGGCTCCGGAACGTTCGCCAATGTCGACAGGGTGTTTGTCGGCCTGGGGGGCGGCAATGACAACGTCCAGATCGGCAACCTGCCCAACACCACCGTCGATATCGTCGCCTTCAACGGCAACAAGGATATCACGGTCGGCACCGTCGGCAAGCTTGTCGTCCACGTCGGCGGCGGCAACAACACTATCACAACCAGCAATACCACGGCCGCTGCTCAGTTCATCTGCGTCGGCGGCAGCGGCAATAACAACATCACCGACAACGACACCGCCAACCCCGCCGAAATTCTCGTCTTTGGCAGCGGCAATACCAACATCAACGCCGCCGGCGCCGACGATTTCATCGAAGTAATGTCCAACGGCAATAACAATATCGACGACAGCGGCGCCTACGGCCTCATCTGGCTCGGCGCCGACGGCAACCACAACGTCATCAACCATGGCCTAGACAGCTACACCTGGCTCTTCTCCGGCTCGGGCAACTTCAACATCAATGGCCCATACGGCACGCCGTGATTCCACTCCGGCATCGCTCTTTCTGGCACGGTCCCCAGACCGTGCCAGCCTCACCATAGTCAAAAAAATCTTTGACGACATGAGGGAATCCGCGGCTCGATTTCGCATTGAGTTAGCCATCACCGATGGCGCACTTGCCCGGGGCGTTTCCCGGCGTTGTCAAACCTCTTTGTTCAAGGAGCTCGCACCATGTTTCGCCTCGATCAATGGTTCCAAGCGTTGCGTCGGCCTACAGGGACGGTGAAAAAAACGCCACGAGGGCCAAGCCTCAGGGCTTTCGGCCACGGGTGGAAGTTCTTGAGGACCGCAGGGTCATGAGCACGGTGACGTCAACGGCAGCGCGGATAGCGGCCTCGGCTCACTGCGTTACGCTATCGCCACGGCCAGCAGGGCGACACGATCACGTTCGCTCCCTCGGTCCATTCGATCACCTTGACGAGCGGCGAATTGGAAATCGGCAAGAACCTGAACATCCAGGGGCCGGGCGCGAACAATTTGACCATCAGCGGCAACAACGCCAGCCGGGTCTTCCACATCGACAGCGGCGAAACCGTCACGCTCGCCAACATGAAAATCGCCGACGGCCTGTTCAGCGGTCCGCTCCCTTCCAGCATGGTCGGGACCGCCGAGGGCAGCGGGACCGGAGCGGGTGGCGGCGGCGGCATCCTCAACGAGGCCGGCTCTTCCCTGACCCTCACCAATGACAGAATCACCGGCAACCAGGCGGTCCACGGGTCCAGCTCGCTCAATTTCACGGTCCTTGGCGGCGGTCTCCTAAACTTAGGTACGGCGTACGCTTCAGGGCTGCACCTTCTCCAACAACCAGGCCGAGGGTGGCAACGGCTTCGATGCCATCGGCGGTTCCGCTGGCGGCGGCATTGACAACTTCGGCGGCCCCGCCGGCCCCGCCACCCTGACCGCCAGCAACTGCACCCTGAGCAATAACACCAGCCGCGGCTGCCGGCGGTGGCTTCTTTTACGGCGTCGGCGGCGCCCTGGAAAGCGACGCCGGACTCAACTCCTTCGATTCCTCCTCAGGAGTGGCCATGCCCTCAACGGTAACGCTCACCAATTGCAGCATCGTCAACAATTTGGCGACGGGCGGTGCAGACGCCAGCACCGACGGCGGCGGGCTCTGCATGGAAGGCTGGGGCGTGACCATGACGCTCTCGGGTTGCACGATCAACGGCAACCGCGCCATGGGCGGCGGCGGCGGTGACGGCGTCACCACGGCAGATTCGGAAGCGGTCGGCGGCGCCATCACTGCCGCCTTCGGTACGCTTAACGTTTCCGGACTGCACCATCTCGAACAACCAGGCGATTGGCGGCAATAACACGAGCCTCAGTGACGCCGACACGTTCGCCGGCAGCGCCTTCGGCGGCGGGATCGAAAACAACTATCTTAACACGCTCAATATTTCCAACTCGGTCATCGTCAATAACACCGCTCAGGGCGGCTCAATGACCATCAACCCGGGTCCTGGCAGCGACGCGATGGGCGGCGGCATCTCGAACAGCCCCTTTGCCACCATGAACATGACCAATTGCACCGTTGCCAACAACCATGCTATCGCTGGACACGGTGCCGCGGGTGTCAACACCAACCTGCTCGAAGACGGTTTGCCGGTGCCCGCAGGCTTCGGATTTGGGGGCGGCATCGACACCTCACGCGGTTCGACCGCCAACATTACTGGCAGCCTCATTTCGGGCAACTCGGCCATCGGCGGCGCGGGGGGCAGCGGTAACACGGGCGGCGACGGCTTCGGCGGCGGCCTCGGAGTCGGGTGGGGCACTTTGCTCGGCGGCGGCCTGGGCCTTACCTTTGGCTCTTTGGTCGGATATTACCCCGATGGCTCGCAGGTGAACCTTGTCGACTCGGTGGTCATCGGCAACGTGGCCCTGGGCGGGACAGGCGGCGTAGGCGCCAACGGCGGCGACGGGCATCGGCGGCGGCCTGGCGGTCACGGCCGGCTCCACCGCCTCCGTTTAGCACTTCCGTCATCACGCTCAACTTCGCCGATGGCGGCACACATGGCTCAGGCGGCCAAAACGGCGTCGGCGACGGCGGCGGCGTCTACTATGAAGCCCCCGGCGGGTTTGTGGACACCTCCACCTTCATCTATTTCAACTACGCGTCCACGAGCGGCGACAACATCTTCTTGCTCTAACGGCGTCGCTCGCCAACCACGCGTGGAAAGGCATCTGGCCACCACGCGTGGCTCTTTTACCCCACGCAAAGCTCACCTGCCCCCCGGGTAGTCGTCGGGAAAATCCGCGGCCGGCTCCGGCTCGATCGGCCTGGGCACCGGTTTCCGCTTCACCGGCTTCGGCTCCGCCTCCGGTTTTTTCATCTCCACCGGCTTGGGCGGGGGCGCCGATTCTTCGTCCCCAGGGAAATCATCTTCCGCCAACGCCTCGACCGGCGCCCGCTCGCTGTCATCATGCGCCTCGAATATCGCCTGGCAAATAACGTTCGGACAGCGCACCCGCTTGCCGCGCATGCTCGCGTCCAATTGATACTTGCTTTGACATCGTGGGCATGTGACTGACAGACGCATGATATTGCCCCGGCTCCATCCCAGAGGTTCGGAGTACCTCACCCCTGGGCTTCCTGTTGCAACCATAGCCGCTTCCGCTACATTTTACTGTGTCCTCATCATAAAGGAGCGGCGGCGTGAATCTCTTTCAAAAATACTCGCTCGGATTGAAGTATACGGACTTTCTTCACAAGCATGGCACCGATGTGCACCAGGATCGATGGAAGAAGGTGCACGAACAGGTTACGCTTAGCGCGGCGCAGCAAGCGCTATTGCAATCGTTCACGCGGACGATGCCGGCCTTGTGCCTGGCGGGGGCGTGGTGCGGCGATTGCGTCAATCAATGCCCGATCTTCGAGCATTTCGCCGCCGCCACGCCGACGATCCAGGTGCGCTATCTCGACCGCGACGCCCATGCCGACGTGCAGCAAGTTCTGCAAGTCTGCGGCGGCAATCGCGTCCCGGTCGTCGTCTTTTTCAGCGAGGACGGCTTCGAGGCGGCCCGCTGCGGCGATCGCACCTTGGCGAAATACCGCGCCATGATGCAGGAGCAAGCCGGCGCGATTTGCCCCACAGGCATCACCATCGGCAAGGACCCGCTGCTCGCTCAGGTCACGCAAGATTGGCTCAACGAATTCGAACGCGTCCAGTGGATGCTGCGCTTGTCCTCGCGGCTAAGGAAGATTCACAACGATTGATTCAAGCCCCAGGACAAGCGTAGCGTTCTTGGGGATACCACCCCCAGGAACGTTGCGCTTATCCTGGGGATACCAACCCCAGGAACGTTGCGCTTATCCTGGGGCTTGGGAATGGCAGAAATGATTCCAGTCTGCAATCCGCAATGAGGTTCCCATGCTCCGCTGGCGTATTCTCGGCATCAGCTTCTGCATCCAGCCGTCATTCTGGTTCATGAACGCGCTGTGGGCCTATGTCATCTACACCTACTTCCCCGGCTTCCGCGACGTGGGTCTTTTCGCCTATATCCTTATCTGGGTCCTTTGCACGCTCGCCTCCGTCTTGGTTCACGAACTGGGGCACGTCGTCACCGCGCGAATTTTCGGCCAGCCGGGCAATATTACGGTGACCGGGCTGGGCGGACAGGCTGTCGGCGAATTCGGCGAATTGGCGGTTTGGCAGCGCATTCTCGTCATCTGCGCCGGGCCCGGAGCGGGCTTTCTCCTGGCGGCCGCACTCGTCCTCTTCGACGCCGACACGACGCGCTGGAATCTCTTGATGGACATGCTCGACGTTCCGGGCCTCAAAGTCCGCTGGTTTGGCGTGGACAAGATCGACCCGCTCCTGCGCATGGGCGGGTCCGCGCACTATGCCTACGCCATTAACATCCTCCTCATGATCAATCTTTTTGTCAACGTGATCAACCTGTTCCCGATCATTCCGATGGACGGCGGCATGCTCATGAAGGAATTCTGCTGCTTGATCGCACCCCGAAGCGGAGCAAAGATGGCATTCGCGATTTCCTTCGTCTTGGCCTGCGCTAACGCTCTTTTTTCTCGCCATCGTCCTGGTGAAGTACCGGGTTATTTCCAATCCGTTCGGATGGGAGTACCCGCTGATCTTCCCGGAGCTTACGTTGATCGTCTTCGCGTTCATGGCCTATCGATGCTTCAGCAGTTTCCGGCAGCTATCGATGATAGAACGGCACTCGGCGTACATGGAGGATGACGACATGGCCGGTCCGCGGCGTCTGCCCGCGGGCGTCGAGGAAGTTCCCGTGAAGGACCCCGACGATTTCGCCCCGCGGGCGCCGGGAAGCGAACGGCCGCGCCGTTGATATTTTCGCGATTCCGATAGCCACGGAACGGGATTTTGCGGTAAACTGAAGCAAGGTCCATGAGGAGACATCGCAATCGCGAGGAGAGATTGGTCATGCCAATTGCGACGACGTGCCCGAAATGCCAGGCGCTGTTTCGCTTGCCGGATGAACTGGCGGGGCGCAAGGTGAAGTGCCAAAAGTGCGCGGCGGTGTTCGAGGCGCCGATGGGCGTATCGGAGATGACGATGCCGGGCACTCCGGTGGCGGTGGAGTCGGAGCCGGCGCTGGTCGAGGAGCTGCAAACGACCGCCGCGAGCGCCGCGCCGCCGCCCGCCTTCGCGCTGCCGCCGCTGCTCTTGGATGCGCCGGCCGCTCCGCCCAGGGACGACTTCGCGGCCGACGACCATTACCGCGACAGCCCGCCCGATCCGCCGCCGGCGCCCCCGGAGAAGTCTGGCGACGACCGCCCCGCGCCGCGCAATCGCCGGGTCGAAAAGCCCAAGGACGGATCATCGAAAGTCGGCGTCGTGCTCGGCGTCCTCGGCCTGCTTCTGCTTGCGTTCATCACGTGCTCGGGCGCCACGGGGATTTGGTGGGCCGTCAGAACCGATGTGCGGAAGCATGCGCCGGTTGCCAAGGAGTTTCGCAAGAACGAATTCAAGGAGTTCAACCAGCAATTCAATAACCCGCCATTCGCAAACCCGCCGTTCCAGCCGGTGCCGAACGACGGCTTCAATGGCCGGCCGATCCAGAGCCGCCCAGATTTTGACGGCTTCAAGAAGCCTGAGCCGCCATTGATGTTGCAGGGAGTGAGCGGCTTCATCGCCCGCGCGATCCGCGAAGACGGCAAGCAGCCGGCGCCTCCACCGGAAGGCCCCCCCGGATCGATCCGCATCGTCTTCGACGCCCAGGGCAAATTCCGCAATGAAAATAAGATTACCTTGACGGACCCTTTAACCGTCAACAAGACACGGCACAAGCTCTACATCGTGCGTCTGGAGGTCGGCTACACCTACCAGTTCGACATGACCAGCCTCAATCACTTCGCCCTCGACCCACATCTGTTCCTGCGCGATGCCAAGCAGCCCGAGCCGCCGCCGATATTGCAAGGCGCCTGCGGCTTCATAGCCGTGGCCGGCCTAAAAGACGGTAAAGGAACCTTGGTGAAGGAAAATGATGACATCCTGATGGGCCAAATGCGCGATTCGCGCCTGATCTACACCCCCAGGGAAACCGGGATCTATCACCTTGAGGCCACCTACTGGCAGCCGCTCCCAGGGCAGCAGGGAGCGCCCCATCCAGTCGGCCCCTACACGCTCATTGTCCGCCACGTCAAATAGTTATGCCGCACTCCGCACGCACCATCGGCGGCCTCGCTCAGCTTGCCTGCACCTGGGAGGTGCTGGCACGCAAGGCGGGCAATGTCTGTCCGGGCCGCGAGTTCCCCGATCTGACCGTCGCCGACTTTCTCAACAGCGCCGCCGCCATCGCCCCCATTCTCGATCAGGCCCCGACGCAGCCGCTCGGCATCACAATCTTGCGCTGCATTGAAGAAACTCGCAAAGTCGTCAACACCAACACCAACCTCGGCATCGTGCTGCTGCTGGCCCCGCTGGCATCGGTGCGGCTCGATGAGCCGTTGCAATCGGGATTATCGCGCGTGCTGTCGCAAACCACCGTCGAGGATGTGCGCAACGCCTATGCCGCGATCCGGCTGGCAAATCCCGGCGGCCTGGGCGACGTTGCCAAGCAAGACGTGAAAAGCGAACCGACGCTGCCATTCCGCGAGGTGATGGCGCTGGCGGCGGATCGCGATTTGATCGCCGGACAATATTCAGATGACTACAAGCATGTCTTCGTGGCGGCCAACTGGATCGTGGGATTCGTGACTGGCGAATTTGTAGGGACCGAAATCGAACGCGGCATCATCGATTTTCAAATGTGGTCCCTGGCAAACTACCTGGACACTCTAGTCGCTCGCAAAATGGATGACCCCGAAGCTAGAGAGGTTCAAAGGAGGGCTCGGGCAATTGTTCACGAATTGGCCGCCACAGACACGCCAGAAGGCCGCCGGGCAATCCTCGCCTTCGACATCTGGCTGCGTGCCGATAACCACATCCGCAACCCCGGCACCACCGCCGACCTGATCGCCGCCGCGCTGTTCGTTGCCTTGCGTGAAGGCGAGCTCACCCCGGACATGCCGTTCGAGTGGCATGACCATCCGTTCGCCGTTTGAATCAAACTGCACCGTTGCATTTGAGCACCAAAGGTGCGGCGACAAAACAGCCCAGGGCAGAGCGACGCGGCGATTAAGCCGCGCCGCCCTGGGTTTGATCGATTGCGCCAAGAAAACTTGGGAAGGGAGGAAGAGATGTAAGAAGCATATCTGAAACCCTTCATCGGAACCTTGCGGGTGGAAAGCCCGTCCGGTAGCGCCTGACCAGCGGCCGGAAGCGAGTTTTGCGTGGGGCGGGGTAACTCGCACCGCGAAGCGTAAACAGCGAGTCCGAAAGCCATGCTATTGAGCGTCGAAAGACCTTTCGCGGGAGCCTTTGCCTTTCGATCACCAAGGGCCAAGTCGCGGCACTGTAATGGTCTGGTGTTAGCGATCCTGCCGGCGTCGGAGTGGAACATGTGCAGACGGACAATCGGGGTTCTCCAGGAACTTGGGAGATCCTGTCGTTTCCTCAGCGAAGTCCCGGCCGGAGATACCGGGTCACCAACTCCAGGCTTCGGCGGCGCACTCGTCCGCCGGGGAGCGAAAGAACGAGTGAACGCTGAGGTACCGCCAAGCGAAGGCAACGAAGCGCGGCGGGATGGGCGGCAGGAAGTCATAGCGCCTTGATAGTACCTACGAAGCTGGCGAACGGGTCCCACCCGAAGCCAGGGGAGGGAAGCGAGGCGTCGGATCAAGGAACCGCTTTTGGGAAACACGGCGAATGCTTCGAAATTCGATAAACGTGTCTACGAAACAGGAGCGGATAGCAGCGCTGGCGAAGCAATCGCCGCTGATGGCGTTCACCTCGTTAGCCCACCTAATGGACATTGATTGGCTCAAGGAAGCGTACCGGCGTACCCGCAAGGATGGCGCCGCGGGCGTGGACGGAGTGACCGCGGACGAATACGAGCAGGACCTGGAGGACAACCTTCAGAGTCTGCTGGACCGCGTGAAGTCCGGCGCGTACCGAGCTCCTCCGGTGCGGCGAGTGCACATTCCCAAGGGCGGCTCAACAACCGAGACGCGCCCCATCGGCATCCCGACGATGGAAGACAAGGTCCTCCAACGGGCGGTCGTCATGTTGCTGGAGCCGATCTACGAACGGGACTTCATGGCCTGTTCGTATGGCTTCCGGCCTGGGCGGTCGGCGCACCAAGCGTTGGAGGCTTTTCGCGGCCAACTGATGACCTGTCGGGGCGGCTATGTCTTGGAGGTGGACATCCGAAAGTTTTTCGACAACTTGGATCATGGCCATCTGCGGTCGTTTCTTCAACTGCGGGTGCGTGACGGCGTACTGCTGCGTCTCATCGGCAAATGGCTGAAGGCGGGCGTGATGGAGAACGGCTGCGTAAGCTACCCGGACTCCGGCTCGCCCCAAGGCGGTGTGATTTCACCTTTGCTTTCGAACATCTTCCTGCACTACGTGCTGGATCTGTGGTTCGAACGCGATGTGAAACCTCGCCTGCGAGACCGTTCCTTCCTCATCCGTTACGCGGATGATTTTGTGATCGGATTTCGCGACGGTCGTGATGCCCGACGCGTTCTGGAAGTCATTCCAAAACGGTTTGGCAAGTATGGCTTGACGATCCACCCCACCAAGTCTCGGCTCGTGCCTTTTCGGCCGTCGTGCCCTTGGGCCAATGACGGTCGCGGAGAGCCAACCGAACCCGCGGGGACGTTCGACCTGCTGGGCTTCACCCATTTTTGGGGGCGATCTCAGAAGGGCTACTGGGTTATCAAGCAGAAGACGGCAAACGACCGCTTCAGTCGATCCGTGCGGAGCATTGATCTGTGGTGCCGGGCCAACCGACACCTGCCGCTTGTGGAGCAGCAGGCGAAGCTCAGTGAAAAGCTTCGCGGGCACTATGCGTACTATGGAGTGACGGGTAACTCAGGATCGCTGGCACGGTTTTTCCACGAAGTCAGGCGACGCTGGTGCAAGTGGCTTAATCGCCGCAACCGCATTCGCTCGATGACGTGGGCGAAATTCAGTGACATCGCCTGTCGTTACCCATTGGCTCCAGTGCGTACGGCTCGGTCGCTCTATCGACACGCAGCGAAACCCTGATCTGAGGAACCGTATGCTCTAATGTGAGCACGTACGGGTCTGTGGGAGCCCCGGGTCGGCAACGACCCGGGGCCACCCGGTCCCCGGTGCCATCGCCCCGAAGGGGCAAAACAAGATCGGTACCGACGCTTGTTGCGCCCTTGCAGGGCTTGTTCCCCGTTGTCGCCTTCGACCCAGGGCGGCGCGATGCGGCTTGGTCGCCGCATCGCTCTGCCCTGGGCTGATTTGTCGCCGCACCTTCGGTGCTCAAACGCCAATGCACGTCCGACACAAAAGTGCCAATCGACCCGCGCGACCTATAATCAACCGAATGAAAATCGGCATCTCCTTCGATTTGAAAGCATCCGTGCCGCATGCGCCCGGCGCCGCGGATGACGCGGATGAGGAATTCGACAGCCCGCACACCATCGAGGTGATCGCCGGCGTGCTGCGCGGCATGGGGCACACCGTCGCGCTATTGGGGGATGGCCGCGAATTCCTGGAACGCGTGCTGGCCGAGAAGCCCGACTTTGTCTTCAATTTCGCGGAGGGGCACGGCGTGAGCCGATCGCGTGAGGCGCGCGTGCCGGCGGTGCTGGAGATGCTTGGCATTCCGTTCACGGGGTCCGACCCGTTCACGATGGCGGTCACGCTGGACAAGGATTGCGCCAAGAAGCTGGTGGCCGCCGCCGGCGTTTCAGTCCCGGCCAGCTTCGCGCTCGAGCCGACGGCTTCGCTGGAAAGCATTCCGGTGGGGCAGCTCAAGTTTCCGCTCGTCGTCAAGCCGGCCTGGGAAGGTTCCAGCAAGGGCATTCGCTCGAAATGCCTTGTCAATAATCCCGGCGACTTGCCCGAGGTCGTCCGCTCGCTGCGGCAAGCGCATCCACAAACGATTCTTCTCGAAGAATACATCGCCGGCGACGAATTGACCGTGGGCCTGTACGGCAATGGCGAGCCGAGCATCCTCGGCATCATGCGCGTGGCGCCGAAAGAGAAAAGCGAGCGCTTCATTTACAGCCTGGAGATCAAGCGCGATTATCGCCGGCTGGTGACGTACGAATGCCCGCCGCCTTTACCGGCGCCAATCCTGGAGTGCGTGGCCCGGGCGGCGCGGACGGCATTTCGCGCCCTGAGTTGCCGAGACATCGCCCGGATCGATTTCCGCCTGCGCGACGGCGAGCCCTATTTCCTCGAAGTGAATCCGCTGCCGGGCCTGAATCCCGACGACAGCGACCTGGTCATCATGGCTGGCTTAGCGGGTTGGTCGTACGAGCAGCTCGTTTCGACCATCGTCAATGAGGCCATCAAACGCACGGCGACGATCAATTGACGCGCGCCGGAGCGCCGGTTATAATCAGATGAAGTGTCGCTCCCGCCGTCGCTGAAAGCACCGCATGAAGAAACCGATCCTTTTCGCGATGATCGCCGCGGCGATGCTTCTGCCGGCCCCGGCTTGGGCGTGCACGATTCCGGTTTTCCGCTACGCGCTCGAAAAATGGGACCTGACGCGCTATGACATTTTGATCTATCATCGCGGACCGTTGCCTGCCGACTTGGAGCCGACGCTCAAGGCCTGGAACGACGCTCCGAACAAGGCCAATCTCGACATCACGACGATCGATCTCGGCGCCAAAGTCGCGCCGAAGCGGCTCAAGCTCTGGCAGCGCGAGGGGAAGAAAACCGAATTGCCCTGGATGCTGGTGCGCTATCAGGACGCGGAGGACGACGCGGCCTCGGCATGGTCTGGCCCGTGCACCGCCGACAATCTTAAACATCTTGCCGATTCGCCCATGCGCCAATCCGTGCTCGCCGACCTGACGCGCGGTTCTTCCTGCGTCTTCGTGATGCTGACCAGCGACGACGAGGCCACGGACCGTGCCGTCTCGTCGAAGCTGCAAAAAGATCTGCTGACACTGGAGAAAAAGATCAAGCTGCAGGACCTGGTCGAGGAGGATCGGGCGAAGCTGCGCCTGCCGTTGCCGATCAAGGTGTCGCTGCCGCTGCTGACACTGGACCGCGCTCATCCTGACGAGGCGACGTTTATCAAGTTGCTGCTGGCGACGGAGGATGGACTTGCGAAGACCAAAGGGCCGATCGTGTTTCCGATATTCGGCAGGGGCCGGGTGCTGTGCAGCCTGTCGGGCGAGGAGATCGACAAGCTGTCGTTCGTGGCGGAGTTTCTCTGCAAGGGCTGCTCGTGCGATGTCAAGAAATTGAACCCCGGCATCGACATGCTGATGCTGGCGAACTGGAACGAGATATTCGAATCGCTGTATGAGAAAAAAGAAGCCGCGCCGCCGCCGACCGCAGCCCCAATGGTAGCGCCAAAGGAAACCCCGACGGTGACGCCCCAGACGCCGCCGGTTGTGGAACCACCGGCCGCGCCGGAGCCGTCGGTTGTCGAGGAAGCGCCGGTTTGCTTCGAGTGCCCGATTGCGCGGAACTGGCACTGGATCGCGGGCGCGCTGGTGCTTGCGGCAGGCACCTGGTGTTTTTATCTATGGCGAAGATAACGGCGCATACTTTTGGCAATGGTCGGGAAATTGTTTCCCGTTTTCGTAGTGCGGGCTTTAGCCCGTTTTCTGCCGAAAACACGGGCTAAAGCCCGCACTACGGAATAATAAGTTTCCATGCGATACCGAGCCCGCCTCTACGAGGCGTGGCTAAACGAACGGGGATTCCGTCATGTTCTCACGCCTCTCCCCAGCGCTCGTCGCGTTCGGCGGCTCGATGATCGTGCTCACGGGGCTGATCGGTGGGCTTTACTGGATCAGCGTGCCCGTTTACAAGCCGCTCGATATCTACTGCGCCGCGGCCATGCGCCAGGTGGTTGAAGCGATCGCCAGGGACTATGAAGCCGAGTACGGACAGCGCGTCCTCATCCATCCCGGCACCTCGCAAGGAGTCCTCGTCCAGATGGAACATGCCGGGACCGGCGATCTCTTCCTCCCCGCCGACGAAAGCTACATTGCTCAAGCCGAAAAGAAGCAGCTCGTCAGCGATGTGATGAATGTCGCCAGCATGCAAGCCGTGGTGATCGTTCGGCCCGGCCTGAATCGATCGGTCACGACCTGGGACGATTTCATTGCCGCGGGCAGCAGGATGGGCCTCGCCAACCCGGATGCCGCCGCCATCGGCAAGCTGACCAAGCGCGAGCTGCAAGGACGCGGCTTGTGGGACGGCCTTGAAGCCAGGAAGCCCACCTATCTCGGCGATGTCAATGAAGTCGGCAACAGCGTCGCCAACGTCGGCGGCAGCGATGTCGCCATCACCTGGGATCCGCTCGCGCATGCATTGCGCCAAAGTACTCCCGGCCTCGAGATCGTCCGCCTTCCGGAGCTCGCCGGCGTCAAGGCGCGCGTGAAGATTGCCGTCGTCAAGGCGACCAAGCAGCGCGACCATGCGTTAAGTTTCATCGCGTTCCTGCGCCAAGAACAAGGGGGCCGTCCAGCTGAAGAACGCGGGCTATGCCGACGTGGACGAAGCCGAGGCGATGGACGGCCGCCCCGAGCTGGTAGTCTACGCCGGCGCCATGCTGCGCCCCGCCGTCGAGGAATCGCTCACCGAATTCGAGAACCGCGAGAAGGTGCGCATTACGCGCGTCTACAACGGCTGCGGCATCCTGGTCGGCCAGATGCAGGTCGGTGAAATCCCGGACATCTACTTTGCCTGCGATACCACCTTTATGCTCAAGGTAAAGGACAAATTCGAGGCAGCCAAAAACGTCTCCAACAACCAGCTCATGATCGTCGTCCGCAAGGGGAACCCGAAGCAAGTCTTCAAGCTGACCGACCTCGGCAAACCGGGCCTCCGCGTCGGCGTCGGCCACGAGCAGCAGTGCGCCCTGGGCGCGATCACCAAGGAAACCTTTCTGCGCACCGGCACCTTTGGCCAGGTCGCCAAGAACGTAGTCGTGCAATCGCCGACCGGCGACTTCTTGGTGAATCAACTTTTCGTCAGCGGCGAGAAAGGACTCGACGTGGTGATTGCCTATCGCAGCAACATCGCGCCCTACCCGGACAAGGTTGATGGCATTCCGATCAACGATGTGCCGTGCGCCAAGCCGTCGCAGCCGATTGCCGTCGCCAAGAGCAGCAAGCACCCGGAGTTGAGCATGCGCTTGATGGAGTTCCTGCAAACGCGCGAATCGCGGCAACGCTTCGAAAAGCTCGGCTTCGGCTGGGAAGTGAAAGAAGTGGAGAAGTAGCGTGAAGGTCATCGACCTGAAGAATGGCCATCCCACCGTGGATGAACTGGTCGTCTTGGCGGAGGACCAGCTGGTGGTATTGCGAAAACCCGGCGGCACGATGTTCGCCATGTCTCATGTGGACGACTTCGATGTCGAGGTAGAACTGCTCAAGAACAATCCGGAGTTCATGGGCCTGATGAAGCAGCTCTCCCAGGAGAAGGCAGCGATTTCGTTGCGGGATTTGCGGAAGGAACTGGGATTGTGAAACGCCTCCCCGCCGACTGGGTCCATTATCTCTGCCTGTCGCTGCTCGGCGGCTCATACGTCCTGCTCATCGTCGCGATGGTGGTCGCCGATCTTTTCTACACGACCCCCGACCATTTGCTGTCGGCCCTTGCCGAGCCGAAGATTCAGTATTCGATCAAGCTGACGCTCATCTCCTGCTCGATCACGGCAATCCTCTCGCTTTGGGTCAGTGTGCCGATGGGCTATCTGCTGGCACGGACGCAGTTCTGGGGCAATACGGTGGTTGACACCATCCTTGACATCCCGATTGTGCTGCCGCCGATCGTGCTGGGCTTGAGCCTGCTGATACTTTTCAAGATCGCCCCGTTGGAGTGGTTTCAGGAAAATGTGTTTCCGGTGCGCTTTCATGTGCCGAGCGTGATCCTGGCGCAATTCTCGGTGTCGGCTGCGTTCGCGGTGCGGACCATGCGGGTGACGTTCGAGCAGATTTCACCGCGCACGGAACAGGTGGCGCTGACCTTGGGCTGCACCCGGCGCAGGCATTCTGGCACGTCGTCTTGCCGGAGGCACGGCGTGGACTATTGACGGCGGGAACGCTGGCGTGGGCGCGCTCGCTGGGGGAGTTCGGGCCGATCATGCTGTTTTCCGGCGCGACGCCATTTCGCACGGAGGTGCTGTCCACCACGGTCTGGCTGGAATTCAACATCGGCAACCTGGAAGCCGCCATCGCCGTCTCGCTGTTCATGATCGCCATCGCGGTGGTGGTGCTGGTGCTGACGCGCAGTCTGGGACTGCGCGGCACGGGGTTGGTGTGAACGCGATTTGATTATTTCTGGGAGTCGGCCTTGAGCCAGAATCTTACCTCCTTGGGCCTTCCGCCGTGATCCATAAGGAGGTAAAGTGTCATGGTTCTGGAACCTACGAAGCGATTGGTATCGACAACAGTTTCAATTCTTGCTTCTTCGCCAGGCTCAAGAACACCCTGGGTTGAATGGCCACGGGCAGGGCTCATGTAAGCGTTCACGCCGAGGATTCGAAGTGGAGACTCGGAATTGTTGACGATGCGGAAAGAATGCTGCGCCAAGGTTCCCAACGGCACTTTGCCGAAATCGTGAGAAGTCCCATCCGGGAACATCTTATCGTCCTTGTTTTCTTCCTTTGATCGTAGCGGCCGAACCGGCGCGCCGTGCAGGTCCTGCGTCGGCGGATATTCCTTCAGGCCGACGCCGAATGCCAGGGCCGTAATCGTCAAAGTCGTTGCAATCGTTTTTTTGGCGACGAGCATGTGAAACCATTCTCATGTGTGCGAGAAGCCAACATACCTATATCGGACCCCGCTGGAATCCATCTTTCCCGAATCGAACATGACGGCCGCGAATCCGTTTGTCAAGCTCGGGTGCAACCGATTTTTCGTTGGCCCAATAAATGCGTTTCGCCGCAGGGGGTGACCGTGTATGTGTGAAACGAATGATCGGAACCTCAATCTGATCATGCGGTTGCGGGGCCAAAATTCGTTTCACGGCACCTGGCATCTGGCCGCGCGCGAGCAAATCTCTATCTCCCCACCATGATCGATGTGGCCAACCTCTGCCTGAAGCAAGGCGCTTTCCAGCTCGCCGATGTCTCGTTCCAGGTGCCGAAAGGGAAATACGCGATCCTGATGGGCAAGACCGGCTGCGGCAAGACGACCATTCTTGAATCGCTCGCCGGCTTGCGCCATTACGTCGGGCCGCATTCGGCTCAATGAGCGCGACGTAACGGGTCGGCCGCCCGCCGAGCGCGATGTCGGGTATGTGCCGCAGGACGGAGCATTGTTCCGCACGATGACGGTGCGCGATAACCTGGCGTTCGCCTTGACGATTCGCCATCAGCCGGCTGCGGCGATCCGGGAGCGCGTCGGACAGCTTGCCGGCTGGTTGCAGGTGACCCATCTGTTGGAGCGCCGTCCGCTCGGCCTGTCGGGAGGCGAGACGCAGCGCATCGCCCTGGGCCGGGCGCTCACGAATCATCCGCCGATTTTGCTGATGGATGAGCCGTTGAGCTCGCTGGATGAGGAAACGCGCGACCGCATGATCGAGCTATTAAAGGGGTTGCCCCAGCGTGCCGCCGTGACGGTGCTGCATGTCACGCACAGCCGGCACGAGGCCGATCAGCTCGGTGATTTGATATTCCGTTTGCAGGATGGCCGCGTCGAGGTGGTCAAGCCAATTCAATAATTAGCCCCCCGTCAGTGACGGGGGGCTAAATAATCAGGGCAATGATTGCCGATTAGTCCCATTGTATGGACTTTGCCGGCGGCTTTTTCACGCTCATAGGACGGGCCAATGACATCCCATCTTCCACGTCTTCGCCTGCTTGCGCTGCTTCTGCTCGGCTCCATGCTGAACGGGTGCACCTCTCTGCCTGACTATGTTCGCAATGGCTTCAAGGTGGGCCCCAACTACGCCAAGGCGCCGGCGCCGGTCGCGCCGCACTGGATCGACGCTGACGACAAGCGCGTTCGCAGCGATACCGACGATTTAAGCCAGTGGTGGACTGTCTTCAACGATCCGGTGCTCAACGATCTCGTTTGCCACGCCTATCGGCAAAATCTGTCGCTGCGTGAAGCCGGTTTCCGCGTCTTGCAGGCGCGAGCGCAGTACGGCATCGCCATTGGCGAAATCTTCCCGCAGACGCAGAACTGGAATGGCAACTACACGCGCACCGCCACCAGCATCACCGCCATCACCGGCGGGTCCTTCGGTCCTGCCTTTAGCGGCGGCGGCGGCGCGCCCACCGCCGCCTTCAACCAATACTTTGGCGAGCTCACCACCAACTTCAACCTGACGTGGGAGCTTGACTTCTGGGGTCGCTTTCGCCGTGCCATTGAATCCTCCAGTGCCGACCTGGACGCCTCGGTCGAAGCCTACGACGACGTGCTCGTGACCTTGCTCGGCGATGTCGCCACCAACTACGTGCAACTGCGCGTGTTGCAACGTCAGGTCGAGCTGCTCAACAAGAACGCCGACTTGCAGATGATTCCGGTCAAGCTCGCGCAAGCACGCTTCGATCTCGGCGCGAAAGACGCCAACGGAGTCGATCTCAACCAGGCCAAGAGCACGCTCTACCAGACCCAGTCGCAGGTGCCGCAAAAGGAAATCTTGATACGGCAGGCGACTAACCGCCTGTGCGTGCTGCTCGGCATGCCGCCGGAAGATCTGGAGAAACGGCTCGCCAAGCTGCCGATTCCCGACGCGCCGAAGGAGGTCCTGGCCGGCATTCCCGCCGACCTCCTGCGCCGCCGGCCTGACATTCGCCGCGCTGAGCGTCAGGCTGCGTCCCAGAGCGCCCAGATCGGCGTCGCCACCTCGCAACTCTATCCCCACATTGCCATCAATGGTACTTTCGGCTGGCAGGCGCCTCACCTCAATCAACTCTTCACGCCTCTCGCCTTCCAGGGCAGCTACGGTCCCTCGTTCGAGTGGGACGTTCTCAACTACGGCCGACTCATGAACAACATCCGCCTCGAAAAAGCCAAATTCCAGGAATTGGTGACAACGTATCAAGACAAGGTCTTGACTGCCGCCGAGGAAGTGGAAAACGGCTTGGCAACCTATGTGAAAGCGCAGGAAGAGGTGAAGCTGCTCGACCAGAGCGTCACGGCATTGGCCGAGGCCCTCCGGATCGGCACCGAGGAAGTGAAGGCGGGCAAACTCGACGAAAATCGCTTCGCGGTGCTGGCGCTCAACAAGGTCCAGCAGGAACTGCTCTTGACGCAAGCGCAGGGAGATGTGGCTTTGGGCCTGGTCCAGGTCTATCGCGCCCTGGGAGGCGGCTGGCAGATTCGCATCCAGGGCTGCCCGGCGTCGGGAGCATTCGCTCCAGGATGCGCGACGCTCGCCGACAAATCGGCGCCTGGCGTCCGCGCTCAATTCGGGCTCCCCCTCCCGGCAGGGCCATGACGCCTGCCACCGCATGATTTCCTTTGCTCTCGTCGCTCGGTGAATATAATTATTTCATGAACGCAGAAGCACTCAGAAAGATGTTGGCAATCCGACCCTTTGAGCCAATCGAGGTTGAGCTTTCGAGCGGCCAGGTTTTCGCGATCAAGCATCCTGAGAACGTCATGGTGCTCAAGAACACGCTCGTGGTCGCTGACCCGGAGACCGACACCGTGCAGTGGGCCTCGCTGATTCACGTCGTCGCGGTGCGGAAACGTCAAACATCGCTGCCAGCCTCGGCTTAGTGACGTTCGGAAAATAACTTCCCGAATCATCGGTCTGTCGTAGGGTGGGTCGAGCGTACTCGCGAGGCCCACCAGCCCTTGCAAGCGCGTGGTGGGCCTCGCGAGTACGCTCGACCCACCCTACAAAAATCGAAGGCCCCCAAATAGGGAAGTTATTTTTCGAGGGCTACTTAATCCTCGAATAGCTTCTCGACATAATCGTGCGGATCGAACACGTCCAGATCGTCGATGCCTTCGCCGACCCCGACGAACTTGACCGGCAGATTGAGCTTTTGCTTGACGCCGAAGATGGCGCCGCCCTTCGCGGTGCCGTCGAGCTTCGCCAGGATGATGCCGGTGCAATCGACAGTTTTCTTGAACATCTCCGCTTGCGTGATGGCGTTCTGCCCGGCCGTAGCGTCCAGCACGAGCAACACTTCATGGGGAGCGCCAGGAATCTGCTTGGTGACAATGCGGCGAATCTTGTCGAGCTCCTTCATCAGATGAACCTGCGTGTGCAAACGGCCCGCGGTATCGACGATCAACACGTCGAAGTTGCGGGCCTTCGCTTTTTCGCAAGCGTCATGGGCGACGCTGGCCGGATCGCTTCCCTGGGCATTCTTGACGATCTCGCAGCCGAGCCGTTCGCTCCAGATGGTGAGCTGGGCGACGGCGGCGGCGCGGAAGGTGTCGCAGGCAGCAAGCATCACCTTCTTCTTGTCGCCGATGCAATACTTGGCGAGCTTGGCAATCGACGTAGTTTTTCCAGCGCCGTTGACGCCGGCGATCATGACAACCGTTGGCCCGCTGGCGGCGTAATGGATCCCCTGGCTCGGTGCGGTCAGCATTTCCTCGAGCTGCGCCTTGACGAACGCTTTCATTTCGCCGGTGACTTCCTTGTCGTGGTACGCGGCACGGACGCGGTTGACAATTTCTTGCGTGGCATAGGTGCCGACGTCGGCGAGATAGAGTCGCTTTTCCAGCTCGTCGAGAAATTGCTGATCGACCTTGCCCTTGAAGGTAAACAGCTCCGCGACGCTGCTGAACAGGCTGCGCGTCTTGGCGAGGGCTGATCGGAAGAGGTCGCGTAAACCCATGAATATAGTCCTCACCCCCAGGAACGCTGCCTTATCCTGGGGCTTGCAAGCGTTTCAATTCTTCGTGCGTGATGCTGCATGTGCCGACCGCGCGGCGTGGCTCGTCGGGGCCGTGGCAATCGCTGCCGCCGCTGATCGCCAGGCCAAGATCGCGCGCCAGTTGCCGCAGCTCCTTGGCTCGGGCTGAGCGGAACGCGGGATACTCCGCTTCGAGGGCGGCGAGACCCACGCTTTTCAATTCGAGCAGCGTTTCCCTGGTGCAATCATAATTCGGATGGGCCCACGATGCAACGCCGCCTGCGCCGCGCACCAGCGCGATGGCCTCGGCAATCGGCAATCGCGTCTTCGGCACATTCGCCTTCCCGTGGTCCCCGAGCCAGCGGTGAAACGCCTCGCGCACGCTCGATGCCTTCTTCGCCTGCACCAGCATCTCCGCAAGATGGCGCCGGCCCAGCGACGGCGCTCGCGCCATCTCTTCCTCCTTGAAATGGATGCCGAGCCCGCTCAATTTCTCGATCATCTCGTGAAATCGGCCGATGCGCTCCGCCTGCAATCGATCGAGCGCCGCCCGCAACGGCTGATTCTCGATGTCGAAGAAATAGCCAAGCAGGTGCAATTCCTTGCCGCGATACTCCGTCGTGATCTCGACGCCGGCAATCACCTCGACCGACGTGCCGGCGATTTGGCGAGCGTGCGCGATGGCGGCGAAAGTGTCGTGATCGGTGATCGCGATGGCGGACAGCCCGCTGCGTTTCGCCAATTCGACGATCTGGGCCGGCGTGTACGCGCCGTCGCTGACGGTGGTGTGCAAGTGCAAATCCGCCCGGCCAAAATGACGCGGCCGAGACAGGGCCTGGCAGAGTTGAGTGAACGGTTGGCCGGCGGGCATGTTTTCAGGGGCCTGGGGTTAGGGGTTCGGGGTTAGAGACCGTCGCTTCTGACTCCGGACTCCCGACCCTTGACTCCTGGCTTCTGATTCGGTCGAGGACGCCGTTGATGAACGCGGAGGAATCGGCGCTGCCGTAGCGGCGGGCCAGCTCGATCGCTTCATCGAACGCAACCGCGGCCGGCGTGTCCTGCATAAACAGCAGCTCGAAAGCGCCCAGCCGCAGAATATTGCGATCGACGGTCGGCATGCGCGAGAGCCGCCAGTTCTCCGCGGCGGCGGTAATCTTCGCGTCGATGTCGGCAAGATGGGCGACGACGCCATCGTAGAGGAACACGCAGAAACTGCGGATCGGCTCATCGCGCAGGCGCTCACGGACGAATCGCTCCAGGGCGATGCGGTCCGTCTTCGCATTGTGCTCGCGCTCAAACAACAATTGCAGCGCGACTTCCCGGCCGCGCGTTCGCCTGGTCATGCACATCTCTCCTATTACTTTCATGTTAGCGAGGCGGCGCGAGGCGGACGAGGGGAAGTGCCGATGATTCCGCAGTCGCGTCGGAGTATAATTCGACGAGCCAATACCTGGAGGAGGCACTTTGATGGCCATGTTAAACAATCTCGAAGCAGCTTTTTTAGTCGAAGCTGTCCTGCTTTGGACAGGCAAAGGAACGGAAATCATGCCCTCTCGCGACGATACACTGTTGGCTAGGCGTTATGGAATTGACCTGGCGAACAAGTTGCTCTCCGTGATCAAACCTTTGGAGAGTGATTTCTATTCATCAAATGCGATGGACAGGGCCCAAGACCTGTCGGAAATGGCGAAATTGGCAGTTCAAGATTTCCAGAGGAAACACCCGGAGGCTCCGGGTGAAATCGCGGAAGCATTCGCGTGGTGTTACACTTTTGACTTCCGCTAGGATTGCGCGAAAACTCGATCCGGTGTTCGCGATGATGCACGATGCGGACGAGAGCAAATGGCGATGACGCATTGGATCGTTCGAGGTACAATGCCGTAGCGAGCACAAGCCATTTATGACGGGAGGATTCCGGTGGGATTAACCAATGCACATTTGATTCTCAAGAATCCGCGCAGGCCCGATTTGCAATCGATGGAGGCGGTAGCCCTTGCAGACACCGGCTCCGTCTTCTTGTGCATCCCGCCAAGCGTTCAAATTCAACTCGCCTTGGAGGAGACGGAAAAAAGGGAGGTGACATTGGCGGATGGAAGCACCCAATCGGTCCCTTATGTGGGTCCAGTGGAGCTTCACTTCAAAAACCGGAGTTGTTACTGCGGCGCGATCGTTCTGGGCGACCAGGTTCTCCTGGGCGCGATTCCGATGGAAGATATGGACCTGATTGTGTTACCGAAAATGCGGGCCGTGGACGTCAATCCGGCAAGCCCAAACTTCGCCCACGGGATTGTCAAATAGACGCGCCATTCACGGCAACTTCTTGAGGAGATTCACCATCTCGATCGCCGCCAGCGCAACATCGGCTCCCTTGTTGCCCGCTTTGCCGCCGGCGCGGTCCATCGCTTGCTCGTCGGTATCGCAGGTCAAGACGCCGAACAGCACGGGGACGCCGGTCGCCAGCCCCGCTTGCAGGATGCCGTCGGTCGCGGCCTTGCACACGTAATCGTAATGATCGGTGTCGCCACGGATGACGGCACCCAGGCAGATCACCGCGGCATATTTCTTTGAGCCGGCCAATTTCTGCGCCACCAACGGCAACTCGAACGCGCCCGGCACGAATGCAAGGTCGATGGCGTCCTCCGCGATGCCGTTGCGAACCAGCGCATCCATCGCGCCGGCGACCAGCCGCTCGACGACATCCTGATTGAACTTGGACGCAACCACGGCGAATCGGCCTTTTGGCGGCGGGGTAAGTGAGCCTTCGTAGGTGGGCATATCACATCCTCTGGATAAACTCATCCACGGTCCACCCTGCCTGGCGGATGATTGAACGCAACGTCTTGGGTTTGAGATCTCGAGCGTGGTAGGGAACCGTCACCAGGTGGGGAGGATCAGCGTCATCCATGTACGTCCGGTGTTTTGTCGATCGCAGCAAGCGAAAACCATTGCGTTCCAGAATGCGAATCACCTCGACCGGCTTCAAGGCCGGCAAGCGGACGCTCACGCTTCCACCCCGATTTTCTCGCTGTGAACCTCCTCCGGAAACGGAAGATTCAATTGCCGGCGGCACGCCAAAGTGTTTTCAATGGCGTCGCGTGCCATTTGCTGTGCATCTTCCAGGCTTTCCCCTTCCGTCGTAATTTCCAGGGCCGGGATGTGGGCATAGAAGCCACCCTCATCGGCCTTTTCGTAGATCACCGTGTAGTCTGCGTGTTCCATGTTGCGTCCTCTTACGGGCCGCGTCCAAGCCCCAGGAACGCTGCTATCCTGGGGCTTGCCGGTCACGCCAAATTCAGCGTCTTCAAAAATTCCGCATTGCTCTTGGTGCGGCCCATGCGCGTGGTGAGCAACTCCATCGCCTCGACCGGGTTCATGTCGCTCAGCACCTTGCGCAGGATGTAGGTCATGCGCAATTCGTCCGGGCGTCGCCAGCAATTCCTCCTTGCGGGTGCCGGAGGCGTTGACATCGACGGCGGGCCAGACGCGCTTATCGACGAGACGGCGGTCGAGGTGCAGCTCCATGTTGCCGGTGCCTTTGAATTCCTCGAAGATCACCTCGTCCATGCGGCTGCCGGTATCGACGAGGGCGGTCGCCAAGATCGTCAAGCTGCCGCCTTCCTCGATGTTGCGGGCGGCGCCGAAGAAGCGTTTGGGCTTGTGCAGGGCGTTGGCGTCCACGCCGCCGGAGAGGATCTTGCCCGAGTGCTCGCATTCGTTGTTGTAAGCGCGGGCCAAGCGGGTGATCGAATCGAGCAGGATCACCACATCGGTGCCGAACTCGACCATGCGGCGAGCTTTTTCGATGACCATCTCGCTGACCTGGACGTGCCGGCTGGACGGTTCATCGAACGTGGAGGAAACGACTTCGGAATGCTCGCTGCGGACGCTGCGCTCCATCTCCGTCACTTCTTCGGGGCGCTCGTCGATGAGCAAAACGATGACGTAGCATTCGGGATGATTGACGAGGATGCTGTTGGCCATCTTTTGCAAAAGGACGGTCTTGCCAGTGCGCGGCGGGGCGACGATCAGGCCGCGCTGGCCTTTGCCGATCGGCGTGACCAGGTCCACGATGCGCATGTTGATCTCGGCCTGGTCGATTTCGAGCTTGAGCCGTTCGATTCGGATGCAGCGGCGTCAAATCGTCGAAGACGACTTTCTGCGTGAGCAAATCGGGATCGTGATAATTGATCGCCTCGACGCGCAACAGCGCGAAGTAGCGCTCGTTCTCCTTGGGCGGCCGAATTTGGCCGGAGACGACGCTGCCGGTGCGCAGGCCGAAACGGCGGATTTGGCTCGGCGAGATATAGATGTCGTCAGGGCATGGAAGATAGTTGTAATCGGGGCTGCGCAAGAAGCCGAAGCCGTCGGGGAGCGTTTCGAGCGTGCCTTCGCCGAACATCAGGCCGTTCTGCTTGACGCGCTCCTTGAGGATTTTGAAGATCAGGTCCTGCTTCTTGAGGCCCGAATAATCGCTGAGCTGCTCCTCCTTGGCGACGCGGAGAAGCTGGGCCATGGTCATCTGCTGCAATTCGGAGATGTGCGTGGTGCCGCGCTTGATCTCCTCATAGCGATCATTCGTTTCTTGATCGAAGCCGATGTGCTCCTGATCGTCATGGTTTTGCTGCGGTCCATTCCGCCCGCCCCTCTCTGCTTGGGGCGGAGGGGCTTGGGGTGAGGGGTGGTCGGCGGCGGGCGGTTCTTCATCGAGGATGTCTTGTCCGAATCCTCCGGGCGCTTCGGGTTTGGCGGGACGGGGGCGCGTGCGCATCGGGGTGGCGTCTTTTCGGCCTTTGATGTCCGGCATGAATGACCCTCCTAGTTGGCTGGCACGAGATTGGAGATTCTGTTCCTCTCTCGCAAACTGGCACGACATGTTGAGTGCAGCTTGCGAACTCACCAGCGGCAGGCGGTGGAATGATGTTTGATTCTAGCAGATAAGGTTCCAGCGCACCAGAGTTTCTTTCACCTGGCGGGCAAATTTCTCCAAATCTCCGTCATTGACGATGACCGCATCGGCCCGATTCATTTTTTCCTCGAGGGGCATCTGCATTTTCTCGCGGCGATCCAGCTCCTCATCGCTCCAGCCACGTTTTTCCTTGAGCCGGGCGAGACGCAAGGGCCGTGGAGCATCAACGAAAATAATCTTGTCGCAATGCCGACGCCAACCGGTTTCGAGCAAAATGGCGGCGTCGAGAATGATGAATTTTATTTCATCTCGGCTTCGCGCGAGGGCAATTTCCTGGATTATCCTTTTCTCGATGTGGGGAAAAACCTGAGCCTCGAGCGCCTTCAACTCGGCGGCATCGGCGAAGACAATCGCAGCGATTTTCTTGCGGTCGATGTCGCCGTGCTCATCGAGAATCGCGTCGCCCCAGCGCTCGTGCAATTTCGCTTTGAGATCGGGTTGCAAGAGCGCTTCATGGCCAAGCCGATCGCCGGCGATGAGGTAGCCGCCGAAGGAGCGCATGGCGTCCGCGACGGCGCTCTTGCCGCTGCCGATGCCGCCGACGATGCCGATGGTGGGGATCATGAGCGATGCCTAGCGGTAATGATTCAGGATGATAAACTGGTCAGCAATGGGCGCGTTCGCTGCAATGAAGTTGCGCATCGCCCGCACGATGCCTGCGGCTTTCAAATCTCGTTTGGAGTCATTGTCCTTGCGCACAACAAGAACGCCAGCGTGATGGCCGGCCAGATCGACAACCAATCGGTGAAGATCCCGATAATCGTCGTGATTTGCGGTAAGAATTGACCTGGGGTCCAATGCCGCGTGTCTGAAATGGACAGCGTCTTCGGCGCCGACAAGCCCTACGTCCGCCGGCAAGCAGACGTCATGCCCCGCATTGCGCAGCAACCGGGCGAGCAGCGGCGAGGCCATGTCGTCGTCCAAGTAGATTTTCATTTATATAAGCGACGAATCCTCGCGACCTCTTGCGGTGAGAGTCGTCCATCTGGACTCGCGGCGTAGGCATCGACCAATGCTTGCTCGCAGGCATAATCTGCTAGTAGCTCCGGCGGATTTGACTGGCAATATTCGATTGCTTCCAGCACCGCCTCGACCGGCAGATTGTAGTCGGAGGCAACTTCTGCGGGCGTCATCGGCTCGGAGTTAGAGCACAGGCCGTAGAGGGTTCGAGCTCGAACGCGCGTGCCGCGCACGCAAAGCTGTTTGTACGACGTGGGTTTCGGGTCGGGGGCCAGGTATTTCCAGATTTTCGGAGGGTTTTCGCTCATATGTGAATTGTACCATGCGGCCAGCGATTACCCAATCGCAATCTCCTTCGTGCCCAAACAATTCGAACTGTTGCAAATGTCCACTCGCAACGGCATCGAAGTCACTAATTTTCGACGCCGAGCCCCGCATTCACTCCGGCTTTTGATCGAGCGGAATGCCGGCCGTGCGCATTTTCCTGGAAATTGCGATGACCCGGTGGGCTTGCAAGATCGAGATACCCGCAGCCAAAGCGAGGCACCCGCAAGACATGAACGAGAGGCTCTCGGGGAGGTATTTAACGGTGGCGGCCAATGCTGTCAGCACTGCCACGTAGCTGAGCGCCAACCCAACATAAGCCGCCCACACACGTTTGAGACAAGCCATCACGCCGAGCGATATCCATACCAGCGCGCAGGCGCCATAAAAAACCACAACTTCAGGGTAGATCGCCCTCCGGCCGCACGCCAATTGGATGCACGACGCCGCGGGGCCAGGCAGAAGAACGCCGAACGTTACCCAAAGGACACCAAGGACAGTGATTTGCTTGCGCAATTGCTTCGCGATGTCAATGTCACTCACACGCTTCCTGATGTCCGGAACGTAGGCATCATCGCCATCGCCCAGATCCACATTTTTTCGGCGCGGCTCGTCTGGATCACCTTTGCGAATGCGCTCGTCAGCCATTTGCGTGCCCCAATGTTACCGCTCAACGCTGATTTCCGCCGTGTCCAACCAGTTCGCCCCAATGCTCATGTCCACCCGCAGCGGCACTTGCAAGTTCTCCGCCAGCGCTTGCGTCATCTCCTCATGCACCAGCGCCACGATCGCGCTCTTTTCCTCGGGCGGCAATTCGAACACCAATTCGTCGTGAATCTGCAACAGCATCCGCGTTTGCCGATCCTCGCGTTGCAACCGGCGGTGGATGTTCAGCATCGCGATCTTGATCAGGTCGGCGGCGGAGCCTTGAATCTGCATGTTGATCGCTTCACGCTCCGGCTGATTGCGCCCCTTGTAGCTGGTGAAGGCCCGCACTCCCTCGATGCGCCGACGCCGGCCGAGGATCGTGGCGACGTAGCCCTGTTCGCGGCAGGCTTTCAGCAAGGCGTCCTGATAGCCCAGCACCGCCGGGTACTTCTTGAAATATTGCTCGATGAAATGGGCTCCTTCGCGGACCGGGATGTTCAGCCGGGTGGCCAGGCCCATCGCGCTGATGCCGTAGATGACGCCGAAGTTGACCGTTTTGGCGGCGCGGCGCATCGCCTCGGTAACGTGGTGCTCGGTGACGTTGAAAATCTGCTCGGCCACCATCGCATGGATGTCGCGCTCCTCGGCGAAGGCGCGTTGCAAGGCCGCGTCGGCGCTGAAATGGGCGAGCAAGCGCAGCTCGATCTGTGAATAGTCGGCGGTCAGCAGCAGCCAACCCTCTTCGGGCAGAAACGCCCGGCGGATTTGCTCGCCCATCTCGGAGCGGATCGGGATGTTCTGCAAATTAGGATCGCTGGAGCTGAGCCGGCCCGTTACCGCGCCGGTTTGGCTGAACGACGTATGGATGCGGCCCGTGCGCGGATTCACCAGTGCGGGCAGCGCGTCCACGTACGTCCCCTTGAGCTTGACGATTTTGCGGTGTTCGAGCAGCTTGCGCAGGAAGCCGACGTGCGGATGATCTTGCCGGGCGAGTTGCTCCAGTGTTTCCTGATCGGTGCTCGATTCGCCGCCGATGTCGGTTTTGCGCAGCGGCTTGAACTTGAACTGCTTGAACAGGATCTCGCGCAGTTGCGGCACCGAATTGATGTTGAACGAATAGCCGGCCATGCCGTGAATCTCGGTTTCGAGCCCGCTGAGCGCGGCGTCCATCTCCTTGCTGATGCGCTGCAAGAACGGCACATCGAGGCGGATGCCGGTAAATTCCATCTGCGCGAGGACCTCGACGAGGGGGATTTCAAGGTCATCGTAAAGCCACATGTCGCCGGTCGATGATCGGGAGGGCGAGGCTCCTGCCGAGCCGTTTGTGCCGCTTGCCACTGGCGCTTCCGGCTCGGCAGGAGCCTCGCCCTCCCAAGCCGTCGGCCGTTTGAATCCCACTTCCACCAACTTCGGTTCCAGCTTGTCACACAGCCGAAAGGCAACGTCGGCATCCTCACCGGCGTATTCGGCGACCTTGGCAGTCGGCACGCGATCCATCCGGCGTTGATGGCGTCCCTTGCCGATCAGCTCCGTGATCGAGATATTGCGATGCTGCAAATGATCCAGCGCCAGGGAATCGAGATTGTGGTTGCGCGTGCCGGCGTGCAAAAGAAAATCTGCAAGCATCGAATCGCCGACGATGCCGTTCAAGCGAATACCGTGCGCGAACAGGGCCTGCCAGTCGTACTTGATATTCTGGTTGATCTTGCCGATCGCGGCGTCTTCAAGAATCGGTTTGAGCTGGGCGAGCGTCGCGTCCGGATCAAGCGTCGGCTCGCCGGAAGGGCCGCGAACAGCTAGATAGTACGCCTCCGCCGGCTGGAAGCAGAACGCCAGGCCGACGATCTCGGCCTGACGCGGATCGAGCGAGGTCGTTTCCAGATCGATGGCGAAACGCTTCTGCGTCCGCAAGCGATCCAGAAACGCCGCGAAATCCTCCTCGTTATTGACGAGATGATACTCGTGCGGCCAATCGGCGACGGCGTTCTGCATCGGCGTGCTCGTGGGATCGTCGCCGAACAGACTGCCCTGGACAATTTGCCGCGAGGCCGGCGGAGGCGCAGTCCGCACGCTGACGCGCAATTGCTCGGCAAACGCGCGGAAGCCCCAGCCGACGAACAATTCGCGCAGCTTCGGGCCATCCCATTCTTGCATCCGCCAGCGCTCCCATTCGAGCGGTACCGGCACTTTCCGATCCAGCGTCACCAGCTTGCGGCTCGTTTCCAGGTTCGGCACGAACGCTTGCAGGTTCTCCTTCTTCTTGCCCTTCAAGTCGTCGAGATGAGCGATCAGGTTCTCGATGGTGCCATAATCCTGCAGGTACTTGCTCGCCGTCTTCGGGCCGACGCCTTCCGCGCCGGGGACGTTGTCCACCGAATCGCCAACCAGCGTTTGATAATCTACCACCTGTTCCGGCGCGATGTCCCAATCGGCCTTGAGGGATGCCGCATCAAAGAGCTCGCGCTTGCGGAGATTGAAAATCTTGATGCGGTCGCTCAGAGAGTTGCCGGCAATCCTTGTCGCTGGAGCAAACGAACACCTCCATCCCCTGCCCTGCGCCGGCCGTCGCCAGCGTGGCGATGATGTCGTCCGCTTCAAAGCCCGGCAGCTCCACGATCGGAATGCGCATCGCTTCGAGCATTTGCCGAATCAGCGGGACTTGCAATTGCAAATCGTCCGGCATCGGGGCGCGATGGGCCTTGTAATCGGCGTACAGTTCATCGCGGAACGTCTTGCCGGGCATGTCGAAGCAGCAAACGAGATAATCAGGCTTCTTGGAACGCAGGAACAGCATGTCCTTGGTGAAGCCAAAGAGGGCGTTGGTCGGCAAACCCGAAGGGCTGGTCATCTCCGGCAGGGCGTGAAAGACCTGGAAGATGAGCGAGTAGGCGTCCACCAGGTAAAGAGATTGTGCGGCCGACATGTGTTTCCCGCTCGCAGCGACCGGATGGCGTATGCATTCATTATGCGGAGCGGCCGACGAATTCGCAACGGCGCGCCCTATCATGACCCGGATAAGCAAACACGACGAGCCGGAAGCGTAAGCGACGGTTCGACGGAGAACCCGTCGCTTACGCTTCCGGCTCGTTACACCTTCCAACGGGCCACGCCATGGAACACTCCGACTCGATCTGCGTCAAGAACGTGCCCGGCAAAGGACGCGGCGTCTTCGCGACGAAGCCGATCCGCATGGGGGCGATCATCGAGCGCGTCCCGGTCCTCTTGATCCCAATCAAGGATTTCGTCGGCGGCATCGAAAACCCCACGCTCACGACCTACCTCTACCTCTGGAGCAAAGACAAAGTCGCGGTCAGCCTCGGCTACGGCTCGCTCTACAACCATTCCTATGAGCCGAACGCTCGATATGTGCATGGGCCGAATATGCTAACCTATCGCGCCTTGACCGACATCGCCACGGGGCAGGAAATCACCATCAACTACAATTTCAAGCCCGACGATAAGACGCCAATGAGGTTCGATGTGAAGTGACGCTCGTCATTCCTCCAGCCGCAGCGAGGCGCAGATCGCCTTGAAGATCGGCTCCACGGCGTCGAATTCCAGGTCGTTCGCTTGCCACATCAGGAGGATTGTGCCGGCATCGCTGTAGAAGCAGCGCGTACGGCATGTGTTGGTGAGATCGAGGCTGAAGAAGGTGATGTCGTGCCCCAGCGCCGGCTGCATGGCGACGGATTCAAGGGCGTCCTCCGCTTCCAATCCGGGATAATCGGCCCGCAGCGTCTCTAACACCGTCTCCGCCACTTCGCCGACCTCCGGCATCGTCTTGTCGAACGCGACCAGAAAAAACGCGGTGTCCGGACTCTGTACCGAAACCGTCCAGCCGTTGTCGGCCTCCTCGCGCGTCAGTTTCCAGTTGTCGGGATACTGGAAGCGCACCCCGTCTTCTTCGAATACCATGGTTGCCTCCTCGTCACATTGTACGCGCCGGCATTGTCGGCACAGGCCGTCCAATTGAAACTCGCGTTTGGATTCGCAATGCAGCAAGCTGGGAAAGGCCGAAAACCGGGAGCTGATTCTCCGAAAAATGAAGATACCTCCAAGAACAATCACCGCGAGATCAACCATGCGCAAGCAATCGCAGCTAATCCTGTCCGTTATACTCATTCTCGGCATTGCGGGGGCCGCTTCGGCGCAAGAGCTGGATGGCCGCTGGCCGTGCGGAACCTGGATCGACACCAATACCGGGCACGAGGGACCGTTGAAGGCGCACTTTCGCCAAACCGATGATTGCCATTACCGCGTCGTCTTCACGGGAAGGTTCGCCAAGGTGATCCCATTCCGCTTCGCCACCACGCTCGATGTCGTTGGCAGAGACGGCGGCAAGGTTTTCTTGGCGGGTCAATCGCGGCTCATGGGATTCTACCGATTCAACTATAGCGCCGTCGCCGACGAGCATCAATTCAACGCGCAATACAGTTCGCGCCGCTGGACGGGCGAATTCAATTTGAACCGATAGGTTTACGCTAGCGGCCGGCGCAATTCGACGATGATGCCTCCCAACTTGAGGAAGCGGTGGACGTCGGTGAAATACAAGTTGCGCTTCCAGGCCAGGCCGCACTCTTCGCAGCATTTGCGCAACTCGCGGCGGTTATAGGTTCGGCAATGCCAAATGTTGCTCGACATGGCGCCGGGAAGAGTGTCCTCGGTGGTCATGACGAGCAGCTTGCCGCCTGGCTGCAAGGTGCGGGCCAACTCCTTGAGCCCGGGGCGCGGATCGGGAAGATGCTCCAGCACCCAGCCGCACACGATGGCGTCGAAGAATGCGTCCGGGTAGGGCAGGCGCGTCAGGTCGGCGGCAAGAAACTGGATGCGGCCGTTCTTGAAACGGCGCCGCGCTCGCTTGAGCATGCGCTGGGACAGATCGAAAGCGTAGAGCCCGGCATCCACATCAGCGCGGCGGAGAACGTGTTTGCAATGTCTGCCGCTGCCACACCCCGCGTCAAGTATGCGCTTGCAGCCGCGTAGGTCAAAGGCGCTCGGCCTCAGGACCTGCCCGGCCAAGATGGAATGTCCCGTGAACACCCCCGAAAGGCTGATGAGCTTGCCCGCCAGCCCGTCGTAGTGGTGCTGGATGAAGTTGCGATAATCCGCGTATGGCTGCTGGCGCGGCCGACTCGACTCGATCGCCTGTTGCAGCGCGACGGTTACTGGATTTTTCTTATCGACAATTTCGGACAGCGTGTCCTGGGGTTCCATTTCGCAACTCGATGGCCTGATCCTCGTTTGGCGCCCGTAGAATGCCATGCGAGCGCGGTAACCAGCAAATCAAACCGCAATGCGCCGATGATACACGAACCATTCGGCGATCAATAGACCGACCGCAAGCAGCAACATCCACTTCCAGATTTCGCGAACCTGGAACTTCTCTTCGCCCGCCAGGAAACGTTCGTTGCCGATCTGGATGCTCCGCCTCGGCTCGATGTTGCTCTCATTGATATCAAGGAGGTTAACGGAAAAGCCGCGCGCTACTTGCTCCTTACCCTTGGCATCCCTGGACGGATCGACACGGTAGCGGTAAGGGCCCAGCTTCTCGGTATCGGCGAAAACAACCTCGTGGCGCACGCCGCGCGGCAACTTCAACGTTTGCTTCGCGGGTGTCACAATCTCCACCTCGCTGAACCCCGCCTCGGGCCTGAGCAGCACCGGCTCTCCCGCCTGAACGCTCAGCGAGCGCACCGAATCATCGACGTTACCAAGAATATAGAGAACGTTGCGAAAGAAAAGCGGAAAACTGGTCTCGCCGTACCAGTTCGTCGGCAACCCGCCGTCGTCGCTCATCAGGGCGAACGCCAGCACCAGGTCGGTGTGCGGCCCGCGCGACATCGTGAACAAGAGCGGCACCTGGTTGCTCGTCTCGATGAGGCGCGTGATGGTCGGTAAGGTCCGCTTCTTCGGGTCGCCATCGGGCAGTTTCAACTCATCCGCCGCCTTCGGATCAAGGTTCTTTTGCACGTCGAAGGCAAACGCCTCGGCGGCGCGCACGTCCCAGATCGTCGTCAAATGGCGCAGCAGCGGATGCTCCTTCTTGCTCGGCATCATCAGAGGGCTCTTGAGCAGCTTGTCGCCGCGCTTCCACGGCAGCGGCGGGCGATTAATGAAAAACGTGTTGGCCAGCGGCATATCGGCTTCCTCCTCCGGGGCGCAGCGGTCGAAGATGACGAGGTCGAATTCGCCGCCCCGGGCTTTCTTGCGGTAATCCTCCCCCTTGGCGTCATCCAGCCGTTGCACCGCCGCGACTTTCTTGGTCGCTTCCTGATTGAAAAAGGCGTCGAGGATGGCATTGGACTTGCCGACGATGAGGACTTTCGCCTTGCGCGTGCTGCCGATCGCCAGCCAGGCCTGATCGTCGAGCGGGAATTCGTCATCGGCTTTGTCGAGATAGGCGTGTAGCTCGATCTGCCGGACCGCCTCGAACGTCGGCAACTGAAATCGCGCATCGGCCTCGCCGGGCTCGTCCTTTTCGTCATCCTCTCCCTGGGCGGCCGCATATTTCCTTGCCCGCACTTCAAGCTTTTGCTGCATTGGATTGGTCAATTCGCCGTCGATGAAGACATCGAGCTTGAGGAGCACGTCGGCCGGTTTGTTGCGGAAGTTGGCGACGCGGACGAAAGCCAGATGGCGCTGCGTCGGCGGGGCGTTCTTCTTGCCGGGCAGATTTTGCCGCAGCACGTTGAGCCCAACAATGGCGAGATTATTGGTGTTGCCTTCCTCGCCCGGCGCGGGGATCTTGCCGGCCGCGTGATATTGCAAACTAATGCCTCCCTTGCCCTGATCGCCGGCCATGCGCAAGCTCAAGCCGCGTAAGGCCGTCTCCGAGAGATTGGCGAATCGGCCATCGGAAAATACGTGCACGACCGCCGCCTGGCCTTGCACCTGCGCGAACTGCCTCTTTTGGTCCTCCGGCACATCCTCCGGCTGCGACGCGACATCTTCGGTGGAGCGCGCCGGATTCGCCAGGCTTTCCGCCAGCGCGAGCGCTTCCTCGATGCGCGTCGGCCGTTCGGTCGGCTTGATGCTGGCGACCGCCTCGCGCAGCTTCTCCTTGTCGTTGGTGTAGGTTTGCAATGTTGTCGCCTTGGAATTGAAGACGATGACCATGCCGAAATCATTATCCGCCGCCGCGTTGATCTCTTTGAGTGCCTCGACTTTCGCCCACGTGAACCGATCCGGCGCGACATCCTTGGCAGACATGCTTGCGGAATTGTCGATCATCAGAATGTAATGCTGGCTCACCTTGGTGTTGCCGTGAAAGCGCAGGCCGAGCACCGAATAGATCAAAAAGAGCAAGACGAGCAGTTGCAGCAATAAGAGCACGTTGTTGCGCAGCCACTGGAAGAGACTATTGACGTGCAAATCCTCGACGCTCTTTTTCCACAGAAACGTGCTTGGCACCTGAATCCGCTTGCGCTTCAGCCGAAGAAAATAAAGAATCACCAGCACGACCGGCAAGAGGAGCAGAATGACAGCGAGCCAGGGAGCGACGCGCAATTCGTAGCTGATGCTCAGGTTGTTCTGCAACCAATCGTTGATTTCCGTGTCCCAATCGAACAGGCGAAGCGCGACGAGGAGAGCGCCAGGGATCGCGATGAGCGCGAGCGCGATCAGGGCGAGGAGGAACCAGTTGTTGCGAAGCCAGTTCATGTGGGCCTTGTTTACATTTAGCGCTCGCGCTGAATCGTCCGCGGCAGGTGCCGCCGCGAGGGATACTGCGAGCGCTAAACGGGGATTCAGCGCACCAGGCCGCGCCGCCGCAGGTAATTCAGCACCAGACGATCGAACGGCGTCTGGTTGCTCGTCATCATATACGCGATGCCGCGGCGGTTGCAGAATTCCTGTAAGCCTCCCTGAAACGCCGCCAGCGTCTGCTTGTATTTCTTGATGAGCGGCGCCGACACCGTGATCTCCGCTTCGTCTTCGTCCTCGATGTCCACCAATTTCAGATCGCCCAGCAGCGCCGGCTCCAGTTCCTCCTGCGAAAGAATCTGAATCACGTAGATGTCGTATTGCCGAGCGACGAGATAGCGCAGGGCATCCTCGTATCCTTCCTTGTCCATCATATCGCTGAGCAGAACGACGATGCCTTTGTCGGACGATTTCATGGTGAAGGTCTTGAGCGATTCGCGCAGATTGCTCGGCCCCGCCGGCTGCAATTTCTGCAGGAAATCAAGCACCCGCCACAACGATTTGCGTCCCCGCACCGCCGGCATGGTTTGCGTGATATTGTCGTTGAACGCCGACAGGACGACACGATCCATGTTGACTAGCCCGATAAACGAAAGGGCAGCGGCAACCTGACGGGCATAGTGCAATTTCGACGGGGAGCCGAAATCCATCGACAGGCTATTGTCGATGAGGACGTAAAAGTGCAGGTCTTCTTCTTCCTGGAAGAGGCGGATAAAGAGCCGATCGAGCCGGGCATAGAGGTTCCAATCGAGATGGCGCAGATCGTCGCCGATGACGTAATTCTTGTAATCGGCGAACTCAACGGACTGGCCCTTGCGCTTGCTCTTGCGCTCGCCCTTCATGAGGCCAAGGAAGATCTTGCGCGAGACGAGCTCGAGTTGCTCGAGGCGGGCGAGGAACTGGGGATCGAGCAGCGGAGCTTGGATGGCGGTTTCGGGCATGGTTATTCAATCTCCACCTGCTTGCGCTCGGCCTCAATATTGTAGCGGCGGAATTCGTCATCGAACTGGTCAAGCGGCCGCCATTCAATCGGCTCGGTGGTCTTGAGCCACGCTTCCCAATCGGCGATGGCTTCAGGATCGTCGCGCCATTCAGATTCGTCGATGCCGATCTTTTCGGCGGGCAGCGGCGCGACATCGACAATGACTTTGGTTCCGTCGGGAATTTCGGCGGGGGCAGCGAATTCGATGCGGCGGGCTTGCACGGTGGTTTCGATTTTGTTCATTGCGATATTCCTCCCTACCCCATTGTACCGCTTGGCCGGCGGCCAACCCTATCCCTTCCGCATCACCTTCTCCGCGTCCGGTAAGCTCGCTGCATCGGACGCCTTCTCCTTCACCTCGCCCAGAATCTCCAGCAAGATCGTGTCGGGCGAGACATTTTCCGCCTGGGCCTCGAAGTTCAAGAGGATGCGATGCCGCAGGGCCGGGATGTAGACCTTGCGCACGTCCTCGAAGCTGACGTTGAAACGGCCATCGAGCATGGCGCGAATCTTGGACGCCAGCACGATCGTCTGGGCGCCGCGCGGGCTGGAGCCGAAGCGCAGGAAGCGGTTGGTGACGGTGCAGGCGAAGGGGCCTTGCGGGTGCGTTGCCAGGATCAGGCGGATGGCGTAATCCTGCACCTGTGGTGCGACGAAAATCTTGCGGACCAGCGCTTGCCATTTGCGGATCGTGTCGCCGTCCATGATTTTGTGCGGCGTCGGCCAATCGCCTCTGGTGGTGCGGTCGATGATGACCGACAACTCCTCGCGCGTCGAGTAGTTCACCGTCAGCTTGAAGAAGAAACGGTCGAGCTGGGCTTCCGGCAACGGGTACGTGCCTTCCTGCTCGATCGGGTTTTGCGTCGCCATCACGAAGAACGGCTCTTGCAGCTTGTGGATGGTGCCGCCGACCGTCACCGAATGCTCTTGCATGGCTTCCAAGAGGGCCGACTGCGTTTTCGGAGTGGCGCGGTTGATCTCGTCCGCCAAGACAATCTGCGCGAACAGCGGGCCCTTCTGAAAGCTGAAGACGCGCTGGCCGTCCGGCCCTTCGTTGATGATGTTGGTCCCCATGATATCCGACGGCATCAAGTCCGGCGTGAACTGGATGCGATTGAAATTCAGATCGAGCACTTGGCTCAAGGTGCGCACCAACAGCGTCTTTCCCAGGCCGGGAACGCCTTCGAGCAAAGCGTGCCCGCCGACGAACAGGCAGGTCAAGACGCCGTGGACGATGTCGGCATGGCCGACGATGATCTTGGCGATTTCCTGGTAAACTTGATCGTATTCCTGGCGGAATTGCTGAACTTGCGATTCGAATTCGTTCATGAGGAATAGGGGTTAGGGTTTGGGGTTTAGGGGTTTAGGGTTTAGGGGTTTAGATTAGGGATTGTGGTTGGATTGCCTAATCCCTAACCCCTAATCCCTATTTGGGTTTGTCCTTATCGCGATCTTCCATCGCCTTCTTCTTGGCACGCATCAAGCGCGATGCGAAATCCTCGTCCTTCTCCTTTTTCTTCTCCGCCGTCGGTTTCGGCTTCGGCTTCTCCGTCGGCGCTGTCGGAACCACCGTCGGCCCTTCGACCGGCTTGGACCCGGGCGTCGCCTCGAACTTCTTCGCCGCCTTCTGCTTGTCCATCGTCTCGCCGACCGAGGCCTTGCGGCTCTTCAAGCGCTCGATGTACTCCGGCAGGTTTTCCTCCGCGACGGGCCGCCCACGCACTTTTTCCCACAAGGCGACCGCTTTCGCCCACACCGTCTCCGGCTGGATCGCGATGCGGCGCGTCGCCACGTCCAACAGCAGGCACAACGCCGTCAACGCCACCATCCACGGCCACAAGGGTTGCAGGCTCATCAAGCTCTCCGGCACTGAGCGGAACACCGCCGCCTTGAGCGCCGCGTCCTGCAACGCGGCGTCGTTGTCGGTGTAGCTTTGTCCGCCGGTCTCGGCGCTGATCCGCGTCAATAGCGCGGGATTGCTGTCCATCTCGGCGAATTCGGGCGAATACGGAATCGTCACGCCGGCGCGGACGTTGTCGAAGACCTCCTGGCCGTCCTTTTTCCATTTCGCCTGGATGTTGATGAAATAGGCGCCCACCTCGTCGGCCGGGATTTCCGCCTCATAGACGCCGGCGTTTTTCTGCTCAAACTTCAGCTCCGTCCTTTTGTCGTCCTTGACTTTGAACGCCGGCGAGGTGATGCCCGCTTTCAGTTCGATGTCGGTGAGGGGAACCTTGTCACTGTCAAGGGCTTCGACGATGATGCGGATTTTGCCGTCCTTGTGTTCGGTGGTCATGAACAGGTGCTTGCCGGTCTCGGTCGGGCGGAGAACCCAGTTGACGGCTTGCGACCAAAACTTGGTGTACATCTCCTCGCCGGCCCATTCGCGGTCCCAGAAACCTTTGCCGTCCTTGATGGTGCGGGCATCGCTGGTGAAGGCGATCGATTTGCCCAAACCGTACGGCCAGGCGGCGAGGATCGGGAACTTGTACTGGCCGATCTTCTCGGTCTCGATCATCACCTTGACCAGGCTCGATTCCTTGGGCGTGGTGCGGACAAACCCGTGCAAGGGGGGCGGATCGGCTTTCATCCCCTCGGTCGGCCCTTCACGCAGGCCGATCAGATGCGTGTTGAATTTCTTCTCGTGGACAAACGATTGGCTGACGAGCCTGGTCTCTTTGATGTAGATGGCGGGCAACTCCTTGGGATCCTTGACGTGATAATCGCGCCCCTTGCAGAAGCGGGCGACGGCGGCCATCTTCTTGATCTCGGCCTGCCCGTGCGAGGTGATGCAGACCGTCGTGCAGGTGATCTTGGATTTGACGAGCTTGTTCAAGACTCCGGGGCTGGCGTCCCAGTGATCGCCGTCGGAAATGAGGATGATGTGCTTGGTGCCGAGGGCATATTCGGGGTTGGTCAGCTCCTTGTGGGCCTTGATGAATGCAGGATCGACGTCGGGCATGTCGCCGGGTTCCATGGTATCGACCAGGCCCATTAGCTTTTTTCGGTTGGCGCCGACTTCCTGGAAGGGGATATGCCAGCGATGGCCGGGGACGCCGCCGTTGAAGCCGTGATCGTAATGGATTTGGCCGACCATGTCCATGGGGGAGAGTTTTTCGAGGGCGAGTTTGGCGATCTTGCGTTGCCAGGCGTTGCCCTCGGCGATTTCGGAGGCGTGCATGATCATGACCAGGCCGCTCTTGCCCTCGATTTTCATCGATTTGAGTTCGCAATTGACGGGGAGGGCTTTTTCGATTTCGGTGTTCTGCCAGCCGCCGGCGCCGAAGCTCTTGTTGCCGCCGATCATGATGAGGCCGGCCCCTTGATCGTGGACATGGCTGCGAATGACGGCCTGCTCTTCCGGCGAAACTGCGTCGGCGGGGATGTTGGCGAGCACCACCGCGTCGAACTTGCTCAGGAACGTCGCCAGCCGTTCGCTGTCCCCCTTGGTCAGGTTGCGCAACTGGCTCGGCGTCATGGCCTTCACCTTGAGCCCCTTGGTCGCGGCGCGTAGCTGATCGATCAGCGTCTGATGGCTTTCCACATCGTTCGGATCTTCTTTGTTGTCATGATCGGGCCGCAGCACCAGGATGGCCCGCTCGCCGCGCGACATCACGGTGACGCGGGCTTCATTGTTGTCGATGCGGTCGCCCGGCAAGCCGTCGAGAATCTTGAACCGATCGTCGAGCAGTTTGTCCTTGGGCGTATCGGTCCGCACGACGCGCAAGGGCACCACCGTCGCTTCATAGGCGAAGGCCGTGTCCTCATTGGCGCCGATTCGCTCGAAGTAGAAGACATTCAGCCCCTGGCGCAAAGCGATCGGCGCGCTTTGCCCGGCCCTAGCATCGGCGGCCGGGTCGAAGGTGATCTTGCGAATCTTCAACCGGGCGACGACGATCTCCGGATGAAAGCTGCGGATGACGACGCGCAACGGCAAGCGGGCGTTCTTCTCGGTGATCGCGGGGGCTTCGAGCCGTTCGATCAGGATTTCGTTTTGATGCTTGCGGCCCGCGTCGATCGGCACGACATCGACTTGCACGCCGTTCTGCTTGGCGATGCGGGTTTGCTCGTCGGCTCGGCCCATGTTTTCGTTGCCGTCGGAGATCAGCACCATACGCTTGCCGGAGTTTTCGGGGAAGGAGGCGAGGGCCAATTTCATGGCGGCGGCGATGTCGGTGTAGCTCGGATCGAGCTGGCTCATGATTTTCGCGAAGCGGAGCTTGTCGCCCACCTGCGCGGGCGGCAATTCGAGCTTGGGCTGCTTGCCGAACACGATGACGCCGATTTTATCATTAGCGTGGGCCGAGCCGCGCTTGGCGACGGAATCGTTGATGAAATCGAAGATGCGTTTCTCGCGCAGGTCCTTGCCGGTGTTCTGCGCCGGCTCGGGGGGCATGCTGTAGGAGCGGTCCCACAGGAAAATGACCGTGACGTTGTCGTTCGGCTTGCGGGCATAGACTTCCGCCAGCGCCAGCGTCAGCAGCACGATCAAGGCGCAGCGCAGGCCCAGCACGATCCAGCGCCGGGTCTCGCCGAGCCCCTGGAGATTGTGCCAGCTCGTCCAGATCAGCACCGGGATCAAGCCGAGCAAGAGGAACCACCACAGGTATTGCACGCGCACGGACACCAAGAATTCGCCGACGTATTGCAACCCGTCGGCCACGCTCGGCCCCGTCCACGTGCCCAGGCCAAGGAAGACCAGGCACGTGAGCGCATAGCCCGCGGCCGCCGACCATTGGCCGGTGACACTGACGAGGGCCAGCAAGCCGATGAAGACGCCGCACGCGGACAGGCAGACAGCCGGGCCAAGCCAGGACGGAAATCCATCGACCGCAGTGACGACAAAGGCGCCAATCGCATAGGACGCGAAGATTGCGGCGGGCAGATGATAGCGCCACATCCAAGCGCCACTGCGTGCCCGACCGACCGCCGCGACGATGAAGAGGCCAAGCGACGCAGCCATGAGGGCGAGCGCCAGCCAGTGTTGCAGCAGGAATTCGATGGTTGCGTTCATGCGCCTTACCTGATGAGTCGTCCGGGTCCATCATGAGGAAGGCAACACGTGAATCCACGCGGATTTGACGATCGCGGGATCGCCCATGACAACCACTTCGAGGCAATAACTGCGGTCCCGGGGATCGGGAAACCAGCGATAGGCAATTTCACCGTTGCCGCGATTTTCACTGGACCCGGTGGCAAGCAGATCATTGACCGTGGCCGTCTCCATACCTTGCGGAAAGCACTCGATAAAAGCCGCCTGGATTTCATCCCGCGTGGCCTGAAAGCCGCCTTTCTGCAAATCCTCGAATCGCCGCGTCGCAGCATCGTGATGGGAAGGCGCCTTGCCGGGGCCTTCACATGCGCTGGCGGTGACGGCCGCGACAGCGATGATGGCGAGATGTCTGTATTGCATCGTAGGCACTCCAAAGAGCGTAGATCGTATTTATCGTATTTAAGCAATTCCAAAATCTAGCCACGGATAAAACACGGATAAAACAGATTGCAAGAAGCGAGGATTAACACACGATGTTCTATCCGTGTTCCGTCAGTGTTTCATCCGTGGCTAGATTTTTGGAATTACTGTATTTACATTTGCACGGCTGGGTTCGCGCTGTCGGCAAGCTTTTTTACTTGGGATGCGGGTCGAGCGTTTTGACCTGCCAATGGCTTTCGCTGCGGATGTTCTTGCCGTCCCCCTGGAACCACCAGTAGAAGCCTTGCGAGCCGCCGAGCTTGGTGGGGGGGGCGTTGCCCCAGATGGTGACGACGCGGTCGGGATCGAGATCGCAGACGATGAAGTCGCCGGGCTCGTTGCCGAAGCAGACGAATGGATTGCCGTTGGCGTAAGCGCCGACGCCGCCGGAAAGATCGGCATCGACCCAGCCAAGGCCCGGCGCGAAGAACTCCGCCTTGACGTGGGGATGATCGTCGGGCGGCCGTTTCCGGTTTTTTTTGTTGGGCGTCTCGGAATCGGCCCAGTGCCCCAGGATCAGACGGGCAGGAATGTGGTTGGTCCGCATCACGCCGCACGAACACCCACGACAGCCCGCCGCAATCGCCCTTGCCGACCTCGATGACATCCTTGCCTTCGACGCACGGATAGAGATACGTGAAATCCTTGGAGATTTCCAGAAAGGTGCGGCGCGCGAAATCGATTTCGCTTTCCTTGGGGCCGCGCGTGAGTTTGCGCTTGGCGACGAAGTTCTTGAAGATTTTGGTTTCCATGTCGTGGGTTGCATGGGTAAAGATTTTGGCGTGGGCGGGCGAGATTTCCACGTTGGGCGGGGCCTGGTTGGCCAGGAGCGGCACCATGCGGTTGGTGCAAAGCGTCATATCGCAATGGACCTTGGCTTCGAGCGCTTTCGGCCTGCCGGCGACGCGCATGATGTGCAAGCGCTGCTTGAGCGGGCCGCCGTCCTCCACCGGGACTGCCGCCGGCTCGAAGCTGAGCTTGATGCCGTGCTGGCGGGCCAGTTCCGGAAACGCCGGCGGCAGGACGGCCCAGCGCTCGACCTTCCCTTCGGGGCACGTGTATTTCGTAGTCATCGTCACTTCAACGCGGCGCACCGGCTTATGCTGGAGGACGTAGCCACGGGGGTAAAAGCCGGGCGTGAACGTGATGAGGCTGATCTTCTCGCCGGCCGATTGCAGGGCCTTGACCTTCTCGACGACGGGATGCTTCGAGTTGCTGCTGAACAGGTTGTTGTGCGTATTGACGATGAACCAGTCGCCGCGTGAATCGAAAGCGACGCAGCGGATCGCATTGCCCAGCTTCCTTTGCTCCTCCAGGCTCGCCGATAACTCGCGAGGCAAGCCGTGCTCGCGATAATCTTTCTCCCCCAGCAGCACCCAGCCGCCATCGGGCGCGAATGCCAAAAAGCGGGGCCGATCCTTCGCTTTCTTCAGGTCGGCGACCGCGTTTTGCAGTTGCTTGTGAATGGCGGGTGGAACGCCGTCGGTCGCAAGTTGCCCTTGATCGTGCAGCATCGCCCAGCCTCCTTGAGCCATGAGCGCGATCGCCTCGATATCACGGTTGGCCTTCGTTAACTCGCCGTTCTTGTCCCAGAGCGACCCCGGCAGATCGACGCCCCACCAGGCCCCGTTGGTTAGCCGCGCCACCCACGCCGAGTCGCTCGGCAACGCCAGCACGCGCACTTCAGTCCCGTCCTTGACCCACTTGGCGCTGTCCTTGATGAGCGGATGCTTGGCAATGCTGGACGTGAGCTTCGCCTTGCCGGTGATGATGAACCAGTCGCCATTGACGTAGTCGTTGGCGCCGGCAATCGGGGCCAGCAGCGCGAAAACGGCCAGGACCATGAAGGGCTTCATGCGATTACTCCATTATTGACGATCGGAAAATAACTTTCCGAATCATCGGTCTGTCGTAGGGTGGATCGAGCGTACTCGCGAGGCCCACCACGCGCTTCCAGGGATTGTGGGCCTCGCGAGTACGCTCGACCCACCCTACAAAAATCGAAGACCACCAAATAGGGAAGTTGTTTTTCGAGCGCTACTTAACGAATGCTCTCACGGCGGCGACACCGGCAGCAATTCGTCATACTCAGAACGGTCCTCCGTGCCGTTGTAGCGAGCCGGCCCCATCGCCAAATCTTCGTTCATCTCGTCCCTTGCGAACGTCTTACGGAACTTGGTGATGAACAGCCCCTCCGCGAGATGGCCGGCGAGTTGTTGCAAATCCTTGACATCGGCGGCCGGCGCCTCGCGCACCAGGTAGCCGAACGGGCGGTCCTTTTGGCACTTCGCCAGCCGGCTGCGGATCACCTTGTAGATCGCCTCGGCTCGCTGCGGATCCTTCAGGTCGGCCTGCGTGAAGCCTTCATCGACATTCGGCACCTTTTCGCTGTACGGCGCCTTGCCGGTGACGATGCCGATGTCGTCCTTCGATAGTTTGCGGGCCCATTCCATCGTGGTCGGGATGTGCCCTTGCTTGTTCGGCGCGGGCCGTTGGCCGGCGACGAAGCGGAAGTCGAGCTCCTTGGCCCGAGCCAGCAACGCGGGGATTTGCGCTTTGTACGCCGCCAGCCAATCGCCGCCTTTGCCGGGGAGGCCGCCGGGGGTGCAGCCCGATGCCGCGTTCGAGCATCGGCACCCAGGTGAATTGATAGCTCATGTCCGCCTCAAGATCGACCTTGAACGGGGCTTGCACGTAGAACAGCGCCTCGGTCTTTTCACGCACCGAAATCTGCGTGATCTTGAGCGGATAGACGATCTTGTCCGAGGCGAATTTGAAACGCGTCGGCGTCACCTCGCCGGCAAAGGTGCCGTCCTTGTTGCGCTTCATCTGCATGGTGTCGATCTTCATGACGGTGAAGAGCCATTTCTTCTGGATGTAGTGTTGCAAGGTCGCTTCATCGCCGGAGTAGCTGTATTTGTTGTCCTTGAGCCATTGAAAGAGATCATCGGCCCGCGTCGCTTCGATGATCTTATAATCGAGCGAGCCGACGACGCCGGCTTCGAGGACGACGACGGTAGGCTTTCGCACCCCCAGCGTGAGTACCCGCGCATCCTCGAGTTCCTCTTCTCGCATTTGGCGAAGCATCTTTTCGATTTTTATTACTGGCGGCAACAACTTCGACTGCGGCGACTCACGCTTCCTCATGATCGCGTACACCGCGAGATGCTTGAAGAAATCGCGCGGCATCTCGTTGAGCTTGGGCTGGCTCGGCGTTGGGATGACCATGCCGAAGTCGAGGGCGTTGCCTTCGAACTTGGGCTGGACGGTGAACGTCTCGATTTTTTCGCTCGGATCCCAGGTGATGAACGCCTTCTGCGCCGGTTGCAGAATGTCGGCGTTCTTCGCGGAGAAATAGCAGCACGCCGCACGAACGCCGGAGGCATGGATCAAGAGCAAAGCCGCGGCAAGAAGGATGGAACGCATGGCGAAGTCCTCGCGAGGGAATGGGCGATCTCTCGATGATACCATGAACCCCACCCGGCGCGTCCAGTAAAAAATCTCACGCAAAGGCGCAAAGGCGAAAGTTGGGTTTTCTTTGCGCCTCTGCGCCTTTGCGTGAGGACTGTTTCGGAATATACTCGCGCTAGACACATCTCTCACCGGAAGGGCCATCGCCATGATTCGCCATGCCTGGATCGTCTTGGTTGTCATGCTGTCCGCCGCCTCTTATTGCGAGGCGCGAACGGGCAAGCGCTCCGTTGCCGATTTGATCGCCGACTTGAAGAAAGGCGAGAAGGAGAAAATCGCCGCCCTCGAACAATTGGAAGTGCTCGGCGAAAAAGCGGCCGAGGCGACGCCGGCGCTCATCGAATTGCTGCCGGGCAAGAATGAGGATATCCGGTTGGCGACCGCGATCACGCTCGGCAAGATCGGCAAGCCGGCCGTCGAGCCGCTCGTCAAGGCGACAAAGTCGAAGGACGCCGATGTGCGTTTTTACGCCGTCTGGAGCCTGGCGTTCATCGGACCGAGCGCGAAAACTGCCGTCCCCGCCGTCGTCAAGGCGATGAGCGATTCGTCGGCGCCAGTGCGGCGCAAGGCGGCTTACGCATTGGGCCGCATCGGCGCCGATCCGGAAACGGTCGCGCCGGTGCTGGTCGAGGCATTGGGGGACAAGGACGCCGATGTCCGCGAGGCTGCGTCCGGGGCGTTGCCGAAGATTGGCAAGATTGCCGTGCCGGCGCTGGTCAAAGCGATGGACAGCGACAACGCGATCCTGCGCAATGGGGCGATCAAGACGCTGGGGGAGATGGGCGCCGACGCGGAACCTGCGATTCCGGGCCTGAAGGCTTATTTGCACGAACCGAAGAAGGGGGCCGGCGAGCAAGCGGCCGACGCGCTGGCGGGGATCGGCACGCCGGCGCTGAAGACGCTGACGGCTGCGGCGAATAACGACAATGACGCGGTTCGTGTGCTCGCGCTGCGCGGGCTTGACCGGATGGGCGCGGCTGCGGTCCCCGCGTTCATCGACTTGCTCGGCGCCAAGCAGCTCGATGTGAAACGCCACGCCGCCATCAATCTCGGCCGGCTTCAGGTGCAGGACAAATCGGTCGTCATCGCCCTGGGCTACGCCACCAAGGACAAGGACTTCCAGGTGAGGCAAAACGCCCTGATCTCGCTGCAAAACATGGGAACCAATGCCAAGCTGGCGGAGCCTTACATCGTCGCGCTGCTCACCGATATCGATTCACAAATCCGCGTGCAAGCGTTCAACGTGCTGCAATCGATGGGGGTCGATCCCCGGCCCGGCCTGAAGAAAGCGTTGAGCCATCCCGACGTTGCCACGCGCATCACCACCGCGTGTTTGATGTCGCAGCTCAATCTGGAAGTGGCGCTGGCGGAGCCGATCTTGCTGGACGGGCTCAAGAACAAGGATAAATCGCTCAAGATGCAGGCGGCGCACGCACTGTCGCTGCGCGGCTTGCAAGAGGACGCCGTGGTGCCGATCTTCATCGACGGCCTGACGAGCGACGTGCCCAGCGTGCGGCGGCAAGCTGCGGAATCAATTGCCCGATACGGCCCCAAGGGACGCAAGGCGATTCCCGCCCTCATCAATGCTCTTGAAGACGCCGACGATGCCGTCAGCGCCCAGGCGATGAGCGCCCTCAAGCAGATCGGCGAGGATCCCAAGACGCTGTTGCCGGCGATGTTCAAGGTGCTGCGCCGCAAGGAGACGAACTTGCACCCCGCTGCCGCCCAGATCGTGTTCCAGGTCGGCCCGAGCGTGCCTGAGGAAATCATCACGCGGCTGAAAACGGAGGATTCCCCCGGCGTCCGATTGGCGTGCCTGCAAGTGCTGGCAATGGTCGGCCCGCCGGCGAAGGATGCGCTCAAGGAACTCGTCAAAGCGCTGGACGATCCGGCCCCGCGCGCCCGCATGACCGCTGCCCGTGCGCTGGGCAACATCGGCCCCGACGCCAAGGCTGCCGAGAAAGCGCTCACCAAGGCGACCGAGGACGGCGACGCCAATGTGCAGCAAATCGCCAAGGCTGCACTCGAACAGATTCGAGCCGATCCCAACCAGAAGGAATTCGTGGTCAAGGGGGTGCTGACGCCGGGCGATCCATTCGACCGGGTGCGAGCTAATATGTATCACGTCGTCCACACCCATCAAATGAAGAAGGGGCAGGAATACACGATTCGGCTCAACGCCCGGTGGGACAATTATCTCCGCCTGGAGAACGCCAAGGGGGTTGAGCTCGCCCAGGACGACGACGGCGACGGCTTCCCGAATGCGAAGATCGTCTACCGTGCTCCGGAGGATGGCTGGTATCGCATCATCGTCACCAGCTTCGCGCCGCAGGCGTCGGGGCCGTACACGCTGTCGGTGCGCTGATTCCTTGCCGCTTGCGGCGTAGCATCTTCTGCTACGCCGCATGCGGCAGGAAGAAAATTCTCTTTTTTCGCGAACCTCGCCGCCATCGCGCACGTCTCTTCTCTGCACGGCGACAATCGCCGGTGCGGAATCTTCGAGGAAACAATGGCCGCCTTCATTGAGAACCTGGGTTTTATCGCGCTGGAGCAGCTTTTGCGCTGTTGACGCTCGGTTTCCGCGCAAGTTTTTTGCGGGCCAGGCGTCATGAGATGCCTGGCTTTTTTGTTGCCCTGGCGGACCAGCCAGGAGTGGTCGTCACCCTCTCAAGGTGAAGAGCATGGGTTCGAATCCCATCCAGGGTGCTTGCCCCCGGCGACTCGCCGGGGGCTAAATAGTCCGGGGTTGTCTAACGGTAGGACTGCGGTCTCTGAAGCCGCCTGTGTTGGTTCGACTCCAGCCCCCGGAGCTCAGAAGTCAGATCCGGTGCAGCTCGAAGGTCGAGCATCCCGCTGAAGCCGGGAGGGTGTTGGTTCAATTCCAACCGCCGGAACTGGAGGAGTGGCGAGGCAGGAGGGGCGAGAAAATGCTCGGCCCTCGCCCCTCGCCCCTCGCCCCTCGCCCCTCACGAAGCGTCCATGATGTAGCTCGGCAGCCTGCCACCTTGCCATGGTGGATGCGGCGGTTCAAATCCGCCTGGACGCTCTGCGTGGCAGTGACGACTGGTGAGTTCTGATACGCGGTAATAAGGCAGGTTCGACTCCTGCCGGCCCGACTTATAGTCTCGTGGAGCAGTCCGGAGTGCTCGCCACCTTGACATGGTGGAGATCGCTGGTTCGAATCCAGCCGAGTCTAATGCTGCGGAGTGGACTGGAGCCTGGTTCCAGCTCGGTCTCATAAGCCGTACGACGCCGGTTCGAATCCGGCCTCCGCAACTTGGTGAATGGCCGAGTACGCAAACTCGGTAAAGCGGCCAGATTCAGAATCTGGTGATCGATTGTGGGTTCGACTCCCACCTCGGCTACTGCCAACCAAGCCCCCGGATAAGCGCAGCGTTCCCGGAGTTCGAACCCCCAGGAACGCTGCGCTTATCCTGGGGCTTGACAAAATGGGCTGCTGGTCCAACCCGGTACGACACCTGGTTTGCACCCAGGAAATCGGGGTTCAACTCCCCGGCGGTCCACTTCCTATCCTTTCGGCAACGGTGCAACAACTCCTGGCGGAGGTGGCAGCGGCGCGACAACTCCCGGTGGAGCCGGCGGCGGTGGTGGTGGAGCTCCGCCCGCGTTCGGCGGTGCGGGCGCTGGATTCGCAAGCGGCGCCACGATTCTCACCGGCTCTTCCTCGTAGATCGGCGTCGCGTTTAACTCGCTCGTGTACTCGACCCGGAATCGGCCATCGCCGGCCTTGAGAGCCTTGCACTGGATGTTGAACACGGCCGTCGCGCCTGGCTGCAAGGCGTCCACTGTGGCAAAGGTAATGGACTTGGCCGCAACCGTCTCTTTGGTCGGCCCCGTCGCCTGTGTCGGTTCGAGCAATTCCGACGGCGTCGCTTTCACGTCGATCTTTTTCGCCGGGGCCGACCCGGTGTTCGTCAACGTCATGCGGAAGGTCGCCGTCTTGCCGACTTCGACCGGTTGCTCGAGAATGTGCATTTCCATGCGGATGGCGGCGATGCCGTCGATCTGGAGCTTGTTGCTGCGCTCGGCCCGCACGTTGCCATCGCCGGTCAATGACGTGACGAGTTCGGCGGCCGGGGCGGCTTTCTGGCATTCGGCAGTCAAATCGAGCGTGACTTCCTGCCCCGCGCGCAATGTGCCGATGTTCCACGTCACTTCCCCACTGGCGTAGCTGGCGCCGGCCGAAGCGAGCTTGAACGTCAACTCGGGCGGCAAGCGATCGCGAACGACAACGCCGGTCTGATCAGAATCTCCCTCGTTCTTGACGATGATCTTGAACTCCGCGGGCCGGCTCACGTAATACTGGTTCCGACTCGGTACCACGTTGAGCGAGACGTTGGGCTTCGCGATGTTGATGACGTGCGTGTCCTGGGCTTGCAGGCCGCCGCCCAGCGCCGTCACGCGCAAGGCGAGTTGACCGGCCCGGCGCGGCGTGAGCGTCAGCGCTTCGGAACGCGATTCGCCGCCCTTCAGGCCCGGCACCGTGCTCTTCATGACGTTCAGCTTCGGGTCGCTGCCCGGGTTCTTGACCAGATCGCTTTCCAAACCGGGAGCAAACTCGGCGATCAACTGAATGTTGTCGATGTCGCCAGTGCCGGTGTTGGTCAGGCGGATCGAATAATTGATCGGCACATCGACGATTCCTGTCTTCGGCGCACCGATTTCCACCTTGAGCCCCGGCGTGGTCACAAGCGTGGTGGCCTCCTGTTGCGCGGTAAGCCCCTCGGCGGTGCGCATTAGGGCGATGCTCTTGGCCGGGCCCGGCGTCTTGGCGCGGAACGTCGTCGTCACCGTGTGGATCTGTCCCACGCCCAGTTGCCCAAACGGGAAGACGAGTCGGCCATTGTTCGGCACGGCCGGCGGATTCGAGCTGACGAAATCCATGCCGTCGGGCACGGGCAGCGTGAGTTCCACCCACTGGCTGTCGATGCGCCCTTCGTTCTTCGCCGTCGTCGTGAACACCACATTTTGCCCCACGCCCACGCTTGGCGGACCCATATGGCTCAGCCGCACGTCCGGCGCGAGCCATTCCACCGATGTCTCGCCGGTGACGATCGACACACCGGAGCCTGACGGCGCCGTCGGATCGGGTGGCCTAATGATTTCGACGCTGATGCGGTTGACTCCCGAAGCCGGCGCGAGCTGTGCGATCTTCACCTTCGCTTCCCCGTTCAAATTGCTGATCGCCACATGTTCCTGTGTGCGGCTCGGCAAAAAGACCGCGGCTGGGCCGTCCAGAATCTTGTAGCGGACGCGATAATTGGCGAGCGGCTCATTGGTGGTGTGCTTGTAAATCTTGGTAACGAATTCGTGCTCGCTGCCGAATTTCTCCACGGCACGGGGCGGGAATTCCCAGCGGGCATCGACCCACTTGACGACTGTCGTCTTCACGCGTTTGTCCCAGTTGAAGATGCCGGGGGCGAAGACCTGAACGTGCGTGTCTCCTTCGACGGGGGAGCTGACGACGAGCCAGGTTTGGCCTGGGCGAATCATGATATCGTCGGCCTTGTTGGCGTTGCCCCGATCGATGCGATGCTCGCCGTGGCTGGTGTAGCTGACGGCGTTATTGCCTTCGACCCAGCCTCGGCCAGGCAGGCAACCGCTCTCGTCAACCTCGATGATGTTGCCGTTGCTGACTTTCCATTCAACGCGTCGGCTGCGCCGCGGGTTGCCATTTTCATCGCGCACGGTCGCCAGGATGACGACTTGCGAGCCGACCTGGCTCGTCATGGTGCCCGGCTCAAGATCGAGTTCGACGGCATGCGGATCGAAGTTGGCGTAATAGCCGGGCCCGATCGGCTTGGCGTGGGTCTGGATGATATCGCCGGTGGGGAGCCAATAGGGGAAATAGCTGGGATTCTGCGACCCGCCGAAGCAGCCGGTCAGGCTGCCAAGGAGAGCCGCGAAAAGGAGCCAAGTCACACGTCGTGCCGCCAAGTGCATCGGCAAACCGCCCCGCCATCGTGTCGGAAAATAGTTACGATTAGGGAGGGGCTATACGCGATTGGCCGAGGATTACAAGCGCAGTTTGGCGGGTTTGTAACTTTTTCCGGCGAGCGCCATTCGTGATCGCGCCGTTGACAAAGCCGCGTTTCAGCCGGCAGGAGGAAATAGGTCAGCCTGCCGAAGGTATTCTCGCTGATCGATGCAGATGGGATCATTGATATTCAAAACCTCGATGGTTGCGCGCCCGACCGGCGTTTTCCCGGTGAACACCGCGCCATCCCAAAAGAAGTGCTCGTGCCAGTCGTTGTTGCGTGGATTGAACAACCGCACCAGCTCATCGGTATCAGGATCGTAGCCGGCGGCGTTTGGGCCCTTCGCGCCGTTGCAGTGTGCGCACGCGATGCAGGTGTTCTCCATCGTGTGGGAACTGCGGTGTTGCCTGGCCCGGATATGGTCAATTTCATGCGGCAACACGCTATGTACCTGCGGCAGCTGGCAATACTCGCAGCATCCCTTAGCGCGGAGCCAAATCAGTTTGCGCCGGAATTCCGCCATGACTCAAGCGGGTACTCCAGCTTCCTTGAGGGAGAGCCGCGCCCTGGCGTGCAGAAGGTCGATGAACTTGCCGATGCGAAGGAATCGCTCCAGCGTGATGCGTTCGTCGGCCGAAATCGTGCCGCGATTGGTTTTCTGTAACAGCAGCCGAATTTGTTTCGTGGCGTATTCGTCGAATCGAAGCTCAAGAATGGCGCGTGCCGCATCCGCCGGCAGTCCGCCGGTGACCGGAGAGATCACGTGTTCAAGGATTTCCGCGTCAGATACGTTGGTTGATTTTGGCATATGGCGATTATACGGAAGATTGCTTCGAGCGCCGATGTACAAAGTCGGCGCGATCCGATTCTGCAGCCGCAAGACGATCGCGCCATTGATGTCACACAACCGATGGCCCAACGTAGTTCCAAAGCCCAATAATAGGTTGCTCGCGGCTATGGTGCTCGAAGGTGAGCATGCCGACGCTTGCCGGCCGGCAAAAGAAAAAGCGGCCGCCGTCCGCCGGCAGTCCGAGCCAGCGCGCCGCGATCATGCGAATGATGTGGCCGCTGGAGAACGCCAGCACGTCGCCTTGGAGATCGCGCACGCGAGCAAGGAACCGGTCGGCTCGTTCGGCGACGGCTTGCGGAGATTCGCCGCCCGGACAGCCGTCGTGGAAAATCTGCCAGCCCGGTTGTTCCTTCATGATGTCCGCGCTTATCTTGCCTTCGAATCGGCCATAATCCCATTCGACGAGATCGGCATCGATGGTCGCAACCCCGCCGAATCCGGCCAATTCGCACGTCTTCGAGGCCCGCTGCAAGGGGCTGGTGAAGACCTGCGCGAAGGAGAATTGATGCATGGCCGCGCCGAGCTGCCGGGCGCGTTCCACGCCTTTTTCATTGAGCGGCACGTCGGTGCGGCCGGTGTGCTGGCCAGTGTCGGTCCAGGCGGTATCGCCGTGGCGGGCGAGAAATAGCCGTGGCACATCAGCCATCGCTTTCTCCGTGATTCGAGACGCCTTGACCTATGACAATTGGATATTGAATCTGGTCCATCGTCAATGGCTGCGCTCGCGCACGCAGCAATTGCCCGGCAATCCGAATGGCTGAGTCATCCAGGACCGTTCACGGGCCTTCCCGCGCAGCGGTATTAGGCCCGGCCTTGAGGCCGGGTCGCCCGGTGAACCGAGCCGGTGGACGGGACCGCGCCGCTCGAACCCGCCGTAAACGGCGGGCCTAATACCGCTACGCCGAAAGGCCCGTGAACTGCCCTGGGGCAACGACTTGCCCTCTCGATTCGCTGGCGGCGGACCCCGAACTTACTTGGAAAATCACGCTCGCAGCACATCAACCGGTTCGAACGCCTGGCCCAGAATCTGTCGGCTCGGCAATCCCAGCCAGCGATCGAGGACGCTGGCGTAGACCTGGCGGAAATCATACTGGTGCGGCAGGTTGCCTTGAACGAGGTTAGCGAGGCTGGGATGCGCGCCCACTAGGCCGGAGCGGACGCGGCCGCCGATGAGGAGCATGGGGGCGCCGGAGCCGTGATCGGTTCCCTGGCTGCCGTTCTCGTGGCCGCGTCGGCCGAACTCGGAGAAGGTCATGATGAGAACGCGGTTGCCGTTGCCTCGGGCGGCCAAATCGCGATAGAAGGCGGTGATCGAATCGGAGACATCGCGGAGCAGATTGGCGTGAACGGGGAGCTGGCCGGCGTGCGTATCGAAGCCGTCTTGCGTGACGTAGAACAGGCGAGCGCCGAGGCCGGCGTCGATCAATTGGGCGGCGAGCTTCAAATGATTGCCCAGGGCGCTTTGCGGATACGGCACGCGCGGCTGATAATCGCGGCCGATCGCCTGGAGGCGTTGGCTGGAGGCGTAGGTTTGCACGGCAGTGCGCTGCACGAAATCCAGCAAGCTCGGCTGATTGGCGGCGGGTCGGACGGCGCTGTCGAGAATGTCGCGTTGCCGGCGGCGGTCGGCGGCGCTGGATGCTTGCAGCCGTTGCTGGAAATCGTCGAGGGCAGCAATCGAGGGGACGCGCGTCGGGCGCCGGTCAAGGCGAGTGGGGCGGGTTCATTGGAATTGGCGAGGTGAAACGACGCTGCCGCGGGAACGTGCCGCAGCGCTTTGCCGATCCAGCCTTCGCTCAGCGTGCGGTCGGTGCTGGCAGCTTGCCAGATGTCCATCGAGCGGAAGTGCGATTGATCGGGGTTCGGATAGCCGACGCCTTGCACGATGCACAGGGCGTTGTCCTGGAGCAAGCCGTGCAAGCCGGTCATCGACGGGTGCAAGCCGATGCCGTCGGCGACGCGTAGCGAATTGGTGATCCGCAAGGTCGGGCGCAGGCGGTTGTAGTCGGCGTTGCCGAACGGGACGACGGTGTTGAGCCCGTCATTGCCGCCGGTGAGTTGCACGACGACGAGAATGGTGTCGCGTGCTCCTTGCTGCTGGGCCTGCGGCGTCTGAGCGGCGGTGCGGCCTAGGAAATTCGGGATGGCGCCGGTGAGGGCGACCATGCTCGAACCGGCAAGCGAGAAACGCAGAAAATCGCGGCGGTTGTAACGCATGAGGAAAACTCCGTATCGTGGTTAGCGGCGAGCCGTGCTCCGTAAGGAGCCGGGTTGAGGCACCCGGCGACCGGGTGCCTCACCCCGGCCGCTTACGCGGCTCGGCTCGCCATCTGATCAATCCAGTTGAAACTCCGGCAAACACAATACCAGATGGCACAACGCCCGAACACGATGATTGGCGGCGTCCTCCGCGGTCCAGTAAACCGGATAGGTTTGCCGCTCGGTGTCGCCGGCGTAAGCGAGAAAGCGCTGCCGGGACGCGGCGGGGATATCGCCTTGCAGGAAGACACGCAGCAAGAGATCGACCTTCGCCTCCTGGCTTGCGGCATCATGCCGGCGCAACAGATTGGCGGGGTCGAGCCGACGGCCAAAGCGTGGATCGCTGGTCGAGGTCAGCGCCAGGGCAAGATTTTGCCGCAAAAGGAATGTCTGCCCATTAAGCCAGGCCCGGCCGCCTTCCCAGCCGGCGACCGAGGGCGGATAAAAGAGCCGTTGCCCGAGCCCTTCGAGTGCGCGGGCCAATTCGATTGTGCCGACACCGTTGCCTTCTTGATCGTTGCGATTTCCCTGCAGCCCGCGCACGATGCCAAGCACGTATTCGACCGGCGATTTGATCTTGGACCGATACGCCGACTGGGCGAAGAATAATTTCGAGCGCAGCATGGCTTCGACGAGGCCGCCGAAATTCCAGTCGCGGCGAAATTCCGTCGCCAACGGTTCCAACAGCGCTGGCGTCGCGTCAATCGTCTCACTGATCAGAAAGCGAAACAGCTTGCGCGTGATGAAATATGGAGCCGATTCCTGCTCCAGGCAGATGCGCACGATGTCGTCGGCGCCGAATCGGCCGTGCTGGCCGAGGACGCTCTTCTCGCCGTTGTCATGATCGCCCGCGCGGAAGACGGCCCGGCCCTCCTGGATGCGCAGGCCCGTGAACGCGCGGGCGGCCTGGCGAATATCGTCCTCGCTGTAATTGCGCTCCCCCGGCCGACGCGCGTTGGTAACGCCGAGGCTGAATAGCTCCATCAATTCGCGGGCATAATTCTCGTTGGGCTGATTGCGTTGGCTTTGCACGGTGTCGAGCCAGATCATCATGGCCGGGTCGCGCGACATGTCGGTCAAGAGCGTGCGGAAGCTCCCCTGGGCGTGGCGGCGCATCAATTCATATTGGCCGAGCATGTAGCTGACGTTCAAGACCTTGGCGTTGCTGGTGGCGAAATGGTTGTGCCAAAAGAGAGTCAGTTTTTCGCGCAACGGATGCGGGCTGTAGAGCATGCGGTAGAGCCAGAGCGCGGAGATTTGATCGGCGCTGTTGGCGTCGGCCAGGCTGCGCGACATCGTGGTCCAGAGTCGGTCGCCCTCGGCATCGGCGCGGCCGTCGAGCAAGGCGGTGATGGTGCGATCTGGGCCGTCGCGCACCGCCGATTGCATTTCCTCCAGGCTCGCCCCGAACGCGGCCCGGCGATAGAGATGCCCGACTTTCTTCAGGTCCCAGGGCGATTCGGTGCTGGGAGAATAGCGCTCCCAGGCGGTGCGCGGGTCGATGGCTTGCGGTTGCTGGATCATGGCGAACCTCCGGTAACATCCGATTGGCTCGAATCATTTAGGGCAGGTGGGGATTTTCGCGAGAGTATTACGAAGAGAATGCCAGACCCTAAGCAACAGATTGCTAGAATCGCAAGCGTCGGCTCTGGCTCAATTCGCGAGAACGCGTTGCGAGAAAAATTCCCCGAATCGCCCACCGCGGCCGACAAGCAACCGACGAAAACGGAGATTGCAATCAACACAAGGCCTAATATTATTTTGCCCATAATTTCCTCCCACGCGAACGGTTGCAGTGAAGAAAATTATTTCTTCTCGGCTTCCCAGATGAAGTCATAGCGAAAATCGTTCGCGCCATAGTTCATCTCCAGACGCAGACTGCCGAGCCGATCGGCGAAATCGAGAATCTTGGCGAGCTCCTCTTTCGCGGTCTTGGGCGGCAATGCCTGGGCCAGGATCAATTGCGTGAGTGCCGCTCCTTCGTTGTTGCGGGCGATGTCGGCGAAACCGGATGCGAACAGCTCAGTTCGCATCGACGCCTTGCTCGGCTTCCCCTTCTGCTCGGCTTTCAGCACATCGATCAGGTCGCGGGCCAGCTCGGCCGTGCCGCTCATGATGAATTGGTCGCCGCAAGCAACGTAGGTAGGCGTGAAGTTGAAGCGAAGGCCCTGCACGTCTTCCTCGACCTTCTTCTTCTCGTTGAAATAATAGGAAACCATCTCGCAATCCTTGTAGGTCTCTTCCTTCAGATTGAGGCCGACCTTGAACGTGGCGAGCAAGGCGGCGCCGCGCAGGATGCCGTTCATGTCCTTGGCGAACGACGGATCGCGCATCGACACCACCAGGGCGACGGCGGGGAACGGCGCCCCCGACTTGACCTTGTACGGGCTTTCTTTCTGCTGGGCGAAGACAAGCCGATGGTGCGGCCCGGCGGCGTGAAACAGCTTTTCGAGCTTGATGCCGCCCAAAAACTTGCCCAGGTTCTTGTCCGCCTCTTCGAGCCCCTTGGCGTTTTTCTCGCCGAGAATGCCGACACGCTTGTCCCAGTATTGCCCCAGATCGAGGAAATAGCTCGACGTGGAAATGACGCGCGGCGGCATCAGGAGCGGCAGCGTGCCATTCTCGTCGGCCGGCAGAATCATGTGCGACAGCGCCGGCATCCCCTCCCGGCCACGCGGCATCTGGATGCGGACCCGGTGCAGCGTCTCGCTCTCGCGCAACAGCGACGCGGTCAAATACGGCGACCGCTTGACCAGATTGGTCAGGCCGCCGAAAAGCAGCACCTGGAACGGATCGAGCGACGCGGCCTCCACCCCATCCTTGAATTTCTGATCCTTGCGGATTTCGTCCAGGTGCAGCCAGCTCCATGCGAGCGCCTTTTTCGGCGCGGATTTCCTGGCGGCCGTGAAATTCTCGACCGTGAGGATATTCTTTTGATTGTTCTTGCCGAGGCTGGCATCGAGCGCCATCTTGAGCGCCTTCTCATCGGTCGCGATCACCAAAGCGCCGTCGGCAATCGCGAAGACGAACTTCCGGTCGATTTGGCCGATCTCGTAGCGATCATATTTCTGCTTGCGGATGACGCGGTCTTTCGAGTCCTGCCGCTCAAGCTCCTTCTCCACGATGTCGAGGGCGAGGTTCATGAAACGGCGTAAATTCGGCAGGTCTTTCGCCTGCAGGGTCAGCACCGCCGCTTTGGGCTCCGTCAAGCGAGCAGCAAAAACGACGCCGCCGGCGCTAAGATCGTCTACAATCTCATTTCGGTTCTCGCCGAGCTTTTTTTCGAAATAGGTGATCAGCTGATAGGCTTGCTGAAAATTGGTCGAATCATAGTATTCGCGGATGCCGGCCAGCTTTTGCGCTTGCTGGAACAATTCGTTCTTCTCGACCGCTTCGAGCATCTGGCGCGGCCGATCGACTTTGACGACCACCTCGGCATTGCTCGGCACGAAGCGGAGCGGATCTTTCGCCTCCTGAGCGGCGGCAAGTGAGGATGAAACGAGCAGCACGCACAGACCGCACAACCAACGTGGCGACATGGCTACCCCCAAGATCATGGGTTCGATGGATGCATGTGATGTTACTTGCTACGCCGTCCGTGGGTTTCACAAATTCCGGCTTCAGCGCAGTCGGCAATGATGAAGGCATTGGTTCTCCGCCGATGATGTGGGCTCGTAGGGTGGGTTGACCGAAGCGAGGCCCACCAGGAGCGGCAAAACCTCGGTGGGCCTCGCGTTGCTCGACCCACCCTACGAATTCATCCCCATGATTGAGGGAGAGCCAAGGTATTCTATGCGCACCGGCACATTCCGGCGGCACCGAGGTAGCCGATGGCATGATGCGCGATCCGAAATGATTCTGCGAACGCCAAACGAGGAATGATTACTCGACCCATTCGCGGACGATCTCGCTCTTGAAGTGATAGCTGCTTCCTTTGCCCTGGTGGTTCTCCACCGTCTTATCGATGGTGAGCCGGGCCGAGATCAAGCGGCCCGCCTGCACGTCGAAAACGATGTCCCCCTTCAAATCCTTTTGCAAGAGCGGCAAGCGTTCCCGCGCGTTGTCGGGCATCGTCTTGAATTCGGTCGCCAGCGAGAGGCTCGCCTTGCCGGCCTCGATTTTCTTGCATTCGTAGCGCTGCTGGGCCTGGTATTTTTCGCCGGTGCCCAAGGGGGGATCGAGGACAACGTTGTACCTCCGCTGCCACGCTTGTCCGGCGGCCGGCTTGCCATCGGGAAGGACGACGACAAACGGCGGCTCCGCTTCGAACGCCGACGCCGAGCCCTGCTTGACTTCGAGAACCCGGCCAACGCTGTCCACGCGGATCACCGCCAGCGTTTTGCCGATGTACTTGTTCATCTGCTCGCGCAGCTCCGGCGTGCTCTTGTCGAGGTCCTTCGAATCGAACAGCAGCGTCTCGCCGTTGGCCCGCTTTTGCTCGTTGCGCATGGAGACCAGCGTGAGCGACATAGTCGCGACCCCGTTGGCATCGAATTCGCCGACCTGCCAGCGATTGACGAGATCGAGCGATGATTGCGTGGCGTTCTTGGTATTGCCGACGATTTCCACGACGGAGGTGACGTGCTTGATCTTGTAGGTCAGCGTCTGGCCCTTCTGCCAGCGGAACTGCCAGGCGCCTTGTGCGAATACTGGGGACACGGCCGGCAGGAAAAGGGCGGCGGAAAGCAGGCAGCGAGTGAACATGGTCCCCTCCGTGGGTGAGAGCAGTTAGCCGGGCAATGTAACAAAGGCGGCGCGCGTGTGCCAAGGCCAGTTTGGCGCTTGCGGCTCAGGCCTTTCAAAAAATAACTGGTCCAGCTCGCCGGTTGGTTTGCATTGCGCCTGCATCCAATACAGACACTCTCCGAGGGAGAGCGCCAGGTAACTGGTTTGCTTTGCGCTTGCACCCAATACACACACTCCCCCCGATGGTTCCGGCGGTCCAGGCAGCTTCTTGAACAGCCTTAGCGTACGCGTGGCGTCGACGACGATCGCCCGCGCGTTTTCGCTGTTGGTTTGGTCTCAGGACAGAGGGCGCTTTGGTTCATCTGCGCGAACCGTGCTGATCTTCAAACGCCATTTCTTGCGCCGCCACCAAACGAACAGAACCATGAGGCCGGCCGAGAGCAGCGGGATCCCGACAATGGCTATCCAGGACGGTGGTTCCGGTCGCCAGCGAAGGTTGCGGAGCTGGAGTTTCTGGCCCGCGGGGACTTCGATCCAGAACGATTCGAACCGGCCGAAAACGCCATTAATGCCGTTTGGGTGCTCGATCACTGGTTGGGTGCCCATCGGGAACCTGAATTGGCGATATTCTCGGACGAATGAATCGCGCCAATTGTTGCTTTCTGACAGAGTTTGGAAAGAAAAGCCGGACAAAAGATCCCTCTCATTTTGCCAGTTGCACCCCACGACGGCGCCCGATTTTTCGTTGATTCGATACTGAAATCGGATCTCGCAGTCTTGTGGAAACGCCTTGGGCAGATACGCTCGCGTCTTGTTCTTGCCGCCAAGAATCAAGATGCCGTCCACGATTTCATGGTCCCCATCGATCTTCCATTCGGTTACATTTTTGCCGTCAAACAACAGCAACCAGCCCTCGGCTACTTCTGCCGGCGTAAGTGCGTTCGGCGGATCGTCAGCGAATGAGTATGTGGGAAGAAAGATAGCGTAGACGCAGGCACGGGTCATATGCGCGGAAAGCGTTGCGAACACGCGATTGATCATTTTGCGCCCTCCCGCACGACGATAGGCCGCGGCGCCAGCGAGCGCTCCAGGTCCGGCAAGTCGTACACCTTCAGCACGCCGGGTACGACATTCGTGAGCTGGTTGGTGCTGATCGGCTGCCGCGCGACTTCGAGCCAGGACGGCAGCGAGTTCTCCAGCGTGATTTCCTGGACGCGCTCATCGAGTGCGGCGGCGTGCAAGGCGACCGGCCCCGTGACGCCGATGCCGACGATCTGGATGTTGTCGCTCTTGATCGCCTTGATCAGCGACAGCACATCAAGCGCGCGCTGGCCAAGCAATGGGCGATTCAGGTGCATCGCCAGGAACGCTTCCTTGGCATCGACGCCGAAATAGCCGGGCTTCTTGGGGGAGGGCGCCGGCGCGGTTTCGCCCAGGCCGCGCAGGTCGAACAGCCAGATTTCCTGGTGGTTCTTCTCGTATTTCTCGACGAGCCATTTCGGCAACTTGCCGTCCTGTGGCAAGCCGGCGTCGGGGAGGTAGATCACGGTCGGGCCTTTGGGCTGAATGTGCTTGAAGCGCAGGCCGGGGATCAAGATGCCTTTCTCGGTTTCATAGACGATCTTGTGCGTGCTCAGCCGATCTTCGAGGTAATGGACCCTTTGGCTAAGTAATTTTGCTGTCGGTATTTCTTCGGGTAAGCCGAGCAGCCGGCGAAGCGCGGCTTGGCGTTCCTTCTGCGGGAGCTTGGCGAATTTACCGCGCTCGGCTTCGTACTTCTTCGCTTCTAGCAAATTCAACCCGAACGCGGAGACCCCCTTGAAATCGGCGAGCACCTGGCCGGAGCGTGTGCATTGCAGCTCGGCGTCGCTAAAGACGGGGAAGTCGCCTTCGCTCGGAGCATCGTCCTTGTTGAGCAGCCAGCGGCGCATCCAGCGCATGGCGGCTTCACGGCGAGGCTTCGAGAAGCCGTGCTTGTCGTCGTACTCGAAAAGGGCGACGCGCTCCCCGTGGCCCAGCTTGGCGTAGAGAACGCTGGCTTCGCGGAAGCTGGCCCAGGAGCCTTGTTGATCGAAATAATCCTGCGAGGCGACGCACACCAACGTTGGCCGAGGGGCGCGCATGGTCAGGTAATCGGCGTGTTCCATGCCGAAACCGACCTGGCCGGGGATGTTCTGCTCGGCGTCCTGGGGGCCGATGGTGGCGAAGAGGCGTTCGAGGCTGGTGATGTAGCAGGAGGGGGCGGCGCAGGCGATGCGGTCGTCGAGTGCCATGAGATAGGCGGTGAGGGTGCCACCGCCGGAGTTGCCGGTGCAGCCGATTTTGCCGGCGTCGATTTCGGGCCGGCTCGTGAGATAGTCAATGGAGCGAATGCCGTCCCAGATGCGATAGCCAGCGGTCGATTGGCCGACCAAAAGGGCGCCGACGCCTACCATGGTGTGCTCGTTGGTGCTGCCCTTGATCGCGCCCTTTTTGGCGTCATCGAGCAGTTGCAGGCGTTCCCCTTGGCCGATCGGGTCGTAGCAAAGGGCGGCGAGGCCGTTCTTGGCCATGAGAATGCAGGCGCGTTGATACGCCTCGGCTGCTTTGCCATTGTCGCTGTGGCCGCACGGGACGATGACGCCGGGGAACGGGCCCTTGCCGACGGGGATGTAGAAATTCGCGGTGACGTGATGGTTGGGCCGGCTCTCGTAGATCACCTTTTCGACGCGAAAGCCGTCGCCTTTGAGCGTGCCGACGACCTTGGCGTTGAGCGGCGTCTTGGCCGGGAAGCCGCCGATGGCGTCGATGAATTTCGCCTTCAGCTCGCGTTGCCGTTTGGCGATCTCTTCCGGTGTTTTCAGCGACGCCACCAGTTTCTTGCGGGCGTCGAAATGCTTTTGCGCTTCGGTCCGCAGGAACGTATACAGCATCTTGCGTGGCTCTTGATCGGCCGATAGGATTTGCAGCTTCCCCTGAGCATTCACAGACGTAGCCGCGAGCAACATCAACAGCACCATTGCCTCACGCAAAGGCGCGAAGGCGCAAAGAAAACCGACAGCATGACACCGACCGGACGGCAATCTATTCTTTGCGCCTTCGCGCCTTTGCGTGAGATCAATGTTGCTCATTTGTCGCTCTTTTTCTCGTTGTCCTTGCGCTCCTTATCGCGCTGTTCGATCTTTTTTTCCTGATCCCTGATCGCCTTGTCGTTGCGGGCGCCTGTGAAGCGGAGCTGAACGGGGACTTCGCAGCGCAGCTTGTAATCGGGGTTGTCGAGCCGGACCAGCACCGGCAGGTTGCCATCTTTGTCGGCTTCCAGGCCGATGAAGACGACGACGCCGGTGCCAAGCTTGGCGGCGGTCTCCTTGTGCAGCACATCAGCTTCCTGGCCGAAATAGCGCATGCCGTTCGCGGTCAGCACTTTCGATTTTTGGCCCGCTTCCAGCTTCTCGACCTGGGTTAAGCTGAGTTGGCAGGCGACATCAATCTCGGAAAGATCAAGGATTTCGCCCCAGATCGTGGTTCCGGGGCGTGAAACCATGCCGAGGTAGACATCAAGCCGATTAACGACGCCGTCGATGGGGGATTCGACCGTGTAATGCTCCAGCTCGAACTTGGCGCTTTCCAGCATCGCCTTGGCCTGACGCGCATCGGCGGCGGCCTTCTTGGCGTTGCTGAGAATCTCGTGGATACGTTGCGCGGACAGCACGCCCTGGTTTTCCACCGGACCAATGCTATCCTTGAGCCGATTCGCTTCCTTGAGCGTGATCTCGGCGGATTCGACGGCGGCCTGCTTGGCGCGGACATCAGCTTTCGGCTCGTCATCGTCGAGGCGGACGATCTTATCCCCTTTCTTGACGCGGTCGCCGACGCGGACATAAATCTCATCGACGGGATGCAGCGGCACCGGCGCTATGATCGCCTTATTGGCGGCAATGCAGCGCGTGCGGCCCGGCACGGTAAATAGGCCCTTGTCCCCCTGGGCCAGGCCGACACCTGCGAACGGCGTCATCCCGGTGTACAGAATCCATGCACCCGCTGCCGAGCCCAGCGCGAAAACGATCAGCTTCTTCATCGCATTTCTCCAGATTACGGAAACGCCCCCTCGCTCCGCAAGAGTATACCAGAACGCGCGTCGATTCACGACTGGTTTTGTTCGATAATGCGAGCCGCCTTGACCGCACAAGCACTCAGGAGTATTGCCTCCTTCTTCCAATGAATCATTGTGCGCGGCGAGACGTGGCAGACGGCGCAATCTGGCTGAGGGACGCAAGACATGCGTTGTCGCATCGGAGTGCTGACGATGGCGCTGGTCGTGTGCGCGATGAGTGCGCGCCTCGGCTCCGCGCAGTCCGGTCAGTTGCCATACCTTCCCCGTCCGGTTTCTTTCGGTCAGCCGCAAACGATTGACGAAAAGAAAGATGACGAGATCGGCGACAAAAAAGAGGAAACGAACGGCAACGGCGAGAAGGAAAAGGATAAAGATAAAGACAAAGACAAGAAAGACGATGAAACGACCTGGTACAGCGTGCATGGCCAGGCCACCACCGTCACGCAGGGGAATTTCCTGTTTCATTCCCCCTATTCGGGGCAGAACAGCTTCCCGTCCAAATACGCCATGGACACCTCGTTGACGGCCACACTGTTCCTGGCGGCGCGAATCTGGGACGGCGGCGAGATCATCTTCAATCCTGAAATCGCCGGCGGGGCAGGCCTCGGCGGTGTCTTCGGCATCGCTGACTTTCCCAACTCCGAGATCACCCGCGTCGGCATCATCGAGCCGACACCGTATATCGCCCGCTTATACTTCAAGCAAACCTTCGGCCTGGGCGGCGAACAAGAGAAAATCGAAGATGCCCAAAACACCGTCGCCGGCTATCGCGACGTCAATCGCTTCACGATCGCCGTCGGCAAAATGCCGGCCACCGATTTCTTCGACCAGAATCGCTACACCGGCGATTCGCGCGGCAAATTCCTCAACTGGGCTTTCTTCTACAACGTCGCCTGGGATTATCCCGCCAACGTCCGCGGCTACAACTACGGTATCTCCTTCGATTACAACACGAAATGGTGGGCCATCCGCTACGGCGTCTTCAGCGAGCCCGCCGTCGCCAACGGGGCCGACTTCGACCCGCACTTCCTCAAGGCGAATGGCCACATCCTCGAATTCGAACGCCGCTACGAATGGAATGGCCAAATCGGCATCATCCGCTTCGGCCCGTACCTGAACCTCGCCAACATGGGCAATTACCGCGAAGCTCTCGCCCTCAGCCCGGTCGATCCGAACATCATCGCCACCCGCGATTATCGCATCCGCTACGGCTTTCTCTTCAACTGGGAGCAGCCGATCACCAAGGAATTCGGTGTTTTCGCCCGCGCCGGCTGGAACAACGGCCAGGCCGAGACCTGGGCCTACACGGAAGCAGATGTGTCCGGTTCGTTCGGCATGGCGCTCAAGGGGAAGTGCTGGGGCCGAGCGCAGGATGAAATCGGCATGGCCTATGCCATCAGCGGCCTGTCCGACGCCCACCGCGATTATCTGGCGGCCGGCGGCCTCGGCTTCGAGCTCGGCGACGGCAAGCTCAATTACGGCCTGGAAAACGTCTTCGAAATCTACTACAACTGCGAACTTAAGAAAGGCTCGAACCTGACGTTCGATTATCAGGTCATCGCTGACCCCGGCTACAACCGCGATCGTGGCCCGGTTCAATTCGTCGGCGTCCGCTATCACCTGGAATTTTGATAAAGGGAAAACCCCGGTGATGCCGGGGTTCTCCGCTGGGGCTGATTGATGTTGCCTTAGTTGGCGTCTTTTTTCTTCCCCTTGTTGCCGCCGCCGCCGGTGGTGAGGAGGACTTGCGTGACGGCGCCGTCATCGTTGGTGGTCACGCGGGTTGTCAGGGGGGCTTTGGCTTTCCATGTCACGGTGTTGATATCCACGTCTTTGCCGTTGAGCTTGGCACAGGTCTTGCCGTCCTTGACGCAGACTTCCAGCGCGTCCTTGGTGGTGAGGGCCTTGCCGTCTACGGAGACAGTAACATTGTCGAGCTTGGCGTAGGCGGCCTTCAGGCCGGTGAGGCCGAGATCGTCGCCTTCCTTTACCCAGGCCTTGTCCTCAAATTTGCCCTTGTAGACCTTGGCATCCTTGGCGATCTTGACGGTAACCGCTTCGCCCTTGCCGCCGAAACCGAAGCCGCCCTTGCCGCCCTTTGCTTTGGTGCCGGTGACGGAGCCATCGTCATTGATCTTGGTGATCGACAAATTGAACTCCTCGGACATCACGACGCCAACGAGGACGAGCATGCAGAACGCCGCCATCACGAACTTTTTCATGGAGAGACTCCCGTTGCTGGAGGATGCAACAAGCGACCGCCGGCACAACGCCGGCGCGTGTTGTTTCAAACCGTTTCGGTTGATTAGATGGAAAACCGGCTCTCCCGGCAAGCAAGGCATGCAACAAGATTCAATGAGGTGGCGGGGCAGTCTCGGCGTTTGCGGCAAGCCAATCGTACCGGGTGCGGCGTGCCTGGATCAATTCGGCGCCGAAGAACAGCGTTTGCGAGGAGTAGTAAACCCACATGAGGAAGACGACGAGCGAACCGGCCGCCCCGTACATCGACGAGGCGCCGCTGTAGATGATGTAGTAGCCAAGGAGGATTTTGCCGATCGTGAATAGAACTGCCGCGATTACGGAGCCGTAGGCGACATAGCTCCACGGAATGCGCCCGCCGGAAAGGATCCGATAAGAGATGCCAAAGAGAATCGTGAGGAAAACGAAGGACGCACACATTTCGAGCCATTGCCAGGAATCTTCGATGGGCACGGGGCTATCGCGCATGATTCGCTTCAGGATCGGCACCACCAGGCTGCACGCCAGCGATGCCAGGAGCAAGGTCGCCATGATGAAGACCATGACGAGGGCAAGGAAGTAGTCCAGGAGCATGCCGAGCCAGCTATTGCCGTGCGGCGGGTCGAGCTTCCAGATAATGCAGAGCGCACCGCGCACGTGCAGGAACGCGCCGAGCGCTCCGGCGATCAGAAAAATCACGCTGACGATCGGCGTCCAAAATGTCTCCTGCGGTTGCGCAGCACTCTCAACCATCTTCTCGACTTCCCTGGCGATGTCGTCGCCCATCAGCGCCGCGAGTTGCTCATGTACCTTCCCCCGTGCGGCGTCCTCGCCGAACACCGCGCCGGCGATGTGGATCGCGATCAGCAGCATCGGCGCGATGGAGAAGACGGCGTAGTAAGCGAGGGCGGCGCCGAAGCGCGTGCCGCCGTGCTCGCTCCATTTTTCACCGGCGCGATAGATGATGCGCAAGCTCGTTATTGGAAACATGGGCGCAACTCATGGCAAAAGATCGAGAAACGGCGCGGGATCGGCCAGATCGGCCAGTGCCAGGTCCGGTTGCGAGGCTTGCAACTGTTGCAGGCTATGAATCCCCGTGGCGACGGCGAGCACGTTGGCGCCGATGGCCCGCGCACACGCGCACGTCGAGCGGCGTGTCGCCGATGACCCAGATGCGCTGTGGGGCGACCGCGCCCAGATGCGTCTGGACGGCCGCCAACGCCTCACGGGCCACGTCATCGCGATCAAAGTGATGATCGCCGAAGCCGCCGAACGCGAAGTGCTCATACAGGCCGAAATGGCCGAGCTTGACGCGAGCGCCGGCGCGGACATTGCCCGTCAATAAGCCGATGGCGACATCGGTGCGTTTTTGCAGCGCCGCCAGCACGGCAAGAATTCCCGGCAGCACCCGGCCATTGTGGCGATTGAGGCTATCGGGTAGGCGCGCCAAATAGCCGCGCGCAAGCGTTGCCAGTTCTCGGGCGAGTCGTCGATGTCATGGGCGCGCAAAAGATCGCGCGATATGGCGCGATCGGTGCGGCCGCTATAGGGAATCTGCACGCGCAGGGCGACGCCGAAAATTTCGGTGAACGCCAATTCCAGCGCCGCCTTGCCCGCTCCGCCGCTGGCCAGCAAAGTGCCATCGATGTCGAAAAGGCATGCAATCATATCAGCATTGTAGCAACCCATGGCACGCTTGCCGTTTAGCCCCGCCTCGCAGAGGCAGGTCGGCCCGAGGGCAGACGCACCGATCTTGGCCACGGCAGCTTGCGTGCAACGAATTCTCGGCGACGATCCCCTTTGGGTCCAATCTCTTGCGCCGATTCGTTGCACGCACTTAGCGCGGCAGAGCCGCAACCGAATTTAATGCTTGAAAAACGGTGTTCCTTCTGCGGAGATGGAGTTGCGCAACTTCACCACCAGCAAAAGGAACACCATGAACTCTTTTATATCCCTGTTCGCCAGCATGATCGCGGGATCCTTGCACGGCTATGATCGGGTCGTCTTTCGCGGGCACTTGCGGCAACTCTCCTATGCCGGCGGCATGCGATCCTATCTGTGGGCCAATCAGGTCTTGCTCAAGGACTTCCAAACGCACGTCCAGGGCAAGACGGCTGACTTGCTTCAGGCGTCCTTGGCCGAGGCGGAACGCAAGAAGCGGCCGATCCTCTATTTGCCTTCCAGCGGCACCGACAAGGAAGCATTGGCACGCAAGATTATGACCGAGGATCGCGTGCGTGCCGGCTTGATCGGCGTGTTCAAGTGCGTCGAGCCTGGCTTCACCTATGAAGTGCATGGCAACCGCGCCACCAAAAAGTTGGAAATCACCGGCAAGCAGGGCCGTTGTCTGCATGTGTACCACTATTATTTGCACCCGCTGTTTGGCTTCATGTACGCACGCCTGCAGACCTGGTTCCCGTTCGCGGTGCAGATTGGCATCAACGGTCGCGAGTGGTTGGCTCGGCAAATGAGCCAGGCGGGCTTGAAGTACCAGCGCCGCCGCAACAAGTTTTCCTGGCTCGAGGATTTTACCAAGGCCCAGGACTTTCTTGACCGCCAAGTGCAGACCGATTGGCCCGCGGCTCTGAACGCGATCTTGCAGCAGATTCATCCGGCGCATCCGCAGATTTTGGGACGCATGCCGTTGGCGTATTACTGGTCGGTGTTTCAAAGTGAATGGGCCAGCGACTACCTGTTTCGCCGCCGCGCCGATTTGGAGCGTCTCTATCCGCAATGGCTTCGATACGCGCTCTTGACGTACAAGAGTGCCGAGGTCATGCGTTTTCTGGGCCGTACCGTGCCGTTGAGCAGCCAGATGAATCGGAACCTGACGAAGACCGAAGTGACCACGAATTTGAAAAAGCGTGAGGAAGGGGTGTGCATCAAGCATTGGGTCGATGGAAACTCGATCAAGATGTACGACGCCTTGTTTGCCGACAGCGCCAATCTGCGTATCGAAACCACGATCAACGACCCGGTTGACTTCAAGGTGTATCGCACGAAGGAGAATGATCCTGCTGGCCCCAAGGATTGGCGACCGATGCGGATGGGCGTCGTGGACATGCCGCAGCGTGCCGAACAGAGTCAGGCGGCCAACGATCGTTACGCGGCGGCGTTGACCGTGGTGCAAGACAAGACCGCGTTGAAGGAATGGTCCGAGCCGTGGTGTCGCCGCGTGCAGGCGTTGGGCAAGGCCAAGCGAACCGAGCGTGGCTTGAATCCGTTGGCGGCGAGCGATGCCGCGTTGTTGGCGGCGGTGGTGGATCCGAAGTTCACGGTGAAGGGCCTGCGTAACCGCGACCTGGTGGCGATGCTGTACGAAAAGCCAGCGTGCGACGACCAGGAGCGGCGGCGGCGTTCGGCATGGGTGACAAGGCAAATTCGTGTCTTGCGTGCCCATGGCATCTTGTCCAAGCAAGAGAAATCGCATCGTTACCACCTCAGTCCCGACGCCCGACTGCCGATTCTGGCACTACTGACGGCGCGCGACGCCAACGCTGACGAACTAACAAAAAAAGCAGCATGAAATCTTCGCAACTGCAAAGAATCCACGGGATAGTTACCCACGGGATAGTTACCCACGGGATAGTTACCCACGGGATAGTTACATAGTTACACACCGACACCCCCCACTGTGAAACGAACACTTCGGCTCCCACAGATAAACTTCTGCAACGCAGCTTGCAAAACCCTGTTCCACTCGGTAGCGGGCCGGCCCAAGATCGATGGGCTCCGGCCCAAGCGGTCTTTTCTCGCGCCGCCCATCTTGTTATGTTGGCCCCCGAACGAAGTTACACTTGCAGCGAGGCAATGGAATGTCGCTCGCCGTGGTGCATGAAAGTCTTGCCGTCAGTCCAACCTGGCGGCAATTTCAGAAGGCGTGCGGCTGCGTCGTCTTGACGCTTGCCGTTGGCTGCGGGCTCTACGCCGTTGAAACGCTGCTATTGCACCGCGAGCACCGCTTTGTCGAAAATCCCGCCGACACCATGACGCGGGCCATCGGGCTCGCCCATTTTTCCATTGGCTGGCTGTTCCTGTTCACCTCTCCCCGCTTGCGAAACCGCGGCAGCTTGACCCGCTTGACCTGCTGGACCCTGTTCGGCATCGGCTTTTGCTGGGTGTTCGCCAATTTCGGCGCCGACAGGAATCCGCTCTTGATGCTCGCGTTCTACAGCTTCTTCTTCATCCACGAGGTGTGCGATGAAGCGAATCTCTATCGCCATTCCGGGGAGCTGCCGGCGAACACGAGGGGGGCCGAGCGATTTCTGTCGAGCTTGTGCTGGAGCATGTCGCTGCTGCTGATGGCAACTCTCGCGGGCTTTCAAATCATTCGCGGCCATCTGCTGGGCCGATCGGCCATGCTTGTCGAGATGCCGACGCCGTGGCTGCTCGGCGCGTGGGCGAGTCTGGGCGTTCTTGCTGCATTTGCCAGTTATCGCACGGTTTGCTGCGCCCGAGAAATCCATGGCAGCGTTGCGGACGCGATGCAAATTTATCGGCCCTTGCTCGCTGTCTATGCTGGCATCAGCACGATTCTTTTGATCGGCTCGCTGTTCGGCTCCGTCGGCGCTAATCTCGTAATTCTGGTGCACGGCCTGACCTGGCTGGTCTACACGCACCGCAGATTGAGCGAACAGCGTAATCGCGCCACCGGCCTGTGGTCGTGGCTGCGCTCGACGCCGACCGGCTTTCTGACGTTGCACCTCGCGGCCACCGCTCTGGCGTTGTGCCTGTTCGCCCTGCGGACGCATCTCTGGGAGCGCACCGGCTTCGTCTGCCATCTCGTTTCGAAGACGTGGTTCCCGTACTGGAGCATCATGCATATCGCGATGTCGTTTTGGCGTTCGAAATGAGATACTCACCGCGGAGAGCGCAAAGAGCACGGAGAGGAACCTGAAATCTCTCTGCGCTCTTTGCGATCTTTGCGGTGAATTTGAGTCTAATTATCTTCGCCTGGTCGCGTCGGCCAGAGCCAGCGGTCAAAGAAAATCCAGGTTACGCGGGCATAGCGCGTCACCATCGGCACGAACGGGATGAACAGGACGATCGCCGCCAGCGCGATCCAGCCGAGATCGACTTCGGGCAGGAGCAAGCTGCCGATCCACACTTCCAGCAAGAGAAGGCCGCTGGCCATGCCGTAGCTGATGTAAAGCGAGCCGAGGAAATAGCCCGCCTCGCGCTCGAAGCGAAGATTGCAGACCGGGCAGCGCTCGTGCATCTTCATGCCGCGTTCATAGATACGGCCATCGCAGCAGCGTGGACAGCGCATGCGCAACAGCGCGAGCCATTTCTTCATACAAGTAAAAAGTAAAAAGTAGAAGATTAGAAAGTGATGACGCCAGCGCGAAACCGCAGGCTCATTCCGCATTACTTTCTATTTTTTTCCTTTTTCCTTTTTACTTGAGCGAAGCTCGGCAAACAACGGCGGCACGACTTCCGCGGGAATCGCCCAGGTTTCGACGCGGCCGGCACGGCTGATGTTGATGCCGATCACGCCGCCCCTTGAGATCAACGAGCGGGCCGCCGCAATCGGTCGGCTTCAGCACCGAATCATGCTGCAGGATGATGCTGTAACCACTGCGGCGATTGCTCAGGTCGCTCCCCAGGCGGTTCTGGAATTCCGAGCGGAAGTCGCCGGCCTGCTCCCGGCTTTGCAGCGTCAGCTTGATCTCTTGGTCCTTGCCGTCGCGGCGAATCGCCAAGGTGATCTTATCGCCCGGCTTGTGCTCGGCGAGGATTTGTTGAATCTGGTCCCCTTCACTGATTTTCTGCTGGTCGATGCGCAGAAGGATGTCCTTGGCCCGCACGCCGGCCTTGAGCGCGGCCGACTTCACCAGGACGCCCGTGACGATCAAGCCTTGCGGCGCGGCATCGACCTGCATGCCGAGATAGGCTTCGTTGACCTTACGCGTCGCCACGCTGACGACGCCGACGGCCGCGGGGTCGGCCCCCATGCCGACCGATGCCACCCAGCTGCCCGGCTTGGCGTTCTTGCTGTTAGCAAATTCGATCGGGCGCAACTGCACGGCGTCAATCCGCAACAGCGCCAAATCGTGCGGCTCATGGATGCCGATGATGCGGGCGTGGAATTCGCGGCCGTCGCCGAGCTTGCAAGAGATATGGCCCGCCAGGTCATGCGCCTTGGTCAGGATCCAGCCGTCGGCGGCGACGATGGTTCCCAGACAAACGTCTTTGTTATCGCAGCGCACGCGCACGGTGGACTGGCTGGCCGGTTGCACCACTTCGCGGAACACTCGGATAAACGCCGGATTCGAGCGCAGGAACTCGCCGGGAATGCTTTGTGCGCGGGCGTGGCAGGGGAGGGCGAGCGCCACGGCGAGGAAGGCGTATTTTCGCATGATTCAATTCTCGCGTTTGCCGAGGACGACGGGAAGCATTACCACATCGTTGCCGCGTCGCACTTGGATGGTAAGCCGAGCGCCGGGGATGCGAGCTTTCAAGAAATCGGCGAAATCGTCGGCATTGGTGAGTGGTAGATTGTCCACCTTGAGGATGATGTCATTGGCTTTCAGTCCGGCCTTGTCGGCGGGAGAGCCGGGGGTCACGGCCTCGATTTTGAGGAGCATCTTGTCGTTGCCGGCGCGAATGCCGAGGTACGATTGGGCGGGCTTGATGCTGTTGAAAAGCGGTCCCGGGGTGCCCCAGACTTCGCCGGCGGCCAGCTTCGGCCAGGTGTCGCGATAGGTGTCGATCGGCACGTGGACGTTCGCCGTCACGCTGCCGCCGATTCGGCTGTTGATGCCGATGACCTGGCCATGCATGTCGAAGAGGGGGCCGCCGGAATCGCCGCCGACGAGCACGCAATCGCTCATGATCGCCTTGTCATCGACGTACTGAATGCGCCCGAGGCGCACCACGGGAGGCCGGCCCGGCTTGTGGCCCCCCGGATGGCCCACCGCCAAACACCATTGGCCCCGGTGCAGATCGGCGGAGCGGGCCATGTCCAGGTGCGGGAAGTCGGCCTTGTCAGTGATGACGACCATGCCGCTGTCAATGCCGTTGTTGGCTCCGAGCGTCTGGCCGCGCAACCGCTTGCCGTCGGGCAGGATGACGGTAACTTCGCGGTTGGCCGCTCCGGAAACATGGCCGGCCGTGAGGATATACCCTTCGCGGTTGATGATGACGCCGCTCCCATAAGCATTGCCGATGCGCAGGCTCACCGTTGCCGGCAGTACGCGCTCCACCAGCTTCTGCACGTGGTTTTCCATTTCCCGCAAATCCCGCACGCTCTCCGGGACCTTCTTCGCGAAGGCGGCCGGCAGCGATCCTTGAGCGGATGCTGAATTCCGGGCGGCGATCAGTGCCAGCGCCGCCACGATGCAGGCGCACATTCGTCGCATGTCTCGGGATCCTCGATGGAGCAAGAACTGCCTCATCGGAAGTGTAGGTCACGGCAGCGACCAAAAGCAAATGGGCAAGCAAAGTTGTCGGTTGTCGATTGTTCACAATAAGAATACTGTCATGGACGATTGGCTCGATTTCGCGATCTATTTCTTCGGCAGCGGCAACTCATTCTTCGTCGGCGTGGCGCTACTCATGACGGGCGTGACGCTGTCATTTGTTGCTTCGGGGAGAATGCTGCGGCTGGCGCGAAACCTGATGGCCGTGATCGGCGGCGTCCTGATTGCCATCTCCGCGACTCCGTTGCCGTGGTGGTTGAACGGCGTATTGGCGCTATTCACGATTGGCTGGCTGATATCGGAATGGTGGGCCACACGCCCTGGCAAGCGAGCGTCTGTGGCTCCCCGCTTCATGGTCCTTGTTCTCTCGTCGGTCGCGCTGGCCTACGAGATGCCTTACGATTTCGCGCCGATTCCGTTGCCGCCCCTCGGAGAGCCGACGCTGTTTGTCATCGGCGACTCCGTGAGCGCGGGAATGCGTGAAGGGGAACAAGGAACCTGGCCACGAGTGCTTGCTGCAAAAGAGCGCATTGATGTTCGGGATTTCTCGAAGCCGGGCGCCACCGTCGGGTCCGCGCGGCATCAGGCCGAGCGCATCGGCGAGGAGAACGGCATCGTGCTGCTCGAGATCGGCGGCAACGATCTGCTGGGCGCAACCACGTCCGAGGAATTCGAAGAGCGGCTGGAATTGCTTCTCACCCAGGTTTGCCGGGCAGGCCGTACCGTGGTCATGCTCGAACTGCCCCTGCCGCCGTTTCGCAATCGGTTTGGCATGATTCAGCGCGCGCTGGCGGCCAAACACGGGGTCGTGTTGATTCCCAAACGGGTCTTCATCGGCGTGCTGACAGCGCCGGGCGCAACGGTTGATGGAATCCATCTTACGCGAGACGGACATGCACGGATGGCCGACGCGATTTGGGATGTGATCGGGCCCGCCTATGATCGGAATTGAAAAAGCCCACGGAAAGAACCGTGGGCTTGGAGCTTTGGCGATATGGAGCGTGTTCAACCGCCGCCGCCACCGCCTTGTTTGCCGAAGCCTTTGCCTTTACCTTTGCCATTGCCGTCGCCACCGCCGCCTTTGCCTTTGCCATTGCCATCGCCGCCGCCGCCTTTGCCCTTGAAGGGGTTAAAGCCGCCAAACGGGTTGCCGCCGCCTTGGCCTTTACTACGGTCACCGCCGCCTCTGAAGCTGGGGCGTTCGCCGCCATTGCCATCACTTTGGTAGCCGATGCTGGCGAGGCTGTCGCTCTTCCCGCCCTTGCTCGGGTTGTCCTTGACGTACTGGATTTGGACCTTGGAGGCTTCCTCGGCGGTGATGAAGCCGTCGTCGTTGAGATCCCAGGTTTTGAAATCGTCCATCGATTTGCCTGCCACACGCCATTCATAGAGGGCGACCTGACCGTCCTTGTCGGTGTCGAGCCTGTTGAACCAGTCGGGCAGTCCGGGAGGCTGCTTGCCGCCCACGCGAAAGACGACGGGCTTGCGATCGAGATCTTCCTCATCAATGATGATGGCAGCGATGCCCCGGTTCCCTTGAACGCTGGCGTCTGGGCTGCCCTGCATTTTGGCGACGTAATAGGCGCGGTATTCATTCATGTCGATCAAGCCGTCGCCGTTCTTGTCCCATTTGTCGAGGTTTGCGCGGAGCGTGGGGGACATTTCTTCGCTGTTGAGCTTGCCGTCGCCGTTGGCATCGCGTTTCTTGAATTCGGCGTCGGCGAAGGGATAGAGGGCGGCGGGATCGCCGGCAATGGGAATGGCCTGGTCATTTCCGCCGCCCATTTTCATTTTGAAACCGCCGCCGCCGGGACCGGGCATACGCCCTTGGCCCATGCCGGACTTGGAATTCTGATAGGCGAAGAAGTCGCGGAATTGTTGCAGGGAGATCTGAGCGTTGGCAAGTCCGTGTTCCTGGGCATAAATTTTCAAGGGATAATTCAGCCGCGACGATCCCTCGGTGTCCGCTACGGTGATATAAGATTTCCCCTTGGCAAAATAATTGAAGACCACCTCAGGATCCAGACTCGGGTTAATCCCGCCGTTGGGGCCGCCGCCGCCGCCGCCGCCGTTGAAGCCGCCGCCCCCAAACCCGCCTTTGCCTTTGCCTTTACCTTGGCCGGTGGTCACGTTCGGCAGGAGCACCAAGAGTGCGGCACCGGTGATCAGCAACGCGTAGACACTGATCTTGCGCATTTTTCGGACCCTTTTGAGACGGTTTGAATATGAGCCTATCCACGTTAATATAACCCCCCGGCGAACCGAATGTCACGGTGAAAATGCCCTTCTCATACCGATTTAATAACTTCTTTCCCTGGCGCGGTTTTCCCGCTGCCGCCCGGCTGGATTTGCTTTTTCACTTCTGCGAACTACGCTTGCACGGAGGGCACCATGCAAAAGATGACCGAAGCCGCACTCGCCAATCGCCGACGTTCCCAGCGCCGCAAGCCGCGCCGTAGCGTGCTTGTCCAATGCCGCAAGGGATCGCATGGCCTGAGCGCCAACATCGCCAAGGAACTGCTGGATACCTCGGATTCCGGGATTCGCCTGGTTGTTTCGCAAGAGCTTGCTCCGCGAAGCGAGGTCGAAATCGTCATCGGCGGCTACGGCTTGAAAGCGCCCATCAAGCGGATTGGCTATGTGCGTTGGCAGGTCAAGCTCGAGAACGGCCTGTTCTGTATCGGCGTCCACTTCCAGAAGCACATCGAATATCGCGATTGGCAAAACCTCGCCACGCCGAATTGATCATCCGCCGATTCACGCACTCCACCCATGCGCCTCGCGCACGGCGATCATCGCCGCCAATATGCTGTTCCAGGTCTCCGGCTTTTTCATCACGTCGTTGGGGAACATGCAGCCATCCCAGCAGATGTGCTTGAACTTCTTGGTGAGGTTGCCGTAGTTGTCGCGCATCCAGAACCCGGCGTGGTGGGCGATCTTGAGTTTGCCGTTGGGATCGGTCGGCAAGCAATGCCGGCCGGTCTTGTCGTGCGAGCCGGAGCCCTTCACGGTGGCATCGTTCTGGGCGATGTGGAAATCGATGGTCCACGGCCTGAGGGCGGCGGTAAGCGTGGCCAGTGCCTGGTCGAGCGCTTTGGCGTCCCAATCGAAGCCTTGCGGGACGATGCGATCTTCCGGCGCATTGTAGCCGAGCGTGTAAAGGAGGGTGTGAGCCATGTCGGACTGGAAGCCGAGAATGCCGGGGCGGTCGGTCAATTCAAGCAGTTGTGCCATGCGTTTCCAGCTGTGCATACCGCCCCAGCAGATTTCACCTTCCGCGGCGAGCCGTTCGCCGTGATCGGCGGCGATGTCGCAAGCCATGCGGAAAGTCTCAGCGATGCGCAGTTGATTTGCTTCGGGATCCTTGGCCCAGTCGGCGGGGCTGCACGCGGAATCGATACGGACAATGCCGTAGGGACGGACACCGAGTTCGCGCAGCCGTTTGGCGATGCGGCAGCCTTTGCGCACCTGGGTGAGGAAATGGGTGCGATCGACATCGCCGCCCATCGCCGAACCGCCGCCGGTCGGAGGCCAGACGGGGGCAACGACGGAGCCGATGACGAGATTCTTGGCCCGCACCTTGTCAGCGAGCTTTTTCAGATCGTTATCGGTGGCATCGATGTCCACGTGCGGCGCGAACAGGAAAAGATCGACGCCGTCGAATTTCACGCCGTTGACGTTGGCCTTGGCGGTGAGCTCGATCATGGTGTCGAGATCGATGAACGGTTCGCCGTCCGCGAAGCCTTTGCCGACGACGCCCGGCCAGGCGGCGTTATGGAGTTTGGGATATACATTGGTCATGTGACATTCCCCAAGCCGCCCCCCTGGGGGGCGGCTGTGTGGCATCATGGTCTCGCTGATCCGCCACCCAGGCGGCGGCTTGGCATTCCCAGATGATTGCCCCTTCGTCCAGGTGGTCGCCCACATACTTGGTCGCGTTTGCCAAGGCAGCGTCATCGTTCAAAGACTGCATGTGACAGTTTTTTGTCCACACGCGTTTGCGGCAACCGGGATTTGGCAGTGCTCGAGTCGCAAAGCTTTTCAATCGTCCTACCGTGGGCCGAATCAAGTGCGTTCCGAAGCGGGCGATCAAATGTATGTGAATTGGCCCAACGGCGATAATGTGCGTTGGTATGCGCAGCTCTTCCAATTGCGCGACGACAGCGTCGCACACTAATTTCTGCTCCGCCGGTGTCAAGCGGACTTCATCGGGCACCTGCTCCTTAGCCTTTGCGTAACGCTGCGCATATTGATTCGCGTCATAAACAGGTTCACCATCTTTCGCATAGCGTTCGGGCGGCGGCACGTACTCCTTGCCGCGGAAGGTACGAAATCCGCGCGGATCGCCGGGCAGCCACGAGCCGTAGGTGGTCCAGGTCACGAACCAAGGGATATCGTTCATGTCGTTCATCATTGTATGCCCAAGCCGCCGCCCTGGGCGGTGGCTCCGGGAATGCGTGCCGTGCGCCGCTGCCCGGGTGTGGAATGCGTGCCGTCGCCGCCGCCCTGGGCGGCGGCTTGGAATCATTTTTTCGCGTCGCCAATCTTCGGCGCATGCGGATTCGTGTCCGGCCCGAAATAGCGCAGGATCACCAGCGGCTCGTCGCCGGTGTTGTCGTAGGTCACGCCCGCCTTCGCTGCTCCGTGGCTGACGAAATATTCGTCCTCGGTCAATTGCGTGAAGCGGATCATGGCCGGCGTTTGCAGCCGTTTGCCATTGATGGTGCCGCAGCCTTGCACCGCCGTCAGGCCGTAGGCGCCGTTGTCCTTCACGGTGATTTTTACGCCCGGCTCAACCGTTAGCTCCTTGGCGCTGAAAAGTTCCTGGCCGGAGACTTTGCCGTAGACGATCCATTTGTCCTCGAAGCCCGCCTTCGGTCCGCCGGCCGCGACGATGGGCGCGAGGAAATGGCTGTCCTTGAACGACGGATTGACATTGCCGGCCCAGTCGAGTTGCTCAACGAGATAATCGAGGTCCTTGTGATATTTCGGCGGCACATCCTTCACCAGCAATTCCCACGGCACGCAGCGGCCTTCGACCAGCGATTGATACATGCCGAAGACATCCGAGCCCCATTGCGGCTCATAAGTCACCAGCGAGCCCGGCGCGTGTAGGACGCAAGGCGGCACCAGCCACCCGGTCCCCGGTTGCAGGCGATAGGCCTTGCTGTAGTTGAGGATGCCGTTGTCGCCTCTGTTCCAGTTCTCCAGGCAACGGCGGACGTCGGCCTTGGTTGTGCCGGGTTCCAGGCCGAAGAACGTGTAGGGAAAATTATTGCCCGTGTAGTTGAGTTGTGGCGGGAAGTAGTACGATTCCGGTTTGCCTTGCTGATGGACCAGGGCCGCCTGGGCGGCGTTCTGATGCATGTGGTGTGGGATCGGGCCCATGTTGTCGAAGAATTTCGAATAGACCGGCCAGCGCTCGTAACGCTTCCAGATGTCGGAGCCGATGAGACCGTCCTTTTCGGAGCGAATCGCCTCGCGCAGGGTGAACGCTTTCTTGCCGTCGTGGACGACGTAGCTGAGCCCTTCGTCCCAGGCGGCGCCTGCGTTGGCGGCGGGGGTGGTGGACGCGAACCAGCGTTCGTCGATCCCGCCGCGATTGGCGCCATAGGCGTAAATATCTTCGTGGTGCAACTTGAGCCGCTTGCCCGGCGTCAAGAAGGCACGTGGCACCCAGTTCGGGGCCAGGAGCAACACCCCGCCGCTTTTGGCGAGCGCATCGCGGATCAGGGCGGGGCTAGTTTTCTCCGGCGATTTCTCGGCCGGCTTGGAATTGGTAGTTTTCTTGGCCACTTCTGTGTCTCCCGTGTTGGTGAAACGGTATTCCTTCGTGGCACGGCCGGGAGGGCGAGGCTCCTGCCGAGCCGAGATTAGCTCGAACCGCGTGTCCAGCTAGTTTTCGCACCTTCGCGGCTCGGCAGGAGCCTCGCCCTCCCGAATCGGGCTAAGCGGCCAAACACGCCTTGGAATTTTCTAGCGATCCCGTTACCATGAAGCCACGGAACAGCCTGCCCCACCGCGGCTTTCTTCAACGATTATTCTCAAAATCCGAACCGCCACGACAAGGATTTCGTCGTAAAGTTATGACGGAGAATAAGGAGTTATTGTTATATTGTCCAACTTGGAAGGACAGGAAAAAGTTAAATGATCGAAAATTATCACTCTGATTATGAAAACCGGCCACGCATGTTGCTGGCCTACGCCGATGCCGGTTATGCCTCCGAATGCGGCCGCTATTTTCGCCGGCTCGGCTGGGAAGTGCAAATGGTCGGCAGCGGCATCGAAGCCCGCACTTTCGCCGATGAATACCGCCCCGACGTGGTCGTTCTGGACGCCGAGCTGCTCGATGAGAGCGGCTGGTTGACCAGCGCCAAGATCAGCAACGCCAATCCGGAAACACACATCATCCTGGTGGCCGACGACTGGACGCCTTCGATTCAGGATTGCGCCCGGATGGTGGGCGCCGAGGAATGTGTGAGCCGTAGGGACGGGGCGGAAGGCCTGGCCCGGTCGATCCTCGGAACGCCGACCTTTTCCGAGGCCGTGTAGGAGCGCGTAGGGTGGGTCGAACGAAGTGAGGCCCACCGTTGCCGGGCGATGGTGGGCCTCACTTCGTTCGACCCACCCTACATTTGCTTGAGGCCGTGTAGGACACGCTTCACAGTTTCGCCGTCGGATCAAGAGCGGTGATCGCCGATGCCCCTTCTTCCTCCGTCATCTTCAGGAAGACATCTTCCAGCGTTCCCGTGTGGTCGGCGTGTTGCCGCAGCGCATCGAGCGTGCCGCAGGCGATGAGCTTGCCCTGGTTGATGACGCCGATGCGGTCCGATAGTTCCTGGGCAATATCGAGCGAATGCGTGGACAGGAACACCGTCGTGCCGCGCCGCGCCTCATTGCGCAAGATATCCTTGAGGAGCCGTATGCTGCGCGGATCGAGTCCGACCGTCGGCTCATCGACGATCAGCACCTCCGGCTCGTGCAACAGCGCGGCCGCAAACACCGTCCGTTGCCTCATGCCATGCGAGTAATTCTGCGTCAAGTCGTCCACAAATGCACTCAGGCCGAACAGCTTGATCATCTCGTCGATGCGGCGCATTCCCCGGTCGGGCGGCAGGTGGTACATGTCGGCAATGAAGTGCAGCACCTCGCGCCCGGTCAGCTTTTCATAAAGGTAGGGCGTGTCGGGGACATAGCTGATGCGTTGGCGCGCGTCCTGGCCTTGCGTTTCCAGATCGAAGCCAGCAATGCGGATGACGCCGGTCGTCGGGAACAACAGGCCGCACATCATCTTGATCGTCGTGGTCTTGCCGGCGCCGTTGGGTCCCAGAAACGCGAATAGCTCCCCCTTCGGAATGATCAGGTGCAGATCGTTGACAGCCACCTTGGCGCCGTATTTCTTGCTGATATGCAGAAGTTCGATCATGGATTTTCCATGCTTCTCGTTCCCAAGCTCCCGCGTGGGAACGCACTGGTTCGCGACGCTCCGGCGTCGCGGACTGGGACTCGCGCGAAACGAAGCTCCCGCATCCGAGTGGCCGTTCAAATCTCGTGCGCGAGTGAGCAAATCCAAGGCACTCTGTCCGCGACGCAGGAGCCTCGCGAAGCAGTGCGTTCCCACGCCGAGCGTGGGAACGAGGGCATGCGTCCTGCCTGCTATTAATGCGGCACGCGCTGCAATTTCAGTTCCCGACCCAGCACCGATACCTCGCGCTGCAGCACCAGGCCATCCCTTTTGCGGGCCCACACACGCGCCACCACCTCCTTGTTCGCATCATCATGATATTCGATCACGTGGCAAACGACGTCCTTGTGATCCCAGACCAGCATATCGGCCTTCACGAGCGCGATCAGCGCCGGCGCCTTGAATTGCTTGAAAAGATCGGCGGCGAAGTTGTTCTCGATGCCGCGCGACGGGTCGAAGGGGGTTTCGGACCAGGTTTGGCCCACGTGCAGGCCGCGCAGCCGACTCACCAGTTTCAACGAGCTGACGACGTTGCTCTGCGCGGACATATCGATCTCGCCGACGAGCCCCTTGTATTCGGTGTTGTTCCACAGGATGCGTGGCTTGAGCTTCTGGCCGATGACTTCCGCCTCAATGTCGATCACGATGGGATCGATGACGATTTTCATCGAGAGTGCTTGCAGCTTGCCGTCTTCGGAAACGCGGTCCATGGATTCGATGGTCTTGAGCCCGTGGAAATCCTTGGAGCTGTCGAAATGGAAGGTGGAGCGGAATTCGTAACGGCGTTCCTCAAGGGCATTGATCTTGGAGGTGGCCGACCCGACGCGTTTGCCGCCGGAGAACATGGTCCAGGCGACCAGCGGCGAGCCGATCTCGTCGGTCAGGTCGATCTGGAAGGTCGGCGCGACCTCCGCCAGCATCATCGGCACGACTTCGCGCTGCAGCAGAAGCCCGGTCATCCCCAGCCAGAAGGCTAGGATGGCCGCGGTGATCAGGCGAGAGGGCATGAGGCGTCTCCATCATTTGTCGCTTGCGTCATACCCCGCGGAGAGGTATTTTCAGTAGATCATTGTTGCAAGCCAACACGACTTGTTCAAGCGTAAAGGACGCGGAACGATGCGCAAACTTCTACCAATTCTGCTCGCCGTTCGGTTTCATGGCCTTCGTCGCCGAGTCGGTGCGGGGCCAATACGATCCGCCCGAAAAGATATTCCCGCCCAGCGCCGAGGTGCTCCAGCAGATCGAAACGAAGACCGCCCAGCTCGCGGCCAAGATCGCGGAGCTGAAGAAGGACCCGAAGAGGCACGAGTTGTTGCCGGACGTGGAAATCTATCTGCGCGGCGCCCGGAACATCGTGCGCTTCAAGGAATGGTACAAGAAAGAAAGCGGCCAATGGACCCTTGATGCGCTCGACGCCGGCTTGCAGCGAGCCGACCAGCTCGCCCAGGGCAAATCGCCGTGGACCACGCTCGAAAAGCGCAACGTCCTGCGAGCCTACCGCTCCAGCATCGACGACACCGCCCAGCCCTACGGCGTCACCTATCCGCTCGAATATGGCAAGGACCCGAAGCGAAAATGGCGCGTCGATGTCGTGCTGCATGGCCGCGATAGCGCGCTGACGGAGGTCGCGTTCATCCATGCGCACAACGGCAAGAAGAAGATCGACCCGGAGCAAGATTGGGTGCAGATCGATATTTTTGGGCGCGGGAATAATGCGTATCGCTGGGCGGGGGAGACGGATGTATTCGGGGCGATGGGAGCTTTCTTGAATGCGCAGCGCGACCAATTGGTGTTTCGCGGACGTGTCGTATTGCGAGGTTTCTCGATGGGTGGGGCCGGTACTTGGCATCTTGGTTTGCGCTTTCCCGACCGTTGGTGCGTCATGGGGCCGGGTGCTGGGTTTTCGACGACGCATGGCTATGCAGGTGGTTTGCCAAATCCGCTGCCGTATTATCAGGAAAAATGCTTGAGCATCTATGATGCGCTTGATTATGCCGAAAACGCGCGAATGATCCCCATCGTGGCATACTCCGGCGGCGCGGATCCGCAGAAGATGGCGGCGGACAATATCGAAAATCGCCTAAAGGAGTTGAGGATCGGTGACATGACGCACCTTGTGGCACCGGGATTGGGTCACACTATGCCGGCAGACTGGTTTAGGAAGGTGAACTCCATCTGGTCGGAGTTTGCCGCCAAGGGACGGGAGCCATTTCCCAAGAAAATCTCGTTCGTCACCTATACAACGAAGGCAAATGCGTGCGAGTGGATTTTGATCAGCGGCCTGGAAAAACACTATGAAAAGGCCTCCGTGGTTGGCGAGGCAACGGAGCAAGGTTGTCGCTTGACCACCAAGAACGTGCGGGCATTAACGGTTTGCCCGTCGCAACCTCGGATAACTCCTGGCCCGCCCATGGTCGTTCAAATCGATGGTCAAGAAATAAAAGCCGAGCCCCAGTTCATGTTAACGGCTTGCCTGATGCTTGAAAAGAAGGATGGAAAGTGGCAGGGTAAGGACCGTGCGGCATTTTTCGAGGAAATGAAACGCGGCGAGTCGAAAAGGCCCGGCCTGCAAGGCCCCATCGATGACGCCTTCGCCTCCGGCTTCGTCTGCGTCCAGGGCACCGGCAAACCCTGGCATCCCGCGACGCAGAAATTCGTGGATGCCAAGCTCAACGCCTTCAAGCACGATTGGGCCAAGCACTGGCGCGGCGAGTTGCCGATCACCAATGAATATGGCATCACGCCGAACGAGATCATGGAAAGGCACCTGATCCTGTTCGGCGATCCGAGCTCCAATTTTCTGCTGGCGAACATCCTGCCGAAGTTGCCGCTCAAGTGGACGAAGGACGAGATCGAATTCGCGGGGAAGAAGTACAAGGCGTCGGAGCATGTGCCGGTGATGATCTTTCCGAATCCGCTCAATCCGGCGAAATACGTCGTGCTCAATACGGGGCACACCTGGCCGAGCGAGGATTACGCCAAGACGAACGCCATGCTCTATCCCCGGCTCGGCGATTACGCGATTTTACGTATGACGCCGACGGGATATGAGGTGGCGACGGCGGGGCTGTTCGATGAATTTTGGAAGGTAGAGAAATAGGGCGTGTACCCCCAGGAACGCTGCGCTTATCCTGGGGCTTTGCATTATTCATGGCAAGCCCCAGGATAAGCGCAGCGTTCCTGGGGGTTTCGCGCGAGGGAACATCATGCCCACCGAAGGCAAGCGTTGGCGGCACGTGGTGATCTCCACCCTCAACAGCTGGTTGCCGGGCGATCCGCGCGGATTTCGGGCTGTCGATCACAAGGTCCACTCATCAGGCGATTACAAGAATCCGCCGCCGCTGGGAGAGCATGCGGGGCTGCATCGTTACAGCAAAGAAATCAGTGGGGAGCCGGTCGTCATTCCGGAAGAGCTTCGGGAAAAGATCGGCACCCGCATTCGCCTGGCCATGAAGCAGCTATCGCATCGGATCCTGGTTATTTCGGTCGCGGCGACGCATTGTCATTTTCTGGTGGAGTTACCCGACGATCTGAAGGAGATTCGGCGGATTGTTGGCGAGTGCAAGCGCCGGGCATCGATGGCGGTAAAGAAGCAATTGCCGGGGCGGCTGTGGGCGCATGATGGGAAGTATAAATGAGTGGATTCGGCGGAGCATCAGCGGCACACGTATTGGATATATCCTCAAGCAGAAGGATGCGTGGGTTTGGGCGTACAAAGATGACGAGGAAGAGGATGGAGTAATTTCGGCGCTCCCAGGAACGCTGCGCTTATCCTGGGGCTTGGAGGGAATCTTCATGCCGGATAGTGATTCATCGCTTGCCGTGTTCATCGACTTCGAAAATCTCGCGCTCGGGTTTCAGAATCGCCGCGATCGCTTTGACATCGTGCGCGTGCTGGAACGGCTCGTCGAGAAGGGGAAGATCGTCGTCAAGAAGGCGTACGCCGACTGGAGCCGATTTGGGCCGTACACCCAGGCGATGCACGAGGCGGCCATTGAGCTGATCGAAATTCCCAAGCGGATTCAGACCGGCAAGAACTCGGCCGACATTCGCCTGGTCGTCGATGCCATCGACATGGCGTATTCCAAGGAGCATATCACCACCTTCGTGATCGTCAGCGGCGATTCCGATTTCTCGCCGCTTGTCTCCAAGCTCAAGGAGAACGGCAAGCACGTCATCGGCCTGGGCATGCAGGATTCGACTTCCGAGCTGCTGCGCGACAACTGCGACGAATTCATCTACTACGAAGACCTCGGCAAAGCCCCGACGATGGCGCCGACCTTGCCCGCTGGATTGCCGGAGACCAAGAGGAAGGCGTTCGCGCTGTTGATGGAATCGCTGCTGGCCCTGCGGCGTGAGAACAAGGAAAACCTGGGCGCGTCGATGGTCAAGGACACGATGAAGCGCAAGAAGCCATCGTTCAACGAGGCGTACCATGGCTACCGGGCGTTCAGCGAATTGTTGCTCGACGCGCAGAAGGAAGGGCTGGTGGAGCTGGAAATCGACGACCGCAGCCGAACGTACGTGGTGACGCGCTTCGGGGCGGAGTTGCAACAGCCGGTGGCCGATGTGCCGGTGCGCAAACGGCGTCGGCGTCGGCCTCGATCGCGCAACGGCAATGGGCGCACTGTGGAGAAGCCGGCAACGCCATTGCCGCCGCCACCTCCTGAGAGTGGCACGGCGGAGGTATAGGAAACTGAACCACAGATGCACAGAGACACAGAGAAATTTAGCCACGGATGAAACACAGATGGAACACGGAAAGAGAGACTGAGGCGGGGAAAGAAATTGATCGACAAAGAGCGTAATTGGTGATTACTAATTTGTTCTTATCCGTGTTTCATCTGTGTTTCATCCGTGGCTAAATTTCTCTGTGTCTCTGTGCCTCTGTGGTTCCTTTGAGGAACCCGAAGTTGTCGGCGGTTGATGATTTCTTGCGAAAACTGATGCGCAGCGGCTTGCTTCAGCGCGAGCAATTGCAAAGCGCGCTTCGCTCCATGCCGAAGGAGCGCCGCGAGCAAGTTAGTGCCGTCATCGAGCATCTCATCGAGCGCGGCAAGCTGACGCGCTTCCAGGTTTACAAGCTGCTGCAGGGGATCACGCTCGGCCTGGTGCTCGGGCACTACCAGATTCAGGCGCCGCTGGGCCGAGGCGGCATGGGGGCGGTCTATCTGGCGCTCGATACGCGCACCGGGCAGCACGTCGCACTGAAGATTCTGCCGCCCAAGACCGCGCGCACCAAGGAGCGGCTGCTCGCGCGTTTTCAGCGCGAGATGGAATTGTCGCAGAAGGTCAAGGATCCGCACCTGGCCCGCACCGTGGAAGCTGACGTTTTCCAGAATATCCACTTCATCGCGATGGAATTCATCCCGGGGCAGACGCTCTATCGCGTCGTGACCGGGCAGGGCACGTTGACGGTTCCCCGCGCCTCCCATCTATTCGCGGAGACCGCCTCGGCCCTGGCGCACGCCCACGGCCAAGGCCTCATTCACCGCGACATGAAGCCGTCCAACATCATGATCACGCCGCACGATCACGCCAAGGTGCTCGATCTGGGCCTGGCGTTCACCGAGGGGGAAGAGGTGGACGACATCGAGGTCGTCGGCGGCAAGGGCTATATCGTCGGCTCGATCGATTACATGGCCCCCGAGCAGACGCGCGATCCGACCAACATCGATATCCGTGCCGACATCTATGCCCTGGGCTGCTGCCTGTACTTCGCCCTGACCGGCAAACCGCCGTTCCCCTATGGCAGCGTGTACGACAAAGTGAAATCGCACCGTCATGAGACGCCGGACCAGATCCGCAACAAGCATCCGCAGATTCCGGAGGCGTTCGCAGCGATCGTGCACAAGATGCTGGCCAAGAATCCTTCCGACCGCTTTGCGTCGGCGGTGGAAGTGGAATCGGCGTTGGCGTCCTGGCGCGAGGGGACCCCGTTGCCACTCGACACCCCGGGGGATGCAGATTATCAGCAGGCGGTGCGCGATATCGTGGCGAACTGGACCGTGTCGGAACCGGCGAAGGCAGCGGAGGAAGCCCCGGACGACGCGATCCTGTTCCGCATCGAGCCGGAGGAGAAGACGCCGCCGGGTGAAACGGGGACCACCTCGATCTTCGGCGACAGCGACCGCGTCCAACCGCACGTTTGGCTGCTGGTGCTGGCGGGGGCGTGGGTGCTGTTGCTGTTGGCGTGCGTGCTGGGGAGCTGCATTTTCTTGGGGGCGAGGTGACACAGTAAGGGCTCATGCCTTCGCGCGACGGTTGCGCTTCATGAATGCGGCGACGAACCCATACTTGGGTCCGCCAGGTCCTCAGGCGCATCATGCTCGATTTGCTGGGCTTTGCCCATCTTGCTCGTCCACTTGCCATTTTCGAGTTGTCGCGCGGCGTGCATGTATTCGGTTCCGTCGGCATAGATAGCGACTTTCTCGACACCGTCTTCCAGCGAGCCGTCTGTGCAAATCACAAATCCCATCGAGTCAAGGGCTGCGATCAACGATGTGACTTGATAATCGGACGGCACGTTCGGCGGCCAAAAGTAATTTACGTCCGGATCGTCCCCTTCCTTGGGATCCCAGTTGGCGTCGGAGCGGCCAACAGCCCAGGCGATGCAGTTGTAACTTTTGTCGGCGGCGCCTTTCACTTGATGGTTGTCGGCGCAGATTGGGAAAGTCTCTTGGCTCAAATTCCACGTTCCCACCTGTACCCATTTGCGCGGCCCCAGGCGATCCAAGCCGCAGCCATCTCTTTCAATTTGCCCGCATGTTCCTTGGGAACAGGATTGGCCCCGGTGATTCGATGCAGCGCGAGGAACCAGTGATTAGGATCCTTTTCCAGATCGGCCAAGAGAAAGGGCACGGCCTTTTGGCCCATCGCGATGATTTCCTGATACGCGGGGTGTTGCGCATCGCGCCCCATCCGTGAAGAGAACTTTGTGTCCTCGCGCCATATTGCAGCGAGCATCGCAAATCGCTTCGCGAGATCTTCTGGGCTGTCAATCGCGGGTTCGGTTGTAATGTCGGTTGCCATCGCGGTTTCCTTTCGATGATTTCATCGGCGTGGAATAATTATAGCGGATACGCGCAATGCGCAATAGATGAGAAGCGAGTTTCGAAAGAGCTATCCGTGCGCGCCCGGAAGACTGAAACATTCCCCCGCCCGGTCCGGTATTATCATCGCCCAACCTTCTATAGAATACCCCACTGAGATGGAGTTTGTGCGAGGTTGCATCATGCGAGCACGCATCGTTTTCCATTCCCTCCTCGCCTTGGCATTGGCTTTGTCCGTCCGCGTTCAGATTTCCGCCCAGGAGCCATCGAAGGCCAAGCTCGGCGAAAAAATGCCGAACCTCACCTTCAAGGATGACGCCGGCAAATCCCATCGTCTCTATGAGCTCGAAAACCAAAAAGCGATCGTCATCGTTTTTCTTTCCTTCGAATGCCCCATCTCGAAAAGCTACATGGGCCCCCTCTCGGAGATCGCCAACGAGTTCGGCAAGTTCGGCGTCACGATTTGGGGCCTGACCGTCAACGAAGATGAAACGCCGGCGCAAGTCGCCAAGGCGGCCAAGAAATTCGATGCCGCGTTTCCCGTCTTCAAGGATGAACGCATGCGCGCCGCCGACGCTCTCAAGGCCGACTTCACGCCGGAGGTCTTCGTGCTCGACGGCAACTTCGTCCTGAAATATCGCGGCCGAATCGACAACATGTATTCCGAACGGCTCAAGAAGCATGCCGAGATCACGGAATTCAATCTGAGCCAGACGCTCGCCGAATTGGTCACGGGCCGGCCGGTTTCGGTCCCCGCGACGCAAGCGGTCGGCTGCAAAATTTACCGTGAGCCGCGTGTGATCGCCAAGGACGGCAAGGTGACGTACCATCGCGATGTGCTGCCGATCTTGCAGAAGCACTGCCAGGAATGCCATCGGCCCGGCGAGGTGGGGCCGTTCTCGCTGATGACGTACAAGCAGGCGGTCAACTGGGCGCGCCGACATCAAGGATTACACGAAGCGCCGCGAAATGCCGCCGTGGAAGGTCAGCGCGGGGGTCGCCTTCCACAACGAACGGCGTCTAAGCGACAAGGAAATCCAGACGCTCGCCGACTGGGCCGACAATGGCACCCCCGCCGGCGATCCGAAAGACGCCCCGCCGCCGCGCGAATTCCCCACCGGCTGGCGGCTTGGCACCCCCGATCTCATCCTCAGCCCCGGCGACGATTTCCTCGTCGGCCCCGGCGGCAAGGATGTCTTTCGTTGCTTCGTCTTGCCGACCAATTTGGACGAGGACAAATACATCGCCGCCATCGAAATGCGGCCCGGCAATCCGCAGGTCGTCCATCACCTGCTCCTCTTCATCGACACTGCCGGCAATGGCCGAAAGCTGGAACAATCGGCAAAGGAAAAGGAAAAAAACAATCCGGTCATCGATCCGCACACCGGCCAAGCGTCAAAATTCGATCGCGGCCCCGGCTACTCGAGCATGATGGGGGTCGGCTTTTTGCCCCGCGCGGCACTGCTCGGCTGGGCGCCCGGCATCTTGCCGCGATTTATGCCCGATGGCGTCGGTTTTCATCTGCCCAAGAATGCCGATGTCATCATGCAGGTCCACTATCACCGCAATGGCCGGGCCGAAAAGGACCGCACGCAGGTCGGACTCTACTTCGCCAAGAAAAAGATCGATCATCCCTTCCAGGGGGCCGCGGTTGCCGGGGGCGTCGGCTCGGGGCCGTTGCGCTACTTCTTCGCGATCCCGCCCGGTGCTGACTCCTTCAAGCTCGACGGTGACACCTGGGCCCGCCAGGACTTCACGATGCTGACGATCTCGCCGCACATGCATCTGCTCGGCAAATCGATCAGTCTGACGATGACGCCCCCCGACGGCCCGGAGCAGAAGCTAATTGCGATCAAGCAGTGGGATTACAACTGGCAGGAAATGTACGTCTTGAAGGAGCCGATTCAAGTGAAGGCGGGGACGAAGTTCCACGTCGAGGCGTCTTACGACAATTCGGACAAGAACCCGCTCAATCCGTTCAGCCCGCCGCGCCGCGTCATCGTCGGCGAGCAGACCACCAACGAGATGTGCTTCGTTTTCCTGGGCGGCTATTCGGAATCTCGCCTGCCGATCCTGCCGCTGACGCCGTTTGCGCCGGGAAAGAAGTGATCTACATGGGCCTGCGCGGATTCGCTGCAGTCGTAGGGTGGGTCGAGCGTAATCGCGAGGCCCACCGGCCTCTGCTACTACGGTGGGCCTCGCGATTACGCTCGACCCACCCTACGGCAAATTGTGCAAGGTGATTTAGCCCGGATATTTCATCGTTTTGACGGAAGTTGGAATGGCGCGATGGCTCAAGGTTTGGTAGAGAAGGGAGTTAGCACACTTCCACTCCACTTGGCCAGGAGCCTTCGCGATGACACAGTGTAACGAAACACCCGTACCATTTACCAGCCTCGATCGTCGCAATCTCACTGCCGATTTTGCGGGCGGGTCCATCACCTCCGATGCCGGCGCGCTGCTGCTCCGACAGGTCGATCAACAGCTCGGACTCATCGATGCCCTCAATCGTGTTATTCCCGATCCACGCCAGCCCGCCCTCATCCTGCATCCGCAGCGTGCTCTTTTGGCTCAGCGAATCTTCGCCATCGCTTGCGGCTACGAGGATCTCAACGATCATCAGCAGCTTCGCGACGATCCGCTCTGGCAAGCCGTTACCGATCATCCCGGTCCCGACGACGCTCCCCAACTCGCCTCACCGCCCACCTTGTGCCGACTCGAAAATCGCGTTTCCCGCAAGACTCTCTTCCATATCTCCGCCGTACTCGTCGAAACCTTCATTAAGTCGTTTCACCTAGACCATCCCCAAGCCCCCGAAGAACTCATCCTCGATTTCGATGCCACCGACGACATCGTTCATGGCCATCAAGAGAAGCGTTTCTTCCACGGCTACTACGACAACTACTGTTTCCTGCCCCTCTACGTTCATTGCGGCGATCATCTCCTCGTCGCCTATCTGCGGCCTTCGAACATCGATGCCGCTCGGCATACGGGACCGATCTTGAAGCTTCTGGTCCAGCGGCTCCGTCGCGAATGGCCCAACGTCCGCATCGTGCTGCGCGGCGACAGCGGTTTCTGCCGACACCGCGTCATGAACTGGTGCGAGCGTAACGGCGTCTTTTATCTGCTCGGCCTGGCACGCAATCCGGTGTTGCAACGCAACGTGCAATTTCAACTCGATCAGGTCGCCCAGCTACACGCCATGGACGGCCAGGCCTATCGCGTCTTCCATGAATTTCTCGACGCCGCCGGCACCTGGAGCCGACTGCGTCGCGTCATCGCCAAGGCCGAGTATCTGCCCGGAGCCAAGGACGGCAAAGCCAACCCGCGTTTCATCGTCACCAATCTCACGGACGATGGTCGTGAGTTGTATGAGGACAACTACTGCCAACGCGGCGACACCGAAAACCGCATCAAGGAACAACAGCTCGGCCTGTTCGCCGACCGCACGAGCTGCCATCGCTTCGTCGCCAATCAGTTCCGCGTGCTGTTGGCGGCGGCCGCGTATGTGTTGATCTCGCACCTGCGCCGCCACGCCCTGCGCAACACCGACCTGGAGCGAGCAGAGGTCGGCACCATCCGCTTGAAGCTCTTCAAGATTGGCGCCTGGATTGTACGCAGTGTGCGACGGATCGTGGTGAAAATGTCGAGCAGTTACACCTGGCAAAGCCTTTTTCGCATCGTCGCGCAACGCTTGAGCGATACGCCACCGAACAGCGCCGAGCCAAGCCCCCAACTCAGTCCGTAACCAATCGGTCGAAGTCGTTCGCCGACCAAATCTGCAAGCCATGCAAAGGCCCGACACACTGGGGGAAGGGGGCAGTCCGCGCATTCAGCACCTCCACAAGCTTTCCCCGCGCACGAGCCAAGATCCCATCCAGTCAGACGGCACGATGAAATATCCGGGTTAGACAGTTGCCAGTGGTGAAATATTCGAACAAGGAATGGCCAGCCTATGGTCCTTTGGAATTCCATATGTCAGGCAAACGGTTTCTTCGAGTTCTCCTGATATTCGGTTCCTTTTGGGCAGTGCTCCTTATCTTCGTGTTCGTTTTTGCTGCCCAGAGTGATAAGGAGGACCGCATCAAGATTGGAATGACGAAAAAGGAAGTTGAGGAGGTCCTTGGCGGACCATCCAACCCAAATCACATGTTGCTCTTTGTCAGTAGGACGTTGGAACCAACAGAAACGCGGGAAATATGGGAGGATGGCGGTGTAATTTTCGAGATCATATTCGACAAAGACGAAAAGGATCGTGACGCGCAATTTTGGAGCCATTCCGAGACTGTCCTCGAAAAATTCGGCGTTGCTGCTCACGGCGTTGGTTCCATGACGTCGTGTCGTCCTATGCAAATATTCTGACGGCAGCAGAAAGCGACCGGCGGCGAGGTCGTGACGGAACACGGGCGAATTCGTTGCCAGTTGGATTCTTGGGAAAATGCTTGCGATGCAAGGCCGAAATCGACGAAATCCGATCGGTGGACGGGGAATCCATGCGCGTCCTTTGCCAGAAACGCTCCGTTGCATTCTAGCTGAATTGACGTTGCTGATCAAACGCCTCCTCTCTGAAACGATGAGGCGCTCTTGGGTGCGATTGCTTTTTTTGCCTAAATCGGACAATAATTCAAACTGAACCGCTACCAAATATCCGCTACAATGCACTGAATCGCAAACCTCCGCTGGAGTTGATCCCATGAAAGTCCGCTGGCTGCTCATCGCGATGCTGTTCGTTGCCCCCGTTGCCCTTCAAGCCCAGGAAGCAAAAAAAGACGCCGACAAAAAAACCGACGCCAAGCCGGTGCTGGTTCCCTTTCGCCTGACCGACACGAACCACACGATGGTGCGCATCAAGATCAACGGCAAGGGGCCGTTCAATTTCATCGTGGACACCGGCTGCCCGGTTCTGCTCATTGCCGAGCCGGTCGGCAAGGAGGTGGGCCTCAAGGTCGAGAAGGGCTGGGCGGTGCTCGACAAGCTGGAGCTCGAAGGCGGGCTGGAGCTGACCAAGGTGAAAGCGCGCGTCGAGACGCCATTCCAGATCACCGGCATGAATCGCATGGGGCTGGCCGGCGTCGAGCTGCACGGCATGATCGGCTACACGGTGCTGGCGAAGTACAAGATGGATTTCGATTACACGAAGAAGCAGATGACCTGGACGCCTCTGGCGTTCGATCCGCCGCCGCCGAGGCCGCTCGGCGGCAAAGCCAGCACCGCGGGCATGGACACGATGGTGGCCCTGGTCGAGGTCATGAGCTTTTTGGCCGGCGGAGGTCTGCCGCCCGCCCCGCAACCGCGCGGCTTCTTCGGCTTCGAGCTGGAGGAAAAGGACAAGGCCGTTTACGTCGCCAACGTCCTCAAGAAAAGCCCGGCAGCGGAGGCGGGATTGCAGAAAGGCGACCGCATCGTCATGGCCCAAGGCAAGGAAGTCGGCTCCATCGACGCCGTGCTTCGGCAAGCCAGCAAGCTCACTGCGGGCAAGACGCTTTCGCTCACCATCGAACGCAAGAGCGAAAAACAAGACCTGAAGATCACTGCTGGCCCAGGTCTGTAGGTCAGGCTTTCCAGCCTGACAGAAGCACCTTGGCAATTTCGTCAGGCTGGAAAGCCTGACCTACGAACTGGAATCGATCCATGAAACGCCATCTCGCAATCATCTGCGTCGCCGCCTTCCTAATTCCCGTCCAAATTCACGCCCAGGACGGCGCGAAGAAGGAGCCGGCCCAGAAAATTGTCGTGCCGTTTGAGGTGATCAAGACACAGCACATGGTTGTCAGCGTCAAGGTCAACGGCAAAGGCCCGTATCGGATGGTCTTCGACACCGGCGCGCCCGATAGCCTGGTAAGCGGCAAAGTCGCCAAGGAAGCGGACCTCTTCACCAAGGACACCAAGAAGCCGCTGCTGCCGCTTTTCGGCATGGTGGGACAGGTTAAGATCAAGGAGATCGGTCTGGGCGACTTGAAGGCGGAAAGCATCTCGGCCACCGTGATGGATCATCCGACCGTGAAGGCGATCTCCAGCGTGGTCGGCCCGCTCGAAGGCATCCTCGGCTTCACGTTTTATGCCCGCTACAAGATGTCGATCGACTATGAGAAAAAGCTGCTCACCTTCGAGCCGAACGACTATGTGCCGAGCAACGCGATGGAGGTAATGATGGAGCGGATGTTGGCGCCGAAGTCGGTTCGCATGGCGCCGAGCATTCTGGCGCCGGCGGGCATCCTGGGGCTGAAAGTGGAGTCGGCGAAAGGCGAGGGAGCAGGAGTGACGGTCAAGGTAGTGATGCCGGGCACGCCGGCCGCCAGCGCGGGATTCAAGGAGGGGGATCGCCTGTTGACGTTGGACGGGCGCTGGACCGATTCCGTTGCCGACGCCTACGCCGCCGCCAGCCAACTGCGGCCCGGAACGCCCGTGACCGCCGAGGTGCTGCGCGGCAAGGAAAAGCTAACGCTGAAGGTGACGATCCGCGCGGGGTTGTAAGGAATCGAATCGTTGTGCCCGTTTAGCGCTCGCAAGGCCATGCGAGCGCTAAACGAATCCAGACGCCAAATCACTTCAGTAATTCCTTCACCGCCTCGCGTTCCTCTTCCAGTTCCTTCAGCGTCAACTTGAATTTCTCCTGCCCGAAGGCGTCGAGCTTGACGCCATCGACGACGCTGAAGTTGCCCTTGCCGTCGCTTTTGCACGGATAGCCGAACACCAAACCTTCGGGGACGCCGTACTGGCCCTTGGAGACGACGGCCATGCTGAGCCAATCATTGGCGGGCGTCGGCTTGAGCAGGTTCTTGACGTGATCGAGCGCCCCGTTGGCGGCGGAGAAGGCGCTTGACGAGCCGCGCTTCTCGATGACCGCTTTGCCGCGTTCTTGGCAGCCCTTGACGAAGGCGGTTTCGAGCCAGGCGCGGTCGGCGATGACTTCGGTTGCGGGTTTGCCGTTGATCTTAGCGTTGCTGAAATCGGGGAATTGCGTGTTAGAGTGATTGCCCCAGATGGTCATGCAGGTGACCGCCGCGTTACCGACGCCGGCTTTCATGGCGAGGGCGCTGACGGCGCGGTTGTGATCGAGCCGCGTCATCGCGCTCCAGCGCTCGGCGGGGATCGATCGGCCGTTATTGTACGCGATCAAGCAATTCGTGTTGCACGGATTGCCGACGATCAGGATGCGCACATCGGAGGCGGCTTTGGCGGCAAGCGCTTTGCCCTGTTTTTGGAAGATTTGGGCGTTCTTGAGCAGCAAATCCTTGCGTTCCATGCCGGGGCCGCGCGGGCGGCGCCGACCAGGAGGGCCCAATTGCAGCCGTCGAACGCCTTGTTCTCGTCATCGGTGACGACGATGTCCTTGAGCGTGGTGAAGCCGCAATCTTCGAGCTCCATGGCGACGCCTTCGAGCATCTGCATCGGCTTGGGATTGATCGACGGCGGAATTTCGAGCAGTTGCAGAACGACCTGCGTATCCGGCCCAAAAACCTCGCCAGATGCCAATCTCGGCAATAAGGTGTAGGCGACTTGACCGGCAGCGCCAGTGACGGCGACGCGAACGATATTCGGCATGATGAATTCTCCCTGGTTCTGCTTAGCCGGCGAGCTTGCTCGCCGCGCACGACATCGCCCGCGAGCAAGCTCGCCGGCTAAACTCCCGACTCATACTTTAATTGATATGAATCGCAGGCAAATCGTTTAGGAGTTTCAGATGATCAAGCTCGGCATCAATGGGTTCGGCCGCATCGGCCGGCTCGTCTTTCGCGCTCTCGTCGAACAGGGGCATCTCGGCAAAACCATCGACGTCGTTGCCCTCAACGATCTCGTCCCCGCCGATAATCTCGCCTATCTGCTCAAATACGATTCGACGCAAGGGAAGTTCAAGGGGACCGTGGCGAGCGAAAAATCCAAGCCCGACGCTGCCGAGGATGATGTGCTCGTCGTCAACGGCCACAAGATCAAATGCCTGGCGGTGAAGGAAGGCCCGGCCGCGCTGCCGTGGAAAGCGCTTGGCGTTGAATACGTCATCGAATCGACCGGGCTGTTTACCGAAGCGGAAAAGGCCAAGGGTCACATCACCGCGGGGGCGAAGAAAGTCATCATCTCCGCGCCGGCGAAGGGGCACGATGCGATGCTGCTGATGGGCGTCAATCATGAATCGTACAATCCGGCGCTGCACCATATCATCTCCAACGCCAGTTGCACGACCAATTGCCTGGCACCGCTGGTCCATGTTTTGCTCCGCGAAGGCTTCGGCCTTGAGGAGGGGCTGATGACGACGGTACACAGCTACACGGCGACGCAGAAGACGGTGGACGGCCCATCGAAGAAAGACTGGAAAGGCGGCCGCTCGGCGGGCATCAATATCATTCCATCGAGCACCGGCGCCGCCAAGGCGGTCGGCGAAGTCATTCCGGCGGTCAAGGGAAAGCTCACCGGCATGTCGTTCCGCGTCCCGACGCCCACGGTTTCGGTTGTCGATCTCACGGTGCGCACCGCCAAGGATACGAGCTACAAGGATATCTGCGCCGCCATGAAAAAGGCGAGCGAGACGTACCTGAAGGGCATCCTCGCTTACACCGGCGATGAGGTCGTGTCGAGCGATTTCATCCACGACTCCCATTCGAGCATCTTCGACGCCGGCAGCGGCATCGAGCTCAATAGCCGCTTCTTCAAGCTGGTGTCGTGGTACGACAATGAGTGGGGCTACTCGAACCGCTGCGTCGATCTGATCAAGTACATGATGGCGAAATAAACCGGGGTCGAACCCCCAGGAACGCTGCGCTTATCCTGGGGCTTGAATCAAAACAAAGAAGGATCCGCATGCCTAAGCAATCGATCGACAAGCTGGACCTGACGGGCAAGCGCGTCCTGATGCGAGTCGATTTCAATGTGCCGCTGGACAAGCAGACCGGCGCCATCACGAATCCGCAGCGCATCGTGGCGGCGCTGCCGACCATCCAGTTCGCGCTCGATCACGGCGCCGCGGTCATCCTGATGAGCCATCTCGGCCGGCCCGACGGCGAGCGCAAGCCGAAGTACAGCCTGAAGCCGGTTGCGGCGAAGTTGCAGGAGCTGCTCGGTCGGCCGGTGACCTTCCTGAGCGATAGCGTCGGCGCCGAAATCGAATCGGCATGCGCCAAGGCCAAACCAGGGGACGTGATCCTGCTCGAGAATTTACGGTTTCACGTCGAAGAAGAGGGTAAGGTCAAGAACGAGAAAACTGGCGAGACGCTCAAGAAAGCGACGCCCGAAGAAATCGCTGCCTTTCGCGCATCGCTCTCCAGGCTCGGCGACATCTATATTAGCGACGCCTTCGGCACCGCCCATCGCGCTCACAGTTCCATGGTCGGTGTCAACTTGCCGCAGCGTGCCGCCGGATTCCTGATGAAGAAGGAACTCGACGCTTTCGCCCAGGTGCTCGATCATCCGAAACGACCGCTGCTGGCGATTCTGGGCGGCGCCAAGGTGGCCGACAAAATTCAGCTCATCGAAAATCTGCTCGACAAGGCCGACGAAATCATCATCGGCGGCGGCATGGCGTACACCTTTCTGAAAGCGCTCAATGGCATGGAGATCGGCAATTCGCTGTTCGATCCGAAGGGGGCCGAGATCGTTCCCGCGGTGATGGCGAAAGCGAACGCGAAGAACAAGGCGATCCATCTGCCGGTCGATTTCGTCGCAGCCGATAAGTTTGACAAGGAGGCGGCGAGCAAAGTCGTCACAGCGAAGGACGGGATTCCGGCGGGTTGGCAGGGGCTCGATGGCGGGCCTGCGACGATCAAGAAGTTTCAGGAGGTCATTGGCCGGGCCAACACGATCATCTGGAACGGCCCGGTCGGCGTCTTTGAGATGGACAAGTTCGCCGCCGGCACTCGCGCTATCATGGACGCCGTGGTGGCAGCGACCCGGCGAGGGGCCGTCACCGTCATCGGCGGCGGCGATACCGCGACGGCAGCGCTCAAATGGCACGCGGACGACAAGGTCACCCATTGCTCGACCGGCGGCGGCGCGTCGCTGGAGCTTCTGGAAGGAAAAGAATTGCCCGGCATCAAGGCACTTTCGGACGCTTGATCGCGTGAACGCGCCCGCTGCTGGGAGGGCGAGGCTCCTGCCGAGCCGCGAGCCCCGATTAAACTCGGCGCTCACGGCTCGGCAGGAGCCTCGCCCTCCCGGCTGCGACGATTGTCGATAATCAATCCACATACGGGTCGGCGCCGAGATCCTTGAGGATTTCCTGGCGTTGGCGTTCGTAGTTCATGAGATCGAGGCGCTGGCGGTAATGGCGTTTTTCGACGGCGCGCTGGGCGTTCAAGAATTCGGGCTGATAGCCGTCCCAGTTGCGGTTGCCCCCCTCGGCGCCGAGGCGTTTCACATAATCCTGCCGGCTTTGGCCTAGCCCTTCGAGGATTTCGTCCTCCAGCGAGAGGAAGAACTGGCAGCTGCCGGGATCGCCCTGGCGCGCGGCGCGGCCAATGAGCTGGCGGTCCACGCGGGCGGCCTCGTGGCGCTCGGTGCCAATGACGTGCAGGCCGCCGGCTTTCACCACGTCTCGATGGTTGCTCTTGGTGTTTTCTTGCGATTCGATTTGCTCGATCATCTGCTTGAGCATCTCGGGTGGGACTTCGTGGATGTGCTTGTACTGGGTCTTGAGTTGGGCCCAGGCGATGGCCTCGGCGTTGCCGCCCAACAGAATATCCGTGCCGCGGCCTGCCATGTTGGTGGCGATGGTGACGGCGCCCGATCGGCCTGCCTGAGCGACGATCTCCGCCTCGCGCTCGGCATTGCCTGGCTTGGCGTTCAAGACGTGATGGATGATGCCCGCGGCGACCAGTTTCTTGCTCAGTTTCTCCGATTTGTCCACGGAGCGCGTGCCGATTAGCACCGGCCGGTTTCGCCTTTGAGCCGCTTGACTTCTTCGACAATGGCGTCAAACTTGGCGTCCTCGGTCGGGAAGACACGATCGGGTAGCACCTCGCGGATGCAGGGGCGATTGGTCGGCACCTGTACGACCCACAGCTTGTAGACGCGGCGCATTTCCCAGAAGTTCTGGATCGCCGTTCCCGTCATGCCGGACAGCTTCTTGTACAGCTTGAAGTACGACTGGTAGGTGATCTGGGCGGCGTGATCGGTTTTGTAGTTGATCGGCGTGCCTTCCTTGGCCTCGACCGCCTGGTGCAATCCCTCGTTCCACTGGCGGTCGGGCATCGGCCGGCCGGTGCTTTCGTCGATGATGACGATCTTGTTGTCCACAATCATGTAATGCTGATCGAGGCGGAAGCGATGGTTCGCATGGATGGCGCGCTCGACGTGCTCGTGCAATTTGTCCATGGCGTGCGAATGCTCCCCGAAGGGAGGATTCGAGTAGCGGATCATGTGCCGGCCATCGTCGGTCAGCTCGACTTTCTGTTTTTTTTCGTCCAGGTAAAAATGCTTATCGCGGGCCATGTCTTTGGCAAGCTTGTCGGCCCAAACGTATACGATTGACTCCGATTCGGTTGCCGGGCGCGTCTCGGTGCTGATGACAAGCGGGGTGCGGGCCTCGTCCACGAAGATATTGTCGGCTTCATCGACGAGGCTGTATTGATGGCCGCGCTGCACCTTGGGGTCGGGCGGCCGGTAATCCTGGCCGTTGCCGGACCAGGCGGTCCAGAAGGGGACGTTCTGGCCGGCGCCGCCCTTGGTCTTCAGGCGATCGCGTAGGAAATCGAAGCCGAACTCGGAAGCGGTGCCGTAAGTGATGTCGGCATTGTAAGCGGCCTTGCGCGCCGCGTCGGACATGCGCTGTTGCAGGCAGCCGACGGTTAGCCCGATCCCGGTGTAGATGCGCGCGGTCCAGTCGGCATCGCGTTGCGCCAGGTAATCATTGACGGTGGTGACATGGCAACCCTGGCCGAGCATGGCATTCAGGGCCACGGGCAGGGTCGCGACCAGCGTCTTGCCTTCACCGGTCGAGACCTCAGCGAGCGCGCCATTATGCAAGATGATGCCGGCGGCCAACTGGACGTCGAACGGGCGCAAACCGACAAAGCGCTTCGCCGCCACGCAAACCAGAGCAAAGGTCTCCGGCAGCAGATGATCGAGCGATTCCCCGCCGCGGGCCCGGCCTCGCAACTGCAAGCCGGTGTGACGAACCTCTGTATCCGTGAGCTTGCTGAATTCGGCCTCGAAATGCCGAATGCGCGTCACCTGCAAGGCGGCATACCCAAGCCGGCGCTGGTGTGGCAAACCGAACCAGGCTTTCAAGTAATTCCACGCAGGCGCGCCAAAGCGATCATAGTTTTGCGCATGAGGGTCGGCAACGGCCGGCGACTCCGGCACGCTGGGAGCGGAACTCGGACTGAGCATGGAGGCATCCACGGGCAACAACGCGTTTTTGTTTTGGCGGTCTCGCGCCCCGGGAATCGCGGCGCTCTTCCTTGGGGGCGTTGAGTATTCTGCTTACACAGTATCATATTAACGGCAAAATGCGAAGCGGCGTTTGTGCGAAGTGAAAAAACGAAAACGAAAAAAGCCGTCTCGACCCAGCAGCCACCTCTCCCATGACTACTAAGCCGGACGGCGGATTAGGTTTTCCTTATTGCAAAATGCAGGCCAATCGTGATGATATCGAAAGTTTTCCTGCCCCTCTTGCGCATCCGTCGAGGTAGCCACAAGTTGCGGCGATGCCTGTTGAGCGGCTACGGCGGTGAATTGGCCTGCTTTGCTTTTTCGGGCTAGCGACGCAAGCAATCCGTGCCCAAATTCCGCGCATTCGTCCACGCCGTGGGCGATGAAAAACGGATTCTCAAGAATGCACTTGCATTTGACACCGATGGCGTACATTCCAGCTGTGAATTGTGATCGGGGTTCTGCCGATCTTACTAAAGGATGGGATAGCCTCGTTGACGCCAAAAGCGGGCGAGGCTATGATGGATGTAGGTATTCTTGATCTTTCGCGGAACCATGCGATGAATTCGCTTTTCTGTTGCCGCTGCACCTGTCTGTTGGCGGTCGCCGGCTGAGTCCGGAGATCGCCGTTCTTTTCTATTTTCCCTGAATTACAAACTGCCGTGACAGGAGCGGTCTTATGGCCACTGATCTGCGCTTGAAGGAAGGTCTGCACGAAATCACCGAGGCGATTGTCGCAACGTACACCGAATGCAATCACATCAACCACCTGGGGCATCGGCCCTTGCCGAGCCGCGACGCCGTCATCGAAATCCTGGCTGATCTGGTGGAAATTCTCTTTCCTGGTTTCGCGCGACGGCAGAACCTGCACATGGGCAACGTCGAATATCACGTTGGCGATCTGATTGACGGGCTGCACGATAAGCTGACGCACCAGATCGCCCGGGCCATGCGGCACGACTGCGATCCCGCCCTCCCCCTCTCCACTCCCGGGGCAGAGGGCGGGGTGAGGGGGGCTTTCATCGATTTCGAAGCATTGGCTCAGCAGAAGACCATCGAGCTTTTGACGAAACTGCCCGAATTGCGCTACATGCTTGAACAGGACGCCGAGTCCGCGTTTCTGGGCGATCCCGCTGCCAAAAGCCATCACGAGATTGTCTTCTGCTATCCCGGCCTGGAAGCGATTACCGTTTATCGCATCGCCCATGAGTTGCTGCTCTTGGGCGTGCCGTTGATCCCGCGCATGATGACGGAGTTCGCCCACTCCAAGACCGGCATCGACATCCATCCCGGCGCCCGCATCGGCCCAGGCTTCTTCATCGATCACGGCACCGGCGTCGTTCTCGGCGAAACCTGCGACATCGGCAAGAACGTGAAGCTCTACCAGGGCGTCACGCTCGGCGCTCTCAGCTTCCCACGCGATGCGGCCGGCAACATCATCCGCGGCATGAAACGCCATCCCACTCTCGAAGACGATGTCGTCGTGTACGCCAACGCTACCATCCTCGGCGGCGACACTGTCATCGGCCATCACGCCGTGGTTGGCTCCAGCGTCTGGCTCACCCACGGCGTCGAGCCCTACACGGTCGTCACGCTGGAAAAGCCGTCGCTGCGTATCAAGAGCCCCGATGCGAAACATACGGATGCGATGTTCTTCGAGATCTGAAAAAAAATCATACTGCGGTTGACACGACGCGCCGCGGCTCTATAATTCTCTAAGCCTCGTTGATTGGACGAATCCAAACCCACAACCTCGTCAAACCTATGCTGAACCGAATTGCCATGATTCCGACCGGTTGACGCTCTATCCACCGCTTGCCGCTGGTAGGGCCAAACCAATGTGGTTTGGCTTTTTTGTTTGACGAAGCGAGCAGGGTGCATAGCTCAGTTGGCTAGAGCGCAGCCCTGATAAGGCTGAGGTCCATGGTTCGAATCCATGTGCACCCAGTATTGGCGAGCCGAGGGCCGTAAGGCCCCGGTTGGTGCGAGCGGGGACGTAGCTCAATTGGGAGAGCGCCGGCTTTGCAAGCCGGAGGTTGAGGGTTCGATCCCCTTCGTCTCCACAAAATTGGCGAAAGATCCACGAGGAATTGACCGAAGAAGTATTGTTCCGCGGGATGTTTGAAAACGAGCGAACCTGACCGCGAGCCGGCGCACCCTTCAAAATGTGCGCCCGCTCCTGGTCAGCCCGATTCGTGGCAATCTCCCAAGATTGTTGTCGATTGGTTGTGATGAATCCCTCTGGGATTCTGCCAGGACGTTCTTTGACAATTAGGCAGCGGAAAGAGTTGTATCTTCACAAGAGACGAAGGTTTCTTGTGGAAGCTAAGAGATTTCTCTGTATGCGTCGTTAGAGAAAACGAAGATCAATTCGTTACTAACTTCTGTTCGAATGCACGAACAGGACGGTAGCGGAGCATGATTGGATTCTTGTCAGGCGAGCCGAGCCCCGTAAGGGGCCGGTTATCCGTGCAAGGGGTCGATCAATGCGGCCAAGCTACTAAGGGCGTGTGGGGGATGCCTTGGCGCCAGGAGGCGATGAAGGGCGTGGAAGACTGCGATAAGCTCGGGGGATTGGTCAAACGCGAGTTGATCCCGAGATCCCTGAATTAGCCATGTGTGAATCCATAGCACATGGTGGCAAACGGGGGGAACTGAAACATCTCAGTACCCCTAGGAAAAGAAAGCAACAGCGACTCCGTCAGTAGCGGCGAGCGAACGCGGAATAGCCCAAACCTTTGGGGCTTGCCTCGAAGGGGTTGTAGGGCCGGTGTTTAGAAAGCGAGTAGCCTAGCAGAACGTATCTGGAAAGAGCGGCCAGAGCGGGTGATAGCCCCGTATGCGACAGGTGAAAGCGGACGATCCGGTCCCTGAGTAGGACTCGACACGTGGAAGCGAGTCTGAATCTGGGAGGTCCATCTCCCAAGGCTAAGTACTCCCTGGCGACCGATAGCGAACCAAGTAGCGCGAGCGAAAGGTGGGAAGAACCCCGACAAGGGGAGGATAGTGAACCTGAAACCACATGCCTACAAGCGGTCAGAGCCCGTCTACCACAGGGCGGAATTAAAAAGTAAAAAGTAAAAAAATAGAAAGTGGATGCAAGGGCGCCACGAGGCGTTCGGGTATTACTTTTGTCTTTTTACTTGGTACTTTTTAATTCCTCCCTGCGGGAGGGGTGATGGCGTGCCTTTTGCATAATGATCCGGCGACTTACCGTCATGGGCAAGGTTAAGTGACTTTGTCATGAAGCCGAAGCGAAAGCGAGTCTGAATAGGGCGTCAAGTCCAGGGCGGTAGACGCGAAACCACGTGAACTACGCATGGCCAGGTTGAAGGAGGGGTAAAACCCTCTGGAGGACCGAACTCACATGGGTTGAAAACCGTGGGGATGAGCTGTGTGGAGGATTGAAAGTATCATCAAACGTGGAGATAGCTCGTTCTCTCCGAAATAACTTTAGGGTTACCGTCACGAAGTGTCTGTTGGGGGTAGAGCGACTGAATTCGATAGGGGGCCTACCCGGCTACCCTTCGAAACCAAACTCCGAATACCAGCAGTCAGCAGTGGCAGATAGACGGTGGGGGATAAGCTTCATCGTCGAGAGGGGAACAACCCAGATCGCCTGCTAAGGTCCCCAAAATATGCTCAGTGCGAAAGGAAGTTGGAGTCCTGAGACAGCCAGGATGTTGGCTTAGAAGCAGCCATCATTTCAAAAGTGCGTAATAGCTTACTGGTCGAGGATTCCTGCGCCGATAATGAACGGGACTTAAGCATATTACCGAAGCAGCGGATTCCAGGAGTCAGGAGTCAGTGGTCAGGAGTCAGGAGTCGGTGGCCTTTGTGTCATTGATTTCTGACTCCTGATCCCTGACTCCTGACTCCTGGAGTGGTAGGAGAGCGTTGCATACGCCTGCGAAGGGGAACGGACAACGATCCCTGGAGGTACTGCAAGTGATCATGCCGGAACGAGTAACGATAAAACAGGTGAGAATCCTGTTCGCCGAAAGCCTAAGGTTTCCTGGGGAAGGTAAATCCGCCCAGGGTTAGTCGGACCCTAACACGAGGCCGAAAGGCGTAGTGGATGGCCGGCAGGTTAATATTCCTGCACCATGTGCGAAGGTTCGAAGTGCGTCGTGACGCTTTCTGGAAAGTGATCGGGGTGTCAGACTACCCCGTGCCGCAAGGCCGAGGACATATACGATTCCGAAGTCATTGGAAGGAGAGTCAAGAAAAGCCGATGCTCTACAACGTACATGCCCGTACTAAAACTGACACAGGTAGGCGAGATGAGTATTCTAAGGCGCTCGAGAGAACGCTCGTGAAGGAACTCTGCAACATGGCTCCGTAACTTCGGGATAAGGAGCGCCCTTGAGGGTGTAACAGCTTTCGGGGGCCGCAGTGAAAAGGGTCTAGCGACTGTTTACTAAAAACACAGGTCTGTGCGAACGCGTAAGCGGAAGTATACAGACTGACGCCTGCCCGGTGCCGGTAAGTTAAGGAAGAGGGTTAGCCGTAAGGTGAAGCTCGCAACCGAAGCTCCGGTAAACGGCGGCCGTAACTATGACGGTCCTAAGGTAGCGAAGTTCCTTGTCGGGTAAGTTCCGACCTGCATGAATGGCGTAACGACTGGACCACTGTCTCCACGAGCGACTCGGTGAAACTGTAGTTGTCGTGAAGATGCGACATACCCGCGATTAGACGGAAAGACCCCGTGAACCTTTACTGTAGGATAATATTGGGTTTAGACCCAACATGCGTAGCGTAGCTGGGAGACTATGACCAGGATCTTCTGGGATCTTGTGAGTCATCGATGAAACACCAGCCTTGTTGTGTTTGAATTCTAACTGCGACCCGTGAACCCGGGCGCAGGACCGTGTTATCTGGGCAGTTTGACTGGGGCGGTCTCCTCCTAAAGAGTAACGGAGGAGTTCAAAGGTACCCTCAGCCCGGTTGGCAATCGGGCATCGAGCGTAAAGGTAGAAGGGTGCTTGACTGCGAGCCCGATGGGGCGAGCAGGTGCGAAAGCAGGACTTAGTGATCCGGCGGTGCTGGATGGAAAGGCCGTCGCTCAACAGATAAAAGGTACTCCGGGGATAACAGGCTTATCTCCTCTGAGCGTTCACAGCGGCGAGGAGGTTTGGCACCTTAACATATCGGGGTGCTGGACAAGTAATTGTCTACCAACTAATCGGCTTATAACGGTGAACCCTGACTTGGGTAAGTGAATTGACATTGTAGCCCGAAGCGCAAGTGAGGGATGCATTGGCAAAACCCAAAAGGCAACGCCGTGGGAAGTCTATGCATTTGTCTTCGTTTAGCGTCCGCAGTGCGGCGCCAAAACGCAAGATCCCAAATGCAAGACCCCGTAACGACTGACCCGAAAGGGAAGGCTTGGACCTTCGTGTCCAGGCAACACGCCGACTCCTGTTAATCAAAGTCAGATCATGATTCGATCGCGAATCTAACATCGACAACAGGATGAAGACATAGTCTATGCCATTAGAAATAGTGGATTTGCATACGATGTCGGCTCATCGCATCCTGGGGGTGGAGAAGCTCCCAAGGGTTTGGCTGTTCGCCAATGAAAGCGGTACGTGAGCTGGGTTTAGACCGTCGTGAGACAGGTCGGTCCCTATCTGTCGTGGGCGCAGGAAACGTGAGCGGTTTTCTTCCTAGTACGAGAGGATTGGAAGGGACGTACCTCTGGTGTTCCAGTTGTCCCGCTTGGGGCATTGCTGGGTAGCCACGTACGGCCAGGATAAACGCTGAAGGCATATAAGCGTGAAACCCTCCGCAAGATGACGTTTCCCGTACTTTGTACATAGGCTCCCGGAAGACTACCGGGTCGATAGGCCGGGTGTGTAAGTGCAGCAATGCACTCAGCTAACCGGTACTAACAGCCAAGCGCTTGACCGCATTGATCAACTCCTTGCAATCGTCCGTGGCCCGTCGTCAGTGGTCCGTAGCAATACAGACGCTGAATCGGCCACACATATGGGTATGCCCCCATGAGGACTGACAAGGAGCGCATATGGAGAGCTTTTTCCGCTGCCTTTTTGATATTCAACCGCTCTGTTCGGTGCTTTCTCAGCGGACGCAGCCGTTGGCGTTTTTGCCACGGACTACGGACCAATGACCACGGACAAAGCGATGCGACTTGCCGGTGACCATACCCAAGTGGCCACACCCGTTCCCATTCCGAACACGGCCGTTAAGCACTTGGGGCCCATGATAGTGTGAATAACGCGAAAGTAGGTCATCGCCGGCTTTTATCAAAACCCTCGTGGCGCAAGCCACGGGGGTTTTGTTGTTTACTACTTGGCGCTTTCCTGAATCGCATACAAGGCGTGGAAGCCGCGCAAATAAAGGCGACCGCCAGACACAGCCGGCGAGGCGTAGAATTCGTCGGGCAGGCGATTCGTCGCCAGCAGCTTGTATTCTGGGCCAGGCTTGATGACGCTGATGGTTCCACGTTCGCGCGAGACATGGTAGATCTTGCCGTCGGCGATGATCGGCGAAGCACGGACGATCTCATTGACGACCTGTTCCTCATAGTGTAGCTTGCCGGTCTTGGCGTCGCGGCAGATGAGGACGCCGTTTTCGCGCGGCAGATAGGCGAGGCCTTCGTAAAGCAGCGGGGAGGGGACGTCAGGGGCGCCCTTATTGACACGCCAGTACTCGAAAGGGCTGCCGGCCTTGATCATCCCCTTGACACCGGGCTTGAGGGCCACGACCAGGCCGCCGCGACAAGTGGGCACCAGGAGTTCGTCCGGGGTGGCGACCGGAGAGGCAATGATGCGAAAAGCGGAATTGCGCTTGGGGTTGAGATCGCCGAGTCGCCAGATTTCGCTGCCGTCTTTCAGGCTATGGCCGGTCGTGTAATCGGCACCGAGGACGACGAGGTTCAATTCGGAGCCATTCCGCCACAAGCACGGGGAGGTATAGGCCTCGCGGCTCTCGCCGATGGCGTCGCTTTTGCGCTCGACCTTCCACACCTCATTGCCGGTCGCCTTGTCGAGGGCGATCAGCCAATGGCCGTTATTGTGGATGAGCGCGAAATAAAGCTTATCTTCGTGCAGAAGGGGCGTGACGTGCATGCCGTGCTGGATCTGGAATCTTCCGTAGCGCTTTTGGGCGTTGAATTTCCAGACTTCGTTGCCGGCGAAATCGAAGCAGGCGACATCGCCGGTGCCGACGTAGGCGAAGACGAGCTTGCCGTCGGTGCAGGGCGTTGACGAGGCCTGGTTGCCCTCGCGGTTTCGGGCAGCGGTCTCGGCAGCGAGCTTGCGCTTCCAGAGCACCTTGCCCTCGGTACTGACACACAGGAGCACGAGGTCGCCGTTATCCGAGGCAGTGAGGAAAATGCGCTCGCCCCAGATGATCGGCGTGGAGCTGCCCTTGCCCGGCAGCGGCAGTTTCCACACTAGGTTTTTGGTCTCGCTCCAGGTGGTGGGCAGACCGGTTTCCTTGGAAATGCCGTTGCCGTCGGGCCCGCGCCAGCTGGGCCAATTGTCGGCACGGGCGAAAGCCGGCAGCGATAGGATGAGAGTGGCGGCAAGACCGATGATTTGCTTTTTCACGATCAGGTCCCTTTTTTGAATGAGACTGGTAGCTTCCACGAAATGGGGAAAGCGGTGGGTGGCAAGCGGTTATTCTACACGAGCCGTTATCACGATGTCAAACATTCCGACCTAACGCACCTATCGCTGTGGGTCAGTTTGATCCTTTAGCCTGGCTATAGCATAATCCCGGACCGCTTCGTATTCATTGTCAGAATCGAAACCGAGTCGTGGCACGATGGCGGCCGACAAGCCAGTGACGAAAATGAATGTGTAATCGACAGAGACATCCAGCCCCTTCATATCTTCCCATCGCATCTCGGACCGGGTGGTTTCGGTGATCTCGACTAGCCGATCCTCGGAGAGGATCAAGGTAATCGGGCCGATCATGCCCCGCATTCCCTTTTCTCGTGCATAGGCTCGAATTGTACTGTCGTAGAAAACTCGATAAACCCAAGGAAAGGCGAGAGCTACGAAGACGCCGGACACGGTGAGTGAGATAACATGTAACCAGTCGTGACCAGCCATGAATAACCCTGCGGCAGCGGCGAGAAGGATTGTCGGAATACCGATCCAACAGAAAAGGAACAGAGCCCACAGTGTTGCAGATTTTCTGGCGCAATGTCGGCAAAAAGCCACATAGTCGTCGATCGTGGTTGTGTAGGATACTTGCATTACGCACTATTCCACCTACCGACAGCTGCGCCGCCAAAGTCATCAGAGGGCCAATATTCGCATCTGACGCTCAGGACATGACTTATGCGCACTGGCATTAGCTGCGCAGCAGGCAGTAGTCTTATTTGCCCGCAATTCTGGCGAGATCCAAACTGAGCCACAACGCGATATCCGCCTTGGCCTGAAAGCGGTCATTCGCACGCGGCGCAGAACCAGATGCGTGGAATGCCATAGGTGGTGACATCAAGCTTGGCGCGGACGTTGCCGCGGAAGATGTCGAGCGTTTTCGGGGAGATGCCGAGCTTCTTGGCGATGTCCTTTTGCGGGAGGCCCAGGGCGATGAGCTCGGTGACTTGCCGTTCGCGCGGCGTGAGGGTTTCGATAAGGGCCTTAGCGTGGCCGGGGTTGAGGTTGAAGACGTTGTTGTAGCCTGCTTTTTTCGACGCGGTCTTTGCCATGCTTCCGGCCCTTTCGCGCAGCGAGAACGAAGATTTCGGCAGGGTGCAATTCTATGTGCGGGCGTGATTGGCGGCCAGCAAAGGATACGGAAAATTACCCAGGCTTCTTGACGGCGGGGCGATTCGGGCACGGGTGGGCGTAAGGCTTCTTCTTGCCCCACTCGCCGCGGGCTTCATGGTCGGATTCGACGTATTTCTTGTGGAGCTCGATGACGGCGTCGTCGCTTTTATCGACGTGCATGTCGAGCCAATAGCCGGTGCCGTCTTTTTTGCAGACGCGGATGCCGGCGGCGAGTCGGCCGCGATGATCGCCGCCGGCGCAATCTCCGGCGACGAGAGCGGCCATGAGCCGATCGGCGAGGCTCCCCTTGGTTTCCTCGTATGCCTTGGCCATGCCGGAAATGACATCGCGGCCCGCCAGCGTGTTGCCCTGGCAGACGTAGAATCGCCCGCTCTGTCCGCCCCAGTAGTTGCTGCCTTTGCCAGCGGTCACCGGATGGCGTTGAGCGCTTTGGCCTTTCATGTCGATGACGGCGAGCTGTCGGCCGCCGGCGCCCTTGTCGTTCTTGAGCAGTTCGGTCAGCACTTCCTCGGGCAGCTTCTTTTCAGCCAGAAGATCGAGACCTTTCTCACCCCATTCTTGCTTGCCGTAATGTTGCGTGCAGAACGCGCCGACGCCGGGCCGAGCGTGGGCGACGACTTTGCCGACGGCCGGATACATGCTGGCGACCGCGGCGCCGCACTGGCCGGTTTCCGGATCGACGGCGGCGATGGAAAAGGTGGCGATGATCTCCGGCGGACCGCTCCGATCGGGCTGGGCATCGGCGGCCAGGAGAATTGAAATCATGCCCGCAAGCACGCCAAGGGAAAGACAGATCGGCTTCATTTTCCACTCCTTGTGTTGGATGGAAGTTTATCTTATGTTATCCTTACGACCAGGCGAGCCGAGCTCCGTAAGGAGCCGGTTGCCCGGCGTATCAACCGGCCGCTTACGCAGCTCGGCTCGCCGTGTCGTCAAAATCAAGGAATGCAGAATGTCCACCGCCAGCAAGAAACAAGGCGTTCCCGCGGGCTTATGGATGCGTTGTCCGCAGTGCAAGGCGACCGTCTTTCGTAAGGAGGCCGAATCGCGCTTCAGCGTCTGCCCGGAGTGTGGGCATCATTTCTATCTGCCTGCCCGCGAGCGCATCAGGCATCTGCTCGATGAAGAGAGCTTCGAGGAATGGTTCACCGACCTGCACCCGAAGGATCCGCTGGAATTCAAGGACCGCGTCGTCTACAGCCAGCGTTTGAAAGCCGAGCAGGCCAAGACCGGCATGCGCGACGCCGCCGTGGTCGGTCGCGGTTATGTTCGTGGTCGGCCCGTGGTGTTCGCCGTCACCGATTTCGCGTTTATGGCCGGCAGCATGGGCTCGGTCGTCGGCGAGAAGTTGACGCGCGCCACCGAGGAAGCGACGCGCTTGGCCTTGCCGCTCATCATCGTCTCGGGTTCCGGCGGCGGGGCGCGCATGCAGGAGGGCATCCTGTCGCTGATGCAGATGGCCAAGATCTCGGCTGCCCTCGCGCGCTATGACAAGATCGGCGGGCTGTACGTCTCCATCCTCACCAATCCGACGATGGGGGGCGTCGCCGCCAGCTTCGCTCTGCAAGGCGACATCACCCTTGCTGAGCCCGGCGCCCTAATCGGCTTCGCGGGCAAACGCACCATCTGGAATACCGTTCGCCTCGAGCTGCCCGACGGCTTCCAGACCAGCGAATTCCTCCTCAAGCATGGCTTCGTCGATCGCATCATCCCGCGCAGCGATTTGCGCATGGAACTCGCCCGCATTATCGATTATTGTGAACATTAGCGAAGAAATCGAAATCCGAATCTCGAAATCCGAAACAAACTCGAAAATCGAAAACGGAAACGCGGACTACTCATTTCGGCGGTGATTTCGAGATTCGGCTTTCGGATTTGTTTCGGATTTCGAGATTCGGATTCCGGATTCATTCAATGAGCATTCTCGATAAACTCAAGCAGATGTTTGCGGCCAGCGATGGACGCACCGTCATCGATGTCGCCAAGCGCTTCGAGCTGATTGGCCGAACGGGGCAGGGGAGCATGTCGAAAGTTTGGCGCGCCCGTGATCGCCAATCCGGCAAGACCGTTTGCCTGAAACTTCTCGACAAGGCCAAGACCGAAGCATTCGAGAAGCGCTTCGTCGGCCTGAAAAAGCCAAGCGAAGGCGAAATCTGCATGCTGCTCAAGCACGAGAATATCGTGCACACCTTCGAGTACGGCATAACCACCGACAAGGAGCCGTACATCATCATGGAGCTTGTGGAAGGCGTCGGGCTCAATTTTCTCATCGAAACCAAGCACAAGGACCTCGAAGGCAACCGCGTCAATTTCCTCTCGCAGTACGCCACCGGCATCGAGCACATGCACAAGCTCGGCTTTTTGCACCGCGACATCTGCCCTCGCAACGTCATGGTCAACAAGGAGGGCGTCGTCAAGATCATCGATCTCGGTTTGGCCGTCCCGTACAAGCCCGAGTTCTGCAAGCCTGGCAACCGCACGGGCACGACCATGTATCTCGCGCCGGAGTTGATTCGCCGCTCCACCACCGATCATCGCATCGACATGTTCGCTCTGGGCGTGACCGCCTATGAAACCTTCACCGGCGACCTCCCCTGGGAGCGCGGCACATCGCAGGAAGTGCTCCGGGCCATCGTCAATCAGAATGCGCGCGACCCGCGCGAGCTCAAGCCCAACACCAGCAAAGCCGTCGCCGAATTCCTCATCAAGGCGGTCGATCGCGAGGCTCGCATGCGCTTCCAGACGCCGGGCGATTTTCGCGAGGCACTGCAGGGGTTGCCCGAGTAGGGGGACGTGGCCAATCCGCTCGCGTTTCGCTAAATTCTCGGCATGGGCCAGCGCACCACACTTTACGATTGGCATGTCGCACATGGCGCCCGCATGGTCGATTTCGGCGGCTGGGACATGCCGGTGCAATACACGACCATCATCGACGAGCATGCTGCCGTCCGCAACGGCGTAGGCCTTTTCGATGTCAGCCACATGGGCCGGCTTTCCTTCGGCGGGCCCGGCACGCTTGAACTCATCCAAAAAATCACCACCAACAACGCGGCTACAATGAAGGATGGCCAGGTCCGCTATGCCCTGGTTTGCAACGACAAGGGCGGCATTCGCGATGATGTCCTTGTCTACCGCTGGCCGTACGGTTACGCCATGGTCGTCAATGCCGGCAATCGCACCAAGATCGTCGATTGGATCAAGGAAAACCGCGGCGCGTTGAGCGTGCACGTGAACGATCAGACGCCGTCGACCTGCATGATTGCGGTGCAGGGTCCGAAATCGCTCGAACTGTGCCAGGGGCTGACCGACGCCGACGCCAGCAAGCTCGCTTATTATTACGCCACGCCGACGAGCTGCCTGGGGCAGAATTGCGTCGTCAGCCGAACCGGCTACACCGGCGAGGACGGCGTCGAGCTCATGGTCCCGAACGTGATCGGCGTGCAACTCTGGGAAGAGCTGGTCAAGCGTGGCGCCAAGCCGTGCGGCCTCGGCGCTCGCGACACACTCCGCCTCGAGGCCGCCATGCCGCTTTATGGCCACGAGCTGACCGAAGACATCGATCCGTTTTCGGCGGGCCTGAGCTGGGCGGTCAAGTTCGACAAAGGCGACTTTCGCGGCAAAGAGGCGCTGCTGCGCCGGCAGAGCGACCCATATGCGCGCCGCCGGGTCGGTCTGGAATTGAAGGGCAAGCGCATTGCTCGCGAAGGCGCCATCGTCAAGGCGGCGCGCGAGCTCGTCGGCGTCGTCACCAGCGGCACCTATTCGCCGACATTCGCCAAGCCGATCGCCATGGCCTACGTCGAGCCCGCGTATCAGAAGGTAGGCACGCCGCTGATCGTGGACATTCGCGGCAACGACGAGGAAGCGGTCGTTGTGGCGTTGCCGTTTTACAAGCGCGAAATGACTGCCGCTTGCGGCGTAGCAAGGAGTTATCATGGTCCCGAAGAATCTCCGTTATTCCGAATCGCATGAATGGGCGAGCATCGATGGCGATGTATGCACCGTCGGCATCTCTCAGTTCGCGGTCGAACAGCTTACCGACGTCGTATTCGTCGAGCTCGCCAAAGTCAGCAAAAAGCTTGCCGCCAAGGACGCCTTCGGCCAAATCGAATCCGTCAAGTCGGTCAACGATCTATACGCTCCCATTGCCGGCGAGATTATTGCCCGCAATGACGCACTGGAAAAAGATCCGACGCTCGTCTCGGCCGACCCGTACGGCAAGGGCTGGATGGTGAAAATCAAGATGTCGGCAAAAGCGGAATATGAGAAACTATTGACGCCGGAGCAGTATGAGAAGCAAATCGCATCGCAAGGACATTAATGCCATACATCCTCAACACCGAAGCCGACAGCAAGGCGATGCTCGAAAAAATCGGCGTCCCCTCGGTCGATGCGCTCTTCGAGATGGTGCCGGCCGCGTTCCAGTTGCAACGAGCACTCCAGGTGCCGGCGGCGCTGGCCGAGATGGAATTGCAGCAGCACATGAGCGAGTTGGCGGGTAAAAATATCTCCGCCGATGACGCCGTCTGCTTTCTCGGCGGCGGCAGCTACGATCACTTCATCCCGTCCGTCGTCGATGCGGTCGCGTCGCGCAGCGAATATTACACCGCTTACACGCCATACCAGGCCGAGGCGAGCCAGGGGAGCTTGCAGGCGTTCTTCGAATACCAGACGCTGATCTGCGAATTGACCGGCCTCGATGTCTCCAACGCCAGCCTTTACGAAGGGGGCAGCGCGGTTGCCGAGAGCGTCCTCATGGCGATCAGCATCGATCCGGACCGCCCCAAGGTGCTGATTGCCGAGAGCGTGCATCCGGAATATCGGCTAACGCTTTCGACCTATCTGGCGAACATCGCGAAGGAGATCGTCACCCTGGCGACGCCCGGCGGCGCGCTCGATCCGGCCGAGCTCAAGAAGCACCTTGACGAAAAAACCCTGTGCGTCATCGTGCAGCATCCGAATTTCTTCGGCAATCTCGAAGACGTTGACGCCATCTCGAAAGCCTGCAAGCAAAAGGGCGCTCTCTTCATCGTCAGCTTCGACGGCATCAGCGTCGGCTTGCTCAAACGGCCTGGCCAATACGGCGCCGACATCGCAGTCGGTGAGGGGCAGATGCTCGGCACCCCGATGCAATACGGCGGGCCATATCTGGGAATGATGGCCTGCCGGGAGCAATTCGTCCGCAAGATTCCGGGCCGCATTGTCGGGCAGACGGTGGATCGCAATGGCAAGCGCTGCTGGGTGCTGACTCTGCAAACGCGCGAGCAACATATCCGCCGCGAAAAGGCGACGAGCAACATCTGCACCAATCAGGGTCTGTTCGCGCTGCGGACCGCGGTGTATTTGGCCGCGTTGGGGCCGCAGGGCTTGCGCGAGACGGCGAACCTGTGCCTGCAAAAGGCGCATTATCTCGCGGATGAGTTGTGCAAGATTCCGGGCGTGTCGCTCAAATTCAAGCAGCCGTTCTTCAAGGAATTCACGCTGCAAGTGCCTGGTGATGTGCCGAAGCTGCTCGAAAAGCTGCTGGCTGCGGGCTATCACGGCGGGCTGGACCTGGGCCGATGGTATCCGGCGCTGGGCAATTGCATCAGCATCGCGGTGACGGAGAAGCGGACGCGGGCGGAAATGGATGGATTTGTGGCGGCGATGAAGGGGTCGCTGCGGTGAACGCCCCTTTGCCCGACGGAATTTACCGCGCGATGGTCGAGGAAGATGGAATGCCGAAGCTTGGCTCCACATCGACGCTGTTGGGTATCCGCATTGGCGTTGATATCGAAACGGATGCGGCGGGCAATGTGCATCGACCAGCTTTTGTTCCGCGCAACAAGAACGGCTTGTCCTGCTCGGCTGCTATTGAATTCTTGCCGCAATTTGCGTTGCCTATCGAATGGGGCGGATTGAACAAGAAAACAACGGTTTGGAAAATAGAGGTGACGGATCTACCAGCGGAGTTAATTGCGGGTGACGATTGTATGCCTGGAATTGACCGCCACATTTCTATCGGCCCCAGCGTCACGGTGGCTTATAATGACTTCGTGCGTGCCATTGAATCGACACGCCCCACGTGGACGAAGATCATGAAAAATTGAGGCGACCATGAATCTGAGAGGCGAATTTGAATCGGCATGGAAGGCTGGAGGTGATTATCGATTCCTTGCTGAGTTGGTTCACCGATATCAGCGGCAGACGCCATCAGCCGGTGAGGCGTATGCAACATTGCAGCAACTCTGGCTCGATAACGGATTCGATGACGGCACGTACGAAACCCCGCTTCAGGATAAGCTTGAATACGTCTGGAAAAGCTCTGGTACGAGCAGCCGGCGGAAAATGAACGGCATTCCGAAGCCTCAGCTGTGACCACCTTGTCAGAAAATTGGAGCGGCATAGATATCGTTCAGGACAGTACCAGCGTGCCTCCATTTTTTCATTCCGAGCAAGAAGGCTTCGATAATGAGGTACACCATGAGCCTGACAGATTCGTGGACTTGCCGGACGTAAAGGCCAACGCTAAATGCAGCTCCGTCCAGCGTTCCGCCGCAGGACTGATCGATCTCAAGATTGGCCATCGCACAGGCGACATGCGCCTGCACGGCATTCGACTATTTCTGCGGTTTGAGCTTCAGCGTCGTGCGCCGCACGCCGTTTCGCAACCTGGGAGCTGAGCAACGCACGGATATTATTGGAATATAAATAGACTTGATGTCGGGGACCGTCGGATGGGCCGGCAGGGATCTCCTGGCGGGTGCTGATCCAAGTCAGTACCTGCCGCCCGAGGAAGTAGCAAAGCGAGCCCGCTCACTGCTGGAAAATGCAAAGGCTGCTGTGGCTGCAGCTCTACTGCGGTGCCAAGGCTGCAATCGAATTTCGGCTCGCGGCCCATGCAATCCGGTGGCAAAGTTGAGTTTGAATTTCGTCCGGGCTGTTGGAGCCCGGTTTCGAGGATGTCGGCCCTGAAGATGTCCAAGACATGCTCGATCTATTGGCGATTGTGCCCATGACGATCTCATGCACGACAAAGTGTTGTTGCTGAATCCGAACTTCCGGGAGGCATCGCTCTTGGTCGGTGGCTCAGATACCGACTTAATCGTTGGCGACCTGCTTGTGGACTTCAAGACAACGAAAAAAAGTGAGATCGCCGCTGACTACCTTGACCAGATTCTTGGTTATCTTCTGTTGGTTCGAAAACAGCGCTCGGTCGATCCGACTTTTCCGCTTGTCAACCGCCTTGGGCTATACTTTTGCCGGCACGGTTATCTATGGTCTTTGGATGCTTCTGCTTGGACCTCACACCCTGAGTTTCTTGGAACCGAACAGTGGTTTTTCCAGCGTGCTGATGAGGTGCGTGGAGCGGCAACGAAGGCCAAAGACCTGGCAATAAAAAGGATAAAAGAGCGGCTGGCAGTCCGGCCACGCCTGAGAAAAACCAAAGAAATAACGAGATTTAGTGATGACCAACAACCAATCCACCGACCTGCTGTTCGAAATCAGCCACGCCGGCCGCCGCTGCCACCGCCTGCCCGCGTGCGATGTGCCGGTGCGCGAAAATCTGCTGCCGGCAAACGCCATCGCCGATGCGCCGCCGCCGTTGCCGGAGATTGGCGAGATCGATCTGATCCGCCATTTCGTCAATCTGTCCAAGCGGAACATGTCGATCGATACGAACTTCTATCCGCTCGGCTCCTGCACGATGAAGTACAATCCGAAGCGGCACGAACGGCTCGCGAACCTGCCCGGCATGGCGAATCTGCATCCCCTGCAATCCGACGCGTCGTGCCAGGGGATGCTGGCGATGCTCTACGCGATGCAGAACATCCTCGCGGAGATCGCCGGGCTCGATGCCGTCTCGCTGCAACCGGCGGCGGGGGCACATGGCGAATTGACCGCGCTGCTGGTGGCCGAGGCGTATTTCCGCGATCGCAAGGAGACGCAGCGCAGGCGCGTGCTGATCCCCGACAGCGCACACGGCACCAACCCCGCCAGCGCCGCCATCGCCGGGTTCGATGCCGTGTCGATCAAGAGCGGCCCGAACGGCCTGGTCGATCTGGCCGATTTGAAATCGAAGCTCGACGACCGCACGGCCGTGTTCATGATCACCAATCCGAACACCATCGGCCTGTTCGAATCGCAGATCGGCGACATCACGAAGCTGTTGCACGATCGCGGCGCCCTGGTGTATCTCGACGGGGCCAACATGAACGCCATCGTCGGCGTGACGCGGCCCGGCGATTTCGGCGCCGACATGATGCACTACAACGTCCACAAAACCTTCACCGGCCCGCACGGCGCCGGCGGCCCGGGCTCCGGCCCCATCGCCGTTCGCGCCATGCTCGCCCCGTATCTGCCGACGCCGATGGTGGTCAAGGAAGCGACCCCCTCACCCCCAGCCCGTCTCCCCGGAGGGGCGAGGGGACAATGGTACCGACTCGATTACAACCGCCCGAAAGTCATCGGCCGCGTGCGCAGCTTCTTCGGCAACGTCGGCATCCTCCTGCGCGGCTATTGCTACATCCGCACGCTGGGCCCCGCCGGCCTTCGCGCCATGACCGAGAACGCGGTGCTCAACGCCAATTATCTGCTCGCCCTCGTCAAGAATTCACTCGACGTGCCGAACGGCGATCGCTGCATGCACGAGTTCGTCGCCAGCGCGGCCAAGCTGAAGCGGTCAAAGCGCATCAGCGCCATGGAAATCGCCAAGCGGCTGCTCGATTTCGGCTACCACGCGCCGACCGTTTATTTTCCGCTGGTGGTGCCGGAAGCGCTGATGATCGAGCCGACCGAGACGGAATCGAAGGAGACGCTGGACGCGTTCGCCGCCACGCTGCTGAAGATCATCGAGGAAGACGCCGACTTCCTGCACGACGCTCCGCACACGACGCCGATCAGCCGGCCGAACGACGCGAAGGCATTCAAAGAACCGGTGCTGCGGTGGAAGTGATCCGGTTGTTGCCCCATGGCGATGCTGACGGCGCGACCAACATGGCGGCGGATGAAACGCTGGTCCGTTCCGCTGCCGAGGGAACCGCATCTTTGCGGTTCTATCGCTGGACGTCGGCGACTGTGAGCCTCGGTTATTTCCAGCCGCACGCAGTTCGGCACACGGACTCGCAGTTTACTGCGCTTCCTTTCGTGCGCCGTCCATCCGGCGGCGCAACGCTCGTGCATCATCACGAAATCACCTATGCGCTCGCTTTGCCGGCTGGCTCGCCGTGGCAAGGCGGCCAATCGTGGCTGGTGCGCATGCATCGCATCATCGCGGCCCCTCTGACGGAACTCGGCGTCGGTTGCAAATCTGTTTGCGCGGAGCCGATCACGCATGGCGATATTTTGTGCTTCCAGCAATACACGTGCGGCGACGTGCTGTGCGGCGGCAGGAAGATCGTCGGCAGCGCTCAACGCAAATACCGGCAGGCATTGATGCAGCACGGCTCGATCCTTCTCGCGCAAAGCGAGCACACGCCGGACCTGCCCGGTATCCGCGAGTTGACGGGCGTGGCGCTGGAGCCTGCCGTGCTGATCGCCGCGATCCGGGCAGTGTTTACCAAGGCGACCGGGTGGGACATCGAGGAATCGGCCTGGACTGAGTCGGAGAAGAAGGCAATTGCGGACCTTGCGGTTCAGAAATATGCGACGCCGGCATGGAATCAGAAGCGCTAGGTGAAAACTCTGGCTGCCTGCTGTCTGCTGCCTGCTAAAAAAAGGCCGCCGCCGCGAGCTTAGGCGGACTCGCGGCGGCGGGGGCTGTCGTCAGGGTTGGTCAATCATCAGAAGGGGCGATCTCCTTCGACGCGGGGGACGGGGACGGCCGACGGCGCCGGGGTCAATTCGACGGTCGGGGCGGTCGGGATGGCCGGAATCGGGTTCGGCACGCCGAGAGCCTGGCCAGGCTTCTTGTCGCCGGTCTTGGGCGGTTCCGGCATCTTCTTCGGCGGGGCGATCGGCTCTACCTTGCCCGGCGGAGTCGCCACCGGCGCGGCGCCGCCGCAACTGTTGCAGGTATTGCAAGTCTCACAGCAGCTATTGCGGCGGAAACGATCCAGGAACGAGTGGGTGCGGCAGCCGCATGAATCGTTGCAGGTATTGCACGAGCTGGTGCAGGTGTTGCAAGATTCGTGGCAACGGCGCTGCCAGGTCCACGCCCGCGGCGCGCAGCTATCGCAAGTGTCGCAGCTACGGGCGTGGGTCTGGCAAGCCGGAGCGCAGGTGCTGCACGTGTCACAGCACGAGTTGCGATTGAACAGGCCACGCAGACGGTCGCGCAGCCGATGGCCGAAACTTTCGCAGCCGCAGGTGTCTTGGCAACAGCTGCCGCAACCGCCCGCGCCGCAACCAGACGAGACGACGGGCGCCGTGGTCACGGGCGGGGGAGCGGGAGTCTTGGCCGTACCGCCGCCTGCCTGACCGACCACCAGTGCCGATGTCATCAGCAAGAACGCAGCATTCACGAGGATTCCTCCATTATGGGTAAAAATCTGGCCCAGGTTCGGCATCCTTTAAGCCAGGGGAACGCCCCCCGTAATTGCCTATCTGCCTGCGCCTTGTTCTTCTTGAAACTGAAACCGCGCCGGACGACGAACTCCCCGGAAGCCCCCGCCGCCGTAGTTTCGCTTCTCCTGCGGATAACTTTCGGCTAGGCCTTTGCCCGTACTTCACAGCGTTCCCCGATTTCCGCAAGCGCCTAGCCCGCGCCGCTACGGGTCACTCCGTGAGTGCTTTTCTCTTCGATTGCGTGAACTTGGGTATGAGGGGAAGATAGAGCGGCGTGGCAAAACGGAGGGATTTGCTGCGAGCTGGTTCCAGGCCCGAGCGCCAAGCGAGGATGCGGCAAAAACCTCGCTCTGCGCTCGGCCCCGAATGCTAAATCGTTGTTGTGAACCCGCTGAAGTTCAGCGTCAGGTCGTCGTCGAATTGCGTGGTGTCGGTGCTGTTCACGTAGCCGTCCGCGTTGAAATCGAAGGCCGCGTTGTAGGTCGTCAGGGCTTGATTGAACTTGATGTTGTCTGCACCGTTGACGAACTTGTCGGCATTGATGTCGCCGTACAGGCGGAAGAAGGATTGCGTCGCGCCGCCGATGCCGCTGCTGGCGAGGCTGACGGATTGGCCATCGGCGACGGCGGTGATGGCGGAGGGGTCGCTGATGGTGATGTTGTAGCAGCCATTGGCGATGGAGCCGCCGGTGACGCCGTTACCGCTGAAGCTGACGGCCCATTGCGTGCCGCCGGATCCCGCGACGGCTGCCCAGCTCAAGGTCGGCACGGTCCCGGTCCAGCCCGAAGCCACCGCCACCGTGAACACGCTGGGATCGGTCGCCGCACTCGTGATGTTGACGGGCGTGCTGAAGGTGTAGACGATGTCGTCCACCATCGACCGCTGCACGCCGGCGGCCGGCTGCCCCGCGGCATTGTACAGCGCCGAGATATTCTGATTGATGACAACGCCGGTCACGGTGGGCGGCGGCTCCACGTTGACGGTCATTGTCTTGGGCGTTGGGTCCGTATTCACGCCGCCGTTGGCGGTGCCGCCGTCGTTTTGGACCTGGAACGTGAAGCTTGCGTAGCCGACTCCGCTTCCGTTGGCGGCTGGAGTATAGACGAGATTGCCGGCGAGGATGTCCGATAGGCTCACGAATTGCCCGGCGCTTACCGCGGTGCCGCTGTCGGTGAGCGTGCCGACGTTCGGCAGCGTCGTAATCTCCACGGCCTGCAACCAGGCGCTGAGCTGGCCATTCGGATCGGTGAAACCGAAGTCGCTCGCAGCGAATGTATACGGCGTGTTTTCCGGTGTGCCGATGGTTTTGCTGACGCCGACCGGAGCCTGGTTCACCCATGTGACATTGACGGTCATCATTTTCGGTGACGGATCGGTGTCGATGCCGCCGTTGGCCGTCCCGCCGTTGTCCTGCACCTGGAAGAAGAAGGCGTCGTAGGGAGTTCCGCTGATATCGGTTTCTGGCGTGAACACCAGATAGCCGGCGTTGATGTCGTTGACGCTCACGAATTGCCCGGCGCTGACGGCCACGCCGTGATCGGTGAGCGTGCCGAACATCGGCGGGTCGGTGATTTCGACGGCGTAAAGGCTGTTCGCGGGCGAACTGTTCGGGTCGCTGAAACCGAAATCAGCGGCGGCGAATGTGTAACCGGTGTTTTCCAGGGTCGTGACGGTGTTATCGGTCCCAACCGGCGGCTGGTTGACCATCGTGACGTTGGCGGTCATCGTTTTTGCGACCGGGTCGGTGTTCGCGCCGCCGTTGTTGGTGCCACCGTCATCGCGCACTTGGAAGGTGAAGCTGTCGTACGCGCTGCCGCCGGAATTTGTCGCGGGCGTGTAGATCAGCAAGCCGGCGTTGATATCGCCGGAGTTTACGAATTGGCCTGCGGTAACAGGTACGCCGTTGTCGGTGAGCGTGCCGACGGCTGGCAAGGTGGTGATTTCGACGGACAGGAAATCGTTCGCGGGAGAGTTCTCCGAGTCGCTGAATCCGAAATCGCTGGCGGCGAAGGCGTAGCCGGTGTTTTCCAGCGTCGTGACCGTGCCGTTCGTGCCGGACGGCGCCTGGTTGACCCAGCTGGAGCTCATGACGTTGACGGTCATCGTTTTGGGATCGGGATCGGTGTCCACACCGCCGTTGCTCGTGCCGCCGTTGTCCTGTACCTGGAAGGTGAAGCTCGCATACGGATCGCCGGTGGCATTGGCCGCTGGGGTGTAGACAAGGTGGCCGGCATTAATATCGCTCACACTCACGAATTGCCCAGCGCTGACGGCCGTGCCATTGTCCTTGAGCGTGCCGGACGCGGGCAGCGTGGTAATCTCGACGGCCTTCAGGCTGTTGGCAGGCGAATCATTCGGATCGGTGAAGCCGAAATCGCCGGCTGCGAAGGCATAGGCCGTGTTTTCGAGCGTCGTTACCGTGTTGTTCGCGCCGGCCGGTGCGTTACTGACGGCGGTCACGTTGATGGTCATGGTGCGTGAAAACGGATCGGTATTGCTACCGCCGTTAGCGGTGCCGCCATCGTCTTGGACCTTGAAGGTGAAGGTGGCGAAAGGGGAGCCGTTTCCGGCCCCTGGATAGAATTGTAATCCACCCGCGGAAATATTAGCTGCGCTGATGAAAATTCCCTGCCCGACCTGTTGCAGACGCGAACCGTTAAGGGTAAGGTAACCGTTGGCGGGCAGGGACGTAAGTATCACGCCCTGGAAGTTATTTGCGGGGGTATTATTGGGGTCAGAAAAACTGAAATCCGCAAGCGTGAACGTGTAAGGAGGATTCATTGGCGACGTTAGTGTATTGTTCACGTTGTTCGCAGCGAACGTATAGGCTATGTTTGCGCGGGTCGTGACAGTATTGTTCGCTCCGGTGGGAGGGCTGTTCGGTGTGTTGCCGGTCGCGCCAGGGTCATACGCGCCCACGGTGACAACTGGATTCTCGTCGTTGTTTTCGTCCACGTCATTGCGAGGCATGCCGCGCTGATCCACGCCCAGCGGGGCTGGGAGGCCCCATAAGGACGGATCGCCGGTCCGATACGCCGGGCTCGTAGTTGGGACGGCGAGCGTGAACGTCGGGCCGCCGTTATTGGCCAAGCTTCCGAGTCCAGGGTTAGCAATCCCAATCAAATTAAATCCGAGGTTATTCACGGCTCCCCATATGTCGTTTGCGGACGCGCCGGCTTTGTTTGCGGCGACGATGCTGTTCCGAATTCTGACCCCATCGCATGCAATACCCCCACCCCTATTGGTAGCGAGGTTTTGGGTTATGGTATCGCTGGTGAGTTCGGGACCGCCTATCGACATGATGATGCAGATGGCTCCGCCGAAAAAAGCCTGATTTTGAAGGAACGTAGAATTGACGACGCTCACGGAGGGGCCACCGCGCTGACAAATAGCCCACCGCCCTGAGACGACGCCGTGTTATTGTTGAACAGGCAACCTGAGATCAGAACTGAGGCTTGCGTAACGACGTTCAGAAGATCCACGGCCCCTCCGTTCGAAGCCGTGTTCGAGGTGAATTGGACGCCAAAAAGGCTAGCGGTGATTGGGACCTGGCCCGTTTCAAGAACCGGGGACCAGAATATTGCCCCACCGGGGTTTCCGGAGAAAACGCAAGTGTTGCCCGGCGTGGCCTGCACCTGAAGCGCAGCCGTCTGGGAATAGATCGCCCCGCCGATATTCCCGCTGAACGTCGAATCCGCCACACTGAGCGTTTGAAAGTTTGAAACGTACCCGTATCCTGAATCGCGGCGCCTGCGCCAGTGGTGGTGCGGTTGTTTTGAAAAACGCTTGTGTTCACGGTAACGGTCGCGCCTTCCGCCCCTCCATTGATGTTGTTTGGTTCGATATTCACAGCTCCGCCCGACCCCGCGGAATTGTTGGTGAAGGTGCATCCCGTGATTGCCACCGTGCATAACGCGAAGGGCGTCGGCTGCACGTCGACCGCGCCCCCTACCGAAGCCGAGTTGTTAATGAAAGTGCAAGAGTTTAGCGTCAGGTTCCCGCGAAGGAAAATGGCGCCGCCATTCCCCGCGGCGGATTGGCAGCCAAAGAAACTGACACCGGAGATTGTCGCCGACACCGACGAGCCATCCGTCTGGATGTTAAGAGCCTGGCACGGGATTCCGTTGCTTCTTTCTCCCCAAATGCTGACTCCCTGCGTGCCGACGATCGTGATATTTTTGGTAACAAGGATGGGGCCTTGATTCAGCCTGATGGTTCTTCCATATCCGTATCTGCTCAGGTCGATTAGGATCGTTGGATTTGGGTCATTGTTATTTGCCATGGCAGCCGCTATCTCGAATCGCAACTGCCCGACTTGGCCCACCAACGGGTCCTGGACGCTATTCACGAGGTAGACCGCCGGCGCGACGCGGCCTTCCAACGTTTCAAATGACGGCTTCAGGGTATTTCCGCGACGCATTTTGGGCTCCAAAATGAGGATTTAGGAAAAAACCACATCAACGCGACAACACCTGGACCATTGGTTTCGCTTTTCTGAATTGCTCGGGGCGTAACCGGCAGGCCGCTACGCTGCCTGCTGGTATTTGGCGCCTTCAACCAACTCTCGCCACGGGTATAACTTTTGCGTTGCATGGTCGATGCGGAACGTTTGGTATTCATCCCAGTCGCCATTGACGTGGATGCTGCGCACGTCCAACATCGCTTGAGCCCCAAGACGCGTCCAGTGCATGCCGGCGCGTTCCATGCGGTCCTTCACCAGGTGGCGACACGCTCCCTCGATCACGCCGCTCGCGATCGGATAACCCTTGGCCAGGTATTCACCGTAACGCATTCGCTCCAGGTTGTTTTCCAGGTACGCACACACCTTCGTCAGCGTCGCCTTCTTGCTGCCGGTCAGCTTGCGTTTGGTGCCCATTTGTCGCAGGCCGCGGATCACCAACTCGGCTTGTCCTTCGAGCATCTTCAGCACACGCCCACGCACAAACTGTTCGGTCTCGGCACTCTTCTCCGGGTAAAAGACGTGCGCCGCCTGCCACAGACGCGGCGTCACGTGCAACAGGTCCAGAATGTTGGCTGTGTTGCGCTGGGTCAAATGCCGTTCGTGCGCCTCCCACAACGGTTCCTGGCCGTCGCACAGGTGCACCATTTCCTTGACGTAGCCGCGATTGCGCGCCCAGATTTCTTCGGAAATCCACCTGTAGGTCATCTCGATCCCCGAATGCGTCTGCTCGCTGTCGGTGTAGGCCAGGCTCGCCATCGTCTGCTTGTGGCACGGCTTGGGACGATCGCGTTTGGGTGCGTCGCGGTCGTCGCCGAACAGTGCCGCCACCACTTCCGCAGGCGTGCGCACGTAGCGGTCCACCGTGTAGACCGCACCCACGATCGCCATCTCTTTGCGACTCGCCTTCTCCCCTTTGGTGCGATGCGCCGGCGGCGCGGCTTCATCCGCCGCCCGACGCATCACCACACCTTTGCCGTCCGCACTGCTGACCACGATGGCTCCTTCTTCTTCAGCCGACGGCAGCGTGCGCTCGTCGCGAAAGGCCTCCACCAACTCCGCCATCTGCACGTTCATGCGTTCCAGACTGTCCACCGACTGCTTCAATCCCAACATGCGTGCCACGGTGCTTTTGGCTTGGCTGAACGCTTCCTCCACACACAAGCTTTGGTCCCAATCCTGCAGCACATAAGAAAACACGCTCTCGGGCAACTGCAGCCGATTGTCCAACGGCACAAACTCGATCTTCTGCCCTTCGCGGCTGCCGTACACCGCGCGCTTCAGCACGAACTCGCCAAAGATCGATACGTAACGCCGGCTGTGCGTTTCCTCCAGACGCTGGCACACCTGCCCACCCGGCAAGGTGACCGACTCGCCCATGTCGCCCGGCCCCAAAAGCGTCAGAAACTGGCTCAGCGCCGCGCGGCCGATGAGCAGAACCTGCTGCCAGACGGCACGTTCGACTTCGTGCATAGCCGTACCTTGGTGGGCCGCTTCGCGGACCGCCGTCAGCATTTCCTTGAGAATCGCGAGCAGTTCGGCATTATCTTCCTTGAGAACATCCGTGTCTTGTGTCATTTTCATAATGTGGCCTCCTTGGAGCGAGACATTGCAGCTGCTACCGCATGTCTAGCCCTGGGAGGCCCTTTCGCCAACATCGCTAACTCCATAACTTATGTCTGTACCATCAGTTGCGGGCCAGCGGAAGGCCGGTTACGCCCAATTGCTCGACGCCCTGCGGAGTAAGTTTGGTTTTCTGGGCAATTAGCTCTCGCAAATCCGGCGCATCGACAAGCTTCATTAGGCCCTCGTCCGTGATTTCTGTTTCCCGCAAATGCAGTCGTGAAAGTTTCGGCAGCTTCGCCACACGCGCGAGCGTTTTGTCGGTAATCTTGGTGCGATTGAGCTCAACGAAGATCAGGCCTTTTACGCGCCTCGATCCCCTGCAAATCCTCGTCCGTTACCTCGCTGCCCGAGAGGTCAAGTGACCCCAATTTCGTCCCAGAAGCGAGTGCCTTGACGCCCTCCGCCGTGATCTTTGCTCCGCCGAAACTTAAACTGTCAAGGGATGGGAGCTTGGCAATCGCCTTCAGGCCCTGTTCCGTGACGCGAGGCGGGACCGTCATACCCTGGAGATTTTTCAGCCGGCTGATATCTTTGAGCCCGGCATCCGTGACCTCAGTGCCTGCCAGCGACAAGGATTCGAGACTGGTCAGCTGAAGCAACTCCTTCAACCCCTCGTCGCCAATCTTGTTGTTGGTCAACGCAAGCACCTGCAATCTCTTATGCTTGGCGATGAACTTCGTCCCCTTGTCGGTGATCTTGCCACCTCTAATAATCAAAAAATCGAGTTGGCACGATTCCGCCAGAACGCGAAGGTGCTCATCGGTGGCGGCCGCCTTGGCCATCGTGACGTATCTCAAATGGGGCAGACTGGGAAGTTCTTTAAGCAGAGCATCCATGTCCGTGTCGTCCCGGCAAAACAATTTGTCATACCGCCGCCCTCACCTGATGCGGACGCACCGCTTTTCAATTGAAGAAACCTGCCCGGCAGCTCTTGAGCGCAGGCGAATCCAGGCAAGAGGCTCCAACCCATCATCACGGCGATCACGAATAACCGACGCATTTCAAAACCCTCCGCTTATACGCCGCGAAAAATCGAACCGGGCGCGCGGCGAACTCCCCTCAGCCTACGGCAAGAAGCGGGCAGACCAAAGAGATGTCGCGATTCGGCGAGAGAAATTGCGAGCCACGAGGCCTCTCATTTGTGGATCGGGTGGGCCAAGGGATCGGTCTCTGCGTGCATTTCTAACCAACCGGCCTGGAACGGCAACGGCCATTGCGAAGAATAACCCCTGAAAAAATCATCAGTTTTTCCCGCGCCCAGATCGTAGAGGGTGTGCCGTTATGTCGGACCTCGATTTCCCCTTCGGCGACGACGTGGATCGTCCTCATCCGCGGGCTTACGGCAACGGCAGGATTTTCGCAATAGTTCGACGACCTCGGCAGTGAATCAGTTCAGCGGATCGTGAAGCCGCCGTCCACGATCAAGGTCGCGCCGGTGATGTAGCTGCCGGCGTCGCTGGCCAGGAGCAGGGCGGTGCCGACGAGTTCCTTTGGGTCGGCCCAGCGGTTGAGGGCCGTCATCTTGGCGAACTCGTCTTGTTCTTGCTTGCTCAAAAGGCCGGCGGGCAGATCGGTCAGAAAGGGCCCCGGCGCGATGCAGTTGGCCGTGATGCCGAACGGCCCAAGGTCCAGCGCATTCGTTCGGGTCATGCCGACCAGCGCCGCCTTGGTCGCCGAGTAAATGTTGCGGCCACTCTTGGACACGAACGCCATCACCGAGGAAATGTGAATAATCCGCCCCCACTTGCGCTGCTTCATCTGCGGCACCAGGGCGCGCGTCAGCGACATCACCGAACTCAGATTGATCTCCAGAACGCGATCCCAATCGGCGTCGGTGATTTCATCGATTGGTTGCGGCGCATTGGTGCCAGCGTTGTTGATGAGGATGTCCACCTTGCCCATTTTCTCCAGAGCAAACGAGGCAAGCTTGCGCGTGTCGGCCCGCTTGGCCATGTCGGCGACGAGGTAGGCGCCTTTGCGATCGGTCCCCTTGAGGATTTCGCCGAGGGCCGATTTCAATTCGTCCTCATGCCGGCTGGAGATGACGATGTCGGCGCCCGCTTCGGCGAGCCCGCGCGCCATCGCCTTGCCCAGCCCCTTGCTGCCCCCGGTGATGAGGGCCACTTTTCCCGTCAAATTGAAGAGTGCGTTTACGTTCACCATGGCAATGTCCTCGAAATGTGATCCTGTGCTGCTGCAAGTAGCATACGGAAAGCGAACGCGGAGAAAATGCGTAAAGGATCGGCCGCTCACTTCGTGCGCGGCTCTCGTGGCGCAAAATCGCTTGACGGAATTTGCGCCGCCGCTATGGTGTGCCATCCCAACTTATCATGGAAGCGAGCAATGCTTGTGGCGCGACGCGGCAGGTGGGCGCTGATGCCGATCCTTCTGGGGCTAACCGGCTGTCTCTGGCAGGAGCAGGCGGCGTCGTCCTCGTGGATGGATCGCCTGGCGAAGCAGACGATCGCGCCCGACAGCGCGGTCATCCGCGTGGCGCTGGTGGAGCGGCCCAGCGGCGACGATTTCATCAACGGCAAGCTCTGGGAGAACGTCGATGAAATGGTCGTGGAGGAGGATTGCCGGGATCGGCTTGAGGCGAATGGATTCCGCGTTGGTCAACTCGTCGGTCCGCCTTGTACGGAGCTTCAGCAATTGCTGCTGTCCAAGCGCTGCTGCGCGGGGAAAGATTTCGCCTTTGCGGCGGGCAAAGTCGCGCCGATCCCGCTTGGACCCGTGCTGCCGCGAACGAGCTATTGCATAGTGAAAGGCAAGGCGCCAGAAGAAGTCACGTTGGAGGATGCCCGCTATTGTTTGGATGTGAGCGCGCGGTTGGTTGAAGGAGGAACGCGCTTGACGCTGACGCCGCGGGTTGAGCACGGAGCGTCAAGGCTGCCGTTCCAGGCGGCGCCGGATCATCGCTGCTGGGAGATCCGCACGGACAAATCGTGTCGGAGATATTCGGAGCTGAGCTGGGAGGTGACGCTTGGGCCGAGCCAATATCTCATCGTCGGCGCGCGGCCGAACCGTGCGCAAATGCTCGGCCAAGCCGCTTTCATGCAGGGGGCGGAGGGCGTGCAGCGATTTCTAGTCATCATCAATTGCCGGGCGGGCGACAATGGCGGCGAGGATCGTGTCGATTGCAGCGAAGCAACGCCGTTAGCGCTGCAGGCAGCGACGCCGTCATCGCAAAAACGGTAGTTAATTCTGCAATGAATTCGTAATCATCGCCCCCAGCGATGAGAAAACAAAAAGCCTCTCGGAATGGGACGTTATTCCGAGAGGCCAGGATCGATTTACGCGATTGGGAATCACATATCTTGCGTGGTCGCATTGAGCGCTGCCGCTTTTTGTGCCGCAGCGATCTTCGCCGATGCCGTATCCTGCTGTTGCAACGCGATGGCCGCGTCATACGAGATCGGCAAGCGGCGAACGCCGACGCTCAAGGTTTCGGTCATCAAGGTATCGGAATACAGGTTCGGATCGAGGTCGTTCAGGCCGAGAATGTGACCCATTTCGTGCAGAACGACCGTGAGCAAATCGACTTCCGTTGAGGCCGGGCCGGACTTGGCGACGTATTCCGAAGTGCCCGGAATCTGCGTGAAGCCTGCGTTCGAGAACGGGTCCGCGCTAATGTACCAGCCGTCGCCGTCGGCGGTGGCGTCGATAGTGATCTTGCCGGTTGCCGAGGTATCGCCGAGTTCGTCGAAGGCACTGATTTTGCCGATCGAAATCGAGGTCGCACGCAACTGGGCCACCTGAGCTTGCGAGATGCCGGCCTGTTCCCACATGAGGATGGCAGCGTTGACGACCGGCGTCAACTGGGACTGCGTCAAGGCTGGGGCATTCGGATTCAAATTCGCCGGCCCGGCAAGAAGTTGCGGAGTGACGACAGTCCAGGTGACGGTCGTGCTCACCGACCCGAGACCATTCGTGGCGGTGAATTTCAGGACGTAGGTGCCGTCATTGGCTGCACTCATATAGGACGGCCAATAGAATTGGCCGGTGGTCCCGGTGAACGAGACGCCGACCGGAAGGGGCGGTCCCGACAGTTCCGTCATCGTGAGCGTGGGGGCTGGCGTGCCGGTGCCGGTCACGGCAAATGATCCAGCAATGCCTGTATGGGCCGTCACCGAAGCGGGTGCGCTGATGGTCGGCGGCGCGTCGATCATGAAGGTGACTGTCAGATACACGGCGGGCGAGGAGTTCTGAACGAAGGTAAGGGTGTGCGTGCCGGCGGAAAGCACACCGGCGCCCGAGCTGAGCATGCCATTGACGATGGTGACGCCGCCGGGCAGGGCCGGGGAGGATTGCGAGACCAGAGTCACGGTTGCGCCGTTGCCGGCGGTGACTGTGAGGGTTCCTGCCGAGGTGGTGCTGGCGGTTGCGGTGACGGGGCCACTGCCGGTTGTGGAACCCATGACGTTGCAGAAATTGCCTGCGGAATGCGAGCCGGTGACCACAAAAGTTTTGACGAGTCCGGTGGTGCTGGTGCTGCCGGTGGTCTGGAGGCCGGCGTTTTGGCCCGTGACGTTACTCGGGTTATTGGCGGTGCCATTGTTGGCGCTGGCCGTGGCGCCGATGCCGTCCAAGTTGATGCCAATGCCGGCGCCGGAAGCCGTGCCGACGCCATTGATGTAGGTCGGGCCGGTGGCGTTGCCGATGTTGGCGGTGGCGTTCACGTTTTGAGCCGTGACATCGAGTCCATAAGTCGTGCCGGTGATGGTGGAACCGGTGATCGAGACAAATACCGGGCTGGGGCTGGCTCCTGTGAACGCATCGACGTCGTGCAAATCCACACCGATGAGGGGCGCCGGGGTGCCGGCGGTGGTGCCGACGGTCGAGTAATAAATTACGAACGAGCCGCTGGCCGTATCCCAAACGTCGATGCCGCGATCCAATTGCCCGCCCATGGTGCCGATGGTATCCTGCTCGGTAATCAGAGCGCCGGCCTGAATGCCCTTGATCGAGGTGCCGTACGTGCTCCCAAGCCCAGATGGCGTCACGCCGCTCGCCGCTTGAATGGAGTTGCCGGTAAGGTACAAGGAGACCGCGTTTGAGGATTGGCCGAACCCGTTGATGAAGACACCGTCCGTGTCTTGGCCAACCGTAATATAGTTGTCGGCGATCGACATTCCCTGGGTACCCGCGATTCCGGCGGTGTTGTAATTGCTGACTTCGATGCCGACGGAGGTCGCGTTGCTGTCCGCATTGACGTTGATGGTGTTGTAATCGACCGTCGCAAAGAGGTTGTCATCCAGATTGATGGCGCCGGCGGTGCTTAGCGAAGGCGCGGCACCGGCATGAGCAAAGTAGTTGTGGGCAATGGTGATTCCCGTCGAGGCCTTGGTGGGATCCGGCGCCGACGTGCCTGGGTCGGCGTTGTCCATATAGATGCCGGTCGCTCCGAACCCAGTGCTCTTGGCGAAATTCTGGATGATGTTGTTTTGAATCGTGACGCTATTCACTTGAACCGTATGGCCGTTATCGTCGAGGTTGCTGATGCCGTCATCACCTGCTGTGGAGCCGTTAATCAAGAAGCCTCGGATGAAGACACTCGATGACAGGACGCGGAAGGCATCATTATACACGGCTCCGCCGGGGGACGGAGAGCCCGGCGTTTGGATGACCGTTGCCTCGGGATCTCCCGTATTGTAGCTGCTCGGAGCCGGATTCAGCGGCGTCGAACCGTTGTAGTAAACGTTGGAACCATACAGGGACACCGGCGAGGTGATGTCGTAGTCGTTCGTATAAGTGCCTGGAGCAACCTTGATGGTGTCGGCTGAACCATTGGCAGCGTAATCGGCAGCCGCCTGATTCAGCGCGTGTTGCAGGTTGGTGAATGCGGTAGACGTGTTCGGCGTGGCCACACCGGTATCAAAAGTCAGAGTTGATACCGGAGTAAACCCCGCATAATTAGCTCCAGGAGTCCATGATGTCGTCGAGCCAGGAACCGTGCTGGAGAAATCGCTTGCGGTGCCGACGTAAAGCGTGTTTGCTGACGGTACTACGCGGTCCTCAAGCGTTTCCAGCTGCAACTTGTAACCGCGAGATTTTGTGATTGGATGACGGCGTTTCGCGAAGATTCCTCTCACGGTTCTTGTAATCCAATTAGGTAGAGTCATGTTGAGATCCCTTTTTTCCTGGTGTTGTGCTGAGCAGTTTGCGGAAATCGCGTACGGAAACCAGGCAATGCACGCCATTGCCATCCAATTCACGGGGATTTTTCGACAAATTCGTGCGTCAATTCGGCTAATTGACGTAATATGCGCGGTAGTCTACGAGCAAATTATGAAAATTTAATGATGCAAGCGCTCGTTTTTCGTGAAGATCATGGTCCAGGTGCCGGTGTTCCGATTTTTGCCTATCGACCTGGGTTGACGGTCAACGGCTTGAGTTTTTGCAGACGCTGCTGGCTCTTCTGGAAATCCTCGCGCCGTTCAGTTTGGATGCGTTGGATTTCATACAGCAATGGTGCGTAAAACATGACCAGTGCTGGCAACATCAAGCAAAAAATGGTGGGGAATAGCAGCCAGAAAGAGACTCGATTGGCATACGTCTCGGCTCGTAAGCGAATTGATTGGCGAAAGTTGCGCGAAAACTCAAATAGGGCGGAGGCGACGTCGCTGCCAAGCCGCTCGGCATGGGACAGGATGGTTGCCAGATTCTTTACCTCGGTAAGATTCGTGCGGCTGGCAAAGTTCTGCATGGCCCATTCGAGTCCTGCCATTTCGGCATGTTTATCGACAATTCGCAACTCGCGCGAAAGCGTGGGAAATGAAATCTCCAGGTCGCGAGCCACGCGATTGATAGCAGTCAAGATGCTTTGACCGCCGGTAAGGCACAAAGCCAACAGGTCAACGGCGACGGGCAGTCCACGTTCGATTTCGCGCGCTCTTTGTCGAGCGCGGAAGTTGATATAAACGCGCGGCAGACTGAAGCCGAGAAAAGCCAGCAACACGCCGGCGCCTAAAATCCACGGGATCAATGCCCCTTCGACGATCGTCAAGACCAGCAAAACGCTGACGATCAAGGGAGTCACGATCAAGACCGCCTGGACCGCCGAATATTCCAGGAGTGCCGTCGGTTGATAGTAGCCCGCCTCGCGCAATTCCTGTGCCAGCGTGGCCTGCTTGCTTGGATCGGCGAGCGTCAAGCGACTAAGCGGCGCCGTCATCCCTCCAAGAATCAACTCGCGTTCGCGGAAGGGGGATTCCTCCGTATTGTTGGCCAGGCGGCGGTCCATGTGCTGGCGCGAGGACGTGATTCGGCGCACGAGGAAAAAGCTCGACGCAAAGACGAGGAGGAAAACAGTTCCCAAAACGAGCCATTCCATCATAAGGTGTTCCTGCTTGAGCGGACTAAATCGCCGCCCAGCTAATAATCAAATCGCAGCAGCCAATAAATCCAATAGAGCCCCAAACATTCGACAAGGATGGCACCGCCGATCACCAGGGGAGCACTGGGCGTTTGCAGATAACCTTCCACATACCCGGGTTGCCAGACCAGGAAGATAATCGCGATTATCGGCACCATCAGGGCGAGGGGAATCATCGAGATGCGCGACATCGCGGTGGCGGCCCGGAAATAAGCTCGGAAATTGGCGCGATCTCGAGCGGAGGCCTCCAGGCGGTCGAGCAGCACGGGAAGGTTGCCGCCGTTTGTCTGGTAAACGGCAATGGTGGAAACCAGGGCGTTGAAATCGATGCTCCGAATTCTCTGAGCCATCGCTTCGAGGGCGGCATGAATGGGTGTGCCGAGTTTGATCCTCGCAGTGCACAATTCGAATTCGTCCGCCAACGGCTGCGGGCTTTCGGCGCCGACCAAGAGGATTGCTTGCTCCAGGCTTAAACTGGAGCGAAGGGCACGGGCCAGAAAGGCGATGGCGTCCGGGAGTTGAGCCTGCAAGCGATTGTGATGGATCGAACGATAAATGAACAACGTCACGAGCACGCCGAGGCCGCCGAGGGCGAAGCCGATCGGCAAAGGCCACAGATCGCCGCTCGCGACCATGCCGGCGATGCCGATAACGCAACCGACGAGTACGATCCAGGCAATCGCCTGATCGCCTGTGAGCTTGAGGCCGGTTTGCTGCAAAAGGTTCGTGAAGGCTTCATCGAGCCGAGCGCGGCCGGTGCGCGGCGGCGCGGTCGCAACAGCGCCGGTTCATCCGCCGAGCGAACGGCCGCCAGGCGTCCCTGCATTCGACGCGCTGCGCAATTCCCAAAGGTAGCGCAACAACAAGAATACCGCAATTGCCGCTATAACGGCGACGCCGGCAACGATGTAAATCATAATCTGCTCGGTCCCGCCATTCGGATCCGGAACCGGCGCGGCTGCTTTGGGGTTCATTTCGCTGGCCCTCCCCAGGCGGCCAACGGGCTTGTTTGACTTGGCGTCGTTGTTCCCGGACACTGGAGCACGCGCTTTTCGAATAAGCTGTCGGGAAGCTCGATTCCCGAAGCACGCAAGCGTTGACAAAAGCGAGGGATCCGGCCGGTGGCGTGGAATTCCCCGATTGCCACGCCGTTGCGGACGCCGGTTTGCTTGAAGCGAAAGATGCTGCGCAGGCGGCCGCCGGCAATCTCGGAAACATTCATCACCTTGCGAACGCCTCCCTTCAAGCGCGAAAGATGAATAACCAGTGTGATCGCCGAGGAGATGTACTGGCGAATCACCGGCACGGGAATCTCGAAGCCGGCGAGCATCACCATCATTTCCAGGCGGGCCAGGGCATCGCGCGATCCGTTGGCGTGGATGGTCGTGAGTGAGCCTTCGTGGCCCGTGTTCATCGCCTGGAGCATGTCGAGGGCTTCCGCGCCGCGAACCTCGCCCAGGATGATGCGGTCCGGGCGCATGCGCAAGCTGTTGCGAACGAGGTCGCGCTGGCTGACGTGGCCGATGCCTTCCAAATTGGAGGGACGCGTTTCGAGCCGAACAACATGCGGTTGCTGGAGCTTCAATTCGGCGGAATCTTCGATGGTCACGAGGCGTTCGTCGGGCGGGATATAGCGGGACAAAATGTTGAGCAGCGTCGTCTTGCCGCTGCCGGTTCCACCTGCGACGAGCGTGCTAATGCGCGCTTCGACGGCCGCCTTCAACAGAGTCAAAATCTCGGCGGGCATCGTGCCGTTTTGGAGCAGATCATCGCTTTGCAGGCGCACGCCGAAACGGCGAATTGACAGCACCGGGCCTTCCAGTGATAACGGCGGCACGATTGCGTTCACACGCGAGCCATCCGGCAGCCTCGCATCCACCATGGGAGACATTTCGTCGGCCCGCCGGCCGACGTGCGCGGCAATGCGTTGAATAATCTGCATCAGGTGCTGGTCGTTCGCAAACACCAAAGCGGTTGGTTCGAGCCGCCCATATCGCTCAACATACACCTCGCGCGGACCGTTAACGAGAATATCGCTGATCGTCGGATCCTTCATCAAAGGCTCCAACGGCCCCAGACCGAAGATTTCCGCCTGCAATTCTTCAACCAGCCGCTCTCGATCCGGATCGCTGAGTAGTTCGTGGGTTTCGGCCGTGAGTTTGCGCGTCAACTCACGGATCTCGCGTTTCAAGTGTTCCGGCTTGACCACGTCAAGCTGGCTGAGATCGAGCCGCTCCATCAATTCTCGATGGAGGCTCATCTTGAGCTTCTGAAACCGCTCAGGGAATGCTGGCTCCGGCATTGCCGAAGGGCTGCGCGAAAAGGAAAACATAAAGTCAAACACTCCAACTCAAGGAATTCACGATTTCCGCCCGTTGACTTGAGTCGCCAGTTTACTCAGCCCGCGATTGATCTTCGCCCAACTCGACATCTGCATGAGCGGTTGGCCCATGTTGAGAGCCTGATTCACGGTCGCGGGATCGTCGGGCAGCCAGGCATCGATTTTGGCGCCGAGGGCGTCCTCCGCCTTTTTCCAGTCGAGTTGCCGGCTCTGCCCGTAGCGATTGACGACGAGGGTGACAGCATCCTTGGGCACGCCCAATTCCGCGACGCGATTGAGCAGTGTGCGCGTCAACCGCAGACTGGGGACATCGAGTCGAATCACGATCAACAAGCGGTCGGCGGCGCCAACCGCCTGCTGCGACAGTTCGCTTTGCAAGCCGTGTCCGATGTCGTAGATGGCATATTCATACATGGTCCGCGCCAGGCCGATGAACTGCCCTCCCGCTTCGGGGGCGGTTGGCGCGGTCGTCGTTGCAGCTTTATCCGCCAAAACATGGACGCCCATTGGATGCTCAATAATGGCCTGCCGGACGGCCGATGCGTCAATCCGCTGCCAATCGCGCAGGAGTTGTCCAAGCGTGCCGCGCGGCGTGAGGTCGAGGTCCAGGGCCAGCTCGGGCACGCCGGCGTTCAGTTCAGCGAGTAGGACCTGATTCGGATGCCGGGCGCCGAGGGCAAACGCCAGACCTGATGCCGTGGTCGTCACGCCGCTGCCGGGCAGGGCGCTAACCACCATGATGCTGTGGCCACGGCGCATATGAATGACCCCGCTGCGACGCAGTTTTTCCAGGGCATCCGCCAGTCGTTGCCGCAGCCGATCGGTGTTCATGTCAAGATAATCGCGAGCGCCGGCTTGCATGGCTTGCAAGATCAAATGAGCGTCGTCGCCGGGCCCGAGGATCACGATGGGAATCGCATGTTTTTCATGAACTTGACGGAGCATTTGCACCGTCTTGAGCGGCTGGCTCCCGAGCGCGACGATCAAGAGCTCCGTGCCGCCGCGGTTCAGACGCGGGTGCAGGTCGTCTAGGAGAACGACATCCTCCGCGCCGCATTCGACGCCGCAATTCAACATCATCTGTCGAAGCGGCGCAAGATCAGTCTGCTTTTCGCATGCTACAACAGTCATCATATCATTTATCCCACATCACTCGAATCCGTTTCACATACGCATTGGGAAATCGAAACGAGAAAAACGGCGACCCAGCCGCCTGCGTCGTAGGCCAACGGCTCGCATAGGTAAGGGCCGTCTTGGTGCTCCGCAACGACGGCGTAAGTTCAACCTGGACCGCCGGTTGACCATCGACCAGCGCGATTTGCACGGCGGTCACGCGGGCCACGACAAATCCATTGATGATGGCGTTGGGCGGATTGGAAGTGTCGTAACCCGCAAATAGCGGCCAAACCATGGGGATATTCTGCAAGCTCCACAGGCTGGCCGCGAGCGTCTCGGCGTCCGGAGTCCCCGGCGTCGGACCAATCGGCGTGCCGGGACAAAACAATGGCCCGGGCGGATTCATCGTTGTGTCCAGAGCGAGCGGCAAATTCCCGTTGTTTGCATAATACCCCAAATAATCGGCGGGCGCAATCCCGAAACCATTGCGAATCTGGTTGTCAATGGTTTGATTGTTGCCATCCGTCGAATAATGGCTCGGTGGGTTTGAGCTATAATTGGTGCCGATCGTCAGGAAGGTTGCATTGACCGTATCGGGGTCGTAAAGCTGGTTGGCATTCAGATTCAAGTTTCCCAAAGTGACAACCATCGTCCCGTAGGCAAGGGCGGCGGGGCTAGAAATATCAACGCTGTTTTCGACCTGGAATTCCCATGACTGCGGGTTGACGCCTGCGGGATCGGAGAAAATCGCCAAAGGCACAAGCGGAATATTGATGCCTTCAATTGCGGGATTGGCGGCGAGGACGGAAGTCTCGAGTGGGGGATTGGCTGTCGGGTCGAACCCCTGGACATAGGAACTGAAACCGTACACAAATCCATCGAGCACGGCATGCGAACTCGTGATCATCTCATAGCCAACGCGGCCGAACATGGGCAGGCGCAACGCATTGCCGCGAGCGCGCGAGCTTTTGCCGATAATCTGCACGGCGTTGATGGTGCGCATCTGTTGGAGGGTTAGCAAAGATGGCTTCTTCGGATCGGCGGACATCGACGCAAGGACGGCCCGATTGGGAATGTCAAAGATGGTGAAAGAAACGTCGGCAGGATAGATGGTGAACGGCGTGCCGGCCACGGGATTCTTGGCGCGAAGCCGAGCGCGGTTTGTGCCGCCATGGAAAACAGCGAGGAGCCGTCCAGCACCAAATCGCTGGGATCGGAATACAACAGCGCCTCGCTGGCCAGCACTTCGGCGCCCGCGAGCGCAGCGGCGTCGGCTGCGGTTTCCTCTTGCGCCCGAGCTCCCGCGACAAAAAAGGAGTCGATCACCATGCCGCCCAGAATCAAGGTGATCACGAGGATGAACACAATCAACAACCCGATCCGGCCACGCCGGCGCGGCGAGAGGGCAATCGCATCAGTCGCAGCACGGCGGTGTAACATGGGCTCCCTAAATCTTGCTCGCGGTTAGGCATCGACATCGTCATTATTTCTTCTTGGCGGGCGGCGGCCCCTTCGGCGAAATCGTGTTGAGCGGCGGTGTCGTCGCGCTCACGGCCGGCACCGATTGCGACACTTTTGCTGAGGAATCCTCCGGAATGACGAAGTGGTATGTGCCAGCCGAGGCCCGCGCCTGGGAATCCACATCCAATTCATCCACCTTGCTGACCTTCGTGCCCACCAGGTACTCCACGCGCAGAGGCGGCACCTTGGGCAGAAGCGGCGGCAGATGGAAAATCCTCTGTAAATCAGCCTCGTTTACCGAAGACTTGCCCGCGATGAACGAATCCACCCGCTCCTGCTCAGCCTTCTCCTCTTGCGTGCGCCATGCCAGCGCTCGCCACCAAAGTCAAAAGTCCCTTCGACTTGCAATATTCGATCAAGGCTGCCCGGTAGGGGTTTGCCTCTACGATATAGCTCACCGGCTTATCCTCCGGAACCGGGGCCGAGAAAATAATCAACGCATCGCGCTTGACAATAATCTTGAGATTTTTGGCAATGGGCGCAATGCCCGAGCGTGATGGACTAGCAGTGGGATCGGTCACAATCTTGGAGGTCAAGAACACGTCCACACGTTCATCTACACGCAGCAAACCGGCAGCCGCTCGGTCTTTCGGCACCTCAATATCGACCGCGCGCATGCCCGGTCCCAGTCGCTTGGTGATTTCGGGCGGCAGCTTGATTTCGTCGAAATACTCTCTCAGCAGGATCTGTTCGGCGCCGACATCGCGCTTGAGGATGAGTTGATTCGTCGCTTCAGGATTAATGGGGAAGAGCTTCTCGGGATACTTGCGGACCAGCTCCAGCTCATCCGGACGCGCGGCGCGCACGCCGGCATCATTGATGGTGGCGGCGAGCCCTTTGTTGAGATTGCGCTTGGCCGCCAAGACCAGGACCGGCTGCTCTTTGGGTATGAGCGGCGGTGGCTTCGGTGCGAGAATCCCGCTGTAGCGAACCCCGGCGACGACGACGACGCCGAGCATCAGCGCGATGGCAAGGCCAAGCAGTGTGCTTGCTCTCATTGTGAACCTATTCCTTCCGCATAACGGTCTGTCCGACCAGTTCTTGATTACCAGCTATCACGAATGCGAGCGGATGCGGCACGACCTTTTTCGTCGGCACGCTCACGCGCACCACGACATCAACGCCAGGAGTCAGAAACGCTGCAGTCCCATCCGCCTGGACTGCGTTTGTCTCGATCGACACCAAATACCGTTCCGCCGGGAGCAGGGCAGCATACACGGCATTCGTTATTTGGATGGAATCCCCGCCGGAGGCCGCGATGCGGGCACCCTCCCGACTTGCGCCCGAAAGCCGGGCATCCACAGCCAGCACCTGGCTGAACTGCACAATTGCAATGAACGTCAGCATCAAAATCGGGAAGAACAGCCCAAATTCAACGGAGCTGAAGAATCCCGGCCGGCCCTGGCGTTTTGATGGAAGTCGCATGGATACCTCACCGGTACTCAACCGCAAGGACGAAAAAAACGCCGCCAAAACGCGAGGCCAGGGGGCCAAAGTCGGACATCCGTGAAATATCGGCATTTTCGGCCGCGGCGTTATATTCCTTTTTTTGACTAAACTCGGACTCTTACTTTGGCTGGTTCATTGTCAACTACGTGAGCCAGCTTCAACTCCGCGCGGAAATACCACAATGTCACGACGACGGCTGAAATCGTCAGGGGCAATGCGTAGGGGAGGAGACCGCGGCGCTTCTGGCCGGGTTGCGTGGTCGCGTCCAGCGCAAGCGACCCATTCAGCTGGGGAGGTGGGGAGAAGTAGCGTATGACAGTTCGCACCGTCAAAATTGACGCCAACAGCGCAAACGATGTCAACCAAAGCCAATACGAACACTGCCAGCCGAGCCAGCTGGCGACAGCGGCGAAGAGCTTGACATCCCCGCCACCACAAATGCCGATCTGCCAAAAAACCAAAAATAACAGGAAACCAAGAAGAAACCCAAGCAAGGCGAATGAAAACCCACCAGCAGCCCCCATCCACCCATCGCCGACTTCAGCGCCGCGAATGGTGTTCACCATGAAGCCGGCCAAGACGGTCGGGAGCGTGAGCCAATTCGGGATCATCCGGTGTCGCAGGTCAAAGTAGCAAGCCGCGAGCAGTATCGTTCCAAGCGCAGATAAGAAGGCCCAGCCGAAAGCTGGGCTCGGGAACGACATAACACTACCGCGTCGCCACAGATCGGCGAGGAACGGGCCCATACTTTGTATCGCAAAAAAGAAAGCACCCGGAGCGTGGCAAGGGTGAACCCCGGGAAAGGGTCAGCGATCAAGGCGTATAAACGCTGATGTAGTTCAACTGCGTGTTGGGAGAGATAGCCGACTCGCCCGTGGAAGTTAGGCTAAGCCAAGTGGTCGCCGTGGCCCCGGCGGCCCCGCCCGTGGTTCCTGCATAATCCTGAGCGTTTGAGCCGTTGGTCATGGCTTCAAACTGACCGCCCCCCGGATTTCCGTTGTTTACCAAGAGAATAACGCCCTGATAACTGTATGACTGATCAAAAGTTAAGATTGCATTCCCGACTTCAGTCAACTCCGTGACAGCTGCATCGCGAACCGCGACCAAGCCAGTGACCATGCCAAGAATCACTATGGTCCACAAGATCATGGCCTCGGTGGACAGGATGAAACCACCTTCATCATTCCACAACTTCTGGAACAACTTCTTCATGTTCACTCCTCGTATCAAGAATGTCAAAAAAAACCCTTACCTGCAACACGCAGATACAAAGGATAGTCCCCGAAACGGACCTGGGCGCGCCACTTTGCTCATCAATCCGCGGCGACAAGTCGTTGGGGTCATCCGAGTTGCCGAGTCACGGCTGACATGGGAGAAGTTTTAACAACGATTTTTGTGTATTTGGCAAAGGAAATGTGATAAATTAGTGAATTTGCCCAACTTGACGTAAAGATGGGAGAAATGGATGGTGCTGGCACTCCACAGGCCAGTGCTAGGTAACCCTAGATTATCTGTCAGCTTTTTCCTTAGTCGATCCGCTAAACGCAATCGCGCCAGCCGGCTGGCCCTGGCCTAGCTTTTGCAGCGCAATACGCGCAAGTTGCAAACCAGGCTCCAACTGCAACGCCAACTCGTAGTTTCGCCTGGCTTCGTTGGTTTTGCGCTGCACCCACTGGATGTAGGCAAGGTTGCAACGCGCCTGAGCTTTTGATACGGCTTTTTCGAACGCCGTCAAGCTTTCGTCGTAGCGCGTCTGCTGCGCCAGGGACATGCCGAGGTTGTTCCATGCTGAAGTCATTTTGGGATCAATGGATACAGCAAGACGCAGGTGCTTTTCCGCTGAGACCCATTCGCCGCGGTTGTAATAGCCATATCCGAGGTTGTTATGCACTTCGGCATCTTTGGGATTGTCACGCAGACAGCGATTGTACTCTTCGAGGGCTTTGTCGAAGTTGTCGGCACGGTCATACAAGAGCGCCAGCCGCCGGGTGGCCTGGGCGCCGATTCGGCTGTCTTCTTGTCGCGCCATTTCGTAAAGGCTGATGGCCTCGGCGAACTTGCCGCCTTGCTCCAGTTTTTCCGCGGTAACAAAACGCAGCTTGGCGGCTTCCGCAGGGGGGAGATCTCTTTCTTTGACATTTCCGGGTGTCGGCGCCGAAGTCGCCGAAGTTGCGGCGCCTGGGCTTGAGAACATCTGGCAACCGCTTCCGGCTGCCATTATGCATCCCGCCATCCAGAGTTTGATCGCGTTCCATGGAATGGCAATCCCGGCTGTGGAATGAGTGATGCCTGCCATTTCTGTCTCCTCAAGCGTGGCCGCCGTGCGGCCAGGGATTGAACCTAACGAATGCCGCCGCCGTAGCCTATTCCGGCTGCATTGCCCCCGATGTTTCCAGGAAAGTAAGAGCCTGCTCCCTGGCCTTGCGATCCGGATTGATTCGTCTGCAGCATGTTATAGAAAATGCTCGGGGCCTCCTGGCCGTAGATTCGATTCGCATCCACATACTCCACCCTGACGCGCCGGTCGGCGTCGAGCACGCCGGCTTGCATCAGCCGGGCGACCACGAACTGACGCCGCGTTTCGTTCATTTCCGCATCGACTGAGGGCTGGATGATCACATCGGCCGGAACCGTCGGCAACTGCTTCGCAAGCTGTTGGATGTGGAGTTCGCCGTACGGGCCGAGCGTGCGATCGCCCATGTACCACTCGTTCCGGAAAACGATATAGCTGACGGCGTCGGCATTGCGCTTCTCGATCGCTTCATACCGATGCACCGACAAGCCGCACGGATCAGGCAACGCCCCTTGGGGGACGTCATCGCACGATTGTCGATCCGAGCCGATCCAGCCGTGGCCGCATCCGGTCAGCAAAACCGAAGCCACAGAGCCGGCTGCAATGAGGGAAAGTATGCTTGGTCGCAATGGTATCATTTGTGGTTCCTCGTTATTTCACCGGACCCGGCGTGGTCTGATATCCAGACGGACCGAAGATGTAGTTTTTCTCGCAGCGATTGTACTGTAGGATGCGATGGAAATCGCTCATGACAGGGCTGCGGAAGTCATTGGTGCGCCGCCCTTCGAGCCGGCCGCACAGGTAGAACTCGCGGTCGCTCGGGTCGAAATAGTCGGCGCCGGGCAACCGGGGTTGCGGTTCACCGCACTTGAGCGGTTGCACGAGTTCCGGGGTGATCAAGACGATGAGTTCCTGTTCACCCGACGAGGTGCGGTCGAATCCCGTGAATCGATTGATGAACGGAATCTCCCCGAGGAAGGGAATCTGATCGCGGTCGGCGCCGAGATTAGTTTGGATCAAGCCGGCGACGGCCAGCGTCTCCCCTTCGCGCATTTCGACCGTGGAAGAGAAATTGCGCGTGGTCAAGCCCGGGACTGCCGAGCCGCTGATGATCGTGCCGGTCGTCGTGTCGCGATCGCTGATGGTGACCGATGCCTGGAGTCGAATGCGATCCTTGTCGGTGATAAAGGGCGTAAAATTAAGCTGGACGCCATATGGCACAAAGGAGACCCCTCCCAGGTTGCCTGAGACGCCATTGGCTGCCACGACAGGCACCGGAAACTCACCGCCGGCCAAGAAGGTAGCCGCCTTGCCGTTGAGGGTCGTCAGGTTGGGCTCGGCCAAAGATTTCGCGTAGTGCATGGTCTTGAGTGCATTGATGGCCAGGATAATTCGACCATTGTCGAGAGCCGCTGGGAGGTTGGACAAGCCGGAAAGAGCAGCAAGCTCAATCCCTGAGCCAATACCCGTGCCCGTCCCGCCGAAACCACCTAATCCAAAGGGGCTCAAAATGGAACCGGTCGTATTCTGAAATACGGGTATTCCCTGGCGGTTCGCAACGCTGAAGTTCAAGCCGATGCTCCGGGCCGCAGTGCGATTCATTTCCGCCACGACGACTTTGAGATTGACTTGCTGCACGCCCCCGATGTTCAACAGGTTGATGACGTTGGTGTTGCCGCTGGCCAGATAATTTCCTTGTCCCGCCTGGTTGTTGACGACGTTTGCAGGAGCGATGTTGCCCCCCACGGCTTCCTGCCCGCGGCCTCCCGTTACGTTGGCGGAAACGAGGCGGAGAATCTCCGTCGCGTCGCGAATGTCATGCGCGTCCCCGGTCACAACCACCTTTAGACCTACCAAATTGAGATGAATCACGCTGTCATGGAAGGTCCGGTTGATTTCGAGTTCTACGCGCCTTGTACTTGCGCTTCAGGCGTTCGTATTCTTCTGGATCGGGGAACACGCGCACCAGGTAATGCAGGACGACTTCTTTGGTTTTGTCTTCCGCGCTGGGAAACCACAAGCTCAAGGTGGTTGCGCCGACGGTTTTGCCGAGCAGCGTGATTTCCTTCGTGCCGACCAGACTTGCGTTGACCATCGTTTCGTCGGCAATCTGAATGCGTTTCGGAGTGGTTGACAGCGTCAGCAGCCGCGCTCTCCCCTGGACCAGGTCAAGGGTGTTTTCCGGATCGCCGAAGCCAGTGACATACTTGTCGAATTTTTGAATCACTTTCTCATTTGGTTGCGGCGTTTTCCCAAGCGGTGAGAATTGGATTTGGGTCGGGTCAAAGGGATTGAGCGGACGCGGTTGCGGCAATTGCTGCACAGGCCCCGCTTTGGGCTGCTCGACCTGAGGCGCCGCCGGTGGCGCCGAATTCATCGCCGCGGCGACATTGATCGCGATGGGCGGCAAGTCTCCCACGGGCATCTCGACGCGCGGTTGGGAGGACTGCACGACAGCAGGTGGACCTTCAGTCGGCACGCGTGGCGGTGCGGGCGGCACGACAGCGGGCGGACCTTCACTCGGCAAGTGCGGCGGATCGGCGTTGACCTGAGCAATCGGCGCGGGCTGCGGCGGCGCGGTGGGCGGGGGCGGCGCGGCGTCATTGCGCGGCAGCGGATCCTTTTCTTCGACGACAACCCAACCCTGCACCGGTTGGGCCGGTTCGGCTGGCTTTCTTACGTCGATCAGGTTCGGCCCGCTATCGCCGTCGCCGGCGAACAGCGACGTTCTTTCCAACGGTTCAGTGTGCCGGAGATCGCCAAAAGCCTTGATGCGCTTGAGCCAATCCAAGCGTTGCATGGCCGACAAACGCACGCTCGGATCATCCACGATGGTTTCCATCATCAATGCGTGCAGGCATTGATTCGGCATATTCAACGGGCGCGCTTCCGTCGGCCCTGGCAATCCATCGATTGCGCCAATGGTAGAATTCGCCGAGTCCGTCGAACCTTGTCTCGGAGTTTGGCCAAGGCTGATCGCGAACGACATCGGCAAGGCCACGATCAGTAGACTGAACCCGATCAGGAATCCAGTTCGCGATCGGCCTCGCCATTGGACCTTGGCCAAGTTGGAGTTGGTTTGCATGCGGACTCCTTCACCCAACACTTCCACGGCAGCTTTCATTGGGTTGCTCGCCTCGGTTTCGTGGAACAGGTACCCCGAATGACACGGCTTATCCAAACCAGTTCAGTCGCTTGAAAACAGCAACGATTCGCGAATTCTTGGCGCGAGTTTAACGGTTGTATCAGCAATATCGGATTTGCCGGCAGCTGACTTGAGAAGCATCGCCGCGAATTGCCCGATTTTCGGTCCGCTCAACGCTTTGGCCAAGAAATCGATGCGAAATCGTCGCACATGTGGAGGTGAAACGAATTTCTTGGATGCATGTATTTGCACCATAAAGACTTCAATAGATCGTTTCACGTACCCAGTCACACCCAAAGCACCCAATCTACCCGTCTCTTTATTCATTCCCATAAATACCAATGCCGCTTCATTTGCGGGCGGTATGTCAGCCCAAAGCGTTTGACGAGGATTTCCTTGATGCTGCCAACAGCATCCTCAGCGGAGTCGGTGACCAAAAGGCGATCGATGTCGTCGGCATCAATGGTTTTTTGCGCCAACAAACTCTCGCGCAAAAAATCCAGCAACGGCATCCAGTACTCCTTGCCCATCAGGACCAGCGGAAAATCCTGGATCTTGCGTGTCTGGATGAGCGTGGCCGTCTCGAAAATTTCGTCGAGCGTGCCGAAGCCGCCGGGTAGGGCAATGAAAGCGTAGGAATACTTGACCAGCATGAGCTTGCGCACGAAGAAATGAGGGAAAGTGATCCAGCGATCGAGGTACGGGTTTGGCTTTTGTTCCTTGGGCAGTTCGATATTGCAGCCGACGGAAAAGCCGCCGGCTTCCTTGGCGCCGCGGTTTGCGGCTTCCATGATTCCGGGGCCGCCTCCCGTCATTACGGTGAACCCTGCTTTGGCCAAGTTCGCCCCAACCGTGCGGGCGAGTTGGTAATGCGGCTGATCCTCGCGGAACCGCGTCGAGCCAAATACGGTCACGCAGGGGCCGACGAAATGCAAGGCACGGACGCCTTTCATGATTTCCAGGAAGATTTTGATGGTGCGCACCAATTCGGAGCCACGCGGCAGCGGCCCGCATAGGAAATGAGCCTCCTCGGATGGGGGCGGCTTCTTGCCCCAGTCCGTCGGAGCTTTCGCTGGCTCCGTGGCCAACTCCCTACCGACACGGTCCACCTGGCTCGCGGGCTCCATTACAAATCCTCAAAATCAAACTCGTTTAGTTCCTTGAGCGTTTGCTCCTCTTTTTCCGTCAGCGGTTGTTCGAGCGCTTTGCTGGCGGCATCCGCGCCGGCGCCCAGAATTCGCCTAGATTCTCGCAAATGTGCCGCTTTTCCTGCGGGCTGAAACTGACGAAGGCCCGGCGCAGAAAGACGAGAGCGCGCTTGAATTGCTCATCGTCCAGTGAACGGATGTAGAGAGCGAGTTCCTGCCAAAGCGGCTGACGGGCGAGCAGCGAATAGCGATTGCGTTTGGCGAGTCCCTCGAACCAGCCTGCCCCCAGGTCCGCAGGGATACCCGGAGACAGGCGGCGCGACACCTCGCGCGCCAAATCCTCGTTGGCGATCAAGCCGCGCTCCAGGAGCATCGCGCAGGCATACCCCGACAACAGCGGATTGCGATCGTCAGCATCGGCGAGTATCCTGAGCCGATCGAGCCAGAGCTGTTCCTCGACGCGATCGTGATGCTCCAGGCTGACGCGATTCATCTCGTCCATCGACACAACCAGTTCCTGCGCGGCCGCATTGTCGCAGTTGGCCGCCCCGTGTAAAGCCAGCGCACCTTGCACGAATAGCTCCTCAATGAGCGGCAACAGCGGGCTGGGGTCGAACTTGCGCACGTCACCGTAGCGCACCACCTGGCTGAGCTGAAATGTGGCATGAGCAATCGCCTTGAGATCGCTGCTGCCGACGGCGAGTTCCTGTAACCGTCGGCGCGCTAAGCCCATTGACATCATCAGCCCGCACTGGCAGGCGTCCTTGACGAGATCGGCGCCTTCCGCGATGCTCTTGCAGGCTTCGAGCTGCGTCTTGAACTTGAAGCCCGTCGCCAACTCGACGGTTTCGCCCAGAAGCACTGCTTCGACGAGCACGATTTCGCTTTCGGGGCTCCACTGCAAAAACCACTTCTCCGCCCACGTCGCCGACTGCTGGTTCGACTTGGTCGGCGTGGCGAAACCGACGGCGAGGACGCGCAGGCGATGGAAAAACGATGAGCGGTGTAAATCGAGAAAGGCAGCTTCTTCCGATGTGGCCCGGCGGTTCTCGCGCAGGTCGAGCGTCAATTCCTGCTTGACCGTCGTCTTGTATTTTTCCAGTCTAAGAATTTCCAGCTCGCGCTCGAAATCGCTCTGAATTGAGGTTTGGCTCACCCCCTTGGGCAACGCGCCGATCGCGGTGCCGATATCGACTTGCGACAGCGCTTCGCCGACCGTGGAAAACTCGCCGTGGCCGATCAGGGTGATGGCGGCGTCGCGCAGATCGAGGAGCGTCGGGGCCAGGCCGTCGTGCAGGGCGGACAGAGTGCGGGCCAGGCGGACTCCCTCGATCACCTCCGCCGTGGAGCGGTGCGTTCCCTTGTCACGCATGAAGCGAACGATGTTTGACAAATAGCGCAGGGGCAATTCGTGCAAGTCGCCCGCTTCGAGCGTTTCCCAGAGCAGCTCGAAATACGCCGGGGCACGATTGCCGGACCCGTAGCCCGATTGCGACGACAACTTGAAATAGGAGTACGGCATCAGCGTGAGCTTGCTGCTGCGCCTCTTGAGGGACGCCAATTCGTCGTCGGTCATGGCCGGTTGATCGCCGGTAAGGACCGGAGCGTGAAAGGCGCCAACCACCGCGACGATCTGCTCCGGCTTGACTCCGCCCGCGATCACCTCGGCGATCCGGCGGCGCATGTAGGCTTCGCGCACGAGGTTCTCGGCACGCCAGAGCGGCGGATCGACTTCATCGCGCAACGCCTTGCCGAATTCGTGCGCGGCGAGGCGGTAGGTGTCGTCGGCGAGATTGTGCTCAAAGCGGCGCTCCCAGTAGGTGTCGTAATCGGGTTCGCCGGACCGATGAGCGATTTGCTCATAGATCGATTGGCCGCGCTCGGGACGCCAGAATTCTTGAGGAGGGGCCGGCTCGGCAGGAGCCTCGCCCTCCCCACGGGGCGCCTCGGCGTCCCGTCTCGCTCGGCGTTCCATGCGCTGCGCTTCCATGTCCTGGAACGCGAGGAAGATATCCGACGGCAGGTCAATGAACTCGACCCGGACATGGTGATCGTCGGCCCATTTCATCGCCTGGTATTCCGGGCTGTAGCGAGCCAGTGGATAAACCAACGTCCGCACCGGCATCGAATCGGTGTAGGCCAGAATCGCGATCGGCGGCTTCGTCCCCTTGCGCGTGAAATGGGGTATCAGTACGTCGGCGTCGGTCAGTCCTTCGATCAAAACAATCTTCGGACGCATTCGATCGAGAAACCGGCACAGATGCCAGGCCCCCGTTGGCGACAAATGACGGACGCCAAAAACGTTGATCGTCCAGCTCACGAATTGTGCTCCGAGCAGGCAGTGAACAGTGGACGCCATTCGGCCCCGCGTTTCTTCAGGACATTCGACAGATATTCTTGCCAGACGATCTTGTCCTTCTCTTCGTCCTTGACAACGGTCCCTTGCATGCCGGCGGCGAGGTCATGCGGGGTCACGGCCCCGGTGCCGAAGTTGGCGGCCAGCGCCATGCCGCCGGCGAGAACCGAGATCGCCTCGGCGGTTGAAAGAACGCCGCTTGGGGTTTTGATTTTGTTCTTGCCGTCGAGCGTTTGGCCGGAGCGCAACTCGCGGAAAATGGTGACGACTTGCTCGATGGCGTCGTCGGCGGGGATGGTCGCCCGGAGTTCCAGATGGTCCGCCAGTTCGCGAACGCGCTTGCGGACAATGGCGACTTCCGTTTCAAGAGTGGATGGCGTCGGCAGGACGATCATGTTGAAGCGCCGCTTGAGGGCCGCCGACAGGTCGTTGACGCCGCGATCGCGCGTATTGGCCGTGGCGATCACGGCGAACCCCTTGGTCGCGGGTACTTCCGTCGTCAGTTCCGGCACCGAGATGCGCTTTTCCGACAAGAGCGAGATCAGCGCGTCCTGTACCTCCGCGGCGCAGCGCGTGATTTCCTCGAAGCGAGCAATCGTGCCCGATTCCATCGCCCGGAAGATCGGGCTTTTGATGAGCGCATCGTGGCTGGGGCCATGCGCGATCAGCATAGCGTAGTTCCAGGTGTAGCGGATGTGTTCCTCGGTGGTGCCGGCCGTCCCTTGCACGACCTTGGTGGAGTCGGCATTGATGGCGGCGGCCAGGTGCTCGGAGAGCCACGATTTCGCGGTGCCAGGTTCGCCGAGCAACAGGAGCGCCCGATCGGTAACCAGCGTGGAGATGGCGATCTCGACAAGCCGGGGATAGCCGATATATTTCGGCGTGATCTCCTTGGCCCCCGCCGTGCCGCCGCAAATGTAAATGAGTACGGAGCGCGGCGACATCTTCCAACCGGGCGGGCGATGATGCTTGTCCTCGCGGGCAAGATGCTCGAGCTCCTCAGCATACAGCGTTTCCGCGGGGGCGCGCAGGATCCCCCGCGCGGCGCCGTTGGTCGGCGCGGTCGTCTCGTTGTCTTCAGGCTTTTTCTTGGCATGGGTCATCCTGTTCATGGTATTGCCCCGTTCATTGCGTTACGTCGGGTCCGGAATGGGAGTCATTCAAATTTGCGTCGTGTCAGCAGCGCCCGCTTCGATTCTGTCCACACCGTTCATCCTATTCTTTCATGGTTCTGCCGCGCGGCGGCTCCGCCTCCATTAACCGCCCTCGTTATCCCGCGTTCCAGTTTCCAAACTCTTTTTACGGATGAAACGGCTGGCATCTTGTCCAATGCCTCAATGCCGCCATGAAATCAGAAGGCGCACTGAATCGGGCGAGTGTATCAATTTCAACGAGAATACGGAAATTGACAGGCTTAGCTTTTCCAGCAAAAAATCCTCAAGGGCGGCTGCTACCCCAGACGATGAAGACAACGATATTAGCGTATCGAACGGATTTGCCTGGTATGCCCGCGGCGCCGAATCTTCCGCCGCGGATTTCGTAAGATGTTTTTGGCCTCATGGAAGGGGAGTGCTATGCGTCGCATGATGCTAATGTTAATGGGCGTTGGCTTGCTGAGCATGTTGGCGGGTTGCAATTGCTTCCACGCGCACGGCGTGTGCGATTGCGATCAAGAAGATCACTGCGCGAGCCGGGCGCCGTGGGTTCACTGTGGCGCATCGCCGGCGGCGGCTGAGGCGTCGTCGTCCGCGGAGCCGATTCCTGCGCCTCTTCCCGCGAAGCTGCCGCAACCGAAGAAGGACCTGTAACGAGCCACTATGTTTCACCGCGTCGAAGCGGCGCACGCTGGCCCGAGCGCGCTTGGCATTCTTGTTCCCCACGGCGTAACGACGCTGATCATTGTCAGGCCGCGTTCGTTGGCCTGGGATTTGCTCCCGGCGCGCTGGGACGGCGATGCGGACCATGCGCCGGAATTCTGCACGCTGCCGCGCGCGCAAGGCTGCTGCCGCGGCCAGACGTTTGCTGCAAGCGCTTGAAGCCGCGGTCGCGCACGAAATCAATCCGCTGCAAACGTGCGGCGACGCGGCGGGCAGAAGCTTTCAAATCTGGCTGCGCACCGACGAATTCATCTGGATCGCTTGCCGCCGCACCCCAGGGCAAGCTTATCAGCCCGCGATATTCGCGAATCTCGATGAGGCAAGGCACGTGGCCGAGGCCATTGCAGCCATCGTCTGGCCCGCCGCGGATGTCAAGCAGGAATACTATTTCAACACGCAGAATTTCTCATAGCCATTTCTGCCGGAAGCCGAATCCGTACCATCATTATTAGCCATCAATCTCCGCCATGAGCCAACTATTCCCATGAAAACCGTGCGCATCGGCAACGGCTGCGGCTTCTGGGGCGACAGCGTGGATGCACCGATCCGTCTGGCGCAGCGCGGCCGTCTCGATTATCTCACCCTCGAATACCTGGCCGAATTGACGATGTCGATCCTTGCCCTGCAAAAGCAGCGCGATCCCGACGCTGGTTACGCCGGCGATTTTCTCGATGTTTTGCAACGTCTCACGCCGATGCTTTTGCAGCAGCCCAAGCTGCATATTATCACGAACGCCGGCGGCATGAATCCGTCGGCGTGCGCGCGGCGTGCTCGGGAGATTCTGCAACGAGCCGGGCTGACGCATCGCATCGCGGTCGTCACCGGCGACGATCTCTTGCCCCAACTTGACGCGCTCTTACCGGCGCATCCTTTCACCAATCTCGAAACCGGCGAAGATCTGGAGACGATCAGGCCGCGCGTCGTCAGCGCCAATGCGTATCTCGGGGCCGGGCCGATCGCGGAGGCGCTGGGACTCGGAGCGGACATCGTCATCACCGGCCGCGTCGCCGATGCTTCGCTGACCGTCGGGCCGGCGATGCACGAGTTCGGCTGGAAATGGGACAACTGGGATCGACTGTCGGCGGCAACCCTGGCCGGTCATCTCATCGAGTGCGGCGCCCAGGTGTGCGGCGGCCTGTGGTGCGATTGGCGTGCGGTCCCGGATTGGGCCGATATCGGCTACCCCTTTGTCGATCTCGCCGAGGACGGCAGCTTCACCATTAGTTCCGACGCTGGGCCGGGTGTGAATCGTGAAACGCTGGCCGAGCAATTGCTTTACGAAGTAGGCGATCCGCTGCGATATCTGACGCCGGACGTGATCGCCGATTTCACCAGCGTCGCGCTGGAAGTCGTCGATGGGCGGACCATGCGGGTGAGCGGGGCGGAAGGTGACCCGGCGACCAGCACCTACAAGGTATCGATCGCCTACCGCGACGGCTTCATGGCGAGCGGAACCTTGACGATCGCCGGTCCAGACGCCGTGGCCAAGGCGAAGATTTGCGGCGACGCGATCCTGCGGCGGATCGGCACGGCGGTCGAGCGGAGCAACATCGAATGCCTGGGGGCCGGCGCTGTGCGCCGGGCGTGGTGCACGAAAGCGCCGATCCACCGGAAGTGGTGCTGCGCGTCAGCGTGCATGACAAGAGGAAAGATCTTGTCGAGCGCTTCGCAAAGGAATTCGCGCCGCTGGTCACGTCGGGACCGCCGGGCGTCACCGGGTATACGACGGGTCGTCCGCCGGTGCGTGAGGTGTTCGCCTATTGGCCGGCGTTGGTCGAGAAAAGCGCGATCCAGTCGAAAGTGGAGATGCTGCCATGAACGAACCAATGGCCCTGAGCGAGATTGCCCACGGTCGATCCGGCGACAAGGGCAATCACGCCAACATCGCCATCGTCGCCTACACTCAGGCGGGCTATGAGTTTTTGCGGTTGCATTTGACGGCGGAGCTGGTGGCGAAGTACTTCGAGCCGATGCAGCCGTCGCAGGTGGTGCGCTACGAGGCGTCCAACGTCTGGGGCTTGAACTTCGTATTGCACGATATCCTGGCCGGCGGAGCGAGCCGATCGTTGCGCATCGACACGCAAGGCAAGACCCTGGCGCTGACATTGCTGCGGATGCGCATCGACGCGCCCGCCGGAGCGAGGCCCGTGCCCGCCAGTGGGAAGTAATTGTTTTTGCGTGGCGGCTCCGCTCTTGCCAGGCTCGCCACCACCAGGTCCGAGGATTGACCGCAAAGGATCTCTGGATGATTTCGATTGACGAGGCCTACGTCGATGCTGCCGCTCCCAATGCCGAGGCCGCCAAGAATGGGCGTGGCCTGGTGCTCAAGAGCAAGTTCGTCGAGCCGCACACGTCCGACGACGGCACGCTCCTATTCGGCGAATGCCAGGGGAGCGGCAAGGAACCGTACCGCTGCTCGAGTGATTTCGCCCGCCCGGAGCAGCCCACACACCGCTGCACGTGTCCGAGCCGACAGTTTCCGTGCAAGCACTGCATCGGCCTGATGTACGCATATGTGATGAAGAAACCGTTCACGACGGCGCCGGTTCCCGAGGACCTGCTGGCCAAGCGCGAGAAGCTGCAAGCCCGCGTCGAAAAGAAAAAGGAGGAAGCCGACAAGCCCCGGCAGGTGGACAAGGGCGCCCTCGCCAAGAAAATCAAGGCCCAGCTCAATGGCATCGACATCCTCGAACGCCTCACCAACGATCTCGTGCGCCTCGGCATCGGCAACATGAACGCCAAGCTCGCTCGCGAAATGGAGGTGCAAGCCAAGCAGCTCGGCAACGCCTACCTCCCCGGCGCTCAAGCAGCGCTGCACGGCTACACCACGCTCTTCGCCGGCAGCGATGGAAGATTCGCCGAGCAAACCGTCGCCCAGCGCGAACGCATCTACAGCGAAGCCCTCGATCAGCTCGCCCGTTTGCACGCGCTCGTCAAACAAGGCCGCGCCTATTTGCAGCGCCGGCTCGATGATCCGGAGCTCAAGCCCGAAACCGATTCCGCCATTGCCGCCTGGCTCGGCCACGCCTGGCAGCTCACCGAATTGAAAGCCGCGGGCCTCGTTGAGGCCGACGCCGAGCTCGTTCAGCTCGCGTTCAACTCTCACGACGACATCGCTCGCCAGGAATTGGTTGACACCGGCGTCTGGATGACGCTGGCCAACGGTAAAATCCGCCTGACGCAAAACCTTCGCCCGTACAAGGCCGCCAAGTTCATCAAAAGCGACGACAGCTTTTTCGCGGTGGCCCAAATCAAGGAGCTGTGCGTCTACCCCGGCGACGTGAATCCACGCATTCGCTGGGAGGGGACCGGCCCACCGCCGTCGCGCCCGCTGGAGCGGCGCGACCTGGCGACGATCCGCAAATGGGGCCAGCCCGATTTCGCCGCCGTCATCAAGGAAGTGAAGAGCCACTTGAAGGGCCCGCTCTCCGACAAGATGCCGATCCATGCCCTCAACTTCAAGCGACTCGCCCGCGTCGGCGACACGTTCGTCGCCGAGGACGCCAAGGGGGAACGCCTGGCGCTGACCGACGCCGGCATGGCCGAGGAGCCGCCGAGCGTCCACCTGCTGTCGCTGTTGCCGAAAGACAGCTTCGAGGGCAACACACTGATTGCGAGATTCCGCCACGATCTCGACGCGCGCAAGCTGCAAGTCAAGCCGCTAAGCATCGTGACGCCGGCGAACGTGATTCGGTTGACGTTATAGGGTTCATCATGAGCATCCAGGTCCTGACGCAGGTTTACGACGAGATGCGCCGGCTCGCCATTGCGGGGAGCGTGGTGGCGCCGGGCGATTTTCGTCTCAAGAAGCTGATCGCGCCGCTGGAGCAATCGAGGACCAAGGCTCCGGTGTTTGCCAAAGTTGCGGCCGCCGTCACCAAGGTTGTGGATGGCGATGAAAACACCTCGGCGGCGACGTTGCTCGAATTGGCCACCCTCGTCAACGCCATCCTCTACACGCAGGGCGAAACCGGGGCGGCGGGGGATGCGCAGCCGATCGAGACCACCGACGTGGGCGCGATGTCGCAAACCAGCGCCCGCACGTTGAAGCCGTTGCTCGAGGCGCTCACCACGACCGGCGCCGGCCGACTTGAGATGATCAAGGACGCTTTCGAGCGTGGCGCCTTCCGCGATCTCCGCCTCGTCAAGCCTGCCCTTGACGCCATCGACGATCCCTACGGCGAGATCGGCGACTTCATGGCTGAGAAGGTGCTGCCCCTATTCGGCAAGGCAATCGTTCCCGAATTGCGAGCCAAGTTCGATGTGAAGGGGAAAGCGGCCGGGCATCCGCGCCGGTTGCGCTTATTGCATGAATTCGATCCCGCCGGCTCGCGCGATCTTATCAAACGGGCACTCGATGACGGTTCCAAGGAAGTCAAGGTCGTCGCCATCGAATGCCTCGGGGCCGATGCCGCGAATTTATCGTACCTGATCGAGCAAGCGGCCGCAAAGGCTCGGGAAGTGAGGCAGGCAGCGTATCGGGCGCTGGCGTCGATCGACGATGATGACGCCGTCGCCGTGCTGCAAACCGCGCTGACGGGTAAGGACCTCGACCTGGCGGCCGATTCGCTTCAAAAGAGCCGCAACGCCAAGCTGCTCGGTTATGTCATCCATGGCGCCGAGACCGAAATCGCGGAATTGTCGAAGACCAAGGACAAGAAAGACATCAGTCAGAAGATCCATCGCTTGCAATCGTTGCTGGGTTGCTTGCACGGCCGGCAGGACAAGGACACGGAGTCATTCGTGCTCAAGGTGTTCGGGCGGCGCGAGGAGCTGCTCAAGGTCAAGGGGGACAGCGCGTCGGGGCTCGATCTCGCTTCGGCCGTCGTGGGCGTCATGGAGGCAGGCACGTCAAGGATGCGGTTGACATTGGCGGAGGCCCACGTGACCTTGCAGGCGGAGCATCTTGGTTCAGCCTTCGCGGCGGCCCGTAGAGAGTTCACTCCCCCAAAAGTATTCGAAATGTTTGCCCCTTATCTCACCGTGAAAGCGGAGGAGAAGAAAAGACGCAATCCGGCATGGACCAAGCGCGAGGCCGTCATCGCCGAGATCGCTCTACGCGCCGGTTACTCCGAAACCACCGCTGAAAGCCCCATTCCGCTCGATCCCCGTTGGCTTGACGTCGCAGTGAGCACGAAGGACATCGGCCTGGTCCGGCAGCTAGCGCGACCTGGCCACCCGGCAGCGATTGCATTTCTCAAAGAAAGCTTTGACGAGATACTAAAAAAGGCGAAGTCGCTGGACGAGTGCCACGAAATCGTCGCCGCCATGATCCGCGCCGAGCATCCGGAGGCAACCGACGCATTCATCGCTGCCTTCGAGAAGCAAAAGAACCGTTATGATTATTGGTTCGCGCGGTTGATCCCGGAGCTTCCCAAATCCGCGATCCCGCGCCTCGAGGCGTTGGTGCCGACCTTAGGCGACCGAGCAGCGGACAGCGTCGTAGGCTATTTGCAGCAACTGCGCGAGAAAAAATGATGAGACGAGCCGGCCGAATCCTATTCCCGCGTTCCTGCATTCCTTACTCTCATTACTCTCATTCTTTTTCTTTTTGCGGGGCAGCGTCCATCTTATAGCCGGCATCACGGTAGTAGAGCGGCAGATAGCGGTAGTAGACTTCGAGGGTCAGCAGGTTGAGCGAGGTCATCATGAGCCGACCACCGGATCGGCCCCATTGATCGCCGTCGGCGCTCCAACTGCCGAAGTTGGCGTGCTGTTGGCTTTTCTCCTGTTTCTCGATCAGGTACTCGCGCATCTTGTCGTTCCAGGCCTTCCATTCTGTGCCTCCGAAGTGGTGCATGACCTGGGTGGCGTAGTAATAGTAATAAACATCTTGGCGGTCGGGCGGATTCTGATTGATATGATTCTGGATCGCTTTGATCACGCGTGGATGGGATGGGCCCCAACCGTCCATGTACTGCCGGCACAACAGGCCGACCGCCGTCATGCGCGGCGAACTGCCCGTGCCAGGGATGTAGCTGTAGCCTTCGTCGGCATTGCTGCTGACATTGAGGAACGACTTGGCGCGGGCGATGGTGAGCGTCGGCACAGTAAGGCCTGCCATTTGAGCGCTCTTGAGGGCCATCATCTGCCAGCCGGAAATCGACAGGTCGCCCGGCTCTTTGGAGGGACCGTAACGCCAGCCGCCCCCTTCGTGCTGGATGTTGACGATCAGATTGACGGCGGACTGGGCGGGACGACGCAAAACTGGGTCCTGCGTGAGGCCATACGCTTCGCACATGGCGATGGTGGCCAGTCCATGCGCGTACATGCTGGTGCCGAAGTAGCCGGTCTTCGGATTCTGCGAGCGCATGAGGAACTTGAGTCCCTTGTGCACGAACTTGTCGTATTGGTTCTTGTTGACCGGCTTGTGCGTCTTGCCGGCCGCGAGGAACGGCAGCAAGCCGAGCGAGGTGGCGGCGACATCGTTGGCTTCGGCGCCGCGGTCTTTTTCCGGGAGATTCGGGCTGTTGAGCATCCAACGGCCATCGGGCATCTGCTGGCGAGCGAGCCATGTTAAGCCCCTGCCCACAGCCAATTCCGATCCCGCGGTGCCGCCATTGCGCAGCGCGTATTCGCGCGTGGAACCGGAACGGCCGTCCGTGCTGCCCGGCCGCGGCCCACCCAGTCCGCCGCCTGGCATGCGGGGCGTATCTATGAGGCCCGAGCCGTCAAATTTCGCCGGCCCCCCCTCTCCGCGCTCGCCATAACCGCCCGGAACCCGCATGCTGACGGGCGGAATGCTCGGGTCGCCCCCAATGCCGACCTTAGCACTAGGATCAACTTCGCGGGCAACTGTCACCTCTGCCTGGCGATCAAGGTCGTTGTTATTGTCGGCGTCGCGATCCCGCATGGCCGGATCCTCGTCAATGGCGCCGAACAAAGGATTGCTGGCATCGTCGGCCTCGACGACGTATTCGCGCGCCACTTCGATCTTGCCGTCGGCTTGCGCAGGGTCGGTGAAGAACATGAGGAATGCGAAGAACGCGATCAGCAAGACAACGTGAAAAACCACGCTGCCGACCACGGCGGGGACAAACAACGTCAGCCGGCGTCGCAGGTCGCTCGGCTCTGCGCAGCACCACCACGGGGACCGCGGCTTTCGGCTTGGGGTTGTTGTCAGACATTCCTGATCCTTCTCGAAGAGGATGGGACCAAGTGCCGCTCGGCGCTGGTTAAGAGGATTGTCCCACCTGTCGCGCATGCACGCAAGCGATTTTTCCAATTCTCACATCTTCCCGATCACGGCATCCGCGAATTCGCTGCACTTGACTTCCCTGGCGCCCTCCATCAATCGCGCGAAATCGTAGCTCACCGTCTTCGCGCCGATGGCACCGTCCATGCCCTTGATGATGAGGTCGGCGGCTTCGGTCCAGCCGAGGTAGCGCAGCATCATTTCGCCGGAGAGGATGACGGAGCCGGGATTGACCTTGTCGAGGTTGGCGTATTTGGGAGCGGTGCCGTGGGTGGCTTCGAAGACGGCGTGGCCGGTGAGGTAGTTGATGTTGCCGCCGGGTGCGATACCGATGCCGCCGACCTGGGCGGCCAGGGCGTCGGAGAGATAATCGCCGTTGAGGTTCATGGTGGCGATGACATCGAACTCATCGGGGCGGGTCAGCACTTGCTGCAAGGTGATGTCGGCGATGGCGTCCTTGACGACGATTTTTCCGGAAGCAACGGCGGCCTTCTGCTCGGCGTTGGCGGCGTCTTCGCTCTTGGCCTTCTTGGTGAGCTCCCACTGGTCCCAGGTGTACACCTTGTCCGCGAATTCTTTCTCAGCGAGGGCGTAGCCCCAGTTGCGGAAGGCGCCTTCGGTAAATTTCATGATGTTGCCTTTGTGGACCAGCGTCAGGCTCTTGCGCTTGTTGGCGATCGCGTATTCGAGGGCCGAGCGGATCAGGCGTTCGCTTCCTTCTTTGGAGACCGGCTTGATGCCGATGCCGCTGGATTCGGGGAAGCGGATTTTGCCGAACTCTTTCGGAAAGGCTTCCTTGAAGAGGGCGAGGAATTTCTTGACGGATTCGGAGCCGGCCTCGAACTCGATGCCGGCGTAGATGTCCTCGGTGTTTTCGCGGAAGATAACCATATCGACCTTGTCGGGCTTCTTGACTGGCGAGGGGACGCCCTTGAACCAGCGGACCGGGCGCAGGCAGACATAGAGATCGAGCATTTGCCGCAGGGCGACGTTGAGGGAGCGCATGCCACCGCCGATCGGCGTGGTGAGCGGGCCCTTGATGCCGACCAGGAATTCGCGGAAGGCGTCCACGGTTTCATCGGGGAGCCAGGAGTTGAACTGCGTAAACGATTTCTCGCCGGCGTAAACTTCCATCCAGGCGATTTTCTTCTTGGCGGCGTAGGCCTTGACAACCGCGGCGTCCATGACGCGGACGGCAGCGCGCCAGATGTCCGGTCCGGTGCCATCGCCTTCGATGAAAGGAAGAATGGGCCGATCGGGCACTTGCAGCTTGTCACCCGAAATGGAAATCTTGTCGCCGGCGGGAACCTTGCAAATCTTGTACGGCATACGTGCTCCTGGATGAAAAAACCGCGTGGAATGCTGAATAATGTATGGATCGGTCTCGCTATGGTCACGCGAAGGCCCGCGTGGTATTCTGGAAGAGAAGGAGGTTGCAATGCTTGAAACAATCAATGTGAAAGGGCTCTCGACGGAATCGATCCGCATAGTGGAGTCGCTGGTCAATCTGCTGCGCTCCAAGGAAAAAGAGGCATGCCCGAATCGCCGTGACCCGGAAGCTTGGTCGAGAGAACTGCGCCGCTGGGCGGAGAGCCACGAAAAGCGAGCCATCGTGATTGACGACAGCCGAGAGGCCACTTATTCAGGGCGTGGCGAGTGAAGATTCTCCTCGACACAAACTTGCTGACGCGAATGGCTGAACCGGGCCATCCGCAATATCAAGCTGCCCTGGATGCGACGGACATCTTGGGGAAGCAGGGACACGAATTGTTTTTGGTCCCGCAAGTTCTGTACGAATTCTGGGTAGTGTGCACCCGCCCGTTGCACTTGAACGGCTTGGGACGAACCGCGACCGAAGCCGAGGTTGAGTTGGTGAAATTCAAATCACTGTTTGCCATCCTGGACGAGTCGCCGCTGACGTTTCCGGAATGGAAGAAACTCGTAACAAATTATCTGATCGTCGGCATGAATGCTCACGACGCCCGCTTGGTTGCCGCCATGGCGGTTTACGGCATCACGCACTTCTTAACCTTCAACGAGCAGGACTTTCGCCGCTACCAGAGCATCACTATTCTCACGCCCAATGCGGTGATCAATTCGGTGCCGCCACCATGAGAAAACGAAGACACGAGGTGGACCATGCCGACCCACGAAAATGACTTGTTCTTTGACCTGAGCGACGCCGCCAAGATCGAAGTCGCCGGGCCCGATGCGCGCAGCTTTCTGCACAATCTCTGCACGCAGGACGTGAAGAACCTGCCGGTCGGCGGCGTCGCGGAAGCTTTTTTGACCACGAACAAGGCCCGCATCATCGCGCATATCTGGATCACCCATCGCGAACCAGATGTGCTCTGGCTCGATGCGGCCGCGGGGCAAGCGGACAAGATATTTCAGCACCTCAACCATTATCTCATCAGCGAGAAAGCCGAGTTGACCGATCGCACGAGCGAATTCGGCCTGCTGCGGCTCATCGGTCCGAAGGCAGCGGAAATTGCCGGCCCGGATGCCGCGGCGCTCAAGCCATTGCAAGCGTTGATGATTCCCGGCGTCGGCATGGTCCGCCGCCACAACCTGCTTGCCTGTGACGGCTTCGATTACTTCTGCCCCGCCGCCGACACGGCGGCGCTCACACAACGGTTGATCGGCGCGGGGGCGGTTGCCGGCGATGAATCGGCCTACGAGATTCTCCGTATCGAAGCCGGCCTGCCCGCGTACGGCAGCGATCTCGACGAGAGTCGGCTGGCGATGGAAGCGGGCCGAACTGCTCAGGCGATCTCCTATGCGAAGGGCTGCTATCTCGGTCAGGAAACTATCGTCATGGCCCGCGATCGCGGGCAGATCAATCGCCAGCTAATGGGCGTCAAAGTCGCGCAAGCGCCCGTCCTGGCCAACGGCGCGAAACTCTCTCGCGGCAACGAGGAAGTCGGCGAAGTCACGTCGTCGGTGTTTTCACCTAAGATCGGCCAGGTCATCGCGCTCGCCTATTTGCGCAGAGGCAACTGGGACGCGGGGACGCAGTTGATCGTTGATCCGAGCAATGATGGCCGCAGCGCCGTTGTCTCGGCGTTGCCGTTCGGCGTCGGACCGGACTAGGTGGTTCCATAAAGCGCGATGAAGCTGACGAGATTGAAAAGAGCGTGCAGCGTGATGGGAGCGATCAAGCTTTGCGTGCGCAGGGCCAGCCAGCCGAGCACGAGAGCCAGGACGATGAGTGGTATCGGCGCGGGCCACATGCCGGTGTGGCCGACCGCGAAAAGCATCGCCGAGCCGTAAACCGCGAGCCAGGCGTTCTGCCGCGTCCAATCCTGCCGACGCCGTTCGTCGTCGTCGCGATGCTGCCGCATTTTCCGCAGGTCTTCTTCCGACGCGGGTTCCGTAGCGTCATTCGTGAAGCTGATCGGCGTCAGTTGCCATTGCCAAATCTCGGCTCTGTCCAGGCGAAAGCGGCGGACCAGGCGGAACATGAAGAACGCGTAGCCTGCCGCGCAGAGGGCCGCAAACACGCCGGGGCCGTAATAGTCCCAGACACTCGGCGTGTCGCCGGTTTGCTCGATGGCAACAAAAACGGTCGCAGCACCGACGGCGACGTGCCCGATGAGAGTAGCACGCCGCAGCCAGCCGAGCAGGATGCCGCGAAAGAGAATTTCTTCCAGCAACGGGGCCCGCACCATCACTTGAAATGCGAAGAAAGGCCACTCCCATCCCTGCATGCTCACCGCGAATTCCTTGAGACGCTGGTCTTCCGGCTGGCCGAGCGTGATCAGCGCGTTCAGGCCAAGCACCACGGGGGTCGCAATGAGGAATGCAGCGACACTCAGGGCGAGATTGGCGGGCCAGCGCGCCGATGACAGGCCGTAATGGTGGGGCCGTGTTTCACTGCGCACGTAGAGCGCCAGGAAAAGAATGCCGAGCGTCACGGCGAACGTCAACGGGCCGGCGAGACTGTCGCAGCGCCAGATAGAATCGCACGGCGGGACCGGCGGCATCCGCCGGCGGAGGTTCGCCCAGAAGTGGCTCGAAGAAGCCGACCGGAATCAGCGCCGCGACAATCAGCTGCGGCAAGGCGGTCCAAACGCAAAATGCGATGAGCACTTCATATCCAGCCCACCGTCCGGGCCGCAAGCGCTGCAAGGGCAACCAGCGCTTCTTGGCCGCGAATAGATAAATCGCCAGCACAACGAGCGCGACCAAAGCCACGCCGGCCAGCGCCGCGTAAGCGCTTGCGGTCCACAGTTGTTCATCGCTCACGTTGGATTGTCCACATGGTGATCGCCGTCTCTTGAGCTTATTCTTACCCCTTCGACTTCGACACCCGTTCCGGGCGCAACGACCTGACCACCTGGCCCGCTTGCCACATCTCGCTGGCGGCGACTTCCTTCAGTTCCTTCTCGAGCTGCTCGCGGTAATCGGGCCGGCTGTTCGCATCCAGGACGCGCTTGGTTTCATCGCCGTCGGCCACGCTCTGGTACAGCTTCTCGAAGATCGGCTTCGACGCATCGCGGAATTTCTTGAACCAATCGAGAGCGCCGCGCTGCGCCGTCGTCGAGCAATTGGCGTACATCCAGTCCATGCCGTTCTCGGCGATCAAGGGATACAGCGATTGCGTCGCCTCCTCGACGGTTTCGTTGAACGCCTCGGAGGGCGAATGGCCATGCTCGCGCAGCACTTCGTATTGAGCAAGCCAGAGACCGTAGATGGCGCCCATGAGAACGCCGCGTTCGCCGGTGAGATCGGAGAAGACTTCTTTTTGGAAGGTGGTCTCGAACATATATCCGGAGCCGATGGCGATGCCGGTCGCCAGGCAGCGGTCGAGAGCCCGGCCCGTGGCGTCCTGATGGATGGCGTAGCTGGCGTTGATGCCCTTGCCTTCGAGAAAGAGGCGGCGGACGGTGGTGCCGGAGCCTTTGGGGGCGACCAGAATCACGTCAATGTCCTTGGGCGGGATGACGCCGGTTTGGTCCTTATAGACGATGCTGAATCCGTGCGAGAAATATAGCGCCTTGCCCGCGGTGAGGAGCGGCTTGAGCCTGGGCCATTGATCCTTTTGGCCCGCGTCGGAGAGGAGATATTGCACGATGGTGCCGCGGGTCGTCGCTTCTTCGAGGGAGAGGAGCGTTTTGCCGGGGACCCAGCCGTCCTGTTGGGCGAGGTCCCAGCCCTTACCGCCTTTTTCGCGCAGGCCAATGACGACGTTGACGCCGTTGTCTTTCATGTTGAGCGACTGCCCGCGTCCTTGCACGCCGTAGCCGAGGACGGCGACGGTTTCGTTGCCCAGGATGGCCTTGATGCGATCAGGGGGAAAGTCGGCCCGTTCGACGACATTCTCGGCACAGTCGCCGATCTGAATTTTTCGCATGATGGAGGGTTCCTCAGTTGGAGTGTGGCGTATTATGTGGAGGAAATTGTAGCGACGCGGCGGAATCTGTTTAGCCCCGCTTCAAAGGGCTAGGCATCCAATTTGTAGGTCGAATCGGGACAGCGAAACCTGCTCGGCGCAAGTTTCCTCAGCGCGGTCGAAACATGCACTAACCTCTGTAACGATCGCGGTTTCGCAACATTCCTAGCGCGACATGCGGACACCCACCCCCATGCGCTAGGAATCTTCGCGAAATCGGCGCAAAGAATCGTGGAAATCCAGGGAATTTGCGTGTTCGCACGATGATTCATGGCGCTGTCGAGCCAAGCCCGCGGCGGTCCCGCATTTTTCCACATATTCTTCAGATGCTCACCATTCAAAGAGGTATGTGGACTGGATTGCGTGGCATTGGTAGATTTACAGCAGATGTTCTCTTCTGGTTTTGCCCCTGCGCAAGGAGATACGACGTGAACTCCACCACACCTTCGGATCGCCGGACGTTCTTGAAGGGAGCCGCTGCCGTCTCGGCGACGGCGGCGCTGGCGCACGTGCCGGCATTCGTCCACTCCCAAGGCAATAACCAAACGCTCAAGATCGGTCTGATCGGCGCCGGCCGACGTGGCACAGGCGCTGCCGAGCAGGCCCTTTTGGCCGACCGCGATTGCAAGCTCTGGGCCGTTGGCGACGCCTTTGAAGACGGCGTCGATCGTTGCTTGCAACAGCTTCGCCAAATGCCCAGTATCGCCAACAAAATCGATGTGCCACGCGAGCGGAAATTCGTTGGCTTCGACGCCTACACCCAGGTGATCAATAGCGGCGTCGATGTCGTGCTCCTGTGCACGCCGCCCCACTTCCGCCCGATCCACCTGGAGGCGGCCGTTCGCGCCCGCAAGCACATTTTCTGCGAGAAGCCGATGGCCGTGGACGCGCCCGGCGTCCGCCGTGTCGCCGCATTGGCAGCCCCGGTCCGTGAAGCCAGGTTGTCCGTGATGTCGGGTTTCTGCTGGCGCCGCTACACGCCGATGCGCGAAACAGTCCGCCGCATCCACGACGGCGCCATCGGCGACATCGTCGGGCTGCATACCAACTACCTCGGCGGCGCTCTCTGGCATCGCGAACGCGCCCGCGGCATGACCGATATGGAATGGCAGATGCGCAATTGGCCCTACTTCACCTGGCTCTCCGGCGATTACAATGTCGAGCAGCATTGCCATAGCCTCGACAAGATGATGTGGGTGATGCACGACACGCCCCCTTTGCGGGCCTACGGCGTCGGCGGCCGGCAGTCGCGCACCGGCGCCGAGTTCGGCCATATCTTCGATCACATGGCCGTCGTCTACGAATTCGCCAACAATGCTCGCTGTTTCGCGTTCTGCCGCCAGCAAGTCGGCACCCACGGCGAAACCAGCGATCACATCATCGGCACGCGAGGCAAAGCCAATCTTCTCGGCGTCAGTCAGGAAGGGCGCAATTGGCCGCAATATTCGATCAGCGGCGAGAACGCCTGGCGTCTTCCCAACGCCACGTTGCGAGCCGCCGTGGACATGTACCAGCAAGAGCATAATGAGCTGTTCGCCGCCATTCGCAGCGGCAATCCGATCAGCGATTTCGAGTGGATGCACAAGAGCACACTGATGGCGATCATGGGCCGCATGGTGTGCTACACCGGCCAGATGATTACCTGGGATCAGGCGTTAAATTCCAGAGAGAGCCTGACCCCGCCGGACGGCTACCGCTGGGACCGTGCCCCAGCGATCCCCGAAGTCGCCCGCCCCGGCGTGACGAGATTCGTGTAATGGTTCACGTTTAGCGAGCGGCAAGCAGTTTCCCCCCTCTCCCTCCGGGAGAGGGGCCGGGGGTGAGGGTTTGACGAGCTCTTTTGAGTTTCTGCCCTCACGCCCAACCCCTCTCCCGGAGGGACGAGGGGAGCAAGAGTCCGGCCGCACGCTAAGTTAAGTAAAGTAGCGCTCGAAAAATAACTTCCCCATTTGGTGGCCTTCGATTTTTGTAGGGTGGGTCGAGCGTACTCGCGAGGCCCACTACGCGCTTGCAGGGAATGGTGGGCCTCGCGAGTACGCTCGACCCACCCTACGACAGACCGATGATTCGGGAAGTTATTTTCCGAACGTCATTAAACGGATACGGAGTTTCACCGATGGCCGATCCACGTCCACGCATTCTCATCGCCGAAGATAATCCAGAAGGGGCGGAGCTTCTCGAAGCGTATCTCGACGGCGCCGAGTACGATCTCGAAACCGCAGTGGACGGCGAGGACACCTTGCGCAAGGTCGAAGCCTTTCAGCCCGATATGGTCTTGCTCGATGTGATGATGCCGAAAATCAGCGGTTTTGAAGTGTGCAAGCGATTGAAGGGAAACCCCAAGACGAGCGGCATCATCATCCACATGATCACGGCGCTCGATCAGCACCATGACATCGACCGGGCCGTGGAAGTGGGCACCAACGATTTTCTGACCAAGCCGATCAACAAAGCGGAGCTGCTGCTTCGCATCAAGGCGGCGCTGGCGAGCCGGCAATTCACCGACCCGCTCGAACAGACTCTGGGGTACATTGACGGGGTGCAGTCCGCGGTGTGAACATTGAGAATAACATGAACCATCGACCAGTTGCCATCGCGTTGCTGCTTTGCGAGCAGATCATCGTTGACGAGAAAACTCGCAATTTGACGCCGATAAACTGCTTTGGCTCGCTCAGCCTGGAGTCCGTGCCGGGATCAGCATCGTTCCACGTTGTCGCGTGGCTTGCTGATAGGCTGGGCGATATGCCGGTGGAACTCGTTATCAGGCGGTTGGACACGCTGGACGATGTATTCCGCTTATAAAGGGTCGCTTGAGATTTGACGATCGCCTGAAAGACATGCGATTCACGGCTCGAGTTCGGGATTGTGCAATTCCTGTCGCGGGCTATTATGAGATATTGTTGTCGATCGATGGTGAAACCGTGGCTCATCGCAAGGTGCACTTTTTGGCCTGAGGGCTGACAAATGGAAAGCAAATCAACAAACAACGAACCCTACTTTCACAGTTTGAATTGCGTTGACGTCTTCATTGACGAACCGGGCGACACGACTATTCGGCCGTGTGATCCGAAGATGCTGGAACAAGCAAAGGCGCTTCGCGATCGGATTCGGGCGGCCGAGGCCGCCGGCATTGACTTGACCGAGCAAGACGTGCGTTGGGAGTAATCCGCTTTCTCAATCGTCCGCGTCATCGTCGGCCCGCTTTTTTTTCTCCGTGATCCCGGTCTCGGGCAGCGGCGGCTTCAACTCCTGAATCGCAGCGCTGTCGGCGGCTTCCTTCTCCTTTTTCGCTTCCATGTGTCGTTGGCGGCGTTCTTTCTTTTCTTTCCTCAGCTGGCGCAGAACCTTACGCGCACGATCGGCATCGCTGGCGTGTGTCAAGATGTCGATCTCGAGCACGCCCGCCAGGCCGGCTTGCGTTTCGCCGCCGATCTCGCAGGCAATGCCCTCCGCCATGAGCGCATTGCGGATGATTTCCGCCTCGACATCGCTGTTGACGGTGTACACAGTAACCAGGTCTTCGCTGTCCATGGCGTCGCCTCATGGATGGAATTTAGCCCCCGGCGAGTCGCCGGGGGCTAACTGTGGTGACTATTCCGGAGCGCCGTTGAAGCCGGCTTTGCGCAGGGCTTCGAGGACGGTGCCGCGCGTGAGGTCGGTTCCTTCGATGCGCACGGTGCGCTGCGAGCCCTTGCCGTCGAAGCTCACCTTGGCGTCCTTGAACGCCGCCTTGATGCCGTTTTGGCAAGCGCCGCAACAAACATGCACGTCCTTGACGACGACGACGCCCACCTTTTCGTCCTTCTTCTCAACCGCCGACAGCTTGATCGCCATGTCCTTGCCGTCGCAGGTCGCCTTGCCGTTGAAGCCGCCTTTGAGGAGGGCGGCCAGGCCGGCCTTGGCGGCGTCGGCGTTCTTGGCGGTGAAAGTGACTGTTTTGGTCTTGGCGTCGGCGTCGGCGTTCGAAACGCCATCGACCTTGGCCAGCAACGCCTTGGCAACATTGACGCATTGCGGGCAGCAAATGTGCGGCCCCTTGACTTCAACTGAATCAGCAAACGTCTGGCTCGCGCTCATGAGGGCAATCAGGCCTGCAAGAAGCCCGATGGAACAATGACGCATAATGGTCTCCCGAAAGTTAGATGTTACTTCTTCTTGTTTTCGTCAACTTTGGTGCGAACGTCAACCGCCGGGGCGTTAACAGTCTTGGCGATGCGGTCGGCAAGATTCTTGGCTACCAGGCCGGTGGTGTCGCAGCCCTGTGCGATGGCGAGGATTTCGCCCCCCTTGCCGATCAGGAAATTCGTCGGCATCGCCTTGGTCTGGAAGGTCTTCCACGCTTCCCCCTTGGCGTCCACGCCATAGAGCATGTTGATCTTCTTGTCGGCGGCGTATTTGGCGACCTTGCCATCGGGTTCCTTGAAGATGGCGACGCTGGTCAGCCCGGCCTTCTTGTAGGCCGCGTCGATTTCCTGGAAATAGGCAAGCTCCTTGTCGCAGCCCGAACAGCCGCAGGTCAAGCGCACCAGGACCGGGCCCTTGGCGCACAGTTCGGCCAAATCGATTACCTTGCCAGATTGGTCCTTGAATTTGAATTCGGGGGCTTTGGTGCCGACATCGACCTTGGGCTTGGCGGCGTCCTGAGCGAACGAAAGGGAAGCGACGAAGCACAATCCGAGCGCGATGCTGAGAAGGCGTGTCATGCGAGGTACTCCTGCAAAAGTTGTCGCGAGTTTCGGTGAGGTTGACAGTTTACCACGCCGGGCAGGCCAAGGATAGCGCGAAAGCAGATTTTCCAGAAGTAATTTAGCCACGGATGAAACACGGATCAAACACGGACAAGAGGACGGGACGCCTTGGGGGTGTTTCTCATCCGTGTTTGATCCGTGTTTCATCCGTGGCTAACAATTCATTTCTTCGCCGGCAATTGCCAGCGCTCGTCGAAGAAGCCCGCATCGACAATCCCCGCCGGGCGCTGCCAGGTGCGCGGCTGGTCGATGTCGAGGATCGCCCAGTCGGGCAGGCGCGGGATCTGCCTGGCGTTGTTGAGGTAATCGTATTCGCGGAAGGTGAAGCCGCTGTTGAGGACTACGTATTTTTTCGGATTAAGCGGGTTCGGATAAATCAGCACCGGCACCTGATTCGGCTTGTCCGCGTCAAACTTGATCGGCAATTTGTCCGCGATCTTGGTCAGCACCTTGTTGCTCTTGGGATCGCCCCACAGCACCAGGTTCGCGCCTTCGATCCATTTTTCGTTGACTTCCGTGTCCTTGATGACGTGCAACTCGCCGCGGAACTGTTTGCGCCAGTGCTCGACGGCATGATCGAACTCGGCGTGCACCCATTTGCCGACCTTTTCATTAATCGGCGTCCCGGTCGGCCTGACCATGATGAACTTGTCCATGAACGCGTCATCGATCGGGCCTTGCAAGCCGTGTCGTTTGCGCAATTCGCCGTCATCGACTTTATCCACGACTTTCCATTTGCCATCGATCTTGCGGAAATGGGCGGTCCAGGAGCGGTCGGACATGACGGGCGGCGTACAAGGCTCCCGGAACCACAAATCTCGTGGACCAACGTGGGTGGAATCGTCTATCGCGACGCGGCCGTAGATGCCGTCGAACGGGGAATAGCCTGGAGAAGTCGAAAGTGTGAACGCCGTGACGTTTTTCGTGTCCACGATGATGTGCCCGCGTGCAAACTCGGCGTCGATATCCGCCCGCGCCCAATGCTCGTCGAGGCCGTCCACGGTCACCCAGCCCATCCGATTGTAGCGCAGCGTATAGGTCGTGAACTTGACTCGCTTCGGCAACGGATCGCGCCCCTTGGCGACAATCGAATCGATACGGCCAAACAGCTCTTCCTTCTCTTTCGGCGGCGGCGGATAGCTGTGTGGCGCTTGCCCGGAGCGGTCACGTGCATCAGGTGCAAGCCCTCTTTCTCCATCGCCTTGCCCATGATGTCGGCCGCTTGGCGTTGGGCTTCCTCGGCATTGGAGAAGGCGACCGTCGGCACGTTGTACAGATTGCCAGCCCAATCGGTGCAGTCGTACCAGTGCAGCAGCTTCTTCTCCCAGGCGTTCGGCTTGATCGTCTCCTGCTGGAAGACGCGCAGGAACTCCGGCGTTTCGCTGAAGCCGGCCCCCGGTTGCGCCGCCGCCCACAGCCCCGGATAATGGACCGCATAACCCCAGCACGCCGCCCCGCCCATCGAATAGCCGCGGGCGACGATGCGGTTGACATCGATCGGATAATGCTTGCGGGCATGCTCGACCGCTTCGAGCGTGTCGATCTCGCCGGCGAAATGGTTGGCGTTGCAATATCGGCCATACGGATGCAAGACGAAGCCATTCGGCGTGAATTGGTTCTTGTCGCCGAGCCGGCCATTGAGGAAATTCAACTCGGTCAGCTTTTCGCCGCGGCCGTGCCACCAGAGGTCGAGGCGATGATGGATGGCGGAGGGTACAAAGTCAATCTCTTGCGATTTGCTAGAAGAGCGTTCACGAGGCAGGATGGGGACAAACGCCGTGGGCGGGACAATGATGCCGTAGGGCTGCACGGAGCCGTCGATCCTGGATTGATAGCCGCGCACGACGGGACCGGTCGCGCTGTTCCACGGCGCCTGGCCTTCGTGCAGATGCTTGGCGCGATCGCGCCCCAATTGCAGCAGCTTGCGGGCCGTTGCGACTTCACCGTCAGCATAGAATTCATCGTACTTCAGCGCGTAATAAACCGCGTGATGGAAAATCTGCACATCGGGCAACAGTTCCAGCAGCGCCGGCTTCTTCGCCAGCTCCTTGCGCAATTCGTCGATCTCCTTGCCCAGCGCGATCACGCCTTTCTTTAGCTCGGCATAATCGGCCTCCGCAATCTTGATCCCCGGCGGCGGCACCGGGCGCACCTTGTCGGGATTATTGTCCGCCGGGCCATCCGCATAAGCGAATCCGGCAATGACGATAGCGAACGCCACGAAAAAGCTGCGACGCATGATGGCTTCCTTTCAGAGTGAGCGAATACCAACACGACGGCCGAGAAATTTAGCCACGGATGAAACCTGGCGCAGCCTACGGCCGCAACCACGATGAAGAGGAAAACGGCGACTCGTTGGAATAATGTGATGTTATCTACGCATTCCATTTTTCCAGGAGCCGCCGATGCAATCCTTCTTACGCCGTTTTGCGCCCGTCGTCATGGGAGCTTTGAGTTGTCTGGACAAGGTGCGATTTCGCGGCGCGGTTCGTTGGTTGGCCAAGCCGGCGGGCATGATGCACTTTCTTTGGAAGGTGCAGGTCTTGCTCAAGGATTTTCCGGTTTTCGCCAAGGACACGACGGCAACCTTGCGAACCGCCATGGAACAAGCGGCGATCGAGCAAGGTCGGCCTGTCGAATATTTGGCGAGCAAGATCGACAAGGAGAAACGCGCGCAGGAAATCGCCCAGCGTGATGGCGTCAAGGAGGGCCTCGTCGCCGTGTTCACTTGCGTCGAGCCCTGCATGACGTATCGGGTTTATGGGGTGCGGGAGACGAAAAAGCTGGCCTTGAAATTGGAACTGAGCAAGTGTCTGCATTATTACCATTATTATTTGGACCCGAAAATCGGCTGGATGCACACGCGGCAGCAGACGTGGTTCCCGTTCACGAACATGACCTGTCTGAATGGCCACGAATGGTTGGCCCGACAGATGGATGCCGCCGGCTTGGGCTACGAACGGCGTGACAACTGTTTCGCTTGGCTGGAGGATGTGGACCAAGCGCAGGCGTTGGCCCACCAGCAATTGCGTACGGATTGGTCGGCGTTGTTGGAGAAATTGGCGCGGCGCAGCAATCCGTTGCATGGGAAGCTGTTCAGTTTGCCGTTGGATTATTACTGGTCGGCGGAGACGACGGAATGGGCGAGCGACTTCATGTTTCGCTCGCAAAAGGAATTGGCGCAATGGATGCCGACGGTGATCAAGCATGGCATGCTGGTGCTGGGCAGTGCGGACGTGATGCGTTATTTGGGCCATCCGATTCCGGGGCATGGCGGCGTGAATGGGCATTTTCAAGGCGAGGTCATCACGGATTTCAAACGCCGGCCGGAGGGAGCGCGTGTCAAGCATCAGGTCAAGAAAAACTGGATCAAGCTATATGACAAGCAAGGGACCGTGTTGCGGATCGAGACGGTGATCAACGATGTCGAGGGCATGAAATCGTATCGCGCTAAGGAGAACGATCCCGCCGGGCCAAAGGACTGGCGCAAGATGCGTAAGGGAGTTGCCGACCTGCATCGACGTGTGGAGATCAGCCAAAGCGCCAACGAACGCTATGCGGACTCCTTGGCGCGTGTGGAAGAATCGACAACGCTGAAGGACTTGGCCGAACCCGTGTGCCGGCGTGTGACCTGGCAGGGGCGGTCCGTACGGGCGCTGAATCCGCTGTCGAAAGAAGACGCCGCGTTGCTGGAGGCGGTAAACGCGGGCACATTCATGCTTCATGGCTTCCGCAATCGCGACATACGGGAGTTGTTGTACGGAGAACCGAAGACCGAGCAGCAAGGACGACGTGAATCGTCGTCGGTTACCCGTCAGATGCGGATGCTGCGGGCGCACGGCGTGATCGAGAAGATACGGAAAGAAAACCGCTACAAGGTGACGGACTCAGGCCGCCAAATAATTGCCGCCTTGCTGACCGCCCGCGCTGCCAACACCCAAAAACTGCTGGAGGCAGCGTAAAAAAAAAATCTTCGAAAGACGCAAAGAAATGAACCGTTTGTAGTACAGATGAAACACGGACAGGAGAGACGGTTTTTCCTATCCGTGTTTTATCTGTGTGCATCCGTGGCTAACTTATTGGAAGCGATCGGATTTTACCACAGGCGTCACTCTTTCGCCGGCAGCGTTTGGATGTAATGCCAGATGGCGTCGAATTGCTTGTGGGCGTCGCCGTCGAAGACATCGCGGATTTGCGTGGTTTTGCCGTCGGCCGCGAAGATCGGCATGCGCATGGCGACATCGACGCGGTCCGGGGCGAGCATCCAGCGCTGGTAATAATCGTAGCGCAGCGCAGGGCGGCGTCGCGCAGATTGATGCCGGGCGCCTCGAACGGCTGGACGGCGGCTTGCTTGCCGATGCCGTGGCAGTTGACGCAATTGAAGCCGCCTTGCTGCGGCACCAGCTTGGCGCCGATCGCGGCCAGGCTCGCGTCGGGCTTGGGCTGATTGTCCTCGTCGATGCCGAACCCGTGCTCGTGCGACAGGCCGACGGCAAGCATCTCGGCACGGGCGGGAAACGCTGGCATCCGGGCCTTGATCCACGGGCGAGCGCTGCGATCGGACTGCCCGGCGAACAGCTTCTTCGTCCACGCGGGTTTCAATTTCTCGCCGGCCCACGTCAAGCTCGGCAAATTCTCCGGCGTCTTGCCCTCATCCTCCAGCACCGCATGCCAGCGCGTCAATTCACCATCGCGGCGATGGCACGAATCGCAGCGCAACGATTTCACTTGCCGCAACGAGAATTCGGCGGGCGTCTCGCGGGTCAGTGATTTGCCGTCGGTTTTAAGGAAGGCGGCAAGGGCGGCGCGTTGTGCCGATTGGAGGCCGAAGTCGGGGGCTTTGGCGTGATCTTTTTCGGCGAGGCAGCCCTTGTCGAGCGATTTCAAATCTATGGACGCAACTGGCCTCGATGGTGTCTCCGGATCGATGTCATGGCAACGAGCGCAACCGACCTCTTGAAACAGCGCCGCGCCGCGCTTCGCATCCCCTTTCGGCTTCGCGTCAACGGCCCCCGTCGCTGCCTCTTGCAGATACACCGCCAGTTGGAAAGCCTCTAGCCTACTCAACCTGAAATCGGGCATGCGCGTCCACGGATTGCGCTTGTGCGGATCGTGCAAGAACGAATACAACGGCTGCCGAGAATATTTCGCATTGACGTAGAACAGTGACACGCGGCCCAGTTCGTCGTCTTTCTTTGGACCGTCCAGCCGGTGACAGGTATTGCAGCCATATTTTTTGAAGCTCACCTCTCCATCCGAAGCTTTGATGTTGTCGGCCAGGAAACTAACGCCGTCCGGGTCCATCGACCTCAGATACGCAGCAATATCGGCTGCCTTCTTTTCAGCGTCCGTCCCTGTAAGCACACTTGGCATTGTCGCATCGGACCGCAGAGCGCGCGGATTGAGCATCCAAGCGATCAGCCAGTCGTTGTTGAAGCGGCCACCAACATCCAGGCGCGGCGCCTTGCTTTGCAATTCCGGCATCCGGCAATCCTTGAGCGCGAGCCCGCCCGGCAACGCGTGGCAGCTTCCACAATGCCGCTCCGCGTAGAGCTGCCGCCCCTCGCGCAGTTGCGTTTGCGCTGCCAAATCGGCGTCGTCCTTGCGCGAGAACAGCATGTCCGGCGGCAGCGGCTCGAAGCCGAATTTTTCGCCGGCCCAATCGAGCCGCAGCGTCGCGGCGCCGGTCTTGGGGCCGGCGTAAATGATCTCGATGCGGTTAAAATTCTTGGCCAGCTCGACCTCCGCTTCCTTGCCGGCTTCTTTGAGCAATTCCTTGCCGTTGATGCGCAGCGACATCGTGCCGTCGCCGGTCAAGCGAAAGCGATAATCCCCCTTGAGCGGATTCTTGAGATAGCCGGTGAGCCTGACGTGGAACGGGCCGGGCGCAACAAACGGACTCGGCGGCGTGCCTTGCGGAATGTGCAACGCCGCCAGCCGAACGCGCCGCGCATCGATTGCCTTGGCGTCGTCGGCCTTGGCGTAAAAGCGCAGCGTCAACCCTGGCTGCAACGCCGCAACTTCGGCCGGCGGCAGCTTGCCGGGCTTGAACGGCTCGCCGGGCTGCTGGGCCCAACCCAGCGCGACCACGGCGAACGCGATTAAAAAAATGATTGATGCACGGATCATGCGTCGTTCCGGATCGATTCCTCGTTTAGCGTTCGCGTAATGCCGCGGCATTACGCGAACGCTAAACGGGGAGGTTCATCTCTTCATCTCGACAACCTTATAATCCCCCACGTGCACCTCGCCGCGCTGGTTGCCGACGACGTTGATCGTGTTCCAGATGGTGCTCTGCATCTTCGCGCCGTCGGCGGCTTTGAGGTTGTACTGGATCTTCATCTGCATGACCGGGTGGACGCCGTTGACCTTGAGCATCACCGTTTTGCCGTCGGCTGACACGGCGGCGGCTTGCACTTCGACTTCCTCCTCGCGGCCTTTTTGCACCTGCTTTTTCGAGTCGGACACGCTGACGTGTGGGGAGCCGTAGCCGCTCGTCCAGCGATAATTCCAGTGCCGCAGGGTAAAATTGTCGGCGTCGGCGGCGAGGGATTTATCGAGCGGGTCGCTGAAGGTGATGGCGATTTCGCCGGGGCGGACCTTGAGATCGACGGGGAGATTGGCGTTCTTGCCGGTGTAGCGGATGCGGTACAGGCCAGCGTCCTTGGCGGCGCTGGTTTGCCAGCCGCGCAGGCCGGCGATATAGAGGGCGTTTTCCTTTTCGTTGAAACGCATGCGGCAAATGCCGGTGTCGAAGTTGAGCGGGATTGGCGTGACGCCCCCTTGCATCTGGCCGGCGACTTCCTCTTTCAGCACGCTGTAGAGCTTGCATCGGCCATACGATGTGTGCAGGAGCTGGCCGGAGAGCGGGCCGAAGGTTTTGCTGGTGATCCACACCTGCCCGCCGTTGGAATTATCGACATCATCGTGCGGCAGCCAGCACAGGGGGTTGTCGCGCACCTTCGGGAATTGCTCCTTGGGGAGGCCGGCGAAATCGGGGACGCCGTAGAAGCCGCCGGGCTTGATCCAGTTGATGGGGCAAGTGGGGGTCCAGGTGCCTTCGTTGTCGCCGGTGGTGATTTCGCCGTTCGGGCCGATGCCGAAGCCGTTGGGAGCGCGGAAGCCGCGAGCGATGACTTCGAGCTTGCTGCCGTCCTTGGATACTTTGAAGAGGCAGCCGTGATGGGGCGTGATTTTGTCCCAGCCGCTGCCGCCCGGCCGCACGGGGCCGCCCTTGATGAAGTAGAAGTTGCCGTCTTTATCGGTTTGTAGATCGAAGGTGAATTCGTGGAAGTTGGTGGTAATCATGGCGTCGTTGTTGAAGCATTCATAGAAGTCGGCCTCGCCGTCGCCGTTCAGGTCGTGCAACCGGGTGATCTGATCGCGGCCCAGGACGTAAACCTGATCGTTGACGATTTTCAAGCCGAGGGCATGAAACAGGCCGGCGGCGTAGCGTTTCCAGGTGAGTTTTTGCAGGCCATCATCGATGCCGGAGACGATCCAGACATCGCCGGACCAGGTGGAGACGGCGATGCGGCCATCGGAGAAGGAATCGAACCCGCCGAAGCGCATCCACGACTTGTACGGATTCTTGAACGGCGGCGTGAGCGTGTCCATGGTGTACGCGGCCTTGTCGTCGCCGCGTTTGCCCTGGGTGGTGACGGTCTCGGTGAAGCGAGCCTTGCCGCCTTTGATGAGGGGGGTGAGGTCAATTGGCATGCCGATTTTATCGAGCGCCTTGGCTCCGTTGCCCCAATCCATCTCTGCGCCGCTCCATACGCCAATTCGTACCTGCACCGGGTGTTCGCTTGGCGGGACCTCGAGTGCCATTCGCAACATCTTCCCTTGTATCCCGACGGTGATTTTGGTGCCGGGCGGTCCTCCGTGTACTTTGGCCGCTACCGCGTCCCTCAGGTTGTGCATCAGCGTCGGTGTGGCCGTACGAGTTCCCAAGACGGCATTTGGTAGGTCGGCAACCAGCAAGACGCGATTCTCTTTCGCCGCTGACAGGTTCACGGTGCGCACAAACAAGCGTTCCTTGTTGTGTACTTCAATTCCTGGCATTTCGAGCACGGAGGAATCGCCGATGCTATAAGCGAAAATAACTCCCTTGTCGGATCTGTAGAGTCCCTTATAGCGGCCGACGTCGCGCGGCATCGGGCCATGCGGGTAACCGCGTGGATCGACGAGTTTGTCGAAGGAGATGCCAACGCCGGCGGTCATGTTGGTCGCCGCAATCAGCTTACCCGCCGGCCCCGGGTTGGCGCCGTGGTTGCCGTTGAAGACGACGCCGGTCCAGGTGATGAAGCCGCCGTTCCACCAGCCGGAATAGCGCAGCAGCTCGGTATCGAAGATGACGCCGCACTTGGCCGGATCGAACGCCGGCTTGCCTTTGCCTGCCGACGGCGTGATTTTCTCCCCTTCGATCGGCGCGTTGAACGGCACGGCGATGCCGCGCAGCGTCGTGTTGCCGTCCGGCAACTTGAACGTGTGCGACAGGAATGGGCCGTAGTCCATCTCGTCATATGGGGCGGCGTCGGTTGGCGGAGCAGCGATGGCGAAAACGAAAAGAGCAAAGGCACAGAATCGTTTCATCGGGAAGCGACCTCGGCGGGAGAAAAAAGTGGGTTCAGGCAGGCACGCTCTATTCTCACGCAAAAAGCGAAAATCGTCCAGGCCGAAATTTTCCCCAAGCCGCCGCCCTGGGCGGCGGTTGGGCATCACGCCGGCGCCGCCAATCGATAGCCCACGCCCGGCTCCGTCAGCAGCAGTTCGGGCTGGGCGGGATCGGCTTCGATCTTGCGGCGCAGGCTGGCCATGAAGACACGCAGATAATGCGTCTCCTGCAAGTGATGCGGGCCCCACACCTCTTTCAGCAAATGGCGGTGCGTGAGGACCTTGCCGGCGTGGCGGATCAATTCGCTCAGCAGCTTGTACTCCAACGGCGTCAGATGAATTTCTTCAGCGCGGGCAAAAACGCGCCGGGCGGCCAAATCGACTTTCAGATCGCCGGTCTCGAAGGTGCTCGATTCCTTGTCGCCGCTGCCACGAGCCGCATGGCGCAAGGCGACACGGATGCGGGCCAACAGTTCGCCGGTGCTGAATGGCTTGCACAGATAATCGTCGGCCCCGCTGTCGAGCGCCGCCACCTTCTGCTTTTCCTGGTCGCGCGCCGACAGCACGATGATCGGCGCGTGCAGCCATTCACGCAATTGCTTGAGCACCTCCTGGCCATCGATGTCGGGCAGGCCGAGATCGAGGACGACGAGATCGGGCGGCTGCTGCCCGGCCAGGCGAATCGCTTGCTCGCCCAGCTCGGCTTCCTGAACGCGATAGCCGGCGTCGGCCAGCGAAACGCGCAAAAAGCGGCGAATCGCCAACTCGTCATCCACCAGCAGGATCAGGGCAGCGGGCGTTTCCATATTCAGGCGCCTGTCGTCAATGGTCGGTTCTCAAGGGCGGCGACTTCATCGAGGCGGACGCGTGGGGCGTTTTCTCCGCAGGGCAGCTCGATGACGAATTCCGCGCCGCCGCCGGGCCGATTGTGAGCGCGGATGGTTCCGCCGTGGGCGAGCACGATCGCCTGACAGATGGTCAACCCCAGGCCGACGCCGCGCCGTCCGTCCGCCGCGGACACATTGGCGCGGAAAAATTTCTCGAAGATGCGCGTCTCCGTACCCGGCGGCAACCCAGGGCCATTGTCGGCGATGCGAATCTCCACCTGCGGGCCAACGGCGCGCGCCGTGATGTCGATCCGGCTACCCGCCGGCGTGTAGCGGGCCGCGTTCTCCAGGATATTGCTGAACGCCTGCTCCAGCAATGTGCCGTCCAGCAACAGCAGCGGCAAATCGGCGGGAATTTCGACATGCACCGCATGCTCCGCCAGCTCGGAGCGCAACCGATTCCGCGCGGCCCCGATGATCTCCTCCAGCACATGCCATTGCTTGTTGAGCGCGACCGCCCCCGATTCGAGCCGTGTCATATCGAGCAGATTATCGACGAGCCGGGCCAGCCGATGCGCTTCATCAACAATCGATTGCAAAAGCTCGCGCCCCTCACCCCCGGCCCCTCTCCCCGGAGTACCTGGGCGAGGGGAGGATGATGCCGGCCCCTCGCCTGCCTGCTGCCTGCTTTCTGCTGCCTGCTGTTTCTGGAGCAAGCTGGCCGCCGCCCCCGCGATGGCGGCCAGCGGCGTGCGCAGATCGTGCGACACCGAGCTGAGCAGCGAATTGCGCAACTGCTCCGCTTGCACGCGCAATTGCGCCTCGTGCGCTTCCAGCGCCGACTGGTCGCGCTCGATCGACAGCGCGATCAGGCTGGCACACGTCTCCAGCAGCCGTTGCTGTTCCGGATCGAGAAAGCGCTCGGCATCCTCGGGACGCACGCCGAGCGCACCGACATTGCGCCGCGAGCCGATCAACGGCACGAACAACGCGGTCGCGTTCGGCAACGTGTCGGTCCCCATGCCGGCAATCTGATCGTGATCGGCGACCCATTGCGCAACGATTGAGTTGACAGCGAACCGGGCGATGGCGGTGTCGGCGCCGAAACGCAACCCCGCCGGTTCCCCCAGGCTGTCGCGCAGATACAGCACGACCTCCCCCGCGAAAATCTCACGCAATTGCTGCCCGGCCGTGCGCACGAGGAATTCGACGCCGGCAATCTCGCTGAGCTGCTTGGTGAACCGATAGAGCGCGGCCGTGCGCCGTTCCTGCCGCTGCGAGGCGCGCAACTGTTCGCGCCGCCGCGCTGTCAATTCGCTGATCAAAAGCCCGATGGCGAGCATGACGGCAAACGTCAACAAATACTGCACGTCGCTCACATTGAAGCTGAATACCGGCGGCACGAAGAAGAAATCGAAGACCAGCACGTTCACAATCGACGCGGCAATCGCCGGCCCGCGCCCGTATCGGCTCGCCACGATGCCCACGCCCAACAGGAACACCATCGCCGTATTGGTCTCGGCCACGCGCAACCAGTAATGGCACAGCCAGCCTGCCAACCCGCACAGCACGACAATGCCGGTTGTCTCCAGGTAAGGACGCCACAAAAACGGGCCGGGCGGCGGCGCGGGTTGCCTGGGCACGGTCTTTTCCGGAGCACCGCGAATGACGTAAATATCGATGTCGCCGCTGCGATCCAGAAGCTGATCGACGACGGTGCCGGTGAATAAGCGCCGCAGCCACGGGAGCGCCGTCTTGCCGACCACGATTTTGGTGACATTGCGCGACCGGGCATAATCGAGGATGGCCTGGGCAATGTTCTCGCCGATCAGCGTGTGTATCTCGGCGCCAAGTCGCTCGGCCAGGCGCAGGTGCTGGGCCACCTTCTGTCGGGCCGGATCGCGTGGATTTTGGCCGGTCGTCTCGACGGCGACGGCGATCCATTCCGCGCCAAACGCGGCGGCCATGCGCTTGGCGGTGCGGATTAACTTGGCGCTGGTCGGGCTCGGACCGACGCATACCAGCAATCGCTCATTGGTCGGCCACGGCCCCTGAACCGCTTTTTCCTGCCGCGCCGCTTGCACGTCCCGGCTCAAGCGCTGGGCCACCTGCCGCAGCGACAGTTCGCGCAAGGCGAGCAGGTTCCCTTTCTGGAAAAAATGCTCCAGAGCGCGCTCGGCTTGCTGCGTGACGTAGACCTTCCCCTCACGCAGCCGATCGATCAATTCCTCCGGCGACAGATCGACAAGCTCGATTTCGTCGGCCTCTTCGAGAATGGTGTCCGGGAGCGTTTCGCGCACGACGACGCCGGTGATCTGGGCGATGACATCGTTCAGGCTTTCGACATGCTGCACGTTGAGTGTCGTATAGACGTTGATGCCGGCGTCGAGCAATTCGGCGATGTCCTGCCAGCGCTTGGCATGGCGCGACCCCTCGGCATTGGTGTGGGCCAGCTCATCAACAAGGATCAAGGCGGGCCGGCGCCGAGGGCGGCGTCGATGTCGAATTCGCGCAAATTCACGCCGCGATAGGGAACTTGCCGCGTCGGCATGGGTTCGAGACCATGCAAAAGCGCTTCGGTGGCCTGGCGTCCATGCGGTTCGACATAGCCGACCACGACATCGACGCCGGCAGCGCGCTCGCGCTGGGCCGCCTCGAGCATGGCGTAGGTCTTGCCGACGCCGGCGGCATAGCCAAAGAAGATCTTCAGCTTGCCGCGCTGCGCGGATGCATCGCTGGCTTTCAGGCGCGCGAGCAAAGCTTCCGGATTGGGTCGCTCATCGGTCATAAGGATATGTTACGGCGAGCGGCATAGTTTCAAGCGACTTGACGCGGTCGATAATGCAATACCATGATTTGGCTTGATCGAAGCGCCAGGCTTGCGTAGGTTCGCCCGTCGTCGTCGGTGAATTCTATTTCGACCACATCGGGCCCGAGGAACTCCACCACGGTCCCGACCTGGCCCCGGCAGAGGCCGCGCTCCGGCAGGTCCTCCGTGAGCGCCACGACATCGAGCAACTGAATGACGGGATTCATGTCAGCCTCCAATTTCATTAAAGCACGTAACAACTCGTCAGGCGAGGGAAATCCTCGCCCGCGCGAACAATCCATGTGCCGCGCACCAGTGCAGCGCCGGTTGCTGTTTTCATGGTGAAATCCACAATGTAGCGTTGCCCGAACTCGTCCTGGTCGCCTGGCGTCGCCTCCTCGGTGCGAGCCGCTTCGAGCAAAGCGTCGCTCAGCAGGTCCGCCTGGTCGGCAGTCAAGCCGAGAACGGCGGCGAACACGCGCGCCTTGTGGCGGCCGCGCGGATGTGTGGCGCTCAAACAGTAGTCGCTGAGCTTGACGATGTCCACGACCGCGCGGTCGCTATTGGGTAGTTTCATGCCGTCTCCTCCTCGACGCACGGCAGGTCAGCCGGATGAGCAAAAACACATCACCGTCCCTCAATCAATCCCGCAATGCCCGTTGCCGGCCGCAGCGTGAACGACGCCACGGGCTTCACCATCGCGCCTGGTTGCATGCGGAAGCGGAACTTTTGCGCGATCGTCGCCAGGATCAGCACCAGTTCCATCATGGCGAATTGCTGGCCGATGCACACTCTTGGCCCGCCGCCGAATGGGAAGTACGCGAACTTCGGCAGCGATTTGATCCGCTCCTGGCCCCAGCGCTCCGGGCGAAATTTCTCTGGCTCCTCGAAGAATCTTGGGTCGCGCTGCACCACCCATTGCGGCATCAGCACGGTGGTGCCGCGCGGCACCGCGTAGCCGCCGATTCCGCAATCGACAATCGCCTCGCGGCCAATGACATAGGCGGGCGGATAGAGCCGCATCGATTCCAGGGCGATCATCTCCGTGAACTTGAGCCTGGGCCAATCGTCGGCCGTCGGTGGTCGCCCGGCCAGCACCGCGTCCAGTTCGGCCATCAGGTTTTGCTCGGCGTCGGGATGCTCGGCCAAAAGAAACCAGGTCCAGGAGAGCACGAGCGCTGTGGTTTCATGCCCCGCGAGGAACAGCGTCATCGCTTCATCGCGGAGCTGCCGGTCGGTCATGGCGCTGCCATCGTCTTCATCGCGGGCGCGCAGGAGCAGCGAGAGCAGATCGCCGCCCATGCTCTGGGATACGGTACTCCGATTCCCGGGGGTCTGCATGTCAGCGCGGCGCTGGCGGATGATGCCGTACATGACCTCATCGAGCTTGCGGACGGCCCGTTGCATGCGCAGATTGGCGGGCGTCGGAATCCACATCGGCAGCGGCAGGAGGCTATTGAAGCGGCCGATGAAATTCTGCTGCGCGACCTCCATCGCGCTGGCGATCGCCTGGGCTTCATCGCCTACTTCGGCGCCGAACAGCGTCTTGGCGGCGATGTCGAGTGTGATTCGCATCATTTCGACGTGAATGTCGCGCCGCTCGCCCGGCTGCCAACTTGCCAGGTGGCGCTGCGTCGCCTCGACCATCGCGGCGGCATAACCAACGATCCGGCTGCGATTGAAGACCGGCTGCACCAGGCGGCGCTGCCGCAGCCAGAAATCGCCTTCGCTGGTGAGCAAACCGTTGCCCAGGATGACCGGATTGAGACGCAGCGCGAAGTGCTTGGTGAAATGCTTGCTGTAGCGTGACCAGGACTTCCTCGATCCAGTCGGGATGGCTGACGAGATAGACCGGGCGATGGGCGAACCGGAGCTTGACCATATCGCCGTGCTCGCGCTGGCAGCGGGCGAGGAAGTCGAGCCGATGCGTGCGAAAGTCGGGCAGGTTGCCGCCGAGCCAGGTTCCTTTCGGCCCAACGGGGACGCGCAATGATGTCATGATGTGGATCAAGTCCAAGGATGGCGCAACGATTGCTGAGGTTATGCTATGGAGGAATCCGCACTGAGGAGTCACCTCACGACGTTCATGCTTGATCGGACTGGCTTTTTGTTGTGCGGCGCGTCAAAATATCGATGTACACTTCCGGCCCATCCAAGGGAGGTCCGACCATGCGAACTATTTGTGGAATCCTTTGCACAGCGATCCTCCTCGGAACTTCCCAGCTCGCCTGGGCCGGGCCTCTCGCCATAGAGGGCCAACCGACGCTGCGCATGAAAATCGCCCAGGCCGACCTGGTTGTCTTCGGCCGAACGGGAAAGGCGCGTAAAATCGGCCTCGACGGCGAAACGGAGCTCATCATTCATGACGTGATCAAGGCACATCCTGTTATCAAAGATCGGAAGGTTCTGAAATTCGATCGGTTCATCGAATCGGATCCGAAAAAACCGAGGTATTTCGTCGTCACTGCGGCGGTCGTTAAGGGCCGCTTACATTCCCTGAGCGGCTTCGAAACGGATGAGCGCGGTGTCGCCTACATTCATGGCTTCCTGAAGCTCGATCCGAAGAAGCAGCCCGAATTGCTGCGCAATTATTATTTCGACTTCATCGGCAGCGAGAATCAGGCAATCGCAGATGACGCCTACCTGGAATGGTATCGCGCCCCGGTAGCGGCACGGTTTGAGGCTGCCCGAACGCTGCCGGCCGCGAAAGTGTGGAAGCTCCTGCGCGATACCGACGATCCATCAAGGAGCAATTTTTTTGCATCACTGCTCGCATCGTGCGGCAAGCCCGGCGACGCGGATGAGTTGTTCAAATTATCGGAATCCAGCAAAAGCCACTACGGATTCTATTTCAGCATCTTGTCATTGAACGGAAAGGAGTATTCCGAGCGGATTCGGACGCTGGCGAAAGACAAAAACACGAAATTCCTCCCGCGCTATTATGTTTTTCGGGCCGTCAGAGACCTTCATGAGGCCAATTCGACCGGCTTTCCGCGCGAAAAATGCGAAGAGATGATGGCCGATTTCCTCGAACAGGGCGACATGGCCGATTTCGCCATCGAGAGCTTCGCGAAGTGGAAACGCTGGGAACACACCGAAGCCATCCTAAAGCTCCATGGACGCGAGTCGCACAAGGCGCCGATCGTTCGCCGTTGGATCCTCCGCTATGCGCTGCAAGCACCAGGTGAGCAAGCCGCTGCTTTCGTGGCCAAGATGCGCAGAGAAGACCCCGAATCGGTCCGCTATGTGGAGGAGCAGATTGAGGAGGAGAAGGAAAACCCGGCCAAGTGAGTTGGCAAACTCCGCTTGCCTGGATTTCACATCTTTGATTATCATCATCCGTTGCATCGGATGGACGCCCACTGACGCCCGGTCCCTCTCCCGGAGGGGAGAGCGGAGGAATGCCGGAAGAAAGGAATCTGCCATGACCGCTACGATTCGAGAATTGGCCCAGCTCGTGAGCGGCAATGTCGTGGGGGACGGTGATGTCGTCATCCAGGCGGCGCGGACGATCCAGGAAGCGCAAGACGGGCACATCACATTCGTTGAGAACGCCGGCTATGTGCCGATGCTGCACCTGAGCCGGGCCAGCGCCGTGGTGGCGCCGGCGGATGTTGCCATCCCCGGCAAGACGCTCATCCAGGTTGCCGATCCGCTGATGGCGTTTGTCGTCATCGCCCAGCATTTGCTCGGCAAGACCGAGCGCCAAGTCACCGGCATCGATCGCCGGGCCGTCGTGCATGCCAGCGCCAAGGTCGGGCCGGAAGCTTCGCTTGGCCCCTTCGTCTCAATAGGTGAAAACACCAATGTCGGCCAACGCGCCACCATGCACGCCAACGTCGTCATCGGCAACGATTGCTGGCTCGGTGAGGATGTCGTCCTTCACCCCAACGTCGTTCTTTACGACAAATGCGTGCTCGGCAATCGCGTCGTCATTCACGCCAACGCCGTCATCGGCGCCGACGGGTTCGGCTACCGATTTCAGCAAGGCAAGCATGTGAAAGTGCCGCAGCTTGGCCATGTCGTCATCGGCAATGACGTGGAGATCGGCGCCGGGACGGCCATCGACCGCGGCGCTTTTCAAGCGACCACCATCGGCGACGGCACCAAGATCGATAACCTCGTGCAGATCGCCCACAATTGCAAGATCGGCAAGCACAACATCCTCGCGGCCCAGGTCGGCATCGCCGGCTCGGCTACGACCGGCAACTATGTGATGATGGGCGGCCAGGTCGGCATCAAGGACCACCTCACCATCGGCGACGGCGCTCTCATCGGCGCTCAATCCGGCGTCATCCACGATATCCCCCCGCGCGCCGCGTGTTCGGCTATCCTGCACAGGACGAGCGCGACGCCGGCCGGTTAATCGCCCTGCTGAAGAAGTTGCCGGACATGCGCAAGGAATTGCTGCGCGTGCTCAAGCACCTGGGGCTGACGGAGCAGAAAGAAGCGGCGTGACGGGGAAGTCGTGAGTGGTGAGTGTCCAGCAGTTGCGTGGTAAATGCAGTTGCGTGGTAAATGCTCGCTTGGCGGTTTCGCGCACAGGGGCCCGGAGTCGAGAATGTTCGTAGACCGATCACAACCTCTCGGAAAATCGGCAGTCGGCGTGCTCGCCGGCTGGGGGCGTTTGCCGATTCTGTTTGCTCAGAAAGCGAAGGCACTCGGTTTACCCGTGGTCTGTGTCGGCTTGCGCGATGAGGCGTCGCCGCAGCTGGAAGCCCTGGTGGATCGCTTTTACTGGAGCGGCATCGGCAAGCTCGGGCGCATGATCGGCTGCTTCAAGCGCGAAGGCGTTGAGCGCGTCGTCATGGCGGGGAAATTTCACAAGGTCAGGCTTCAGGCGTCGTTTCGCGTGCTGCGCTATCTGCCCGACTGGCGCATGATTCGCGCCTGGTGGTTCCGTCCGCGCAAGGACAACAAGGACGATACGCTGTTGCTCGCCCTCATCAAGGAATTCGAGTCGGACGGGTTGACCTTCGCGTCGGCTCTGGATTTTTGCCCGGAGTTGCTCATGAAAGCCGGTGTACCAACGAAACGGAAATTGTCAGCCAAAGAGGAAGCCGACATTGCGTTCGGCTGGGAACTCGCCAAGGAGATGGGCCGGCTGGACGTGGGGCAGAGCGTGGCCGTGCGCGAGCAAGCCGTGCTGGCGGTCGAGGCGATCGAAGGAACCGATGAGGCGATCCTGCGTGCCGGGCAGCTCTGCCCGCGCGGCGGCATTGTCGTCGTCAAGGTCGCCAAGCCGACGCAGGACATGCGCTTCGACGTGCCGACCATCGGTTGCAAAACCGTGGAATCGATGCACAAAGCCGGCGCCCGCGTGCTGGCGATCGAAGCGAACAAGACGATCGTCATTGATGAACCCGAAACGATTGCCCTGGCGGATCGCTACGGCATCACGATCGTCGCCAAAGCGGCATAAGGCGAGCGGCAAGAGCTTTCCTCCCCTCTCCCTCCGGGAGAGGGGCCGGGGGTGAGGGTGTTTGGCAAGTTTTCTTGAAGCCTCTGCCCTCACCACCAACCCCTCTCCCTCCGGGAGAGGGGGTAGATTATGTCGTGCCGCTCGCCTAGAGCCTGTGATTGAATGCTCGGCCCAGGGCGATTTTCATAATTGCTTCATTTTTTACTTTCCATTCGCACCGAAGTCGGTTAGCATACCTTTACTCTTCGATGGCGGTTGCCACCGTCCTCTCAGGGGCTTATTTTTCATCTGGTGACGCCCTATTCCGGAGCCTCCCATGCAACGACCCCATTCGCGTCAGGGCTTCACGCTGATCGAATTGTTGGTGGTCATCGCGATCATTGCGATTCTGATTGCCTTGCTGGTGCCGGCCGTGCAAAAGGTGCGGGAAGCAGCGGCGATCGCTCAATGTCGCAATAATCTCAAGCAGATGGGGCTGGCGTTTCATAACTACCATGACGCCTACAAGGCTTTTCCGTCGGGCGGTCTGACCTGGGAATGCAACAGCCGCACATTCGAAGGGGTCACGCCGGCGGTGCATGATTCGCAGGTTTGGGGCTGGGCGTTTCAGATTCTGCCCTTCATCGACCAGGTTCCGCTGTGGGACTTGCCCTCGGGCCAGACGTACGACAACGAGGTCGCCGCCGCGATGATTCCCATTTACTTCTGCCCATTGGTCGGCCCGCCGCGCCAGAACACTCAGTACAACCAGGGTTCTCCCTCGGGAACCACCACGCGCGGCGAGGCCGATTACACTGCCAACGCCGGCAGCTGGGGCACGCTGGGTGATGCTGCGTTCGGCAGCAATTCACACGACGGACCGATTGTCGGTTCCAAAAACGGCAGCCAGGGCTACACCGGCAGCGGCATTGTCCGAACCTTGGTGTCCATCATCGACGGAACCTCCAACACGATGCTGATCGGCGAGAAGTACCAAACCAACGATGCCGCGCCCAATCAGTGCAATACCGATCAAGGCTATATCGACGGCTGGGACAACGACATGATCGTTTTTTCTCAAGGCGCCGAAGGATATCCGCCTCCCACCGGATTCAACTCGATCACCATGACCAATCCGCCGACGCCGGGTGAATCGTTCCCCCCGCAGCACTGGACGCCGCACACCACGAGCGACACCTGCGGCGGCTTCTTCGGTTCCATCCATTCTTCCGGCATGCCGACGGTATTCTGCGACGGCACCGTGCGCGTCATCCCGTTTAATATCAGCCAGGCCCTCTTCTTTAGCCTGTGCTGCATCAACGACGGTTCGACGGACCAACTGCCGGATTCTTGAGGCGCAAGCGTGTTAGATTGCCACATGCCTGCCGCCGAAAACGCGGCATGTTGAATAGTTCGTCGACAAAAAATCGAAATCTCATAAATACTTCATTTTTTTCTTTCCTTTCGTTGTGTAATCGGATAGGATCATCGTGACTCTTGATAGCCCTTCCAGGCCGTCAAGGGCATTTTTCCATTTCATCGACACCGTCATACTCCGGAGGCTCACATGCAACGACCCACTTGGCGTCAGGGCTTCACGTTGATCGAGCTGCTGGTGGTCATTGCCATCATCGCGATCTTGATTGCCCTACTGGTGCCCGCGGTGCAAAAGGTGCGGGACGCGGCGGCGCGCACGCAATGCGCCAACAACATCAAGCAGCTGGCCCTTTCTCTGCACAACTATCATGACGCCAACAAGAAGTTTCCTCCCGCCGTCATGATCCGAAACGGCGTGGACCCCACGACGGCGACGCAAAACTTCGGCCCCAACTGGGTGGTGCTCATCCTGCCCTACATCGAGCAGGGCAACATGTGGACTCCCAACGTGCAAGTAAGCGTCAACTCCTACATGAGCAACGGCGATTCTGACTGGCGGGAAGTCGCCAGCCAGGTTCTGACGGTTATGGTCTGTCCCTTCGATGCGGGAAATCACCACTTCAACTATACCGGCACCGCCTCGAGCAACGGCTCGCAATCCAGCTGGGCCCACGGCAACTACGCTTGCAACGCCGGCGGCATCCATCAGCCCGATACGAACCCCGATGGCAGCAGCACCGGTTGGCTCAGCACCGAAAACGGCGAAACACCTATGTACGAATCAGGCGGCAGCTTCGACGGCGGCCCCGTCCCGGCGGGAACGCGCCTGGGTGGCGTCATGTGCATCAACTGGGGCGTCGCGTTACCTAATATCGACGACGGCAGCTCCAACACGGTCCTGCTTAGCGAGGTGCGCACCGGTCAGTTCCTCGGCGGCAGCGATCCGCGCGGCCTTTGGGCCCTCGGCATGCCCGGCGCCAGCGTTATCTGCGCCAGTTCCTCCTGGGATTGCACCAACCCAAACGACGACAACGATTGCTCCGACGATACCGAGGGGGGCATCGACGCCCCGACCAAGCGCATGGGCTCCTGGACCGGCTGCCCCTTCCAGCAAGCCCAGGCTCGCAGCCTCCACCCCGGCTGGGCCGTGCATGCGGCCATGTGCGACGGCAGCGTGCGCGAAGTGCCCATGCGGATCAACCAAGCCACCTGGTGGGCCATGACCGGACGCAACGACGGCATCATTTACGACGTCGAGAACCCGGTAGAGAGCGGAGTGACTTTCCCATAATCGATCCATGGATTTCTCTCCGGGGCAGGCCTTTCTTTAGGAATCGTGTGCCCGACCAATCGACGAGGCACTACCCATGAAGCGGCGGTTTCACCTGGCGGCGCTCGCCGCGGCATTCCTCGTTTTGGCAGCGTTGTCAGGGTGCGGGGAGGCCGCAAAGGTCAATGTGAAGGGCACTCTCACCCGAGGCGGCAAGCCGCTGATCGTGAGCAAGAAGACCTACGTCGTTATGAAGTTCGCCCCCTTTGTCCCTGACTCCGAACTGCCGCCTCTGCAAACGTATACGGCACGCTTCAATCATGAGACGGGCGGTTACACCATTGAATTGCCTGCGGGCAAATACTCTGCTTATTGCGCGATGCTGGACGAGAACAGTCAAAAGATTCCGACTGGGCCGTGCAGATTTTCGAGTTGACCAAAGATCAGCAGCTCGACATCGACATCAGCCCTCCAAAAGAATAGCTGGCAGGCGGAGGCTGTTCGTGGCAACGCGCAAACGGTGGTGCTGGCTTGGAATCCCGGTCGTTCTGCTCGCCGCTTCCGCCGCACTCGGCTGGCTCTTCTGGCCTGAGCACGGCGATTCGCGTTTGCAGGCATTTGTCCACGCTCATCCTCCAGTCCCAATCGTCTTCACCTCGCGCAGCGAATGCGCCAGCTTCCGGTCCGCGGCGCCGACCGGTGCAGGCTTCGTTTTTCCCGGTCAACCCTTATGGCAAGCGCGAAGGGCGCCTGCGACTGTTGACGCCGCGCGGCGCGGTGCGGGAGTTGACGTGGGGCAACTCCCTGCCCGACGGCGGCACGCTGATCGATGTCATGAGCCCAAGCCTGTCAATGGACGCCACGAAAATTCTGTTCGCCGGCCGGCGCGGCGACGGGCATGGCCGCTTCCGCATTTATGAGATCGGCATCGATGGCCAGGGCCTGCGCGCTCTGACCGGCGGCCCGGAGGATGCCGGTTGCACCGCTCTGCCGCCGCTGCGCTACGCTGCCGATGGCAAGACGATGATGCCCGATGATGAGCGCCGCCGCATCGATTTTGATGACGTCGATCCGGTCTTCGTCGATGTCGGCAACAGCCTTATCGCATTCGCATCGAGCCGCACCCCTGATCTGGGCCGAGGCCATACGCGCCGCGCGACCACGCTGTGGACCATGTATCTCCATGACCCGGCTGCCCGGAAATTCCCGCTGACCGCAAACCGCCACAACGACCGCTGGCCGTTCCATTTGACGAGCAATTTTTTGGCGTTCAGCATGTGGAGCCGCAACCAGGAGGTGATCAGCGCGGATGAAACCGAGGTGCGGCCGTATGAGGCGGGGCAGGGGAGTGCGACGGCGCCGCTGGACCAATGGACCGGGGCGTTCGCGCAACCGACCGGCGCCCAAATTGGCGCGTTGGTCCGGCCGCACGTGCCGGTGTGGCGCTGCCGGCCTCTTTTCAACGGCCGGCTGACATTCATGACGACATTCGCCTATTCCTCATGGGATCACGACGCGGCCCAGCTGCCGGCGTTTTCGGTGGTTCAGGCCGACGCAGGGCTCTTGCATGCCGTTCCGAGCGCTCGCCCGCTGGACCAACCGATACCGGCACAAAAGGATTATCGTCTGTTCGGCGGCCCGGCCGAGGATGCCGCCGGCCAGCCGCTTAGTCTGGCTACGCCCAGCCCTTGCCCGCCAGCGCATGTGCTGCTGGCAGGCGCGCCGTATCAAGCCGGCGGCAGCCCCAGGCCGGCGGCCTACGGCATCTACCTGGCGCGTGATAACTGGCAAGCCGACACCCGGCCTCAATCCGATGAGCTGGGCCTCAGCGCGATCGCGGCCGACCGCATCGGTCTGAGGCTGCTCTTTGACGATCCGGAGCTGGTCGATGCGGAACCAGTCGCGGTTTACGCCCGGCAATCGGATCGCTGGAAAAACAAGCCCGCGCCGCCGGCCGTCGAAACCGCGCGGGCGGTGAAATTGCCGCTCGCCAACGGCACGATCTACGAAGGTCAAACGGGGTCCATGTTCAACAGCGCCCTTTATTCCACCTTTGTCAGCGGCCAACCCGGACAGCGCACCGACATCGGCGAAGGCCCCATTTTCGATCGGCCGCCGCCGGATTCGCTGCACAAGATTCGCGTCTATGCATCGCGGCGCGACCGCTTTGACGATCCGGTCCAGCCGCGTATCGCCGGCGGCTGGGAGTTGCTGGTCGAGAGGCCGGTGAACGCCGGCTCGGTCGGCATGCCTGGTCTGCCGGTCGGCGTCCCCACGGTGCTGGCGGGTTTCAATCGAGAGGGCCGCGTCGTGCGCTGGACCAGCGCCCCGAAGGATTCGCACGGACGCCAGGCCACTTTCTACGCCTTCGCCGGCGACCACTACAGCGCCGTGCAGCCGGCCGCCAAGCATTTCTGCACCGGCTGCCACCCCGGCCACAGCGGCTTGCCCTTCGGCGAATACACTCAAGCTGAAAAAGGGACGACGAAGTGACGGCCCAAGCGCAGCCGTCAGCTTTCAGCCGTCAGCTTTCAGCCGTCAGCTTTCAGCCAAACCAGCATGAAGCGAACCGGTATGGCTGATAGCTGATAGCTGACGGCTGAAAGCTTGAAAAACCAGAACGTCGTCGCATCGAGCGGAGAAGAGAATGACCTGGAAGCGAATGTTCCTGCTGGCCGCCGGCGTGCTGCTTCTGGGCGGCGGTGGATTCGTCGGCGCCCGGCTTTTGTGGGCGCGGCATCACCTGCAAATTGCCCAGGCCGCCATCGCTGCCGACCAGCTCGACCTGGCCCAGCAACACCTGGAGAATTGCCTGCAAGTCCGCGGCGATGATCCCGCGGTCTGCCTGCTCGCAGCGCAAACGGCCCGACGCCGCGATGATTACGATCAAGCCGATGCCCATCTGTCGGCCTATGAGCGCCTGGAGCTGCTTGCGGGATCCACCTGCTTCGAACGCGAATTGCTGATCGCTCAGCAAGGCGATCCACGCCGCGTCGAGAAGCGTCTCAAGACGGCGCTGAAAAACCAGCCCGACCAAGCCCCGACCATCCTGGAAGCCGTCGGCAAGGGCTACTTCAACAGCTTCCTCTTGGCCGACGCCCTGGAGTGCTTCAACGCTCTCTTGAAGGCCCGGCCCGATCACGCGGCAGGCTATTATTGGCGAGGCAAGACCCAGGAAAGCCTGGAGCGCTTCGACAAGGCCCTGCAAGATTACCGCCGGGCCATCGAGATTTCGCCATCCCTGGATGACGCCCGGCTTGCCCTGGCCAAGGCGCTGCAGCGCGCGGGACGGAGCTGGGAAGCGATCCCGCACTACGAATGTCTGTGCGTGCGGCAACCCGGCAACCCGGAGGTCCTGCTTGGCCTGGCGCTGTGCCGCGGCGATCTGCACGAGGCGACCGAGGCCCGCGCGTGCCTGAATACCTTGCTTGCCGAGCATCCCGATCATGCAGGCGCATTGCTCGCCCTGGGCCGGCTCGAATACCATGCGGGCGACACGACGGCGGCGGAGAAATTGCTGCGGCGGGCGGCGGTGTTGGCCCTCAACGACGCGGACGCCCAGCGCCGCCCTGCTCGTGTGCCTGAAGACCCAGGGCAAGGATGCCGAGGGCGCCGCCTGCTCGGCCCAGCTGGATGCGATCGACGCCAAGTTGCGCCGGCTGAGCCAGTTGATGCAAAAAAGCAAGGCCGCTCGCCCGGATGCCGCGTTGTCCTGCGAAATCGCGGCCAGCTTGGGCGGCTTGGGGCGGGAGCAAGAGGCGTCGTCGTATTATTTCGCCGCTCTGGCCGAAGACGCGAAGTGCGCGCCCGCTCATGCGGCCCTGGCGGATTATTTTCAGCGCACCGGTCAGCTGTACCGCGCCGCTTGCCACGCCAAGTACGCCAAGTGAAAGTAGGAGAAAACATGGACCAGCCGAGCGCGGGCCGTCGCCGTGGCAAGATGATCTGGATGATTGCGTTCGGCGTGCTCGCGGCGCTAGCGATTGGCGTCGTCGTGTTGTTGAGCCATGCCCCGGGGTTGCCCGCGGTCGCCGAGGTGGTGGTGCCGGCAGCGCCACCGTTGCCGGGCGAGGCGAGCGCCGAGGATGTCCATCAATTCTGCGGGGCCTGTCACGCCTATCCGCCCCCCGAGACGTTTCCCAAGGCCCACTGGCGCACGGAAATCCGCAAGGCATACGATTTCTTCCGCGACTCCTCTTTGCAAACGCAGGCCCCAGCGCTGGAGAGCGTGGCGCTGTATTACGAAAGCCGGGCCCCGCTCCAACTGGCGCTGCCGAAATTCGAGAATGCGTCCAACCCGCCGCCGCTGCGCTTTCAACGGACCGGCTATCGCATGAGCGGGCAGCCGCCGTATCCGGGGGTGACCAACGTCAGCCTTGGCGCGCTGTTCGACAAGGAGAAGCGCAAGCTCGACATCATCGTTTGCGACGCCCGGCACGGACAGGTGCTGGCGTTGCAACCGTGTGCGACTCCCGCCGCCTGGCGCGTGCTTGGAAAGGTTGCCGCCCCCGCTCACGCCGAGGTGGTCGATCTCGACGGCGACGGCATCAATGACGTTCTCGTCGCCAACCTCGGCAGCTTTCCCGGCATCGACGCCAAGGTCGGCAGCGTCGTTTGGCTCAAGGGCGCAAGGACGGCACGTTCACGCCGATCACGTTGCTGGAAAATGTCGGCCGCGTCGCCGACGTGCAGGCCGCCGATTTTCGCAAGGTCGGCAAGCTGGACCTCATCGTTGCCGTGTTCGGCTTTCACCACACGGGCGAAATCCTCTATCTCGAAAACCACACCACCGACTGGAACCATCCCGTCTTCATCCCCCGCGTCCTCGATCCCCGGCCCGGCAGCATCCACGTCGCCATCGGCGACGTCAACAACGACGGCTGGAGCGACATCGTCGCCCTCATCAGCCAGGAGCATGAGACCATTGTCGCCTTCCTCAACGAGGGAGCGACCGCGCCGCAGGGACGCCAATTCCGCAAGGAAATCATCTACACCGCGCCCCATCCCGCCTACGGCTCCAGCGGCATCCAGCTCGTGGACCTCAACGGCGACAACAAGCTCGACGTACTCTATACCAACGGCGACATCCTCGATCCGCCTTATTTCTTGAAGCCGTATCATGGCGTGCAATGGCTGGAAAACACCGGACGCTTTCCGTTCACGCATCGCCCGTTGACGCCGATGTGCGGCGCGATGCGGGCCGTCGCTGCCGAGTTTCGGCCTGGCTCGGGCCGCAAGGACATCGTGGCGGTCAGCTTCCTGCCGCCGGAACTCTATCCGCAGCGGACCAAGCTGAATCTCGATGCGATGGTGTTCCTTGAGCAGACCGCTCCGGGGCAATTCGTCCGGCATTCCCTGGAAAAAGGCTCCTGCGATCACTTAACCTGCGTTGCCGGCGATCTCGACGCCAGTGGGCAGATTCAGCTGGTAACGGGCAATTTCTGCTGGAGCGAAGGGCATCGTCTCGAGGACGCGGTGACCGTGTGGAAGGGCCTGCCCCGGGAGAAGTGATGTGAAAACCGGGGCTTTGCATAAAACTCCGACCAAAAATCGGATTATTCACCGCCGAGACCGCAGAGATCGCTCAGTTGACGCAAGTGCGGTGAACACAGGAATTACGATAATCGCGGACACCGAGGGCTGAGACCAACTTGCCGTTGGCTTTTTTGACGCAATTCCCGCCCTCTCTATCTCTGCGTTCTTTGCGATCTCGGCGGTGAATAGTCCGGGTTAGGAAGGCGGTAAACCAGGAAAAAGCCAGCCTCCGCAATTCCTGCTTTCCTGCCTTCCTTATTGAATTCGCTTTGGCGACGACCGCGAGCCTTCGAGCCAACCTGAAAATCGGTTTTTTCTCTTTGCCGCTCCGCGAAATCCGTGTACAATACATCTAATTCTGTCACGTCATCTCGATTTTACCGGGAGCCTTCCATGAACCGCGAACTGACCCGTCGGCGTGTTGGCTTTACGCTGATCGAATTGCTCGTCGTCATCGCCATCATTGCGATCTTGATCGCGCTTCTGGTGCCGGCCGTGCAAAAGGTGCGCGAGGCGGCGGCGATGACACAGTGCCGGAACAATCTCAAGCAGCTTGGCCTGGCGATGCACAGTTTTCATGACGGCAACAAGGCATTCCCCGTCCAAACGCCTAATTCAACCGTCAGCTGGCCAACCCAATTAATGAGCTACATCGACCAGGGCAACATCGCCACCGAAATTGCCCTGGGCAACACCTCCGTCGAGTCCACTTCGCTCGCGGTCTTTTTGTGTCCCACCCGCGGTTCGCGCGGGGGGGCAAAAACGATTATTGCGGCGTCTACAGCGGTTCCATTTCCAGCACGAGCGAGGATGGCATCGGCTACGGCGGAGCGCCCTCAGCGGCGGATCGATCAATGGCGAATCGGTTAACTGCTCCGAATATGCCTCCATTCTCGATCCGCGCAACGGCAAGGGTGTCACGCTGGTCGTTATCTCGAATGGCCCCGGCTCATCCAACACTCTCTTGTTGGCCCATAGCACCCTCGCTCCAATCAGCTATGGCGGCAACCCGCTGGGCGGAAACGACAATGGCTGGGCCGGGACCCACGCCGCCGGCGGAGGTTTCGCCAACATGCGTTGTGCCGACTCCAACGGTGAATCTGAACACGGCTACATTCATGACAACAACGCTGTGGACGAGAATCACTGTGGCGGCCCGCATATCTCCGCCTCGCCCGTGGCTTACGCCGACGGCACCGTTCGCATGTACCAGTACTTGTACGTTTGTTGCAACGCGGATCCAGGAGTCGGAACGGCGGATTGCGCGATTTGGCAGGAACTCTGGTCCTACAACCGTGCCGAAGACGTGCCCCCCCCGGAATGAACTCCGCGATTTGCTCGGGACGCCTTGGAGTGCGGCGAAATCCGCGTAGAATGGATCGTAATTCTGTCACCGCAGCTCGATTTTTCCAGGGTCTTCTATGGACCGCGACCTGCCCCGTACGCGTCATGGCTTTACGCTCATCGAATTGCTCGTCGTCATCGCCATCATTGCGATCTTGATCGCGCTCTTGGTGCCGGCCGTGCAAAAGGTGCGCGAGGCAGCGGCTCTGACGCAGTGCCGCAATCATCTCAAGCAGCTTGGCTTGGCGATGCACAATTATCATGACGCCAAGAAGTGCTTCCCGGTTGAAGACCTTAGCTCAACGACCAGTTGGCCGACACAAATCCTGATCTACATCGAACAGGGCAATGTCCTCGCCGAAAGCGCCTGGAACACGACGCTGCCGGTCTTGTTGTGTCCCGGCCGCGGTTCCCGTACAGGCGGCAAGAACGACTACGCCGGCGTCTATAGCGAATCCATTCAAAACTCTTCAGGAGGCCAGGGCGCCCTGAACGGCGGCAGCGTCAACGGCGTCACCGTAAACTCCACCTCGTATGACTCCATCCTTGGCCCCTCGAGCGGCCATCCCGTGACGCTGGTGGTGGTCTCCAATGGCGCGGGCAGTTCCAACACACTTCTTCTTGGCCATAGCCTCCTCGATCCCAGATGCTACACCGGCACCTGCACGAATGTCGGAAACTCTTATCCGGACAGCAATGACATGGGCTGGGCCGCAACCCACGATTACGCCGGAGCTTATTCTTCCAACGGGTTCCCCAACATGCGCTGGACCGATGCCAACGATACCGGCGGCTCCGGCGACAATGACCTGCACGGCTACATCCACGATTCGACGACAGCCGATCAGAACCACATGGGCGGCCCGCACATCACCGGGTCTCCCGTCCTGTACGCCGATGGGACCGTGCGCAATTACCCTTACCTCTACGCCTGCTGCGGCGTTTCCGCCAACCCCAATGCCCCCGGGGACGCCGACACGGCAGTGTGGCAAGCGCTGTGGTCCTATAACCGCCACGAAGAAGTGACGCCGCCCGAATAAATTCCGCGGCGGATTTCTCACTTGACCCTTTACCAACGCACGCAGGCCGATTAACATGGGCGCACCTATATTCCGCATCCCGGAGGTGCTTCCCATGCGCCGCTTCATTCTCGCCATTTTCCTGCCCCTGTATACTTTCTCTCCTCTCCCCGCCGGGGGAGAGGGGCCGGGGGTGAGGGGGCTTGTCGCCCAGGACTTCAAGATCGAGCCCGCCAAATCGCCGCGGGATTCAATCAAGTGCATCAAGCCGCGGCCCGGCTTCACCGTCGAATTGATGGTCGCCGAGCCCCTCGTGCAAAGCCCCATCGCCTTCGCCTGGGGTGCCGACGGCAAATTCTGGGTCGTTGAGATGGGCGATTACCCCCTCGGAGTCCCCCTCACCCCCGACCCCTCTCCCACGGGGCGAGGGGGGAAATCAGGTTCCCCTCTCCCCTCGGGAGAGGGGTCAGGGGTGAGGGGGCCGCGCATGGGGCCCGGCGGCAAGATCAAATACCTCGAAAAATCCAAGCCCGATGGCCCCTATGATAAGATGACCGTCTTCATGGACGGCCTCGGCTTTCCCACCGGGGTTTTTCCCTATGCCAAGGGCGTGCTCGTGACCTGCGCCCCCCACATCTTCTACGCCGAGGTCGGCAAGGACGGCAAGGCGGCCAACAAAAAAATCCTCTTCACCGGCTTCCGCGAAGGCAATCAACAACACCGCGTCAACGGCCTCACCTGGGGCATCGATAACTGGATCTACGGCGCCAACGGCGATTCCGGCGGCGTTGTCAAATCGATCAAGACCGGCAAGGAAGTCAACATCTCCGGGCGCGATTTCCGCCTGAAAGTCGAGTCCGGCGAATTCGAGGCCGTCACCGGCAATTCGCAGTTCGGCCGCTGCCGCGATGACTGGGGCAACTGGTTCGGCAACAATAACTCCAACCCCATGTATCACTACGTCCTCGACGATCATTACCTCAAACGCAACCCGCACGTCCTCTATCCCGACACCCGAGTCAATGTGTCGGTCACGCCGGGAGCGGCGCGGGTCTATCCGATTTCCAAGCCGTTGCCTCGGTTCAACAGCCCCCAAGCGCTGAACCATTTCACCAGCGCATGCAGCACGGTCATCTACCGCGACACGCTGTTCGGCAAGGAATTCGAGGGCAACATGTTCGTCTCGGAGCCGGTGCACAACCTGGTGCATCGCGAGATCGTGAAGCCGAAGGGAGTGACATTCACGAGCCAGCGGGCCGACGATGAAAAGGAGTCGGAGTTCCTGGCTTCAAGTGACAACTGGTTCCGGCCAACGATGATCCAGGTCGGCCCCGACGGCGCGTTATGGATCGCCGACATGTACCGCTACGTCATCGAGCACCCGGAGTGGATTCCCAAGGATTGGCAGAAGAAGCTCGACCTCCGCGCGGGCCACGAGCTGGGTCGCATCTATCGCGTGTATCCGGCGGACAAGAAGCCCAGAAAAATTGTGCGGCTGGACAAGATGGAGGTGAAGGAGCTGGTCAATCAGCTCGAGAACCCAAGCGGATGGGTGCGGGATATGGCCCAGCAGATGTTGATTGGCAAGGCCGCTAACGATGAGAAGCTGGCATTGAAAGCCGGAGAACTGCTGGAAGAATTGATGAAAAAGAGCGACAACGCCAAGGCACGGCTGCACGCCCTATATTATCCTGCCGGGGTCAGCACTTTCGTTTGGGGGGCCGACTCCCTGGGCGATTGGATGCTTGACCCGCATCCTGCAATCCGAAAACACAGCACGGCGTTGTGCGCGGAATGGTACTTCTTGCGACGCTGTGAGAAAGCGTTGGATCGGCTCGAAAACGACACCGATCCCCAGGTGCGCCAGCAGCTTGCTTATAGCCTGGGCAGTTACCTCAAGCAGGATAAATACTCGGAACGGCTCGTCCGCATGCTGCGCAAGAACGCCGACGATCCCTATATCCTCGCGGCGGCGCTGAGTTCGGTTTTTGATAAGAAATGGAAAGAGGTCATGGCAGCGCTCACGGCGCAGGAAAAAATCCCGGCCGCGCTCTTTGGCCCCATGATGCGCATGGCCAAGGCGGTGGGCGCGCCGCTCGATTCGTCCAAGCTATTCGTCCGCCAAATCAACGCCCAAGAGCGTCTGCCGACGCCACAGTTACTGGCGGCCGTTAGTGAGATGGTCGATTTGATGGAGAAAAACAGCATTTCGCTGAAGCAGATGTTGGAAGAGCTTGCCGATAAAGACACCGAGGGTACGGTCGCACGCCTGAGGAAAATTCACGGCACGGCAGTCAAGATCGCCCAGGATCCCAAATCTGCAAATAGCGAAAAACTGATCGCCCTTCGCTTGCTCGCGCGGATTCGGCAAGGATAACGAAGATTACAAGTTACTCGGTGGCTTCCTCAATCCGCGCACCCCGGACGATCTGCAAGCCGCCGTTATTCAGCATGCTGGCCGTAATACCGATCCGCGCGCCCCGCTCTTGCTCATTTCGTCCTGGAAAAGCTACACCCCCGCCTTGCGCAATCAGGTGCTCGACACGCTCTTCGCTCGCCCATTTTGGACGCGCATGACGCTGGACGCCATCAAGAAGAAAGAGATCTTGCCGCAGGAGATCGACGCCGTTCGCCGGCAGCGGCTCCTTCAGCATAAGGACGCCCAGATTCGCGAGACGGCGGCGAAAATCTTTGACGCCGCCAGCAATCCAGAGCGCGGCCAGGTCGTCGATCTTTACTGGGTGCAGTTGCCCGACAAGACCGATGTCGTGCGCGGGGCCAAGCTGTTCGCCAAATCGTGCGCCGTTTGCCACAAGCTCGGCGGCATGGGGCAGGATGTCGGGCCGGACCTCGCATCGGTCGGCGATAAATCGGTACGCGGCCTGTTGACCGCGATCCTCGATCCCAACCGCGCCGTTGAATCGCGCTATATCAATTACAGCGCCAGCACCAAGGCCGGCCTCACGCTCACCGGCATCTTGCAAAGTGAAACGAGCACCTCCATCACACTCGTCGGCTCCGACGGCAAGAAGCACCAACTCCTGCGCAACGAAATCGACGAGCTCGCCAGCACCGGCAAATCGCTCATGCCCGACGGCCTGGAAAAGGATTTATCTCCGCAAGACATCGCCGACATCATCGCGCTGGTTCGCGCCAATCCAACCATTGAGCCGAAAAAAGTGCAGTCGCAGAAGAATTAACAGCCGCGAAAAAACGCAAAGGACGCAAAAAGGGGCCAAGAAACCACTCTTTGCGTCTTATGCGTTTTTTCGCGGCTACCTCCGTCGTGACACCGGCGGCGCGAGAATCTCACGCAGCAGAAACGCGGCAGCCAGCGTGTCCTTTTCTCGCAGCAACCCCAGCACGGTGTCAATCGTCGTCCGCGGCAGCGCAGCCGGACCCACGACCGCCGGCGCTCGCTTTCGTCTCAGCTTCCTGCGTTTCATTTTCGCGGTCGGAACGTCCAGCATGACAACGGCCGGTTGTGCGACGGGAATAACCGGCAACGATTCGGCGGCGCGCCGCGAGGTCTTTTGCCGCGGTGCCGAGCGGCGCAACAGCACCAGCACGAAAACGCCGATCGCGGCCAGAATTGCCAGGGGAATCAGGCGGTCCAGGTGTTCCATGTTCGCCTTTTTGCCTACTTGCCATTAACATCCTTGACGTCCGAAGTCTTGCCCGCCTGGGCGATGGCGTTGCGCATGCTGGTGTCGGCTTGCACGTTGCGTAAGTTATAGTATTCGCCCACGCCGAGATGCCCGTCGCGGAAGGCTTGCGACATGGCGAGCGGAATCTCGGCCTCCGCTTCCACCACCTTGGCTCGATTTTCCTCGACGAGCGCCTTCATCTCCTGCTCACGGGCCACGGCGGCGGCGCGGCGCACCTCGGCCTGGGCCTGGGCGACACGCAGGTCCGACGCGGCCTTGCGGGCAGCCAAACGCGCTCCCACATTGTCGCCGACATCCAGTTCGGCAATGTCGATCGAGACGATCTCGAATGCGGTCTGCGAATCGAGCCCTTTTTTCAAGACCGCCTCGGAGATGCGATGCGGATTCGCCAGGATGTCGGCGTGATTCTCGGCCGCCCCGATGGCGGCGACGATGCCTTCGCCGACGCGAGCGATGATCGTTTCCTCGGTGGCGCCGCCGATCAGCCGTTCGAGCTTGGTGCGCACGGTGACGCGAGCGCGGGCTTTCAAGCGGATGCCGTTCTTGCACACGCCTTCGAGCATCGCCTTGTCCTTGGTCGTGGCCGGGCAGTCAATGACTTTCGGATTGACGCTGGTGCGCACGGCATCGAGAACGTCGCGCCCCGCCAGATCGATGGCAGCGGCGGTGCCCCACGGCAAATCGATCCCGGCCTTATGGGCAGCGATCACCGCGAGCGCCGTCTTCGGGACGTTGCCGCCCGACAGAAAATGCGCCTCCAGCTCGGCGGTCGCCACCTTCACGCCCGCTTGCACCAGGCCGATCTTTTCCTTGACGATCATCTCGAAATTGACCTTGCGCAACTGCATCCAGAGCAGGCCCCAGATGCTGATGTCCGCGCGTGTCAGCACGCACTGAATCCACAGCTTGAAAAAGCCCAGAAAGACGAACAGGAAGATGACGCTCAGCACGACGATGCCGATGCCGATGCCGGCGAGCCAGATTCGGCCGTCTTTCAGCAAATCGATCCAACCATCCGCGAAGAGCAACATGGCGATCTCCTGATGTGAAATTTGCAATCTCAATGGTTCCAATCATCAAGCCACGGATGAAACCCAGACGGAACACGGATGGGAAATCGCGTGTTAATCCTCACTTCTTCCACTCTGCCTTGTATCCGTGTTCAATCTGTGTTTCATCCGTGGCTAGATTTTCGGAACTATCGAATCTGAGATTTCTCTTAGATTTCCTTGACAACAATTCGCGATCCTTCGATTTCGATGACCTGCACGCGGCCGCCCGGCGCGATGTAGTTTCCCTCGGCGATCACGTCGAGGAACTGCTCGCCGAACTGCGCTTTGCCGGACGGGCGCAACGGCGTCACCGCGACCCCCATCGCGCCGAGCAATGCCACCGGTCCGCTGTGCGATAGCGATAATGCCGATGCGCTCGGATCAGTATCCGCTGGCGGTTGCAGCACCATCCGATTCAAGATCGGCACGTTCGGCAACGACCAGGTCAAGGTCAGCGCGCCGGCGAACGCCAGGGCCAGACCAATCGCAATGGAACCGAAGGTCGCGCCGAGGTCGGTCCAGTCGTTCTGGTCGTTCGGCCAATGAGCGAGCGTGACCAGCAACAGGCCGAGGAACATCAGAGCGGCGCCGGCGACCCCCGCGAAACCCAGGCCCGGCACAAGAAAGACCTCGATGCCCAATAGCACCAGGCCAAGCAGGAATAACAGGATTGCCAGCAGCGTGAACTGCCCGACGAAGGAATACGCCCAAAAGAACAGCACGAAGCAGATGGCCGCCACGGAGCCGGGAAACGTGGTGCCGGGCAGCTTGAACTCGAAGAAAAGCCCGATCAAGCCAACCGCGATCAGGGCGACGTTGACGATCGGCAGGCGAAAGAATTCGGCAACGCGGTCCAGCCACTTGGCGGGCGTGGGCGACTCGTTTCCCAGATCGACGCCGACCACAGCCTTGGCGGGCGGATCATCGGCGCGCGCGCTCGGCGCGGACGGCAGCAGCCCGGTCAAGAGCAGCGCCGCCAGCCAACCGACACCGTGCAAATATATCCGCCGGTCCATGCCGACTCCTCGGGCGAGAATCCGCGCACCTAATGCCATCATTATAAGCGTCGCGATTCGGCGCCGGCCCCGCCCTGAGGATTATTCGCTGCCAACCATGAGGAATTGAAAAAAACAAAAAAAAACGCTGCACGCTGGCAGCGGTCTGCAATCTGAAATCGGAGATTTGCGTTCTGCATTAGTCCTGATGTTCCCGCAATTCGTCCGGTGAAAAGGCGATGAACATGCGTGAGATTTCGCGGCCGGCCTTGTCCAGGAACGAGCGGCGGAATTGGGCCGGGCTGAGTCCCTCCATCTGGATCGCATCCTTGGGGTACTCGACCGCATAAAGCTTGTCGCGCACCGGTTGAGCGTCTTCCGCGTCCTTCGCTTTCATCCTGTAAAGATTGATGTTGATCTGGGTGGTGGCGCGGAACATCTTCGGGTAGCTCTTGGGCTCATAGATTTGAATTCGCTCGATTTCCAAGTGCAGCACGAAATCGGCCTTGAACTTCTTGCCCATCTCGACCGGATCGAGCTCGTGCTCATCCTCCGAGAGTTGCTTCAACTGCATGCTCCGAACCTGCGCCTGGGGGATCAGCTTGAGCTTGTTCTTGTTCTCCTCGCAACGCTTGCGCAGATAGTGCGACACCTGCTCCGCGAGTTCCACGTCGGCCTTGCGGATTTCTTCCTGGAACTGCGATTCCTTAAAATTCGCCAATACGACCAGTGTCACTTCCTTGTCCTTGTCCTTGTCCGACTTGAATAGCTTGTACTCGGTCGGATCGACTTTGTTGTCGGTGAAGGGCATCAACAACATCGACAGCGATTGCGGATTGCAGCCGAAGGCGAGCCACGGCAGACTGCATATAAACAGGAACCAGCGCAACCCCAAGCGCGAGCGGATTTGCCTTGCCATCGCCTCTCCTCCGTGAGAGAACTGAACTTGTGCGGGTTCAATAGTCCAACCGTAGGGTGGGTCGAGCAACGCGAGGCCCACCGGCCCGTTCAAGTGCTTGGTGGGCCTCGCGTTGCTCGACCCACCCTACGAACTTCATCCAATCCAAAATCGGAACTGTCTAAATAATCTCGTATCGGTTCAGCACATCGAGAATCAGCACAATCCCCCAGCGCCCGAACAGGAGCACCAGGAAAATAATCGCGAGCCGAAAGACCACCAGCTCCAGGGAGCGGATGAAAACAAATCGCCGCAGGAACACGCTGGCGAACGCCCACGGCACGAATAACAGGCCGAACGTCACCAGCACGGTGCCCGCAAAATTCGCCTTCAGCGAGTTCACCACATCTCCGTGCAACAGCAAGCTGAAGCTCGACGTCATCCCGCACGACGGGCAGGGGATTCCGACAAGCTCCTTGAACGAGCACGGCGGCAATCCGAGTTGCTGATGCGTCCCCAACCGGAGCGGCTCGCCATCGGCGTTGTACGGATACAGGCAGATCGCCGTTGTGATCACTGCGATCCACGGGACTGTCAGCGCGATCAGGATGCCACGCGCCCACCAGCGGAGCGGCCTTGCCTCGTCCACGGATTCTTCGTCCGTTTCGTAAGACGCTAGCTCAATGACTTCTTCTTCGGCAGCCATGATGTTTTGGAGGGGAGTTAATAGCCCGGGATGTCTCTTGTTGCAAGAGCAAAAAAAACGTCACGATCATTGTACACAAGAACACAGTTAGCGCGAAGCCAGGCGCTCGGCGTAATCTGTCAAATCGTTCAGCGCTTGTTCCACTTGCCGGCGATGCGTCTCCAACTCCTCCTTGCGGGCGTCTTCGGGAATATGGATCGGGGCCGAGGCAATCACCAGCGCCCGGCTGAACGGCCGCGGCAGGCAGAAGCGGTCCCAGGTCCGCAGACGCCAGGGGCGATCGTGCCCGACGCCGAACAGGACGATCGGCAAGCCGGTCTTGGCCGCGAGATAGACGAGCCCCAGTTCGAGACGGCGGCGCGGTCCGCGCGGGCCATCGGGCATGACGGCAATGTGAAAACCCGCGGAGGCTCGCATCATTTCGCGCATCGCCTTGATGCCGCCGCGCGTCGAGGAACCGCGGACGGTGCCGAGCCCCATGTGCTTGCAAACCTGGGCGATCATCTCGCCGTCGGCGTGCTGGCTGATCAAGACGAGCACATCCTTGCGGGCGAAGAAGTAGCACGGCACCAGGATGTTCTCGTGCCAGAAAGTCGCCAGGTAATGTCCCTTGCGGTCGTTGAAAACATCCTTGCCGAGACAACGAACGCGAAAGGACAGCGTACCGATCCAGCAGCGAATGAGGAGCGCCCCGAGAAAGCCGATCCATTTGATGACGGTGGGATTGCGAATCTTCATGTGCAACATCCTTGTTGGAAAGCCCAGGGATAGCCATCCCTGGGCTTTAATCCGGCCACTCGCCGCTGAAGACTTCGACGGCCGGCCCCGTCATGTAAACATGATTGTCCGCTTCCGACCAAAGCAATTGCAGATCACCGCCGAGCAGATGGATTGTGACATTGCGTTGGGATCGGCCCGCCAGAACGCCGGCGACGCAAACCGCCGACGCCCCGGTGCCGCAGGCCAGCGTTTCGCCGGAACCCCGTTCCCACACGCGCATGGCGAGATCATCGGGGCGATTGACTTTCACGAATTCGACATTGACCTTGCGCGGAAAGATCGCCGCCGTCTCGATGCGCGGGCCGATGCCATGAACGTGCTCCTGCGTAATCGCATCGACGAAGATGACGCAATGCGGATTGCCCATCGACACGCAGGTCGCCTTGAGATGGAACCCCGGCAACTGCACATCGATGGGCGGATTGCCCGGCAGCGTCGTCGGAATCTGGGCCGCGTCCAGGATCGGCTCCCCCATATCGACGCGCACCTGCTCGACCTTGCCGCCGCGCACGGTGACATCAAGCGTCAACAGGCCGCGGACCGTCTCGATGGTCAGCGTGGGCTTGGTGGCGATGCCGTGATCGTAGGCGTACTTGGCGACGCAGCGGATGCCGTTGCCACACATCTCCGCTTCGCTGCCGTCGGCATTGAACATGATCATGCGGGCGTCAGCTTTTTCGGACGGGCAGATGAGGATCAGCCCATCGCCGCCGACGCCGAAATGCCGATTGGCGATCTTTTGCGCCAACACAGCGGGTTGCATCGGCGGCTTTTGCGCGAAGCAATCGATGTAGACGTAATCGTTGCCGCAGCCTTGCATTTTGGTGAAGCGCATGATCGTTATTTCCCGATATCATCCAGTCCGAGGCTACGTTGCCTGTTTTTGTGCGCGGTTAATTATGGTCGTAATCTCAAGTGGGGAACCCATCGTCCAATACTTGAATTCGCCGACGTCAAAGCAAGTATATTCCCGGGAGCGAAACAGCACCTGGTAGCCGTTTTCCCGAATGTGCACCACAAACGCCTGAAACGCTTCCTCGTCTTTGCACTTTGAACGAACAACGTACGAATGCGGATTATCTGGCATTGTCTTGGCGAAGATCCAAGTGTTGGATTCTATGAACCTCGCAATTTCATCGGCCGTCATGCTGGGCCCCTCGGTCGTCGTTCGTCGTCGGCCTGCGGCTCTGGCCTCGACTGGTTATCGCCGGTTTCCGTCAAAATGACTTTCTTCGCGAGGTCGAGGTTCTCACGCAGGAATTATTCGAGGAATTGCATCTGACTGGCTTTCGAGCGGGCAAAAAAATGAACGTCCTCGGATTCGAGATTGGTTTCGCGCTCCCAACCAACTTTGGTCTTATCATCCGTCCATTGCCACGTGGTTCCGATTCCCAGTTCTTCAACCTTTTTCGGATCGACGGGCGCGTTCCAGGTGGCAAACCTGAGGAGTTCGGGGGCGTTGTATCTGATCCCAGCAGAGTATTTTCTCCCATCGAGAAAAACAAAAATACTTGCCGCGCTCCCGCCAAGTTGGGCTCTCAGCCCGCAGGCTGCCGCCGCTTCGTACAGCATGTCTACGAGATTGCGCAAGGAGCGAACGCCTGTTGTCATTTCCCATGTGACCTGTCCCATTGTCATGTTCCTCGCTTTCAAGAAGCCGAGAAATTGTTCGACCAGAAATTGGCTTTCCGCCTTGAACTTGTACTTGCTCGACTCCTGATAAATCCATTCCGCAACGTGATACCACCGAAAGTAGTGGTCTGCGCCAGGCACCGGCGCCGGATAGCGCGTGAGTAGGATCAGTCCGGTTGACCCCACGCCTGATGAATCCAGGGACCGTCGATACCGTTCAAGCTGATCTTCAGTCGCCTCCGCCTCGCTTTTCACCTCAATTATAACAAAGTGCTGAGAGGATCGAAGCTTAATATCGGGGATTCATTCGTCGCCGCTGATTTGCGTTCGAATTTCCAGCCCTCGAACTTGCTGCGGCGGGAGCGTAATGATTCCACCCGTTAGCCGAGCCACGAGTTCGCAGGCGGCTTCTGGCTCGTTCTCGATCAAGTATTCCAACAAATAGGCAAACGTCTCCGTCAGGAAATTCTCGTCCTGCCGAACCGCCCATTTGTGCAGCCGCACGAACAAATTGCTTTGAAACGCCGCCATCTTTCACTCCCACTCGATTGTCGCCGGCGGTTTGCTGCTGATATCGTACGCGGTTGACCCCGTTTGACCTCGTTGATGATCCGCGTGGACATCTTCGCCAGCAGCTCGTACGGCAAATGCGACCATTCGGCGGTCATGAAATCATCGATATGCACCGCACGGATTGCGAGCCTGAACGCCAAGGTTCGCTAAGGATCGAATAAATCGACGGTTCCCGTTTCCATGTCGTAAACGCCGCATTTCAGGAGGACATCGCCGCTGTCCACCGCCGCCTTCAGACTCGGGCTGTCGCGCATCAAGGCCAGGGCCTGGTGTCTTGAGTTTTCGTTGCTCAAGCGGTTGAGCCAATCGGGGCCACGGTCGCCAGGCTCGGCGTTGATGAATTGCTGGAGGCCCTTCATGTGCTTTTGCAAGTCCAACAGGTGGCCAGGTAGCGGTTTATCGCCGGCCTCGCACACAGCGTGAATTGCGCCGCATCCCTTGTGCCCCAGAACGAGCATCAGCGGAACGTGGAGATGCTCCACGGCGTATTCAAAGGATGCCAGCACGTCTTCGTCCACGACGTTGCCGGCGTTGCGTATTTCGAAGATGCTGCCGGGGCGTTGATCGAAAATGAATTCGGGGCACAGGCGGCTGTCGGCGCACGTCAAAATGACGGCGAATGGATGTTGCTGGCGGGCGATGGCGCGGCGATGCTCGGCATCGTGGGCCGTATCGCTCGAAAGCGTTCGAGCGGACGCCACGAAACGCGAATTGCCATTGCGAAGCTCGACCAGCGCGGAGGCGGCGTCGGCCGGCGCGGACCAATCCGCTATTGGTTGCGGCTGACCTACGCGCCAATAGACCGCTCCGCCAATGATGATTGCGATTGCCACTGCGGCGAAGGTGAGCATCGGCCTATAAATTCCGCGCGACATCGACCAACTCCTTCGCCCGCTGTTCGAGGTGAAAAGTTAGACCTTCGCCAATTTGGAGTTTCGTGCCCCATTGTTTTCACTCTTGCCAACGACTTCGTAAAGTTGCTCGGCGCGCTCCAGCGCTTCTTGAATATGCCGGCAAATGTTCTCGCGGCCGACGTGCTGCTCGAACTCGGCCTGCTGCATGAACTTGGCCGGTTGCGGGTGCGCGCCGCACAGGATCAGAATGCGGCCCGCGGCGTGCAATTTGTCCGCCAGATCTTCCAGAGCAAGCAGGCCGGTCGCGTCGATGGCGGTCATATTCCGCAATCGCAAGATCACCACTGGCGCGAGCGCGGCAATGTGATCGGTGACCAACGATAACTTTTCCGTGGTCCCGAACAGAAACGGGCCGTGAATGCGGATGATCGTGACGTAATCGGGAATGCGCTTGTCCTGCAAGGTATGCGGACGGCCTTCTTCGATGTATTCCTTCGTCACCTTCGAGACCGTCGTTGTTTTCGCCACTTTGCGAATAAACAACAGCGCGGCGAGGATGATGCCAAACTCCACGGCAATCGTCAAGTCCGCGAATACCGTCAGGGCGAAGGTAATCAACCAGACGCTCATGGTGGCCCACGATAGCTTCAGGAGCTTCGGAATCTCTTTCCATTCACCCATGTTGTACGATACAACCATCAAGATCGCGGACAGGATGGCAAGCGGAATGTACTGGGCGAGCGGCGCGGCGCACACGAGAATCAGGACCAAGGTGAGGGCGTGAATCATGCCGGCCACCGGCGTCTTCGCGCCGGAGCGGATATTCGTGGCCGTCCGCGCAATGGCGCCGGTCGCGGGCAGCCCGCCGAAAAACGGGGCGGCAATGTTGGCAATCCCTTGAGCCACCAACTCCACGTTGGGACGGTGCTTGTCGTGGCTCATCCGGTCGGCCACCACGCAGGACATCAACGACTCGATGGCGCCAAGCAACGCAACCGTCAATGCGGGAGACAGCAACGGCACAATTTTGTCCGGATCGAATTCCGGCATAGCGAACGAGGGCAACCCGCTTGGAATGCCGCCAAAGCGCCTACCGATCGTGTCAACCGGCAGACGGAAGATCGTGACGGCCAGCGTGCCCAGAAACAAAGCGACCATGTAGGCGGGAACGCGCTTGAGAAACCGCACACAGAGAATAATCACCACGAGTCCGCTGATCGCCAAGAACGTCGATGCCCACGAAATCGTGTGGAAATGAGTGACGATGGCTTCGATTCGGCCCAAGAATTCGCCCGGCACCTTGTCGATTTGCAACCCGAAGAAATCCTTGATCTGCGTGCTGGCGATGAGGACCGCGATGCCATTCGTGAAGCCGATGACAACCGGCCGGGGAATGAATTGGACGGCCGTCCCCAACCCGGTCAGGCCCAGGATGATGAGCAGGATGCCGGCCATGATTGTGCAGAGAAACAGGCCATTCACGCCGTGCTGCGCCACGATGCCGAACACGATCACGACAAACGCACCGGTCGGCCCGCCGATTTGCGTCTTCGAGCCCCCCAACGCCGAAATGAGGAATCCGGCGATCACCGCACAGTAAAGCCCGGACTGCGGCGGCATGCCCGAGGAGATGGCAAATGCCATCGCCAGCGGCAACGCCACCAGGCCAACGGTCAATCCGGCAACCAAATCCGACACGAAACACTTCAGGTTATAGCCTCGCATCGCCTCCACGAGTTTTGGCATCCTGCTCTTCATCGCCGGTCCTCCCGTTTCGGCTTGCGCGGCTCTGCCACGGCCTGTTCTTCTTCGAGCATCGCCTGGGCTTCCTTCATGTGCGCGAGAAAATACTTTCGCAACGCTTCCAGCACATCGCCAAGCAATGGATCGCGAAGGTGGTAATAAATCTGGTTGCCCTCCTTGCGGGTTTCAACCAGGTACTTGCTTCGCAAAACCGCAAGATGCTGAGACGCGTTGGCTTGCTCGATGCCGAGCTTCTCGCAAAGCTGCCCGACCGACATTTCGCCAAGACGCAATTGCTCGATGATGCCGACCCGCGTGGGATGCGCGAGCGCCTGAAATACGCCGGCCTTAAAACGCCGCAACGAGTCGAGCATGAGCGGCTCCTTATTTAAGTATCACTATATTCGTATTATCGAATATATCAATATTATAGCATGTCTGCAAGGTGCAATCGCCGAAGCTTGTTCCGGATATTGTTGACCGAACTGGCCCCACGGGCGCCGACGGATGGGCCCGTACCTTTTTGGATTTGCTCACTTCACCAATGGGAATGACGGAAAGCACACCAACACCACGGCGGCGACAGATTGAAATCCCTCACTCCCACTCAATCGTCGCCGGCGGTTTGCTGCTGATGTCGTACACCACGCGATTGACCCCCTTGACTTCGTTGATGATCCGCGTGGACATCTTCGCCAGCAGCTCGTACGGCAAATGCGACCAGTCGGCGGTCATGAAATCGTCGGTCTGCACCGCCCGGATCGCGATCGCGTTCTCGTAGGTTCGGCCATCCCCCATCACGCCGACCGATTGCACCGGCAACAGCACCGCGAAGGCCTGCGAGGTCTTGCGATACCAGTCCGATGCCTTCAGTTCCTCCAGCACGATCGCGTCGGCTTGCCGCAGAACTTCGAGCCGGTCGAAGCTGATGGGGCCGAGACAGCGCACCGCCAAACCGGGGCCGGGGAATGGATGCCGCCAGACGATGTTCTCGGGCAGCCCCAATTCCAGGCCGAGGCGGCGCACCTCGTCCTTGAACAGGTCCTTGAGCGGCTCGATCAACTCGAAGCCGAGCTCCTTGGGCAAGCCGCCGACGTTGTGATGCGTCTTGATGGTGGCGGCCGGACCATCGACGGTGGCGCCGCTCTCGATCACGTCGGGATACAGCGTCCCCTGCGCGAGGAACTTCGCGTTCTCGATCCGCGATGCTTCGTCCTTGAACACGTCAATAAAGACGTGGCCGATAATGGTGCGTTTCTTTTGCGGATCGCTGACGCCGGCCAGCGCGGTGAGAAAGCGTTCGCGGGCATTGACGACGTGCAAGTCGGCCTTGAAATGATCGCGAAAAGTGCGTTCGACCATGTGGGCTTCATTGCGGCGCAACAGGCCGTTATCGACGAAGATGCAGGCGACTTGCGGGCCGATGGCTTTCACGAGGAGCGCCGCCGCGACGGAGGAATCGACGCCGCCCGACAGGCCGCAGATGACGCGATGGGTGCCGACGCGCCGGCGAATCTCGGCGACGGTTTGATCGATGAACGATTCGAGCTTCCACAGGCCGGTGCAGCCGCAGATCTTGTACAGGAAGTTGTGCAGAATCTGGCTGCCGAACGCAGTGTGGCTGACCTCGGGATGAAACTGCACGCCATAGATCGGCTTATCGCGATGCTTGAGGGCCGCGACGGGGCAGGTTTCAGTCGCCGCCAGAGGAATGAAATGTCCCTCACCCCCGGCCCCTCTCCCGGAGGGCGACGGGAGAATCTGCACCTGATCGCCGTGGCTCATCCACACGACCATGTCGCTGGGCAGGCCGAAAAAAAGGCCGTTGGCATCCTCGACGCGGATATGGGCCCGGCCGAATTCGCGGTGATTGCCAGCGACGACCTTGCCCCCCATCAGATGGCAGGCGAGCTGCATGCCGTAGCAGATGCCGAGTACGGGAATTCCCATATCGAAGATTTTCGCATCGCAGCACGGCGCGCCGGGCTCATAGACGCTCGCCGGCCCGCCGGAAAGGATGATGCCGCTCGGCTTCAGCTCGCGCACGCGCTCGGCGGTCAGGTTGGCGCGAACGAGCTGGCAGAAGACGTTCTGCTCGCGCACACGCCGGGCAATGAGCTGGGCGTACTGCGAGCCGAAGTCGAAGATGAGGATGCGTTGTGATTCAGGCGTGGTGCTCATGGTTTGCCCGCCGGCTCCTCCACAGGGTCGCTAAATTTGGCGAAAAGTTCGTCGATGGCGGATTCGTCGTCGATGACGCCGTTGCTGCGGAAGCGTTCAACCTCCCAGTGGAATTCATCGCCGTAATCGACGAGTTCGATCTCCCAGCGCTCGCCGGGAACATCGACTTCGATCATGACCGCCTCCTCGCGCGGATGGGACAGGCGATAGAAAATCTTGGCGTGATCGAGCCGCTGAAGCAAGGCGAGAAACGCGCGATAAGGGTCTTGATTCATTTGTCGTACTCCTTGTTGCCAAGCAGTTTTTTGATGGTCTTGTAGCCGCTGGTTCGTCGCTTTGCCGCTTTCACGACCTCTTCCCAGGTCAGATCAAGAATTTCATCCCACGACGGACTACCGGGAGGAAGAGCCGCGTCGCGGATGCTGGCTTTCTTCTCGGTCAGGATCTCTGCAACTGTCTTGCCGGCGTGATCAGCCATTTTGCTACTTCCCTAATTCTACCGCCCGTAACGTCGCCGCCTCGACGGCATCCATCAGCGCCGCCCGCAAACCGCCGCGTTCCAGCTCATGCAGGCCGGCGATGGTGGTGCCGGCGGGGCTGGCGACCATGTCCTTGAGCTGGCCCGGATGCAGGCCGGTTTCGAGCAGCATCTTGGCGGAGCCGAGCAGCGTTTGCGCCGCCAGCAGCGTCGCCAGGTCACGCGGCAACCCCATGCGCACGCCGCCGTCGGAGAGCGCTTCGATCATGACCGCGACGAACGCCGGCCCGCTGCCGCTCAAGCCGGTGACGGCGTCGAGCAATTTCTCGGGAACCTGCGCCGCCCGGCCGACGCATTGCAACAAGCGCTCGGTCAACTGCACGTCCGCAGCGGTTGCCTGTGCCGATGCTGCGAACGCCGACGCGCTCGCCCCGACCAGGCACGGCGTGTTCGGCATGACGCGAATAACGCGCGTCTCGGCGCCGAGCGCATTGGCGATTTGCGGGATGGTGACGCCTGCCGCGATGGAGATCACAAGATGCCGGGCTTCGAGGGCTGGCCGAATCTCGCCGAGCAGCTCGGCCATGTTCTGCGGCTTGACGGCGAGCACGACGAGATCGCTTTGCACCAGCACGCGCCGATTATCGCTGAAGGCGGCGGCGCCGGTCGTCTTCGTGAAGTGATCGCGGGCGGCGGCAACCGGATCGCTGGCACAAATGTCCTTGGCGGTCGCAAGGCCGGCGTTGATCCATCCTTGCGCGAGCGCGGTCGCCATCTTGCCTGCGCCGAGAAAGCCGATTCGAAGCGTGTCGCTCATGGCGGGTGAACCGTGTTTGAGGATCGCTGTCCCGCAAAAGTTGTATGATATGCGATTTGCGCGGCACGGACAGGCGGCGCCGGTGAAAGGAAAAATCGAGGCACCAAGATACGGCGATCATTCGTCCGTGTCCGCCTCGTCCAGGAACTCCGACTCGTCGTGCATGTCGTATTTCTTGGCAATGTCGGGGTCCGTCGTCACAAGGTGCGCATAGTCATCAGAAGTGCCGCCGTCCGGATCGAGCACCACGCCGTTAGCCATCATTGCACGCAACTCAGTTGCCGCATGCTCAAGTATCGCCGCCATTTCGTCGAGGCTATTCGCGTCAACAGTCAAGAATTTGTTTCGCCAAATCCGGACGTAGCGCTTTAGCGGCGGCCTCGCGGCCTGCCAGAGTTCGTGGTATTTTTCCCGAACATACGGATGAAGCTTCTCGGCAAACTCTTTGGGTAGAGCCAAAACCTTGATAAGTTCTTGCACGTCCGCAAGATCTTTTATTCGCTCGCTGCTTGTCATTCCCGAGGCGACCTTCAATTCGATCAGTGTTGGCAGGTTCACATATTGGATTCCGTCGCTCTCTTCAAATACAGCGGCAGGATTCGGAAAGGCGACTGGCTTGGGTTTCCCGTCCCCGGGAAATTCGCCCGTCACGAGAAATTCGATTTTCACGCCAGTGTCGGTGTCGCGCAGATTCTTGCTGCCATCGAAGGGGGGCAAGTATCCGAGCCCTTCGAGGCGATCGTGAAGCTCTTTGAGCGCATCGCGTGTCACCAGAAGATCAACGTCTTCGGTAAAACGGCGGACGCCTTGTTTGAACAGAGCCATGCCGCCGACAACGGCATATGCGATCCCGAGCTCGCCAAGCCGCTTGGTGATTTTCCTCAGAGTTTCCTGAACCGCCCCCGCGCCTTCGAAGAATTTGCTCCCCTCGCTCAAGGCCCACCTCGAATCCTCTGCAAGCCGTTGCTCGAAAGGCGGCACGAACACAACCCGACCGATCCCTCGGTCCGCTGCTTTTCGCGTCGGCGTTTTTTTTCGCGTTGCTCTTTGCATGTTCGCCATTCTAACCCGCAGCCTGGTTCCTACGCAAGCGATTGCTCGGGATCACACGCGAGGCTCCCACGCCTTCGCATACTCGCGCGTCCAGTACGCCTGCGCCGCCTTGTCGTCCACGATCGTGCCATCCTTCGCGTTGCAGCGGATGACGCGGCCCGTGCGATGGGCGATATTCCCAAGATGGCACAACAGCGTGCTCTTGTGGCCTTCCTCGATTTCGCTGCTGAGGCGGGCGCCGTTGCGGATGGCGGCCAGGAAGTTGGCAAAGTGCGGGCCGTCGCCGGCTTGCACCTTTTCGCGGCGGGTTTCCTTGCCGGCGGCGTCGTAAATGGTGTAGCCGCTGTCGGCGAAGGCGAGCGTCCCGGTCTCGCCGTGGAAGAGGCACAGGTAGGGCCGATTCGGTTGCCGGCTGCATGACAGGCCTTCCCAGGTGATCTGCTTGCGGCCCTCGAATTCGTAGCTGACGGTGTGCGTGTCGGGCGTTTCCTGATCGTCCTGGAAGCGATATCGCCCGCCGGTGGAGACGATGCGGGTCGGGTAATCGACGCCGAGTCCCCAGCGGCACAGATCGAGGGTGTGGATGCCATTGTTGCCGAGCTCGCCGTTGCCCCAATGCCAAAACCAATGCCAGTTGTAGTGTAGGTAATTCGACCTAAACACCCGGTGCGGCGCCGGCCCTTCCCACAACTCGTAATTCAATCCCTTGGGCGGCTCGATGGCCCTACCCCGGCCGATCGTCGCGCGGTTGTTGCTGTACCACGATTGCGCCAGATAGACGCGGCCAATCGCGCCTTTGCGAAGTTCGTCGATGGCCGCGATGACGCCGGTCCAGCTGCGGCGCTGATTGCCCATCTGCACGCGCTTGTTGTGCTTGCGGGCCGCCTGCACGAGCAATTCTCCTTCACGCGGATTGTAGCTGCACGGCTTCTCGACATAGACATGCTTGCCGGCCGCACAGGCGAGGATGGCGGCGGGCGCGTGCCAGTGATTGCAGGTGGCGACGATGAGAATGTCCACCTGCTTGTCATCGAGAATCCGGCGAAAATCGCTGACCGAACGCGGCTGCCGATTGACCGCCTTATTGACGGCCGCGACGGCTCGGTCCGCGCGCGTCTGATCGACATCGCAGCAATACGCCACCTCCACGTTCGGCAGTTGCGCGAAGGCAGTGGCCAGCCCGGTCCCACGCCCGCCGGTCCCCATGACGCCGACGACGAGCCGATTGTTCGCTCCTTGCACGGCGGCGGCGCTGGATGCGGTGGTGAGCGCCAATGTAGCCCCGGTTGCGGCAGCGGTTGTCAGGAAGCCTCGACGATGAATGTCGGCCATGATCTTTCTCCTTGGGTTGCGCGATGGGGACTATCGTAGCCGACGGAATGGAGTGAATGCAAAGGGAAAATTGCGAGCGCTTTATTTATTGCGTCCGGCAATTTCGAGGATAGAATCAGTCCATGCATGTGCGTTGCCCCCACTGCCAGAATCCCATCGAATTCGCCGATGTCCCGTCCGGCGACGAAGTCACCTGCGCCGGTTGCGGTTCCAGCTTCCAGCTCGCGAATTTCTCGACGATCACCTGGGACGGAGCAACGAAAAAACGCCTCGGCAAGTTCGAGGTGCTTTCGACCGTCGGCCACGGCGCATTCGGCACCGTCCTCAAGGCCCACGACACCGAACTCGACCGCACCGTCGCCATCAAGGTTCCCCGCGCCAGCAACGTCGGCCCCGATCCACAAGACCTCGATCGCTTCCTGCGCGAAGCCCGCAGCGTCGCTCAGCTTCGCTTTCCTTCGATCATCACGATTCACGAAGTCGGCATCGATAACGGCACGCCGTATCTTGTCTGCGATTTCGTCGAAGGCATCACCCTCGCCGATCGCCTTACCGGCCGCGGCTTCAGCTTCACGGAATCGGCCAAGCTCATCGCCGAGGTCGCCGACGCCTTGCAGTACGCCCATTCGCTCGGGGTCGTCCATCGCGATGTCAAGCCGTCCAACATCATGATTCGCCCCGATGGCTCGCCCTGCGTCATGGACTTCGGCCTCGCCAAGCGCGACGCCGGCGAGATCACCATGACCATCGACGGCCAAATCCTCGGCACCCCCGCCTACATGAGCCCCGAACAAGCCCGCGGCGAAGGCCACCGCGTCGATGGCCGCAGCGATGTGTACAGCCTCGGCGTGATGCTCTATCAGCTCTTGACCGGCGAACTCCCGTTCCGTGGCAACAAGGCGATGCTCCTGCACCAGGTGCTACACGAGGAACCGCTGAGGCCGCGAGCGCTCAACGACAAGATTCCGCGCGACCTGGAAACGATCGCGCTCAAAGCAATGGCGAAGGAGCCGGGGCGGCGTTATGGCAGCGCGAAGGGAATGGCGGAGGACTTGCGGCGATGGTCGGCGGGAGAGCCGATTCATGCGCGGCCGGTGTCGCGAGTCGAACGAGCCTGGCGCTGGATGAATCGCTATCCGGCCAGGGCGGCGCTGCTGGCGACGCTGCTGATCGGCCTGGTGAGTTTGGCCATCGCCGCTCTGCTGCTCGACGCCAAGAACGCCGATCTGGTCCTGGCCAATGCGGCCGAGATTCAGGCGCGCGAGCAGGCCGTGGCCAACGAAAAAGAAGCGCGCGAACAGGAGGAGGCGGCCAAAAAGGCAAACAGCGAACTCGATAAAGCCAACGAGAACTTGTGGCTGGGGAACCTGCGGTCGCGCATGGATTACTTTTATTTTCGCGCGCGAGGAACCAGCCGTAGCGGCGGTCGGTTACGCCCATCTCTTGCCCGAAGCGTTGAAGCTGAAAGACCGGTCCCTCGCGGATTCGATCATGCTGCACCTGGGCGCATCGTCCGAAGAATTGCACAGATTACACGGCATATGTGTTCATCAAGGCGAGGTTGTGGCCGTGGCCTTCAGCCCCGACGGCCAAACCGTGCTGACGGGGAGCAATGACAAAACGGCGCGGCTGTGGGAGGCGGCTACGGGCAAGCCGATTGGACCACCCCTGCTACACCAAAGCTTTATTGTGGCCGTGGCCTTCAGCCCAGACAGCCAGACCGTGCTGACGGGGAGTTGGGACAAGACGGCGCGGCTGTGGGAGACGGCCACGGGCAAGCCGATCGGACCACCCCTGCAGCATCAAGGCACGGTTTATGCCGTGGCCTTCAGCCTCGACGGCAAGACCGTGCTGACGGGGAGCCATGACCAGACGGCGCGGTTGTGGGAGGCGGCCACGGGCAAGCCGCTCGGACCACCCCTGCGGCATCAAGGCTTGGTTCATGCCGTGGCCTTCAGCCCCGATGGCAAGACGGTGCTGACGGGGAGCTATGACGATACGGCGCGGCTGTGGGAGACGGCCTCGGGAAAGCCGCTCGGATTGCCCCTGCAGCATAAAAACGGGGTTCATGCCGTGGCCTTCAGCCCCGACGGCAAGACCGTGCTGACGGGGAGCTTTGACAAGACGGCGCGGCTGTGGGAGACGGCCTCGGGAAAGCCGCTCGGATCACCCCTACGGCACCAAGACGGCGTTGCTGCCGTGGCCTTCAGCCCCGATGGCAAGACCGTGCTGACGGGGAGCTCTGACAAGACGGGGCGGCTGTGGGAGACGGCCACGGGCAAGCCGCTCGGACCACCCCTGCAGCATCAATACGGGGTTGCTGCAGTGGCCTTCAGCCCCGACGGCAAGACCATGCTGACGGGGAGCTTTGACAATATGGCGCAGCTGTGGGAGACGGCTACGGGAAAGCCGCTCGGACCACCTCTACAACATAAAAACTGGGTTTATGCCGTGGCCTTCAGCCCGGACGGCAAGACTGTGCTGACGGGGAGTTTTGACAAGACGGCGCGGCTGTGGGAGACGGCCACAGGCAAGCCGCTCGGACCACCCCTGCAGCATCAAGGCTTTGTTCATGCCGTGGCCTTCAGCCCCAACGGCAAGACCGTGCTGACGGGGAGTTTTGACAGGACGGCGCGGCTGTGGAAGACGGCCACGGGCAAGCCGCTCGGACCACCCCTGCAACATCAAAGTTTTGTTGTGGCCGTGGCCTTCAGCCCCGACGGCCGGTCCGTGCTGACGGGGAGCTTTGGTACGGCGCAGCTGTGGGAGACGGCCACGGGCAAGCCGCTCGGACCACCCCTGCAGCATCAAGACGGGGTTGCTGCCCTGGCCTTCAGCCCCGACCGCACGACCGTGCTGACGGGGAGCTTTGATAAAACGGCGCGGCTGTGGGAGACGGCCACGGGCAAGCCGCTCGGACCACCTCTGCGGCATCAAGACGGGGTTGCTGCCGTGGCCTTCAGTCCCGACGGCAAGACCGCGCTGACGGGGAGTTGGGACAAGACGGCGCGGCTGTGGGAGACGGCCACCGGCAAGCCGCTCGGACCACCGCTGCAGCATCAAGAAGGAATTGCTGCCGTCGCTTTCAGCCCCGACGGCAAGACCGTGCTGACCGGGAGTTGGGACAAGACGGCGCGGCTGTGGGAGACGGCCACCGGCAAGCCGCTCGGACCACCCCTGCAGCATCAAGGCGAGGTTCATGCCGTGGCCTTCAGTCCCGACGGCAAGACCGCGCTGACCGGGAGTTGGGACAAGACGGCGCGGCTGTGGGAGACGGCCACCGGCAAGCCGCTCGGACCACCCCTGCAGCATCAAGACGTGGTTGCTGCCGTCGCCTTCAGCCCCGACGGCAAAACCGTGCTGACGGGGAGCGATGACAAGACGGCGCGGCTGTGGGAGACGGCCACCGGCAAGCCGCTCGGACCACCCCTGCAGCATCAAGCCACGGTTTATGCCGTGGCCTTCAGCCCCGACGGCAAGACCTTGCTGACGGGGAGCGATGACGACACGGCGCGGCTGTGGCGCGTCCGGCAACTGCGCGGCGATCCGCAACAGCTTCTTCTATGGACCCAGGTGATCACCGGACTGGAACTTGACGAACGCGGCGAGGTGCGCGGCGCTCGACGCCGCCACCTGGCAACAGCGCCGCCAGCGTCTGCAAGAACTCGGCGGCCCGCCGCTGGAGTGAACGATCACGATTGCAGCCCGAAGATGTCGGAGTCACCGAAGTTGCCGTAGTGGAATTGATTGATGAGCCGGAAGCAGGCGATGCCGTCGAATCCGGGGCGGACGGAAGGAACGCCAACCGCCCACAAATCTTGGGCGAATCCGAGCGCCGGAATTTGCACCAGGAGTTGGTAAACGGGGAAAGTGCCAACGTAGGCGCCGCCGAGGGTAATCGGCTGCGACGGAATGCCGCCGCAAGCCAGACAATCGGCCTCGGCGAGAATGAGTTCGAATCCTGAGAGAACCGATCCCGCGCCGGTGTCGGCAAGGAGACTTCGCACCAGCGATTGACCGCCCTCCGCCAGGGGGAGAATCACCTCAATGGAGGGGCGGCCATTTCGGAGAGGCCAATCGACACGCGGCATCAGGTTGCGTCCCAGATTTCGTGGACTTCGTCATAGTCGCGGCTTGCTTCGATGGCGAAGGTCTTGGTTGGATCGGGTTCAACCTCCTTGAGACGACGAGCCAATTCGGCACGGTCCCCGGTAATCACGACAACCTTCCCGTTGGCGAAACCGACGAGCTTGTTGGCGTAGGGCGATTGCGGATTGCTGCGTGCTTCGGCGTTGATCCGGCGGGCCAATTCGCGATTCAGCTCAGCCACGTTACCGGTGCTTGGCATGACGTTCACCTCCTTAACCCATGTTTGCAGGATAGCCGAAACTGGTTCGAATTTCGAGACCAAGATCCGGGTGACCGCCAGGCATGCGCTGCGAACCGAGATTGTCATGGGCCGCTCGCTAGCCGATGCGGCATTGAATGACGACTTCTCGCCGCTTGCGGCACTTCGGACAGAAGTAATTCGCTTTCGTGGTCTTGTTGCTGATCTTAATCGTGCGGCAACTTTTGTCCTTGGTGCCGCAGGTCGTGCAGATCATGCGAAATCGGGCATCGACGCCGTCCTGGCCGGTGATTTCCGCTCCCTTGAGCGCCGACGCCGAGCCGCGCTTGGGCCGCTCGGTCGACTTGGGCTTCGGCGGCTCGGCGACGACGACGATTGCCACGACAGGCGGTGCGAACAGGTTCTTGACCAGGTTTGCGGCCACGCCCGTAGCGGTGCCGTCGCGCCAGACGGTGTCGGTCGGCAGAATCGCGCCGGCGGCCGCCAGTTCTTTGAGCCGATCCCCCGAGAATGGGCCGAGCTTGTCGTCGCCATGCGCGTAGTACCATCCAGCCATGTTGGACTCCCCATGAAGGCCCGGCAGCCACCCGGCAAAGGTGGACCGTCGGCAGGTCGTCTTGGATGGTGGATTTAATTTAGTGACGCTCTCCTGGGCAGGGAGAGTCAGGAAAGGAAAACGGCCATCAAGGTAAATGGATCATACCCGGTTCGCCGAACAACGCAAGAATTTCCTTTTGTCAGCCGGGCAACAAAATCGCAACTTGCCGATTTTGCCGGTTGACAATAGCTTTCACCGATTGTTAATCTAGATGGTACGAGCATCGTCGCCCCGCATGTCTAGGCAAGGAAAAAGTAAAAAGGAAAAGAATAGAAAGTAAATGCAAATCGCGGCATGTGCTTCACTTTCTATTCTTTTCCTTTTTATTTTTTCCTTGCTCAGGAGTGAGCAATGGCTGCACGTCCCTTGGGCGTTTGGGGAATTGACCTGGGGCAATGCGCCCTCAAGGCGATTCGGCTGGAAGACAAAGATGGGCAGGTCGTCGCCACGGCGTTCGAGTATATCGAGCATCCGAAAATCCTGAGCCAGCCGGACGCCGATCCGGATGAGCTGACGCGCGAGGCGCTCAATCAGTTCCTGTCGCGCAACAAGATCAAGGGCGATCTGGTTTGCATCAGCGTGCCTGGGCAGAGCGGTTTGGCCCGGTTCGTCAAGCTGCCGCCCGTGGATGAAAAAAAGATTGCCGACATCGTCAAGTTCGAGGCCAAGCAGCAGATTCCGTTTCCGCTCGAGGAAGTCGTCTGGGATTTCCAGCGGCTCAACAAGGGCGACATCGTGGACGGCCTGGCCCTGGAGACCGAGATTGGCCTGTTCGCCATGAAACGCGATATGGTCAATCGCGCCATCAAGCAATTCAAGGACGTCGGCGTCGAAGTCCATGTCGTGCAGATGGCCCCGCTCGCTCTGTGCAATTTCATCGCTTACGATCTGCTCGGCAAAGGCACCGACAACCCCGACGATGAGGGGGATCCCACTCAATGCGTCGTCGCCCTCGAGATCGGCACCGATAACTCCAACCTTGTCATCACCGACGGCGGCCGCATCATCTGGCAACGCCCGATTCCGATCGGCGGTAACCACTTCACCCGCGCTTTGACCAAAGAAATGAAGCTCACCTTCGCCAAGGCCGAGCATCTCAAACGCAATGCCGCCAAGTCGCCGGATTTGAAAAAAATTCTGTCGGCCCTCAAGCAAGTGCTCAACGATTTCGTCGGCGAGGTGCAGCGCTCGCTTGGTTATTTCACCAACACGCACCGCAACGCCAAGATCAAGTACATGGTCGGCCTGGGGAACGCGTTCCGCTTGCCGGGCTTGCAGAAGTTTCTGCAGGAGAAGTTGCAGCTGGAAGTTCGCAAGCTGCAAAAGCTGGAGCGAACGTCGGGCGAATCGGTGACGGCGGCCCCGACGTTTGCCGAGAACATCATGAGTTTCGGCGTGGCATATGGCGAGGCGCTGCAGGGCTTGAAGAAGGCCCGGCTGCAAACGAATTTGCTGCCGTATGAGGTGCGGCTGGAGCGGCTGGTGCGCGGCAAGAAGCCGTGGGCGGTCGCCGCCGCCGCCATGCTCGCGTTCGGCATGTTTGTGATGGCGCTGGCCGCCGGCGCCGAGAAAAGCGCTGTCGAAAATAATGCGGTCAAGAATGCCAAGAGCGCGGCCCTGGACGAAAAGACCAAAGCGGCGAAATTCCAGGCCGAGGCCGCCGCGGAAAAGAAGAAGCTCGATGACGCCAAGAATAATCTCGACCGGCTCGGCGCCGGCGTGCAGGAGCGCATGAACTGGCAATTGCTGCACCAGTTCGTCAACATGGTTACCCCGCAAGCCGACGGCGGACATCTCGTCGAATTGTCGGACATCAATGTTCCCGTCAAAGCAACATACTGGTCCGGCCCCGATTCCAAAGTGCCGGGAAAGGAAAAAGAAAACCCCAGTAACGCTCGGAAGGCCTTCCACTACTTTGAGGAAAAAAAGTACGGCGCCAACCTCAAGCAGCTATCGCCGGAGGACGCGCAGAAGCGAGACATCTTCATCAAGGAATTCCTGATCCAACTCAACATCGTCGGCGTCAACGCCATGTATTCCGAAGATTTGTCGGGATATTTCCGGAAGCTGTACGAGGACGGTAAGGAATTGACCAGCATGACTCAGGCCGAGAAAGATCGCATCGACAAGCTCATCAAGGGGTCCGACAAGGACACGCCCAAGACGGGCTGGGTCGTCGAGATTCGCGGTTACACCTATCATTGGCACGCGGACAAATTCGTCGAGAACACGCTGATCCAGAATCTGCGAAATCCGGGCGAGGTAATCAAGGACATCACGCTCGATGGAGATCCGAAGAGGGACGCGGAGAAGAAGGCGGAGTTGAAGAAAAAGGTGTCGGAGCGGGTCAGTTTTTTGCATCTTTACAAAAGTCAGCAGTTCGAGAAGCCGCAGCCTGGCGTGTTCAACATCATTCAAACCTCTTGGCTTCCGGTCCTCATAGCGGGAGTCGCCGCGCCGGGTGCACCGCCCGGCCCTGCGGTCCCTGCCGGCACCTGGGCGCCCCTTGGCGACACGGCCTTCAATGTGTTCTCCCCGCCTGTGCCGGCACCCGCCGCGCCCCTTATCGAGGTCAAGGACAATTTGAAGCGAACGGAATTTGTCGTTCTGTTTCTTTGGGATGAGCCGATCGTGACCCCGCTTGCCGGCGCCCCGGCCCCGGTCGCCGCGCCGCCTCCTCCCGGGGTACAACCGCCGCCGGCCCCGCCAAAAAATTGAACGGATATGCATAGAATTTCCTGATCCACCTGGCGTGGATCATGCATGGATCCTTTCGCCAACCAACGAGGGTCAACATGGCCATGAAATTCAACAAGGAAATGCTCCTGAAGCATCGTTTCTGGATCATGCTCGGCGCCGCGGTCGCGCTGATCCTCGTCGGCATCGTCATCCTGGAGCTCAGCGAGGTCGAGGCACGCAGCGGCCTGAAGAAAATCTTGAATGACCTCGCGAAATTCAAGGCCCCCGATGGCCCCAAGTCCGTCAGCGCCAACAAGGAAAATGCGGAAATCGCCCGCAAGAATGAAACGCTGGTCTGGGAGAAAGCCTACGCTCCGCAAGCGAATCTGTTCACCTGGCCGCCCCCCGTCGAACAGGAATACGATTTCGCCAACGGCTATTTCGCCAACGAGGTCAAGGTGACCAAGCTCGGCGAGGCGAAAGGCAAGAAACCGCACGACGCCGCCAAAAGCTGGCCGGCCGACAGCCCCTTCCTCATGCATGGCACCTTTGTGCGCCAGGGGGAAGACTGGTTCGAGATCATCGACCGCGATGGTAAAACGAAGAAATTCTTCCTCACCAAGCGGAGCGAAAAGATCGTGACCGAGGATGGCAAGCCGCCCTTCGCGGACTTGAAAAAAGTTGCTCCCAACAAGCTGCTGGCGGTCGGCTATCAGCGCGGCAAGTATTTCGGCGATCAACTGATGCCCCTTGAGAGCCGGCTCTTCAAGTCCAGTTATTTGGAGCAGGTTGCAACGCTTCTGGAAAGCGTCGATCCGCTCCGCGTCGATCCCGCCGACAAGCAACTCAGCGGCGTTGTTCAGTTGAACGGCTGGCTCTACCAGAAGGGTTCTTTGCCACACCAAGCCCCCAATCCTTACCCCTTCGTTCGGTATGTTTCGGTCGATTGGCCGGGACCCGGCACGCCAATCGACAAGGAAGCCTGGATTGCCCAGGAAGACCTGTGGATTCAAACCGAAATCTACCGCATGATCCGGGAGGCCAATGACAGCGTCAGCAGCTTCACGCCGCGGTTCAAGGGCAAGAGTGACGAACGCAACAAGGTCTACGCCTTCCAGAACTCCTACTTCGATCTGGAGCTCATGCTCGACAAGAACGACACCCTTTCCTTCAAGATCAAGAATCGCCTGGCCCGCAAGCAAAGCATCGACCTGAAATTCAAGGTGCTCCTTAATAACGCCAAGGGGCACAAGGAAGAAATCATCGAACTCAGCGGCTACCCCTTGATGCCCGCCGGCAGCAAGGACAATGGGCCAGATAGCCGGGATTACCTGGTCAAGACGGTTGCCAAGCTCAAGGACGGACGCACCGGCGTTTACAAGGTCCAGCAAGTGCTGAGCTGGCAGACCGCCGCGGTCAAGCGCATCGACCTGGTCAGCATCGGCTCCAACGGCCAGGACGACGTGTCGAACTCCCAGCGGACTTTTTCCGTGCCGCTGCGTCCCTTTGACGAGAAGGACATGATCGCCGCTGCCCCCGCCGCCGCCGAGACAACCAAGCCTCCGCCGGGGAGGGGCAAGTTCGGCAAGGACAGGGGGAAAGCGGGGGGACCAGGCAACAAGGACAAAGACAACCTCAAGGTGAAAGCCGTGGTTGGAGCGGGGAACGTCGGGCTGGATAAGTTCAAACCGCCGCTGGGCCTGTGGTCTCATCGCTATGTCGAGGTCACCGAGCAGGCACGCCGCATTCCTGTCGCGGTAGTCTTGATCGTCGATCAGGGGCATGTGGATCGGGTGTTGACATCGTTCAACAATTCCAAGCTGCGGTTCCTGAGCACGCAGGTTCTGCTCAATCAATATACCGGCTCGCTGCAACCGCCGGCCATCGAGGAAAAGGTTGACGCCCCCCCCGAGCCGCCACGAAGGTTCGGCCCTGGGTTCAAAGGCGACCCACCGGCGCCGAAGGCGCCCGAGCAGACCGGCGGTGGCGCCGATTTGGAGACCAACATGGAAATGGTTATTTACGGCATCGTGACGCTTTACCAGCGCTATCCGCCGCGGCCGCCCTTGCCGCCATTGGATAAGTGAGTGGCTCGATCCGTGGCAAGAATTCGTGTGCAAGCCCAGGGGTGAGGTAGGCCGAACCCCTGGGATTCGGAGTGGCCTCATCCCAGGGCTTGACGGATACTTCCTTCAACGAGGTTCGGCTCATGGCGAAGAAGAAAATCGACCTGTCCGGCGTGAAAGAATTCCTGTTCAACCACGGCGAGAAAGTCGCGCTCGGCGTGTGCGCTTTCCTCGCCATCGCGCTGGGCGGCTGGAGCCTCTGGGCGCAGCCGGCGCCGGCTATGCCGACAACGGCAAATCATGGAAGGTTGCGTTCGATGAAGTGAAACAAAATATCGTCAACCAAGAGACGAGCGCCCAGGCACCAGCCTTCGACCGCAAATCCATTGATCCCACGTCTTTGGTATGGGATCCGATTGAGTCCAGGTATGTGCCGACTCACTACGTGCAGGTTTCCGAAACCAGCGACTCCAAGCGGCGCAATCCCACCCCGTTGACGATTCTCGACGATCCCAAGACCATGCGGCTCGATTACGTTCGCAGCGTGGTGCTCATGCATGACATCAACGAGGCAGAGCGCTCCGTGAAAGGGGTGATTCCTGCCGGCGGCTCGAGGCCCAAGGCAGGCGCCGATGGGAAGGAAATCGTGGAGGATCGCATGAAGGCGGGCCGGGCGCACAGGTTCGTCGTCGTTCACGCGGTTTTCCCGATGAAAAAGCAAATGGAGGAATTCCGCAAGGCCCTGAAACTCGCCTCGCAAAAGGATCTTTTCGATCAGCGCGACGACCTTCCGAAAATCATCGGCATCAATGTGTTCCGCGTCGAACTCTCGCACATCGGCGGCGACGTCATCAGCAAGGAGCCGGTGACGATTGTTACGTACGATCCCACGAAAAATCGGCTCATGATGCAGCCGGCGCTCGAGACGCTGCTGCGGCAGGCGATGTACGACGAAACCACGCCGCCGGTCTTCGAGTCTTATCTTTACGAGGGGCTGGCCATGCCGCTGCCGGCGCTGGCCTATGGCCGCTATCCGCGCTTTCAATTCCCCGGTTGGACTCTCGCCTGGGGCGACGACGAACCGGAAAAGAAGGGCATCGCCATGGACAAGCCGCCTCCGGGCAAGAAAGATGGCGAGCCCGGGTTTGTCGTTCCCGGCAGCAGGAAGGACAAGGACAAGATCAAGCCCAACCCCAATCCACAGCCCGGAGTCCCGGCGGACGCTCCCGGTGAATTCGATATCACGACGATCAAGGACGACAGACTAAAGGAAGCAGAGCCTGCATTGTCAGCCCGGCTGTTTGGCAAGAGCGACAACACGGACAAGGCGATCGACAAGGATTTCAACGTCTTTCAGGTCCTTGGCAAGTTCCTGGACGCCGACAAGGATGCCAAGCCCGCGAACAATCCGCCGAACAAGTTCGGGCCGGGCGGCGCCAAGCCGAACCCGCTGGACGGATCGAAATATTTCGCCGCCTGGGATATCGGCCCGCAAGCGACATGGCGAGCGGACCCAGTCGTCCCTCCCAAGGGCAAGGATCCCAAGGGGAAGGATGCCCCGCCGCCAGGCGGCGTCTTCCCGCCGTGGGAGCGCGACGCTCTGGTGCGATTCATTGACGCCGACGTGGTGCCGGGCAAGACCTATTACTATGCCGTCCAGGTGCGCATCGCCAACCCGAATTACCGTAAGAAGGTGGAGACGGTGGCCTTTGAAGATCTGACTCGAATGGCCGAACTGCGGTTGGATCGCGATAGTTCATGGGTGACGACGCCGAGCATCACCATTCCGCAGGATTATTTCCTCTACGCCATGGACCAGCATCAGATCGATGACCCGGCCGGCGCGAGGAAATCCGAGAAGCTGCCGCCCAATGCGACGACCTTCCAGATTCATCAGTGGCTGGCCGAGAAACCCGATTTGCTCAACTCCGGGCCCCCGTTTGTGATCGGCGACTGGGTGGTCGTGGAACGCCAAGTGGTGCGCAAGGGCGAGCGTATCGGCGCCAAGGAGACGGTGGCCTTTCCGTATTGGCGTCCCAACAGGGAGGCCTTTGAATTGCCCAAGCTGCCGGTGGACCCCAAGAGGAGAAATGAGGTGAGGTACGGGGCCAGCATCGTTTTGAAGGGTGATGATGCGCCGATCCTGATCGATTTCGCCGGCGGAAAGGAATCGGCGGTCGAGGCCTTGATCCTGACCTTTGATGCCGACGGCAAGCAGCGCTTGCGAGTCCACAATTCGCGTGACGATGCCGCGGCCGTGCAGCCCCTGGCCTTGGTCGGCGTGAGCCGTCCAGAAGCCCCCTTTGAGGCGATTACCCGCCAGGAGCGCTGGCTGAAAACCCAGCGCCGCATCCAGGACCTGAAGGATTCAGCAGTGCCCCCCAAGAAATGATCCATGAAGCCAATGTCCACCAGCGCGGCCGGGAGTTGAAGCGATTCAACTCCCGGTTTCTTTTTTTCTGGAAAGTTGTGGCAAATCAAGCGATCGCGGCGTTTTCGGCTCACGATCGCCGCGGCTTGTGCCGAAGAAGATGAACGGCTTCTCCAATTACTCTCCCCTGCTTCACGATCCGTGATCAGGTCGCGTCAGCGCAATTTCGACCTTGGCAGGCGTTCCTGGTCGGGGCTTGTCCTGTAGCGGAATTTTTGCACCGGGGCCAATCATGCGCTAGAATGCAGTAGAGGAGGCTCAAGGCCATGTGGCACTACAACTCCGATCACCCGCTGCGGCGCTACTTCACCGGCGTCACCGAGCAGACGTTCATGACCGATCTGGGCATGGCCGACCCCGCGCTCATTGATTACCTGTCCGAACTGCTGTCTCGCTTCGTGCACGTGGACGCGATCTATAAACTGCGTTCGGGGGCGGGCCGGCGATTGGAGGAAGTCGCGGAAATGCTGATGGAGGCCGAAGCCGTGCCGCGCGAAGGCCGCACCAGCCGCGAGATGCACCGCCATATCGGCGATTTCACGCTATTCTGGACCGGCGTCTATCCCGAAGTCCTCAGGCGATTGCAAGCGCCGCTGTCGAAGGACCACTTCATCGATTACTGCGAGCAGGGCAAGCGCTCGTATTACATCGCGAGCACGTTTGCCGAGGAGCCGTATACGGAAGAATCGCCGGTCTTGCGGCGCTTGAGTGAGCGCTTTGAGTTATGCGCCTTCGGGCTGACGAAGGTGCGGCACGAATGGGAACGCAAACCCGGTTAACCGCCGGTTGCGTTAGGGGGCCTTTCCTCCCCTCTCCCTCCGGGAGAGGGGCCGGGGTGAGGGATTCTGACAAAGTCAAGTTAGCCTCTGCCCTCACCCCCAGCCCCTCTCCCAGAAGGAGAGGCGGGAGAATCATTTCTCCGTCGGCATGACGAAATCGGCCATGTAGAGTTGCGTCGGCGAGCTGCCGTCGCGGTTCGAGGTCCACATCACCTTCGTGTAATCCGGACTGAAGACCGGCAGCACGTCGGCGCCGGGGCATACGTCAGGCGCACCTTCTTGCCCGTCTCGATGTTCATCCAGTAAAGATCATAATTGGGCCGAACCGCCGGATTGGAATGATCGGCCGCGGTGTAGATGATGTGCTTGCTGTCCTTGTACCAGAATGGGGCCCAGAAGACCCAGTTCTCGTCATCGGTGAGCGCCTTTTCGCCGTTGCCGTCGGTGTTGATGACGTAGAGTTGCAGGTGGTCTTTTTTCTTGCGGTCGCTGCGGAAGATGACTTTTGTGCCATCGGGCGAAAAGAACGGTCCGCCGTTGTAGCAGCCGGGAGCGTTCGTAAGCTTTTGGGCGTTCGATCCGTCGGCATTCATGATGTAAAGCTCCAGGTTCTTTTCGCCTGAGCGGTTCGAGCAAAACACGATGCGCTTGCCGTCGGCGGAATAGGAGCCCTCGGCATTGTAGCCCTTGGCGTCGGTCAGGCGTTTCAGGGCGGAACCATCGGAATTGGCCTCGAAGATCGACATATAGGGATCGAAATCCCAGACATAGCGGCGCCGCTTCTTGGAAGCCTTTTCCTCCTCGCGGGCCTTGCGCTCAGCTTCGTAATGCTTCTTGGCGTCCGGATCGAGATGGCTCGAGGCGAAGATGATCTTGTCGAGCTTGGGATGGAAAAAGCCGCAGGTGGTCTTGCCGGCGCCCGGGCTGACACGGCGGGCGGCCCCGGTCTTGAGGTCCATGACGAACATCTGGTAGAACGGGTTCTCGCCTTTTTCCTCGGCCTGGAAGATGATCTTCGTGCCATCGGGGGAGAAGTAGCCTTCGCCGGCCCGGAGGTAGTCGTGCGTGACTTGCCGAATGTTCTTGAAATGGACGGCTTCGAGCTTCTGCCAATCCTCCGCGGGCTGGCCGGCGAGAAACAGACATGCACAGACGGTCAACATAATCGCTCCGGTTCGTTCGATTTGGCTCTTGCGGAATCACGCTCTTTACCATTATAACCAACGTGGCACAACTTCGACCATTTCCGCCGCGAGGGGAGTTCGTCGGTATCCTACCCGAGAGCTTGTGCGCGCCATTGGGTTTGGGAATGCAGCGTCCCGATCGCATCGAGCACATTCTGCATAGGATAATGGCGACGATTGCAGACGAGCCGAAGGCCGATCCATCAAACCAGTGTGAAAAATGCAACACGAAAATGTTGGCGACGCGCTCTACTTTCTCGGCGGGGCGGTCTGCTTTGGCGTCTTAATCGTCTTGCTCGTGGGCGCCGGCATCCTGCGGCTCCTCTTCCGAGGCAAGCCGCACAAGCCTGATGATCGCAGCGACCTGACCGAGGACCTTTCGACCTACCCCGATTTGAAAACGACCTCCGGTGATCGCCAGCTTCGCGCGGAAGGCACGCCGGTGCGTCTGCGGCTCGTGGTGCTCGCGCCGGCGGGCAACACGGAGATCAACGAGGACGAGCTGCCGGCGATTCTGGAGGAGATCGTGTCGGGCCTGGGGGACATTTTCAAGCACGACAAGCCGCGCGTGAAAGTTTGGCCCAAGCAAGTTAGCTATCAGGGCTTCGCGACCTTCTTTCACAGCCACACGCCGACCGGCGCCGAGGAGAAAACGCAATCGCGCTGGATCATGGTCGCCGGCCGCGTCAAAGCCGGCACGAAGCAATGCATGCTGGGCGTGGCGTTGCAAAGCATCAAGCCGAACACCATCGGCCGCCGCACCGTCGATTCACACGAATGGGCGAATGTGCTGCGGGTGCGCGTGCGGGATTGAAAGACGCCCGTAGTCCGTGGTCCGTCGTCCGTGGTCATTGGCAACAATAAACCCCGTCCATCGGGACGGGGTTCATCTAAACCACGGACCAGGGACCACTGACTACGGACCAATCACGCCGTCGGCCAGCGCGCGATGTTGACGAAGCAGTGGACGTGATCGAGGATACGGTAGTTCCAGATGAAGCCGGGGCCTTCGAGCCGCCAGAAATTCCACTGGTCCGCGGGCGTGCTGGCATTGCGGAAGAAGCCCAGGCGGATCTGGTCCATGCCGCCGTTGCGGCGAACCAGTTCCATGACTTCGTCGCCGTCCTCGGCGCGGAACGGGCTGAGCAGGTTGCGCATAACGGCCTGCACGAGGGCCTTCTGGTCGGCGCTCAGGCTGCTGCAGGCGATGCCGCCCGCCTGCCGGGGACGGATGCCCGCTTCGAATTCGCCGGGGCTGGTAGTGATGGTCGCCTCGCGCCGCTGCGTTTCGCCGAGCGCGTCCCACACCGACTGCACGGCCCGCGTTTGATAGAACCAGACGTTGCGCTGGCTGTATCCTGGGGTGCTGTGGCCATAGAACATGGGGCCGCCGAACGCGGTATCGGGTTCGGAGTTGCCATCGCAGCGCACGGTGAGATGATGGCCGGAGAAGATCCAGGCGAACTGCTGGTTGCCGGTCGGATCGCCGAAGATATGGGCGCCGCAAGCATTGAACCCGCCCGTTTCGTCAAAGCCGCCGTTGCGGGTGATGCGGCGATATCCTTCGTCATCGGACGAGATGGCGCGGAGGATGCGCTCATTCAATTCCTTTTGGGCGGCGGTGTAGGTGGCGCCGATGCGGTGCTGGTTGAGCGAGGTGTTGTGCATCTTCAATCGCGTGAGGGGGGCATTGGGGCTGGAGCGATGATCCCAGGGCAGCACGACCTGGCGGCGCTGCTCCGGAGTCAGCGTCGCATACAACTCTCGTACGAGAGCCTCGGCCGGCCTGGCGGGGCGGGCTGCCGGCGCAGCGCCGCGGCCGGTTTCCTGGGCCAGCGTCTGGGGGATGAATTGGAGGCTCGCCAGCGTCACCGCGGTGCCGCCGGCCGCCACGAGAAAGTAACGGCGATCCATGCTGTCGGGCAGATCGCACTCGGGGCACAGGACTTTCGCTTGTTCGTTCATGCCATCTCTCCTGAAGTTGGAAACGGAAGGCTTCTAAGCGTTTATCATCTTCAAGTTCGCAAACGCTGTCAAGCAACAAGTTATTTTTCATTTTTCCTTCATAACGGCGTGTTGCCAGCCGATGTGCGTTACCGTATAATCGATTAGTGACAACCTCGTTCCTAACCTGAGCGTTCGATGAAAAAAGAAATCCATCCCAAGTATGAAGAAGCCACCGTTGTTTGCGGTTGCGGCAACAAGTTCACCACGCGCAGCACGAAGAAGAACATCCACGTCGAAATCTGCTCCGCGTGCCATCCGTTTTTTACCGGCAAGATGAAATACGTTGACACCACCGGCCGCGTCGAGAAGTTCCAGAAGAAGTACAACTGGGACAAGCGCAAGAAAACCGAAGAGGCGAAGACGCCGGCCGAGGCCAAATAGCCCCTCTCCCATGCCAGGGCAAAAGGAGGCGTTCGCGCTTCCTTTTGCCTTTTTCATTTCCTGCGCCAATCTTCCGTCAAGCCCCAGGATAAGCGCAGCGTTCCTGGGGGTTCGAACCCCAGGAACGCTGCGCTTATCCTGGGGCTTGGGAACATCCCATGTGGCCCGCGTTTGAACAGGCCCTGACGCGTCATCGCGAACTCGAAACGATGCTCGGCGATTCCGCCATCATTGCCGATCGCATGCGCTACACCAAGCTCGCCAAGGAACACGGGGCCTTGCAGAAGACGGTCAAGCCGTACGTCGAATTCCTCGTCATCACCAAGGAAATCGAGCAAGCGAACGCCATGCTTGCCGACCCGGAAATGCAGGCGCTAGCCGAGGAGGAATTGAAGGGCTTGCGCGAACGCGAATCGGCCCTGCGCACCCGACTCGAAGACATCCTGCTCATGGGCGGCGAGGATTACACCAGCCTGATCATGGAAATCCGCGCCGGCACCGGCGGCGATGAAGCGGCGCTTTTCGCCGGCGACCTGTTGCGCATGTACACTCAGTATGCCCGCGAGCATGGCTGGAAAGTCGAGGAAATTTCCTTCAGCCCCGGCGAGCAAGGCGGCTACAAGGAAATCATCTTCAGCGTCACCGGCGACGACGCGTTCCAGCACCTCAAATTCGAAAGCGGCGGCCATCGCGTCCAGCGCGTCCCCAAGACCGAAACGCAGGGCCGCATCCACACCTCGGCCGCGACCGTGGCGGTGATGCCGGAGCCCGATGAGGTGCAAGTCGAGATCAACGATTCAGACATCGAATGGGAACGGATGCGCGCCGGCGGCGCGGGCGGGCAGCACGTCAACAAAACCGAGAGCGCCGTTCGCATCTGGTACAAGAAAGGCACCCCCGACGAGATGGAAGTCAAGTGCCAGGACGAGCGCAGCCAGAGCAAGAACTTCGACCGGGCCATGCGCATCTTGCGCAGCCGGGTCTTCGAACGCCAGCAAGAACGCCTGCACCAGGCCCGTGCCGACCATCGCAAAAACCTGATCGGCTCCGGCGACCGCAGCGAACGCATCCGCACCTACAACTTCCCGCAAAACCGCATCACCGACCACCGCATCAACGAAAGCTGGTACAAGCTCGACGCCATCATCGTGGGCAACCTGAGCGACGTCATCGACACGCTGCGAGCGCATGAGAGAAAGCAAAAGCTGGAAGGCTCGGGCGGGCTGAATGCGGCTTCCAAAGATGGCGATTGATCGCGAGATTCTTCGAGGTCGCTCAGATGCTCTCGTTTTTGTTCTGGAACTTGTATGGCAACAATCCTGTCGATCGCACGGACGCAATTCGTGATCGCCTCATGAAGCTTGCCAGGAACTTTGACGTGGACGTATTCATTTTTGCCGAATCTCGCTTTGTGCCCCAAACTCTAGCCGACCAACTATCCACCACAGGCAAAGGAAGGTACTGGCATTCGGCGAGCGGAAGCGAGCGGATTCAGGTCCTAACCCGCCTCGGATCGGAACGAGTCGCGCCGCAGCTCGATGCCTCCGATGGTCGCCTCACAATCCGCCGGCTGATTGTTCCGCCGCACGAGCTGCTTCTCGCGGCAGTTCATTTGCCAAGCCAAATGCATAAATCTGAAACGGCTGCCGGTTTCGGCGTGACTGCGGTGCAAAATGACATTGCAACCATCGAGAAGAAGCTCAATAATTACCATACGATCGTGGTCGGCGACATGAATATGAATCCCTTCAGCGCGGGCATGGTAGCCGCGCAAGGATTCCATGGAGTGATGACGAAGAAGAACACTCGACAGCGAATAGTCGATCGGAGACGCTATCGTTGCTTCTACAATCCCATGTGGGGATTTTTCGGTGATCGCAACCCCGGACCGCCAGGGACTTACCATCACTCAGGTGCGTCTGACATCGAGTATCACTGGCACGTTCTCGATCAAGTACTGTTGCGCCCCGAGTTGATGCACGCTTTGGAAGAGGTGGCGATTCTCGACACAGACGGGGAAGCGTCGCTGCTGGGGCGAAATGGGCGGCCAGACTCCAAAACAGCTTCGGACCATCTACCGATCCTGTTTCGACTTCGAATCAACGTGACGGAGCGTTCCTGATGAGCATTGCAACTATCCCGGACCTGTGGCCCGAGGACATCCGAGCCGACGTGATTGATCCTGTTGCGATCCTTCGTGCTCAGGAGGCGTCTCTGACGAATAGGACCCATGGCCTCCTGCGAGTTGAGGTACGGAGTTTTGAGCATAAGGAGGAGAACACGAAAAAGGCCACAACGGTAATCCATAACTTTGACTTGATCGCTCCCGTTCTCAATGAATATCGCATCACTTTGTTGAGGGCCATTCACGCAGCCGATCTCATTTACCCTGTGCTGGTCCAATCGCGTGTGTTCGACCCGGATTTCAAGGTTGGCAACGTGCCTGTGCCAAAGGTCGGTGGCGATCCGAACTATATGCCGCTCGTCGCCTCTCAGCCCCCTATGCTGCCAGAACCGCCGAGGCCCGACCCGGAGTACCGACAAGCGGCGACGCAGGACGACTTCATCAAGCTGATAACCGACGTGCTGAAATCTTCCTGGGTTCGTTCGCTGATCCAATCGCTGATCGCACGCAGCAACGCCGTCAAGCACGATCAAAACGGTGCGCGCCAGGAAGATGAGACATCCTCCGAAACATCGATGTAATGAACCGCAAGGATTCCCCCATGCCAACCGCCACGGAAAAGGTCTGGACGCTCGGCGAATTGCTCGATTGGACCGCCAAGCATCTCGCGGGCAAGAACATCGACTCCGCTCGCCTCGACGCGGAAGTCCTGCTCGCCCATGCCGTCGGCTGCAAGCGCATCGATCTTTACGGCATCCGCTTCAGCGAAGTCGCCACGCCGGAAGCACGGCAGCAATATCGCGAGTTGATTCGGCGTCGGCTCGAAGGCTGTCCGGTGGCGTATCTGGTGGGGCGTAAGGAATTTTACGGACTGGAGCTGAAGGTGTCGCCGGCCGTGCTGATCCCGCGGCCCGATAGCGAACACATCGTCATCGAGTGCCTGAAGCTCGCCAAGCCGATGGACAAGCCGCGCATTCTCGATATCGGCACCGGGTCGGGCAATCTCGCCATCGCCCTCGCCAAGCATCTGCCAGCCGCCGAGGTCAGCGCCATCGACAAAAGCGCCAACGCGCTGGCGATCGCCAGGGAGAACGCGGCCAAGCACGGCGTCGAGCGCATCAGCTTCCTGCAAGGCGATCTCTTCAGCCCGCTGGGCCCAGACGAACAATTCGATTTCATCATCAGCAATCCGCCCTATATCGCCGACGAAGCGATACCGACCTTGGAAGTCGGTGTGCGCCATTACGAACCGCACGACGCGCTCAAGGGGGGACCCGGCGGATTCGTCGTCTTTGATCGTCTGATCGCGGAAGCAGTTTCGCGCTTGTCATCCGGCGGGTATCTGATCGTCGAGATCGGTTCGCCGCAGGAAACACCGGCCCGCGCTAAGCTGTCGGCGATCCCCGAATTCGCGCTGGCGGCGACCATTTTCGATTTCTCCGGGCATCCGCGCGTCTTGCGGCGCAGAAGAAATAGGCAAGCTGCGCGGCCTGCAAAACAACGCTTGCTTTGCTCATCGGCTATGTGATAATGAGCTTTGATAGACAGGCGCACTTCGAATGGAGGCCGTCATGACGCAGGCACGCTGGGTTCTCGCGATTCTCGGTTGTCTGGCGGCCACACGCGTGGCACACGCCCAAGCGCCGGCAAATCCGGAGCGCATCGATGCCCTCGTGCGCAAGCTCGGCAACGCCTCGTTTGTCCAACGCGAGCAAGCGGGCAAGGAGCTCGAAGAGATCGGACCGGCGGCGCTGGAACCACTGCGCCGCGCCGCCAAGACCTCGGATGCCGAGACCGCGCGGCGCCTCGCCGAGCTTGTCGCCCGGTTTGAAGAGCAAATTCTGACAAAGCAGATTCTCGCCCCCAAGGAAGTCGATTTGTACTTCGAAGACTTCACGGTGCAAAAGGCGATCCTCGAACTCACCATGAAGAGCGGTTATGCGATTCAGTTTCAGGGAGATGCCACGCCATTCGCGGACAAGAAGATTACCGTTACCGGCAAAATGCCGTTCTGGCAAGCGTTCGACAAGCTGTGCGATCAAGCCGGCTTGATGGAACTGGTCGATCCCAACCCGACGCCGCAAGCGATCCCGCCAGGCCCAATCATGCGCGGGCGACCGTCGCTGCCGCCGCAACCGACTCCGGCGGGGCCCATTCGGTTGACGCTGCGAGGCAAGGAGAAATCGCTGGTTAGCCACGCCGGCTCGGTCAAGACAGAAGTGCGCGTCAGCCGGGACACGAAATCGAAGGATCTGCTGGCAACGTTGATCGTCAGCGCCGAGCCGGTCTTGCTCAACAGCTCTGTTATTGGGCGGCCAGCGTTCACCAAGTTGCTTGATGGCAAGGGGCGCATCTTGCAGCCAGGTCCGGATTCCGATGCACTGCCTCCCGACCAGTATTTCCCGATGGGGCTTGCTACCGTCACCTGGGCGAACGCGCGCTCTACTCACGTTCGCATCAAGGACGACGCCAACTCCGCCACGCAGATCAAAGAGATGGCCGGCAATTTGCCGCTTCAGCTCGATCTGCAAAACGTCGTCCTGGCCAAAATGGAAAGAGTCATGGATGCCGCCGGCAAATCGGTGGACGGCGTCAACGGCGGCTCGCTAAAGGTGCAATCGATCAAGAAGCTGCCGGGCGACGCCATTGAAATCCAGGTTAGCATGGAAAACCTCACGCCGAATCCCTTCGGCAACAATGTCATCATCAACGGCGGCAATGTCATGATCCGCGGCAATATCAACGTCGTCGTCAACGGCGGCAATGTGCGCGTCAACGGCGCCAATAACTCAAAGGGTCTCCCCGATTTGCTCGACGCCAAGGGCCAAAAATTCAAGATCAACAGCGTCGCCAACGACAGCGTCAACTTCGTCAACGGCTCCACGAGCCGCAACGCCACCATCGTCTTCCAGCCCAATCCGGGCCAGGCGGCGCCGCGCGACCTGGTCCTGTACGGCATTCGCACGCACACCATCGCCGTGCCGTTCCGCTTCGAGAACGTGCCGTTGCCGTGATGATTGTTTACCCCTCTCCCCTTGGGAGAGGTTGGGGTGGGGGCAGAACCTGCAAAAACAAAACCGAACACCCTCACCCCCGGCCCCTCTCCCGGAGGGAGAGGGGAGAAGAACTCCTGTTGTGCAGTTGTGGAACGAATTCGCGTCGTTTCTCGTCTGATTGGCAGCGTATGAAACACGTCACCTTCTTTCTGGCGTTGGTCGTCGCCGCGGCGTCGGGTACTTCCGTGTCCGCTCAGGAATCGGCTGCCGATTGGGTCAAGAAGCTGGGCAGCGGCAGCTTTGCGCAGCGCGAAAAGCGGCGCGCTCGCTCGAGCGGATGGGCAAGGCAGCGCTGCCGGTGCTGGGCGACGCCGCCGAGCACGCCGACCTTGAAACGCGACGCCGCGTCGTCATCGTGATGGAGCGCATCGAGGATAAGTTGAACGCCGATTGGATGCTCAACCCGACGCCGATTGCGCTTCGTTTCAACAGCGAACCAATCAAGACCGCCATGCGCCGGACCGGCGAGCAAATGGGGTTTCCCGCGTTAGTGCTGCGCTGCGAGGACCTTTCGATCGATCTCGACACGGGCCCAATGCCGTATTGGCGAGCGTGGAAAAGTGTGCGGGAGGCGGGCAAACTACGAGAGGGCGATTGGTCCGTTACCGCCGCCGGTCTCGAGGAGATAGATGATTCCGAAGCGAGGAGGCTCCGGGAATTGCAATTCGAGCGGCAGATTTTCGATCGGGTATATTCGAGGAGGGGGGGTGACCCGCGCATCGAATTGGCGCCCAAGCACCCGACGGGCGATCCCTATGCCGAGGACGACGGCTCCAGCGTGCGTGTGCGCGTGCGGTGGAAATCGCTCAGCAAACAACCTTACGCGAAGGGCACTTGCGCGGTGTTTGCCGTGGAGGTCCGCCCGGAGCCGCGGTTGGAATTCGCCACGTTGCCGAGCGTGGAAATAACGAAGATCGTGGATGCCGACGGCAAGGAGCGCGATACGAGCGCCGTTCGCATGTTTCCTGCTCCTGCTGACCCAAAGGATGCGCCGTTTTTGGCCGCGTATTCCGGCGAAATTCAGTTCGACGGCTTGCTACATCAAAAAGCGATCCCGTGGCAAGGACCAGCTCGGCCTCTCAAGGAACTGCATGGCCGAGTTCGCCTGCAGGTCCTCGTCCGGCCAACGCTGCTGGAAGTCCCCGGCGTCCTCAAAGCGCAAGGAAAAGAGGTGCGCGGCCTGGGCGGCATCACGCTCAAGATCCTCGAGGCGGACACCGGTGAAGACGGCCGGCTCCACATCCGCTTGCGTTTGACCAATCTGGAAAGCCTCGCGCCGCAAACCGATGAAGAAAAGATCGTCCGCGTCCGCCCTGGCCTCGTCGCCGTGCGCGGCGCCATGGATGTCGCCATGGAACGGCTGCGAATGCGCGACGCCAAGGGCTGGCTGCATCAGGCCAACACGGAGTACAAGGAAATGGACAAAGGCATCTACGAAGCGTCGGTTCAATTCTCCCCGCGGTCAGGAAATCTCGGCGAGATTGGCCTGGTGCTGACGAAGGCGGCAAAGACCCTGACGCTCGACATGCCGTTTCAGGTGCGCGATGTGCCTGCGCCGGCGGGATCATGAAATCCCAGGGCATCGTGATGGCCGCCAACTCCGATGCGCCATGGCAGGCTTCTGTTGTTTCATCGGCTGCGGACTGAGCGTTGGCACGACCTCCGGGAGCGCCGCCGACTATTTCCCCGCCAGCCCGCGCGCTTGCTCGATGGTCGCATTGAAGCGGTCTTGCCAGGTTCCGTCCGCGATTTGCCGATAGAGGGTCCGCGCCGCTCGGGTTGGCCGAGCCGGGCGAGATTTTGCGCCCGCTTCCACAGCAGCTCCGGATTGGTCGGCTCCGCTTCGAAGCCAAGTGCGAACGCCCGGTCGGCCCGTTCCAGATCGCCCTCGGCTTGCAGCGTCTCGGCCAATTCCAGCCACGGCCTCGATTCGGCAGGGTGCAAATCGATCGGCGTTGTCCAGTAATCCCACGCCAGATCGCGCGCCCCGCATGTCGCCAGGATCTTGCCCGCCAGCTTGCACGGCTCGGCCGCCTCCGGATCGACCAGCCGCCAGCGATCCGCCGTGCGAATCACCTTTGCCAGGAACGCAGGCGGGACCAACTTCTCCAGCGACGCGCTCGCCTCGGCAATCTTCTGGTAATGCTCGAGGATCATGCGATAATCGGCGCGGATGCTCTCCAGGTTCACGATCTCCGGCAGCTCGGCATATTCCAGATCGAGCGCCTTCTCCAGGCAGCGAACCGATTCGGCGATCTGGCCAAGCTGCTTGGCGATGTGCGATCGGCTGCGCCACAGTTCCGAATGCTGGGCCAGCTCCTTGTCCGAAAGCAATTTGCCGAGCAACCGATCCGCCTGGGCGAAATTCTTGCGCTCGGCCTGGAACTGCACGCACACCAGCGTCACGGCATTGCGCTCCTTGGCCGACGCCTTCGCCAGGATCGCGGCCAGGACTTCATCGCACAGGGCCGCGTCGCCGAGCTGATCCATCTGGGCGGCAAGCTGAAACGCCAGGCCGAAGCGCTTCTTCTCGATCAGCGTGTCGGCGTTCGCGCGGATGAAGCCGATGAATTCGGCCGCTCGCACCGCCGCCCGGAAGTCGGCGTCGATCGGCGGCAACATGCCGAGCTTGAGCGTGTCAGCATACAGATCGCGGAAATGCTTGCCGGCTTCGCCGCTCAGGCCCGCTTGATACAGGCTGCGGGCATATTCATAGCGGCCGACGTAGCCCAGACCCACGGGGCTGGTGATCGGCCCAAAGCGCTTGACGGCAATTTCCATCATGCGGTCGCTCGGGGCGATATTACAGCGGCGCTGCATCGTGTCGAGGATCGCATAAGCGAATAGCGGCGAGGAGGTGTCCTGCAAGAACTCCATCACCTTCGCCTTGTGCGTCGGCATTTCAGCGGGATTTTGCGCGGGCCGCTGCAGATGCCAGGTGAGCCACAGATCGCGGAATCGGCCCAGCTTTTGGATGAAGCCGTCCTTGGGGCCGGGCAGGGGAGGCAGCGACGGGTTGGCATTGTTGGCCTGCTCGCGTTGACCTTGCGAGACGAACACGGCTAGGGCGCTGCCGGGATGCTCCTTTTCCGGATCGAGCGGCTGCCATTTCTTGCCGGCGCGTTTCCGCAAGAAATCCTCGCACGCGGCATTAACGGGAGCATAGGGCGCGTTCATCAGCACGTAATATCCCAGCTTGCGATTCTTCGGCTCTTCGAACAACCGAGCAAAGTCGTGCCACTGTTCGCCATTGGGACCGACTGGACGGACGCTAAAGCAATTGGCGACGAATCGCTCACGCATGACACTGACATCGCGGTCCGGGTCGATATCGCGCTTCTTCGCTTGACCGATGATATGCTCCGCCGTGCGAATCGGCAGTTGGATGACGACCAGATCGCTCACGTCCGGGACCAAATTCGGCGTCTTGGCGGAGGCAATGGAGCGGGGCTGCTTGGCGAGCGATTTGCCTTTCTCGTCCTGCCATTCGACGCTGCCGTCCGCATGGAAAATCTGGCGCAGAAGCGTCTTGCCGGCTTCGACAACACGCCGCTCGCTCAAACGGCCATCCTTGCCAAAAATCAGGTGGATGCTGCCTGCTGCCTGCTGTCTGCTAACTGCTACGGTATTGGCGTCAATCGCCTTGACATCGCAGCCCCGCGCCAATTCCTCGGCGGCGGGCAGAAACGCGGGATTGATCGCGGAAGCCAGGTCGTGATGATGTCGGCTGAAATTGCGTTTGGACGCCAGGCCGATTTCGGGGTACAGGTGATACAGCGTCTTGCCGTCGCAGATGACTTTTTCGCCCAGGCCGCTGCCGAGGATGCGCTCGTAGGTGAATTGCCCGATGCCGTTACTCTGAATCGTGTAGCCGGGGATCGGCCCGTGCGCGGGGATGGCGAGCGTCTGCCAAGCGTTGGAGCGCGCCTTGTCGATCAGCTTGCGTGCGGCCGGATCGATGCTGCCGAGCTTCGGAGCGGCGACATCGGCTTCCTCTTCCAGCGTCGCCAGCACGTCGGCATAGGCGGTGTGCAGGCCGGGAGCGTATTGCAAAAGATCGGTGAAGAGCGTGCGGTCATATGCGAATTGCGGCCGTTCGTAGCGCATCGAGGTTTGGTGGGCGGCGGGCGTCAATCCGCTGTTGAAGAGAATTGGAGTTTGCAGGCCGAGTTCGGTACCGAAATCCTCGCCCCTAATGCTGGCCACGTCGCGAAGCAGGACGGGGGTTCCCTCCGCGTTCAACCTGACGGGAATCATGCCCACTTCAGCGTTGCGGCCGCGAAGCTGTTCGATCAGGTTCTCGTTCAAAATCTGGCGTGTTTTGCCGAGGGCCTCAAACTGGACGGCGTCGTTGCGCTGCCTTACGAGGAATGAGACGTTGGCGACCGCACCGTTGGCAAACGCCCTTTGGACGTTTCCGTCGAAGCCCGGCAGATTGGGCGCGCCGGAGATGGCGCGAGTCCCGTCCAGGGCAACCTGTTTGCTGCCGACGAAAGTGCCAGGAGGTCCGGTAACACTGCCGTCGAGATCGAGGAAGCCGCGCACGGGGGCTAGAGAGCGATCCTGCTTGGCGGAGTTGCCGGCGATGATGACTTCGCCAACTCGGGCCAAAGGCTTGTCATCGACCTCATAAGCCTTGTTCCCGCTCCAGCCCACGTTACGGAACAGGTCCGATAAATAAGGCCTTTTGACAGAATTCTGTTTTCCAGGCGGCGACAACACGATCGACCCGACGAAACCATTGTCGGAGTTGATGCCAGCCCCGAGCATCAGGCTACCCGTGCGAGTCTCGGCGGCATGGACCCAAACGCTATCAAACCGCGCGTCGGCTTGCCCTTTGTTTGCCGAGGCTAGGGCCGGATTCGAAGCAAGAACCCTAATGTAGTCTGATTGTGCGTTGAGAGACCCTGGTCCATTGAAAGTCGCAAGCTGCGGTCGATTGGTGCTATAAAGGACGCCCTCGATTCCGACATAGACGCCGCCATCGTCATAGCGTAGACGACGCGCGACCGTCGCCAGCACTTCGTCCACCGACGGCTTCACTCGCTTCCGCACCTCCGGCTTCTCTTCCTTCGGCGGCGCTTTCCCCTCCGGCTCGTACACCAGCGGAATCTTCGGCGGGCACTGGTACATCGCCCAGTGGTCCTTGCGGCCGCGATCGACCTTGAAGCGCTCGTAGTCGGCGTCGGTTTCCAGCACCAGCAGCGACGTAAACGGCGACATCACGTACATCGCCTTCGATAGGGAAATAATCTCGTCCTTGTGCTTGGCCGAGTCCGCGGCGAGCAGGCGGTCGATCTCCAGCTTCGCCCAGATGCGCGGCAAATAGCCGGCCCCGGAGAGCACGTTGGCAACCTGGATTTCCTTGACGAACGGCTTGCCCGCCAGCGTTCCCTTGAGAACGACCTTGCCCGGCACGCCTCCCTTGTTGGTCGGCACGCGCACGATGGCGGCAGATTTCCTCCCCCTGCGCGATCATCGTCGTCTCGCTCAGGAATTGCGCTTCACCGGCGGCCGCATCCACGACTTTCACATCGAGCAGCCGGGGCGTGTTGAGCGTGGCGAGCAGCTCGAAGGCCCGCCAGGCGATGACTTCATCGGGATTGATCTGCGTGAACAGGCCATTGGTGCGCTCGGCGGCGGCCTTCATGAACGCCCGGTTCCAGCGCTTGCCGACGCCGACGCCGACGTACGGCACGCGCTCCGGCAACATCTGGGCGAGCTTGCCCGCGTCGCGCTGCCCCATCGCCGGGATGCCGGACCCGATGTGGAGGATGTGCGGATTCTTGGCGGATTTCGCGAGATTGAGGGCCGTTTGCAAGCCCTGCTCCAGATCGAGAGCGCCGATCAGGTGAGCGCTTTCGAGGAACTTGATCGCGGCGGCGACATTTTGCGGCGTGGCCTGGCGAGCGGCGGGAGATTTACCCCCCTCTCTCCCCGGGAGAGGGGTTGGGGGTGAGGGTGATTTACCCCCCTCTCCCCCCCGGAGAGGGGTTGGGGGTGAGGGTGATTTACCCCCCTCTCCCCCCGGGAGAGGGGTTGGGGGTGAGGGTTGAGCATTCGGGTTCTTGGCGCTTCCGCCCTCACCCCCGGCCCCTCTCCCGGGGGGAGAGGGGAGAGGAGGGGAGAAAACTTGCGACTTGCTGTTCACCGTCAACAGCGTGAACGTGTCGTCGTACTCCGCGTTCTTGAGCAGATGGCGCAGAACGTCGACCTGCGTGCCGGCCAGGACCGGATCGCGGCCGGCGCTGGCCTCGAACAGGACGATCCAGTCGCGGCGCTGGCGTTCGGGCAGGCTCGGCAGCGTCGGGCGATAACGCAGCATCAGGTATTGCTGATTGTCGGCTAGCATGGCCGCGAATCTCGGCACATCGTTCTCGGCCACCGCGGTCTTGTCCTGCATTTCGATGGTGACATCGGCGGCCGGCTTGACGTTATTGGCGAAATGCCGGACCAGCGTATCGCCGCCTTGCGGGAGGATCATGACATCGGGCACGGTGGGGCTCCAGACGGTCATGCCGGCGCCGCTCTTGATGCGGGCGTTGAACGACCATTCGCGCACCGCCGGCATATTGAGCCCGCCGGCGAACCGATAGCGCGTGTTGCCGTAGAGCGACGGCAATTTTTGCGTGTAGCTGAGGATGATGCGTTTTTCTTGCTTCGCTTCGAGCGGGAAGACGCGCATCTTGAAGGTGCTGCCGTCGAGCCATTCCAGGAGGGCCGGATCGCGGCGCATGTAGCGGATGGTTTCGTAGACATCGGCGGCATGCTTGCGCTCGGCCATGCCGCCTTCCATCAGCTTGCACTGGTTGCCGTCGTTGACGTACATGGCCAGGCGCGACAGCGAGGCATCGGCGGGGAGCGGAAAGTAGAACGTGCCTTCGAGCCGCTCCCAGGTGGTGTTGAAATAGGTTTGATCGATGGTGGTGCGGGCGAAGCCGTCTTCGATGTGGACATCGATGTGATATTGCCGCAGCGACAGCTTGATTTCCTGCCCCTGCGGATCGAGGGCGATGAGTTCGCCGCCCGCGTGCTGGCAGGCGGGAACCATCGGCGTCTCGGCGGCGGCCATCAGATCGCGCGTCCAGGCGAGCGTATGCGTGGCGCGCGGAGCGCTCGAAATCGCCGATTCGCCAGCCGCGATCTGCTGCCCGGCAGCGACCTCAAGCCCCCCGCGCCCTCCGGGAGAGGGGCTGGGGGTGAGGGGCTTGACAGCGACCTTCCCCTGCGTGACGACCAGCCCCGCAGCCTTGGCATCGGCCTCGACGGCGAAGTGGGTGCCGGTCGCCGTCAATTCACGGTTGGCGGTCTTGACGACGAAGCCGGGCACGGACTTGATCCGGGAGGGCGAGGCTCCTGCCGAGCCGTTTTCGCGCGGTGCCGGCTCGGCAGGAGCCTCGCCCTCCCAGCCGGCAGCGACTTCGAGATAGATTTGCCCGGCGTGCAACGTCAGTTGCCGGGCCGAGATCGCTTCGACCTCGGTTTTCTCGTTGACGTAAAGCCGAGTCCCGTCGCCAAGCTGCACGAGCCGGCGCTGCCCCGCCTTGGTCGTGAGCTTCTGCCCGTCCTTCAAGATCGGCAACGGCGGCGCCGCGGGCCGAATGCGCGGCATCATGCCGTCGCGCACATCATCGGTCCATTTGGCGAGTTGGACGCCCGGCGCATCAATCGGCTTCTTCGCCTGTTCCGGCTGTTGCGCGTGATCCGGAGGCAATGGACTGCCTTTCGATTCGCGAGGCCGTTGCCGAAACAGGGCCGACAGCGCGATCGCGATGAGAATGCACGCTGCCATGCCGCCGATCACGACGGCGATACGCCGCCACGGCTGCCCGGGCCTCGGCGGCGCCGGCGGTTGCTTTTGCGCGAGCACCTTGGCGGTCTCCGTCATCTTCATGGCGAGACTGACGGCGAATGCCGCGGGGGCTTGCTCGGGCTGATACGCGGTCCGGATCAAGCGCTCGGTATTTTGATCGGCAACAACGGTATTGGTTTCCATGATTGGTGCTCGCAAAGAAAATGGTATTCAAGCCCCAGGATAAGCGTAGCGTTCCTGGGGGTTGCCCCGGAGTGAACGAACACAGGAACGCTGCGCTTATCCTGGGGCTTGCGGATGATTAACACATTTCGGTTTGCAGATGGCGCGACAGCGCCAGGAACGTTGCGCGGAAGGCCTTGCGCGCTCGCGTCAGTTGCGACTCCAGCGCCTTTTCCGACATCCGCCAGCGCCTCGGCCATTTCGCGCTGGCTTTTGCCGTGGACGTATTTCTCTTCCAGCGTCTCGCGGTAATGATCGGGGAGCTGGGCCATCGTCGCGTTGACCAGGTCGCGCGTCTCCTCGCGCTGCAGCAATTCAACGCTGAACGGCTCCGATTCCAGCCCGGCATAAAGGCCGAGCGATTCCTCATCAAGATTGGCCCACAGATCTTGCAAGGACGCGGCCGACTTCTCGCGCTGGAGGACGCGCTGGATTTCGTTGCGGGCCAGGCCGATGAGCCAGGGGAAGATATTGTTGCCCGAACGGATCGGCTCGTAGCTGGGCAGATCGTTCAAGGCCCGCAGCATCGTCTCCTGGACGACCTCCTCGCACCAGTGGCGATTCTTGCCGACGCGGTACAGGCAGAAACCGTAGAGCGGCTGCAGGACTTGCGCCAGCAGCGTCTTGATCGCCGACTCTTCGCCGCATAGCGCCCGGCGTCGCCAAGTTTCATCGAAGACGCTTTGCAATCCATGTCCTTTCGGATTGTGGTTCCCGTTTATCGGGATGAACGAACACGCGCCCCTCTTGCTAGACTATGTAAAGCAAGGCGCATATCCTTCGCGGCATTCCAAAAATTCCCGCCTATGGTGCCACGGGCTCAATGAGACTGGCGTCGTTGTTCTTCACGCTGTTGACGTTCGGCCCGACCTGGCGAAAGACCATGGCATCGGCGGCGCATGGCCGCAGCAGATCGATGAGCCGCGCTTCCTCGACGCCCGGTTCCAGCCAGGCCGCTGCGTCCGTGCCGCGCAAGATCACCGGCATACGGTCGTGAACCGTGCGGGCGACTTCGTTGGCGTCGGTCGTGATGATGGCGCACGATTCGATCGGCGTGTCTGCGCCGGACCATGTTTCCCAAATGCCGGCGAACGCCATCGGCCGAGTGTCCCTCATGTGAAAATAGAACGGCGTCTTGGTTTTGCCTTCGGTCCGCCATTCGTAATAGCCGTCAGCGAGAATCAGGCAGCGTCGGCGTTTGGATGCGGCGCGGAAGGCGGGCTTGGTGGCCACGGTGTCGGCCCGCGCATTGATGAAGCTGGTTTTCTTGTCTTTCGACCAGGACGGTATGAGCCCCCAGCGCAATGCATCGCCGGTCAATGTTCCGTCATGCGCCCGGGCCGCCAGCACGGTTTGCGTGGGCGCGATGTTGTAGCTGGACGGCAGTTCGGCGCTGGACGCCAGGCCGAACATGTCCCGATAGGCCGCCAGGGTTGCATAGCGCGTGAATCGACCGCACATCTTGTTGCCCCAGTCTCAAATGGTAGCGCCGACCGCCGAGCGATTTCGCCTCGGGGCCGCCGCCAGGCTGATTTAGTTAGCCAGTGCCAGAGCTGCCAGCCCTAAGTTTTTTGAGCTTTGGCGGTTTTATTTGCACGCAGCGCTTGACCTTCGCCCCACGTCTGCGACAATCTTCCATGTCAGCTGTAGTCCCACCCCAAGGAGCCTGCCAATGTTGCGCATGTCCCGTGTCGTGTCCTTTCTCGTTGCCGCTACGTTGATCGTCGGTATCGTCGGCTCGAATTTCGAGCTTGCCGCTCAGGACAAGAAAGACAAGAAAGACAAGAAGGATGAGACGAAAGACAAGAAGGAAGTGAAGAAGGAAGAAAAGAAGGAGCCATTCAAGCCCGACATGCCATCGCAGGAATTCAGCTATATCGTCAAGGGCGAGAAGGACGAAACGGGCAAGACCTACTGGGTCACCGGCGTCGCATTCGGCGCCGACGGCAAGACGGTCGCCGCCGTGTATCGCGACAACACGATCAAGGTCTGGGACCTGGCCGCCAAGAAGGAATCGCTGTCAATCAAGGCTCCTACGATGAAAGGGCTTGGCGAATACCGCGGCTTGCTCTACGCCAACGCCCATCTTTACGTCGGCACGGGCCAGCTCATCAAGGCCCCCAAGGTAAAGGACGACGTCAAGGACAAGGCAAAGGACAAGGCGAAGGAACCGGTGAAGGAACGCCCCATCCGCATCGGCGAGATCAAAATCTTCGACGCCAAGACCGGCAAGCCGGGACCGGCACTCATCGGCCATCTGTTCAACATCGACGCCCTGGCGATCTCCAAGGACGGCAAGGAACTCGCCTCTGGCAGCGACGACGGCACCGCCAAAATCTGGAGCATCGCCGCCGGCAAGGACACGCAGACCCTCAAGGTAAAGGATGACGCGAAGGACAAAGACAAGGCCAAGGAAAAAGACAAGGGCGCACCGACACCGTTACCGGCGTGGCGTTTAGCCCCGACGGCAAGCAACTCGTTACCACCAGCGCCGACAACACCCTCCGTGTCTGGGACATCGCCGGCAGCAAGGAAATCGCTCTCTTCAAGATCGAGCGCGAGGTCGAGGTCAAGGACGCCAAGGGGAAGGTGACCAAGAAAAAGGAGCAGGGCCGCGATTTCATCGGGGCATGCTTCACGGCGGACGGCAAAAAGATCATCGCCCGCAACCGCGACGGCGTCATCAAGATTTACGACATCGAAGGCAAGAAAGAGGTGCAAGAGCTTAAGGCCCACGAGGGCGCCGCCTTTGCCCTCAGCCCCGATGGCAAATTCGCCGCCGGCAATTATGACGGCACCATCGAAATCTGGGCCGCCGACGGCAAGGAATTGAAAACGATCAAAGCCCATGTGAACCCGACGCGATCCGGCGAACCCGGATCGGTCATTTCCTTGAGCTTCAGCCACGACGGAAATTGGCTCGCGTCCGGCGGCATTGACGGCGTGGTGAAGATTTGGAGCGTGAAATGATTTCCTTGCCCCAAGCCGGCGCCCTGAGCGGCGGCTTGGAATTCACATCGGCCGCGTCGCCATCGCCTTGCGAATGATCGTCAGCACCTCTTCGCGTTCCCTCCCCACTAGCGGCAAGCGCGGCGCTCGGGTTACCTCCGTGCCGTAGCCGCATTCCGCCGCCGCGAGCTTGATGTATTGCACCAGCTTCACGTGCGTGTCCAGGTGCAGGAGCGGCATAAACCAGCGGTAAATCTTGAGCGCCTCCGTGTAGTTGCCCGCCGTTGCCAGGTCCCATAGCCGCTTCGATTCGTGCGGGAACGCGTTGACCAGGCCCGACACCCAGCCGACGGAGCCGAGCAGCACGCTTTCCAAGACGAGATCATCGACGCCGGAAAAGAGAATAAAGCGATCGCCGCACAGGTTCTTGATGTCGGTGATGCGGCGAACATTGTCAGACGATTCCTTGATCGCGACCAGCGTCTTCTCGTCGGCCAGCTCGGCAAACATCGCAGGCGTGATGTCGACGCCGTAAGCCGGCGGATTGTTATAAACGAGGATCGGCAAATCGGTCGCGCGGGCCACCGTGCGGAAGTGCGTCATCGTCTCACGCGGATCGGCCTTGTAGATCATCGCCGGCAGCACCATCAGCCCATCGACGCCGATCTTCTTCGCGTCCTCGGCAAACCGGCACGCCAGCCGCGTCGTCGTCTCGGCCACGCCGGTCAGCACCGGCACGCGCCGCCGCACCTGGGCGACGGTCGCCTTCAGCACGTCGAGCTTTTCGCCATATTCGAGCGCGGTATTCTCGCCGACGGAGCCGAGCATGATGATGCCGTGCATGCCGGCGGCGAGCATTTTTTCGACATGCTGCATGGTGCCGGCGATGTTCAGCGCTTGATCGGCGTCGAACTGCGTTGTCGCTGCGGGATAGATGCCGTGCCAGGAAACGGTCATGAATGCTCCTTGAACGCTTTGTCGAATTGCGTTTGATTCCAGGGTTGGCCGAAGGGGCCTTCCTTGCTGAGCGCCTTCGAGTAACCCCTTTTCTCGCCAGCAACCACCATCGAGCATGGTTCACCTTCGACCAACGCGACCACGGAGGCGCCGTCATTCGCCCACTGAAACGCGATCATGGCATTGGTGAGATCGGTATTTACGGCTCGTGCCGTCGAGTATTCCTTCACCAGCGGAGCAGCGCCGTCCCCCTTGTACGTCTCCTTGAAATGCGATAGAGCCACGAGATCCGCAAGGCTGCAAATTGGAGCATCGGCAACGACAGTTCGCTCCCGCAGGTCGTGAAGATACATCCAGACGCTCCTGCCGTCGCCTTCGGCAATGCACTGGTGCAGCCCGGTTGGGCTCACGGAATCTACGTAAATGTCATTGGCCATGTTCATTTCACAGGTATTCTGGGCACTTCATTTCGACGACCACCACGGCGATTGCAGATTTCTTTTTCATGGGGCTGCTGAATCTGCTCCGCCGTCAAAGCCGGCTATAAGCTTGATGTTCAGGATTAACACACTGCGAGCCTCTTCGAAAACGACATATCGAAACGCGAGGGGACGCAACATCGCGTGGTAAAACACGGCATTGACGTGTTTGGCTCGATACTCAGGGTCCCCCCAGCCGCTTGGATCCGATTGCAGCCGACTGGCAGCCTCTTCGACCAACGCGATCAAGGCACGCAGGCTTCCAGCTTGTTTGGCAATGGCGGCAATATCCTTCACCTGTTCCTTGACCGCCGGGGCTTTGTCGAGTTTATAGGGCACGCCGCCGCTCATGGCCGGGACCTCAATTCCTCCTTAAGTGAGGCAATGGTCTCTTCGAACGGAGTGGCGCCAGCCATTTGCGCTTCCAACTCCTCCGCTGTCAACGGCTGAAAGCTCTTGCAGAACTCCACGAACCGGGCCCGTTCCAGCTCTTCACGCAAGCGAGCGCGTTCCGCCAGCAACTCGCCGCAAAGGCGCTCCCATTTCTCGCAATCGGCGCGCGGGTCCTGAGCACCCGGCGGCGCTCCGAAATGAGCTTGAAACATACTTGCCGGAGTATGTGGAGATTGCATGGTGTCGGACATAATTGCTCCTTCGATTACTGATTCTATTGTACCATGCCAGCTACTTCGTCTCTACCGTCACCGCCAGCACGATCGGCGCCGACGCATCCGGGCCCTTGACGAATTCAAGCGCCGTCAGTGCCGCATCGCGCCCCGGTGTCACCGATAGATAACGCATCTGCTGGCCGCGCATCGAGAAGGCGAAGTCCGATTTCGGCACATCGACCTTGCGGATGTAGTCGGCGAAGTGGACGCCGTTCTTGAGCTCGTGGTCCTCGGTCTTGCCGTCGGCGTAGTGCAAGCGCACGATCAGAACCGCGCCGCCTTCCTTGCCGTAGGGATAGCCCCAGCCGCTGACGCCGGAGAGCAGGTGGATCGCCTTGGCGGGCAGGTTGCATTCCAGCTTCGCGGACTTCGGCATCGTCGCCGCCACCGCGCCGTTCTTGCTGTAAAGCAGGATGACGTTCGGCTTCTTGTCCCCCTGCGGATCGACGAAATGGAATGGCACCCCCTTGACAGTGCGCGGCGACCAATCGGGCAGGATCAACCGCTCGACCGTCGCGTCCTTCGAGTAGAACATCCCCTGCGTGCTAACGATGGTGGCGGCCTTGTCGAGCGCGATCGGCACGAATTTGCCTCGGGCGGTCAGGAATTCGAGCAGGTCGATCAATTCGTCTTGCTTGAGCTGCTTCTCGAAGCCATCGGGCATCAGCGATTTGGGCGAGGCGATGATGGCGTCGATCTCGTCGCGCTGCACGACGATCTTTTTCCCTTCGGTGTTGAAGAGCTCGATGGTCGTTTTGGTCTCGGAAGCCAGGAGGCCGTTATGCGTGATGCCGGCCTGGGTGACGACCTGATAGACGCGGAAGTTGCCCTCGACGGATCGGCTCGGATCGAGGATGTCGATTAATAGGTGTTCCTTCGTATGGACCGCGACGCCGGAGAGGTCCGGGCCGATTTTGGCTCCTTCGCCGGAATGCGTGTGGCACAGGGCGCAATGCTTCTTGAACACCGCCTTGCCAAGCTCGACATTGCCCTTCTTGGCGATGAGCGGCAAGAATTCCTCGACGACCTTTTGCCGATCCGCGTTGGGCAACCCGCCGCCTTTGGCCAGGAGCGCCTTGGCACGCGCGGCGATCTTGGCATCCGGATGCGCCGCCAGCGCTTGCTTCTGATCGAGCGGCAATTCGCTGAACGTCATCGTCCCTTTTTCGACGGCGTCAAGAAATAGCCGCGTCGATTCGGGCCGGCTCAGGAGGACGCGCAACGCCGTCGTGCGGACCTGCGGCGTGAAGCTCGGCATGCGCCGATAGCAGGAGCGGACCGGCCGACGGCGAAACGGCCCCGAGCGCGTCAAGGATGCCGACGGCGAATGTCGGCGAAGAGCGCGGCGTGACTGCATCGAGCAGCTTCTCGGCCAGCATTCGCGTCATCGGGCTGCAAATCAAGCAGTTGCTGGGCGGCGGCGATCCGCGCGGCATCGCTCAGCTTCTCGTCGGCCAGCGTTTTCATCAGAGTTCGCCGCGATCTCGCCGACGTGCTTGTCGAAGCCAGCGACACTCATCGCCTTGGCCAAGCGGATCACCTTGCCTTTGCTCGCTGCGGGGACCTTGAGGAAAATCTCCTTCAAATCGCGCGAGACGGCCTCATCCACCTTGAATTCGCGGTATTTCGGCAAGCCCTTCAGCGTGCCGTCAAGCACGGCGTCGATGTAATCCGGACTGCGCCTTGGGCAGCGACGCGAGCAGCTTATCGAGCTTGCTGTCTTTTTGTGCTGCGTGGTGGGCGGCGACGGTGCGGACGATGTCGAGATACGCGGGATCGGGGTTATTGCTCGACTCTTGATTTTGCCCTTCGATGAATGGAAGCGGATCGGCTGCGGCGGCCATCGTGAGAGCGTCGCGCAGATTTCGGTCTGCGAGGTAATCCTTACGTTGCGGCCACCTCCTTAGACGGCCCGATGCCACCTTGCTGTGATTCGAGCATTTCCGCCAGAGCTAATAGGATTGCCAGTCTCACGTGGTAGTCGGGATCATCGAGAAGGCGATTAACCGCGTAAACTGATGTGATTTGGATCGCGGTTTTCTGCGACCGCGGCATTACCATTACCGCAGCACGACGCACGGCAGCGGAATCGTGGGAGGTTCCTGCACCAAGGAAGTTCGTTCGAAGTGCGTCGGCTATTCGATCTTGTTCGGGGCTGGTCTTCGGCACCTGGGCCCAAAGTCCGTGTAACGTCCAAATCGCATGCACCGCCGCAACATTCATCCCGATCTCATCGACTGACCTGCCTTCGATCAGCCTCATCAGTGCTGGCACAAGTCAACCTTCCCCCGCTCCACCAACAGCCGCTGCGCATGCAGCCGCCAGAAGAGATTGTCGTTCTTGAGTGCCGCGACCATCTGCTCCGGCGTTTCCAGGGACGGAACCGGTCCTTGGGCTTTCGGCTCGCCGGGTTCTTCATCACCAGCCGATAGATGCGGCCATGCGTCTTGTCCCTTAGCGGCGTTTCATAGGCGTTGCCCTTGCCGGTCTTGAAGCCGGGCGGCGTTGGGTTGTGCTGGACGATGTAGTTGTACCAGTCGATGATCCAGACATTGCCGTCCGGCCCGACCTCGGCCATGATCGGAGCGCACCATTCGTCGTCGCTGGCCAGCAGGTTCCAGGAATTCTTCGAGCTGAAAGTGGTCCCCTTCTTGTCGAGCACGAACGAGGCCACCAGATGGCCGGTCGGCTCGGCGACGAAGGCGACGCGGTTCCAGTATTCCTTGGGATAGGTGCGGGCGGTGTAGAGGGCGTGGCCGGCGGCCGCGGTGAAGCCGCCGTGGAAATCGACTTGGCGGACCTTGTCGGTGATCGGATAGAACTTGTTGCTGGTCGCGATGGTCGGCAACACCGACGCCGACATGCCGCGCACCTTTTCGTAATAGCGGTTGGGGATCGGCATGAAGACGCTTGGATTGCCGTTGGCCGTGGAGCCGAAGAGCAGACCCTCTTCGCTGAAGCCGACGCCCCAGCTATTGTTGCTGGTGGAGCGGAGGAATTCGAGCTTGGCTACGGAGACCGTCGCTGACGCTTCCGGCTCGTTTTGCATCTTGAAGCGGAAGAAGCCCTGGCCGAACTTGTGCCGTTCGCCGCCGACGGTGCCGTTGAAGCCGGAGTAGCCGACGATGCCGTAAATCCAGTTGTCGAAGCCGTAGCGGAGATTCGATGGGCCGGCATGGGTATCGCCGGTGCCCCAGCCGCTGAAGAGAATCTTGCGCTCGTCGGCCTTGTCATCGCCTTTGCTGGAACGCAGGAACAGGGTGTGCGGCGCTTGCGTGACGACGATGCCGCCGTAGGCGAAGACGAAGCTGGTCGGGATCGACAGCTTGTCGGCGAAGACGGTGAATTTGTCCGCCACGCCGTCGCCCTTGGTGTCTTCGCAGATGACGATGCGGTCGTTCCCCTGGCCGTCGGGCTTGCCGGCTCGTTCGGATAATCGACCGATTCGGCGATCCACAGTCGGCCGCGTTCGTCCCAGTTCATGCAGATGGGGCGCTTGATCTGCGGATCGGAAGCGAAGCGTTTCAGCAAGAAATCGGTCGGATGGACGATGTGCTTCATCGCTTCATCGACTTCGAGCGGCAATTGCATCTGCGTCAACGGCCCCTTGGCGCCGGCCTTCGGAGCGTAAAACGGAATCTTCGCTTCCTTGTACTCGAACGGCTTCACATCCTTGCCGATCTTCGTCATTTCTGGAATCGGCGAGCCGAGCCCCGTAAGGGGCCGGTTAACCGCCCATCGAATCCCTCGTTCCACCAAATCCTGGAACCCCGCGTTGCCCCAGGTGCGTTCGTCATGCCCCCAGGCGGTGTAGAAGACGCGCCCCTTGCCGTGCGTGCGCACCCACGTCCACGGTTCCTTCGTCTTCTTGTCCTCGCGGTATTCGAGGACGGTTCGATCTTTTTCGTTGTGCTTCGTGTGGACGTAAGTCTCGTCGAAGCTCTCGAAGCCCTCGAAACCCTTCATGATCGGATGGTTCGGCTCCGCGATGGTGGTGCGGAAGGTGCCGACGCCGTGCGATTTGAATTGGGCGCCGACCAGCTCGATGTACTTTTCGGAATTGAGGAAGCAATACGACGCGCAATGGAGCGGGATGAAGCCCTTGCCGGCCGCGACGAAATCGAGCAGGGCGGTCTCCTGCGCCGGCGTGATTTTGGTGATATTCGCATAGATCAGCAATCCGTCATAGCGCCCGAGCGTCTTGGCGTTGAGCGAATCAACGGCGTCGGTGTAGGTCAACTCGATGCCGCGTTTTTCGAGAACCGGCTGCAACTGGCGAAACCGTTCCATCGGCTTGTGATGCCCGTTGTCGCCGAGGAAGAGAATCTTGATCGCCGGCGCCTGGGCCGGCAGCGAGATGGGCAACGCGACCAGCAACGCCAGCGCGAAAGGAACGGCACGCATGATTTGACCCTCAATATGCCAGGTGGAGGCGTTGAATATTGTACGGACCGGCTGCGTGATTGCTTGGCCGCAATCCTGCCGCCTGGCAAGGTGCGCACGTCCGATGCGCAGGTAGAAGAGTCCTTTGATTGACTGCGTGCCCTCAGACGGGTAGACTTGAAATATGGAATTCATGCACCTCATCACGATCGAGCCGGGCAAGCGGAACGGGCAGCCGTGCGTTCGCGGAATGCGAATCACGGTCCGTGACGTGCTGGAATACCTTGCCGGCGGTATGACCGTACGGGAGCTGCTGGCGGACTTTCCTGAACTCACCAAGGAGGACATCCGCGCCTGCCTCGCATTCGCGGCCAGCCAATTGCCGAGGCCCGCTGCGTGAGCCTGCTCTTCGACCAGAATTTGTCGCGCCGTCTGCCGGCGCTGCTCGCCACGGAGTTTCCCGGTTCCGAGCAAGTTTTGCTTGCCGGGCTAGGCACGGCAGATGACCAGACCGTATGGGCTTACGCGGCGGCACACGGGCTCGCCATCGTGTCGAAGGACGCAGACTTCCAGGTATTGTCCGCGACGCTCGGTCCACCCCCGAAAGTCCTGTGGCTACGGGTGGGCAACGGCCCGACCCGTGCTTTCGAGATGTTATTGCGGTCGCGCAGCCGACATTCGGGCGTTCTTGGCTGACCCAACGTCGGCACTGCTGGAGTTGCCTTAGCTGGCCAGCCTATGATCGCGTGGGCTCGTTCGCCGCGGCCAAAAGTTGACGTTCAGTTCAATTTTGTGGAATCACTGCTTCGCCCACAAAACGCGCTGGGTACTTTACGAACATGAACCCGATAAGCCGGTTCACATTGGAACGCCATGACGGCCTATACGAGACATGGCCGCTGCGATCAAGGCTGTACTCGGATGGCGCGGCTACCGGGATTTCGTTGCCTGGCTATGAACTTCTCCACCAGTTCGAGACATTCGATGGATATGTCTTCGTGACCGACTACGATTGTCCTTTTGAAGAAATCACGAACTTCGCGTTCGTCAGCAAGGAATTGCGTCTTCAATCGTGTCGATGGTTGGGGTGGATGTATGAATCTGCGTTGCTGCAACGGGTTGAATTGGTCGATGAACGGAGCTTTGTCGCGGTGATATTCGACGAGCATCGCTACTTGTTAACGATTCGATCATGGTGGATTCCTTACATTCGACCGCGGTTGAGAATGAAATATCTCGGCACGGCCGAATCCCAGGTTCACGACGCTGCGAATCAGGAAGGGCCGGGCCGAGCCGACGGCTGAATCTGACAGGCGTTCGGTGAATTTCTCAGGAGCGATTCGATGCTCTTCGCGAACATGGGCGTGCCGATTGTGCTCGGCCGCCCATTCAAGGAAGCATTCTGGGGCGCCGAGTTTCATCCGTGGCTAAATTTCGGATGGTGAAACAATGTCCGACCGCCTTGTCACCGTGGCCACGTTCCAGGATTCCGTCGCGGCGGACCTGGCCAGGAATTTTCTGGAGCACGAAGGCGTCGCCTGCGTCCTCATTGACGACACCACGGTCGCCACCGACTGGATGCTCTCCGCGGCGATCGGCGGCGTCAAGCTGCAAGTGGCGGCGCTGAACGCCGAGCGCGCGGAGATGCTGCTGACTCAAATTCAAGAGGAGGCGCGAAGAAGCCGACGCCGAGGAGGAATCGAGCGATGAGGACTTCCGGACCGGTATCGCCGCTCGAGAGATCGCCGAGGATTTGCAAGCGGAAGAAGAGGACCGGGCGCCGATCAATCAACTCGCCGACAAGGCGTTTCGCACCGCCGTCTTCGGGCTGCTCTTTTGGCCGTTGCAGCTTTATGTTCTTTACCTGCTCGCTTGCCTCTATGCGGAGGATGGCACGGTGAGCCGCGACCGGCGCTGGAAGGTGTGGGCGGCGGTGCTGCTGAACATGCCGATGATGGGCGTGATCGTGTTGCCGCTCATGTGGCTGATGCAGCGCTGATATCAACTGATTCATTCTTCCACCATGTCGGCGTCCGGGACCGGGCTGTTCTCGCTCACATCCTCGTACCAGCTGCGGGCGAGCGCCGGCGTGATCTCGATGCGGGTGCGGTGCTTCATCGCCTGATTGGTGGCCAGGGCGATGATCGCGTCGGCCATCGCCGCCCGGCCGTCGCACTTCGGCTTGAGCGTGGCTTCGTCGCGCTCCATTCCCTGCCCTTGCATGCGGATCAAATAAGCCAGGTGCTCCAGTTCCTCGCGATATCCTTTGCTCGGCGCTCCAGGGCCCATTGCGGTGGCGCCAACCGCCGTGGCGCGCGTTTCGGCGGGAGCGCCGGACGTTGACGATGCATCGACCAAAGCGCCGACGCTTGCCGTCACCTGCGTCGAGCGCCCTTGAGGGCCGTAGAGCATTGCCGATTGCTCTTCCTCGACGACGAGCGTTCCCTTGGTGCCCATGACGCATTCGCCGTACTTCTCGAAGCCGTTGGTGTTGATCGATGAATAGGTGACGGTGACGATATCGTTCTTGCGAGAACTGGCCTTGGTCGGATCATAACGCGGGCCGGGGAATTCGTAGATGCAATAGACGTGGTCCTCGCATTCGCGGTCGTCGGGCGGGACGTCGGGGCCGATGCCATAATAATTCGTGCCGCCGACGGCGGTGATGGCGAGTGGCCGTTTCTTTTTTCCGCGCAGCTCGGGCGGCGCATTGTCCGGCCAGGTGCCCAGGAAAATGCTGCAGGCGTCGAGTTGATGGCTGCCGAGCTCGGCCATGAGCCCGCCGCCGGTGCGTGTGTAGAGCCGCCAGCGCACGAGTTCCTCCATGCTCTTGTAGCCGTGCTGGCGGATATTCGCCGCCAGGGCATCGCGATCGCGCTGCGGGATGAGCGGCGACCAGGAATCGAGCAACGGCCGGCCCGCGACCGTGTTCGGATCGGGGTTCTTCCGAACGTTGTTGCGATGCCAGAGCGCGCGGATGTGCTTGACATCGCCGAGCACGCCGGAGGTAACGATCTCGTTGGCGTGGGCATAAAGCATCGAGTAATGGCGTTGATGGCCGATCGACAGCAGCTTGCCCGTCCCCTCCGGATTTTGTTCAGAGCCGGGATCGGAGACACGGATCATGTGCTTGCATTGCTTGATATTCCATGCCATGAGTTTTTCACATAGCACGTGCTTGCCCGCCTTCATCGCTTCGATCGCGACCTGTGCGTGCAAATGCAACGGCAGCGCGATGACAACCATCTCGATGTCGCGCCGTTCGAGAAGCCGCTTGTAATCGTCGTAGACGGTGATGTGCTGATCGACTGCTTGGCCGTATTTGACGCGGATGTGCTCGCGGATGGCGTTGAAACCGAGGCGCGGCGTGCCAGGTTGGCCGGCGAAGATGCGGTCTCTGTTGGTGGGGCGAATATCGGCGGCGGCGACGAAATCGACGAAGTTGGGATTGTGGTAGCCGACGAGGACGCCGCCTTCATCGCCGCAGCCGATGATGCCCGCCTTGACGGGCCGCATGCCGCGCGGGAAGCTATGATCCGAATAGCCGAAGTAGGCGGCAGCGCTGACGGGGAGCACGGCGCCGGCGGCGATCAGCCCCTGCATGAAGCGACGCCGCGTGATGCCCGGTGCCTGGTCGGCTTCCGCCATCTTGCCGACGACGCGATTGAAGTTGTCCTTGCCGGTCGCTTTTTGTTCGGGGGTCATATCGAGAGCCATGATTCTCTCCTTATTAACAGGATGATTCCAAATTTAGCCACGGATGAAACACGGACGAAACACGGATAGAAAAACGGGCCAGCAATCCGTCGATCATGGAGTTCTGTTCTGTCTCCTTCCCATCCGTGTTTCGTCCGTGTTTCATCCGTGGCTAACTATCTTGATGGCGTCAATTCGGCGGTAGCGTGGCCGCGCTTTGCTTCACGCCACCGCAACAGCCGGGCAGCACGAATTGCAACAATCCGTCCAACCCCGCCCAGCGTCCGGTGGGAATAAACGTCAACGCTAATAGGGCGATTACTTCAATGAGCGTTTTGTTGACGATCAGGTAATGCCCTTCCAGCCGGGGCCCCTCCGGCCAACCCGGCAGCGGCGGCATCGCCAGGTAAAACGACAGAATCAACAGCGCCGTCAAGAAGCTCGAAAACCGCGAGAATATCCCCAGCAGCAAGCAGGCGCCTAGCACCGTTAGTCCCCACTTCACGCCGAAGTCCGCGTACTCCAGCAGCCGCCATGACCCGACCGGCAGCGGCGCCGGCTCCGGCATCGGTGCGCGCTGCTTCTGCTCCGATGTCAACACGTCTCGCAGCGTCTCCCACACCTTCGCCTTCTCGGCGTCGCTCTCTTTTTTCAGGCCGTCAACTTCGTTCTTCCATTTGGCCGCAAGCGCCTCATTTTTTTTGTCTTTCTTCGGTCGGCCCGCCTTCTCGCCATCTTTTGTAGGGTTCTGTGCTTCGAGGGCTTCTGCAACTTGAAATGGAAAAAGATTCTCAGTTAATTTCTTCAACTTGGCCGTCAGCTCCTCGATCTTCTTCCTGCTTTTTTCCCGCGCCGCTTCTTCGGTCCGCTTCAATTTGTCGGTTTGCACGTCGATGGCCCGCTTCAACTCGGCACGCCATTTCGCCAGATCGGCCTTGGCGGCTTTCCATTCGGCGTGGACCCCCTTGTCATCGGTAGGAAACTTCGCCTCGGCCGTGCGAACGCGCTCCAGAAGGCGCTCATGGTCCTTGAGCCGACCCGCCATGGTCATGTCAACGGTCAGCTCCGGCGGATAGGCGGCGATCTTGGCCACCGGCTCGGGTTTCTTGAAGGCGGCGAGCACGGCCGACTCGCGTTCCTTGAGAATCTCTTCGGCTCGTTGCCGCTGCGTGGAATCCAGATCGTAATAGGCGGCGAAGGCGTCGAGGTATTCGCGCCATTCGCGATCCAGCTCCGCGGGAATGGCGCCGTCGTCGCCGACCGTGAGCTGGTCGATGAGCCGATCGCCGGCGATATCGTGATAGAATCCAGCGAGCGGCCCCATCGATTCGCGCAGGTAAGGTTCGCTCGACCAATTGGGGGTCGAGATTTTCTCCATGCCTTCGACGAAGCAATGCCAGCCGATGGCGAGGCGCAGGCAGATCAGAAAGAAGCGGGCGGCACCGGAATAGGAATCGCGGGCCGGGTTGGCGCCGCGCAGCAAAACCAGCGACAGCGTGACGAAAATCAAGCTGAGGCCAACGCAGACCAAAAGGAAGCCGGAGAGGTTCAAGCTCATGATGCGGATCGCCCCAGGGGTGCGAGCGTCTCTACTGGATCATCATAAACAGAATGCGAGCCGAGGCCAATGCAAAAGCGCGGATTTTGCGCGGCTGCTTTCGCTCGTTGCCGAACCATCGCGATTGCCATATCGCAACACCATGAACCGCGCCGATGCATTCACGCTGCTGAACGAATACGTCAAGGATCCCGGCCTGGTCCGGCACATGCTCGCTGTCGAGATCGCCATGCGCGCCTATGCCCGCAAGCTCGGCGAAAATGAGGATAGCTGGGGCATCATCGGCTTGCTGCACGATTTCGATTACGAGCGCTGGCCGAATCCTCCCGATCATCCGCTCCAGGGGGCGGCGATCCTACGCCAGCGCGGCTATCCCGACGACCTGATCTACGCGATCTGTTCGCATGCCGATTATCTGAGCGATTATCCGCGCGTGCATTTGGTGGACAAGGCGCTCTATGCGTGTGACGAACTGGCCGGCTTCATCACGGCCGCGGCTCTGGTGCGGCCAGCCGGCATCACCGACATGACCGCCGCCAGCGTGAAGAAGAAAATGAAATCGAAGGGTTTCGCCCGCACCGTCAACCGCGACGACATCACCCGCGGCGCGGCCGACTTCGGCGTCGATCTGACGGAGCACATTCAGTTCGTGATCGACGCCCTGAAGCCGCACGCCGCGGAGATGGAGTTGTTGCGAGGAATCGCGACCGACGGCGATTGATGAAGCGCGATTAGGGAAAGCGCTCGCGCCGGGAGGGCGAGGCTCCTGCCGAGCCGCGAACCGAGTTGATACCCGGCGGCGCGGCTCGGCAGGAGCCTCGCCCTCCCGGCGCGGTCCTGCCATCAGCCCCCATCGCCGAGATCGACGTCGGGCCAAAGCACCACCTCGAGCTCGTCGGCCGATTCAGGCGGCAGTGGCTGCACGCTATTGCCGATGATGCGGGCACGCCATTCGTGCTGGCAGCGTGGACACTCGAAGACGACGGTCGCGGCGGATTCACGCCACGCCTCAGGATCGGGTTTGCCGGGAAGTTCACCGAACCAACGGCAACGGACTTGCGGGCATTTCACAAGGTAACCGGTCGACATGGGAGACCTCCTTGTGGTCAAGGTGGAATATACAACAACTCCAGCGTAACCATTCCTCGCGCGGCTTGCAAGAAAGAATTTCGACAACCGAAAACAGATTTCGCAAGGGCCGCATCAGAATTGTCAAACAGTCCCCAGTTTGCCATTCGCATTGAAGGCGGAATCCAGCCACGGATGGAACACGGATGAAACACGGATATTAGAGGAGAATAACAACCACGGCCGATTTTCCCATCCGTGTTCGATCCGTGTTCCATCGGTGGCTGGATTTTTGGCCCTGCACGCGCGAACCTGATATCGCGTCGCCGGGTCATATAATAGCACGGAGCAGTCCGCCCACGCTGTCGGCGTGGCCGCGAAACATGGATTGTTCGTCACCATCAATGGAAAATCATGTCCGATTTGCAAGCACGCATTCTCAGCACCATTGCCCATCCGAGTTATCATGCCGTCAAGCCGAAAGCCCTCATGCGCAAGCTGGGCTTGCCGCCGTCCGAAAATGACAACTTCAAGGACGCTCTCAAGGAGCTGATCCGCCAAGGCCGGCTGGAGATCGGCAAAGGGAACGCCGTCCGCAAGCTCAGCGTCCACGGCACCCTCACCGGCATCTTCCGCAAGGCGAGCGCCGGCTTCGGATTCGTCCGCCCCAATCCCGACGAAGGGCACAAATTCATCGAGGTCTTCATCCCCGAGGAAGCGATCCGCGATGCCGCCACCGGCGATGTCGTCATGGTGCGCATTCGCCCATCGCGGGCGCGCCATGAACGCGGGCCCAAGGGGGACATCGTTCAGGTCCTCGAGCGGGCCACCAGCCAATTCGTCGGCACTTATTTCACACGCGACGGCCAAGACTTCGTCCGCGTCGATGGCACCGTCTTTTCCCACAGCGTTCTCGTCGGCGATCCCAGCGTGAAGGGGGCCAAGCCCAACGACAAGGTCGTCGTCGAGATGCTGCGCTTTCCGACGGCCGACGAGCGCGGCGAAGCAGTCGTCACCGAGGTGCTCGGCCCGCACGGCCAAGTCGGCGTCGATACGCTTTCGGTCATTCGCGCCCTCGGCATCCCCGATGCCTTCCCGGAAGACGTTCTCACCGAGGCCCGCATGGTCGGCGCCCGCTTCAAGGAAGTCGTTCCGGAGGATCGTGAAGATTTCACCGATTGGCTGACCATTACCATCGACCCGATCGACGCTCGCGATTTCGATGACGCCATCTCGCTCACCGTCGATCCCAAGAGCAAGCACTGGCAGCTCGGCGTACACATCGCCGATGTCTCGCATTTCGCCCCGCCCGGCAGCGCCCTCGATCGCGAAGCCCGCAGGCGAGGCACCAGCGTCTATTTGCCGCAGCGTGTCATTCCGATGTTTCCGGAATTGATCTCCAACGGCCTGGCGAGCTTGCAAGAGGGCAAAATCCGCTATGTCAAAAGCGCCATCATGGACCTGACGCCGACCGGCGTGCAGACCGACGTGCGCTTCGCCAACGGCGTCATTAAGACGCGGCGGCGGTTTTCGTATGAGGAAGTCTCGGCGATATTGGCGGAGTCTCTCCCCTCTCCCCCTGTACTCAGGGGGAGAGGGGCCGGGGGTGAGGGGGTTCAGCATCCCATGCAAAAGCGTCGCGCCGACACGGGCGATGGGGAACCCCTCACCCCCGGCCCCTCTCCCCTGAGTACAGGGGAGAGGGGAGAAATCGATCCGGACGTGCGCGAAATGCTCTTCCGCATGCGCGAGCTGGCGCTCGATTTTGCACAAGCGCCGCGTCAAGCGCGGGCGCTGGAGCTGATGATGCCGGAGATCGCGCTCGAATATGACGAAAACGGCAAGGTCTGCGGCGCCCATTTTCGCAAGCATGATATCAGCCACCAGATCGTCGAGGAATGCATGCTGGCCGCGAATGAAGCGGTCGCCGAGCATCTTGACCACAAGGACATCTATTTTCTGCGCCGCGTCCACCCCGCCCCGGAACCGACCAAGCTGCAAAAGTTCGCGGAGTTCGCCCGCATCCTCGGCTACAAGATGAAAAAGGAAACCGACCGCTTCAGCTTGCAGCGCGTGTTGCAGCAATCGGCCGACAAGCCGGAGATGCACGCGGTCCATTACGCCTTGCTGCGCAGCTTGAAGCAGGCGACGTACAGCCCGGTGAAGGACGACCACTATGCCCTGGCCAGCGAGAACTATTGCCATTTCACGTCGCCGATCCGCCGCTATCCCGATTTGCAGGTGCACCGCCTGCTCGATCAGCTTATCAAGCGCGGCAAGGCGAGCAGCAATCTGCAAGAGCTGATGGCGCTGGGCGAGCATTGCAGCAAGACGGAGCGCCGGGCGGAGACGGCCGAACGCGAGCTGGTCAAGCACAAGCTGCTGGTGTACATGAACGACCGCGTCGGCACCGATATGCAAGCGGTCATCACCGGCGTCGCGGATTACGGCTTCTACGCGCAGGCCGACCCGTTGCCCGTGGAGGGGATGGTCCACATCAGCACGTTGCCGGATGACTATTACTATTTCGACGACGCCTCGCACAGCCTGATCGGCCAGCGAACGGAACGCCGTTATCGGCTCGGCGACAAGGTGGAAGTGACGGTGGTGCGCGTCGATTTGCAGCGACGGCAACTCGATTTCCGCATCAAGGGAACGATGGGCCGATTGCCAAGCGTGAAGCGGCGGAGATGAAGGGCGAGAATTCGTTTAGCGTTCGCGCGGGCCCGCGCGAACGCTAAACGCGACGGGCGTGCTTACTTTTTCACCTTGAGCAACCTCTCGAGCAGCCGCTCCAGCGTCGGCCCGCGCCGCGCAGCGAAACGATACGCCCGTCGGGGCCAATCAGCACCGGGTACGGAATTGCGTTGACTTCATATTGCTTGGCGAGCTTTTCGCTGTCCTCAATGTTGATGCAGCCCCACGGCATCTTGCGGTTCTCCATGAATTTGGTGAGCTTCTCGTCGTCCCCCTTGCGGTCAAGGCTGACGCCGATCACCTCGAAGCCCTTGCCATGATATTTCTTGTAGGCGGCTTCGAGGTTGGGGAGTTCCGCAATGCACGGGCCGCACCAGGTTGCCCAGAAATCGACGAGGACGACTTTGCCCTTGAGTTTCGCAAGGTCGAATTCCTTGCCGTCGGTTTTCATGCCGGTGATCTCGATCTTGGTGCCGAGTTTGTCGAGGTTCTTCAAGGCGCTTTCGAGCGGCGCGGTCGCCTGGGCAATTTTTTCATCCTTGGCGGCGGAGAATTGCTTGACGCCTTCCTCAAGAATCTCACGAGCCAAATCGACAGCCCCTTCGATTTCGGCTTCCTCGGCGAGCAGGTTCACCATCTGGAAATCCTTGATGGTCAAATCGCCGTTGAGGCTTTTCAACTGCTTGCATACATCGGCGACGAGAGTTTTGCGCTGCGGGGGAGTCAGGGCAGCGAACCCGCGAATTCGGCCAACGCGCTCCGCAACTTCTGTCTCCGCCTTGCTGGGAATGCTGAATTCCAGCGTGAACTTGCCGGTCTGCTTAGGAACGAACGTAGTTGCGATGACGCGGTACTGCCCGGTCTTGGGGGCCTTGAAGATAATGCGGGAATTGAGGCCGCCTCCGCTGTCATCGTCCTGATCGAGCTGCACGCCGTTAGCGTCCTCCAGGAACAGGAACGGATCGAACTTCGGATCGTCCCCCGTCCCGCGATGATCGATGCGGTAGATTTTTCCTTGTTCGAGCTGAACGGTGAAAATCTTGTAGTGGAACTGGTTGAATGCTTTGGGATCATCGTTCGAGAATTCGGTAGGATACTCGACTTTGGCGTCCTTCAGCTTCAATTCAATGGCCTTGCCGGAGAATTTACTGACCGACTTTTTCTTTTCCTCTTGCTTCTTCTCATCCTGTTTCTTATCGCCGGCGCCGGCGGCGCCGCACAGGCATCCAAGCCCGACCAGGAAAGCGGCCAACATTCGATTGCGATAGCTCAACATGAACGACTCCTCAATTGATGGGGACCCCGGATGAAGGTTACTCGTCTCGGATGGACTCGCCGCGGTCGAGGCGGCGGAAAGCATAGAGCAATTTACGACACGGCCACTACGTTGTCTATCATGATTGATAAATGACGATTGCCGGGCAATTCACTCACAAGGATTCGGTTATGCCGAAGAAAGCCGTGGTTCTCTTGAGCGGCGGGCTCGATTCCGCGACCACCCTGGCCATCGCCAAGGACGCGGGCTTCGAGCTTCACGCGCTGACCTTTCGCTACGGCCAACGGCATGAAGTCGAGATCACCGCTGCCAACAATATCGCTGCGGCATTCCGGACCGCCAAGCATGTCATCGTGCCGATCGATCTGCGCCAGTTCGGCGGCTCGGCCCTGACCAGCGATGTGCCGGTGCCGAAGGGGCGATCGCAAGCGGAAATGGACGCCGGCATCCCGAGCACCTATGTGCCGGCTCGCAACACGATCTTCCTTTCGCTAGCTCTGGCATGGGCCGAGGTGCTCGGCGTGCACGACATCTTCATCGGCGTCAACGCCCTCGATTACAGCGGCTACCCCGATTGCCGGCCCGAATTCATCCGCGCCTTCGAGCAGCTGGCGAACCTGGCGACCAAGGCCGCCGTGGAAGGCAGCCGGCTCACGATCCATACTCCGCTCATCGATCTCAGCAAGGCCGACATCATCCGACGTGGAATGGCCCTCGGCGTCGATTATTCGCTGACTTCCACCTGCTATGATCCCGCACCGGAAGGCGAAGCATGCGGCGAATGCGATGCCTGCTTGCTGCGGTTGAAGGGATTCGCGGAGAACGGCATGTCTGATCCGGTGCGCTATCGGATAAAGAATCACGAAAGCACGAAAAACGAAAACGCGAAAAATGCCAATTGAAGGTTTTTTTATTCTCGCAGGTTCTATCTTTTTTCGTGCTTTCGATTTTTCACATTTTCGTGATTCAAATTGGGCGGCAAACCCGCGTCACGCTATGCTATTCGAGAAACGGGAGCACATCATGGCCAAGCAAAAAATCAATGTCGCGATCATCGGCCTGGGATTCGGGGCCGAGTTCATTCCGATCTATCAGAAGCATCCCAACGCCAACATGTACGCCATCTGCCAGCGGACCGAGAAGAAGCTGCACGAGGTCGGCGATGCGTACAAGGTGGCCAAGCGCTACACGAAGTACGAAGACGTGCTCGCCGATAAGGAGGTCGATTTCGTACACATCAATTCGCCGATCCCGGATCATGCGCCGCAATCGATTGCAGCCCTGAAAGCGGGCAAGCATGTGATGTGCACGGTGCCGATGGCGACGACGGTGGCGGAATGCCAGGAGATCGTCGAGCTGGTCAAAAAGACGGGGCTGAAATACATGATGGCGGAGACGGTGGTGTATGCCCGCGAGTTTCTGTTTTGCCAGGAGATGTACGAGAAGGGCGAATTCGGGAAAATTCAATACATCCAGGCGAGCCATCAGCAGGACATGGACGGCTGGCCGAACTATTGGCCTGGATTGCCGCCGATGCACTACGCCACCCATTGCGTCGGCCCGTGCCTGGCGCTCACCCGCGCCGAGGCGGAATATGTCTCCTGCTTCGGGTCCGGCACCATTCGGCAGGAATTGATCGCCAAATACAACTCGCCGTTCGCGGTCGAGACGTGCCACATCAAGTTCCGCAACAGCGATCTGGCCGCCCGCATCATCCGCTCGCTCTTCGATGTCGCCCGGCAATACCGCGAATCGATCGACGTTTACGGCGTCAAGAAGTCGTTCGAGTGGCCGTTGATCGAGGGGGAGGAGCCGGTGATCCACACGGCGAAGAAGCCGGAGCCGGAGATTCCGCAGCGCGTCAAGGTGCCGGACTATGCGCATCTCTTGCCGGAGCCGATCCGCCGTTTCACGACGAAGGGGGTGTATGACGCCGGCGAGCACGCGCATCTGTCATTCGTGCAAGGCGGCGGGCACGGCGGCTCGCATCCGCATCTCGTGCACGAATTCGTGGACGCGCTCATGAAAGAACGCGATCCGTTCCCCAACGCGGTGCAATCGGCCAACTGGACCTGCGTCGGCATCCTGGCGCACGAATCGGCGCTGAAGGGCGGCGCGATCGTCAAGCTGCCGGCATTCACGCTATCGTGAGGAGATTGGCGGATGCTACGCAAAATAGCCTGCCCAAAGTGCGCCGCTGCCGGCACGGTTTCCGATCAAGAATCGCGAATCCGGGTCCAGTGCGTTGAATGCGGGTATCGCATTTCCTTGCTTGAGGCCGAGACCTACAATCCGAAAAAGCATAAGAAAAGAAAGCCCTCTCCTTATCTCTATTATTTGCAGTGGCTACCGGCAGTTGCAGTGCTGGCGCTTGGGGCCCCGTTTGGCAGTTGCAAGTTTTTTCTGGGAAAATGCCGCCATCTTCGCGATCATCATGCAGGTGGCATTCGTGGTCGGCTCGCTCATTTGGGCGGCGCACCTCGCTTCAGCGGACGGCGCCAATGTGGGTTTGAACTACATCGAGCTGCCCAGCGATTTTGGCCTAAATGTTTATTTGCTGATTCTTTTGTTCGGATTGTTTCCTTTGGCGATCCTCTTTTTTCTCGGCTATATACTTTACTTGCATTTCACCCTGATCCAATTCGGCATTCGCGACCCCAAGCGCTTCGCACCGGCGCTGGCGTTGCATGTGGCTGCGCTTGTCATGATGATTTCGATCCTTGCTGTTTCACTGATCGGCGCCGCGATTCGGGGATAAAGCGACACGCGCGAAATCGCCGAGCGAGCATTCGGTCGCAACGCGCGCGATCGCGCCGAAATGCGCTGGCCGGTGCGATGTATTATGAAGTAGAATCCAAAGGGGGAAGAATAGCGAGGATCTTGGACCATGACACGGATTCGTTTGCTGCTGGCGGTTCTGATCGGCGCTGCGTTCACGGGCACGACGCCCGCGCAATTCGTCGGGCCTCCGCCTCCCTACGGTTTCATGCAGGTGGCGTATTCGCCCTACTTCGGCAATCCCTATGCGCCGATTTATGGCGTCGCTGAGCGGCGTGTCAGCGTGCAGGTGATCGCGCCGACCGTCATGGTTCGACCGCGCCGGCCGAGCTATGATCTTTCCGGGATCGATCTGGATGCCGAATCGCCGGACAAGATTTGGGGGAAGAAGAGCGAATTGGTGAAAGCGCCGGGCGCGGGGCCGAAGGAAATCGCCAAACCGATGCCGCCGGAAGAGCGGAAGGCGCCGGTGATTGCCAAACCGCCGCCGGTGAAGTTGATTCCGGAAGGCGAGCGCCTGGTAGAAATGGGGATCGCGGCATTCCAGGACGGTGAGTACAACATCGCCATTCTCCGCTTTCGCCAGGCCGCGGCGACCGAACCGCCCGGCCCTCGCGCTGGCTTCCTGCAAGCGCAGGCGAACATCGCCGTTGGCAAATTCCACGAAGCCGTCGAACTGCTCCAGAATCAACTTGCCCGCCGACCCGATTGGCCCATGAGCGGCTTTCGGCCCAAGGCTGAGCTTTACGGCAATGCAGACGCCTGGGACGCCCAGCGCGAACGCCTCCTCACCGCGCAGAAATTGCATCCAAAGGACGCCGACTTCCCGTTCCTGCTGGGCTATCTGTCCTGGTTCGACGGCGAGCGCGATGTCGCTCTCGATCATTTCCAGCAATCGCGCGCCCTGATGGCCGACCCACGCTGGAGCGATCTTTTCCTCAAAGGGGCGGCGGCGAAGAAGTAAATACGTCAATCCGCTTCCTGGCGCAGCTCATCGAGCTCCTGCTCGAAGCGTTCCTTCAGCATCTCCGCGGCCCGGATCAATGCTTGCAGCGTTATCTCCTGATCGACGCCCTTTTGCAACGGGAAAGTCGCTTCGAGCATCGCCTTGAAAAAGCGGTCACGCAAATCGCGTTCAGATTGCGAAAGCTCCATGGCCTATCTCCCCATCTCGAGTGAACTTCATTCCCTCGATTGCAGCAGCGCGCCCACATCCTTGCACAACGCCCGCGCATCGGCTTCCCGCGGCGCTTCGGCGATGACGCGCACGATCGGCTCGGTATTGCTCGGACGCACATGGACCCAGCGGTCGGGCCAATCGAGCCGCAGACCGTCGAGTCGATTCGCTTTCGCTTCCGGCCAGCGCGCTTCCAGGGCCGCGTTCAGTCTCGGCAACAAATCGCAAGCAACCGTGTATTTATCTTTGACGATCGCATAGCTCGGCAGTTCGGCAACGAGCTGGCTCAGCGTCTTGCCGGAATCTCCCAAGAGTTGCAGCACGAGGGCCATGCCGATGTAGGGATCGCGGACCCAGCCGACGCGCGGATCGATGACGCCGCCGTTGCCCTCACCGCCCACGAGCGCTCCGACGGAGCGCATCTTCTCGACGACATTGGCCTCGCCGACCGCGGCGCGATGGCACTCGACGCCGAACTGCTTCGCGATGTCCTCGGTGACGCGCGAGCTCGACATGTTGATTACGATAGGTCCCTTTTCCTGGCGCAGCCGGCACAGCACTGCGAGGGCCAGCGTCAACTCCTCGCCGGTGTAGCGACCCTGCTCGTCGATCAGCGCCAGCCGGTCGGCGTCCGGATCGAGCACGAAGCCGACGGCGGCTTGATGCTGGCGAACTAGTGGCAGGATCGTGGCCAGATTCTCGGCGAGCGGCTCCGGCGGGTGGGCGAAATTGCCGTCGGGAAATTCGCCCTGCGTGATGGGCCGGGCGTGCAGCGATTCGAGCAGCGCCTTGCCGAGCGGGCCGCCGGCGCCGCCGTTGGCATCAATGAATACGCGGAAGTTGGCCGCGCGGATGCGCGGCGCATCGATCAGTTGCAGCACCCGTTGGCGGTGCCAATCCTCCGCTTTTTCGCATTCGTGCAATTCGCCGAGCTTATCGTGGGATACCAGCGTGAATGCGCTCGCATCGAAAATGCGCTTGATCTTCTCTCCTTTGGAAGCAGACAGGACAGCGCCATCACTGCCAAAGAGTTTCATGCCGTTCCATGGCGCGGGATTGTGGCTCGCCGTGATCTGGATCGCGCCGGCGGCCTCGAGCTTGCGGACCGCCAGGCCGACGGTCGGCGTCGGCGCGATGCCGAGATCGTGAATATCGCACCCGCACGACGAGAGCCCGGCAATGACCGCATGCCGCAACATGTGGCCGCTGGGCCGCGAATCGCGCGACAGCACCACGCGGCCGCCGTTCAAATAAGTGCCGAGCGCCTGAGCAAACGCCAGCGCCGGCGCAGGCGACAGCCCCGCGCCGATGATGCCGCGAATGCCTGAGACGCTAACGATCAATTCATTGGACATATGAGTCCCGTTGCAAACGCTTCAAAGCTCGCTTGCGGTTTCGCACACCGATTCCGCGGTTAGGCGGGATTTGTGTGCGAAACCGCAAGCGAGCCACACCCCGACTCCAATGGCTATGCGGTTATGGTCGGAACCATACGCATAATCCTCAAGGTCCGTCCAGTTTGACGCCGATGAAACCAATACACGATCGTTCCATTGCGTCAAACCGGGACTTAGCAAATCTATGAAGACTGGCGAGCGCTGGTCATCCTGGAAAGCGATCATCGGCTCGGTGATGCTGCTGCACGCCGCCGGCTGCGTCACGGACCGCGCCGCCGTCGAGAAGAACCTGATGGCCCAGCCAGGCGTCGAGAGCGCTGACGCGGTCGCCCGGCATTACCGTGTCGCCTGCCCCGACATCATCGCGCTGGAAATCGCCGAGCGCTCCGAGTTCACCGGAAAGTATGAGATCGGCCCCGATGGCCGCATCAATCTGGGGGACTACGGCAACCCGCGCATCGAGGGGCGAACGCTTGCCGAGGCGGCCCATGAGATCGGGGCGGAGGTCGGCGTGAACCCGATGAGCGTGCAGGTGCGCGTCGTCGAATTCCGCAGCCAGCGTGTGCTCCTCTTCGGCGAAGTGGCCGGCCAGCAGCGCAGCGTCCCCTATCGCGGCCAGGAAACCGTGCTCGAACTTTTGCAGCGTGTCGGCGGCATCACCCCCGGCGCCGCCCCCGATGATGTCTACGTCGTTCGGCCCCATTTGGGTGACAATCGCCGGCCCGAGATTTTTCGCGTCGATCTCAACGCCATTGTCATGAAGCATGATCAGCGCACCAACATCCGCGTGTTGCCGTTCGACCAGGTCTACGTCGGCGAAACGCGCGAGTCGAAGGTGGAAAAAGCCATCCCGCCGTGGCTGCGCTGGATCACGCAGGCAATCTGGAGTTCCGAGGCGAGCCGAGCCCCGTAAGGGGCCGGTTCAAGCGTGCCGCTAAACCGGGCCCTTACGGGGCTCGGCACGCCAGGCAATTCGTCTTGTTCGCTCCAAAAAGATTCGCTATAGCCATTTCCTCTGGGTGAAACAGGGATCAGGCCCGGGCAATACCGGGAGGAGAGGCAAGATGCGCGAATGGCTTGAAAAGCTCAAACCCAATCCGTGGCTCAGCAAAAAATTGCTCATGGCGGCGGTCCTCATCGCCGTCGGCGTCGGCGCCTTCTGCTGGGGCCGTCGCTACGCCAGTGCCAAATCTCCGGACGCCAGCGGCGCCCCCGTGGACGGCAGACAAGAAGGCTACGGCTTGCGCATCGTTGCCTATTACCACAAGCAGCCGATCTTCCGCGAGGAACTGGGCGAATATCTCATTGAACGCTTTGGCGCCGAGCGCCTGCCGTTTCTTGTCAATCGGCGCATCGTCGAGGCCGAATGCCGCAAGCGCAACATCGTCGTGACTGACGAGGAAGTCAAGTATCGCCTTCAACAGGAGCTTGTGATTTACGGCGGCCCCAGCGGACCGCTTACCGAGGACGCCTTTGTTGCCAACTTTCTGCGCCGCTTCAACAAAACCCTGTTCGAGTGGAAAGAAGATGTGATTCGGCCCAAGCTCATGATGGAAAAGCTGGTCCGCGGCGACATCAAGATCACCCAGGCCGACGTGCGCGAGGGCTTTGAAGCACGCTACGGCCCGAAGGTCGAGTGCCGTATGATCGTGCTGGAGCCGAACCATACCAAGGTGGATGAAGTTTGGAGCAAGGTTCGCAAGAGCCGCGATGCGTTCATCGAGGTGGCCGAGCACCAGTACATTCCCAATCTCGCTAACGCCAAGGGGATAGTGCCGCCGATTCACAAGCATTTCGGTGACAAAGCTCTGGAAGATACCGCGTTCCGCTTGAAAGTAGGCGAGGTCAGCGGCGCCCTTCAGATGCCCGACAAATCCTGGGTGATCCTGATGTGCGAAAAGCACGTGGAGGAAAATAAGAAAGTGCAATTCGAGCACGAATATCAGAAGATCCATAAGGAGATGGAAGAGCTGCGCGTGGCCCAGAAGCTTCCCGAGGTGTTCAAGAAGCTGCACGACGCGGCGGCGCCGGAAATCCTGCTCAGGAGTGAAGCAGCGCTGGCGAGCGTGCCGAGATTATCCACGCCCGGCCAGGCGCCGGTGCAGATGCCGCCGCCGCTGCCGACGGCGCCCATCATTGGACCGCCGGATTTGAAGTAAGTCGAAAAACCTCGTTCTCACGCTCCGCGTCGCGGGTGGAATGCCGCGCGGAATATTATTCCAAAATCCGGCCACGGATCGAACACGGATGGAACACGGATGGAAGGCAGAATAAAGGTGGCGAAGATTAACACACGATTTCCCATCCGTGGCTAGATTCTTGGAACTACTGAACTTGCTGAAAGGCGACGCCCATCTTGGCCAAGGTTGCGCCAAACCAAGCCACACTGTCCGCGACGCAGGAGCGTCGCGAAGCAGAGCGTTCCCACGCCGAGCGTGGGAACGAGGATCGAGAGTTCCACTGGAGGTTGATGTGATGCTGTCTCGCCGACTTCTGATCTGCGTTTTGACCGGCCTGCTTGCGACGAGTACGCTCCGCGCCCAAAGCGTCAACCTGACCGAGGCGCCGCTCGATCAGCAATGCGTCCGCAACGAACTGACCCTGGAACTCGACGGCAAAGTCCTTTCCAAGCAGAACGGCAAGGAGCTGTCCTTCCCGCACAAGGCCACCGCCAAGCACGTCTTCGTCGAGCGCTTCCTCAGCGTCAACGGCGGCATCGTGGACAAGGCCGCTCGCCATTACTCGGCGGCGGAAAGCTCGATCCGCTTCAACAACAATGAGCCGTCGCGCCGCTTGCTGCGAGATGAACACCGATTTCTGGTCGCCCAGCGCGTCCGGGACCAGATCGCGTCGTTCAGCCCCAAGGGGATGCTGACGCGCGAAGAAATGGAAGTCACCGAGCATCTCGATACGTTGGCCCTGCCCGGCCTGTTGCCGGGCAAGACCATCGAAGTCGGCAAGACCTGGACGGTCCCCGACCGCGTCGTCGCCGCCTTGTGCGAATTGGACGGCCTGACCGAGCAGAATCTCGAAGGCCAGCTCGAAGGCGTCAAGCTGGGCCGGGCTTTCATCAAAATCGTCGGCCAGGCCAAAGGGATCAATCTCGGCGCCCAGGTCGGCATGATCGTCAATGTGCGGCTGGAGTTCGATCTCAAGGCGAAACGCATCGTGTTCGTGGAATGGAAGGAAGCCGACAGCCGGCAGCAAGGCCCGGTCAGCCCGGCGATGAACGCGGACCTGACGATCCTCTTGACGCGCACGCCGATTGCCGAGCCGGCCGAGTTGAACAAGTTCGCCCTGGTTCCGGTGCCGACGGGTGACACGCCCCCCGCCAACCTGACCAGCATTCAGCATCTCGACGCCAAGAAGCGCTTCGTGCTGAGCTATGCCCGCGACTGGCACGTCGTCAGCCCCGACGACAGTCCGCAGCTCGTGCTCAGGCAACTCGAGCGCGGCGAATTCATCGCCCAGGCCACCTTCACCGTCTGGAAAAAAACCGACGCCAAGAAGCCGATGAAGATCGACGACTTCGCCGGATTGGTCGCGAAAACGCCCGGCTGGGTCGAGGAAAAGGAAATCGAACGCAAGCAGATCGACAACAAAAGCAACCATACGATCTACCGCGTGGCCTCCATGGGCGAGCTCGACGGCATCCGCACGGTGCAGTATTATTACCTAGTCGTCGGCCCGCGCGGCGATCAGATGGTCGTCACCTTCTCGGTGGTGCCGCAACACGTGCAGCGCTTGGGTTCGCGCGATTTGGAGATGGTGCGCGAGATCGCGTTTCCGTGATGTGAAATTGAGCCACGGATGGAACACGGACCAAACAAGGATTAAAGACAGTCGCTTCCCGAGCTCCTCTCAAAATCCGTGGTCAATCCGTGTTACCTACCTCCGAAATCTGCGCGAGTTGCGCAGATTTATTTTGCGCAAATTCTACGCGGCTTTATCCGCGTCGAGTAGGTTTGGCGTGTTGGCGCGCCGGGCGGCGAGTAAGGCGGTGATGCTACGCTGGCCTTTCGCGGTCAACTGGTAACGATGACTACCAGACCGCTAGGCGTCACCTGGTGACCCAAAAAACGCATCACATCGCTGGAGTGCAACGTCTCGATGCCGTACACAACGTGTTCGTGGTGTCCTTGGCGTATTCGCCAAAGTCCTTCAGCAAGACTTGATTTGCCACAAAAACCCCAGCATCCCTTGGGCATAACAAAGGCCGTCCGTGGCCAAATTCTCTGACGCAGCCTACGGCAGCACGGTCTCTCCCATCAGGAAGCGGTCGCATTCGCGCGCGCGCCGCGTCCTTCGTTGATCGCCCACACCACCAGGCTTTGGCCGCGCCGCATGTCGCCGGCGGCGAATACGTTGGGCCGGTTGGTTTGATATTTGCCATATTCCGCCTTGACGTTGTGAGTGCCGTTGGGCTGCTTTTGCACCTCGACGCCGAGCTTCTCCAAGAGCGGATTCTCCGGGCCCAAAAAGCCCATGGCGACGAGGACGAGCTGGGCCGGCAGCACTTTTTCCGAGCCGGGGACCTTTTGCATGGCGAATCGGCCACTCTGGTCTTTGACCCATTCGATGCGGACGGTGTGGATCTCCTTGACGCGGCCAAATTCATCGCCGACGAATTTTTCGGTGCTGATGAGGTATTGCCTGGGATCGGCGCCGAAGAGGGCGGCGGCTTCTTCCTGCGCGTAATCGAGCTTGTAGACCTTGGGCCATTGCGGCCACGGATTGTCGGCAGCGCGTTCCAGCGGCGGCTTGGGGAGAATCTCGAATTGCACCAGCGACCGGCAGCCATGGCGCAGCGAAGTGCCAACGCAATCGGTGCCGGTGTCGCCGCCGCCGATCACGATCACATCTTTGCCATTGGCGGAGATGTAATTGCCGTCGGCGTGATCGGAATCGAGCAGGCTCTTGGTGTTCGCGGTCAAGAATTCCATCGCGAAATGAATCCCCTTGAGCTTGCGGCCAGGAACTTTGAGATCGCGCGGCACGGTGGCGCCGCCGCACAGGACGACGGCGTCGAATTCCTCGAACAGCTGACTCGCGGAATAGCCGACGCCGACCTCGCAGTTCGTGATGAAGCTGATCCCCTCGGCCTTCATGAGCTTGACCCGGCGCTCGACGACGTGTCGTTTATCGAGCTTCATATTGGGGATGCCGTACATCAAGAGCCCGCCGGGACGGTCGGCGCGCTCGAAGACGGTGATCCAGTGGCCGGCCTTGTTGAGCTGGGCGGCAGCGGACAATCCCGCCGGCCCCGAGCCGATTACAGCCACCTTCTTGCCGGTGCGGAACGGCGGCGGCTCGGATTGCACCCAGCCTTGCTCGAACGCTCGGTCGATGATCGAGCACTCGATATTCTTGATCGTCACCGCCGGCTCGCTGATGCCCAACACGCACGAGCCTTCGCACGGCGCCGGGCAGACACGGCCCGTGAACTCCGGGAAGTTGTTCGTCTTGAGGAGCCGCTCGAGGGCTTCCCGCCACAGCCCGCGATAGACCAGATCGTTCCACTCGGGGATGAGATTGTTAATCGGGCAGCCCGACGCCATGCCGGCGATCAGCGTGCCGGTATGGCAAAACGGGACGCCGCAATCCATGCAGCGAGCGCCCTGCTTTTGCAGGACGGCGTCCTCGGTGTGAGCGTGGAACTCGTGCCAATCATGAACGCGCTCGGCCGGCGCGCGCTCCAGCGGCAGCTCGCGCGGGAACTCCAGAAAGCCGGTCGGTTTGCCCATGAAAATCCACCTCCCGATTCAACTAAGTGCGCATCGATTTCCGAATCGCCGCCGGCAATTCAGGTCGTCGGCGCTGCGGGATACGGGCCAGCCGCCACTAATCGCTTGCCGCGCGCATCAACGAGGGCGCCGAAGCCTTCCAATGTCCGCGACCCAAGCAGCTGCAAGTCTCCCGGTTCCGCAAATACGACTTCATCCACCGTCCGAAATCCCTCAGCAGTCACGATGGCGAATCCAATCGGTCGCGTGATGGTCTGCCCGTTTGCCATCGTAAACGGCACGTCCTTTTTTTCGACCTTTACCCCGAGTTTTTTCAGAGTCTCGCCGTCAATCCAGGTGTATTCCGCTCCCGAATCGACCAAGAGGTTATGGACTTTGACCAACTTCTTTGGCTTGCAAATGCTCGCAAATTCGCCATCGACATAGAAGACGCCCATTGTCACTTTCCTCCCACGCGCATGGCATCGTGCGCGTTCTCCTCGAACGCCGCCATGATCGCTTCCTCGTCGGCCAGCCCGCTCAATTTGAAGCGCCTTTGCGTTTCCAGCACGCGGCGGTAATCGTTCGGGTAGACCTTGACGAACTTGGGCACCAGCGCACTCCATCGGCCGAGCACCTTGCGGGCGCGCTCGCTTTTGGTGTACGTGGCATGCTTCTCGATCATAACGCGAATGGCGTTGATTTCGTCGGCGTCTTCGAGCGGGAACAGCTTGACCATCTCGGGGTTGCAGCGGGCCTTGAAGCGGCCTCGCTCGTCGAGGACGTAAGCGATGCCGCCCGACATGCCGGCGGCGAAGTTCTTGCCGGTGGGGCCGAGCACGATCACGCGGCCGCCGGTCATGTATTCGCAGCCATGATCGCCCACCGCTTCGACAACCGCGTTGACGCCGGAGTTGCGCACGCAGAAGCGCTCCCCCGCCAGGCCGCGAATATAGGCCTCGCCGCTCGTGGCGCCGTAGAAGGCGACATTGCCGATGATGACATTTTCTTCCGCGACAAAGGTCGAACCTCGTGGCGGATAGACGATGATCTTGCCGCCGGAAAGCCCTTTGCCGACGTAATCGTTGGCATCACCTTCCAGCGTCAAGGTCATGCCGCGCGGCAAGAAGGCACCGAAGCTTTGGCCCGCGGAGCCGTTGAATTTGAGCTGGATCGTATCATCCGGCAACCCCTTGGCGCCGTGGCGGCGCGTCAATTCCGCGCCAGTGATCGTACCGACGACGCGATTAATGTTGCGGATCGGCAAAGTCGCCTTCACCGGCTTGTCTTCTTCTAGGGCCGGCTTGCAGATTTCCAAAAGGGCCGTCTTGTCCAGCGATTTCTCCAGGCCGTGGTATTGCGGCTCGCTGCAAAAGCGGCCCACCTTGGCGGCGACCTTGGGCTGGTGAAAAATCTTGCTGAAATCCAGGCCGAGCGCCTTGTAATGATCGATGGCGCTGACTGTGTCGAGCAATTCGCTGTGGCCGATCAAGTCGGTGAACTTGCGGAAGCCGAGCTGGGCCATCCACTCGCGGACTTCCATGGCGATGAAGCGCATGAAGTTGACGGCGTGCTCCGGATCGCCGGCGAACTTCTTGCGCAGCTTCGGGTCCTGCGTGGCGACGCCGACGGGGCAGGTGTTGAGATGGCAGACGCGCATCATGATGCAGCCGAGCGCGACCAGCGGCCCGGTGGCGAAACCGAATTCCTCCGCGCCGAGCAAGGCGCCGATGATGACATCGCGCCCCGTCTTGAGCTGGCCGTCCACTTCAACCACGATTCGGCTGCGCAACTGGTTCAGGACCAGGGTCTGCTGCGTTTCCGCGAGGCCCAGCTCCCACGGAACGCCGGCGTGCTTGATGCTGGTGAGCGGCGACGCGCCGGTGCCGCCGTCGTGGCCGGAGATCAACACGACATCGGCGTGGGCCTTGGCGACGCCGGCGGCGACCGTGCCGACACCGACCTCGGCAACCAGCTTGACCGAAATCCGCGCGTTCTCGTTGCCGTTCTTCAGATCGTGGATCAACTCGGCCAAATCCTCAATGGAATAAATGTCGTGGTGCGGCGGCGGCGAGATCAGGCCCACGCCCGGCGTCGATAACCGCACCCTCGCGATCCACGGATAAACCTTGTGCCCCGGTAGCTGGCCCCCTTCGCCCGGCTTGGCACCCTGCGCCATCTTGATCTGCAATTCCTTCGCCATCACCAAGTATTCGCTGGTGACGCCGAATCGGCCCGACGCGACTTGCTTGATGGCGCTGTTCTTGGAGTCGCCGCGCTCGTTGGTCCAGTGATAGCGGTACGGATCCTCGCCGCCTTCGCCGGTGTTGCTCTTGCCGCCGATGCGATTCATGGCGACGGCCAGCGTCTCGTGAGCTTCCTGGCTGATCGAGCCGTACGACATCGCGCCGGACTTAAATCGCTTCATGATCGCTTCGACCGGTTCGACTTCCTCGAGCGGCACACTCTTGCGGCCATCGAGGTTGAAGCTCATCAAGCCGCGCAAGGTGCACAGGCGCGTCGATTGATCGTCAACGAGCCTGGAGTATTCCTTGAAAACCTTGAAATTGCCGGAGCGGCAGGCGTACTGGAGCTTGTGTACGGTCTCCGGGTTGAACAGATGGTATTCGCCTTCCTTGCGAAATTGATAATGCCCGCCGACATCGAGGGTTCGGCCATTGGTGGGCCGTTCCGTGAAGGCGTGGTCGTAGCGGGCGAGGACTTCCTCGGCAATGACATCCATGCCGATGCCGCCGACGCGCGACGGCGTGCCGGTGAAATATTGGTCGATGATGTCGTCGGAGAGACCGATCGCCTCGAAGATCTGGGCGCCGCAATAGCTCTGGGCGGTCGAGATGCCCATCTTGGACATGACCTTGAGGACGCCCTTTTCGATCGCCTTGACGTATTTGTGGATCGCTTTTTCCGCGATTTCGCTCCCCTCTTCCCCGTACACCGGGGGAGAGGGGCTGGGGGTGAGGGGGCGTCCCCCGCCGCGACCCGATCCACTTGATGGCGGCGTTGGCCCTGTGATTCTTTCGTTCCAGGGACATCCCCTTCACCCCCAGCCCCTCTCCCCGGAGAGGGGCGAGGGGGGCCCGATATGCCCTTGCCGAACCATGTCTTCGAGCGTCTCGAACGCCAGATACGGATTGATCGCGCCGGCGCCATAGCCGATCAAAAGGGCGAAGTGGTGTACCTCACGCGGCTCGCCCGATTCCAGGACGAGGCTGACCTGCGTGCGCGTGCCTTCACGGATCAGGTGGTGGTGCACGTTGGCGACAGCGAGCAACGCCGGGATGGGAGCGTAGTTGGTCATGGTGGCGCGGTCGGAGAGAATGACGTATTCAACGCCGTTGGCGATGGAGTTGCTTGCCTGCCGGCACAAGGCGAGCAATTCGCGCTCCAGGCCCGCGACCCCTTCCTTCGGATTGAACAGGATTGGCAGCGTCACCGACCGGAAGCGGCCGCCGGTCGTCGAGTCGAGTTGGCGCAGCTTGTCCAGCTCGTGATTCAGGAGGATCGGCGAGTTCAGCACGATTTGCCGGGCGTTTCGCGGCGTCGGTTCGAGCAGGTTATACTCGCGGCCGACATTCGTCGCCATCGACATGATGCACTCTTCGCGAATGCAATCGACGGGCGGATTGGTGACCTGGGCGAAGAGCTGCTTGAAATAATTGTAAAGAAGCTGCGGCTTGTCCGAGAGGACGGCAAGGGCAGCATCGTTGCCCATCGAACCGATCGCTTCGGTGCCGTCACTTGCCATCGGCGCCATGAGAATGCGCAAATCCTCGGCGGTGTAGCCGAAGGCTTGCTGGCGTTTGAGGACGGTGTAATGATCCGGCGCGTGCGGCGCCGGCGCCTCGGGCAGGTCGTCAAGGTGAACGCGGTTCTCTCTCAGCCATTGAGCGTACGGCTTCTCCGCGGCCATGTCTTCCTTGAGCTCGTCGTCGTCGATGATGCGCTGTTGGGCCAGATCGATCAGGAACATGCGGCCCGGCTGCAAGCGGCCCTTCGACTTCACCATTTCCGGCGGGATTTCGAGCACGCCGACTTCGGACGCCATGATGACCAGATCGTCCTTGGTGACGTAATAGCGCGATGGACGCAAACCGTTGCGATCGAGGACGGCGCCGATGCAGGTGCCATCGGTGAAGGCAATCGACGCCGGGCCGTCCCACGGCTCCATCAGGCAGGAATGATATTCGTAGAACGCCTTCTTCGCCGGGCTCATCGTCGGATCGCCGGCCCAGGGTTCGGGGATCATCATCATGACGGCATGGGGCAGCGAACGGCCGGTCAGCACCAGCATCTCCAGGACGTTGTCGAACATCGCGGAATCGCTGCCGGTCTCATCGATGATGGGGAGAATCTTGCGGATTTCCGGGCCGAACAGCTCGGAAGCGAGCATGCTTTCGCGGGCGTGCATCCAGTTGATGTTGCCGCGCAGCGTGTTGATTTCGCCGTTGTGGCTGATGTAGCGGAACGGATGGGCCCGCGCCGAGGTCGGGAACGTATTGGTGCTGAAGCGCGAATGCACCAGGGCCAGCGCCGACTCCATTGCCGGGTCGAGCAGGTCGGGGAAATATTCTTCCACTTGCGGCGCGTTGAGCATGCCCTTGTAAATCAGGGTGCGCGACGACAGGCTTGGCACGTAGAACATTTCCTTTTTCGGAATGCTCGAATGCTTGACGGCGCTCTCAGCCAGCTTCCGGATAATGTAAAGTTTGCGCTCGAAGCCGAGCGGATCATCGGGGCGATTGGCGGGCAGGCCGCTGACTTTGCGGATGAAGATCTGCCGCATGACCGGCTCGTCGCGGCGGGCGCTCGGGCCGATCGGCTCATTGTTGGTGGGGACGGTGCGCCAGCCGAGGACTTTCTGCCCCTCGTCGCGCACCACTTTTTCGAGCATTTTCTCGCAGCGCTTGCGAGCCGCGGCGTTTTGCGGCAGAAACACCATGCCGACGCCGTACTCGCCAGGGTCGGGCAATTCGATGCCGAGCGTTTCCGCCTGTTGGGCCAGAAAGCGATGCGGCATCTGCACGAGGATGCCGGCGCCGTCGCCGGTATTTTCCTCGCAGCCGCACGCGCCGCGGTGTTCGAGGTTGTTGAGAATCGTGATCGCCTTGTGGACGATGTCGTGCGATTTGCGGTTCTTCAAATCGACAACGAAGCCGACGCCGCACGAGTCATGTTCGTGGACGGAATCGTAAAGGCCCTGCCGACCGGGATGGAGAGTGCTCATGATCGTTCATCCTTTGAGCGGGCGCGGATGGGCGCCGTTTCGGCCATGGTGTTCTTCATGCGTATCGCCGGCGGAGCGCGTGGAATCCGCTTCGAGAAGCAAATCCATGAAGCGCTTGGCCGCCGCGCTGAGCCGTTGCCCGCGGCGATGGACGATGGCGAGCGGCCGCGTCAATTGGCAGCCGAACAAGGGCAGGGCCGCCAGCGTGCGTGCTTTCACCTCGCGGCGAATGGTCGGCTCCGGCAATAGCGCCACGCCGACGCCGATCGAGACCGCCTGCTTGATATTCTCAATCGAATCGAACTCCGCCGCCACATCGACCGCCACATGCTGCTCGCGCAGAAACTTATCGACACGCCGGCGCACCACCAGGTTTCGGGCAAAATGGACATAACGTTGCCCATCGAGCGCCTCGACCGCGAGTGCCAACCGGCTCGCCAGCGGATGCTTCGGGGCGCACGCCAGCACCATCTCTTCCTCGCGCCAGTTGAGCGCGGCCAGATGCGCCGTCTTCTTCGGATACGACACCAGCCCGATGTCGGCGGTTCCGTCCATCACGCGCTCGTAAACGCGATCGGGATGGACGTAATCGATGCGGACCTGCGCTCTGGGCACCAGCGCCTGGAAGCGCTGGACAAACTGGTCCATGTCGCTTAGGCCCACCGAATAAATCGCCGCCACGGTTGCCGAGCCGGTGATTTCGACCTTGGCGCTCTTGATCTGGGCCTCCAACTCCTCGTATTGTTCGAGCAAGGCTTTGCAGCCTTCGTAATAGCTCAGGCCGAGCGGCGTCAGTTGCAATGGCCGGGTCGAGCGATCGATGAGCCGTACCTGCATTCGTTTCTCTAGCTGCGAGACGATCTGGCTCACCGCCGACTGCGTGATGCCGCTTTCCTGTGCCGCCAGCGAAAAGCTGCGGCAACGAGCGACATCGCAATAGATTTTCAAGGCTTCCAGTTGCATGGTGTGATTTATATCATCTGAAAATCTAATAGCAATGAAAATCATGATTAAAATTATTAATACATACACCCACGGGGATCGTGGGGCCAGGCTTTCCAGCCTGGCCAAACGATCTCAGGCGAATCGGCCAGGCTGGAAAGCCTGGCCCCACGAAAGCTCGATTTGACAGCCCCCAGGCAATGACCTAGGCTTGCGATGGGAATTCTTGTTCACCGCCGGAGGCGAGGCATGTTCGAAAGGTCATTCTCCTTCTGGCGCCGCCTCGTCGGCCAGGCGCCGACGCCAACTGCGCCGGATCAGGATCGCCGGCTCTGGGTGCGCTTCGCGGCGGATTTGCCGGGCAATGTGCAACTGACGAATGCCGCAAGCGATGGTAAGTTTCTCGCTCGGATTCGCGATCTCTCGCAGGGCGGCGTCAATCTGGAACTAGACCGCCGACTTGCTCTGGGGCAGATGCTGACCCTGGAATTGACCGACGGCAAGGACGCGCTCCGCACCGTGCTGGCCTGTGTTGTCCGCACCGTGGAACTGGGACCTGGCAGATGGTCGCTCGGCTGCGTCTTTTCCCGCGAGTTGACCGACGACGATCTCGAGAGCTTCGGCGCTCAGAAAATCCAGCCGAACCGCCACGACCAGCGCACCTGGGTCCGCTACGACTGCAATGTCAAGGCCGCCTATCGCAAAGTCGGCGATCCGGCCACGCTCGCTCATCCCGCCAAGGTGCTCAACATCTCCGCCAACGGCATCGGCTTATCGGTGCATCCCGCGCTCAATGCCGGCGCTCTGCTCAACGTCGATCTGCACGACCGTACGGGCCGCACAGTGCGAACCATCCTGGCCTGCGTCGTCCACACCACCGAGGGCGTCGCCGGCGAATGCGCTGTCGGCTGCAACTTCATCCGCGAATTGCGCGAAGAGGAACTCGAATTGTTGTTGTAGGTCCTAATTAATTGTTGTTGTAGGTCCTAATTACTGGGTGCTGAACTTGTAGGGTGGGTCGAGCAACGCGAGGCCCACCAAGCAGTTGCAACGGCCGGTGGGCCTCGCGTTGCTCAACCCACCCTACAGCGGAATATCGCTTCTCTAACACGCCCCTCGCCCCTCGCCCCCGCGTTTGACCGCGGTAAAATCGTGAACTAGGTTTGAGCGCAGAATGTCTTCATTGGAGGAGACTGTGTCCCAAACAAGCACGCCGTCAGGAGGCTCCGCCAAGCCGGCCGTCCAGGCGAATCGGCGGGCCACCATCCGTTATCGCTGCCCCCCCGCCACCGCCGGCAAAGTGTATTCGTCCGAAGATCACGAATTCGTCCGGGCCTGGATCATCGACCTGTCGCAGCGTGGCATCGGCATGCAGCTAAGCAAGCCCCTCGAAGTAGGCCGGCAAATCGCCATCGTCATGAGGACCAACGACAACACCCGCTCGATGGAGTTCTCCGCCCGCGTCGTGCGCTGCCACCCGCTGCCAAACAACGATTGGCAAATCGGCGGCGAATTCAGCGTCCCGCTCACGCCCGAAGATCTCGATCAGTTCCTTTAATCGCCGCCTCACGTTGACACCGCCGAAGGCGGAAAAATGGTCCTGACACCTTTGCTTTTCTGACACCTTTGCTTTTCCTCGCCGGCCCTATTTCTGCACAAAGAAGGATCGAGGGATTTTCCAATGAATCGCACCTTTCTTTTGAACTGATTCGCATGGGAAGGTAAACTCGAACATCGTGGAAGTCTTGAGCGGCATATCAAAAGCCAAAATATCTTCGGAGCTTTGTCCGGGGTCGATGCGGGCGAATTCCCGCACACCATCCAATTGAAGCCCGGAAAGGGCTGGCCGGAAATGATTTCCATGCTCGTCCTTGATCCCCACCGCGCCGAGTCCGAATCCTAGGCGGGGTCTGCTATATTGAAGTACGAAATTCTCCTTACTATTCGTGACGCGAATTCTAATCTGGAAAAACTTTTCCTCGGTGGGAATCGGCTTTCCCTGTTTTCCACCGAACGAACTCTCCATCATAAGCGGCCCGATTTGGCCTCCGATAAGTTCAACCTTAATTCCGTCCACAATCGCCGCGCGGTCAGGAGAAAGCCAATCCTCGGCCTTTGGCTTTTCGAACGCCGGCTCGGCGGGGACGTTAAAAATCTTGGCGAACGCCTCTTTCGTGTCCTGGATCGCTTTTTCCCTGGCCTTTTCTTGTTCCACGGCAATGCGCTTTTTCTCTCGTTTCGCCCCGTAATCCGATGCAACAAACCACGTAGACCCGGAGCAGCAGCACATGCTGAGCGCGAAGAAAACGCCGAAAGCAATCGACGCGGCAATTGCTCGCTGTTTCATTGAAAGCGCGGAAATGCGCTGCTTAATCTGCAAGGGGGTCGTCCATGTGGAGCGCCTCGAAGGGGGGACGGAATACTCATACGCCAGTCCAAGAATTGTACCCCCCGATAACGACGCTGCCAGTTGCAAGATAGCTTTTTTCGGCGTCAACCCGGTTTCGCGCGAAAGGGCGGAATCTTGAGCCGGCCCGGCGGTAGAAAACGGTCACCGGCGAGCGGCGAAACCGGCGGGCTAGTTCCACGTCGGAGATTGTGCAAAGCAATCGATCATTTGCCGGCGCCCAGATGATCGGCCTGGCCCGCGGTGCTCGCGTGGTGAATGCGCAATGCCCGTTCGCTCACGCCCGAAGATCTCGATCAATTCCTCTAAACCGCCCAGCCTCTCCAACCGATCCGGCGAGCCGAGCCCCGTAAGGGGCCGGTTTAACGCGTGCGCCCGTTAAACCGGCCCCTTACGGGGCTCGGCTCGCCATCTTGACACCCCATTCGCCGCCGTGCTACATTCCCCGCCAAGAAATCAACACCGGCGGCCTCATGGATGGGGCGAATGATGATCAAGCATAAGAGCCAAATTATCTGCATCTGGTTCTTGTTCTGCGACCTGGCCCTGACCGCGGCGGCGTGGTTGTTGTCGCATTACTTGCGCTTCGAATCGGGCTGGTTCGATGTTGACAAGCCGCCGCCGACGTTTGCGCAGTGCTGGAAGAACATTCCGCTCATCCTGCTCGTCAGCTTGCTCGCTTATCATCTCACCGGCCAATACATGATCCACCGCTTTCGCCGGCTGCGCGAGGAATTCGTCAGCGTCTTTCTGGGGGCGGCCTTGATGGGCCTGTTCCTCGTGGCGGCGACGTTCGGCCTGCACAATCCGTATGAATCGCGCGGCGCCATCCTGCTCTTCATCGGCTTGACGATGGCCGTCATGCTGATCTTTCGCCGCCTGAGCTGGATGGGGGTCCACTGGCTGCGCCGCCGCGGCTATAACCAGACGCAAACCCTCATCGTCGGCACCGGCCGCAGCGCCCGCAAGACCGCTCGCTCCTTGCGCCACACCACCTGGCTCGGCTTCAAAAACGTCGGCTTCGTCGAGGACCAACCCTCCCACTGGACAAGCGATCTCGACATCCTCGGCACCGTCGCCGACTTGCCGAGGCTCGTGAGCAAGTATCAGATATCGCACGTCTTCATCTGCTTGCCGTTGAATCGCTACGATCAGGCGCGGCGCGTGTTCGACACCTTGTCGCAAACGCTGGTCGATGTCCGCTTGATCGCCGACATCCCGGCACTGGCCGGCGTGACTTTCACGACCACGCAATTCGACGGCATGCCGATGATCGGCCTGCGCGAAAGCCCGCATTACGGCGTCAACATCATCGTCAAGCGGGTCATGGACATCGCGCTGTCGCTGATCGCGATTTTGATCCTGTCGCCGCTGATGGGATTGATCGCCCTGCTTGTGAAGTGGACGAGCCCGGGCCCGATTTTCTATAGCCAGGAGCGTTGCGGCCTGAACGGGCGAAGCTTCCGCATGCTGAAATTCCGCAGCATGCGTGCCGACGCGGAACAGAAATCGGGCGCCGTCTGGGCCGTGCAAAACGACGACCGCAAGACGAAGCTCGGCAACTTCCTGCGCAAGACGAGCCTGGACGAGTTGCCGCAATTCATCAACGTGCTCAAGGGGGACATGAGCCTGGTCGGCCCGCGTCCGGAACGGCCAGTGTTCATCAGCAAATTCACAAAGACGATCCCGAATTACCACGCCCGCCACGCCGTCAAAGCCGGCATCACCGGTTGGGCCCAGGTCAACGGCTGGCGCGGCAACACCTCGCTGCGCAAACGCGTCCAGTACGATCTTTACTACATCACCCACTGGACGCCGTGGCTCGACATCCGCATCCTCTGGCTGACGATCTGGCACGGGTTCGTCAATCGGAATGCGTATTAGGCTCCGCAACTTGGATCGACCTGTTGTCATGCCATATCTGATAAAATGTAAGGCGAACCGCTGAACATCGAAGCCGAGGATGAATCATGTCCATCATTTTGCAATCCAAGAGTGGCCCTGACAGCAAGCTACATCTTGAGGTTCCGGTCGATCAGCCGAATGCTGAGTTCGAGGTGGAAGTCACGGTGCGCCCGAGGAAAGCCGTGCGCACGTTTCCACCCGGTTATTTCGAATTGATCGGCTCCAACGATGACGAGACGTTGATCGTTCATCCGCAGCCGCCGATGCCGCCTCCCTTGGAGATCGAATGATTTATCTGCTCGACTCGAATGTCTGGATTGCCTTGAACCGCGGCAAGTCCGCCGTACTCGCTGCCAAATACGCGGCAATGGCTCCGTGGGCGGATATCCGTGTTTGTTCGGTGGTAGTCGCCGAGCTTTGGTTCGGCTGTGCAAAGAGCGCCAAGCCGGTTGCCAATCGCGCATCAGTTGCACGCATTGATTTCGCCGTACCCAAGCATGCCATTTGACGATGCCGCCGCCGACCGCTTCGCAACGATCAGGCATCATCTGGAATCTGCGGGGACGCCCATCGGTCCGTACGACACGCAAATCGCCGCGATCGCGCTGGCCCATGGGTGCACCCTCGTTACCAACAATACTTCGGAGTTCAGCCGCGTTCCCGGCCTGACGCTCGAAGACTGGCAGGTGCTGTGAACGCTGAAAAAAAGAAAGTCCTGAAAGCGGCGGGCGGGCTGGCGATCTGCCGCGGGTCTTTCAATCAGAGTGCGTTTTAGGCTTCGCCAGGCTCCCATGTTCCGCCAGGGTCAACTGCATGCAAGTTGAGATTTGTTTTTCCTCCGTGGAAAGGATTGGCCATGGAATCCTATTTGACGACTGCGTTTTTTGGCTTGCTGTTCTGCATGCAAGGAGCCGCGCGGGAGAGGATGACCTTGCCAAAGAATTGGGCGACTTCGTCAGGGCTTATCACAAAAAACCGGAACCGAAACGCGCGCCGGGGCTCCTGGATAAGGCCCTCGATTCGGAGTTTCCGCTCAATTCCCCGTTCCACAAAGGCGACGGTCGGATGGTGCTCGCGCACGCCTTCGGCCACATGGCACGCGGACACGCCGACTTGGTGCGTGTCTATGAAGCAAAAGTCGCGAAGGCACAAAATCGAGGCCGGGCATTCTTGCTCGAGAGCCTACGGCTATGTGGCGATGAGCAAACCATCAAGCATCTGGACGGTTGGCGAGAAGATCCAGCATATCGGGAGCAGTACGCGATCATCGACGAGACCCGTCGCTTCCTGGCGGACCCGAAACGGAAGTTGCCACGTGGTAGGCCTGCCGTGGGCCCGGAAGACATCGATTTGCTTTGGGCGGATTTTCTCGTCACGGGGGACTATGCGCCGGTAGCCCGCATTCTGGACATCCTCGATCGGCCTGATGGCCTACGGCTGCGCCTGGAAAAATGGCGGATGAAACACCCGGAAGAAGAAAAGAACATCAACGAGGTGCTTGCCTGGATGAAGCTCGTCAAGCCCGGGACGACGGGGCAATTGATCGATGGCAACCTCGAATTACTGCCTGCTGCGCAGCTAATGCCAGTGCGCATAAGTCATGTCCTGAGCGTCAGATGCGAATATTGGCCGTCTGATGACTTTGGCGGCGCAGCTGTCGGTAGTCGCCTTGCATGACGCTCGCGGGTACATTCGCTCATTCAAGGGCGGCCTCTTCTGTTGTGTCCTCGCGGACAAGCGCATTTTCACGAGAGAGGAATTGAGAAAGGGCATCGAATTGAAGATGTTTGCCAGCTGGTCGATCCAGGAGGGCCTGCAAAACTACCCGCATCTGGCGAGCCAATTCAAGGCCCATTGTAACGAACGACCAGCCCCGACGCGGGATCTCGTCAAACGCTGGCTTCGACTCGACGAACATCGACCAAAGTTGACTGAGGACATGAAACGCTTGCAAGGCACGTGGCAAGCGCTGACCTGGGAAGAGGATGGCGACCAGACCGACCCGAAGACCAGGGCGGCATCGTTGAAGCTCGTTCGGTGGGCCTTCAAGGACGATGAAGTTCACATGGTCGTGGATGGGGGTACCAATAAATTTACCTACACGATTGATACCGTCAACAAATGCAAACTCTTGAAGCTGGTTCAGTTTAGCCCACAGGACACATTCGAGACATCGGCTGTTTATGCGATTGACGGGGAGATGCTGAGGGCGTGCATAAGTAAGAAGGATGGCGGTGTGCCTACCGATTTCACCGTCCTCCCGGGATCGGAGCGCGTTCTGATTACCTTGAAAAAAATACCGTAGTGGCGAAAAAGACCGAGACAGGTGTTAATAGTCTTTTCGCCGCACCGTTTTCCTTCGTTCACTCGTTCCCAAACTCCGTTTGGGAAAGCAATTCCCGAAACTCCGTTTCGAGCCCCGGCAGGCTGGGAAATCCACCTCGCTGCGAATCGGGAAACGGAAATTCCCGGGGGTGCGTTCCCAAACGGGGTTTGGGAGGGAGCCGCGCAACGAATCCGCTACGAATTCAAGCTTCCACCTGTGCCAACATTGGCGTAACCCATTTGCAACAAACCCCTTGTGAGATGATAGGTAAACAACCCTAGGACACCTGGCGCGAAGATGCGCTCAACGGGGGGTGGGTGGGGGAGCATCGGTAAAAGCATTTCGCCAACATCGTACCGCCAAACGAGTTACTTCCGTTTTGCCTCGGTGAACGAATAATCTTGCCGCAATTCGGTCGGGAGTTGAAACGGCGGCGGGTTCGGGTTAGAACACTTGAACCACAGCGAAGACACAGAGATCGGGAGGAACGCCGGTGGCCACGTTGACGTTGAATGAACGCGCCTTGCGGTTGGCCGATTACGCCGCCTCGAACGCGGCCGCTTTGCGCATCGAAGCGCACAGCAGCGCCGGCGGAGCGAGGATCATCGATTGCGGCGTCAAGACGGTCGGCGGCTTGCAAGCGGGGTTGGCGTTGGCGCGGGTCTGCCTGGCGGGGCAAGCGGAAATCGCCATCACGCCCGGTGATGTTGCCGGCGTCGCTTGCCCCAGCGTCGTCGTCAACAGCGACCATCCGATCCTGGCGTGCATGGCGTCGCAATACGCCGGCTGGCCGATCAGCGTCGGCAAGTTCTTCGCGATGGGTTCCGGGCCGATGCGGGCCGTTCATGCCCGGGAAGAGTTGTTCGAGCACATCCCCGGCAAGGAGGAATCGCCCGTCGCCGTCGGCTGCCTGGAGACGCGCAAGCTCCCCGACGACGCCGTCATCGAGCACCTGAGCGAGGCGCTACGGCTGCCGGCCGGCAAGATCACGCTGCTCGTCGCGCCGGCCGCCAGCCAGGCTGGCAATCTGCAAGTGGTCGCCCGGTCCCTGGAGACCGCGCTGCACAAGCTGCACGAACTGAAATTCGACTTGAACCAGGTCATCTCCGGCTTCGGCTCCGCCCCGCTGCCCCCCGTCGCCAAGGACGAATTGAACGCGATCGGCCGAACCAACGACGCGATCCTGTATGGCGGCCGGGTCACGCTGTGGGTGCAATCCGAGGACGATCAGCTCGCGGAGATCGGCCCGAAAGTGCCGGCGTGCGCCTCGCCCGATTACGGCGCCCCGTTCGCCTCGATCTTTGAGCGTGCCGGCCATGATTTCTACAAGATCGACCCGATGCTCTTCAGCCCGGCCGAGATCGTGCTCTGCAATCTGAAGACGGGCCGCGCGTTCGCATTCGGGCGGACCAGGGCGGATGTGCTGTACCAATCGTTCTTTGGATGAACCGTGTTCCGCGCGGGACAATTGCATGCAGCAACGACATTGCAAATCCGTGAATGCTCCTATGAATTTGCCGACCGCCGTCAGCAGGCGCCAACCTGCTCAAGTGCCGTGAGCAGGTTGGCACGAGCCGGAACCACGGAATCATCTACGTTTGGCGAGCACAAATCGGCTACTTGCTCACGATTGGGGGGGACAAGCCCTATCGGGTGGCATGGCCGGAATCCTACCACGCAATATAATTACCATTTCCTAACCCGGCCCTACGGAGAGCGGCCTATGAGCCATCGTTTGACATCATCTCGTCGCGGCTTCACGCTGATCGAGCTGTTGGTGGTCATTGCCATCGTCGCCGTCTTGATTGCGCTATTGGTGCCGGCCGTGCAGAAAGTGCGGGAGTCGGCGTCGCGGGCGCAGTGCCAGAACAATCTGCACCAAATCGGCCTGGCGATGCACCATTACTATGACGCTCAGAAGGCTTTTCCGCCCGGCTACGTTTGCCAGGTGCAATCCAATCCGGATATCACGTCGCCGGGCTGGGGCTGGGCCGCGATGCTGCTGCCTTATCTGGAGCAAGGCAACCTGACCAATCAGATCAAATTCAATCTCGCGGTTGAGGATGCCAGCAATCTGGCCGCCCGCACCACCGTGTTGCCGGTGTTTATTTGCCCATCCGACCGCTCCACGGGCCTCTTCACGATCTACGATTCAAGCGGCAACGCGCTGGTGCAGGCGGCGACCAACAGCTATGCGGCGTGCCAGGGTTATGGCGCTGACCTCGATGACGACCTTGACGACGGCACCGGCATGTTCTTTCGCAACAGCAAAATCAAATTCGCCGACATCACCGATGGCAGCAGCAACACCATCGCCATCGGCGAGCGGGCCTCATTGCTGACGCAAACGCCTTGGGCCGGCGCGGTCAGTTACGGCACCACGCGCGTCACGCCGGGGGCGCCGGTCAACGATCCGGATGCGGTCGAAGAAGCGCCGAGCCAAGTGCTCGCTCACGTGGACATCGACATGCTCAACGCACCAAATTCCGACCCCGAGGATTTCTTCACGCCACACCCGGCGACAATAATGTTTCTGTTCGCGGATGGCACGGTGCGGCCCATCTCCATGGGAGTCAGTATTGCGAATCTTCAAGCGCTTGCCACCCGCAACGGCGGAGACACCGTCGATCCGAATGATTTTTGAGGCACCGCCATGAAAATCGCGCATCCTCACCACCGGACGGCGGGCGTGGCATTTCTGTTGCTGTTTCTCGCCTGCAATTCGCGTCCGCAGCCGGGGTATCAGGGCAAGCAAGGTTTCAAGTTCAAGCCGCCGCCCGGTTGGGTCGAGCGTGATCGAGACGACCTGCTTCCGGCGCGGGCGCGGCAAAATCTCGACTTGCCGATGCCAGACCTCTCCGAAAAGGAGCGAATGGTGGTGCGCTACGATCGCGTGTCAGCCGGACGCCTGGCATGGGTGCGCGTGACCACGTTGGACCAGACCGCCGACGCGGCATTGAAGGATCAGTTAACGTCGCGCTCGCCGGGGGAGAATTGGCGGCGCGAGTTGGAACCGGAAGATTTGGAAATAAGCGGGTTGCCTGCCGCCCGCATCGCTTTCGCGGGCCGATGGACCGACCAGGATTTCCTGTGCGAAATCGTGGCCGTCCGCAATGGCGAGCAAGTTTACTTTTTCACCGCGAGTTTCCCCGCCGCTGACACGACGGCTCGCGATCAGGTGCGAAAAGCGGTTGCTGCTGCGACGTGGAAATAGTCGATTCGATGGAGGATTCAGAAATGCGTTCCAACCCAGCCTGGACTCGATGGACCTCGGTTTGTCTCTTCACGTTCACGGCGACAGTCGGCGTTTCAACCGCACTTCCCGCCGGCGACGACGCAGAAGCGATGGTGCGGGCGAAATTCAAGGCCATCCAGGTGGCGGTGAAGAGCCGCGATGTTGAAAAAATCTGGTCGATGCTCAACGACAAGAGCAAGGCGACGGCGGAGAAATTCGTCAAAGATGTGCAGACCGCCCATGCCAAGGCCGGCGCCAAGGATAAGACTGAAATGGAGAACGAGCTGGGAATGAGCGGCGCGGAAATCGCCAAGCTCACGGCGATGGGATACCTCAAGACCAAGCGCTTTCAGAAAAAATACGACGAGATGCCGGATAGCAAGGTGGAAAAGGTGGTCGTGCAAGGCGACAACGCCACGGTTCATTTCCTTGAGCCGGACGGCGATAAGGAGAAGCTGATCTTCGTGCGTCAGGACGGCCAATGGAAAGCGTGGCTGGGGATTCCGAAGATTCGATTGCCATAAAGTCATCCCGCTTGCCGTTCCTGAGATGTTGCATTGATTTGTCGGCTTGCGTCAGCAACAATATGAACATGAACACGAGCGAAAAAACGACCGATAAGGATGCACTCCTGGAGCGCATAACCACAGGCAAACCTCTCGATCCGGAGGTGTACTGCCGCATCCGCGAAAAGGGGAAGAGCATCACTGAGGATCTGCGCCGTGCCTACGGCGAGATGGACATTGCTGTGGAGCTTATCCGTGAAGTTCGTGACGAATCATGACCGTTCTCGTGATGGACTCTTCATCGGCGCTCAAGTGGGCATTGCCGGAGCCGTTTTCCGACAAGGCGGAGAGGCTTCGTGAGGATTATCACAACGGCCTCATCGAACTCATCGCACCCGACATTTTCTCCATTGAAACGCTCCACGCCCTCACCAAGGCCGAGCGCCAAAAACGCATGACACACGGAACGGCCTATCCGCTCTGGCAGATGATCCACGCGGACTGCCCTGTTCTCCACGCGCATATCCCGCTCCTCGACCGAGCCTACGAGATTGCCGCAGTCGCGCGGATCGGGATCTACGATTGCGTTTACGTTTCACTGGCCGAGCGTGAGAATTGTGAGTTGGCAACGGCGGACGACCGAATCATCAAGAACCTGCAGTCCACCTTTCCGTTCATCCGCAGCCTCTCGACGTTCCCGTAGAGCTTGCCTATCCCGCTTGCCGTTGCTGCTGGTCTTCTTCCTGCCATTGGTTGAGCTTGTTGTAAAGCGTCTTGAGGACGATGCCGAGCTCGGCGGCGGCGGTTACCTTGTTGCCCTGGTGCTTTTCCAGCACTCGCAAGATGTGTTCCTTCTCGACTTCCTTGAGCGTCCTGGGCTGCAACGGGGCGACGGTCGGCGTGGTCGCAGTGGTCGGGAAGCTGATCGTCACGGGTTCGCTTTGCAGCATGTGATACGGCAAATGCTCCGGGGCGATCGCGCCGCCGCCGGCGAGGATGTAAGCGCGTTCCATGACGTTGGCGAGTTCGCGGACGTTGCCGGGCCAGTTGTATTCGAGCAAGGCGTCGATCGCTTCCGGCGTGAGCAGATTGGCGACCTGCTCGATGGGGCGCTTGGCCGAGCGGGCGAGCAGATGGCGGGCGAGATCGGGCAAGTCCTGCCGGCGTTCGCGCAACGGGGGCAACCGGATTTCGAAGGTGTTGACGCGGAAATACAAATCCTCGCGGAAGTCATCTTCCTTGATCATTTCACGCAGATCGCGATTGGTGGCGCAGATGACGCGCACATCGACGCGGAACGGCTCCGTGTCGCCGAGCCGACGGATTTCTCCCGATTCGAGGAAGCGCAGCAGCTTCACCTGGATATTCTTGTTGAGCTCGCCGACTTCATCGAGGAACAGCGTGCCGCCGTTGGCGACTTCAAAGAGCCCTTTGTGATCGCGGTCGGCCCCGGTGAACGAACCCTTGCGATGGCCGAACAGCTCGCTTTCGACGAGGTTCTCCGCGAGGGCCCCGCAGTTGACGGGGACGAACGGCTGATCGACGCGTTTGCTTTGCTGGAAGATGGTGCGGGCGGCGAGTTCCTTGCCGGTGCCGGTCTCGCCGAGGATCATGACGGTGGAGTCGGTGGGGGCGATGGTGCTGATAAGGCGTTGGACGCTGGACATGGGCGTCGATTTGCCGACCATGATGGTCGGCCCCTCGGCGGCCTGCACGCGGGTTTGCAGGGCGATGTTCTTGTGCTTGAGTTCGCGCTTCTCGATGGCCTTGCGCAGGATGGTTTCAATCTGGGCCATCTTGCAAGGCTTGGTGATATAGTCGAAAGCGCCGAGCCGAACCGCATCCATCGCCGTTTCGATCGAGGCGTGGCCAGTCATGATGATGACTTCGGTGTCGGGGGAAACTTGCTTGATTTGTTCGAGAACTTCGATGCCATTGAGGCCCGGCATGCGCAGATCGAGGATGGCAGCATCGAAGACGGCGGTTTCGAGCGATTTGATCGCGGACTTGCCGTCGGGGCAAACGGTGACCTCGTGGCCGAGCCGAGGCATCTCGGTCCGCATGACTTCCTGCAGGGAACGTTCATCGTCCGCAAAGAGGATGCGTAAGGGTTGATGCGCCGCCAAAACCCGCCTCCTTTGCCAGCCTCGCCGGGCCACGTCCTTGGGTCCCGGATTCCTGTTCCATGTCGATGATGTGCAGCAAAGGGGTGTGCATCCCAGATACGATAGAGCGGAAAGAATTACAAGAGAGAAATCCGAAATCCGAATGTCGAAATCCGAAACAAATTCGAATCCCGAAAACCCGAAAAGCGGCTCTCCCTCATTCATGTGGATGATATCGTAGGGTGGGTCGAGCAACGCGAGGCCCACCGTGGTTTTTGCCGCTCCTGGTGGGCCTCGCCTCGCTCGACCCACCCTACGAATCCACACCATTGACGGAGAACCCGAAAAGCGAGATCACGAAACACTCGCGCCGTAATTCAGGCTCTGACGCCGAATAGCTGATCTCTCTTTCCTGATTTCGCTTTTCGGGTTTTCGGGATTCGAATTTGTTTCGGTTTTCGACATTCGGATTTCGGATTTTCCCTACGCCGCCTTGGCCCCGCGCTGAGCCGCGCTCAGCTTCAGGAATTCCTCGACGGGATCTTGCACGTCCTGGCCCTGCTCGGGAGCGTTGGGCGGCGGCTCGATCGGCAGGCGGACCGTAAAGGTGCTGCCCTTGCCGGGGCCGTCGCTGCTCGCCTCGATCTCGCCGCCGTGCTGCGTGATAACATTGTGGCTGATCGACAAGCCCAGGCCGGTGCCCTTGCCGGTGCGGCTGCGCGTGAAGAACGGCTCGAAGATGTTTTCAAGGATGTCGCCCGTCATGCCGCAGCCGGTGTCCTTGAACACCAACTCGATTTGGCCGTCTTGCATTCGTTGACTGATGTTCAAGACGCCGCCTTCTTCCATGCTTTCCAGGGCGTTGATGACGAGATTGAGGAAGACCTGCTTGACCTCCTGGCCATTGACCCACGCCAGCATCGGACCAGCGGGGCGGAAGTCGATGCGCTTGCCCTTGAAGCTATGCAAGTGCTGGACCACGTCGAGCACGCCTTGAACGACTTCAGTGAGATCGGTTTCCTCGCGCTTGCGCTCGCCGCCCCGGCTGAAGGCGAGCAGCTTCTGCGTGATTTCCTTGCAGCGGAATGCCTCCTCCTGGATCATCTTCAGGTATTTCGCTATCGTTTCGCGGTCCTGCTTGCCCATGGGCAGCTTGAGCAGCAATTCCGCCAGCCGGCTCTCGAGTGCCTCGCTGGAAAAGAGGATGGCGGCCAGCGGGTTATTGATTTCGTGAGCGACGCCCGCCGCCAGGAAGCCGACGCCGGCCAAGCGCTCGGAGCGCACGAGCTGCCGGCTGCGGTCGTTGACTTGCTGGGCAAGGTTCTCGTACATGGCCCGCAGCTTGTCGGTCATCTCGTTGTACGCCTTGGCCAGATCCTCGATCTCGTCGCCGGAATGAATTTCGATGCGGTGCTGAAAATCGCCATGCGCAACCCTGCTGACAGCGAGTTCCAGATCGCGGATCGGCTGAGCGACCCAGCGATAGAAGAAGCGCAACAGGCCGATCATGAGCAGCACTGCGATAACGCTGGTGGTGATGAGCAGGATGATGCTCTTGCGGGCTTCATTGCGCGTCGAGCCGACGCGGTCCCAGATTACGTCGGTGATTGAATTGATCAGATCGCCGACATGGATTTCCGCGTCGGCCATTTTCTTATATACGTCAGATTGGGGATCGAAAAGGTCGGATGATCTGGCGCCAACATGTGCAATCAAGAGCTCTTTTTTCAACGCAATATCAAGATCCTTGAGGTCATTGTCCAACGCCTCGACAAAGCATTTTTCTTGCCGGCCGTCATTGGGCGCGCGATGGCGCAGGATGGTCTCGTCTAATTTTGACGAGTAATCGCGCAGCGCATCCTTTACGGGGCCGATGCGTTTGCTGATGGTCTCATTCCGCCGATTGCCCTCGGCAATGGGCTTCCGCAACTCGCGAACTTGCTCCTTGACCTGAATGGCAAGCTTTAGCTCTTCGAGCTTACTCTCATAGACGCCCATGGTGCGACGGTAGGACTCGAGACCGTGCAGGGTCCCGCCCAAGAGCAGCGCCATGACTGCCGCCACCAGGCTCATGCCGAGAATGAGCTTGTGGCGAATTCGCCAAGAGCAGGCCACGCCCCGACCTCCTTGTCAGTGGCCCATCCCGCAACCGTTACGGGAGATTCGCTAGAGGATCGTCGGCGACTTTACCACAAGCCCATCGGTCTGGGGAGAGCAGTTTTCCGAGCGCGGCGCAGCCTGATTCCAGCGCCTCCCTGTTCTGCCTAATTTGCGCAGTTGCCTGAGACAGAAAAGCGGCGTCGCATTCATGCAACTTTCGTTGCCAATCCGGGAATGCGGGATAGGATCAAATCACGGATTACAGCGTGGTGGGCACGCAATGCCGACTGCTGACGCTCCCGGTGCTTATCACTCAGTGCTCCGTTTGAGACTTCCATGGCGGCCTCCGCGAATCCTCACAAATCCACTGCCAGTGCCCGCGCGATCGAGATTCCGCGTTCCCGTCAACTGGGCGATCGGGTGTTTGCGTTGCTCTGCATGGCGGCTGCGCTCTTTGTTGTGGGGGTGTCGCTGGCCCTCGTGGCGGTGTTGATTTGGCATGCGGGGCCGGCGATCCGTGAGATCGGCCTTTCTTTTTTCACCACCGTCGCCTGGGATCCGCCGCATGCGCGCTTCGGCGCTCTCGCCTTCATTTTTGGCACGGTCGCCACCTCTGCGATTGCCATGCTGATCGCCGTGCCGCTTGGCGTGGGCACGGCCGTCTTTCTTTCGGAAATCGCACCTGGCTGGCTGCGCAAGATCGGCTCATTTCTCGTTGAGATGCTGGCCGCGATTCCCAGCGTGATTTATGGCTTCTGGGGGCTCTTGGTCTTGGCCCCCCTGATGCAGTGGATCTTCACGACCGTTGGCGGACCGAACCAGGAGGGCCTGGGTATTCTTTCGGCCGGCATCATTTTGGCGATCATGGTTGTCCCCTACGTCAGCTCGGTCACGTTCAATGTTTGTCAAGCGGTTCCGGTTTCGCAGCGCGAATCCTCTTACGCTCTGGGCGCGACCCGGTGGCAGACCATCTGGCGCAGTGCTCCCGTTCGCCAGGCCAGGCATTTTCGGCGGCTGCTTCCTTGCCTTGGGGCGAGCCCTCGGCGAAACCATGACGGTCATGATGTTGATCGGAAGAAAGGCGCAGGTAAGCTTCTCGGTGTTTGCCATGGGCGATTCCATTCCGAGCATCATCGCCAACGACCTGGGAGGCGCAGCGAACGAGTTGCACCGGTCAGTGCTCGTGGAATTGGGCCTAATGCTGCTTTTGGTGAGCGTTGCCGTGAACTCCGTGGCGCGACTGCTGATCTGGCGGATGGGCAGGCACAGCACGACGGGTTGGTTGGCTTCCATTTTGGGGTTTCTGAATCCCCAGGCGAGCCACAACGCCGGTGCGGGGCGAGCCGCTGCGGGACCGGCGCCGCCAGGCTCGGCCGATGCTGTGGAGCGTAGGCCGACCGCGGCGAAGCGGTGGAACATCCACAAACCGCGCCCCGGTTTCGCTCAATCGGGCCGTGGCAATGCCGCCGTGAATCAATTCATGACCGCGGTGCTCGGTATTTGCTGGGCCGTCACGGTCGGTTCTCTGCTTTTCATCCTGACCTATCTTGTCGTCCGCGGCATCGGAGGCGCTCGATCTGGCGTTCCTCACCAACTTGCCCACGCCTGCTGACGAGCCTGGCGGCGGCATGGCCAATGGCCTCTACGGCAGCTTCATGCTCGTCGGCCTGGCCGCGGCCTTCGCGGTCCCCGTCGGCATCCTGGCCGCCATCTATCTTGCCGAGTACCGCAGCGACTGGCTTGGCCCCGCCGTCCGTTTCATCGGGGCATTGCTGGCAGGAGTGCCGTCCATTGTGATCGGCGTTTTCGCGTATTACATCTTCGTCAAGCCAATGGGGCATCCTTCCGGTTGGGCAGGCGCATTCGCCCTGGGAGTCATCATGATTCCGATCGTCATGCGGGCCACAGAGGAAGCATTACGGCTCGTGCCGGCGTCGTTGCGTCAGGCCAGCTATGCCCTGGGCGCCAGCCAATGGCAGACGGCGCTCAAGGTCACGCTCCCCGCTGCGCTTCCGGCCATAGTCACCGCTGTCTTTCTGGCGCTGGCCCGCGCGGTCGGCGAAACCGCACCGCTTTTGTTGACCGTTTCGAGAAGCAACGCATGGGAGTGGTCGCCAAATCACGAGACACCTTGCATCCCCGTGTTCATTTACGAATACTCCAGGAATCCGTCGGTCGATTGGCTCCGTCAAGGCTGGGCCGCCGCACTCGTCTTGACGACCATCGTCGTGGCACTCAGCTTCGGGGTCCGCCTTTTCATCGGTCGCCGCGCCGTCTCGACGCGCCAAGCAGGTTGAATCCGCGGACGGAAAGGCGCCGCGCCGGCGCTGGGCTGCACCGGCGTGGCCTCCGTTATGTGAATCCCAATCAGCTCCGAGCGGCGCCGATCAGGGCTTGCAGGAAGGGCATTCGTCATGGATCGAACGCCGATTGCGCGTGCGTTTGCGCCGCGGCCGGCGTGACGATTCCGTAAGGTTGCAATTCGCCGCCCGATTGCTGTAATACCCCGATGATCGTCATCGAAGAGCTCACCAAACGATTTCCGTTGCCCGGCGGCAAAGACTTGCTCGCGGTCGATCGCCTCTCCTTCGTTGTTCAGCCCGGCGAGGTCTACGGCCTGCTCGGCCCTAACGGCGCGGGCAAGACCACCACCCTGCGCATGCTGCTCGGCCTTTTGCAGCCGACCAGCGGACAGGCCTCGATCGCCGGCTTCGGCTCGAGCCAGCATCCCGATGAGGTGAAGCGCCGCGTTGGCTACGTTTCCGCCAACGCGGGGCTCTATCCCGGGCTGACCGTGCGCGAAATGCTGCTTTTCTTCGCCGATCTCTACGCCGTCGCCGAAACCGACGCTTTGCTCGAATTGCAGCGTTTGAGCACGATGATCGGTTTGAACGACATTCTTGACCGGCGCTGCGCCAACCTCAGCACAGGGCAACGCCAGCGCGTCAGCCTTGCCCGCGCCCTCATTCATCGCCCGCCAGTGATGCTGCTGGACGAGCCGACGCTCGGCCTCGATGTTCTCGGCACGCAGGTCATCATCGAATACATCGAGCTATTGCGCCGCGAAGGAAAAGCCGTCATCCTCACGACGCACCATCTCGACGATGCCGAGCGCCTGTGCACGCGCTTTGGCCTGATGCATCGCGGGGTCCTGGTCAGCGAAGGCACGCTCGACGAATTGCGCCAGCGCACCGGCTGCCAAAATCTGATTGACATGTTCTTGAAGCTGTCCAAAGTCGGCCCGGCGCTGGGACACGCGACCAGCGGAGAATAGATCGAAGCACTTCAGAAACCACAGAGTGCACAGAGATCACTGAGTGCACCAAGTCATCGAAAAGAAATGAAGCCGCAAATTTTCTCTCTGCGGTCTCTGTGCTCTCTGTGGTTTCTAATTTGCGAGAACGTATAGCGAAGGTGAGTGGTTTCCGCTCTGCAATTGATCCCATCACGGCAGTTTATCCAGATCTGGCCCGTCCGCGCGATACATGGCCTGCATTGGCGTATAGGCCTGTTTGGCGCATTTGCGCTGCAGATCGTCGCGCAGATGGACGTGGAACAACGTCCAGCGGTCCTCTTCCGAGGTCTCGCGCCGGGCGTGCTTGCACTTGATGATCGGCTCCGCCGTGCCGTATTTTTCGAGTTCGGGCTTGCGGTTGTAGCGAGTTACCACGTAAACGTCGGCACAGTGAATGCGGTCATCGCGCACAAAGCTGAGATTGTGCAGGAAATAGGTGGAATCACCGAGGTAGAATTGCATACGTAGGCCCTCGAGCGCTTCATCCGCGGAGTTGATCATCAGCGGCTGATCGAGCGGCACCACGCGGCGCGCTTCGCGCAGGAATTCGGTGTCGTCACGCGAGCGGTTCAGGTACGCGCCCTTGTAAGCGAAGCCCGCGGCGTACAGAACGAAGATGCAAGCGAACCCCGCGGCAACGAACGCCACGACGCGGTTGCCCAGCGCAAATCGTTCGGCCAGTTTCTGCCAGCCGCGCACCGCCGCGTGGGCAGCCAGGATCGCCCACGGCGCCAGGTAATGAATCATGTAATGATGGTGCTTGCCGTCCGCGAGGCTGTAAACCAGGATCGGCATCCACGCCCAGCACCAGATGAAGCGCAGCGCCGGCACGCCTTCGTCCCAGACTTTTCGGAAGGATAGCGTCAGACCGAAGACAGCCGCGATCAACCAGGGCTGCGTGACCCAGGTCAGGCTTTCGAGATAGTACCAGGGGGGTTCGCCGAGGTAGTTCCCGTTGAGCCGATGGAAGAGATCGAACCCCCACAGATCGAGCGCATCAGGATAGCGCATATAAGCGAGCAGCGGCCAGGGAATTGCGACGGTGGCGAAGGCGAGCCAACCCCACAGCCATAGATAGCGCGTGAACGAGCGGATGTGCCAAAGGAAGAAGCCGGCCAGCGGTCCCATGCCGAACGGCGTGCCGAGGCCCAACGCCTTGCTCACGCACGCCCAGCCGAACATGCCGAGAAAGACGAGCAAGCTGCGCCGGCTGTAATTCCAGACGACGAAAACGCCGATCGGAGCCATGACGATCACCATGCCGAAGACGAGCCCTTTCACCAGATTGGTCAGGCCGAGCAAGACGAAAAACAGCAGCACGCACCAGGGCCGCTTGCCGAAGAAGCTGTTGCTGTCGGTCGCCTGCGGCGGACGCAAAATCTCGGCATACGCAAATGCACATAAGGCGGCCGCGACGATCGGCGCCAGGAAAATGTCGGCTTCCGCAAGAGTCGAGTAGCGCACGAAGTTGTACATCGTGGCCAGGATCAACGCGCTGGTGATGCCGACGGCCCGGCCAAAAAAACGTCCGGCGAGCCACAGCGTCAACAGCACGGTCAGCGCGCCGGCCAATGCGGAGCCGACGCGGACGTTCCATTCCTGATCGCAATGCCCGATGACCGTGCAAATTGAACAGGAAATCCATTGCGGCAAAGGAGGGCGCTCCAGCCAGGGTGCCTCGCCATAGTGCGGCACCAGCCAATCGTGGTCGGCCAGCATCGCCTTGGTCGTCTGCGACAGCACGCCTTCGTGCATAGTCAACGGCCCGCCGCACGCCAGCACGATGCCGTAAAGGAGCAGCGTGAATATAGCGACGCCAAGATAATCCCGGCGCTGGATCGGCTCCACGATGAATTCTCCCATGTCAAGCGGCCATGCGTTGCATCTCAACTTCGGTCTGCGACGCGCTCGCGGCGGGGCGATGCTCGGCCAACAGGTGCGCGAAGTAGAGCAGCGATCCCCAAACATGCACGCCCGCCGAATGAATTTCCACGGTGGACTTGAACCCACCCAGAACGATCGCGGCCAAAAAGCAAACGCAACTCGCCCACAGCAACGGCCTATGACGGCCAGGCGACGGCTCAATGACTGCTTGAAGGATCGACCAGCCGAAGGACGGCGCGAGCAGAATGAAACTGCTCGACTCGGTGGCCGGCCCAAGCAGCATCATCCACGCGGTCGCCAGGGCCAGTGTCGAGGTCAGCAGCGCCGGCGTCGGCCAACCCATGCGCTGCCGCCGCCAGCACGTAAACGCCACGAGCGCCCCGCCCGCCATTTGCATGAGCACATATGCCGTGCGGCTGATCGGCAGGTCATAAACATAAATCAACAGCCAAAGATCGCGATACATGTTCGCCACCGGTCCACGGTCCTCATGCTGTAACACCGCGATCCATTGCCGATATTGCTCGAACACATACGCCGGATGCTGGAACAGGAACGCCGCCAACAAACTCACGACGGCCGCCAGCGGGATGCGCCACGCCAACCGCCGCCGATAGAGCACCATCAAGATCATGCCGAGCGCCAGCGGATACAGCTTGAGAACAAATGCGCCGGCCAGGAGCGCGCTGGCCAGGTTCCAGCGCTCCTGGGCGACTGCGGCGATCCCCCCGATCATGCACGCGATCACCAGCAGGTTCGCTTGCCCGTTGCTGATGCTTTGCAGCCCCATCGGTAGCACCAGCAGCGTCAGTCCCGCGTAAAGCCCGGCGCTCAGCCTCGTCGGCAGCACGGCCCGCCCCAGCCAGGCCAGCGCGCCCAGCAAGGCGGCGACATTGAAGAGCCGCCAAAGAATGCCTCCCACGGCGTCCGGGAAGATCGCAAAGGGACTGAACGCGACGGAGCAGGTCGGAGCGTAGCGATATCCAGTCTGCACATCGGTAGGCCTGCCCGGCTCATACGTGTCGATGCCGGCCCACCACAATCGCGCCGACGCGCTGAAGATCGGATACACGGTTTTGCTTTGCGGCTCCATGAACACGCGGACACTCACGATGAGCAGCACCGCGGACCAAACGATAATGGCGGTCCTTTCCAGGCGCCCGGCCGACGCAAACCATGAACGCAAGACGGCAAGATTCAACGCATCCTCCGTGACGCATGAAAACGGGTAACTCAGTGCTTCCAAGATTTAGCCACGGATCAAACACAGATGGAACACGGATGGGAAATTGCCTGCAAATTCCCTAGTTCTTCCAATCCCCCTCGAATCCGTGTTTGATCCGTGTTTCATCCGTGGCTGAAATCTTGGAACTTATGAAACTGGCGGCGGCCCATCGCGGCGCGATGCTGGAGAATCTATCCTTAACGCATCAGAGATTTTCGTGCAAGCGGAGGTGGATGCGGCTACTTTTGGCGTTTCAGAGTCATCAACGATTGCTTCGTCCCCGCTTTCGTGGCGAACGCCGATGGCCGGTCCTTTTCGTCGTTGCCCGCGAAGCAGATCTTGAGATTATCGCCCTCGAGACGATAGATGCCGCGGCCTTTCTCGGCTTTTTTCGTCACTTCATTGACCCAGTCCAGGTCGATTTCCTTTGGGTCGCTTTTCGCGTTGATCGTGATCGTTCCCTCCTCATCATCGAAGGGCATGGCTACTCCGGCAACCTCGTATGAAAACACGTTCCCCTTAATTACCACGCAAAGTGTGAACCCCTTCGGCAATTCCAGCGGCGGCTCTTTCTCTCCGCCCACCTCCTGGCTAACGATGCTCCACCGCCCCTGCAAGTCCTTCAACTCCTTCGGCATATCCTTGACCACCTTCTCGTTCTGCGCCACCTTGCGGCGGTACACGATACATGCCTGCCCGCTCTTGGGCACTGGCGCCACCGAGGCGGGCCGGTTCTCGTCGTCGCCCGGGTAGCAAATCCGCAGGCGGTCGCCGTCAATCTCATCAGCGCCCCTCCCTGGTCACCTCCGCGTTCTTGCTCGTCGCGGGGTAGGTGATGTCGATTGTTTTCGGCTTCTTGTTGGGGTCGATGGCAAACGTGCCCCTTTCGACGAGGTCCCCCCGCGTCAGCACCCAGGTGTTGCCCTTGACCGAGACGAATTCCGGAGCGATGCGCAGGAATTTGCCAGCGCTGCCGTTCTCCGAATAGACCACGATCCACTCCCCTTGTAGCGCTTTCAGGTCATCCTTGCCGTCACCAGCGGCGGCCTGCAAATAGCAGACGAGCGGCAGAATCATCAAATAGCAAGCGACACGCATAGGATTCTCCTTGGCTGACCGACATCTTTACCTGGCTCCGACGCCCGATAAGTCTTGCGGCTTCTACCGCGCCGCCAAGACGAGAACAAGGCGAACCCACGTGGCGACAAATGCGAGGCGGGCACATAGGATAGCGTGGCAATTCACAAAATTGGAGCAAGGGCAATGACGCTCGCATTCGATCTGCCGACCTGCCCGCCGTCGTTGGTTGCCCGGCTCGATCCGCGCTGGAAGCTGGCTGCTTTGCTGCTCGCATCGCTCGCCGTCTTGAATCTTCACAGCGTTGGTCCCGCCCTGGCAGGCCTGGCAGGGGCGTTGCTTCTGGTGATGGTGGCCCGTTTGCCGACGGCGTGGTATCTGCGCCGCCTCGCTTACTCGCTGGCGATGTTCACGCTCTTTCTGGCCTGGCTGCCATTAGTCGCGCAAGTCGGCGACGACACGCTCAACGTTGGCTTCTTCACGTTTTCGTTGACGGGCCTGACACGCCTCGTCGTTCTGAGCGCGAACATCGCCGGCATGATCTCGTTGATGCTGGTGCTGCTGGCGACGACGCCGTTGCCGAGCATTTTCAAGGCGGCCCGCGCCCTGTGGATGCCGAGGCTGTTCGTTTTCCTGATGCTGCTGACATATCGCTACGTGTTTTTGCTGATGGACGAATTTGCGAGGCTGCGGATCGCGCTGCGTGTGCGCGGCTTTCGCAACCGCGCCGACCTGCACAGTTACCGCACCATCGGCCAGGTCGCCGGCACGCTTTTGGTGCGCAGCCACGAGCGCTCCGAGCGCGTCGGCCACGCGATGCGTTGCCGCGGCTTCGACAGCGAATTCCGTGCCCTCGACGAATTCCGAGCAGGCTGGCCGGATGTGCTGGCCTTCGCGGTCATCGTCGGCTATGCTGCCAGCTTGCTCGCCTGGGATCGACTGGCGGGCGGCGCGTGGTGAATGGTGTGGAAACGCATTCTGCGATCGACGTGAACGGCCTAAATTTCACCTATCCGGATGGAAAAACGGCTCTGCGCGAGTTGACATTCCAGGTCGCGGCAGGCGAAACCGTCGGCCTGGTCGGGCCAAACGGCGCCGGCAAGACCACGCTTTTCTTGTGCCTCGCCGGCGTCCTGTCGCCCGAAGCCGGCACGATGAGCGTCACCGGTCTCGATCCGCGCCGCCCCGCCGACCGCACGCTGCTCCCCGCGCGCGTCGGCATCGTCTTTCAAAACAGCGACGAGCAACTCTTCAGCACCACCGTCGGCGACGACGTGGCGTTCGGCCCGCTCAATCTCCGTTTGCCCGCCGACGAGGTGCGCCGCCGGGTCGCCGAATCGCTGGCACGCGTCGGCCTGAGCGGATTCGAGGAGCGCGTCCCGTTCCACCTCTCCGGCGGCGAAAAACGCCGTGCCGCCCTCGCCGGCGTCCTGGCGATGCAGCCGCAAATCCTCTTGCTTGACGAGCCGTCGATGTTCCTCGACCCGCGTGGTCGGCGTGAGCTGATCCATTTGCTGAATGACCTGCCGATCACCAAGATCATCGCCGCCCACGATCTGGAGATGATCCTCGACACGTGCAGGCGCGTCGTCGTCCTCGATCAGGGCCGCCTCATCGCCGAGGGGCCGTGCGAGCGAGTGTTGAGCGATCCGGCCCTGATGGAATCGCACGGGCTGGAGGTGCCGTATCGGTTGCGGCGGTGAGCCTGCAATGAATTTTCAAACAGCAACCCCATAGCGGTCATGGTGTTAGTGGGATTCGTTGCACGCATACACCGACGCCCCCCGATTTGCAACGATACCTTTGCATAGCCAGACACTCCAGACGCCTGGACTGTCGTGTATAATTATGGCTGGAGTTCGGGCTTCAAACCAGAATGCAGAAGGACACCATCATGACCGCAATCCGCATCCGAAAGAAAATCGAATCCGAGAAGCTGGACCTGCCGGAGCTGAAGCCGCTAATCGGCAAGACGGTGGAGATCACGGTGGAGGAAGTTGCGCCCGCGGGTAAGAAGAATAGGTGGGCCGAGATCGACCGATTGCGCGAGAAAAACGCCCATCTTTATCCTGGCCCTGACATCGGCGTGGACATCATTCGAGAGATGCGCGACAGCAGGCATTTTCAGGGAGATTCATGAGGTACGTCATTAGACTGCTGCTCGGCATTAAAAGATCAATTGGCGGTGGACCTCGCGATTCGGGATTCACCGGGGTCGGATTACCGACCCCGGCCACGGCAACGTGGCCCGTCCGAGGTTAATTTTTCCGCTCCGATTTCAATCGCTCGTACCGCTCGGGGGCGACCTGCTGCAGTGCCGACCGGGCAGCTTGAGCAACGTCGGCGTCCTGGTCGTCCACCCGCGCCTCAAGGGCCCACCAAGCTTCCTTAGCCTCAGGGCCCAGACCATGGATGGCGTTGATTGCGCTGATGCGCACAATTGCGTCAGGGTCGCTCAAACCGTTGATTAGCGCGGGCAGTCCCTTCCTGCCAAAGTTCATCATTGCGCCAATGACAGCGATCCGTGTGCGTGGTTCGGGGTCCCTCGCGTGCCTGGTTAGCTGCGGGAGCAATTCGGGCATGTGCGGGGACATTTTGGCAAGCGACTCAGCTGCCAGAAAACGCGATTCTGCATCGCCGCCATTGAGAATTTGAATTAGCATGAGCGGAATTTTGTCGTCCCTGTCGATTTGCCATATGGCATCAGCCGCCGTGATTTTGGTCTCGACATCTTCGTCGTCAAGGCATTTCCGCAACCCCAGCAAGCACGAGCGGTCTTGAAGGCTGGGAAAGAGCTTTATGGCCAGCACGCACGCGCTTCGGACTCGCGGATCCGGGTAACCCAGCATGTCAGCAACAATCGGCACCATCTCCGTGTCGTTGTACAGCTCCTCGAGGCTGTACCGATGCGGCGTGATACCAAACCACCCGAGCAGCCTTTCGCGGATTGACGGCGGCTTGCTCCCCTCTTGGCGCAGGATCGCGTCTTCCCAAGCGCAACGTGGTTTCCCGCGTATTCTCGAACCGAATACGAGCTGCCGAGGATATGGGTCGACCAACAGCACACCCGCGACCAACATGCCAACAGCGGCGACGGCCAGCAAGCGACGAACCGATACCAACTTCCGAAAATCGGTCATGACAGCCCCTCGCTGCAATGCGCCCCACCGCAGTCGTAAAAAATTATGGCGGCCTAAATCGTTGCACAAGACCGAGCTTTGTGACCTACGGCGCTCGAACCGTGATCGCAGGGCTGCGAAGCGATATCCTCGGTCTGTTCGCTCCAGGATTCGGAGCCAACCCGCCTACACCTGGGTAGCCCGCCTGGAAAAAGCCGACGCCCGTCGGCAGACTGTCGACCGGAACCCAAACCCTAACGGTGTTGCTGTTAGCGGGGGTTCGGATGCGGGTGGTCGCCTGATTGAGAATCGCCCCACCGGACGTTAGAGAGTATGGCACCTCGTTACCTTCAATTCCGCCGATACGGAGGCTTACAGGCATGTTGGGGTAGCCCGCGTCGATGTCGACCAGCATGAAAACAGGTGGAGTTTGCCCTTGCCTGAATGTAAGCGGGTTAGGAATTCGCACGACCGCCCGCGTAGCCTCTTGGTTCTGCGCTGCGCCCCCCGGGGTCTGCACTTGCACGGCCTCCGTCGCTTGATTCGTGCCATCGGAAACCGTGCAAGAATAAGAGTCGGTCCCGGCGAACCCCGTGTTCGGCGTGTAGTCAATGTTGCCGCCGCGATCCACCACCAGTGTCCCGTTAGAAGGGTTGGTGAAGGAGATGGACCACACTGGGTTGCCCGATAGCGATGCCGCGTTGGTGAGCAACATCGACGGCGAAACCACCGCCTCTCCCGTCGCCTGCACCACCAGCGTGTTCGCCACCAGCGGTTGGCTTTCCACATTGATCGACACAGTCGCTGTAGTGCTGGTGTCGGTTCCGTTCGACACTTGGTACGCGAAGCTATCCAGGCCGGTGAAGCCAGAATTCGGCGTGTAGACCTCGACGCCAGCGTCGCTGAGCGACAAAGCGCCGTTGGATGGGCCGGATACGATCTGCACGCTGAGCGGGGCGCCGTCGGGGTCGCTGGCGTTGCCCAGTAGATTCGTCAGCGTCAATGCTTGCCCCGGCAGGTCCGTGTATGAGAGATTCCCTCCGATCGTCGGCACGTCCGCCGCGACGGTGATCGTCGCGGTGGCGGCGTTACTCGTTAGATCGCCGTTGATGACCGTGAACGTAAACGTGTCGGTACCGATGAAGCCGTCGGTGGACGTGTAGGTATAGGTGCCGTCGTCGTTTTCCATCAAACTGCCATGGCTGGGGCCGTAAACGATGCTGGTCGTCATCGAGGGATCGTCGGGACTGTTCGAGTTCTGCGTGAGATCGATTTCCGTGATGGGCGTATTGGGCGTCGTGCCGAGCGTCAGATCGTAGCTAGCGGGCGCTTGGACGCACCAGGTGAAAGTTTGGCTCGCGGAGATCCCGGCCGTCTGGTCCGTGCAAGTGACCGTGATGGTGTACGGGTTGGAGGCGCCCGCGTCGTCGGCAACGGTGCCGGAGATGAGGCCGGTGGCGGTGTTGAGGGTCAGACCGTCGGGCAAAACATTCGCGCTGTAGGCAAAGGTATCCGTACCCGGGTCGGAGGCCGCGCCTTTCAGCGCGAGCGACACCGTGTCGCCGTCCAGGCTCGATTGATCGCCCGGATTGAAGATGTTGATCGGCACGATACTCCATCTGAACGATTGGCTGACCGCGATGCCCCCATCCGTCGCGGTGACGATAGCCGAATATGGGGTGCCTTCCTCGGCGCCGGTGACCATGCCGGAAATGATACCGCTGCTGCTATCGATGCTCAGGCCGCTCGGCAGGTTGCTGGCGGAATAAGTGAGCGTGTTGCCAGCGGAGTCGAACGCCTGAACGGCGAGCGATACGGAATCCCCCTCGCAATTGCTTTGATCGCCGGGATTAAGCACCGTCACCAGCGGATCGATTTCCCAGCTGAACGTGATGCTGGCAGATGCACCGGCCGAATCGGTCGCCTTGACCGTCACGCTGCTGGGGCTGCTCGCGTCGTCGGTTGAGCCGAGCTCGCCAGAAATCACGCCCGTGCTGCTGTTGATCGAGGCGCCGTTTGGCAAGCCCGTGGCGGAGTAGCTGAGCGAGTGGCCGGCCGAGTCCGTTGCGTAGATCGGCACGCTCACCGTATCGCCGTCGAGGTTGTCGTGATCGAGGGGATTCGCCAGATTTACCGGATTCGTGACCGTCCAGCCAAAATCCCGGGTCGAGGTCAATTGCGCCGAAGTATCCGTTACCGATGCCGTCACCCCATATGGGTTGTCCTGATCGGCGTTGCTGGCAATCGTGCCCGAAATCACCGTGGTTCCGCTGTTGAATGATAAACCAGGCGGCAGGCCGGATATGCTGAAAGTGAAGACGCCGGCGCTCGCGTAGGTTGTCTTGGCGGCAATGGTCAAGCTAACAGGGTCGCCGTCATAATTCGACTGATCGCCAGGGTTGCTCAACACAGCCTCGATCGGCACCAGCGTCCAGTTGAAGGTTTTGCTGGCTGTCAATCCAGCGGCACCGTCGTTCGCGGTGACCGTCACGGAGTAACCTTGCAGCACGTCGTTGCTGCCGATGGTTCCGGAGATGAACCCGGTGCTCTGGTTGATGCTCAGGCCCGTCGGCAAGCCCGATTCGGTGTAGGTCAACGTGTGGCTCGCGTTTTCACTCGCAGCAACTGGCAGCGAAACCGTGTCGCCGTCGCAATTGGTTTGGTCCTTCGGTTGCGTCAGCGTCAGTGTCGGCTGGATGATTTTCCAGGTGAACGACTGGCCGCCCTGCGTGAGCGTGGTGGTATCGGTCGCGGTGATGGTCACGCTGTAGGGGCCGCCCTGATCGGCGTTGCTCGAAATGGTGCCGGAGATGATGGCATGGCCCGTGCCGGCGGAATAGCTGCCGGCGCCGACCGAAAGGCCGGGCGGCAGATTCGTCTCGGAATAGGACATGGCATTGGACGCCGAGTTGCGGGACGTGAGCGACAGGTTGATCGCGTCGCCGTCGTAGGATGTTTGCGTGCCAGGATTGGTCAGCGTGATGGAAGGCACCACGCGATCCTCCAAAGTTTCCAGTTGCGGCCTATACCGCGGTTGGTGCCGATGCGGCTTTTGGTTTTGTGAGGCGGCGAAAAATGACCTGACGGATTTCAACCACGAACAGACGGAGGGGGGGGGGAGCGTTCATGGGGCAACTCCGTGAACTGGGGATGAATTCAACGACAACGACGATGGTAAGGCAGGCTTCTGGCGGTGTCAAGGGAAAAAATGATTATGAGAAAGATTTAACGAGCGGTCACGGCAATTGCGAATTCACGCCGGAACGATTGGCCGGGATGGCGAGCGGCGGTTCGGTGCCGAGCGGCGTCATGCCGCGCAGCGCGGATCGATGGCGGCGTCGCGCCCGTAGAAGAAGTTTCGCAAGTAGTCGTAGAGCGTCGGACGTGACGGCGGCACGGCTGCGGTCTTGGGCTGGATGCTGACGGTGGCGGCGATATCGCGTTCCCGCTGTGTTGCCCACGAAGTGGCCGGGGCGGGCGATGTGGTTGCTGGAACGGGCGTCTGGTGGTTGGCCGTTACGGGAAAGAAATCGACGCCCCCCGCAGAGACGCCGCTGGAGAGGAGCTTGTTCATCGAGACGCGTGCTGCCGAGCGTACGCGTTCGGACGATTCCGCCGGGTTGCCATGGCGTTCCAGAAACTCCATGAGTGCCGTGTGGACCAAATCCTCCGGCTTCTTGCGACGGCGGCGCGCGACTTGCGCCAGTTCCTGCCAGACCTTTTCTTTGATGACGAGATCAGCCACGGTTGTCTCCATCGTGGAATGGGCGCGCTACTTATCATAACGGCAAGGACGGCATTCCGCCAGCCAATGGCGTACGGCACACTTGATTCGCCCCGCAATCCCGCTTAATCTAAAGCCAACGCCTCACCCACCAACCTCCAACCGAAAGGCGGTTCTCTCCATGGCCACTTCCATCCAGCGTCGGCAATTCCTCACCGGCGCGATCGGCGTTCCGTTCATCCTCGAATCCTACTCCCACGCTCAGGAACGCACCCAGCAACAACCGCGGCGGGGGCAAGGGCCCAACGGCCGCATCAATCTTGGCTTCATCGGCGTCGGCATGATGGGGCGCGGGCATCTGGGCGGATTTCTCGGCAATCGCGGCGTGCAGGTCGTGGCCGTGTGCGATGTCCATCGCCAGCGGCGCGAGGATGCCGTCGAGCGCGTTCATCGCGCTTATGCGGCCGAGCGCAAGGCCGGCACTTATCGCGGCTGCACGGCGTTTGTCGATTTTCGCCAGTTGTTGGAGCGGCGCGATATTGATGCCGTCGTCATCGCCACGCCGGACCATTGGCATCACATCCCGGCGGTGCTGGCGGCGCGGGCACGCAAGGACATCTATTGCGAAAAGCCGTTGTCGGTGACGATTGCCGAGGGGCGGGCGATAGTGACGGCGGCGCGGGACAATAACATCGTTTTCCAGACCGGCAGCCAGCAGCGCCACCGAGTTCGGCGGCAACTTTCGCAAGGCGGTCGAATATGTCCGCAGCGGCAAAATCGGGCCGGTCCGCACCGTCCGCATCGGCGTCGGCGCTCCGCCCCGGCCTTGCGATTTGGCCAACGAACGCACCCCCGACGGCACCGACTGGGAAATGTGGAACGGCCCATCGCCGGCCCGCGCTTTCAACGCCGTCCTCTGCCCGCTCAACATCCACAACCACTTCCCCGCCTGGCGTAATTACCGCGAGTACGCCGGCGGGCAACTCGCCGACATGGGGGCGCATCACTTCGACATCGCGCAATGGGCGCTCAACATGGACACCAGCGCCCCCACCGAAATCCATCCGCCGGAACGTGGCGACACCGGCCTACGCTTCGTCTACGCTAACGGCGTCGAGATGATCCACGGCGGCAACATCGATTGCCGATTTGAAGGGACCGAAGGCCGAGTCATCGAAGCGGGCCGCGGTTATTTTCGCTCGACGCCCGCCGAGATCGCGCGGACACCGTTGGCCGAGCGCGATTTTCATTTGCCCAACATCGGCAACAGCCATCACCAGAACTGGCTCGACTGCATCCGCTCGCGCAATCGCCCGGTCGCCGACGTCGAGATCGGCGCCCGCAGCGCTCAGGTCTGTCAACTCGCCAACATCGGCTACCAACTCCGCCATCGGCTCACCTGGGACCCCGCCCGCGAGGAATTCCGCGACGACGCCGCTGCCAATCGGCTCAGAAGCCGCGAAAACCGGGCGCCATGGAACCGGGTGTAGCATCTCAAATCTCACGCAAAGGCGCAAAGCCGCAAAGTTGTTGAGACCGCGCCGGGCGTATGGCGATGAATTTGTCACTTTGCGCCTTCGCGCCTTTGCGTGAGATTGTAAGATATCCGCCATGATGAAAACCCTGACGGAATTTCGCGAAGTCTATTCGCTGCCGTTGCCGGAGTTGCTGTTTCGCGCGGCGAGTGTGCATCGGCAGCACCACGATCCGGCCGATATCCAGCGCTGCGTCTTGCTCAGCATCAAGACCGGCGGCTGCCCGGAAGATTGCGGCTATTGCGCCGAGAGCGCCCGCTACAAGACCGGCGTCGAGGCCACGCCGTTGATGACGCTCCAGGAAGTGCGCGAGAAGGCGGCACGGGCCAAGGAGCTCGGCGCTTCGCGCTTCTGCATGGGGACCGCCTGGCGCGAAGTCAAGGACGGCCCGCAGTTCGAGCAGGTCCTCGACATGGTGCGCTGCGTGCGCGAGCTCGGCATGGAAGCGTGCGTCACCCTCGGCATGCTCAGCGACGACCAGGCGCACAAACTCGCGGATGCGGGGCTGACAGCGTACAACCACAATCTCGACACGTCGCGCGAATTCTACCCGCGCATCATCTCCACGCGCACGTACGACGATCGCTTAAAGACCCTGCAATCGGTGCAGAACGCCGGCATTGCCGTCTGCTGCGGCGGCATCATCGGCATGGGCGAAAGCGAGGACGATCGGCTCCGGCTGCTCGTCGAGTTGGCGAACCTGGAAAAGACGCCCGAGAGCGTGCCGATCAATTGCCTGACGCCGATCGATGGCACGCCGATGCAAGGCGCCGAACCGGTGGACTCCATCGAGCTGGTCCGGCTGATCGCGACGGCCCGCATCGGCTTCCCGAAAGCGCGGGTGAGGTTGAGCGCCGGCCGCGACCGCATGAGCCGGGAGTTGCAGGTGCTGTGCTTCATGGCGGGGGCGAATTCCATCTTCTTCGGCGACAAGCTGCTGACGGCGCCGAATCCGAGCGCGGAAGGAGACGCCGAAATGTTCCGCGCCATGGGATTGCCGGAGCCTTGCGTGAGCGTGCCATGAATCTCGTTGATCGCTGGCAAGCCGAGCTGGATGCGTTGCGCGATCAGGGCCGATTGCGCACCTTGACGCCGCCAACGGGCGTCGATTTTTCTTCCAACGATTACCTCGGATACAGCAAACGCGCATATTTAGCCCCCGGCGAATCGCCGGGGGCTAAGTGGTCACGCAGCGGCGCCGCCTCGCGCCTCCTACGCGGCAACCATCCGATCTGGGACGAAGTTGAAGCGCGGCTGGCGGCCTGGCATCGCGCCGAAGCGGCCTTGATGATGACCAGCGGCTACACGGCCAACGAAGGCCTCCTGAGCACGATCCTTGCCCCCGGCGATCTCGCGTTTTCCGACCAATACAACCACGCATCGATCATCGACGGTTTGCGTCTGAGCAAGGCCGAGAGAATCATCTTTCCGCACAACGACGTGAATCAGCTCGAAGAGTTGATGCGTAAAAAAATCGCGACACGGCCGACCCAGCAAGCCTGGTTCATCATCACGGAATCGCTATTCGGCATGGAAGGGGACGCAGCGCCGTTGCGCGAGCTGGCCGATTTGGCGGAGCGCTACGGGGCCCACCTGATTGTCGATGAAGCGCACGCCACCGGCTGCTTCGGGCCATTCGGCAGCGGCATCGTCGATTCGCTTCACCTGCGCGATCGCGTGCTGGCCACGGTCCACACCGGCGGCAAGGCGCTGGCAGTGCCGGGCGCCTACATCGCCGGCTCGCGCTTGCTGAAAGAGACGCTCGTCAACCGCTGCCGGCATCTGATCTTCACGACCGCGCTGCCGCCGCAGATCGGCGCCTGGTGGCTCGACGCGATTCACGCGGTCTCGCAAGATGACGAAGCCCGCCGCGCCTTGCATGAACGAACGCGATTTTTCCGCACCGAGCTGGCCGCCCGCAAGATTGCCTCGGGAGGCACGGATTACATCGTGACCATCGTGGTCGGCCCCGATGCCGCCGCGGTCGAATTTGCGTCGAAATTGCAAGCCGCCGGCTTCGACGTCCGCGCGATCCGCCCGCCGACGGTGCCGTCGGGCACGGCCCGGCTGCGGAATTCGATTCATGCGGATCACGAGCCAGATGTGCTGCGAACCTTGGCGACGGCGTTGGCTGATCGCGCTGTGCCGCGTCTTGGGTGAACATTTCGATGTCTTCCAGGCCGTCTTCGGCTTGGCGGGGCCGCGAAAAAGGAGCAGGCGGGCTTTGTCGCGCTGTTGAAGCCATAATGCATTTGCGCTTTCCCAGGGCACTTCATTGGCCCGCGCGTCGATCCTTATCACGCTTGTAAAGCAATGCCAGGCATTTTCGGCACGTCACGGCAGCGCGATCATCCGTCGCGATGCCTTCCATTTGTGCCCGATGAGCGGCTTCCTTGTCGCGAGGATTACACAGCACCATGCCGTCATCGTTGAGAGCGTGCAAATCGCGTTCTCTTCGGATATCGAGGTTCATTGCAACACCGGAACACCGCAGGTTCGTCACCACCGCTTCAGCATCTTGCGCACCGCATTTACCCCGGCGATGCCCATGACGCCGCCGCCTTACGCAATGCCATCCTCCGAGCGTTCGATGGCCTTCCTCTTGGCAATAATCTCGAGAAGCTGAGGCCCGGGCACCATGCCAGCGATGTCTTGAACCTCGCTTGCCGGTATCACGGCAACCCAGCTGCATACTGCGGCAGATTTGCGATTGAGGCCGGTCCTCGGATGACCTTGGGCATGCCACGGCAAAAGCACGTGATCGTCCGGTATTGGGTCCGGAAGCCAACTCGTGATGGCGACGAGTTCCAACAAACCAGACGGCGAGATTTGGTCGCTCGCCGTCATGACGACGGCGGGTCGCGCCTTGCTCACACCATTCGCGTCGGCAATCTCGGCCCACACGATTTGGCCGAATCGGATTTGCGTTGCCATGATCCCAGCATTCAAAAGGGCTTTGGTTCATCGCGATCGAACCACGCTTGCGGCGGCGGCGATGTCTTGGCCAGCCGTTTCCAATCAATAGTCTTGGTGAGCCGTTCCGCTTCCTGCCGCGCAAGCATTTCCTGCATGAACTCAAAATACTCAAGCGGCACGACCACTGCCACGTCCGCGCCGTCCCGCTGAACAACCACGGCCTGGCTTTCGGTTGCGACGCGTGTGATCACGTCGGCGTACTGCTGTAGCTCGTGCGGTTCATTGACGCGAGTTGGCTCTTGCAATTGCAATGTCATGGCGTGCCTCCCAATCTGCGATTTCTTCGATTATACGTCAAGGAACCAACGGGCGAAAGTGCTGCCGCGCGAATCGCCACTTCGCCTGGAGTCCTCACCACCGCTTCAGCATCTCCCTGGCCGCATTCGCTCCCGCGATGCCCATGACGCCGCCGCCGGGATGCGCCGCCGAGCCGCAAAGGTAGAGGTTGCGGACCGGCGTGCGGTAGTTCGCGAAGCCGACGACGGGGCGTAGGAGGAAGAGTTGGTTCAGGTGCATCGCGCCCTGGAAGATGTTGCCGCCGGTTAGGCCGAACGTTTTTTCCAAGTCGAGCGGCGACACCATCTGGCGGTCGTTGACGCTCGCCTTGAAGCCTGGCGCGTATTGCTCGACGATATCGAAGCAGCGGTCGGCGAATGCGTTCTTCCGCGCGTCGTCCCACGTTCCTTCCTTCAGTTTGTACGGGGCATATTGCACGAACATCGACGCCAGGAATTTCCCCTCCGGCGCCACGGTTTTGTCGAGCGCCGACGGGATCGTCATCTCGACGATGGGATCGCGAGAGGGGATGCCGTACTTGGCGTCGTCGTAGCCGCGCTCGATGAAATCCTGATCGGGGCAGAAGTGCATGGTGCCGTGATGCTGCGGGCCGATGCCGGTTGACGGCAGGGCGGTGAAATTGGGCGGCGCGGACAGGGCGAGGTTGATCTTCATCGACGCGCTTTCGTAGCCGATGCGTTTGACGGCCCCGAGGAACTCCGACGGCAAATCGTTTGGCTCCAGAAACTTCTCGAAGGTCCAGTGCGGATCGACGCCGCTGGCGATTTTTGCGGCGTCGAATTGCTCGCCGGTGCTGAGAACCACGCCGGCGGCGGCGCCGTCACGCACGATGATCTTGGCGACCTCGGAGTTGCAGCGGATTTCAACGCCCATGTCCTTGGCGGCGGCGGCGAGCGAATTCGAGATGCCCCCCATGCCGCCGCGCACGTAGGCCCAAACCCCTTTCTTGCCGTTGGTCTCCCCCATGACGTGATGGAAGAGGACGTATGCAGTGCCGGGCATCGAAGGGGCGGCGAACGCGCCGATGATGGCGTCGGTGGCGAGCGTGCCCTTGAGCTCTTCCGATTCGAACCAGCGGTCGAGGATGGTGCGAGCCGGGCCGGTGAGGATTTCGATTGCCGCGGAGAGTTCGGTGCCCAGCTTGCGGAACGAATTGCCGAGCGTCAAAAGCGACCAGGCGCCGCCGATGCCCGGATGGATGATGTCGGGCGGCGTCACGTGCAGTGTCGGCTCGATCACCGAGGCGACCTTTTCGAGCATCCGCTCATACTTCGGATAATTCTCAGCATCCTTCTTCGAGAACTTGGCGATCTGTTCGAGGTTCATCTTGGCGTCGGGCCCCATGAACAGATGCCGGCCATCCAGAAACGGCGTGAACGACGACGGATTGCGTTCCAGAAGCGCGAACCCGTAATCGGCCATGCGCAGATCCTTGATGATCTTCGGATCGAACAGGCTATTCACGTAAGCGCAGGTGGAAACCTTGTAGCCCGGGAAGATGTTCTCCTCGGTAACGCAGGCGCCGCCGACAAGATAACGGCGTTCCAGGACAAGAACCTTCCATTTGGCGCGGGCGAGATAGCAAGCGGCAACCAGGCCGTTGTGCCCGCCGCCAATAATGATTGCGTCGTATTTCGTCGGCATGTTACTCCTTTTCGCCGCTTGCGTTTAGCGCTCACATGGCGCCTAGCGAGCGCTAAACGGCCTTCACAAAAACCTGCCCCGTGTCCACCTGCTCGAAATCGAGGCTGCGCAGAAACGCCAGGCCATATGCGTTCGTGTCTTCCAGTTGCAATTCGACCAGCGTGAAAAATTGTTCCTGGATGTACTTCATGATGAGCGACAGAAAATAGCGGCCCGCTCCCTGGCGGCGATAGGTCGGATTGACTTCGAAATCGAAGATGCCGATGGTCGGCCGCTGCCAGTATTGCGAGAAGGCCTCCATTTCCCAGACGAGCGTGCGGGCGACCCATGAATTGCTGTGCCGATCGTTCATGACGAATTGCAGCGGATCGACGTAGCCATGCACCAGCTCGTGCCAGGTGCTGAGCAGGCGGCGTGGCGAACCGAATTGCAACTCGAAGCGCTGCTTCATCGGCACGAAGCGCGGGTCGAACATTTTCATCGGCGTGTCAAGCTTGTGCTGCAAGACCACGGTCTTTTGTTGGACGCGATAACCTTTCTTGACGAAGAACGGCTCGGCAAGCGAATCGGAGACGAGGAACCCAGGCGAATCGCAACCGCCGTACAGACCCATGTAGAAAGGATTGTTCGGCCAATGCCCGCCCGCTTGCAGGATGTCGGCCCCTTTGCCGCGCAGGTAATCTTCGCAGCGTTTCAGCAATTCGGCGCCAATCCCTTGGCGGCGATGGGCGGGGCGCACGCCGATGAGGCAAATAACGCCGACCGGTTGCGTGTTGAATGGATTTCCCGACATCGCGGCATGAGCCCAGCCGACGACGCCGCCGTTGGACTCGGCGACGAAGAGTCCCTGGGGATCGAAGATTGCCTTGGAGAGGGCAAAGCGTTCCAGGAGAGTGTTGTTGACTAGACGGGGCGAACCGCGATTGGGAAAAGCCTCGTTCCACACCGACACCAGGCGCGGCGTATCGGTGTTGCGAAAAGTGCGGTATTCGAGCACGGGCCTCTCCGAGACGGAAGCGTTCGCGGTCAGGCAACCCAGCTAATGATTATAGCTACCTTGTTCCAGCAAGGATAGATTCGAGATTTACCCGCGCGGGGGTTTCGATTGAGCGCGCACGGATTATATTATCCGATGCTCCGCTTGCCGTTTAGCGTTCGCTTGACCCCATGCGAGCACTTCGCAGATTATGGAGGCGCCATGAAAGTGACCCTGACGCGCATTTGCCGTCGGCTTGCTTTGCCTGGCCGGCTGGACCATTGCCGGCGAGAAGAAGAAGCCGGATGATCCGACGCCGCGCAAAGATGCGATCTTGAAATTGTTCGCCGAGGAGTTCGTGCCGATCACGCCAGGCAAGAAGAAATTCCCGGAGAGCTTCTTGATGGGCTCCGAAAAAGGCGGCCGTGACAATGAACGGCCGGCCCACAAGGTGACGTTCAAATATCCGTTCGCGATGGCCAAACACGAGGTGACGCAGGAGCTTTACCACGTCGTCATGGGCAAGAACAACGCGGAATTCCAGGGCCCGCGCAACGGCATGGACCGCGTCAGTTGGAATGAAGCCAACGAATTCTGCGCCAAGGCGACCAAGTTGCTGCGCGACGCCAAACTGATCGGGGCCAAGGAGCGGATTCGCCTGCCCTCGGAAGCGGAGTGGGAGTATTGCTGCCGGGCCGGGACGACGACGGCGTGGTCTTTCGGCGATGACGTCAAGGACATCGGCAAATACGCCTGGTGGAAGGAGAATTCCGCCAAGGAAGATCCGCCGGTCGGTAAAAAACTTCCCAACGCCTGGGGTCTCCACGACATGCACGGCTACGTCTGGGAATGGTGCGCCGATGCCTGGCATCCCGACTACAAGGACGCCCCAACCGACGGCAGCGCCCGCACCAAGGCCGACAGCAACGACCGCATTCTGCGCGGCGGCGCTTACAACACGCCCGCCGAGGAGATGCGTTGTGCCTATCGCCATCATGCCGATTCGGCGACTCGCAACGGACAGATTGGGTTTCGCTGCGTCATGGCAAAGGAGTGACACCGCATGAAGATTCTGTCTCCTCGTTCCTACGCTCGGCGTGGGAACGCCCCGCTTCGCGACGCTCCCGCGTCGCGGCCTGAATGCCTTGCCGAATCGACGTCCCGCATGCAGCGATTCGGTTCGGACTACGAAAGGGGAATCCGCCAAACGGAGACACCCCGTCCGCGACGCGGGAGCGTCGCGAAGCAGTGCGTTCCCACGCGGAGCGTGGGAACGAGAAGGCTGCTGATTGCGTGTCTGTTCTTGCTGCCGACGGCAATCGTTCGCGCGGACGATTGGCCGCAATTCCTCGGTCCGCAGCGCAACGGCAATTCCAATGAAAAAGGCCTGCTCGCCGCGTTCCCCAAGGATGGCCCGCCCGTCGTCTGGCAGCGCAATGTCGGCGAAGGCTACAGCGGTCCCGTCATTGCCGGCGATCGGCTCATTCTCTTTCATCGCGTCGGCGATGAGGAAGTCGTCGAATGCTTGAAAGCCGCCACCGGCAAGGAACTTTGGAGATTTCCCTATCCCACCTCCTACTCTGATATGCTCGGCAAAGGGGACGGCCCGCGCTCCACGCCGCTCATCGCCGGCGACAAGATCATCACGCTCGGCGCCGAAGGCACGCTGCATTGCTTGGCCCTGGAAACGGGCAAGAAAATCTGGTCACGCTCGCTGACGAAAGAATACAAGACGCCGCTTGGTTACTTTGGCGTCGGCACCTCGCCGATTGTCGAGCAAAACCGCGTTCTTGTCAATGTCGGCGGCAAGAACGCGGGCATCGTCGCTTTCGATCTGGACAACGGCAAAGAGGCGTGGCGCGCCACCGACGATCCGCCCAGCTATTCCTCCCCCGTTGTCGCCACCATCGGTGACCGCCGCCTGGCCGTTTTCTTCACGCGCACCGGCGCGGTCGTTCTCAATGCGAAAACCGGCGACGTGCTCTATCGGCAAAGATGGCGCTCCCGCAGCGAAACCTCCGTCAACGCGGCCACGCCGCTCATTATCGGCGATCAGGTCTTTTTCTCCGCCAGCTATGACACCGGCGCTCTGCTGCTCAAGCTGAAGGCAAATGGCGCCGAGGAGGTGTGGACCGATGAGAAAATCATGTCGAACCAGTACAACACCTGCATTCATCACAATGGCCAAATCTACGGCTTCGATGGCCGACAGGATTCACCTTTCCCGCCAACCTTGCGCTGTTTCGATCTGAAGACCAGGAAGATTCGCTGGCAGAAAGAGGATTTCGGCAATGGCTCGATGATTCTCGCCGACGGTCGGCTCATCATTCTCACCGAAAAGGGGGGTCTGTGCCTGGTGCAAGCGACGCCCGAGGCCTTCCGCGAGACGGCAAGGTTTCGCCTGTTGGATGCACCGCCATGCCGGGCGCAGATCGCACTGTCCGCGGGACGGCTCTATGCGCGCGATCAGAAAAAACTGGTATGCGTGAACCTTGCGAAGTGATGTCGCTTGCAGCCGAGAGGAAGTCAGCATGGCGCACCGCGCCGAGATTGACGACACCTATGCCGAGGCGTTTCGCAGCATTTACGCGGAGGTGCTGATCACCGCGCGCGACCGGATTTGGCTCGATCACGCCGTCAACGCCGTGACGGGCAATGCTTCCAGCAGCATCCTGTGCGATTGCGAGGCGGGGCTCGATCGCTATCTCGATCCGGCGCAAACGCCCGATGCCCGGCCTGGCGCGGTGGTGCAATTCCATGTGCCACGCTTTCACAAGGATCGCACGCAACGGCTCGAACGCGTGTTGCTGGTTCGATTAAGCCAGAATGTGCTGACGTGCCCGACTGCGGCGTGCTTCAATCTGCTTGATGAGCCGACCTATTTCAAGCTGGGGCGCAAGATTGCGTTCTTCGGCGACGGCTGGCAGTTCCGCGCTGTCCGCTTCGGCCGCAAGGTGTGGGTCATCCCGATCCTGAGTGGTGAATTTGTGCTTGACCGCCGCTTCGGCTATCGGGACGGCTTGATGGGCGGCAACCTGTGGCTGATGGGCGCAAATGCCGACGCGGCTTTGTTGGCCGCCGAGCGCGCCGTACAGGCGGTCCATCAAGTGCCCGGCGTGTTTACGCCATTCCCGGGCGGTGTCGCGTCGAGCGGTTCGAAGGTGGGAAGCCGATACAAGTTCTCGATTGCCAGCACCTATGAAGCGTATTGCCCGACACTGCGCGAGAAGCTTGGCGCCCAATCGAAACTGCCGGCAGGCGTGGCGTCGGTGCAGGAAATCATCATCAACGGCCGCGATCTGCCGACGATTGCGCAGGCAACACAAGCTGTTATTTCCGGATGCGTGGAAACGCCGGGGCTGATGAAAATCTCGGCGGGCAATTATGGCGGGCGATTGGGAAAGGGCTTTATTTACTTGCGCCCGGAACAGCAACCGGGTTCATGACATCCATGTTGCGATTTATTTAGGGACACCGCGCAGGAAAATACGCATGCAGTCATTGCACATCGTGGCCCGGACGATTCCGGCCTCCTCAAACATGTTCAAGAAAGAACTGCGCTCGGCATCCGCGTCGGCATAATAGGCCAACTCGCAATCGATTGCAGCGCCGCTGATTGGGTTTTGCCAGCCCCGGCCGAACAGCTTGATGTGCATGAGTTCGCCGCTGCAATCTGGGCACAGGCTTTTGTTTCGCTTAGCCATCGTGCACCGAATTCCATCACGGCGATGCGATACCGAACCGCCGTAGGCGCGGGCCTACGGCAGTTCGATGAGACGCGGAATCGGGTTAGCAGCAACCGCAGCAGACCGGGTTGTTGTTGATGCACAGGCAGCAGCAGCAGCCGGCCTTGAGCATGCAGGTCATGCTTTCGCAGCAGGCCTGGATCATATCGCAGCAAGCCTTGTCGCCGCTGGTGCAGGTGACGCAGACGCCGGTGGGGGTCATCTCGCATTTGCACATGCCCATGGTGAGATTGCACGTGCAGACGGCCAAACCGTTCAGCATCATGGAGCAGCTAACCATACCGCCCGCCATCATGGTGCAGAGGTTCTGCATCATGGTGCAGGCCGCCTTGTCGTCGCAGGTGCAGGTGATCTTCATGCCGCCGGTGCACTTTTCCATCTTCATGGTGCAACGGGGGATCATGAGCCACTGCGCGCCGGTCGGCGTGTTGAGCGGCATGCTGCCGGGGGTTCCCATGGCGGGCATGTTCATTGCCGTCCGCTCCATCATCATGTTCGTCATGAACGCACTCCTTGGAAAGTTGATTTCTCGTAACGGGTCAATCCTGGGGGGAATTATAAAGAAAAGTACCCATATCGGGCAAGCATTAATTTGGGAAAAATCGACAAAAGTGAATTAATCGATCCAAGCTGCCCGGCCGGCAATTCTGGGCGGTTCACGATGAGGTTTTTTCAATTTGGGTCATTTTCTCGGACCGCCATAACGAATTAAGGGGTAAGGATTTGATATTGGATACGGCGACGATTTCGCGTATTGCTATCTTTTGCGATCAACTTAATCAACCACGGTGCAATCTATGACCGAAAACCGCTTTTCCCATGAGGCCCTGGAGCAAGAAACTCCGCTTTCGCCGGCTGGATTCCTCGTCGTTCCGGTGGCAACTGCCGACAGCTGCTCAAACGCCTCGCCATTGCAATGGCTCTACCAGCAGCTGTACGCCCAAGCCAAGCAGAAGAACGAGCGGCCTGCGACACGTGATTTGTTTGGCGTCATGAATTGAACGATGCCGAGCACGCCCTCTCCCAAGCCCCATCCAGCACGATGGGGCTTTTGCGTCAGCCCGCCGATTCACCGTCAACAGGGGTGCAAGTCCTCTTGTGTTTCGCTTTCTCCAGCGATACTTATGAAGAAAGAAGTCATTCTTCTTCATGTCCGCGTCGCTTCTGCTGGAGGCATTCCATGGCGGAGATCAAGGTTTCCCATTTTCTTGTGGTGCTGGTCGTGTTGGCAGGCATCGGCGTTGGCGTTTTGGTTTTCGTCGGATATCTGACCATTCCGGCGCTCGACATTTTTGGATTCAAGACGCCCGAAGTCGGCCAGAAGAACTTGAACAAAGCGGTTGATGAAGGAACGCAGGTCGCCGCTGGCTACACACCCGCGAAGACGCCGATCGAGGCGATGGACAAGTTTCGCGAAGCCATTCTGGCCCGCAAATACAAATCGGCGGCTATCTACTGCACCAAGCCCTACGCCGATCAGCTCGAACGCGTTGCCGACTGTGCGGCTCAGCTCGGCGAGGAAATCGACCGCATCGAAAAATATGCCGACAACAAGGGAATTCGATCGGAGAAGCTCACCTATTTTTTGCATCAGCTCGATCCGTTCCCCAAAAACTTCAAGACCGGCCCGACGCCCGTTGAGGATCCCAAGGACAAGAAAAAGGCGTATGGCACTTACGTCTTTGAACGTTTCGAGATTAAGACGCCGCCGACGGAGATGAAGGAAATGGACGTGACCATGTTCATTACCGTGCTGCGGCCGCCCGTGGTATTCGCCAACAAGATTCAGCTGGTCAAGGAAGGCGAAGATTGGAAGCTGAACATTCCAACGAATGCTGCGTTTGAGGCCAGGGTTGGCGATTTCAAAAGCAAATGCACGACGTATCACACCGCCTTGCATTCACTTGCCGAGGATTTGACGAGAGAAAGGTATGCGACGAAGGCGGAGTTGGAGGGGGACGTTTTGGCGAAGTTGCGTGCGGCGAAGCAATAGCGGGCGGTGTAGTCGCTATCGGTGCTTCATGGCGACCACTCGGATGATGATTCCCGCGATGCCGCTGACGACGCCCAGGACAACGCCGATGATGCCGCAGATTCTTCCGGCATGAGTGGAGCCGCGGCCGGAGGGATCCATTCGGCCTCGGTCCATTTGCCTGAGATCGGAGTTGGCCATATTGATCGCGGCGCCTCCAAGGCCCCAGGCGATGAATGGGCAAATGCAGGCGACGAAGATCGACAGGATGCCGAGGGTAAGTATGGTTGAGCCGCGATGCGGCAAGCCGCGCCGCACCCTGCGCAGATCGTCGAAATCGTCATCGTCGTCATCGTCCTCATAGCGGCGGCGCTTTTTTCGCGGCCTGCGCTCTTCTTCCTCATCATCGTCGTCGAAGGCGAAGGCGTTTTCGTCTTGCTTCTTCTTGCTCTTTGTCGGCGCCTCGTCTTGCTCGATCGCATCCTTGTTGTCATCATCCCATGGCACCGGTGGGGGAACCTTGGTCGGCATCGGCGGCGCGGCTGCTGCCGTAACGGCGCCCGCCTCGGACGGCGGCGGCGCGGGCACGGGAACGATCTCCTGGCAATTGGGACAGCGTACCTTCTTCCCGATCGCCGCCTCGGGGACCGCCAGGGTCTTCTCGCATTTCGTGCATGAAATCGTGAACGGCATGAAAGCACCTCGCGAGCTGAATGCCGGTGCCGGGCAGCGCCAGCTAGGCGCAGCCCACTCCTCTCGAAATCTCAACCTCAACACGCATCCTGGGCACCCTTCCGCCTGGCTCCGAATAAAATCCGCCCGCGCACGAACCTAGCACCGACAGGAGCACACCGACGACCCAGATGCAGACTGGTGCTTGCAATCCTCGAAGTTGGACGCCACATAGACCAGGCCGTAAAAGGGTAAGACGATACAAAGGATTCCGGCCATCACGTCATTTTGGAAGGCAACCATCAGCAGCCAAATCCATCCGATTACGCAGAGAAGCGAGCCCAGCAGTATCGGCAAGGCGGCTAGCGGGGGAAAAATCAATGCGGCACCGATGAAGACCAGGCCGATCACTCCCAGGACGGCAGCGCCTGCAATAAAGGGGTCAAACCATCCAGGGAAAGCCACGCCACGATTGGGCCGCCTCCTTTTTTTTATTCTGTGACGGGGAGCCCGCTCCTCTTCGTCGCCATCGGAGAACCGGTCATCGTCTGCGTAGCGCCGGCGTTTACGCTTCTCGGGCACGGGCTCCTCGAAATCCAGGGTGTCGCCGGATTTCTCGGGCGTTTCGCCTTCAGGGTCGTCCCAGGCCGCTTTCTTCTTGGGCTTCTTTGGCGCCGCGCTGACGGCGGTTTCTTCCTCGGGTTCCACGAACTCGTCCGGCTCAACGAATTCCTCGGCCTGCGGGATCGTGATGACGCGCTTGCAGAGCGGGCAGTGCGCCCGCTTTCCGGCAGCCTCATCGGCAACCTTCAATTTTTTCTGGCAAAGCGGACAGACGACCGAGATGGGCATTTCGCACCCATATATTGGTGTGGTGAAGCGCTGGCAATCGCTTATCGCGCGGCGGCCCGTCCTTTGCCGTGGCACATCGCCCGCTCCGTGATGATGAGGTCCATGAAGATATCGTGCGGCGCTGTCGGAATCTCGGGGAAAAGCTGGCACTCGAAAGCCAGCGCGACCAGCGGCGCATTGGCGCGGGTATGCTGCAAAAGCTTATCATAATATCCCTTGCCGTGCCCCATGCGTGCCCCGGAGCGGTCAAAGGCGACGCCCGGCACCATCACCAAATCCAGATCCTCGGCCCGGACTTGCTTGCCGGGCAAGCCACGCAACTCCGGTTTCGGTTCGAGAATCTTGTACATGCCGACGGCCAACTCATCCATGCGTTCGAGATGGAAAAGCTCCAGCTCGCCGCAATCATTGCACCACGGCACCACGATCTTCTTTCCATCGGCCAGGGCGGAGGCCAGGTCGGCGGGCAGGGCGTGCCGGGTGCGGACCTCGCTGCGCACATCGATATAATACATCACAGTTCGAGCGCAGGCATACTCGGGCAAGGCTGCGAACTTGGCGCAGATTTCCCGGCTCAATTCGTCCTTGTCGGCCTGCGCATCGCGGTTGGCGTGCGCTCGGCGACGGATTTCGTTTTTCTGTTCCGGCAGGGATTCTAGCAACATGAGTCGGCTCCTTAATCGGCGGGACGGTTTCAGTCATTGATAGCAGCGCCGAGGCCAAGCGTCCCGGTTATCTCCCATCTTCTTAGGCGACTGGGCGATCGGGAAACTCATCATTTTTTCGTTGACAGTCGCTCGCACAGTTCCTTTAATTCTTGTTAGTTTAGGGCGTGCAAGCAATCATTACAAAAGGGGGTTTCAATGTCTCGTCTGCCCATGATTTTCGGATTAGGGATTGTCAGCCTGGCGCTTGTTGTTGGCGGCGGCGTGTCGCAAGATGCGAAGAAAGACAAGGACGGCAAGGTCAAAGGCCAGTTGCCGCCCGGTTTCAAGGATCTGGATTTGAGCAAAGAGCAAGTCGGGAAAATCTACGCGATACAAGCGGAGTATAAGAAGAAAATCAGTGACCTGCAAACCAAGATCAACGACCTCAAGAAAACGCAAAATCAGGAAGAGTTCAGGGTGCTCACCGATGACCAGCGCGACAAGTACCTGAAGGCGAAAGGCTTTGATACCAAAAAGGATGACAAGGACAAGGTCAAGGACAAGTAATTCTCCCGCTGACGGCGTGGCATTCGCCGACGGAATGCTACGCCAAAGGTGGCAGGCTTCCCTCTCCCTCCGGGAGAGGGGTTGGGGGTGAGGGCGGAGCTTGAAAAAAACCTCAAAGACCCTCACCCCCAGCCCCTCTCCCGGAGAGAGAGGGGAGGAAATGCTTAGCAGGCCTCCCTCTCCCTCCGGGAGAGGGGTTGAGGGCGGAGCTTGAAAAAAACCTCAAAGACCCTCACCCCCGGCCCTCTCCCGGAGGGAGAGGGGAGCAAATGCGTAGCGTTCGCGGCTACGTGGGAACCTCCAATCGCAGCGCGTTCGCCGGGCAGATCAAAACGCACAGGCCGCAACTGACACAATCGAGCGGGCGCGGCAGCCAGGGAAGATGCGGACCCATCGCCAGGCATTCCGTCGGGCACACCGCCGGGCACCAGCCGCATGCCGTGCACAGCGTCGCATCCACCACCGGCAGTTCGACCTGATGCCAAAACGGTTCCACGACGCGATTCCTGCTCATGACGCTGCCTCCGCAAGCATGCTCGTCAGCAAATCGCCAAGCCATTCCTGCGGCGTGGGCGGAAACAGCACGAAGGTCGCGCCCATTTCCCACGCCAGCCCTGCCAGCACCGGATTGTCAGCTTCGCCGATCACAATAGTCGCGGTCGCTGGCAGAGATGTGTGCGCCAATTCCAGCAATGCCAGCTCGCGTTCGAGATCGCGCCCGAGGATCAAAACGAACACGCTGGGCGGCGACAATTGCAGTAGATTCGCGCATGCCGAGAGCTGGCTTGTTTCGCGCAGCCGGAAACGCTTCGCTTGAGCCAATTCGCGCAAGCGTTCCGCGAGAACGCTGTCAACGCCATGTGCGAGTACCTGAGCGTGTTGCATGATCAGTCGCTATCCTTGAAGCCGAACTTGTCCATGCGGCGCACCAGGCGAGGCCGCCAGATTTCCAGCAACTCGGCTGCGCGCGTCTGATTGTTGTGCGCCAGCTTCAGCGCCAGAGCGATCAGGCGGCGTTCCACTTGTTCCAGAAGCGCGTCGAGCGGTAGATGCCTTTCCGGCGGCAGGGCGCCTTGCTTGAGGTGGAACGGCAGGTCAGCCAGCTCCAGGCAATCACCCTTGGCGCGACGGCACGCTTCGAGAAGCACCTCCTGCAACTCGCCGAGGTTGCCGGGCCAAGAGTAGGAACGCAGCAAGCTCAGCGCCTCGGGGCTGACTGCCTGGACGCGGTGCGGTTGCAGGTCGCGGAATCGCTGCAAGAAAATGCCGATGAAGCGAGGCAATTCACCAAGGCGTTCGCGCATTGGCGGCAGCGTGATCGTCACCGGGCTGACGGCGCAGTAGAACTCCGCGAGCAATCGCCCCGCCTGCATCTCGGCGGCAGGATCGCCGCAGAATCCAACCATGATGCGCGGGAATTCGGGATTCTCGCCTATTTGCAATGTCTCCGCGAGCCGGCTCTGCCATTCGCGTGGCAACCGATCGGGTTCACGCAAATACACCGTGCCCAGGCCGAGCTGTCGGCTGCGCGGGCCAAAAAGAGTTTCGCCCAGCAATGCCGCCGGTAGGCGAGCGGCATCAAGGCAGGCGAAAGCACGCTGGCGAAGGTCCGAGCGCACATGGATGGCGCGGGCCAGCCACTCCTTACCGCTGCCGGGCTCGCCCAGAAGCGTGATTGGGAGCCGCGTTTGTGCCGCCAGGCGCGCCTGTTCATGCAATCGGGCCAGGGCAGGGGAGCCGCCGCCCAGATCATCGAGGCAATAGCGTGCCGCCAGGCGATCGCGCAGGGCCATCAGCTTGTCCGGCAAGGGCAAGGGCGTTTCCGCGGGCGCCGTCAAAACGCGGATGATGCCGAGGAGGCCGAGCAATGCCTGCGTGCCGGCGAGCGCTTGAAACTGGATTTCCCACCAGCCAGCACCGTTTGGCGCCCGCCGCCTGGCCGTGCAACTGCGGCCCTGCAGGGCGTCGGCCGGCGGCGCGCACGCGCTCAGGATCGCGTCCTCTTTTTCTACGGCAGCCGTCGCGGAACGCCGCCGACATGCCCGGCCGCGAACCTCGCCAAGCTTCAATCCTGTGCATGCTTCCCAGGCGTGATTGACGAATAGCACGCGCCGCCGGCGATTGAGCAAAAAAATCGGCTGCGCCGCGTGTTGAAAGAACGTTTGCCAGCGAAAGCTATCGGAAGTGGGTTCGCTCATGGGTCCAGCTTTCAGCTAGCAGCCGTCAGCTTTCAGCCGTCGCCGTCGGGCCGCGGAGTAGCGCGTGTGGGAATTTGCACGGCTGAAAGCTGACGGCTGATAGCTGAAAGCTTACTGCAGCAAGAGCGACACGCCGAGCAGGACGACTGCCACCACGAGCATGAAGCCGAACATGCGGATGCCCCAGCGAAACGCCTCGCCCAGGATTTCGTCCCATTGCTCATGGCGCGTCGCGCTGTAAACCAGGCTAATGACTAGCAGCATCAGGGGCAGATGCCAATAGATCGACGTCGCAAAAAGCATCAGGCGGCCCCTTCTTTTTTCGCTTGCGTTTGATTGGGGACCACCGTTTCCTTGGATGCCGGCCGCGGAACCGGGATGAAGACGGGGCCGGCATAGGCGTCGTAGATCACCAGGATGTTGAGCATGCCGGCGACGACGGTGTAAACCCAGGCAAGGTCGGGCGTCTTGTCGCTTTCGACATAGAACTTGTTTACGGCGTCCTCGAAGGCACGTCGATCGGGATCCATGGGCCCTCTTTGGAAATCGTGCCAAAACGTGTGATTTTCCTTGTCCGGAAGCGGCCCGCCCAGATGCTGCCAAAGCGCCGGCCAGGCAGCGATGCCGATCCAGAATTGGCCCGCGTACTGCCAGCGGTCGCCGACAACGGCGCCGACGACGCGCATCACCAGTATTTGGTCGCGGCGTTCGGGTTCGCGCGTCGGGCTGTAATAGACGTTCTGCCAGTTGCCCATCCATTGACCCAGGATGAACATGCCGAGCAGGGAGACCATGAAGAGAATTCCCTTGCCGAAGCGGCCCTGGTAGATCTGCCCGAGGCCGGGAACAAGATAGCTGAGAATCGCTGCCAGAAAAGATGGTTCAGGCGGCTTCGGGAGGGCGTTGGCGGTCGGCGCCGAACTCATATGCTGCTCCGCGGGTCGGTGGATTGAGCGCACAGGCGGTTCTTTGCCTTATTCGCCGCTCGCCGCCAAATATTTCCAGGGCGGTCAAGCGATTATGATATGAACCACGTTCCCCAATTCCACCCCAGCCAATCCTTCAGGAACCAGATGACGCCCGCTGCGAGCAGCACGATGCCCGATAGCCCCAACAACAGCCGGCCCGCGTCGCTGCGCATCCAGTTCCCCGCGCCGCCGAACGCCAGCGTGGCGCCGTCGAAACCGAGGTTCACCCAGACGAGCGGGGCGTAGAGCCATTGCGTTCCCAGTGAGGGCCCTGGCACTGCCGCGATCTCTTGCATGAGCGGCTCAAGCTTCGGAAGCACGCTTGTCGGTACTACTTCGTTCGTCATTGGCTCCGGCTTGCTTGACGTGTTTGCGGGCGGCAAGTAATGCGGCGGATTGAATGGCCAGGGCGTTTTCCTGGCCTCGGTTTCCGGGGTATCTTCGGGCTTGGGATTGGCCAGCTTTTTGCCTGTCGGCACAGACGAAGATTCACCGGGTTCGAGCAGAGTCAGCGTCGCGGCCAGCGCAGGCTCTTTCAATATTGGCGGCGGAAACGCCGGCGCCTCGTCCAGATCGCTGACCGGCAGCGTCAACATCTTCTCCATCAACGCATCGAGCTCGTCCAGCATTTGCTTTGTCGATTGCAGCGAGGCGTCATTCGGCGTCTTATCCGGCATCGGGTTCCATCCCTTCACTTGTCCGTAGTCCGTAGTCGGTGGTCAGTTGTAGGCGTAACTTCATAGGGATGCTTCACGGGCAGCTTCGGCCAGCGACCACGAACGGTTTTACCATAAATGTCCGAGCGATTTTACGTCAATTTGCCGCTGAGCGCCGGGCCGTTCAACCTGGATGGCCCGGAAGCTCACCATCTTGCCACGGTACGCCGACTCCGCCCCGGTGATGTGGTTTATCTATTCAATGGCGACGGCCATGAATATCCGGCGCGCATCATGCAGGTTGGGCGGCGCGAGATTGCCTTGGAGATTCTCGGCGTCGAGCGGCCACAACGTGAGTTGGCGTTCTCGCTGGAAGTAGCGGCCGCAATGCCGAAAGGCGATCGCGGCCAGTTCCTGATCGAGAAATTGACGGAACTCGGTGTAACATCGTTTATTCCGCTCTTGTGCCAGCGATCCAACACGCATCCGCGCGAGGCCAAGCGCGAAAAGCTGGAGCGCCACGTCATCGAAGCCAGCAAGCAATGCGGCCGGAACGTGCTGATGAAGATCAACGAAGTGACAGATTGGGAGACCCACGCAACTCGCGGCCATGCGGGAGAGGTGCGAATTCTGGGCCATCCGCATGACGCCAGCCAGTTCGCAGACCTGCCGAGACACAGCGGTCCGGTGCGTTTGGCCGTCGGCCCCGAAGGCGGCTTCACGGAGGAAGAATTGGCGTTGGCGCATCAGCACGATTGGCGTGCGGTCAATCTGGGCCCGCGCGATCTTCGCGCATCGAGACGGCCGCGATTGCGCTCGCAGTTCTGGCGGTGCCAGCCGATCGTGTCGGCTCAGTGACGTTCGGAAAATAGCTTCCCGAATCATCGGTCTGTCGTAGGGTGGGTCGAGCGTACTTGCGAGGCCCACCATCCCTTGCAAGCGTGTGGTGGGCCTCGTGAGTACGCTCGACCCACCCTACAAAAATCGAAGGCCACCAAATAGGGAAGTTATTTTCGAGCGCTACTTGGGATCAGGCAATGGGCAAGATAGGCAAGCACTATTAGAAAAAACGCATTTTCGGCAATCCTCGCATGCTTGGCAGAATTGTTAAAGTCCACAGTTTCCATTTGCCGATGGATTACCAATCGGGCACGGCCCGCGCCTGGATTGGTACACACCTTGAGAGAACTCACGAGTAGGGGAGAAAATATGAGCCTGATGTTCAGCAGTGGGTTGCTGGCCGCCAGCTTGTTGCTTGGACAGCCCGGCAGCGGGTCGGACAAGCGGCCGGCGCTGCCGCCGCTGCCGGAACCGCAGGGGGAAATGATCATGCCGGTGCAGAACACGATTCCCCCGCCGCCGACATTACCGCCGCAGCCGCAGCCGCGGCCGATCCTGGGCTTTTTCAGCCGCGAGGACCGGCCGATTCTTTCAAAGATACAGAGCTGGTTCAAGCGTGACGATCAGCAGTCGTCGCCGCCGGGATCAGCGGGACGCGGCACGGTGATCCGCGAGGCGGCGCCGCCGCTGTTGAATTCGCCCGCGACGCCAGCGACATCGCCCACGCCTTCAGGCGATTTCCCGCGCCGCATGCCGAATCCGAATAGTATGGCCCCGGCGCCCACGCTGCACCTCGCCAAGGAAATCGTTCATCCCGCCAATGCGGTGGTCAAGCAAGCATCCACGCAAGAACCCATCATTTTGAAAGACGCCAAGAGTCCGATCCGCCCGGAGCTGGCCGTCAAGATCGGGCGCGACGAGAAGTTCGCGTGGATGACCGGCCAGTTCGAAATCGAGAATGGCGCCTTTGTCCTTTATTACGCCACGCCCGAAACCGTGGATAAATTTCACGGGCGCATTGTCCTGATGGCTGACAAGGCCGATCTGAAGCAGTTTCACCGCGGCGATCTCGTTTCGGTGCACGGCCAGTTGGCTCAAGGTCAAACCATGCAGGGCGTCGTGCCGACCTATCACGTCACGACGGCAAGCCTGATTGACCGGCCGAAACAGTAGGCCGATTCGATAAATGCCACGGCATGGATTCAGCGAGGCCGGTTTCGTTCGGGAGACGAAATCGGTCTCTCTCATTTGCTTACCGCTGTTACCGTCCCGATTCGCTCGGCGGCGGAATCATCGGCGCATTTGGCGGAATGCTGACCGGTGCCGGCATTGGAATCGCCGGCGTCGCCGAGTCGGGGACGCTCCCAGGCGGCGGAATGATCGGACCTGTGGGAGACGGCAGCGGCAGCGAGGTCGGCGCCGGCGTTGGTGCCAGCGGATCGACGGGCGGCGGCACCCGCGCCGGGCCGACCGGGGCGTTGCTTGTTCCCGGCCTTCGCGGCGCCTCGTCGCTGTAGATCCGCAGGCCCTCTTCACGCTGCACCGGCTCGCGCAAGCCGTCGGCGCGGATACGCGTCCGGAAGCGAATGTCGCCCGGCGCCAGCCCCTTCACCTGCACGCGGAAAATCTCTTCCGCCCGCGGCGCCAGCCGCGGCATCTTTTCGAAAACCACGTCGCGCCCCTCCTGCCGATAACGCAGCGTTGTCGTGCACTTGGCGGCCAGGAATTCGAGCTGATCGGGCAGGGTGCAAACGACCTCGATGTTGGTCTCCGCCTCCGTCCCCTTGTTGGCGACACGAATTTCAAAGGCGGTGTCCGCGCCGACTTCGATTGGGTCATCCAGGTGGACGACTTCGATCTCCAGCGACGGCAAGCCTTCAACGAGCGTGCGCACCTCCGCTTCGGTTTTCAGGCCGCGTGCGGATTTGGCATGGGCCGTTACCTGGTGCTCGCCGATCTTGGTCGGGACCAGATCGAGGACGAACTCCTTGCTTTGGCCGGGCGGCAATTCGCCGATCGTCCAGGAGACCAGCCGCATCGCCTCGTGATACCTGGCTCCCTGGGCCTGGTGCAGGCGGAAACCAGCCGGGATCACCTCGTTGACCTCGACATTGGCGGCCGACGCGCTGCCCGGGTTGGTCACCTTGAGCGTGTAGACGGCGTGGCGATAGAGGTAGCGCATCTTCGGGCCGGCCAGGGCGATGTCGAGCTTGGGCATCAGGATTTCGAAGCTGGCGGTGTCGTTGCTGGCGAGGTTGCCATCGGCACTGGCGACGATCGCGCAATTCTGCGGGCCGGTTCCCTTGGCGAGACAGGTGACCTGCAACGTGCGCGCTTCCTTCGGCGCGACATTGCCGACATCGATTTCGACCACTTTGCCGCGCGGATGTTCCAGACCTTCCGGAAGCACGACCTTCAACTTGACGCGTTCGGCGTCACCGTCGCCGGGATTGCTGACGACCACCTGGAACGTGACGTTTTCGCCGGCAACCGCTTTCGCCGGCGGCTGCATCTTGACGGCCAGCATCGGTTCGCGGATTTGCACCTGCTGGCCGGCGACCGCGGTGAATGTCACCGACGCCTGGCAGTTCATCGCCCCGCGCGACTGGGCAAGGAGCGTGAGATCGATGCGGCGCGTCTGATCGGGTGCCAGCGTGCCGAGATTCCATATTAGCTCGTGGTCTTCATTGACACCTTTCGGCTCGCACGCCTTCACGACGACCCCCTGGCCGAGCCGATGACGCACGATCACATTGTGTGCGGGGACGTTGGATGCATTGCGGACGAGAATCTGACAAGGCATGGGCTGATGAATGCGAGCGGCGGTTGGTCCGATCCATTCGATGCTGACGGCGGGCTGTTGCCGGGCAGTCGGGACGTTCGCGGATCGATCTTGCTGCTTGGCGGTGGAAGCAGCCGGCGCGACTGCGCCCGTTCTGAAAATCTGCGGCGTGGGCCCCGGCTGCAACGGTTCCGTCGCGATCGCGGGGATGACAGGCGTCGGCGCCGGCAGGACGGGAATCTCCGTCGCCTGGTCCGACACGACCTTCGGCGGCGTCATCAGTTCAGGCGGCAAGGGGAATGGCAGGTTCCCTTCCGGTTGGCCCCATACCGTCGGCCCCAGCAGTGCGGCCAGCAGCCCCGCTCCCGCCACGCCCAGCAATGTCCACACGTGAATTCGTTTCATCGGTCCCCTCCATGAAGACCATGGACGGCTCCTTCGTGGCCGAAGATCTTCTGGACTGCGCACCCGGGATTTGCAGCGATTAACGGCCACGGATATAACTTGACCGCTTAGAAATGCAAGGTCAGTTCTGTAGGTTTCTTGGCGAAGATGCGCAAAATCGGCCAGACCGCCCGTGTGCTTTGTCACAGCCTAGACGACAGGCCCGTAGTGCCGCCTTTAGGCGGAATTCCCGGCTAAAGCCGGTACTACGAGCCCGTCTACTAGACTAGGCGGAGACAAAGCATAAAGCGCTTAGTAGGGAGTCCCGGCTCGAAAGCTCAGTCGGGATGAAAGCACAAGCGGAAACCGTAATAGTCGGCGCACATTTCAGGCACGTTCCCACGTCGATATGCCGAGCGGCAGTGATCCGGAATGTTGTACCACGAACCGCCACGAATAACTCGGCATCCGCCCGCGTTCGGCCCTTGCGGATTAACCACGTCGTACTCTGGATAATCCCCGTACCAATCCTGACACCACTGCCAGATGTTTCCGTGCATGTCATGTAAACCAAAAGCATTTGCTGGAAAGCCGCCTACCGGCGTCGGCTTGCGCCGACATTTGCCTTCTTTGCCGTTTCCGTAAGTACACGTACCGTCAAAATTGGCCTGATCGGTCGAGATCGTTTCACCGAAAAAAAACGGCGCCGTCGTTCTTGCCCGGCAAGCGTATTCCCACTCCGCTTCCGTGGGCAAGCGATATGGTTTACCGTCCTTTTCGCGCAGCTTGTTGATGAACTCCTGGCAGTCTTCCCAGGAAACGGTATCGACCGGCAGGTTCTTCTCCCCCGTGTATTGGCTGGGATTGGCGCCCATGATTTCCTTCCATTGCTTCTGCGTCACGGCGTAAACCCCCATGCAGAAGCCGCGGGTGAGCGTGACCTGATGTTGAGCTTCGTCTTTTTGCCTCTTCGCCTCCTCCTTCGGACTGCCCATCATGAATGAACCAGGAGGAATCCAAACGAATTTCATCCCGATGGAATTGGTTAAGTATACTGGCGAATGCTCCAATGGTTCCCGAAGCGGCCGCCGCACCGGGGCAAGCCCATCGGCGGCGCCATTGCTCAAAGCAACGAACACGGCAATCAACGTCATGCAGATGAGGCGTTTCATGAGGAACCTCTCTGAAGATTATTCCGGTCGATGCCGGCCTCAAGGCCATGATTTCCATTCTACGAAATCGGCACGTTTTTCTGAACGTTTCTTGACAGCCTTTGTCGCCGCCCGGAATTGACGGAGAGGCCGGGCCATTCGGGCGTTATTTTCACTACAAAAGAACGGATATAATGGTAGACTAACGCATCAATCGCCGGGCTGAGGAAAGCTCGGAGCAGGCTCGCGCGGAGCGTGGGCATCATTGGACGATTTCTTGCAAAGAAAGGGAAGCAACCATGACGCAAATCCTGCCCCAAATCAATGGCCCCGCGGACCTCCACAAGCTCACCGATGCGGAGTTGGCCCAGCTCGCCAAGGAAATCCGCGACGAACTGGTGCGCGTTCTCAGCATCCGCCCCGCCCATTTCGCCAGCAATCTCGGCGTCGTCGAGCTGTGCCTGGCCCTGCACCTGAGCTTCGATTTCTCCAAGGATCGGCTCATCTGGGATACCGGGCACCAGATTTATCCGCACAAGCTGGTCACCGGGCGCTTTAGCCGCTTCGCCACCATTCGCACCAAGGGCGGGCTGATGGGCTACCCCAATCCGGCCGAAAGCGATTTCGATCTGTTCATGACGGGGCACGCCGGCTGCTCGGTTTCCACTTCGCTCGGCCTGAAAGTCGGCGATGAGATGATGGGCCGGCACGACCGCCACAGCGTCGCCGTGCTCGGCGATGGCGCGCTGCCGTCGGGAATCGTCTTCGAGGCGCTCAACAACGCGGGCCATCTGAAGCGGAAGATGCTGGTCATCCTCAACGACAATCAGATGTCGATCTGCCCGCGCGTCGGCGCGCTCGCCGCAACGCTCGACCGTGCCCGGCTCACCAATTTCTATCGGGACTCCAAGAAGCAGGTCCGCAATCTCCTGTCGCAATTGCCGATCTTGGGTGGCATGGCCACGCACGCCTTCGACAACATGCGCGACGCCGCCAAGGCCCTTCTCACCGGCGGCATGCTCTTCGAGGAACTTGGCTTCCACTACATCGGCCCGATCGACGGCCACGACCTGCCGACGCTGCGTCACTGGCTCGATTATGTGAAGGCATATCCCGGCCCAGTGCTCTTGCACGTCCTTACCGTAAAAGGCAAAGGGGTTCCGCAAGCAAGCGACGATCCGGTGACCTATCACACGCCGCCCGTCTTCGAACAGGTCGGGCCGGACGGCAACATCCTCGCCCTCAAGAAAGGCGGCTCGAAAGCCTACACCGACGCCGTCAGCGCGACCATCCATCAGCTCATGAACGAGGACCCGCGCGTGTCGGTCACCACCGCTGCCATGTGCCAGGGGAACAAGCTCGAAAAGGTGCGGAGCGATTACCCGCTACGTTTCTTCGATGTCGGCATCTGCGAATCGCATGCGGTCGCCTTCGCCGCCGGCATGGCCAAGACCGGCGCCCGCCCGATCTGCAACATTTACTCCACCTTCCTGCAGCGTTCCTTCGATCAGATTTTCCAGGAGGTCGCCCTGCAAAATCTGCCCGTGGTCTTCACGCTCGACCGCTCCGGGCTGACCGGCCCCGATGGCCCAACCCATCATGGCTGCTTCGACATCGCCTATATGCGGCTCTTCCCGAACATGGTCGTGATGGCCCCCGGCGACGAGCTCGACATCGCCCCAATGCTGCGCTTCGCCGTCGCACACACCGCTCATCCGGTGTCGCTGCGCTATCCCAAGGCGAGCCTCGAAAAGGTCGAACGTGGCCTCGCACCGGTGGAACTGGGCCAGGCTGAGGTGCTCGAATGGGGCACGGACGCGATGATCCTGGTCTTCGGCAGCTTGATGCCCAATTGCGTCAAGGCAATGGAAAAGCTGCGTGCGGAGGGGATGGAAGTCGGCGTCGTCAACGCGCGCTTCTGCAAGCCGCTCGATAAGGCCACGGTCCTGCGGGCCATCGAGGAAGCCAACGTCGTCGTCACCGTGGAGGAAGGCACGCTCGAAGGGGGCTTCGGCAGCGCCGTCCTGGAAGCCGCCAACAGCGCCGGGCTGGACGCGAGCAACGTCATCCGCCTGGGCATCCCCGACCGCTTCATCGAACACGCCGAGCGCGGTGAACTGCTCGCCGACCTGGGACTCGACGCCGACGGCATCGCCGGTGCCATTCGCCAGGCGTTGGAGAAGCGATCGGAGGCATTCGAGCACAAAGCGTTTGCGGAGAAGTGATTCCTTGGGCGAGCCGAGCCGCGTAAGCGGCCGGTTGAAGCGCTGGGAACCGCGTGGCACAAACCGGCTCCTTACGGAGCTCGGCTCGCCAAATAAAAAAATCCAAAATTCGCTTGCATTCTCCTTTCGCCATGTCAAAATCGGCGTTGGCTCCTCGACTGCACCATCACCTTCATCGGAGAATGCGCATGCGTATTTTCGCCTTCGCAACTGGGTTCCTCGCCGTGCTGATCGCATCGCCGTGCACGGCACAGGAACACAAGAGCGCCAACGGGACGATCACGACCACGGGGACCGCAACCGTTGACGTCCGGCCGGATACGGTTCGAGTCACGTTTGGCCATCAAATTCGCCTGACTACTTTGAAGGACGCCCGCTCCGAGAGTGATCGGCAAGCGCGCAAGATAAGCGATGCCCTGAAAGCCCTCAAAATTGATGGTCTGAAGGTTGCCACCACGACCAACAGTGTCCAGGTTTTCCTGTCCAGCAATCCCGGCGGCGGGGCAGCGGCCGTTCCCGACATGCCGCTCGCGCCGTCCGGCTATCAGGTAACCACGTGGTTCTCCGTGACCGCGAAGGCAACCGAGATGGACAAGCTCCGTGAGCTTTCCAAACGCGTCAGCGATGCGGCGCTGGACAACGGCGCCAACCTCTCCGTCGGCAGCAGCCTGCTCCGGGATAATCTGTTTCTTGGCGGTGGCGGAGGACTTGGCGGCGGCATCGCTGCTCGAGCGCTGACGCGCGCTTTTTCCCCAGGCGTTGAGATTTTTCGCGAAGACGTGACCGAGGCCGAACACAAGGCTCTCAAAGCAGCGGTCAAAAACGCTTTGGCGAAAGCCGAGGCCTTGGCCAGCGGGGCCAACAGGAAAATCCAGAAGATCGTGAGCGTCACCGATGATCTTGAACGCCCCGGTGTGCCGGATCGATCGAACCTCGACGATTTGATGTATTCACCCTTCTCGGGGTATTCGCGTCCAGAAACGCCGCAACCCCCGCGGACATCGGTGAGCGTGCGCGTGCGGATCACGTGCAGCATAGAAGACAAGTAAAAAGTAAACAGTAAAAAAAGTAGAAAGTAAGTAAGAAAAGGCAAAAACGCGTGTTGGATTGCTTTCTACTTTTTAACTTTTTACTTTTACTTGTGTTCATCGTGTCCGCCCATCTGCTCGGTCAGATAATTTTGCAGTCCGACCGCGTCGATCAGGCCGAGCTGCGTTTCGAGCCAATCGACGTGCTCTTCCGATTCGACGAGGATGGGCTCCAGCAATTCACGGGTGCCGTTGTCTTTTAGCTTCGTGCACAATTCAATCGCTTCGTTATAGGTGTTGACGCCGTTCATTTCGAGCTTGAGATCGTTCTCGAAACCCTCTTTGACGTCGGTGCCGACGCGGATGACGTCATAGCGGGCGATCTCCGGGACGCCTTCGAGAAAGAGGATGCGGTCGATGAGCTTCTCGGCGTGCTTCATCTCGCCCATCGATTCTTCGTAGTGCTTTCTTACCGAGAAGCTTGAAGCCCCAGTTCATGCACATCTTGGCCTGGCAGAAATACTGATTGATCGCGGTGAGTTCGATGGTGAGCGCGCGATTCAAGGCGTCGATGACCTGCGGATTGCCCTTCATGAATGCTCCTGATCGTAGTCGGTGGATCGGGTCAGATGCTGTTGTATGAGGTACCCCAGGCCCACGCAAAGCGTAAGCGCAAAGAAGGCGGGATTCCTGGCGCGAACCAATCGCTTGCTTGCTCTGCACTTCGCCTTTGCGTGAGCTTAGGTTCAACCGGCCGTGCCGACGATGACTTCCCAGGCCTCTTTGCACGCATCGGGTAACCCGTAGATGTCCAGAGCAGTGATGAGCACAGCGGAGGTCCAGCCGGCGATCAAGAGGAACCAGCCGATGCGGTGATCGCCCATCCATTTGCGCGAGCTGGCAAAGTGCAAAAGCGGGAACATCGCGAATGGCAACTGCATCGCCAGCACGACCTGGCTGAGAACCAGCAAATCGGTCGCCTTGGCGTCAGGCCGCAGCCAGGTGATGGCGATGGCCGGCAGAATCGCCAGCGTGCGCGTGATCATGCGCCGCAGCCACGGCCGGATGCGCCAGTGCATGAATCCTTCCATGACGACCTGCCCGGCCAGCGTGCCGGTGATGGTGCTGCTCTGCCCGCTCGCCAACAGGGCGATGGCGAAAAGCGTGCTGGCGGCGGCCCCCAGCAGGGTCGCGAGCGTCAGGTGGCCGACCGTGATCCAGTCGGTCTTGTCATCGAACACGATCCCTTCGGGCAACTCGTTACTTTGCCTGCCGTGAAACACCACGGCTGCCAGCACGAGAATCGCCGCGTTGACAAGAAAGGCGATCGAGAGGGCCAGCACCGTGTCAATCGTGTTGAAACGGATCGCCCGCTTGACCCCGGCTTCATCGGGGTGCAGCTTGCGCGACTGCACGAGTGCCGAGTGCAGGTAAAGATTGTGCGGCATCACCGTGGCGCCGACGATGCCGATGGCGATGACGATCATGCCTTTGTCGATAACGCCTTCATGGCGAAATCCCGGGGTCAGCAGCGCGTGCCCCATCTCCAGGAAATCGGGCCGCGTCGGCGCCTCGAAAAAAATCTCAATGAAGTAGCAAGCGCCGATCGTGCCGACGAGAACGAGAATGACCGCCTCGATGAAGCGCATGCCGAAACCCTGCATCGCCAGGAGCAAGAGGACATCGAAGGCTGTGATGACCACCGCCCAGTGCATCGGGATGGCCGGGAAGAGCATGTTGATGGCGACGGCGCTGCCGACCACCTCGGCGAGGTCGCAGGCAGCGATGGCGATCTCGCAGAAGATCCAGTTGGGCCAGCGCGTCCAGGCGGGGTAATAATCGCGGCACGCCTGGGCGAGATCCTTGTTGGTGACGATGCCCAGGCGGGCGGCAATCACTTGCATGATGACGGCCATGAAGCTGGCGGCCGCGACGACCCAGAGCAGGTCATAGCGGTAAAGTGCGCCGCCTTTCAGATCGGTGCCCCAGTTGCCCGGGTCCATGTAACCGACGCTGACCAGGAACGCCGGCCCGGCGAACGCCTTCAGCGACCGCCAGAACCCCGCGGATGCCGGCGGCACCGGGACCGTCGAATGCAGGCCTTCCAGCGAGGTCGGCTGCGTGGTTTCCATCAGCGGCTCGGTGGTGGCGACCATGAGCGCATTCAAGTTAGGCTTGACTTCCATTCTCGTAAGCTATGCCTAATTGACCGCCGCGTCAATATCATTTCGCTGAATGGGTGTGGTTGTCTGTGTGAAATGAATCGACACATCTCACTTATTCACAGTCGTTTAAGGCAATGTCATTCGTTTCACGCGGCAGGGTTACAGCACCCCGACTCGCCGCTTGAATTGATAGAACCAATCGAGGCAACCAGATAGGTACATTTCCAAATACCCCAGCGAACGAAAATACGGCATCGCCTCGCGCGGCAAAATCTGGCCGCGAACGCTCGGCTCGGCGAATCCGCCATACGCCGAAAAGCAGGCTTCATAGCCGAGCGAGCGCGCCAGCGGCAGATATTCGGGTCGAAAATTGTTGCGCCCGCCGAATGGATACGCGAGATAGCGCACGGGACACTGCAGCGTGTTTTCGAGCATTTTTTTCGAATCGGCCAATTCCGTCCGCGCCTCATCCGGCGAAATGGCTCCAAGATCGGGATGGCTGACGGTGTGCGATTCGATGTCGTGCCCCAGTTGCTGCATCTCGCGCACATCGTCCCAGGTCAGGTTCGCCATCCGCTTCAGGCCGAAGTCCCAGGGGAAGACCTGATCGGTGCCGACGTATTTCGTGGGAATGAAAAAAGTCGCCGGCAAACCGTGCTCGGCCAGGACGTGGGCGGCGAACAGGTTGTCGCGATAGCAATCGTCGAAGGTGATCGCCACGGTGCGCAACGGCGGCGTCTCTCCGGCGGACAGAATTCGGCACAATTCGCTGAGCCGAACCACGTGAAAGCGATCTCGCATGAGAGCGCAAAAGCCGCGAAACCAGGCGGTGGAGACGGTCAGGCCGTCCACGGGAATCTCATCGGTGACTCGATGGAAGAGCACGACGGACATGAAACGCCGGCCCGACCAGTAGGCGAGCCGCTCCTGGGCTCCCATCAGCCCGGAGTATTTGTACACGGCACAGAACGTGGATTTCGTCAAGGAATTCATAGTGTTTATTGTCCGCCCAATCAGTGGCGCATGGCGGTTCCGTCACTAGAATATAGGTCACGCATCGGGTCATGCCAAATTTCGGAGGCTCAACGTGAGGCGATGTCTCGTCACCGGCGGCGCGGGCTTTATCGGCTCCCATCTCGTGGATGCGCTGCTGGCTCAGGGTCAGGCGGTGCGCGTCCTGGATGATTTCAGCACCGGCAAAACCGCGAACCTGGCCGGCGCCGCCGAACTGATCCGCGGCAGCGTTACCGATCTCGACGTCGTTAAGAAAGCGGTCGAAGATTGCGAAGTCGTTTACCACCTTGCCGCCGTCGCATCGGTGACCAAAAGCGTGGAGACGCCCGGCCTATCGCATGCGGTGTGCGCCACTGGAACGCTGAACGTACTGGACGCCGCCCGGCAACTGGGCGTGCGCCGCGTCGTCTATGCGGCAAGTTCCAGCGCGTACGGCGATCAGCCGGGCGATTCACGCAGCGAGACCGATCCGCTGATCCCCCTTTCTCCCTACGCCGCCGCCAAGCTCGCCGGCGAACATTATTGCACCGCCTTCACGAGCGTTTACGGTCTGGAAACCGTGCGCCTGCGTTTCTTCAATGTCTTCGGCCCGCGTCAGGACGCCAGCAGCCCGTATTCCGGCGTCATCGCCATCTTCATCAACTTGATGGCCCAGGGCAAAACGCCGACCATCTTCGGCGACGGCAAGCAAGCACGCGATTTCGTTTATATCGACAACGTCGTGCAAGCGCTCCGCCTCGCCGCCGACGCCAAACCCGCCAACGGCAACGTCTACAACATCGGCTCGGGCCAAAGCACCAGCATCCTCACGCTCGTGCAGAATTTGAACGAGTTGGTCGGCACGCGCATCGAACCGATCCATCAGCCGCCGCGCGCCGGCGACGTGCGCATGTCGCTGGCGAGCATCGCCCGGGCTCAAGGCGAGCTCAGTTATCGGCCGACGGTGTCATTTCGACAGGGCTTGGCGAAGACGATTGAGGAGCCGCGCACTTAGTAAGCGGCCACGGCAATCCGCTCACTTCGTGCGCGGCTCGTTTGGAATCATCTCCCAATCGAGCGCCCCCGCGACCGGCCCTTGATATCCCGCCTGGGCCGCCTTAATGAGGTTCGCCATCTCGCGGGCTGTCACATAGTGGTAGTGGAATTTCGGATTGTCGCGGGCCAGCGCTGCCAAATCCTCGTGAAACCGTACCATCGGTTCGCCCAGAAGCGTCGCGTGATCGTGCTCCGGGGCGCCGTGGGTGTGCAGCTTGACGAAGAACCAGTCGGGGCGGTTCGGCGTCTGCACCCGCGCTCGCAGCCAATGACGACGCAGACGCTCGATGCTGGGCGGCTGCGTGGTTTGCAGGCAAGCGTTCTCGACGCTCGGGATGATGCCCCACTTGCGGCGCTGCCAATCGAGCAGAAGCGGGCCTTGCACCATCAATAGCGCATCGGCCGGATTTATGGCTTCGGCATCCTGCGAACGCGGGCGGCCGGGCCGATCGGTGGCCCAGTAGATGCGATTGATGATCGGCGGCTGTGTGGCGCTCGGAGCGGACGGGAAAGTGAAGTCGGCGTAGCAGCCGGTCTCCAGGAGAATCGGAATCTCGTGATCGACGCCGCAATGCCAGCCGTCGGGCCGGGCGTTGCACAGCGCCCAGTTGCCGTGGATGAAGCCGAACATGACCGCGCCAGTGTGGCGATGGCGCGATAATAGGCCGTGGCGTTTGGCCAGGATTTCCTTGGCTTCGAGCAAGCGCGTCCGCAGATTTTCCGGCGTGTCGTGATCGTGATGCAGATGGATTTCGACCTCGCCGAAACCAGCCCGGCACAAGTTCGCCAGCGCGTCGAGATATTCCGGCTCGTAATCCTCGATGGGGTAAAAGAAGGAATAGCGCGGCGGCCGACCGTCGCTGTCACGAAAGCGGCCGAATTGCCGCGGATATTGCTCGACCCATGTGGCGACGCGAGCCCGGCCGGTTTCCAGGTTCGCCTTGCCTGCCCTCGGTTCGTAATGGTCGCAAACGCACAAGAGGACGTGAACTTCTTCGTCGGCGCCGGGAGCTTGGAAACGAGCCCGGTCGCGCAGGTAAGCGGGCAGCCAGCGATGCATGTGGCGGCGACGGATGTGCCAGACCAAGCCGGCCCCGCCCACGATCAACCCCGCCGCGAGCACGCCGACGCTGCCCACCAGGCCATCCATGCGATCTAACCCTTATACCGATTCCCTAGCCCCTATTTCTTTTTCTTGTTGAACTCCGCGATGATCTTGGCCGGGTTTTCGTTGAAGGCGTCGCGGCAGCCGGTGCAGCAGACGTAGTAGGTTGTGCCCATGTAGGTGACTGGAATCGTGCCCACGCCGCCGGTGACGACGCATTTGGGCTTCTTGCCGCCCGCTTCGACGCCGAAGGTGACGCCTTCGCGGGTGTAGCCGACCTTCAGTTTTTCCTTCCAGAGCGTACGGCCATCGGGCTTGATCGACATCAGGAAGTTGAGGCGATCGCCGTTGGCGACGAGGGTCATTTCGATTTTTTCGGTGTCGCTGGTGTCGGGATTGACGCGTTCGACGATGAGGTAATCCTTTTTCTTGAGGGCGCCTTCATAGACGGCTTTCTTGCCGTCGGTGTCGGTGAGCGTGAGCTGATACTTCGATTTGTCGGCGAGATAGCGGACCTCGCCGCCCTTGTAGGCCTTGCTTTTTTCGAGCTCGAACGTCATCCAGCGGTCCTTGTCCTTGAAGCGCCAGCCCCAGCTCGATTTCTCGGTCCAGAAGCCCTTGACCTTGTCGTCGGCCGTCCCCTTCCAGCCGCCGATGAATTCTTGCAGGGCCGTCAGCCCGACTTTTTCGTCATCGTCATCCTTGCTTTTCTTGCCGGCGTCGGCCATCGGCAGCAAGGCGCCCAGGGACAGGATCAACGCGGCGATGAGCCAATTTCGCATGGATAATTACTCCCAAGGTCACCGATCGAATTTCGCATTCACGAGCATTTTTCCCGATTTCGCGTCCAGTTGTTCGACGTATTTGCCGTGCGACTCGTTCCCGTAAACCGTGACCTTCGCGCCGTCGGTCTCGATGTTGACTACGTTTTGATACTTTGAATGCCCCCTTGGGCCGATACCTCGCAGCCGGGATTTCCAACACTGCTTTCCCATGGAGAGGTCGATTGCCACGACCTCGCAACCGCTGCCTATGGCGTCGAATTCGGCGATGAACAGTGTGCATTGATGACGGGCGAAAACGATTCCCTGATGCCCGTCGTGTAGGTGGTACACGAGCTTCTTTTCGCCTTTGGTGCGGATGCTGATCGGCGTGTAGAATTTTTCCTCGGAGTCCGTCACGACATCATAATCGGGCAAGTGCTGCTTGATGCAATAGGCCAGCGTTGCTTTCTCATCGGACCATTGCCAAGGCGGAGGAGCGGCGGGGCCTGGCAATAACGGCAGCAGCAAATCGCCGAGCCAGAACGTCGCCGGCAGGATCAGCAATCCCGCCGCCAGAGCGCCGATTGCGAGCAGCATCTTGGACACGGTTGGCCTCCCAGCTAAGCCTTGCCGTTCTTGCGTGCTTTGGCCCGTGCTAGCTCGCGTTCCAGTTCTTCGATACGACTTTTCGCCGCGTCCAGCTCATGCAGCATCTCGCCCGGCAACGGTAGCAGCTTGCCTTGATACCAGAATCGCACCCAGCCGTCGAGCAGCGCGACTTCGATCTCCAATTCGGGAACCTCGAACCGGCCTGCCGCATTGGGCTTCACCGCGACGTAACGGCCGTGCGCATGGCGATAGAGCGTCAGCACTCCGTCTTCCGGATCGAAGAGCAAATAATAACGCGTCTTCAGCTCCCGAGCGTAACGGCGCATGTTGTCCTGGTAGTCCTTGCGCTTACTGCTCGCCGAGACATACTCCAGCATCCAGAACGGACGCGCACCTTCCAGCGGCACATCGTAGCTTCCCTTCGCTTCGATTTCGCCCTCGAAAATCACCACCATGTTGTCCGGCACCACCTGTCCCATTTTGCCGCCCGGCAGCGGGTATTGCACCAGCAGTTCGTTGAAGACGTGAACATTGGGCCGCTGCGCCGTGACAAGATCGAGGCTCTCCAAGGTAATCTTTCGTTGCGTCGCGTGGGGCGTCGATTCCATGAAATGCTCCAGCGGCAGCGCGCGCAGATACGCTTCGGCTGCTTTTTGATATTTCCTGCGGAGAGCGGCTCGCGGTTCTTTGACTAGCATGGTGCGTCTCCAGTTCAACGGCGACCCTAAATTACCACACGCTCACGGCAAATCCAAGATGTAAACGGTGGTGTTGACGTTGGCCGTCACCACATGCTTGCTGTCGGGCGTGAAGGCGAGGTTGATGACGAGCATGCCCTGGTTTCTGCCGAGGTCCCAGCGGCGCAGCTCTTTGCCGTCCATGTTCCAGACCTTGATGATATTGTCCTCGCCGTAGGTTGCGAAGAATTTGCCGTCGGGGCTAGCCATGCAAAGAAAGACGGCGCCGTTGTGCGCCTTGACGGTTTTCAGCACCTTGCGGTCGGCAATGGTGGCGATTTTGACTTCGCCGGCCTTGCTGGTGCCGATGAGCTTGGTATTGTCGCCGGAGATGGCGATGTCACCGAAGGCAACCTTGTCGAACAGGAACCAGTCGCCGCCCGGCATCAGATCGGCGGTCTTGTCCTTGATGTTCCAGAGCCGCACGCTGCCATCGTCGCCGCCGGTGGCGACCATCTTGCCGTTGGGGCTGACCACCACCGATCTGACGGTGCGGCCCACTTCTTTGATATCGTAGAGGAATGTGCTGTCGGCGAAATCGATCACATCAATGCGATGAACACCGCGCGTGTCGCCCTCGGGGGGCGGAATCCACACGAACAGCGTCTTGCCCGCCGGATCGAGCGCGAGATAATCCGAGCCGCCCTTTACGTTGATTACCTTGGGGCCGAACAGGACCGCCTGTTGCGGCGTGCGCACAATCTCGCGCGGCGGGGAGACGCTCCAGAAGCGAATCTCGCTTTCCTCGCCGCTGGAAATGAGCCGTTTGCTGTCGGGCGTGAAGACGAGGGCTTTCACCCAGGACGTGTGGCCCGTCAGGGTGGCGATCTCGACGCCGGTCTTGGCGTCCCACAGCTTGATGGTCTTGTCGTCCGAGCCGGTGGCGATGAATTTGCCGTCGGGGCTGACGGCAACCGCCAGCACCGGAGCGGTGTGCTCAGCCAAGAGCGGCAACTCGCGGCTGGTGATCTCCCAGATTTTCAGGCGGCGATCCGCGCTCGAAGAGACGACGTGGAAGCCGTCCTTGGAGAACGCGACCGATGTGACCCAATCCTTGTGGCCGCGGAAGGTCTGCACTTCCTTGCCGCCGTTGCCCTCGAGTTTCCAGAGCTTGACGAGTTGATCGGACCCGCAGGAGACGAGGTGCTGGCTGTCCTTGCGGAAGGCGACCATGCTGACCGGGCCGGCATGCCCCATCAGGCGGATCGATTCGTTTCCGGGATTGGCGAGGGGCCAAAGGATGACCGCCGTGTCCGCGCCGCAGGAGGCGAGCCATTGGCCGTCGGGGCTGTAGGCGACGCCGTTGACGGCGACGCCGTGAGCGTTCCAGCTATGTTGGAGCTTGCCGCTGCCGGCATCGTAAAGGCGAATCGTTTGATCGACATTGGCGACCGCGATCTGCTTGGCGTTTGGGCTGAAGGCGACGCCGGCGACGATCGACGGGTTGTCGTTGATCGACAGTTTCTCCTTGCCGGTGTCGGCGTCCCAGACCTTGATGCGGCGATCGGCGCTGCCCGACACGATCCGCTTGCTGTCGAAGGAAAAATCGAGGAAGGTGATGGTCCCCTGATGTCCCTCGCAGGTGCGCAGCGGCTTGCCGTTGGCGGCGTCGAAGATGCGGATGATCTTGTCGCCGCCGGCGGAGGCGATGAGCTTGCCGTCGGGGCTGAACTGAGCGCAGGTGACCGGGGCGGTGTGATCGGTGATGGTGAACAGGGCCTTGCCGGTTTCGCGATCCCAGACCTTGACGGTGCGGTCGGCACTGGCGGAGAGGAGGCGCGTGGCGTCGGGGCTGAAGACGGCGGTCCACACGGGGGCGTCGTGCCCTTCGAAGTCGCGCGATTGCGAGATCACATCGAAATCCCACAATCGGACGAGGAAGTCACCGGAGCAAGAAGCGAGGCGATTGCCGTCGGGACTGAACACCAGGCCGTTGATTGGACCGCTGTGGGCGGACTTGTATTCGCCGGCCTTCTGAGCGACATTGTCGGCATCGAAGAATTGGATATCGCCCTGGGTCGTGCCGACGTAAAGGGTTTTGCCGTCCTTGCTGAAGACGCTGCAGGCGTACCTGGCGGGATAGGTGATTCCGCTGATGGTGGCGCGGGCGGCGCCGGCCTGGAAAGGAGCGCCGGGCGTCGGCGTCGTGTAGAGCTTGACGGCGGTGGCGCTGCAACGCGCCAGGGTCTTGTCGTCGGGGCTGAAGGCGAGGTGATAGGTGGCGCCGTTGAGATCTTGCTGCGCCCAGAAGGCGGGCTGATTGACGTTCTCGACGAAGCTCGGGTACTGCCAAAGGCGCATGTTGCCTTTGTCGTCGCCAGTGGCGAGGAGGGTGCCATCATGGCTGAGGGTGATGGCGCTGATCCTGTCGAGGAAGTCGCGCACATCGCGGACGGGCTTGCCGGTGGCGGTTTCATAAACGAACAGGCCGGTGGGTGAATTCCCAGGCACTTTTTGCTGGCCGGTGAAGAGGTGTTTGCCGTCCTTGGACAGGGCCAGCGCGGTGACTTCCTCGCCGGCAGCCTCGATGTTCAATTTCTCCTTGCCGTTCGAGGCGTCCCAGATTTTGATATTCTTTTCGCCGCCGGCGGAGACGATGAACTTGCCGTCGGAGCTCCAGGCAAGCCCGCGCACCTTATCGGTGTGGCCGACGCAAGCGAACCGCTCATGCCCGTTGCCGAGGTCCCAGACTTTGACGAGCTTGTCGCTGCCGGCGGTTGCGAGATATTGTCCATCGGGGCTGAAGGCGACGGCCTTGATCTCGCCGCCGTGCCGCAGGCGCAGGTTGCCGATGACGCGTGAAATGTTGTCGGGCAGGCCGATCGGTTGGTACGGGAGTTGCCAGCGCGCTTGCCGGATGGCTTCGCTGGCCTGGGCCAAACGCCCGGCGGCGAGAGCGGTCTCCGATTTCTTCGCCAGCTCGTCCGCCTTGTCCATGATGGCCGGCAGGAACCGCTTGGCGATCCCATCCTTCACGAGCTTGTCATGCTCCGCTCGATATTTCGCCTGCAGCGCCTTGACCTCGTCCGCCGTCGGCAGCCTGGTCGGTTGCGCACGCAAGAAGGCACTGATGGCAAACAGACCTAGCGCGATAAGGCTGGTCCGCATGATCCACGATTTCGCTGGCATGATCTGATTCTCCTGGCTCGTCGGTGGGGACGGAACGGGTGTACTCATGAGTATAATTGGGCGATCCCCGCGGGCACAAGGGGCTACCCGCAACTTTCGTGGGTTGGCGTGAACTTGGCGCAAATGCTCTGCCGCAAGCGGCGAATAAGACGTTGCCCCGCCTTGCCTGGGCAGCTATAATGGCGTAGAGACTTTGCATCCCGATCACGTCGCAAATAGTCCCTGAATAGGAGACGATCCATGCGTTACGAAATGGCTCCCCTGGCGATTGAAACCGATCGCAGCGAACGAGCCGCATTCATTCGCCGCACCTACATGCACCTGGCGGGCGCAATCGCCGCGTTCGCCGCCCTGGAAGCGGTCATATTTGGGCTGCTGCGGCCCGCGCTCCACGACGTCATGATGGCGTATATGCAAAACCCGATCTCTCAGTTGATCGTGATCGTCGCCTTCATCGGCGTGAGCTATCTGGCCAACTACTGGGCCTTCCGCGGCGGTTCCCCGGCGTTGCAATACGCCGGCCTGGGCCTTTATGTCGTTGCGGAAGCCATCATCTTCGTACCGCTGCTTTATATCGCAATGGAATACACGAACGGGGGATACATCCTCGTCGCCCAAGCGGGGATATTGACTCTTTGCATGCTTGCGGGCTTGACAGCGGTCGTGTTCTCCACCGGCAAGGACTTCTCGTTCTTGCGGCCGATCCTGATGATCGCGAGCTTCGTCGCTCTTGGCCTGGTCCTGTGCGCGTTTATCTTTCCCGGAGGTCTATTCTCGCTCGGATTGTGGTTCTCCGTGGCGATGATCGTCCTGGCGTCCGGTTCGATCCTTTACAACACGTCCAACATCATGCTGCATTTTCGCACGGACCAGCATGTGGCGGCTTCCTTGAGCCTGTTCGCGTCGGTGGCGATGCTGTTCTACTATATTCTGCTGGCACTGATGCAAAGCCGGCGGTAAAGGATATTGCTCGGAAATGAAAAGCGCAACGCTCGCCCGGCCTTCTTGACGAAAGCCGGACGAGCGTTTCTTTTTTTTTTGCCCAGAAGAGCCGCGCACGAAGTAAGCGGGCACTTCCGACTGCTTACTTCGTGCGCGGCTCCTTGGTCTCAATACTTCACTTCAACGCCGACGTTGACGCCCTGGGCCCAGAAGTCGCTGCGGGTGTTGAGGAAGCGCGGGTTGGCGCCGATGGTGCCGGGGACATACAAGGAATCGGTGGGCGCCTGGCCGGCGCTCATGCTGCGATCGATTTGCTCGCCGGCACGCTCGACGCGCGGCCAGTAGATCAGGTTGTAGCCCGCGGTCAGGCGGATGTTGGGATGGATCTGGTAACCAACCGTGAACGTCAGATCGGTGACGACGGTGAAATCGTTGGCATTGTAATGGCCGATGTCACTGGGCTGGGCGTAAGCGCCGCCTGGAGCGGTGGCGCCGTTGACCGTGGTGCTGCCGTCGATGGAAGCGGCATGAGCGGTGTCGCCCAATGCGACCTTGAGGACGGCGCCGAAGTCGATTTTGTAGCACGAGACCCAATCGAGGCGGGCGCCAACCTGGCCGCCGTAGAAGCGGTTGGTGAGGTTGAAGGAATCGTTCAAGCCGAAATTCGTGCCGGCCGGTTGGGGCACGCCCAGGAAGCTGACTCCGCCGGCGGCGGCTGGGAGGAGCGTAAAATTCTGATTCGAGGTAAGCATGTCGTTGAGGTACATGTAGCGGAAGCCGATCAACCCATCGAGGGTCCAGCCGTTGTAGCGAATGAAATTGGTGCCGAAGTTGAAGTCGGCGCCGAGCATATTCATGGTGGAACTGACGGAAGCGCTGCCGGCGAGGAGTCCGGGCAAGGCGATGGGGAGGGCGCTTTCGGCAAGCGGTGTGCCGGTCTGCACGGGTTGAGCGATGACATTGTTGCCGTTGGCATCGGAGGCGAAGGCGTACTGCCGGCTATTTTTGCCCAGATAGAAGCCGCCGAATTCGAGTGAGATCGTGCGCTCGGGATCGAGCCACATGCCGAAGTTGGCCTGGACGCCGGAGAATTCGGTCGGAGCAATCGAGCCGCCGCCGAGCAAGACAGTAGTGTCGGCATTGGCGAGGGATCCCGGATTGACCGATGCCGCGTTACCGGTCGTCAGCAGAGGCGGCGTCTGATCGTGCCGCGTCCACCAGTGGATGTAGCTGACCTGGCCGAAGACGCAGGCGTCGTCTTGCTTCACCTGGGCCAGGTACCGAGCGCCTTCGTAAAGCGTGTACGGCTCCGCCGGAGGCGCGGGTGGGCCATAGCCAGCGGGGGCAAGATAAGGATCGACCACAACGGGCGTTGCCGCCGGGAGCAGTGTTGGAGACGGCCGCGCCGCCGGCGGTAGTGTGGCGGCCGGGCTTTTTTCCGGGCCCACCATGTACGGCTCGCTCGCGCCTGGCTTCGCGCCGCTGCCGTCGTAATTCGGCAAGCCGACGGGCCGGCGCGGGTCGGACGGAATCGCCATTGGCAGTGGATTGCCATACGGAGGATTCGGGGCCATAGCGGCCGCAGGCGGATATCCCCACGGTTGCATCGGCGGCATCGGATAGCCTGGGATTCCATCCGAGCCAGGCAATTGGGCCAGCGCCAGGCCGCCGCTCAACAAAGTGCCGCAAACCGCTATCCAAATGTTCCGCATGCTCTCCTCCTTCATACTCCGCTTGCATCGGCTCAAAGCGCCCCATCCCATCATGCTTTCCGCATCATAGGCATTCCTGTGCAACCGCGCAAAGGCGGCAGATTCGCGCAACCTTTGCCACCTTCGCCAGCCTCTTTGAGGCGTGGCCAAATGTTTTTTTTTGGCTTGCATTCGTTTCTTGACCTATGTTTGCCATAGACCGCGCAAGACGGATTGGGCCGTATTTGCGCCAATTCGGGGTGGATTACCCATGCAAAACCGGCGTGATGTGATTCTGAATCTGCCCGCGCTCGTTCCGATCGCGGGCAACTTCGACCGAAAACCGCGCGCCCTGGACCGCGAGGTCACGACCATTGGCCGGGCACGCGGCAGCGATCTGTGCCTCGAAGCCAAAGAGATTTCCACGCTGCACTGCATCGTCTACCGCACCACTGAGGGCTATCGCATCCGCGATTGCAACAGCCGGTGCGGCACGCGCATTAACGGCGAATCGGTCAAGAACGGCACGCTGCGAAATGGCGATATCGTCAACCTCGGTCCATTCAGCTTTGAATTTCGCATCCCGACCGCGCTGTTTCCGACCGATGGCGTAAGGCTCGATCCAGTCCGGGTCGAGCACTGGAAGAATTCGCGGCGCCGCCTGGCCGAGCGGGCCTTGAAGCTGCGCAAGCGGCTCCTGCACGCCCCGGCCGGCTCATCGATCAACGAAAAGGATTGGGAGCACAAGGCCCGCCTTCTCAAGGACAAGATTCGTTGCTACGACCAGCGTTTGAGCGAGCTGGAGGCGGCGGAGGAGGAATTGACTGCGGAACGGCAGCAGCTTGTCACCGATGCCGAAAGCCATCGCCAGCGGATTCAAAAGGTTGAAGGGGAGCTCGCGGCCAGGCTCAAGCAAGCTGACGAGGACATCCGCTCGCGCTGGCAGGAGTTTCAGCAGCGCTGCCAGGCGGAGGAAGCTCGCGCCGCCAGTCTGCCGCTTCGCCCCGCCATCCCCGATGAAACGCTTGCCCAGCTCAAGCACGAAAGTGAAGACCTGAGCCGGCATTTGCACGGCCTGGAAGAACATCTCAATCGCCAGCAAGAGCAGTTGCAGCGCGAACAACAGGAGTTTACCGCGATGAAAGATCAGTGGGTCAGAGCGCAAACGAAATCCTCCGTCGCCATCGAAGAGCAGAATACCGCGCTCGCCGAGCAAGAGATTGCCCTGCGCACTCAACGGGCCGAATTGACGCGTATGATGGGGGACGTGAAGAAAATGCAGGACGAGTTGCGCAAGCAGGCTCGCACCGACATCAAGGCGCTGCAAGAGCAACTTCAGACCGCCGAGCGCGAGAACGCTGAACTGCGCGCCGCCGTGCAAAATCATGAGCAGAATCAGGCTCCGGCCGCCGATACGGAATTGAACCGCCAGCTCGAAGAACTGCGTGCCGAGGTCCGGCTCCTCAGCGACGCGCTCGACAGCAAAGAACAATCCCTGTTTGAACTTCAGCAGCGTCCCACGCTCGCCGGCGATTCGGCGCCCCTTGCCCAGGAAAACGAGCGGCTGCAAAAGGAGCTGGCGGAGAAGGAGCACCTCCTCGCCCAGCTAAGCGCGACCAATGGCCACGCTCCGAAGACCGAAAACGACCTGGAACGCTACGAAGCGGAGCTCAACGAATTCCGCCGGCAACTCGAAGGCGACCGCAACAAGCTCAACAAGGAAGTCGAAACCCTGCGCGAACGCAACAAGGAGCTCGACGAAGCGATCCGCGAAATGGAAATGGAAATGTCCAAGGAACGCGCCGAACTGGCCCGCGAACGCATGCGCCTGGAGCGCGTCCGCGAAGAGGTGAAATCCGACGCCGAGCGCTTGCAACGCGAATTGGCCGTCCGCGATTCGATGGCGCCCGTGCAAAAGCTGCGCGACGAAATTGCCCAGAAACAATCCAGCGGCAAAATCGACAGACCGCTCAACGATCGCCTGCGCGGTTTGCGCAATCAACTCAACGACAGCCCAAGCGGATCATGATGCCTTGGTCGCGTTTAGCGTTCGCCTGGTCTCATGCGTGCGCTAAACGCAAGCCCGCCTTGCCACATCACCGATCAATCCCATATCTCAAGGGAATGTCTCTCGCACGCATCATCCTGAAGGCTCGCCGGGCGCGCCCATTTTTTGGCATGCACCCCTGGGTCTACGCCGGCGCCATCAATGCCATTGAAGGGGAACCGCCCGACGGCGATGTCGTTGATCTGGTTTCGCATGTCGGCAACTTCATCGCGCGCGGCCTTTACAACAGCCGCAGCAAAATTCGCGTTCGGCTCTACACCTGGGTCGCGGATCAACCGCTCGATGCCGACTTTTTTCGCGCTCTGCTCGATAATGCCATTCGATTGCGGCGTGACGTGCTCCATTTAATGGGGCCGAAACAGGCGTGCCGGGTCGTCTTCAGTGAAGCGGACGGTCTCTCCGGGCTCACGGTCGATCGCTTCGATCGCTGGCTCGTCGTGCAATTCACCAGCCTGGCGCTGGCCGAGCGGCGCACGCTCTTTGCCGAGTTGCTTGCCGAGTTGCTTCAACCTGACGGCATCTACCTGCGCACCGAGCGTGGCATCGGCCAGCTCGAAGGATTGGAACTTCACGACGGTCCGCTGATCGGCGACGCACCCGCGACTGCAATCGAAATTGAGGAGCACGGCCTGTATCTGCGTGTCAATCTGACCGAGGGGCAGAAGACCGGCTACTATCTCGACCAGCGGGATAATCGCCAGGCCGTCGCTCGGCTCGCTCAAGGCCGTCGCATGCTCGACGCCTTTTGCTACTCGGGCGGGTTCGGCCTGCATGCCGCCCGGGCGGGAGCGGCATCGGTGCTGGGCGTCGATGCGTCCGAACCGGCGCTGCAACTGGCCCGCACCAACGCCGACTTGAACGGGCTGATGAACATCGCGCTGGAAAAATCCGACGTCTTCGATTGCCTCGATCGCCTGGTTGCCGAGAAGGAGCGGTTTGGCGTGATTGTTCTCGATCCACCGAAGTTTGCCCGTTCGGGAGCGGCCGTGGAGGAAGCGCTGCGCGGCTATCGGCGCTTATTGGTGCAAGCGTTGAAGCTGCTGGAGCCGGGCGGAATCCTGGCGATGTGCTGCTGCTCCGGCCTGATCACACGCGAGATGCTGCACGACCTGCTGGCTCAGGAAGCGTCGCAAGCACGCCGGCTTCTGCAAATCCTCGAAAGCCGTGGCGCGGCTCCCGATCATCCCGTCTCCGCGGTTTGCCCGGAGACCAGCTACCTCAAGTGCGTGATTTGCCAAGTGGCAGGCAGCGGGTAGCAGGCAGCCAAGCAATGGTTGAGAGATTACTTCCGGTCTCGTAGTCCGGGCTTCGGCCCGTTCCTGCCGAAGACGGGCTGAAGCCCGCACTACAGAACAACGATTTCGGGAAGTTATTATTCAAGCGAGATTAACGCGGCTGAACCGCAACCGTATTTCCAGACAAGCGTAACCGCCAAGCGAACAATGAATACGCTTGTCTGAAAATCTTCTTCGCATGGTGCGGAGTAGCTCAGAGAATAGAATCTAAAAGCATTTCTCTCCGCTCTCCGCTGCCCGCCGTTTTTTGAAACCTGTGCTGCCCAAGCGCAGTAATAATCCATAACAAAAGGGAATCCTTCCTTCCGAACCCCACAAGGAGAATGTAGTTATGCAATTTGCTCGACGCATTTGGACGGCTGCGGTTTGCGCTCTCGGAGTGCTCGTGAGTGCCGCCGCGGTACAGGCCCAGGCAACGAAACTCCTGCCCAACGACACCGAGCTGGTCGTTGCCATCAATCTTCACCAAATTCTCAAATCCGAGGTCGCCAAGTCCAACAAGCTCCTCATCGATCTGGCCAAGGGAAAAATCGCTGACACGCTGGATGAAAAGGGGCTTGATAAATGGCTCAAGAAGGCGGACTTCGACCTGTTCCGTGACCTCTCGAGTATGACCTTCGCGGTTCCCAATGGCCGCGCTCCCGAAGAGGGATTCATCGTTCTGGAAGGCAAGTTCGACTCCGAGAAGATCGAAGCGGCCGCCCGCGAAGCGAGCAAAGAGGCGGGCGGCGGCTTGAAGATCACCAAGATCGCCGGCGTCAAGGCGTTCGAGGTCACGCCGAAGGATGAAATGACCTTGTACGTCGGCATTCTCAACAAAAAGACCATGATCGCCTGCGCCGCCAAGGAAGATTTCGAGGAAGCCGTTGCCCGCTTCAACGGCTCCAAGAAGGCTAATTTCAAGTCGGACCTCGTCAAGAATCTGCTCAAAACGGTCGACGACAAGCAGAGCATCAGCATGGTCGCCACCAGCGAGGTTCTGGCCAAGCTTTCCGAGAAGAGGCCGAACGCGGACAACCAAGGCGCCAAGATGGCGCTTGAGGGCCTCAAGAAGATGGACGCGTTCAGCCTTGCGGTCACCATCGAGAAGGACATTGATTTCCAGGTCGGCGTCAACGCCAAGGACGACAAGACCGCCAAGGAATTCGCCAACCTCAGCAACGTCGGTCTCGGCCTCGCCAAGACCAAGCTGAAGGAGTTGGCGGAAAACAATGAGCAGATTGCGCCGGTGCTTGACGTGGTCAACACCGTCCGCGCCACCACCCAGGGCAGCAATCTCCTGATCAAAGGCCAGATCAGCTCCGAGACGCTGCAGAAGCTGCTGGCGAATTTGCCAGGCACGAACTGATCTTCCTGTGAACACGAACGGCATGCATCCCGGTGGAATGCACGCCGTTCATCTTTTGCGCATCAATCTTTTCACTTCGCAACCAGCGCCTCTTCTCGTCCGGCCCCCTGCGGCGTCGGCCCTTTGTGCGCCAATTTGTTTTTGATCCAACCAAAGATCATGGGCAGGACCGACAGGATAACGACTATGAGGACCACTTTTTCGATGTGCTTTTCGACATGGAACTCAACGCCGAAGACGCGAGTGACGAGCGGATTTAGCAGAATTGGCAGATAGCGGCCCGCGAAAACCATGCTGAAAACCCAGCCGATGCCGCCGATGACGTTGAACAGGAGGAACTGGCGATATTGCATTCTGCCAACGCCGGCGACGACGGGGGCGAAGGTGCGCAGGAAGGGGACGAAGCGTGCCAGGATGATGGTTTTGCCGCCGTGCTTTTCGTAGAACTGTTGGGCTTTGAGCAGATGGTCCTTGGCGAACAAGAATGACTTCTCGCGGCTAAAAATCTTGGGGCCTGTACTGTAGCCGATCCAGTAGCCGACGGTATCGCCGGCGATCGCCGACAGGCTCAAGGTGGCGAGCAGGAGCGGCAGGTTCCACTGGCAATCCTGATTGGCGCAAATCAGCCCGGTGATGACGAGCATCGAATCGCCCGGCAAGAAAAAGCCGACTAACAACCCGGTCTCGATGAAGACAATCACATTGAGAGCGATGAAGGCCGGGATGGAATATTCCGGCTTGCCAAGCGTGATCATCAAGCCGCTGGTGTCGAACCGGAAGATGCTGTGGAGCAACTTGCCCAGAAAGCCTTGTTCGCCCGCGTCATCGATCTCAAGTGCGCCGATCTTGCCCTGCGCCATTGCCGCGTCCTGCCCAATTGCCCAGACGATGGCGACGGCGCCACCCCAGGCAAGCAGCCGGAGCATAATCTTCTGCCAGGCGGTGAGATTTCGCAGCATGATGCGGTTCCTGCATCGGAAAAACAGGTCCATGTCGCACGTGCAGCCTACCGGACGGCCTAAAATCTGCAAAGAGCAATTTGCGGCTGCGCAACAACTATATGTTACGAAACTCGCTCCCAGCAGACAGTGCGCGAGTGCGGGCCGCTTTTCATGGCGCGGCTGGAACGATAAGGTGGAAGCATGGACATCGACGTGCAAAAGTTGCGTGCCAATCGCGCCGCCATCGAGGAGCGCATCGGCAAGGCGTGTGCCCGCGCCGGCCGCCGTCGCGCCGAGGTGACGCTGGTCGCGGTGACGAAGACTGTGGCCGCGGAAGTCGCCGCGCTGTTGCCGGAGATGGGCGTCTTCGATCTAGGCGAGAATCGGCCGCAGGACCTCTGGCGCAAAGCCGAGGCGTTGCCGAAAAGCATCCGCTGGCATCAGATCGGCCATTTGCAGCGCAACAAGATCGACAGGACGTTGCCCCTGGTGACGATGATCCACGCGGTCGATAGCGTGCCGCTGTTGCAGGCGCTGGAAGCCGAGGCGATGGCGCAGCAGCGCGAAACGACGGTGCTTCTGGAAGTGAATGCCAGCGGCGAGGCGAGCAAGCAGGGCTTCGCGGCGGCGGAGTTGCCGGGCCTGGCGCCGATCCTGCGCGAGCTGAAGCAAATCAAGGTGCGCGGCCTAATGACGATGGCGGCGCTTCAGGATCCGGAGACTTGCCGCCCGACTTTTATCCGGTTGCGCGAATTGCGCGATCAGCTTGGGCTCGAGCACCTGTCGATGGGGATGAGCAACGATTTCGAAATCGCCATTGCGGAAGGCGCAACCATCGTCCGGCTTGGAACCGTGCTTTTCGACGGAGTGCAAACATGATTCAGATCGCCGATCATGCCGAGGGTTGCGTTGTCAGCGTGCGTGCACAGCCGGGCGCTCGTCGCAATGAAATAGTCGGCCGGCAAGGCGATGCGCTGAAGGTGGCCGTCACCGCGCCGCCGGACAAGGGGCGGGCCAACGCGTCGCTTGTCCTGGTGCTCGCCGACGCCCTGGGATTGAAGCGTTCGCAAGTCGAATTGATCGCCGGCGCAACGAGCCGGGCCAAGAAGTTCCTGGTGCGGGAAATGACGGCGGCGGAATTGAGTGCCAAGCTTGCCGTTCTGCTGGCGAGCGCGGACGAATCTTGACCTGTTCATTTGCGAAACGCGGACCATAGGATCCAAAGCAGAATTGCCCCGCCGATCAAGACGTACCAGATCCATCGCTTGCTGCCATGCGAGACGACCCTGGTCGGGCGAGCGTCTGGACCGCTGGGCTGGACCGGCAGGGCCAGGGCGCGGGACGTCGTCCATTCCACATCGCCGTCGTCATAGCGAATCTGGATGCGCGGCCCGTCGATCCGCGCAATGACGCCGGGGAAAAATTGGCCGGCCATTTTCCAATTGCCCAAAACGCCCATGCCGATGGCGGGCTCGAAGGGCAAAAGCTGATTCAACTGCACCCAGCCCTGATCGCCGTCGGCGAAGTGGATGTGGGCTTCATCGTCTTTGATGGCATCGACGACGCCGACGAAGAGCACGGATGCCATCCACGGCGCCCAGACGCGATCCCCTTTGCGCAGGCTCTTGAGGAAGACTTGATTGGACGCAACCTTGACCGATTCGGCGCCGCGAGCGTCGTCATCCTCGGAAGGAATCCGCAGGGCGGCAATGCGCGTCCATTCATCCGCGCCCCCTTGCGCGAAGCCGACGAGCACTTCATCGCCGCGGATCTCCAGGATTTCGCCGGGGTAGAAGAGCGCGCCGATCTTGCGCCGGCTGAGCACATTCTGTCCGCGACGAACCGCCAGTTCGCGAATCTGCTCGACATAGACCCAGCCGGCGTCGCCGTCGTCAAACTGGATCAGCGCCTTGATCTTATCGATCTCCTGGATCGCGCCGGCATAAAGAAACATCGGCTCCCACGGCGCCAGCACGCGATCGCCCACCTTCCAGCGCCCCTTGCCCGGCGCGCTCCGCTCCCATACCGGCGGGGCCTTTTCGATGTGCCGCTCCGGCTTTTCCCGCTCCGGCAGCATCATGTCCGGAATCTTGGCCGACTCCAGCGGCACGTTGCTGCGCTCCGGCAGCGTCATGTCCGGAACTGGATCGGGCTTGGAATTTTCAGGTGTCGGCATGGCGAACTCTCTTAGTCACGGTCGTAAGGTGGGTCGAGCAACACGAGAACCGCCGTCCCACTGCGATGGCGGATCTAGGAAACTATTATAGGCGATACCAATTCCGGTCTTTTGGTTCGGTTGACGGCTCCGAGGTTAGCGCCCATGCGCCAGCACCGCGACGTAGACTGCCTTCGGTTTCTGTGCCTTCAAAGCCCGGGCGGCTTCGCTGGCGGTGGCGCCCGTGGTCAAGACATCATCGACGAGCAGCACCGTCTTGTCGCGCAGATCGAAACCGGGCGCAGCTCGAAAGCCTGTTTGACATTGTCGCGCCGGGCGGCGCCGCTGGGTTGCTCAGTTTGCTGCGGCGTGGCCCGCATGCGCCTCAGTGTTCGCGGCCAAAACGGAATCGCCAGTTGCTTGGCCAGGGAGCGGGCGAGAATTTCCGATTGATTGAAGCCGCGCCGCCAGCGCCGGGTCCAGTGCAGCGGCACGGGAATCACGATTTGCGCTTCCAGCGGTTTCAATCGTTCAGCCATGCTCCTGGCCCACAAGCCAGCGATCACCTCGGCAAGTTCCTCGCCGGTCCATTGCTTCATGCGCAGGATGGCGTCGCGCAACAAACCATCGTAGGGCCCCATGCGGAAGGCGCCGTCGAACGCGAACGAGTGAGGCCGGCATTCCGGGCAATCGGTGAGTGGCAGATTTGGCCCGACCGTGCTCGAACAACGCGGACAGGTCGGATATGGATCGACCGTCAGCGCCGGCAAACAGGTCGCGCAAACCCGCTCCTGCGCCGGCGGCATGATGTCGCCGCATACCCAGCAAGTGTTCGGATAGATCAATTGCGTCAAACCGCCGAGCAGCGTGCGGGTGAATTGCCCGATGTTGGCGAAAGGGCCTGGCATGTGTTGCTTAAGGCTTCCCGCTCTTTTTCCAGAAAGCCAAGTCCTCCGGCCTGACGGAAGAGGCAGACTGCACGCCGGCCAGCATGGCGAAATAGGTTGCCTTCCGTGCCCTATATCGCCTCTTGAATTGCTTGGCCCGGCGAATTTCGGATGCCTTTGTAAAATGCTGCCGCCGCCGCTCGTCGCCTGGCACGTTGTTTTGTTCGAGGATTTTCCTGAAACGCTTGAGAACCAAACCGATTGGCTCTCCGTCCGCGAGCACGATCCGAATTCCCATTTAGTGCGTCTTGACGGCTGACGCGACGCCGGCGCAAAGAGCAATGTGATTTACCCAAACTCAGTATCGCCGCTCAAGCCGCCGACGGCAAGATGCTTACGCCGCACGCCCGTTGCAGCAACGCCGGCGGCGATTCGTCGGGCAGAGCCAGCGATTCCGGCGTGACGAAGAAGGAGTGCTCCAGGGCGTATTGGCCGCGCAGCTCCGCGTGGCTGATCGCGTCGGAGAACAGCAGCCAGGCCGTGCCCGACTTGAAGTGCCAGAGCTTGCGCGGGGCGTGTTCCTGGAAGTCGTCGTTGCTTTTGAGGAAATGGTGCAGCCGAAGCATGAATTCGTCGTATTCGGTGCGCTCGAGGACCGTCGGCTGAAAGAGACCGAGCAAGCCGTGCCCCAGGCGGCGCACCCACGTGTTCGCGTCGCTGCTGGGCAAGCCGACTTGGCGGCCGTACTTTTCGAGCACCGTGGCGAAGCTGTCCGAAGTGATCCAGACGCGCTCATCGGTCGGATTGATGTTCACGTAGAGGCGCAGGATGCGCTGGCCGCGCGTGGGACGCGAGGGGAAGGCGTCGAAGTGCAGGAGATCGTTGCGGGCGGTCAGCCGCAGCCGGCGGGTCGCTTCCTCTTCGGGGCGCAGGCTGGCGCGGTCGGGCTGGCAGGTCAGGCTATAGCGGGGAAGCAGCCCGGCGAGAAAACCGCAGGTTTGCTCGGAAAAATCACGTAAGAGCTTTTGCAATCGCATCGCCTGCTGGGGAGATTGCGAGTCGAAGCCGGTGACGGTTTGATTGGCGGGATTATAGCTGATGTTCTTGTGGACCGTGCTGTTCAAATGTTGCTGCATGAGGAAGGTTAGATCATCCCCCGAGGGCAGCGCGAACGGGCAGGGCGTGAACGTGACGATCTCGCCGCGTTCGAGTCGTTCTTCCAGGCCTGGCGTGCCGATCGTCATCAAGCGGCCTCCGAAGTGCGCTTCACGAAGCCTTGACGAAGGGACGGACGCCGTTGCGGCCGTTGGATTCGATAAGCGTGCTGTCGCTATCGGCGCTGTTGATTGCAGCGAGCGGGAGCGTGAGGATGAAGCGGGTAGCGCCGTCGTGAACACCGTCGAAGCGGACATCGCCGCCTTGTTGTCGGGCCAGCCGCCAGGCGGTGGGCAAGCCCAGGCCGCGGCCGCGGCCGGCGTTGCGGCCGGAGAAAAACGGATCGAACAGGTGTTCGCGCATCGACATGGCCGGGCCGCTGCCATCGTCTTCGACGATCAACTCGAGCGTGTCAGCGTCCTTCTTCTGGTAACGCACGCCGGCCCAACCGCCGCCGGGCGCCGCCTCGATGGCGTTGCGCAACAGACCCGTCAGCGCCACGCGCACCTGGGCAAGATCGCCGCGCACCAGCACATCGCGGCCCAGCTCCTGGCACACCAGTCGCACCTTGCGATCCTGCGCCAGCGGCTGCAGCGAATCGGCGACGCTCTGGATCAGGCTCTGCACCGACAGCATTTGCGCCTTCGGCACGCCGGGCCGGGCGAATTGCATCAGCTCGGTCAGGATCGCGTGAATTCGCTGCGTTTGGCCAATGATCTTGTTGAGCGATGGCGTGATTTTGGCGCGAAGGCCGTCGAGATATTCGCCGACGTTCTCGATCTCCTCGGTGGGGACGTTGAGCCAATCCATCTGCTTGAGGACGTATTGCGCCTGCCCGGAGATGACTGCGAGCGGATTGTTGATCTCGTGCCCGGCGCCGGCGGCGAATTCCGCAAGGGCCGACAGCTTCGAGGATTGCAGACGCTCCTTTTCGCCGGCGCACTGGCGGGCCAGCGTTTCCTGGATCAGGTCGATTTCCTGATGCAAATGCTCGATGCAGACGGATTCATCGCGCCGGCGATTCTCGAGCGCCAGGTGCAACAAATCCGGCAACAACGGATGCTGGGCCGGCGCTTCCCACGTCAAATGCGGCAACTCCTCGCGCATGGCCAAGTCCGCAGCTGCCTCGGCATCGCCGGCGGACAGGTGCAATTCGCGCAGCAACTCTTCGGCATCGGCGCCAACGGTCAAGCCCAGGCCAGCGCCGCGCGCCTGCGTTAACAGAATTGTCAGTTGCACGATGCGAAATATCTGTGGCTCGGCGCCGAGGCGTTCGGCGATGCCAGCGTTCAAGCCGAGATGGCCGAGAATCGCCGTCAAAGCCGTCGGCATGCGCCAGCAACGGCACAGGCGGCGCGTCAGGGCGGTGTGATCGAGCCCCCAATCGCGGCGTTGCCAATTGGCGCTATCGGTATTTTGATGTAAGTGTTCCAGCGTTTTGCTGATTTGACCGGGGCGCGCCGCTGTCACCGCCAGCCAGCCGAGCGGGGCGACAAAGGCGCTAATCCACGCACGCTGGGTATCCACGCCGAGCTTGTCCGCCAATTGACTTGCCAACGAAGCTTGCCGGCAACAGACGCGCCGCACCGCATCAGGCCCCGGCTCATTCCAATCCACGAAGCCGCGATCAAACTGCGATTGATGCTTGAGAATAGCTTCCAGAAGCGAACCGGACGTGATTTTTTCGAGATGGGCCGACAGCAAGACAATCCCTGGATCGGTCCGCAAGCCGCTCCAGACCTGAGGCAAATCGGCGCGGGCCAACGTCGTCATCGAAGCGACGCTCGGCGCCAGCCAAGGCAAATCCATTGCCGCTTCGCCCAGGGTTTTCATGAGACATCCGTGTCAAGAACCAAGTAAAAAGGAAAAAAGTAGAAAGTAAAGCGGGCCGTTTCCTACTTTCTCCTTTTTTCCCTTTTACTTTTTACTTCGCTTTACGCGGACACTGCTTCGGCGACTTCCATTTCCAGCATCTTGCACATCCGCTCGATCAGTTGCTCCGCATCGAAGGGCTTGTGCATGAAGTCGTCAGCGCCCGCCAAACGCAGGTCCTGAATCTTGTCCTCTTCGATCATGCCCGAGATGCACAGGATGCGGACTTCCTCCATGGTGTTGTCCGCACGCACCCGCTGGCACACTTCCTTGCCGTTGATGTCCGGCAACATCACGTCGAGGACCAAAAGATCAGGCCGATACTCTTTCACCAGCATGCCGGCGTCGAAGCCGGTGGTGGCGATCTTCACATCGAAGCGGCCATCCTCTTCGAGGAACTTCGTCATGACTTCGACGAGCTCGGTGTCGTCATCGACGAGCAGGACCTTGCGGCGACCCGATTCGAGCGCGTCGGTCGGGATGCCGTTGTCCTTCATGAACTTGTAGAGCATTTCGCGCGGGATGCGGCGAAACCTCGACCCAGGGACCCGAAAGCCCTTGAGCTGCCCGTTGTCGAAGCAACGGATGATGGTTTGTTGGCTGACCTTGCAAATCTTGGCAGCTTCGCCAGTCGTGAAAACGGTCTTCATGGGTACGTCCACCCCTGCCAGCATAGCCGGCACTTGAGACAGGCCCGCGAATCCTCTCTTCCACAAGAAGGCGGCGGGCCGAGATCTTCCGTGACTTGCCTCATTCGATTCCGTGGGCAGGTCCGGCAATTCAGGGGCAACATACCGAAAACGCTTTCATGGGATCAATCCCAAAAATCGGCGCTTCCGACCATGCCCTATCGAATTGCCAACTTTGCCGACAAGGTGGATTATAACCACCTTGCAAATGGTGTCAATGCGACTCTACACGGGCCGAATTCCGCAAGTCTTTTTTTTCCAATGACTTGCAGGCATCACGGAAAACCAGACCGTTCATGGGTGAACAATCGACCTTCTCAAGATATTTACCAGGACCGTACTATTTCACGTGTCTTGGTTATTTCATTATCGTCGTCCATCTTGCCTGACTTGAACGAATTGGGCAGAGTGGCACTGGTAAGGCAGGCGGAGTTTGCGGGCATCGGATGTGATGGATCAGCGAATTTACCTACGGCAGAAACAACCGTCCGGCGCCGCGAATGTTATCGATGTCGAGAAGGTAGCGGAATAAACGATCCACAACGCGATCGACGTATTCGCTGCTTGCGAGTATGGCATCGGCATCGCCAACGGTGAAGACCGGCACGCTATCGAGCGTGCCGAGAGTTTGGATCGTTGTCTCGAGAGAATCTGGACCGTCGTCATTGCGATTATTCGTGATGAGAAAGATCTGCTGCTCCTGGCATCGTTTCCAGACCACAACATCGGTGTCATCAGCAAGCAGGCCTGCCTCCTGGAAGGTGACGACACGCATTTCCAAGTAATCCCAGAACTCGCACCATTCTTCACTTTGCATTCGCAGCGAAAGGCGAGTGACATGCTTTGTGATGTTGGCATCAGCCATCAACTTGATCACCGTTTTTCTCCGCGCGCTTCTTTCTTGCGAATTCCTCTCGCAGCGCCGCCATTTTCTTGCCGCCGCGTTCGAGGATCGCTTCGACCTCCGGGGGGTTCTTGCGATTGGCGTTGCGTTCGCGGATGCGGCGATCCTGATCCATGACTGCGTCGAAATTCGCGCGAACGTACTCCCCAGCCACGTGAATTTCGTCGAGCGTCAGCACCGGAATGATCTCGCGAATCTGTTCGCCGCTGAGGTTACGCTGAAAATACGGAACCAAATCTTGAACGGTGATGCGGCTGGTGGAAAGCTGCGGCCCACGGCCGCGATCGACGATTTCAATGGTCTTTTTCATGTTTCTTCCTCTCAACCATGTCACTCATATCTTACCGTTGTCGCCTGGTCTACGCCAGACGCGGAGGGTTTGATCCATCCATCTCCAGCAACCGTCGCGCCAGCGCCGTTGCGGCATCGCCAGCGGGTATTCGCCCAGTTCGTCGAGACGCACCCACGCGGAGTCTGCATAGGATCCCGCACGCAGCGAGCCACGCCGGTGGGCAACCAGCAAACAGGTCATCGTGATGCGGAAGCGCGTGACGCTGTGGCGGATGACGGCGATCTCGCCGGTGATGTCGCCCGTCAAGCCGAGCGAATCGAGCAAGCGCTGCGCTGCATCGGTGTGCGATTCCATCCATGCGAGGTCCACGTGCGGCATTTCCCACATACGGGCCCAGCGCCCGTCATCGGGACGCTGCACAAGAAGCAGCCGATCCTTCTTGCGCACAACGAGGGCAACCTCCTCGACTGGCGTCACGTCAACCGGTGCAGCACGCATCGGGATCCGGTCTTGGTTGCCTTGTAGTTTCGCTTGGCACGCGTGGGCGATTGGACAATCCTCGCAGCGGGGATTGGCAGGAGTGCACACGAGGGCGCCCAGTTCCATCAGCGCTTGATTGAAATCGCCGACGCCCTTTTTCGGCAGCAGCGATTCCGCGTGTTGCCAAAGCAGCTCTTGCGCCGCTGATTCCTTCGGATTGATTGCGACGCCGAACAGCCGGCACAGCACGCGCCGGCTGTTCGCCTCGACGATCGGCAGCCGGCAGTCATACGCCTGGGATAATACGGCATTGGCGGTATAGCGGCCGAAGCCGGGCAAGCTGCGCACCAGATCGGGATCATTGGGGACGGTTGCGTGATGGCTTTCGTGGAGCAGTTTCGCGGCCCGCCAGAGAAGGCGAGCCCGGCGATAATAGCCCAGACCTTCCCAGAGACGCAGAACCTCCTGCTCGTCTGCTTGGGCCAGCGCCGCCAGCGTCGGAAAGCGTTTGAGGAAGCGTTCGAAGTAGGGGATAGCCGTGGCGACCTGCGTTTGCTGGAGCATGACCTCGCTGATCCAGATGCGATAGGGATCGCGGTCGGCACGCCAGGGAAGCGGCCTGGCGTTCTTACGAAACCAGGCGCGTAACCGGCGATGAACGTGTCGAATTGGATGCGAATCGGCAGCTCGCTTGGCGCTTTCGTGCACATCATCGCCCGGAAGATTGAGATTCACTTCCGCCGGCCCGCGCACATCTTTTCGAGAATGGCCTTGGCGGCGTCCTGGGCGGCGCCGGTTTTGGGGGGTGCCTTGGCAGCGGGCTTCTTCTCTTCAGGCTTCTCGTCCTTTTTTTCGGCGGCCGGCTCGCCTTCGGTCGGGGCGAATGCCGGTATTTCCATGACGGTGCTGCCTTCGGGGATCTGGCCTTCCGCCGTCTCCGTCGTGCTCGCGTTGATGGCGCTGTCGTCATCCACGGAGAGAAATGCTGCCGCCGCGTCTTCGTCGGCGCTTTCCGCCCCCTTCGGTTTCGGCGGCGGCGTCGGCTTGCTCGGCGCGGGCAATCCCTCGATCACCACCTTGAAACTCAAGGGCCCCACCCGCAACAGGTCTCCATTATTGAGCGGCACTTCTCCCTTGATCTGCACATCGTTGACGAAGGTCCCGTTGGTGCTGTCGAAATCGCGCACGGATGCCTGATCGCCCTTGACCAGGACTGCACAGTGCCTTTTGCTGATCATCGCGCTGGCGGGCCGCAGATTGCATTGCGGATCGCGGCCAATGATGAACTGGGCCGCGTTGATGGGGAGAGCTTTCCCAGCTGCTTTGCCAGCGGAAAGGACCATCAAGCTGATTTTCATGTTCGACCTCAACCCTTGCGGGTTTTTCTCCGAGTGGGCCGAGCTCGCAGGACGACGTTTTCTCGATTAATTCAGCCTAGCCTATTCTTGCCTGCGGGGACACGGGTTCCGGCGAGAACTGGGCGAAAATGCAATCCGCCTGATGCGTTCGGCTTCTGCCTTTCCTATTGTAGCACCGGACGCCACGGTGTTTCAGCCTTCGATAACGCCGACCACTTCAGGCTGGTGGAGCGAGCCTACCGACTAGCAAGCGTTGGGTGAAAAGCGAGGCTGCCCCTTACTCGCTGAAGTTGGGATCGCCTTTCATGCTGTCCACGACCCAGGGAATCCAGATGAAACACCAAAGTGCGGGGATCACGGCACAAATGACGAGCACAATGACGCCCGTCTGATTGAGCCCGGCGAACACGACTTTCCCTTGCGGCATGGCAAGCTCCAGTTACATAGGTTTCAGTCAGGAATGGGGGAACACGGAGTTTTACCTTACAATACCGCTTGCCCATGTCAAGCAAATTGTTAGGGAGATTTGCCCTGTGGCAGCACGCCGATCAGGGCGCCTTCCGGTTCGGTGAAATCGATGTATTGCGGCTGCTCGGTGGCAAGGATCCGCTCGTTGCCGGCCTTGTCAAGAGCCCGCAAGCGCAAGTAGACTTGCACCGGAACGCTCGGACCCACTTTCCATGAATAGCGGCCGCTATTGTCCAGGTCGGCGGCGATCGGCTGCCACGGGCCTTCACGCTTTTCGGCGTATTCCAGGTTGATCGGCGTGGCCGTCATGTTCTTGTCCTTGGCGTTCCAGCGCAGGAGCACCTGATCCGGATTCTGCGGATCGGCGACGGGTTGAAATAATTGCGCATCGGGCAGCGTCGTGTCGATCTCGATGCGAATCTCGGGCATATCGCCAGGCCGCGGCTTCTTGCCCATGCCGGCGCGATTCTTCACGACCAGCGTCAAGCCGTAAATGCCGTCGGGAAACGGGCGATCCGATGCGTCGCGCAGATCGAATTTGCGTTTCTGCCGATGGTTGACCGTGGTGCCGTGAACATCTTCGTCGGCGGCGTAGGGTTCCCAGGTCTCGCCGTCGTTGCGCGTCAGCCAAAGCTCGATGCCGCCGATGCCCGACGGACCGACGCGGCGCAGTTCGTACTCCAGCATCACTTGATGCTGATTCACGTATTGAAGCGGCGGCAACGGCTTGCGCGACGCCGCGGCCGTGGCGATCTGCTTGGCGTCCACCGGCGGTGTCAACAGGCTGCCGGCCGGCGGCAACTGGCCTTCACGCAGCGGCGGCGGCACGATCTTCGCCGGCTCGATTGGCGGCGGCGGAAAACGCGAGTCCGCCACCACCTTCTCCCCCGGATTCTCTTTCGGCCCCGCCTTCTCAAGCCCATTCTCCTTCACCGGCAGCGGCGGCGGGACCAGACCCGGAAACGCCGGCTTCGGCGTCCCATTGTCCATTGGCAGCGGCCCGATCACCTGCGGTTGCTTTTCGTGCTCCAGCGGCTGCTTCGGCAGAATCAACTCGCTCGGCAACACCGCCGTGCCGACCCCCTCAGGCGGAAGAACTCCCCCCGCCGCGGCCACCGTGCCGGACACCTCCGCGATTCCAAACGATTGATTGCTCGCCAGGTCGCGCACCGTCAGGCGAATCGTCAATGGCTGCTTGAGCCCCGGATTGAATTGGGTTTGCCCTTTCAGCGCGACACTGAACGGAATCGGCGACCAGCGCTCGATTGCCGTATCTTTCACCTGGTATTCAAGCCGCATTCCATCTCGGCTCAGGTCGGGATTGGCCTCCTGCACTTCCCAGTTGACGTAGATATCGTCGCCCTGCCGCTGGGCCTGCAGTGTCTTGACGATCGGCTTGACGGTGTCGATCACCAGTTTCATGTCGGGTGGGCCGCGCATCAGGCTCACTTCGTCCGGATCGCGAATATTGTCGTGGCCCACTTTGACCACGCGGAGCCAATACATTCCGTCGCTTTTTGGGTAGAATGCGAATCCTTTCTTATCCGGCGTAATCGGGCCGGCGACCTGGTCCCACCCGCGCCCCTGATCGGTGGAGGCGTACAAAAGCATCTCGCGAATCTTCGGTTGCAGCGCGGCCGGCACATTGACCGGAACATGCAAACTGCGAACGTTGGCGTAGCGGACATCGCCGGGATTTTGCCCCAGCGTCAGGCACAAGCAAACCGCGAGGATTCCCATTGCCATCCCTGACCTCCTGCGCCGGAGCGGCGCACGCAATAATGGAATGCGCACGCCGAGCCGAAGATTATCGGATATGATGATTGAATCGGTCAGGAGGACAGGAATCTTGAAAAGAATCTCTCTTTTCCGAAAAAAACTAAAGATTCCAGGGCTTGCCTTTCGGCGAGCGGCGGTCTTTTCCTCCCTCTCCCTCCGGGAGAGGGGAGGAAAACTCCTGTCGGTCGCGTTCGGATGGCGCCCTGCGAACGCTAAGTAGCGCTCGAAAAATAACTTCCCTATTTGGTGGCCTTCGATTTTCGTAGGGTGGGTCGAGCGTACTCGCGAGGCCCACCACGCGCTTGCAAGGAACGGTGGGCCTCGCGAGTACACTCGACCCACCCTACGACAGACCGATGATTCGGGAAGTTATTTTCCGAACGTCACCAAACGAACATTGGTGCATGGGGGCTTTCTTGGAAGCAGTCGATCTGCGTGAGTTGCTGGAACAAGTGCGAGCGGGTAAGCTCGGCATTGAGGCGGCGCTTGCGCAAATGGGCCAGCCTGCCGTCGCCGATCTTGGCTTCGCCACCGTCGATTTGCACCGCCGAGAGCGCTGCGGCTTTCCCGAGGTCATTTTCTGTCAGGGCAAGACGTGCGCCTGGATCGAAGCAGTCGTGCATGAATTGAGCGCGGCGAAACAGCACTGCCTGGCCACGCGCGTCAGCGATGAACAAGCGGCCCATCTGGCGGCCGTGTTCCCGGCGGCGCAACAGGACCGCGTGGCGCGCACCTTCTGGCTTCCCGCCGGCGCTTCCGAAACGCCGCTCGGGCATGTCACCATCATCACGGCCGGCACCAGCGATTTACCCGTGGCCCGTGAAGCCTTGGTCACGGCGCAGGCCCTTGGCGCCAACGCGCATCTTCTTGCCGACGTCGGCGTGGCCGGCATTCATCGGCTGCTGCGGCATCACCAGGATTTCGCCGGCGCGGACGCCATCGTCGTCGTGGCCGGCATGGACGGCGCCTTGCCCAGCGTGGTGGGTGGCCTCGTCGATTGCCCGGTCATTGCCGTCCCGACGAGCATCGGCTACGGCGCCGCATTCGGCGGCCTGGCCCCGCTTTTGACCATGCTCAACGCCTGCTCGGCCAACGTCGTCGTCGTCAACATCGACAGCGGCTTCAAGGCAGGATACGTCGCCGCCTTGATCGCCCGTCGCGCCGCAGCGCTGTCATGAGCCTTGGCAATCTTGCAGACACATCTCAGCACTTCTAACCGGCATGTCAGCGAAAAAAAAGCCTGAACTTCCCAAAATTCCGCGCTTGCTTTAAGTGTTCATATGTATACTATTGTTCGGGCTTTGATTTTCAGGTTCTCCGCCAATGATGTGGACTCGTAGGGTGGGTCGAGCGAAGCGAGGCCCACCAGGAGTGGCAAAAAACTCGGTGGGCCTCGCGTTGCTCGACCCACCCTACGATTTCATCCACATGATTGAGGGAGAGCCGATTTTCACAAAGGCATTCTCGAACAAATGGTGGCGAAATGGTTCCCGATCGCGATCAGACGCTGCGGCAACTGGCGCAGCGGATTCGGCTTATCGAATCGACGCGACCGACATCGGCTGCGGCGATCTCGCTCGGTAAACTGAGCCCGCTCTTTCCAGCGCAGCAGCTTGCCGGCGGCTTGCTCGTCGAACTGTTGGCCGACAACGAAGGGGCAGGGGGGTGGTCGCTCGCCTTGGCGCTGGCGAAATGCGCTTGCGGCGACGGCCGGCTATTGCTGGTGGCTGATCCGCAGCATTGCTTTTATCCGCCGACGGCATTGCAGATGGGCATCGACGCTCGGCAACTCGCCGTCGTTCACTGCGACAGCGCCAAGGACACCCTGCTGGCGGCGAGCCAGGCGTTGCGCTCCCAGGCGGTCGGCGCCGTCATCGGCCAGTTCGACCGCCTGAACGAGCGCGATGGCCGGCGCTTGCAGCTGGCGGCGGAGACGGGGGGCGGCCTGGGAATTTTCATCCGCCCGGGCGTCACGCTTCAACACCCGTCATTCGCGGCAGTCAGACTTTTCCTTTCTCCTTTGCCGAGCGTCACGACGCGCCGGCGCATCTCGGTTCAGGTGCTGCGCTGCCATCCGGACAACAAGCCGCGCTCGGCCCTGGTGGAGATCGACGATGAGACGGGTGATGTGCGTGCATTTTCCTCACTGGACGCTGCAGCGGCTTCGGCAAGCTTACCCCGACCTGCGGGATAGGCCGCTGGCGCTGACGCGCCCCATGGCCGGCAAGGGGAGCAAGGTGATTGCGTGTTGCCCGTGCGCCGAGCAATCCGGCGTTCGGCCCGGCATGCCCGCGGCGGAAGCGCTGGCGATCTTGCCCACGCTGGCCCTGGTCGAGGAAGACGCGGACGCCGACCGGGAGGCGCTGCGCGATCTGGCGCCGTGGATGGAGCGCGACAGTCCGATCGTCGGGCTCGACGAGGATCCCATTGCCGCGAGCTTGTACGCCGACGTGACGGGATGCGCCGGCTGCTTCGGCGGCGAGGCAGCGCTGCTGGATCGCGTCAGCGCCGACTTCGGTGTGCGGGGCTGGCGCGTTCAGGTCGCGATCGCCGACACGCTGGGTGCGGCCTGGGCGACGGCGCATTTTCCCGAGCAGGCAGCAGATCCCGCTGCCTGCTGCCTGCTGCCCGCTGCCTGCTGTCTGCCGGCTGCTCTCGCCGCGCTGCCGGTCGCCGCCTTGCGTCTGCCGGCCCAGACGGTGGAATTGCTGGCGAAGCTCGGTGTCGAGCGGATCGAGCAATTGCTGCCGTTGCCGCGCTTTGAGTTGGCGTCTCGATTCGGGACCGAGGTGTTGGCGCGGCTGGACCAAGCGCTGGGCCGGCGTGCGGAGGTTTTCGAGCCGTACCATGCGTTGCCGGCCGCGGCGGTCGCTTGCGCGTTCGAGTATCCGCTGGAGCACTGGAGCGCGCTCACAACGGTGTGCGACGGCTTGCTGGTTCGCCTTGAAGCGGTGCTGGAAAAACGCCGGCAGGGGGCGCGCGTGCTGGAGTGCATTCTCGATCAGGATGGAGCGGAACCATTGCGAATCGAGTGCAACCTGGCTCGGCCGATGCGTGCCGCGCGGTATCTGGGCCGGCTGCTGGCGACGCATCTGGAGAAGGTCCGCGCCGCGGCGCCGATTCGCGGAGTCTGCCTGCGGGCGGCGGTGGCCGAGCGAATCGTGGACGATCAACGCGGCCTGTTCGAGCGCGGGCCGGAAGTCCATCGCGAGACGCTGGCCCAGCTTTTCGACAGCCTGTCGGCCCGCCTCGGCAAGGACGCGATCCGCGCCGTTCGGCTCGTCGCCGATTGGCAGCCGGAGCGCGCGTGCCGATTCACGCCGATCCTCGACACCAAGCCCCAGGAATCGCTGCGTTCCTCCTGGGGCGTGCGGCCGGTGCGGTTCTATCCGCGGCCGATGCTGGTGGATGTGGTGGCGCTGGTTCCCGACGGCAAGCCGCAGCGATTCCACCACGCCGGCGTCGATCGCGCCATCCAGCGCGCCCAGGGACCGGAGCGCATCGAAACCGGCTGGTGGCGAGGCAACGATATTCGCCGCGATTACTTCATCGTGGACGCCGCCGACGGCACGCGCTGGTGGATCTTCCGCCGCCTGGACGACGGTCGCTGGTTCTTGCATGGATGCTTTGATTGATTCAATGGCGAGCCGAGCCGCGTAAGCGGCCGGGTTGAAGCGGGCGGCGACCGTATGCCACAACCGGCCGCTTACGCGGCTCGGCTCGCCGTGAGGCGTTTGCTCATGTACGCCGAGCTGTGGTGCAAAACGAATTTCTCCTTCCTGGAAGGAGCGTCGCATCCCGACGAGCTGGTGCGCCGGGCGGCCGAGCTGGGCTATTCCGCCCTCGCGATCGCCGACCGCCAGTCGCTCGCGGGGATCGTGCGCGCTCATGCGGCCGCGAAGACGGCGGGGCTCAAGCTGCTCGTCGGCGCGGAGGTCACGCCGATCGATGGATCGCCGCTTCTGCTCATCGCCATGAACCTGGCGGGCTATCGCAATCTCTCTCGGCTCCTGACTCGCGGCCGACGCGCGGCGCCGAAAGGCGAATGCATCCTGAAGACAGCGGATGTCGCGGACCATGCGGCAAACCTGCTGGCGATTGTGCTGCCTGATTATTTAGCCCCCCGCCAATGGCGGGGGGCTAACTATCGCGATCTTTTCGGCGAGCGCGCCTACTTCGCCGCCGCGGTCCATCTTGGCCCCAATGATGACGCGACGCTGGATCGCCTCGCCGCGCTCGCCCGGGAAGCGCAGCTTCCGCTCGTCGCCAGCAATCAGGTTCACTATCACGATCCCGCACGCCGACGCCTGCACGAAGTCCTGACGGCGGTGCGGCATCACACCACCGTCGCCGAGTTGGGCGCCTTGCGCTTCCCCAACGGCGAGCGCCATCTCAAATCGCCCGCCCGCATGGCCGAACTGTTCGCGCGTTATCCCGAGGCGATTGCCCGCACCATGGAAGTCGCGGATCGCTGTTGCTTTTCACTGGACCAGCTGCGTTACGAATATCCCGAGGAGTTGTGCCCGGCGGGAACCACGCCGACCGCTTACCTCGCGGAATTGACCTGGGCCGGGGCGCGGGAACGCTATCCGGCCGGCCTTCCCGACAAGGTGCGGACGCTGCTCGAAAAGGAGCTGACGCTGATCGCGGAGCTGCGCTATGAAGCGTTCTTCCTGACGGTGTGGGACCTGGTGCGCTATGCCAACGAGCGCGACATTCTCTGCCAGGGACGCGGGTCGGCCGCCAACTCGGCGGTGTGCTATTGCCTGGGCATCACCTCGGTCGATCCCGATTCCACCGATCTGTTATTCGAACGCTTCATCAGCAAAGAACGCGATGAAGCCCCCGATATCGATGTGGATTTCGAGCACGAACGCCGCGAGGAAGTCTTCCAGTACATCTATCAAAAATATGGCCGGGATCGCGCCGGCATCGTCGCCGAGGTCATCTGCTATCGGCCACGCTCGGCGGTGCGCGATGTCGGCAAGGCGCTGGGGCTATCGCTCGACGGCGTGGACCGCCTGGCGAAATCGATTGACTGGGCCACGAAGCCGAGCGCCATCGCCGAGCGCATTCAGGAAGCGGGCTTCAATCCGCGCTCGACGGCGTCGCATCATCTGGTGAGCCTGCGCAAGAACTGATCGGCTTTCCGCGCCATTTGTCGCAGCATGTCGGCGGGTTCGTCATCACGCGCGGCCCGCTTTCGGAAATGGTGCCGATCGAGAACGCCGCCATGCCGGAACGCACCGTCATTGAGTGGGACAAGGACGATCTTGATACCTTGGGCATCCTCAAAGTCGATTGCCTGAGCCTGGGGATGCTGACGGCGATCCACAAGTGTTTTGATCTTGTAGATCACGCCGCTTGCGGCTTAGCGCTCGGGACGAATTCTGCGAGCGCTAAGCCGCAAGCGGTAAAACTCACGCTTGCCAATATCCCTGCGGAGGATCCGGTGGTCTACGACATGATCTGTGCCGCTGACACGGTGGGCGTATTTCAGATCGAGAGCCGGGCGCAGATGTCGATGCTGCCGCGCTTGCAGCCGAGGTGTTTTTACGATCTGGTCGTGGAAGTCGCGATCGTGCGGCCTGGACCGATTCAAGGCGGCATGGTGCATCCGTATCTGCGGCGGCGCACGGGCGAAGAGCCGGTCGTCTATCCGCATCCGCTGGTCGAAGAGGTGCTGGCCAAGACGCTCGGCGTGCCGCTCTTTCAGGAACAGGTGATGCGGCTGGCGATCGTGGCGGCGGGATTCACACCCGGCGAAGCGGATCAATTGCGGCGCGCCATGGCGGCGTGGAAACGGCCCGGCGAGATCGAGAAGTTTCAAGCGAAGTTCCGCGCCGGCCTCTTGGCACGTGGCTTTCCCCCGGAGTTCGCCGATCAGATCTACGCACAAATCCGCGGCTTCGGCGAATATGGCTTCCCGGAATCGCACGCCGCCAGCTTCGCCCGGCTCGCCTATATTTCGGCATGGCTGAAGTGCCATCACCCCGCCGCCTTCGCCGCCGCGATCTTGAACAGCCAGCCGATGGGTTTCTACGAGCCCTCGCAACTGATCCGCGACGCTGAAGCGCACGGCGTCACGGTGTTGCCGATCGATGTCAACCACAGCGATTGGGACTGCACGCTGGAGGAATTTCTCCCCTCTCCCCCTGTACTCAGGGGGAGAGGGGCCGGGGGTGAGGGGGATGGAGTGCCAGAAAACTCTGTTCCCTCGCCCCCGGCAGAGAACACGCCATCGCGCTGCGCCACCCCCTCACCCCCGGCCCCTCTCCCCCTGAGTACAGGGGGAGAGGGGAGAATACGCCTGGGCCTGCGTCTCATCCACGGCTTCCCGGAAACGCACGCCAAGGCAATCGTCACCGTCCGCACCGACGGCGTCTATCGCTCGGTGGCCGACCTGGCCCGGCGCGGCAAAGTTCCGCGCGGGTTGCTTGCCCGCCTGGCATCGGCGGATGCGTTCGGCTCGCTGGGGCTGGATCGGCGCTCGGCGCTGTGGAAGGTACTGGCGACGGGAGAGGAATTGCCGCTCTTCGCGGGGCTGGAGGACGATGAGGTCGCGCCCGTGTCGATGTTGCCGGTGATGTCGTTGCCGGAGCAGGTCAGCGCCGATTATCATGCGCTGGGGCTGTCGCTCAAGGCGCATCCGATCGGCCTGGTGCGTGCCGATCTGGATCAGTTGAACGTCGTCTCGGCCGCGCGTTTGTCCGAGTGCGCCGACAAGGACGCCGTGCGCGTCGCCGGGATGGTGCTGGTTCGGCAACGGCCGCCCACCGCGAACGGCACCGTCTTCATGACCCTCGAAGACGAAACGGGCCTCATCAACCTGATTATCTGGGCCCGCACCTGGGAACGCTATCGCAAGATTGCCCGGCAAGCGGTCGCCCTGGTCATCGAAGGCAAGATCGAACGCGCCGACCGCGTCATCCACGTTTGCCCGAGCAAGATCGAAGACCTATCGTCGGCATTGCGCGGCATCAAGTCGCAATCGCGCGATTTCCGCTGAGCGCTGCCGAAGTCCAGTCGAACGCAAACGCAGCGAGATTCTTGCAAACGAATGCAAGCGAGAATAGAATTGCATCTCGGGTGAGATTTCCGAGCAATTCGGCGCGGGTGCATTCGACCATCGGTTAGCGCGGCTCAATACCCATGAACAAGCAAATCATCATCAATGGCACGCGGCAGTGGATCGCGAGCATGGTGATCGGACTCAATCTTTGCCCTTTCGCCCAGCGCGTCTTCGATGCCGGCCGCATCCGCTATGTCGTCACCGAGGCGGCCGATGACGCAGCGTTGCTGAACGACCTTGTCGGCGAGTTGCAATTCCTTGCCGCGGCGCCAATGACAGCCGTCGAAACCACGCTGCTCATTCACCCGCATGCCTTCGCGAATTTCCTCGATTACAACGACTTTCTCGGCAGCGCGGAGCAAGCCGTCGCCGACCTCGGCCTGGAAGGCGTGATTCAGGTCGCGAGCTTTCATCCCGATTATCAATTCGCGGACACCGGTGCGGATGACGTGGAAAATTACACCAACCGGTCGCCCTATCCGATGCTACACCTGCTGCGCGAGGAAAGCATTTCTGCAATCGCCGATGACGAGCAGCGGCTGCTGGAAATTCCCCGGCGCAACATTGAAGTGCTGCGCGCGCTGGGCGCGAGAAGATTCAGGAGCGTCTCCATTCAAAATCAGGGTGAACATCCGATGAGAAAATCAATCTATTGCAGCCGGCTTGTTGCCTGCATGATTTCGTTGGTCGTGCTTTTGGCATGGGCGCCGTCGGCCTGGGCGCAGGCCAAGAAAGCGCCCAAGGGCGATCCTGCCCTCTTGACGCTGGACCGCATCTTCAATTCCGGCGACTTCAATTCGGAAAAGACGCCGGCCCTGCGCTGCGCAAAAAGGGATCCGGCTATGTGACCATCGAATCGGCCAAAGGCGGCCAGCAACTCGTGGCCCACGATCCGGCCAGCGGAAAATCGGAAGTGCTAGTTCCCGATCACTGGCTCATTCCCGCCGGCGAGAACAGGCCGCTCGCCGTCGAAGGCTACGAATTCTCCGATGACGGCTCGCGTCTGCTGATCTACACCAACAGCAAACGCGTCTGGCGCGCCAACTCGCGCGGCGATTACTGGCTGCTCGATCTGTCCACGCGCGAGCTCAAGAAGCTCGGCGGCGACATCCCCCCTTCGACCATGATGTTTGCCACGTTTTCTCCCGACGGCAAGCGTGTCGCTTATGTCCACAAGAATAATCTCTACATGCAGGACTTGCCCGAGCTCGGCATTGCCGCGCTCACCAGGGACGGCTCTGACACGCTCATCAACGGCACCTTCGATTGGGTCTACGAGGAAGAACTCTTTTTGCGCAACGGCTTCCGCTGGAGCCCGGACAGCAAGGCAATTGCTTACTGGCAATTGAATACCGAAGGCGTCAAGGAGTTTCACATCACCAACAGCGGCGATGGTCCCTATACGCGATTGATTTCCATCCGTTACCCCAAGACGGGTGAAAAGAATTCGGCGGCTCGCATCGGCGTGGTGCAAATTGCCGACGACGCTGGCACGACGACCTGGCTCGATATCCCCGGCGATCCGCGCGAGCATTATCTTGCCAAGATGGAGTGGGCCGGCAAGGAAATTGCCGTGCAGCAATTCAATCGATTACAAAATGCCAACCGCGTCATTCTGGCTGACCTCCCGTTCGGTGAGGCCCGAACGATATTCACCGAAAAAGATGCGGCCTGGGTGGAGAACGACAACGATTTTCGCTGGATCGACAACGGCCAGCAACTCGTTTGGCTCAGCGAGCGCGACGGCTGGCGGCATGTTTACCTCGTGGCCCGCGACGGCAAGAAGACCGCGCAGATCACCAAAGGCGATTTCGACGTGATACACATCGAAGCGATCGATGAAAAAGCCGGCTGGCTCTACTTTCTTGCATCGCCGGACAATCCGACGCAGCGCTATCTCTATCGCGTTTCGCTCAAGGGAGGCGCCGCCGAGCGCGTGACGCCTGCCGGCGTGCCGGGAACGCATTCCTACAGCATTTCCGCCGACGCGCAATGGGCGGTGCACACGTATTCCACGTTCACGCGTCCGCCGGTCACCACGCTGATTCACCTGTCCGATCACAAGGCGGTCAAGACATTCGCCGAAAATAAAGCCCTCAACAAGACGCTCGATGCTTTGCGAACCGGGCCAACGGAATTCTTTCGCATCAATATCAGCGATGACGCCGCGCTGGACGGCTGGTGCATCAAGCCGCCGAATTTTGACGCGGACAAAAAATATCCGACGCTTTTCTATGTCTATGGCGAGCCGGCCGGGCAGACGGTGCTCAACCGCTGGGACGGCAAGCGCTTCCTCTGGCATACCATGCTGGCTCAGCAGGGATATCTCGTCATGAGCGTGGATAATCGCGGCACGCCGGCGCCGCGCGGCCGCGATTGGCGCAGGTGCATTTATCGCCAGGTCGGCATCCTCGCCGCCGCCGATCAAGCCGCCGCCGTTCGTGCCCTCCTGAAACAACGGCCCTACATGGATCCCGCTCGCATCGCCATCTGGGGCTGGAGCGGCGGCGGCTCGATGACCTTGAACGCCATCTTCCGCTATCCCGATCTTTACCAGACCGCGATGGCTATTGCCCCGGTGCCCAATCAACGCCATTACGACACCATCTACCAGGAACGCTACATGGGCTTGCCGGCCGACAACATCGACGGTTACCGAAAGGGCTCGCCGGTCCATTTCGCCAACCAACTGAAGGGGAACCTGCTGATCGTGCACGGCACCGGCGACGACAATTGCCATTATCTCGGCGTCGAAACGCTGATCGATGAGTTGATCACGCACAACAAGCAATTCACGATGCTGGCGTATCCCAACCGCAGCCACGGCATCAATGAAGGCCGCAACACAACGCGGCATCTCTACGAATCGCTCACACGCTACTTGCAGGCCAACACGCCGCCATGATTTCAGCAGCATCCGAGCGCGTGATCGTTGTCGGCGGCGGCGTCATCGGGGCGGCGTGCGCGCATTATCTGCGCCGCGCCGGTCGCTTGGTCACGCTGATCGATCGGGGCGAATTCGGGCGTGGCTGCTCGCACGGCAACTGCGGGTTCGTGTGTCCGAGCCATGTGCTGCCATTGGCCGGTCCCGGGGCGCTCAGCACGGCGATCAAGGCCCTGCTTTCGCGCAATTCGCCGCTCAATATTCGCTGGCGCTTCGATCCGGCCATGTGGAGTTGGTTTTGGCAATTCGCACGCAAATGCAATCACCATGACATGATCGCGTCGGGCCACGCCATCCAGGCGCTGCTGACATCTTCGCGCTCTCTTTACGACGAATTGCTGCGCACCGATTTGACCGATGTCGAATGGGAGGCGAACGGGCTTCTATTCGTTTTTTGCAACGCTCAATCGATGGAGCATTACGCCCAGACCGATCGATTGTTGCGCTCCGAATTCAACCTCGGCGCGACACGCTACGACGACTCGGCGCTCACGCAATTGGAGCCCGCGTTGAAACCAGGCAGCGCGGCGCCTGGCATTATTTAACCGATGGGCATCTTCGGCCCGACAAATTGATGTCGGCCTGGCGGCGCTTGCTCAAAGCTGATGGCGTGGAGATTCGCGAGCGGTGCGAGTTGCGCGAGTTCAGCGTTGAGGGACGGTTGGCTCGCCGATTGTTGACGAGCCAGGGGGAACTGGCCGCCGATCAGGTCGTGATTGCCGCCGGTGCGTGGACGCCGAAATTGCGTGGCTTGTTGCGCTGCCCGATTTCGATTCAGCCGGGCAAAGGTTATTCCGTGACGATGCCCAGGCCGACCTTGTGTCCGCGGCTGCCGATGATTTTCGAGGAGCATCGGGTGGCCATCACGCCGATGCGCACCGGCTATCGCATCGGTTCGACGATGGAGTTCGCGGGCTACGATGACACGTTGAATCCGGAGCGTTTGCGCTTGCTGCGGGAAGGAGCGGAATTGTATCTGCATGAGCCGTGGACCGAGCCGGTTGTTGAATCGTGGTGGGGTTGGCGACCGATGACCCCCGATAGCATTCCGTTCATCGGCGCCGTCCCCGCGTTCGACAATGTTTACATTGCCGCCGGCCACGGCATGCTCGGCGTGTCGATGTCGCCGGCGACGGGCAAGCTCCTGGGTGAATTGATGACCGGCACAACGCCCCACGTCGATCCGCAGCCCTATCGCGTTGAACGATGAGAAGAGAAGCGCGTCGCGCCGATTAGCGTCGCCTGGCTCGCGCCTTGGCTTTGCGCTTCGCTGGGGCGGTTTTGCGCTTCGCCGAGGCGGCCTTGCGCTTCGCCGGCTTCTTCTTCGCCACCGTGGGCCTGGGATTACGCTGGTAACGCGGCTGATAAAGTTGCACCGTGAAATCGCCCGGCACGCGGAAGAACGTCACCAGGCCGTAGCCGTGATCCTCGACCGGAGCGGTGAATTGGACGCCGCGCGCTTGCAGGTCGGCCATCGTTTTCTCGATGTCGTCGCAGTAGAACGAAATGTTGTGCGTTCCCGATGTGCCGCCCTTCTCGGGATCGGCGGGATGGCAGCCCATCTCGGCATCGGGGATGTCGAAGATCAGCCAGCCGCCGCCGACATCGGTCGCAGACAGGCCGAGCTTGTCGCGCAGGAATGTGCGGAAATCGTCGGGCTGGGCGGTGTAGAACATGGTGTGAACGCCGGTTATCATGGGGACCTCCGTTTGGCGTGATTGGCCACTTTTTCGTTCCGGTGATCCTACCATTTGCGTGCGCCGCCTCAAGGGAAAATCCGCATTTTTCTTGAGTGGCAGAGCCGGCACAATCGGCGCAACCGATCGACTGACCGTGATCGACAGGGGTTTTCCAGCATCTCCATCTTCAGGCGAGGCGCGGCTTGCCGTACAATGGCGGTTGCCATCTCAGCCGTGGCATTCCGCATGCCGACGAAGCATCAACATGAATTTGACATCGTTGGAAACCGAGGCGCCGAGCACGGAAACGCCCATGGCGTTGGTCGCGCCTGAGACGAAGGGGCCTGCGGCGCCGGTGGCGCCGTGGTGGGCCGCTGCCGCGCTGCTGGGGTTCCTGGCCTGGTTCAGCGCGATGCTGGTCGGGCTGGCGTTGCTGGTGGCCTGGCTGATGCCGGGCCCTGAAGCCAAGAAAGCTGCCGTTGCCGTGCTGGATGCGCCCGTCGCCGCGCCGCCGCCGTTGCCGATTGAGACGCCGCCGCCAATGCCGGCGCCGAAGATTGATGAAGACACTGTCGAGCCGATTACGCCGCGCAACACCATCAAGCTGGCGCGGCGAATGCCGTCGATGGAGGAACCGTCATCCGTGCCGCCGCCCGCGGTCGCCAAGGGTCCCGAACCTGCTGGCAGCGTTGTTCCGCAGCCGTCGCCCAAGCCCGCTCTTAAGACCGCGATCAAGTGGTCCGTCGAATCCGTCCCCGCGAATCGCGAGCAGGCGAATCTGGTCATGCCCATCGAAATCGCTCGCGTCGATCAAGGCGATCTGGTATACACGCTGCGGCGTTTACGGTTCCCCGATGATCCGAAGCCGCTCAAGCTCGCGGTCACGCCGTTCATGCACGACGATGTCGCCGCCCTCTTGAAAACGATGGGGGCGGGCTATCGCTACACGACCATTCGCAACGAAGATACCTGGTCGTTCACGGCGCTGCGGAATTTCGATGTCGTGTTCCTCACTTGCGCGGACATGAATTTGCAAAGTTTTCAGGCTGCCATGCCGTTGCGGAAATATGTCGAGGCGGGCGGGACGCTGTACGCTTCCGATCTACGCGGCGATTTGCTGCTGGCGGCGTTTCCGGAGTATCGCCGACGCACGCCGCTCTTGCCTGGCGTACCGCAATCGGTCGAGGCGACCGTGGCCGACACGGGGTTGCAAGCCTACCTGGGCCGAAAGACGATTCCGCTGACCTTCGACGCTCCGAACTGGCGTCCGGCCGCTTTCGATCCGGGCAAGGCGACGGTGTGCTTGAAGGGGGCCTATCGCAACAACCTGGGCGAAACCTGGTCGGCGCCGTTGCTGGTGAAGTTCCGCGCCGGCAAGGGAGCGGTCATCTTCACGTCGTTCCACCATTCCAAGAACGACAGCGCGATCGTGCAGAAGCTGCTCGAATACCTCGTTTTCTCGTCGGTCAGCGCTCGCAGCGAGGCGCGCGTCAAGGAGCTGATGCTGCGTTCGCAATTTGCCGCCGAGGACCTGCGGCCCGCATTCGTGTCGATGGACCGCAAGGCCGAGGGGACGTGCCGGCATGAGGGGGGCGCCTTGCAAATCGCGCTGGGTTTCGAGAACCAGGGCGCCAAGCTGAAGTTGACGCTCCGCTCGCCGTCGGGTCAAACCGTCGAGTACGAGGACCAGGGTCTGTATTTGATCGAAGTCCCGAAGGCGGACGCCGGGGTCTGGCAATATACGGTGACGCCGATCGAATTGCCGCACGCGAATTTCCCGATCCTGGTCGCGGTCGGCAAAGCGAAATCATAGGAGCCGCGCACGCAGTAAGCGGTCCGAGCAAACCGCTTACTTCGTGCGCGGCTCATTGGACTAGATTAGCGCCGGCTGCCGGCGGACGGCCCGCCAGTGCGCGGATGGGCCCAGTCGTTGAAGATGTCGGGATCGCACCACTCGGGGGTGGCGGCGTTTTGCGAGCCGAAGCCGACGCGGGGTTGGTCCGATGGCGTCTTGGCCGGGATGCCTTTCTTGGCGGCGTGGTATTCCTTCAGTTGCGGATTCCTGGCGATGGTCAAGTCCACCCAACTCTTGAGCGCGATGAACGGTTTGGCGCTGCGGTCCTTGATCGGCGGCGTGCCGGAGCCGTGCGGCGAGACGGCCTTGACCAGAAGCGGGCTGATCGACGGGCGATCCATGTCAATGTAGTTGAGCACCGCGGCCAGATTGCGCATCGACGCGACCTTCTGCCCGCCGTCGGAAACGCGCTCCAGCACGAATTTCCCGCCGCCGCCGTTGGCGTGGCAACTGGCGCACGTGTTCATGAGGATCGGCTGCACCTTGCTCGTGAAGGCGATCGAGGTTTCCGCCGTCACGTCGAGAAACGCGGATTCGTTCGATTTGGCCGGCGTGCTCACCGGCGTTGTGACCGACACGGGTGCCGACTTGGCGCCCGGTTCGCGCTGGCTTCGCTCCAGGAGCGTGACGATCTGCCTGGCCCCCATATGCTCGGGCTGCAAGTCCAAGGCGATCCTTGCATGGGTGAGCGCCTTGTCGTTCATGTGATGCATGTTGCACCAGCGGGCCAGTCGGACCTGGTCGCCGGCATGGTCGGGCCTGATGAGCGTTTGCATGAAGACGTAGGCGTCGTCCCAGTCGGCGCAGAGCCGGGCCGACAGATCGGCGGCGATCCAGACCTCGCTGGCGCCGCGGCGCACGCGCATCTGCGTGCCGACCTTGTCGATGTCCCCTTCCATGATCTGGCCGTTCTTGAGCAAAAGCACCTTGCCGGTGACGGCCTTCTCGGCAATGTCCTGCGCGTGCAAGAAATATCCCGCGCCGGCAAGAAGCGCCGGCCCGATCAGGCAAGGCAATAGGGTTTTCATGATGGCGGGCGTATAATGCAAACGGCCATCTGCGTCAACAGGAAACGGCAGCGCCTGCCCGGATTATTCACCGCGGAGATCGCCAAGAACGCAGAGACAGAAGAGGGCCGGAATTGTGTCAAAAAGCCAACGGCAAGTTGGTCTCAGCCCTCGGTGTCCTCGATTATCGTAATTCCTATATTCACGGCATTTGCATTTTCTCAGCGATCTCTGCGGTCTCGGCGGTGAATATCCGCCTCATTGCATTGGCCAATTACTGTACACAGTTGTTCACCGAAAACGATCAACTCTCCAGGCGTTATAACCGATAAAGACGATACAACCGTCAAGAGCGCGCCATTTTCCGCGGGCAGGGCGTTGGTTCTCTCATGGAGGAGTCTGGCATGCGGGTCAGAACCAGGGCAACGATGCTGCCATTTTGCTTGTTTTTCTTGATCGGCTGCACCTTTCCCGTCCAGCAGCAAGTGGATTCGTTGATCTGCGACCGCAGCAGCCTCAACTACGATGTGGCGCCGGCCGGCGAGGACAAGGCAAGCAAGCTGGAGAAGGTGCAGGGTCAGAATAAGCAGGAAGGCCAGAAGCCGACGCTGGATCAAAGGTTGCTCGATAAAACCCAGCCCGGTGCTTTCCCTGGCTCGGACGTGAAGGACATTTTCCTTGATAAGAAGGCGACAAATTATAAAGACAAGATCGAGCCGGTCATCAAGCAGAATTATCCGTCACCGACCCCGCTGCCGATCGACAAGGATTTCCCGCCTGGCCCGGACGGCAGGCCGTTGTCGCTTTCGGATTTGCAACGGATTGGCTGCACCAACAATCCGCTGCTGCGGCAGGCGGCGTCCGATATCGAGGCGGCGCGCGGGCAGCCCAGCAAGCCGGCGCTTATCCGAATCCGACCATCGGCTATGCCTCCACCGGCGTCGGCCCAGGCGGCGGCCCGACCGTCGGCGGCAACATCTCGCAAACCATCAAAACCTTCAGCAAGCTTGAACTTGCCCAAGGGGCCGCCACGCAAGATCTGCGTGCTGCTGAGCTTGCCTTTCGCCGCGCGCAAACCGACTTGATGTGGAACGTCCGCCAGAATTATTACAACGTCCTGGTTGCCGAGGAAAGTGTTCGCGCCAATCGGGGCCTCGTTGAATTGACGGACGAGGTTTACCGGGTGATGATCGATTTGCTGCGCGGCGGCGAAGGTGTGTCGCCCAGCTATGAGCCGGCGCAGATGGCCGTGTTTGCGGAGCAGGCCCGCGCCGCCCTGGTGACGGCCCGCAACCAGCGCTTGCTGGCCTGGCGGCAGTTGGCCGCGACCATGGGCGTGCCGTACATGCCGCCGACCGCGCTGTTCGGCAATGTGCACCGCCCGCTGCCCAAAATCGACTTCGAGAAAGCGCTCGCCCACGTCCTCACTGAGCACACCGACGTGCTGACCACCGCGACAGCCATCGAGAAGGCCCGCTTCAATCTTCGTCTGGCGCAGGTGACGCCTTATCCCGACGTGACCGTGGGCGTCAGCTTGATGAACGATTTGACCGCGCCGGGCCCAAGCCGGCTTGTCACTGGGGTCAACGTCAGCGTGCCGGTGCCGATCTTTGACCAAAACAAAGGCGCGATTCGGCAATCGCAAGCCGCTCTGTTGCGCGCGAACGAGGAGCCGCATCGCGTGCAGATGGCGTTGACCGCGAGCTTTTCCGAGGCCTACCGCCGCTATGAGGAAAACCGCCGGCTGCTGGAAATGTACCAGAAAACGATTCTGCCCAAGCAGGTGCTATCGTTCCGCGGCGCCGTCAAGCTCCATAACGCCAAAGCAGACCAAGTCGGCTTCACCGATCTCATCAACGCCGAGCAGAACCTGATCACGGTCATCGGCGCCTATTTGCCGATCTTGCAGGCGCAGTGGCAAGCGGTCGCGGATGTGTCGAGCCTGTTGCAAACCGATCAGGTTTACATGATGGCGGAGGAGACGGAAACGGCCCCGATCGTCAATTTCGAGGAGCTGCTGAAAATGCCGTGCAGTCATCCGTGCTCGCCGGTGCTGCCGGCGCCGACGCGTGATTCAATTCGGCAGTCTCCCGCGGCGACGCCACTGTCGCAAGACAGGCCGCGCCTGCTTCCGGCGCTTGCCGAGGTCACGGTTCCGGCGACGAACGCTGCCGTGTTGCCGACGCAGTCCAGTGTGCCACCGGCTCCGACGCGCGACGCGATCCGCGCCCAGTTTGGCCGCGTGGCTGCCGATTGAAAGCGCTCCCAAGAATGCGTTGCAAGCGGGGGGGTGTGTGGCTGTGTGTGAAATGAATATGCAAAAGCGATTGCCAGATAAGAACTTGCGGGCGAAGAATTCGTTTCACGCCGGCACGTGAGCAGAGATTCCCAGAGGTTGGTCATGCTTGATATTCGCAAGATTCTGATGTCGGCGAGCATCTGCCTGCTCGCGGTTGGCAGCGTCAATGCTCAGTTGCCGAGCTATCTCGCGCCGCCGCCGATTTCGCGCGACCTCGGTTCGCCGAACACGCTGGAAGACCGCAACGACTCCGTGCTTGTCGGCAATCCGTTCCTCGACAGCCCGCGCAACAACCTTGGCTGGTTCGCGACCGTCGATATCAACGCCGAAACGGCCCACGTTCACAATGAACTCACGGCCCCCGTTACCGCGGGGACCACGACGAGCACCGTCAGCTTGCCGTCCAGTCCCTTGAACTGGACCGTCAGTCCGCGCTTTGAAGTCGGCTATCGCTTCGGCGAGGCGGGCGGCGAAGTGCTGGTGTCGTACCGCTTCCTGACGACATCTGGATCGCAATCAACGCCCGATTTCGGGACCGTTGGCAACATGGGCCTGTTGCGCAGCCAATTCTCCATGAACGTGATCGACCTTGATTACGCCTGCCAGGAGATTGCCCTGCAGCCGTGGGCCGACATGAAGTGGCGCGTGGGCGTGCGAACCGCGAATTTGCTCCTGGCGTCCCAGGAGACGAGTCCGCTCCTGCAGCAGCGCGAAAGCAACTACGTCTTCGGCGCCGGCCCCCACGTCGCGCTCGACTTGTGGATTCCGGCGGAGGCGCGCTGGGCCGTGTTCTTCAAGGTCGATGGCGCCGGCGTCTTCGGCCGGGTGCAGCAAGATTTCGACGAAACGCTTCCCGGCGGCATCACCGGCTCCACGCGTCAGGACGCGCTCATGGCCACCACCATGCTGAACGTGCAGGCCGGTGTCGCCTGGACGCCGCACGAAAATTGGCGCGTCTCCGCCGGTTACACCTACGAGCACTGGTGGGACGCAACCTTCGTCAACAACTCGCGCGGCGACGTGTGGACGCAGGGCATCTTCTTCCGCACCGAATGGCGCTATTGAGGGGCCAGGCTTTTCTCGCCCCTCGTCTCTCAATGCGACATGCTGGCCGCGCCTTTCGGCGGCTCGCGGTGGCCGTAATAGCTGTATAAGACGGGCATCAGGTAGCGCGTCAACAACAGCGTCGAGGCCATGCCGCCCACGACCACGATCGCCAAGGGCCGCTGGGTTTGCGAGCCGATCGCCGTGGAACATGCCGCGGGCAATAGACCGAGAATTGCGGTGAGCGCCGTCATCGTCACTGGCCTGACCCGCAATGCTGCTCCGTGCATGATCGCGTCATGCACCGACAACCCTTTGGCCCGGGCGTCATTAAAGTAGGAGATAAGCAATAGGCCGTCCATGATCGCGACGCCGAACAGCGATACGAAGCCGACCGCGGCGGAAACGCTGAAGTTGATATCCATGATGTAGAGCGCCCACACCGCACCGATCGCGCCGAAAAGGACGTTCGACATGACGGCCATCACGTCGAGCAACGATCGAAACGCCAGGTACAGGAGCAAGAACACCCCGATCAGTGACGCCGGCACGATCACCAGCAGGCGCGCCTCGGCATCACCCATCTGCTCGAATTCGCCGCCGAACTCGACGCGGTAGGGGGGCTTGATGAAATCGCGGGTTTCCGCTTCGACCTCGGCGACGGCGCCGGCGAGATCGCGATTGCGGACCGCGAACTTGACGGCGATGAAGCGTTGCCCTAGCTCGCGCGGAATCAGAGAACCGCCCGGCCGGGTTAGATCGCCGCCGGGATTGGGCCGGCCCATATCATCGACCGGCGTCACCAGATCGCGCAGCCGCAGCCTGGTGAGGAACTGATTTTGCGGGGCCATGAACTGGCTCACCGTCGTTGTCGCCGGCAGTTGCGTTCCGCTGGGGGAAGGACCGCCGATCGATGGCCCACTCAAATAGGTTTGGATGGTGTTCGGAATCGATCCGGGCGTCAATGTCCGACCCCAAACGTCCACCGAGGCGTCGAGAATCGATGCCTCATCACGGCGGCGCATCCAGGGCAGCCGCAGCGTCACATCGAATGTCTTCTCGCCTTCCACCATCGAGGTCATCGCGCCGCCGCGCACCAGCGTGTTGACGACCTGGGTGACGTCGGCCACCGATAAATTCCAGCGCTTGCATTTATCCCTGTCTACGGCAAACTCAAGATTGGATTGCCCCATGACGCGGTAGACGCCGACATCCTCGACGCCGCGGATCGTGAGCAATTTATTTTTCACGTTCTCGGCGATCTCCTCGAGCGCGATGAGATCGGGGCCGTAAATCTTGACGCAATTGTCCCCCTTGACGCCGGTCATCGCTTCCATGACGTTGTCGCGGATATATTGCGAGAAAGCCCATTCGACGCCGGGAACCTTGGCCGCCAGCTCGGCCTGGAGGTCCGCGATGATTTCCTGGCGGACGCGGACCTTGGTTTCGCTGCCGCCCGGTCGGGTCACCGCGGGCCAATCGCTTTGCGGTCGAAACGGGACGTACAACTCCACGTTGTTGAACAAGCCCGGATCGGTTCCGTCATCGGGGCGGCCCATCTGCACCAGCGTGGCCTCGAATTCGGGATACTTCCGATTGACCGATTGCATCAAGATCGGGTGCTGAAATCGTCTCAGCTCACCCGCGTCAAGCCGTAGCTTGAGTTCGGCCAGGAAGGCATCGTAATCGTCGAATTTGCGGTCCTTCAATTTGCTCAGCTTGGCCAGCACGCTGTCCGGCACACCCCGTTGCTGCTCTTTGCGTTCATCGACCCAGCGAGCGGAAGCTATCGCTTTCAATGATGCGTCCGTGATGGTGTAATTCGTGCCGCTGACAACCTGGCGGAACGTCTGCACCGGGTCCTTGATCGCATCGAGGTTCTCGTGCACAGGAAAGATGCCGCGAATCCATAAGTTCCCCTCTTCAAGTTCCGGCATGAACTCGCGGCCGATATACCTGAATGGCCAAAGCGCGGTGACGATCATCAATCCCGTCATCACGATGACCGTCAGATGGCGATGCTTCAGGCAAGCTTCCAGCTGCCACAAATAGCGACTCTTGATGAAGCGGACGAAGAAATTGTCCTCGCGTGGTTTCAGGTTCTTGAAGCACAACGAGCAAAGTACGGGCGTCAATGTCATGGCCATGAATAAAGCGCCGATCAGCGAGAACGCATACGTTTGCGCCATCGGGCCAAACAATTCCCCCTCGGCTCCCTGCATCGTGAACAGCGGGATGAAGGCGACCACCATGATCGCGGTCGAGAAAAACAACGCCTTGTCGATCTCGCTGGTGGCGATCAGGATGCGCTCCTTCAGGGTAAGCGATTTGTCCTGGCCATGGGCCGCGATGCTGCGGTAAATGTTCTCCGCCATGATGACGGTGGAATCGACAATGATGCCGAAGTCCACGGCCCCGATCGACAACAGGTTGGCCGACTTGCCGCGGAAATAGAGGATGGAAAATGAGAAGAGCAATGCGAGCGGCATATTGACGGCGACAATCAGCGCGGTACGAACGTTGCTGATGAACATGATGAGGATGACGACCACCAGGGCGATGCCCACGAGCAGATTCTCGCGGACGGTGTGCGTGGTGCGGTGCACCAGTTCCTCGCGGTCGTAATAACATTGCAGCTCCACGCCGGGCAAAAGCCGGCCGCGCGTCTTGATCTCCGATTTGGTCCCCGTGAGCCACTGCGTGATCCGCTCCAACGGCTGGTTGCTGTATACCCGCTCGACGCCGTTGAGTTGATCGACTTTCGCCTTGACGCGTTCGAGGACCGGCATGGTGTGCTGGTTCTTGCGCATGAGGATGATGCCCTCGATTTTTTCATCCTCATAGACCCATTTGCCCGTTTCGTGATCGACGCATTGATCGTAGCTGACCCGTCCAAGCCGCGTCTGGTAACTGACGACCACGCCTTGAGAACTTTGCGCGTCCGGATACGGCAACGGGCCGCCCTCGACGATGTCGTCAATCCGGGTGGGTTTATCATTGACGGAATTGATGGGGATCGTGCGGATTTCGTTGCAGCGGCGCCGCTCCTCGGCACGCAGATACGCGGCGGCTTCCTCGGGCGTATTCAGGCTGATGGCGTGCTCGACGGGGTCTCTGCCGCCGCCGAGCAAACCGCGAATGATGATGACCTTCGAGGTGGCGCCTTGCTTGAGAAAATCGCCGCCGACATTCATGCTGCTGTTCGCAAGCGCTTGCGATAACATCGACAAAGTGACGCCGTGGCGTTTCATCGCCTCGGGGTCGGGGTGAATTTCGTAACGCTTGACGGTGCCGCCGAAGCTGGTCACATCGAAGATGCCGGGCACGCGGCGGAATTCGCGCTCGATCAACCAATCCTGCAGCGCTTTGAGATCGTTGAGCGTATAGATTTCTTCGCCGAGCGCGTTCTTCGGCGCCTTCAACACGTATCGATAAATCTCGGCAATCGGATTGGCAGGAGAAAGTTGCGGCGTCACGCCGGTGGGCAACGGTTGCGACATCATCGCGATCCGGTTGATCACTTCCTGGCGGGCCTCATCATAGGGATGACCGTATTCGAAAATGCAGCGAACGTGCGACAGGCCGAAGAGCGACTTGGTGTGCACCGTCTTTAAGTTCGGCATACCGGCCAGCGTCACTTCCAGCGGCACCGTTACGAGGCGCTCCATCTCCTCCGCGCTGGTGCCGGGATTTTGCGCGATCAGCTCGATAATGGGCGGCGCCGGATCGGGATAGGCCTCGACATTGATGTGCGTATAGGAATAAACCCCGAGCCCGATGACGACCGCGATGTAGGCAAAGATAACCAGCGGGTTATTCAGGGACCATTCGATCAGCTTGCGAACCATGGGGAGCCTTCGTGGTGACTGGCCGTGTGATTCGGGGCAGGTGGCTGGCGAGGGCACCAACCGTCAAGCTCGAATCATCGACCATTCACCGATTCTGTAGCTTGATGGATTCTTTGGTGATGAGGTTTTCCAGGGCGGTGGTCAATTCGACGACGCCGCGCGTGACCACTTGTTCGCCGCGCTCGAGGGTGCGCAGGGGATAGCGGCCCAGTTTCACCTCGTCGTCGGAGAACTTTATGTCCTGCTCGCGGAGCTTGGCGCGGACAATGGTGTAATCGGCATAACGCCGGACCACCGCGACGCGCCGCAAGGAATATTCGCCTTCCTTGGCTTTATCTTTCACGAAAACGAATGCTTGCCCTTTCATTTCGTTGAGGGCGTCTGTCGGAATCTCCACCGTGTCGGGCTCCGGCGGCATGTAAATGGTCGCCGTGACGAACTGCCCCGCCAGATATTTGTGGTCGGCGTTCGGCATGTAACCGATTACCATCGGGCTGTGCTGGTTGGGTTCCAGGCTCGGCGCGATGCGATCGACACGCAGAATTTGCGGGGGTGCATCGGGTTCGGATTGGAAGCGAATCTCCCACGTGAGGCCGCCGATGCCACGAATGTTGCGGTACGCGATCTTTTTTTCCTCGCACTTTTTCTTCAGTGCTTTTTCGAGCGCCTCGATGAACCGGGGATCACGCCTGCCGGAATCGCGCTCCATTTGTGTAATCAAGCCCTCACCCAGGAACTTGCCATCGGGGAGTCTTGCCAGCAGGCTTAATTCTGCGGGTGACAAGCCCAGGGCCACGCGGAGCTCACGCACCACATTGCCATACAGTTCCGGCCACATTCCTTCGCGAATGAGGGGAAGAAATTCCTCCGGCGGATGGGCCCAGACCTGCAACTGGCTCATGTCTCCGACGCGGAACAGCCAGGTGCTGAAGTTGGTGTTGTCCACGATGTCGCCGATGCTGGTGTTCTTTTCCAGGATGGTCACTTCACGCTCGGGGTGGTCCTTATCGAACACCGGCACCTTGACCTCAACGCGGGCCCACTTCTCCGCCTCCAGTGCCGCATCGCGCGCCTTCTTGGTGTCTTGAATGATGTTCGCTTCATCCTTGATGGCCTTGATTTCATCATTGCTCAGCTTCCACATCCGTAGCGTGCGTTCGGCCGTCAGCACTGAAAGACTGTCGGCCTGCACCTGGCGTTTGGACTGCTCCAAAGTGCTGTTCGCTAGCGAGCCCTTGTCGGACAGATCCTGATGGCGGGCCAGCGTGGCTTCGCTCAAGCGCAAGCTGCACATGGCATCGACCAGCGCCGCCTTGGCGACGCCCAGAGTTTGGCTCCAGAAGACTGCCAACACGGCTCCTTGCTTGACCTTGTCGCCAAACTTGATGGGGCGCTCGATGGTCTTTTCATAGCCGTCCTTGTCGATGATCTTGTCTTTGACCGTGAGCATGGTCGCCAACTCGCCGTTGAAGCGCGGCTTGATCAAGAACATGGTTTCGTTGTCGTAGTTCAACGTCCCGACCTGCGGCGGCAAGGGGCGCGTCTTCGCGTCAACCACCTCCGCGGTAATCAACCTCAGCCCCTTGATGTTCTCCTCCGTCAGCTTCAGCCCCGGGTCGGCTTTCTTGTCGGCGAACCATGCCTTGTCAACGTGAACCAACTCGGGCCGACCGGGGTCCGCCTGGTCCTTCTCAGGGCTATCTTGCTTTTCCCGAGCGAATAACCCCGACTGATAAATCAAGACGCCGCCGGCTATCGCGACAACGGCGATGCCGGCCAAGACCAGGATCCTTGTTTTCGAGGCGTTCATTTGCGATCTCCTCCGATCCAACGTCTCTTTGCTCGTTCGCTTGCGCACGTGTAACCAGCCAGCAACCGAGTGTTCGCTGTTCGAAAAGGTGCGGTGCTCAACACTGGATTGCCATTGGAAGAGAGTATGTCATGCCAACTCGTGGTGCGCGCGTGCACGAGTATCTTACGCCATGCGTGGCAAAACGGTTTCCCCAACGTGGTTAATTCTCCGCAAGCATCAGCACGCGTTAAGAAACCTTCAGAAATGAAACCCTTGAGCCTTCAGCGCTGGTCGCAACGGTTGGGACGGCGGCAATCAATGTTCCGGCGGTTCCGATTTTGACGCGCCCAAAGTTAACGCTTTGTCATTTTCCGCGCTCTTGCCAGCATGTCGCTCGGCATTGCATAATCGAAGTGGATACGCCACGCACAACGACTCCGGACTGGATCCGATGAGCGAAGCCACGCTGGAAATCAAAGCCCTCATCAGGCGTTTGCTCGACGCCGGGGAAACCGACATTTACTGGCACGTAAGCCAGGCCACGGATCGCGTGCTGCTTGAAACGATCTTGCTTCACGTCAAAGGAAATCAAGTCCAGGCAAGCGAGCTCTTGGGTATCTCCAGAACCACGCTCCGCACCAAATTGCGGACGCTGGGAATCACATCCGAAAAATAGATTCTGCCCGCCAAGCCGACGATCAAGGAACTCGGTTCGGCGGCACCGTCCAAACGGGCGGCGTCCGGCCGCGGTCCGCAAGGGGGCCTGAAAGGAACGGGGCGGAGCTGCCGGGTAGAATCTGGATGTCGAAGATCTCGTCGATGCCGGCGGTGAAATGCACGTGGGCCACGATCTGGCCCGTTGCCAAATCCACGACGGCAACGCCGCACCGCAATTGGTCCGGGTCGGCGGCGATCGGCACCCCGTCCATCGACGAGTCGGGCCGAATTTTCGAGAGGCCGACAAATGCCAGCGAACCATGCACGGCCAGTCCGCGCGTGTAGCCGGGCAATGTCGCTACGGTCTCCAGCCGGCCGTTGCTCGGATCAATCGCGGCAAGCTGGCCCAGGCCCGAATGAAGCACCAGGAGCCGATCGCCAACGAGCCGGGGCGAATGCGGCATGGTTAGGCCGCGCACAACGATCCGATTGCAGGTCACGTCGATCACGCAGCCGCCGCCGACCTTCCGCGCCCGCCAGCCCTGAGCAATGTCCGTTTCGGCCAGGGTGGTGACATAACGTGCCTTGCCGTCCTGCACCGCCAGGCCATTCAAATGACAGCGGTCTTCCGCAGCCAGCTTCGAGATGAACGGGGGCTGCCAGCGCGGGGCAAAATTGTAGGCGGCGTGAACCGAGCACAGGCAGGAAAACAGCGTGTTGACGATCCACAGCTCGGGTGCGCTCCCTTCCGGGCCCTTGTCCGATTTGACCCAGGCCAGCTCGTGGCCATGAATGTTGCCGGTGAAATGGGAGAAGCGCGTGAGATAACAGGAATCGTGGCGTGCCGCCGGTTCGACGCTGGCTGCCAGCTCGGGAAAGTTGCGCAGGGACCAAACCTGGTTGCGGCTTCCAACGACCAGCCAGCCCGGGCGAACCGCCATCCCCATCGGCCGCTCAAAGGTATGAAAGGTCATGGCGACCTTTCCTCGCGGAGCGCTGATGACGACGACATTGCCCGTGGTGTGGGTGGAAATCAACAGCGAACCGCCCAGCGATTCCAGCACCGTGGGCATTTCTTTGGAAAATACATAGCGGATTTCGCGTGCCTCCACGATCGGTCCTGCCGCGAGTGGCGCCAGGCTGAGTTGAGTGGGATCCGATGCGTTTGGCGACATGATGGCGCCGCTCCGTGTTGGCAAGACCCGCCATGAAACCGTCGCTAAAGCTGAACTCAAATCGTAGGGCGCGTTCTTCGCCAAGAATGCCGTTTCTTGAAACGCTCAACGTAGCATTGTACCAGGGCCCGCACGCGCGGCCAGGAAACTGGTTCCTGCGACGCAGCTGGCTTCTGCCATCGGAACAATAAAATTCTTCTTATCTTTATGAATCCTTATTTGTTTCTTCGTTTGCTTTTGCCTGGCTTTCGGCTAGCTTACGAGTTCGCGAACCACTCCCTTAAGAGGGCAATCTGCCTCGACGATTCATCCTGAGAGATTCCTGTGCGCGCGTGCCCATTGGAACCGAATTCGCCTTTCCCTGCGTGTTCAGACCTTGCCTCAATCCCCAACTGGAGAATCTTCATGTATAGCCAATCCCTGCGCAATTGGATCAAGAACCTCGGTCAGCAGCTGCTGACCAGCGGATCACGGCACCCGAGCCGGCCATCGGCAGCGGCGACCAAGCGCAAAGACGGCAGAAGTATTCGCCCCATGTTCGATGTCCTCGAAGATCGAATCGTCCCCAACGGAACCTGGACGGAGCTCTCCGCGCCGGCAACAGGAACGATGCTGCTGCAGCCCAATGGCACGGTCATGGTGAATCAATCCAACGGGGCTGCGTGGTATCAACTGACCCCCGACTCGACCGGAAGTTATGTAACCGGATCCTGGTCTTATCAAAGCTCGATGAGTACCGCTCGGCTCTATTATGGTTCGGTTATACTCCCCAATGACAATGTCATGGTTTACGGCGGCGAGTACACGGGCGGAAGCAGCGAAACAGACGTCAATTCCGGGGAAATCTACAATCCCAGCACCAACACCTGGACGGTGCTCCCATCGGTTCCGGCTTCTTTGGACCCCACGAACGCCTTTGGCGACGGAACCTTGCAAGTGTTGCCGAACGGAACGGTCTTCGCCGCGTACTTAAACGGGCCTCAGACCTTCATCTATAACCCGACATCAAATAGCTGGTCAGCCGGGCCAACCAAGTTGAATGGAGACAGGTCCGATGAGGAGGGCTTTGTCAAGCTCCCAGGCACTGGGGGCAACATGGTGGATTACGAGATTTGGCAATCCCTTGCTTCATCACCGCCCGGCTACGCTGAGTATTTGAATACCGCGACGAACAGCTGGGTCCAAACCGGCGGGGTTCCAGTTCCCCTGACGGAAAGCAATGAAGACGAACTCGGACCAGGAATTCTGCTGCCCAACGGCGAGGTCTTCCAGATCGGCGCCAATGGCAACTGGCCTGTCACCAGCTCCAATACTGCTTTGTACGACCCCGTCGCCAACACCTGGACGGCAGGTCCCGTGATCCCAGACGACTACATTGCTGACGATGCTCCTGCAGCTATCCTGCCGGATGGGAACGTGATTTTCGTGGCGGATACGTCGGAAACATCCAATCCGACTTATCAATACACGGGGCCATCGGCGATATTCGAGTACAGCTATGTTTCTAATACCATCACCCAGTTGACTGGCCTGCCCACCGCTCTTAACAACGATCTTACTTCAAGCGCCAACAACTACTCGAGCTCCGCCTGCTACAACATGCGCATGCTTGTGCTGCCGACTGGGCAAGTGCTTTTCTCGGATGGCACAAATGTCTGGACCTACTCCGAGAGCACGGCCGCGAATCCGGCGTGGGCCCCCACGATCGCCAATGTCGCCAACAATGGCAGCGGCCACTTCACCGTGACCGGCACACAGCTCAACGGCATCGACGAAGGCGCCGCGTATGGCGACGATGCGCAGATGGCCACGAACTTCCCGATCGTACAGATCACGGACTCCAACGGCAACGTCTTCTACGCCCAAACTTCAAACTGGAGCCTGCCAGGAACCGTGGCCACCGGGAGCACGACGGAATCAACGCAGTTTACCTTGCCCGCGGGGGTCGCTCCGGGCAACATTTCCGTGGTAGTAATTGCCAACGGGATTCCGTCCGCCTCGTTCGCTGCCAGCACGTTCAAGGATTGGATTGTCACTAACCCCAATGGCAACGCCGGCTCAGGCAGCTTGAACGATGTCACCTTGCCATACGCCGTCGCCAATGCACAGAACGGAGATTCGATCACCTTTTCCAGCTGTCTGAACGGCAGCACCATTACTCTCAACAGCACGTTGACGCTTGCTCATAATGTCACGATTACCGGTCTTGGGGCCGCGAACGTTGCGGTCAGCGGCGGCGGCTCGGTCCAGGATTTCTTTGTCGATTCAGGGGTTTCTATCGTCATGTCGGGCATGACCATCGAGAACGGCACGGAATCCGGACTCGGCGGCGGCGGCGGCATGCTCAACGCCGGCTCGGTGTTCATGTACGATTGCATTCTGTCGGGAAACAACGGCGCCAGCGGTGGCACCTACAACCCCTATGGCAGCGGCGGCGGCATCCTCAACACCGGTTCGCTGACCTTGGTTTACACCACACTCGAAAACAACACCGCTAGCTACGGCGGCGGACTCGAAAACTACGGCGGCTCCGCCACCACCTTCATTGAAGACTGCACCATCACAGGCAATACCGCCGGTTCCGCTGCCGGCGTCAACGATTACGCCGGCGGTTCGTTGACGCTGAGCGACTCCACGGTTGCCTACAACAACGGTTACGGCGTGTATGTGACGTCGATGGATAACTGCATCGTGGCCGACAACACCTTGGGCGCCATTTGGAATGGTACGACGGGCAGCTACACCCTGACCAGCGTCACCGGGCTCGCCGCCTCGCTGGTCTACAACAACGGCGCGGCGACACCGACGCTGGCGCTATCTCCAGGCAGCTCCGCGATCGGCACGGGCGATCCAGGCGAGTCCGGCACCACCGCTCAAAACGGCGAGGTTCGTACCAGCGGCAACGTGGACGTCGGCGCATGCGAGGGAGGCTACGATTGGGTGGTTACTGACCCCAATGGCGACACGGGATCAGGTGGTCCCGGCGACATCACATTGCCTTACGCCGTCACCCACGTCGATAGCGGAGACCAGATCACCTTCTCCCCCTTGCTGAACGGCGACACCATACCGCTGAACGGAACCTTGACGCTTGCTCAAAACGTCACGATCCTCGGTCCAGGGGCTGCGAATCTGGCTGTCAGCGGCGGCGGCGCCGTCCAGGATTTCTTCGTCAATTCGGCAGTGTCGGCCAGCATCTCGGGCCTGACCATCGACAACGGCACGGAATCCGGCCTCGGTGGCGGCGGCGGCATCCTCAACACCGGCAACCTGACCGTCAGCGATTGCATCATCGCCAACAACAATGGCGCCAGCGGCGGCACCTATGACATCTTCGGCAGCGGCGGCGGCATCCTCAACACCGGCTCGCTGACGCTGAGCGATTCCACGGTGGATAACAACACCGCGAACTACGGCGGCGGTCTGGAAAACTACGGCCCCAACGCCTACACGTCAATCAACGATTGCACCTTCACCGGCAACACCGCTAGTTACGGTTCCGCTGGCGGCGTCAACAATTATGATGGCGGCTATTTAGGCCTGACCAACTCCACGGTGGCGTTCAACAACGGCTACGGCGTGTATGCTACGGCGATGGATAACTGCATCGTGGTCGGCAACACATCGGGCGCGATCTGGGAAGGCACTTCCGGCACCTACACCCTGACCGGCGGCGTCGCTCTTTCGCCCACGCTGGCCTACAACGGCGGTTCCACGCCGACCCTTGCGCTTCTGCCGGGCAGTTCCGCCATCGGCGCAGGCGATCCGAATGACGCAGGCACGGTCGCGCAAAACGGCGCCGTTCGGATTGCCGGCCGCGTTGACGTCGGCGCTACCGAGGGTGGATTCGATTGGGTGGTCACCGATCCCAACGGCCACGCCGGCTCGGGCAGTTATGGCGACATCACGCTGCCCTTTGCCGTCGCTAATGCTCAGGATGGGGACGAGATCACTTTCTCCAGCTGCGTGAACGGGGACGTCATCACCCTGAACAGCACGTTGACGATCAGTCGGGGGGTTACCATTACTGGCCCAGGGGCCAGAAATCTCGCTGTCAGCGGCGGCGGGACCGTCCAGGACTTCTTTGTCAACTCGGGATTCTGTGCCACCATCTCGGGACTGACCATCGAGAACGGCACGGAAACCGGCCTCGGCGGCGGCGGCGGCATCCTCAACACCGGCATGCTCACCCTCAGCAATTGCGTCATCTCCGGCAACAACGGCGACAGCGGCGGCACCTACGACATCTTCGGCAGCGGCGGCGGCATCCTCAACACCGGCTTGCTGACCCTCAGCAATTCCACCGTCGAAAACAATGTTGCCATCTACGGCGGCGGCCTCGAAAACTACAACCAGGGAAGCGCCACGATCAACGATTGCACCTTCACCGGCAACACCGGCTATTCCGGCGCCGGCATCAACAATTATGACGGCGGCCCGTTGACCCTGACCAACTCCACCGTCGCCTACAACAACGGCTACGGCGTTGATGTAACGGCGATGGATAACTGCATCGTGGCCGGCAACACATCGGGAGCCATTTTTCCCGGCGGCGCGACGGGCACCTTCACCCTGACCAGCGTCACCGGGCTGGCGACCACGCTGGCCTACAACGGCGGCACCACGCCGACCTTGGCGCTCTCGCCCGGCAGTTCCGCTCTCGGCGGCGCCGGCGATCCGGCTCAGGCCGGCACTACCGCTGAGAACGGCGTCACCCGCGCCGCCGGCAACGTTGCCGTCGGCGCCTTCCAGGGCGCCGATTGGGTGGTTACCGACCCCAATGGCAATGCCGGTTCAGGCAGCCCGGGCGATATCACCTTGCCCTACGCCGTCGCCAATGCTCAGAACGGCGACTCGATCACCTTCGCGAGCACCCTGAGCGGACAAACCATTGTCCTGAACGCCACACTGACCATCGGTCACAGCTACACCATCACGGGCCTGGGGTCCGCCAACCTCGCGGTCAGCGGCGGCAACTCGGTCCAGGACTTCATCGTTAGCGCCGGCGTCACCACCACCATCTCGGGCCTGACCATCGAGAACGGCAGCTTCGCAGCGTTTTCCTCGTCCAGCGATGGCGCCGGCATTGATAACAATGGCGCCCTCACTCTGACCAATGACGCCATCTCCAACAACGGCACCATCGGCAATGGGGTTACGTATCTCGGCGCCGGCGTCTATAACGGCGGCAGCTTGAATGTTGCTGATTGCACCTTCACCGGTAACGTGTCGTACTATAATGGCGGCGCCTTGTACAACGCCGGGACCGCGACCGTGAGCAACTCCACTATCTATGGAAATGCTGCGTATACCTTCGGCGGCGGCATCGATAACGCCGGCCTCATGACGCTGAGCGACGACACCGTCACCGCCAATTTCGGCTGGGACAACGTTCCCAACTTTCCTGAATACGGCGGCGGCATCTACAACGGCGGCACGCTGCAAATGGACAACACGATCGTCGCCGGCAACGCCAGCGCGGCAACCAGCGGCCCCGACATCTATGGGACCATCGCCAGCGCCAACTATTGCCTGATCGGCACCAGCAGCGGCAACACTGTCAGCAGCGGCGCGCATAACCTCACCGGCAGCGCCGGCTTGACGAACTCGCTGGCATACAATAACGGCGCCCCGACCCAAACCCTCGCGCTAGTGCCCGGCAGTCAAGTGATTGGCGCCGGCGATCCAAGCCAGGCCGGCACGAACGCTCAGAATGGCATCCTGCGGGCCGCCGGGGCCGTGGACATCGGCGCCTGCCAGGGAGGAGTTACGTGGGTCGTTACGGACCCCAATGGCAATGCCGGTTCCGGCAGCCTTCTGGACATCACCTTGCCCTACGCCGTCGCTCATGCCCAGGATGGGGATGTCATCACCTTCGCCGGCGGCCTGAGCGGGGACACGGTTCTCCTGAACAGCCCACTGGTGATCGGCCACAGCTACACGATTTCTGGCCTGGGATCCGCCAACCTGGCGGTTAGCGGCGGCAGCTCGGTCCAGGACTTCGTCGTCAACTCCGGAGTGTGCGCCACCATTCTGGGCCTGACCATCGAGAATGGTCTCGCTGCTGACGGCGCCGGCATCGAAAACAGCGGTATGTTGTCGCTGATTGATGATGCCGTCTCCAACAATGCCACGCTGAGCATCGGCGGAAATGACGGGGGCGGCATCTACAATTCCGGCAGCTTGAGCGTTTATGATTCGACCGTCAATGGCAATTCCGCTTATACCGACGGCGGCGGCCTCTACAACACGGGCACGGCGACGCTGAGCAACTCCACCGTCTTCGGCAATGCCGGCTGGACCGACGGCGGCGGCATCTTTAACTCCGGCAGCCTGACGCTGACCAACGACACCATCGCTGGAAACACGGGCTACGGGGGATTTTCCGACCTTCCGATTTTTGGAGGCGGCATTTACAATTCCGGCACGCTGCAAATGGACAACACGATCGTGGCGGGCAACGGTGTAGCGTCAACGATTGGCCCGGACGTTTACGGGACAATCGCCGCCTGCAACTATTGCCTGATCGGCAATCCCAGCGGCGCGACCTACAGCGGTGTAGGCAACCTAACCGGGAGCGCGGGCCTGGCCGCCGCCCTGGCCTACAACGGCGGGCCGACAAAGACCCTGGCGCTGTTGTCGGGCAGTCAGGCCATCGGCGCCGGCGATCCTGGACAAGCTGGCACCTACTCGCAAAACGGCGTCCTTCGACCCACGCCGCCCGACATCGGCGCCTACCAGTTGCCGGCGCCAGTCATCACGAACGTGGTGATCGACCAAAATATCTCGGCCCTCTACAACGCCGCGGGACAACCCGCTCCCGGGACGCAGCGCTCGATGGTTGACGATGTTGTCTACACTTTCAGTGAAGCGGTCAATATCGTTAGCTCCGGCGTCGATCCAAGCGTTTTCACGATCGCTGTTGCCGCCGGCTGGACCGGGACGGTGCCGACGCTTAGCTGGGCCCCAGTGTCGGGATCAGGCGACACGCAATGGGCCGTCACCTTTAGTGGCGCCAGTGTCACCGGTGGGTCCATCGCCAACGGCGCCTACACGATTACCGTCAACCATCCTGCAGAAATCACCGCTATGTCCGATAGCCAGCAGCTGACCCTCGCCGGCAGCGGCATCGGCGGCGCCACGCAATCCTTCTACCGATTGTTCGGCGACATCAACGGCGACGAGGTCGTCAATGCCGCCGACAATTTGAAGTTCAAGCAAGCTCTGACGACCTACAACGCGGCATTCGACTACAACGATGACGGCACCGTCAATGCCGCCGACAATTTGAAGTTCAAGAACGACCTGACGGTCAACTTCAGCGGCTTCACGCCAACGATCTAAAACGGGTTCGACTCGCGATCGCATCAGGTAGTCGCTGGCTCCCAAGGAGGGGCAGCCGGAGAGCGTGGAACGCCGCCCATCTCCGGCGACTCACGCGAGGCTGCCCGTTCGACGTTACTTCCGAGCATGGCATCGCCCGCACCCCAATTTCAAGGCGTTCGTTTCGCGGTAGGGTGCCGGTCTATGTGTGCAATGAAAGGTCGCAAACGCAAGGGCCAGCAGTAGTTGCGAATCAAGATTTCATTGCATGGGGCGGGCGGAGGCGGGCGAGTGAAGCCGCCGCCAGCCCGAGTTTTTGTGCAACGCCCAACAGCGTCTAGGATTCTATCCTATTTATGAAGATTTGATAGGAATTTCGTTGACACCTGTTCGGGCGTCGCGTAATCTCAGCACCGGCTCGAATATTCGCCCAATCTTCCCGCCATACTCACACATCGCGTTGCCCTGAGGGTGCATTCATGGGTCTCTTTTCGCGCTGGTCAGCGTCCCGAAAACCTATCCGAAAGAAACTCTCGTCCACGTCGAGACTTGTGATCGAGGTTCTCGAAAATAGGATTGTCCCGACTAACTTCACGGCCGGTGACTTGGCGGTGCTTCAGGCCGCCGCGTCGGCGAACAACACGACGGCGTCGATCCTGGAGCTCTCGCCGAGCGTGCCGAATCAATCCGCAGCCGTCTTGACCGTTGGCATCAGCGGTACCGGTACAAACGCCATCCGCATAAGCGGTTCCGCCGCCACGACCGGCTACCTGGCGGATTCCAACGATGGCACCTTTATCGCTTTCACTGGGGCCAATTCCACCAACACCACGTCGAATGCCAACACGTTGAACCCGCGTGCGGTGGTCGCACTGGATAATTCGACCAATGTTACTCTTCCGACGACATACACGGGAGCCAGCGGCAATCAGACGCGCGGGGCCTCGACTCTCGACGACAGCAATTGGTTCATTGGCGATCAAGGCGGCATCTACACGAATGGCACGAGTGCCGCCAGCCCCACCGGCAATTTCCGGGCGGTCAAGACGTTCGGCGGGACCGTCTACGCTTTTACGGCCTCCGCCTCCAGCCCTTCAGTCGGCACGCTCTCCGCTCCGTCCGGTTCCACCTACACCGCCTTGCCCGGCCTGCCGAACGGAACGTCGAACGCCCAGGACTTCTACCTGATCCAGTCCGGCAGCAATGGTGCGACCTTCGACGTGCTGTACGTCTTGTCGGCCTCGAGCGCGACTGCGGGCACCATCGCCAAGTATTCGCTGGTGAGCGGTTCCTGGGTCGCCAATGGTGCTTACACTACTTCGTTCGGCGGATTCGGGCTCGCGGCTGCAAACAACGGCAGCGGCGGCGCCTCGTTGTATGTCACGACCGGCACCGGCGCCACCACGGCAAACCAGGTCATTGGACTCACGGACACCGCTGGATTCAACACAACCATCGACATCACAACCGCGAACAATGTCACGCTTTACACGTCAGCTACGGGAACTATTCTCAAAGGAGTCGCATTCGCGCCAGTATCGGCCACCGCGACGACCACCGCTGTTACCAGCGTCTCGCCGCTCAGCGCCAGCACCTCCGAGCCGATCACTTTCACCGCGACCGTGACGGCGAACTCGGGATCGGTTGCTCCGGCAGGGGGGAGCGTCGTGTTCATCGACTCCGGCGCCAGCGGCACGGTGCTGGCCACCGCCACTTCGGCGACCACGAACGGCGTCACTTCCACCTTTAATGTTTCGGCCGTAGTCCCACCCGGAACCTACAGCAACATCCAGGCCTACTTCATCGCCGACGTCGGCTCAAATTTTGGCAGCAGTGTTTCCTCGGTTTACGGCTCGACGCTTTCCGTGGGAACCGCTACCACCACCGCGATCACATCCATCAGTCCGACCAGCACAATTGCAGGGCAGCCAGTCACCTTTACGGCAATGGTGGACGCGGGCACCGGATCGTCGGCTCCAAGTGCCGGCAGCGTGGAGTTCTTTGACGGTGGCATTGCCGGCACTCTGCTTGCCACGGCGACTACCGAAACGGTCAACGGGACCACGGCCACGTTCACCGTGACTACCAGTTCCATCGCGGCGGGCAATTACAACGACATCCAGGCTTTCTACATCGCTGGAACCGGTTTCGTCAGCAGCAATTCATCCGTATTCGGATCGACGCTGGCCATCACGCCTGCGGGGGTCATCGCGGAGTGGAACTTCCCGGAAACGGCCAGTTCGCCGGACAACAGCCCAGTTCCCAATTTCGGTTCCGGCACGGCCAGCACCCTGGGAATGACCAATGGCTACAATGGCGGCAATGCGGCCAGCGACGACGTTCTTGCCACCGCTGGGACGGCGAACACGGCCTACAGCGAGAACACCTGGCGAATCCGCGGTGCGCCCAACAACGGCTGGGCCACAGCCGCAGCCGGGGCGCCTGAGTATTCGCAGGGAATCGAGCTCGATACCAACACCGTGGGCTATGCGAACATCGTTTTCTCGTTTGACTGGTACGCAACATCCCAGAGCATCCGCGACCTCCAGGTCCAGTACAACACCAACACCACGAACCCCAATGGATGGGTCAATTATCAAGGCCCCAGCCCAACGGGAACTTTTGTCGCCAGCCCGGGTGATTACTACAACGCCGGTCTCAGCCCCGCCAATCCGACGATCTACATCAACCTGAGCAATATTACCGCGGCCAACAACGACCCGAATCTCGGCATCCGCCTCGTTTCCGCTTTCGATTCGACGGGGAATATTCCCAACGACTATGCCAGCGCCACTCTCGGCAGCAATGGCCAGACTGTCATCTACAACAACACCTCGGGCAACTGGCGCTTCGGCAACCTGACGTTCGCCTACGGAACCGCGACGAGCACGGTGGTCACCGCCAATCCTCCCGCCGGGCAGACCTTCGGGGACAATGTCACATTCACCGCGACCGTGACTCCCGCCAGCGGCGCCGCCAACCCGACCGGCACCGTCGCCTTCTACGACGGGGCGACTCAGATCGGCACGACCCAGATCCTCACGAGCGGCGCCGGCAACACCGCCACCGCGAGCGTCACCGTCAGCACGCTCCCGGTGGGCACGCAAGACATTACTGCCCAATATGCAGCCAACGCCGGCAGCGGCTTCATCGACAGCGGCTCGAGCATGAGCGTGGCGACCGGGACGAACCCGCTCGCCTACAACATTACCGGGATCAACACGAATTCTGTGCTGACATCCAGCCTGCCCTCACCACAGCCGCTCTTTACCACGTTCGCTTTCACCGACACCGTTACCCCGGTGAGCGGCAGCGCTAATCCGACTGGCACCGTCACGTTTTTCGATGGATCCACCCAGATCGGCGCCACGCAGTCCGTCGCCCCCGGCGCAGGCAACACGGGCGTCGCCAGCATCAGCATCAGCTCGCTCGCGCTCGGCTCGCACACCATTACGGCCGTTTATTCCGCAACCGGCGATTTCGGGGGCAGCACCACGCCATCGCTCGATGAAACGATCATCCCAAGTTTGGCGACTCCCATCATCAGCGAATTTCTGGCCTCCAATCAAGGAGAACTGCTGGATGCCGCCGGGGAATCCAGCGATTGGATCGAGATTTACAACCCGACCGGCACGGCCATCGACCTGTATCAATATTCGCTCACCAACAACGCTTCCAATCTGACCAAATGGCAGTTCCCGCATGTGACAGTTGCCCCGCAGGGGTTCCTGATCGTGTTCGCGGATAGCGAAGATATCACGACGGGGCCGGAACTCCACACCAACTTCAATCTCGGCGCCGCCGGCGACTACCTGGCCTTGGTCGATCCCAACGGCAATATACTCAGTCAATTTTCGCCGACCTATCCCCCGCAGGTCGGCGATGTGTCGTACGGCGTGAATTTCAATTCGACTACGCTTATCGGAACCGGGGCCAGCGCTCAGACCTGGATTCCCACCGATAATTCTCTCGGCACAACGTGGACGTCTACGTCTTTCAGCCCATCAGGTTGGATTAGCGGCACCACGGGAGTTGGCTTCGGCATCGAGCAGCCCGGATTCAATGTGACCTATGTCCAGGGCAATGAATCGATCCCAAATCTGGCGACGGCCAATCAGATTCTCAACACCCCGTCGCTTCAGACCGTCTTGGTGAACACGACCGCCCCGAGCATCAACTATCAGAACACCGGCGCCGGCACTGATTTTGCCAGCAGTGAAGTGGCCTTCCCCACGCAAACGGTCGGTGTGGAGGTCGATGATTTCCTGATTCAGGCCACCGGCATCGTGTCCATTCCCACGGCCGGCAACTGGTCATTTGCCGTCAATAGCGATGATGGATTCGAATTGACCTTATCCAACGGCACCCAGACATTCACTTCAGAATACGATGGCTTGCGCGCCCAGCGGATACGGTGGCGACTTTTAACCTTCCCCAGGCGGGCAATTGGAGCGCGACGCTGCTGTACTTCCAAAATGCGGGGGGCGCCAGTGTGGACTTGGCGGCGGCGCAGGGATCTTATACGCAGTTTGTCCCCGGCACCTTTCAGTTGATCGGGGACACGGCGGACGGCGGCCTGACCGTCGATTCGGTTCCAAGCAGCAACGGCAGCATGGTGTCGATCGGGACGAATGTTGCCGCCGCCATGGCGAACATCAATTCGAGCGCCTATGTCCGTATCCCCTTTACGGTTACCAATACCGCTGCCTTCAACGAGCTTGACTTGAGCATGCTCTACAACGACGGGTTCGTGGCGTATTTGAATGGTGTGGAAGTGGCCAGCGCCAACGCGCCGGCCACGCTGGCCTATAACTCGGCCGCCACGGCCCAGCAATCGATCCTCGAAACGGTCACCCCGCAGAATTTCGATCTCACGCCGTACATGAATCTGCTCCAAACGGGCAGCAACGTCCTGGCGATTCAAGGGCTTAACTCTTCCGTGTCCGACCCCAGTTTTCTGGTGCAGCCGACACTGATTGGCACGTTGGTGCAAACCAACCAGCTCAGCTATTTTGACACGCCAACGCCGGGCGCCATCAATACGAATCCCTCGCCGGGAGTTGTCGATAAGGTTGTCGCGAGCATACCCGACGGCTTTTACACGACCGCGATCTCAGTCTCGCTGACGGATGCGACTCCGGGCGCGACCATTATCTATACGACCGATGGCAGTGCGCCCAGCTTGACGAATGGCACCGTTTACACCGGCCCTCTTGAGATATCCTCCACGACAACACTGCGCGCCCAGGCATTCGAGACCGGCTTTATCTCACTTCCTTCGGTCACCTGGACCTACTTGTACGTGGCCGACATCGTCCAACAGTCGCTGCATGACGCGCCGGGTTATCCGACATTGGGAGCTGCGCCGCCGGGTTGGCCTGCTTCCTGGGGCGCCAACGACGTCGATTACGGCCTGGATGAAACCGTGATCCAGCAGGCGGGGGTGCCTGCGGTCGAGGCGGCGTTGCAATCTTTGCCCGTGATCGCGATCTCGACGGGGCTGACCGGCCTGTTCAATTCCGCCACCGGGATTTACGCCAACGCCAGCGAGACAGGCTTGAAGGTGCCCGCCTCGATCGAGCTGATCAATCCCGACGGGACCCCCGGTTTCCAGATCGACGCCGGGCTGAGCATTCGCGGCGGATTCAGCCGCGAATCCGGTAATCCCAAGCACAGCTTCCACATAACGTTCAGCGCCCAATATGGCCAGTCAGAGCTCGACTATCCCTTGCTCGGTACTGGGTCGGGCGTCCCCACTTCCTTCGATGCGTTCGATCTTCGCACGGCACAAAACAATTCCTGGAGCGCCGGCGGCGATCCCAATAATACTTATTCGGAGGACCCATTCGAGCGGGCAAACATGGGCGCCATGGGACAACCGACCACGCACGGCTTCTGGGTCAATGTCTTCATTGACGGCCAATATTGGGGGTTGTACGAAATTGAGGAAAAGATCGACCAGGATTTCGCCGCCAACTATCTCGGAGGAAATCCGTCCAATTACGACATCCTCCGGGCCGAAAACGGTTCCTACCAAATCGAGGCGACCCAGGGCAACACCAATGCCTATTATCAACTGTGGCTTTACGTCACAACCCACGACATGTCGAACAATGCCAACTATTACTTGCTTCAGGGGGATAATGCCAACGGCGTCCCAGACCCGTCGATCCCCGATTCGGATGTCCTGCTCGATGTGGACAATCTCATTGACTATATGATTGACATCTATCAGGGCGGCAACCTCGACGCCCCTATCTCGAACTTCCTGGGCAACACGGGCATCAATAACTTCTTCGCGGTTTACAATACCGCCGGCCGCCAGGGATTCGTGTTCCTTCAGCACGATGCCGAGTGGACCTTGCAGTCCGACAGCACCGACCGCATCGGCCCCTACAACGCGGGCGGGCCGGGGGACTTCGCGCACTTCAATCCCCAGTACCTCTTTCAAGTTCTGACGGCAAATGCCGAGTTCCGCCAGACTTTCGAGGACCAAGTGCAGGCGCTATTCTATGGTGACGGCGCGATGACCAATGCGAATATGCTGCCGCGCTATGAGTTGACCGCGGAGCAGATCGGACCGGCGATCGTTGCGGAAAGCGCACGTTGGGGAGACGCCCAGAGTCCGACCAACCCGTTGACGGCAGCCGATTGGCAGAATGCCGTCAGCAACGAGGAAAATGTCCTGCTGAATCGCAATCCCGTTGTCCTGCAGCAATTCGTGGACGCCGGTTGGATTTCAACATTAGCCGCGCCCGAGTATCTGGTGGATGGCGAACCACAAGATTCCGGTGAAATCATACCCGGCAGTCTTTTGACCTTCGCCAATACGGGCGGAGTGATCTATTTCACGACCGACGGCAGCGACCCACGGCTGGTTGGCGGCGGCATCAATCCCCTGGCCCAGGTCTACACTCCCGGTCAGTCCAATCCCGCGCTCGTCCTCAATAACTCCACTCAGATCGAAGCGCGCGCCTTGAGCGGGTCCACCTGGTCAGCCTTGAGCTACGCGACTCTCAGTGACTCGGTCCAGGCGACGGCAGGCAATTTGGCCATTACCGAGCTCCAGTACGATCCGATTGCCGATACCGGTCCCGATGGCGACACCGCTCCGTTCAACGATGCGCAAAACTTCGAGTACATCGAGTTGCGCGACATCGGCAGCCAGTCGATTGACCTTGAGGGCGTGCAATTCATTCAGGGCGTCACGTTCGATTTTTCCAACGGCAGTGTGCGCTTCCTCAATCCGGGCCAGTCGATCGTGATCGTGTCGAATCTGCAAGCATTTGAAGAGCGTTATGGAACCAACCCCCTGGTGGCGGGCGTCTATACAGGCAACCTGAACAATAGCGGCGAGATGATCACGCTGGTGGACGCCACCGGGGCGGTCATTCAGAGTTTCACCTACAGCGATAGTCAAAGCACGAGCCCCCCGTGGCCATCGACACCTCATGGCGACGGCCCTTCGCTTACGGTCATCAATGTCTATGGCGATTATGATGATCCGGCGAATTGGCGGGCCAGCTATGCGCCTTTGGGAACGCCCGGTTACAACGAAGGCGTTGACCTGGCGCCTCAAGATGCGCCAACGAACGTCCAGGCGGCGGTCTCCGGCTACACAGCGTCATCGACCGCGGCGACTCCGATCACGAATCTGCTCACGTGGACCGCGATTTTCGACGTAACCGGGTATATCGTTGAGCGCGCGACTTAGCGCGGACGGCCCCTTCGAACAGATTGCCGTCACCTCCGAGCCAGCGTATGTCGACAGCGGGATTGCCTCCGGTTCCACGTACTACTATGAGATTCTCGGCGTGAACGCCGTAGGCGATGGACCGGCTTCCACCGCGCTCACCGTAGTGATACCCGCTATTCCCGCCACTCCAACGGCGGCGCAGGTCACGAGCGAGACCGCGAATTCAATTTCCCTGAGCTGGACTGACAATGCCGACAACGAAGACGGCTTCCAGATCTACCGTTCCAGCGGCGGCGGAGCGTTCGCGCTCGTGGGCAGTGTTGCCGCTGATACGGCCCCCGCGCCGTCCAGCGTCAGTTACGTCGATACCGGCCTTACGCCTGGCATCAATTATCAATATGAGATTCTCGCTTATAACGTCGCGGGTCCAAGCGATTTCGTCAGCGCCGCCACCACGACACTGTTGACGGCGCCGGACCTGGTGTTCTCGGAGCGGAACAACAATACCGCAACGCTCTTCTTCACCGCGCCGCCGGGCGTCACGAGTTACAATGTCTATCGCGGCGTCGCCACTGGACAAGAGACGCTCTTCGCCTCGAATGTGACTTCCTCGCCATATACCGACAGCACTTTACAAACGGGGGTCACTTACTACTACTACGTGACCGCCGTCAACGCCAACGCTGTGCCTGGGCCGAATGAAAAGCGCACCATCGAACGAAACCTCCCCGGCCTCCGGCGGCAGCGCCTTTCAGTGGACGGGTGCGAGCGCGAATGACAATTGGACCACTCCGGGTAACTGGCTCGGCGGCGTCGCGCCCACCGGCAGCGCCAATGAAACGCTGATCTTCCCGGCCGGCGCCAGTCAATTCACCAGCGTCGATAACTTCCCGGCGGGGTCGAATTTCTTTTACAACATCATCGTCTCGGGCGCCGGCTATTCATTTACCATCGACAACAACCTGGCCCTCGGCGCCGGGGGTCTCCTCGCCGGCGGCGCCGGCAGCGATACCATTTCCGGGCTCTCGAATAGCGTCGAGATTTTCCTTGCAGCCGATCTATCGTTTGACGTCCTCGGCGGAGCCACGCTGGTTGTCAATCCGGAAATCAACGAATTGACCTACACCTTGACCGTTACCGGCGGCGGCGCCGCCACGCTCAACGGCGTGATTGCCGGCTCAGGGGGCCTTGTCGTTACTAGCAGCGGGACCGTCACCTTGAACGGAGCAAACACCTACACGGGCCCAACTCTGATCGATTCCGGCACCGTTAACCTGGTCAACAACACGGCTCTGGGCGCCAATAGCGACGTTACGATTGCCCAGGGGGCGACGGTGGCCGTGCAAGGGGCGGTCACGCCTGGAGTTGGGCTTATGGGCCAGTATTACAATGTCACGCCCAGCAGCAACGATTTTGTCGATTATCCCACTCTCGAAGCATATATCAGCGGCTTGACTCCCAGCCTAACGGAGCTTTCGTCTACCACCTCCCTGGATGGCAATTTCGACTTCGGCGACACTGGCTCGGCGTTTCCCTCGCCATACAACGCCAACGCCACCGATTTCGTAGCGGTCTACACCGGCCTGTTCGACGCCGCCACCGCCGGTTCCTACACGTTCGACACGGGTAGCGACGACGGCAGCATGATCTTTATCGACGGCGCCACCGTCGTTAACAATAACAACTTCCAGGGCGTCACCGTCAATAGCGGCACAGTCACTCTGACCGCTGGTGAACACAACATCGTCATCGCTTATTACCAGGGCGGTGGAGGATATGCCCTTTACGCCGACGTGCAAGTTCCCGGGGGAACTCTCGAACGCCTGCCCGATTCGCTGCTCAGCGCCGTCGCGCCGACCAATGTGCAGATTGGCTCGTTGACTGGGGCAGGCACGATTCAACTCGGCGCGAATCAGATCACCGTCGGCGGCGACGGGAATTCCTCCGAATTCACGGGCTTCGTGTCAGGAAGCGGTAACCTCGCCAAAACCGGGGCGGGAACGCTCGTCCTCAGCCAACCGCAATATACCGGAACCACGACGATCAGCGGCGGCACGCTCCAGTTCGGCGACGGCGTCGATCCGTTGTCCGCGCTGCCAACGTCTTCAATCACCGACAACTCCACACTCGTTCTCGCCAATCCAACCGGTGCCACGCTCACGGCTGCACAGGTGATCTCGGGAATCGGCGGACTGACGGTGACGGGCGGCGGAACCTTGAATCTCAATGCCGTCAACACTTACCAGGGTCCGACGCTCATCGCCGCCGGCATTGTGAATGCTCTCGACAACGCCGCCCTCGGCAACAATAGCGCCGTCACGGTCGATACGGGCGCCACCGTGAATTTTTCCGGCCTGGTAAACACCGGGCTTTCCGGCACTTACTATAACGCCGCGCCGAATAATCCGGACTCAAATGCCTTCGATTCGCTGACCACTCTGACGGCCTACGTCGCAAGCTTGCCCGTTATCACGACGGACTCCACGGCGACCTCCAATGGCCAGAACGACGATGGGAACTACTTCGACTACGGCACCACCGGCGAGGGCTTTCCGGCTACGATTCTCAACAATCCCAATCAGTTCGTTGCCGTCTGGACCGGGGAGTTCGACGCCCAGGTGACGGGCACATACACCTTCGACACCGGCAGCGACGACGGCAGCATGATCTTCATCGACGGCAACGTCGTCGTCAACAACAACGCCTATCAGGGAGTCACCGTCCGCAGCGGCAGTGTCGCGCTGACCCAGGGGTATCACAATATCGTCATTGCCTACTACCAGGGCGGCGGCGGCTACGGCATGTACGCCGACGTGCAGGTTCCCGGCGGATCCATGCAACCGTTGCCCAATGCGTTGTTGGTGGACTCGAATTCGCAAATCGACTTTGGCTCCCTGGCGGGGGGCGGCAACATTTACGTCTCCAGCTCGACGGTCGTCACCGTCACCGTCGGCGCGAACAACTCGAGCACGGTCTACTCGGGTATTCTTTCCGGATTCGCTGCACTGACGAAGGTTGGCTCCGGCACACTGACGCTGGCGAACACCAATAGCTATCTGGGGTCAACCGCGATCGACGCCGGCACGCTTATCTTGGCGGCCAATGACGCCTTGGGACAGAACAACGACTCAGGCATCGTCGTCAATACCGGCGGCGCTTTGGCCTTTAGCGGCGGCATCAACTACACCACGGCGGAACCACTCACCGTGAGCGGCTCGGGGCCGGCCGGCAGTGCCAGCGGCTTGATCGACGGCAACTTCACCACGCCGTCGCAGGGATCCGGTTACACCTATGACCCGACCGGTTCGGCCTGGACTTTCACCGGTGGCGCCGTCCTTCAAGGCAACGGGAGTGTTTGGGGCTTCCCAAACACCCCAGCCGGGTCTCAATCCGCCGCCTTGCAGAACAACCCTTCGCAAGGGACAGGCGATGCCGTCGCCAACATCAGTCAGACGTTCACCTGGCCGGCAGGGACTGACACCATCAGCTTTTACCTCTGCGAACGCCCCGGTTATCCCACCTTGCCCGTCAATATTGAAGTTGACGGCACCATCGTCGACACGGTGACCAACACAGCGTCGACGTGGACCTTGTACAGCACGACATTCACCACCAACGGCGGGTCACACACATTGACTTTCAACGCAGACTTACCAGGTGCGAGCGATAACGACACTGGTCTCTGGGGCGTTTCCGTGACAGGCGCCGGCAATGGCGCCATCGAAAACCTCAGCGGAAACAGCTCTTTCGCCGGCCCCATCACAGTGTCCGGGGCGACGGCGACCATTGGCTCCGACTCCGGCACCTTGACGCTTTCCGGAAATGTCAACCTGGCGGCGGGCAATCTCACCGCTACCGGCGCCGGTCAGATCACGATCAGCGGCGTCATCAGCGGCAGTGCCAGCTCCGGAACCACGCCAGTCCAGGGGCTCGTGGGCACCTATTTCAACATTGGCGCCAACCAGGATTTGATCCAGCCTGCTTCCTCCAGCAATTCCGCCTGGCTGGGGAATCAAACCCCCGCGCACACCGCGCTTCTCATCGGGCCCATTGATTTCCCGAATATCTCGGCCAATGGCTTCGCCGACAGCGTGGGTGATCCTGCTTATTACAATCTGGGCAACGGCAACAACAACAACGTCGAGGCCCGCTGGTACGGCGATATCGTGATCCCGGGGACCGGCACCACTCCGGTGCCCATTAACTTCCGCACCGGCAGCGACGACGGCAGCATGCTGTATGTCGACGGCGTTGCCGTGGTGAACAACAATTTCTTCCAGGGGCAAACCTTCCGATCGGGCCTGGTGGATTTGACCCCCGGCTTGCACACCATCGACATTGAGTTCTACAACGGCGCCGGCGGCGCCAGCATGATTGCTCAGTGGGACCCCACCGGCGGGACCAACTTCGCCGATATTCCCAACTCCGCCTTCCTCATCCCGGGCGTCAACGGCGTCACCAAGACCGGCACCGGCACCTTGACTCTGAGCGGCGCCAACACTTACGCCGGCACCACCACCGTCAACGCCGGCGTGCTCAGCGTCAGTGCGGATGCCAATCTCGGCGTTGATCCCGCCTCGGCGACGCCCGGCAACGTCGTTCTCAACGGCGGCACGTTGCTGGCGTCGGCGTCCTTCACGCTCAACAGCAATCGCGGCATCGCGCTGGGTGATCCCGTGACGCCGAGCACCGGCGGCGAAATCGATGTGGCCGCCGGCGCCACGCTTACCTACGCCGGCGTCATCGCCAACAACGCTGGCGGCGGCGACGGCTTGACCGTGGGCAGCGGCGCCCATACCGGCACGGTCATCCTCTCCAACACGGAAACCTACACCGGAGCCACCGCGGTCAATGCCGGGACGTTGCAGTTGTCTGGGCACGTGTCCGCGCAAAGCACCGTCACGGTCGCCGCCGGCGCCGCCATCGACGGCACCGGAACTTACGCCGGCTCCGTCAACGTGGATGGCACCATCGAAGCCGGCACACCCGCGACCACCGGCATCCTCACCACCGGCAGCCTGACCTTTGGCAGCGGCACGCTCGACGTCCAAATGAACGGCACGACCGCCGGCTCGGGCTATGATCAGGTCAGCGCCAACGGCGTCAATCTCACCGGCGCCACCCTCGTCGCCGCCCTCGGCACCGGCTTCAACCCTGCGGTCGGCACGTCGTTCAAGATCATCTCCAACACCAGCAACAATCCGGTGACGAGCACTTTCGTCGGCCAGCCGCAGGGCTCCGTCATCATGATCGGCGGCTTGCCGTTCACGATCAGCTACGTCGGCGGCGACGGCAACGACGTGGTGCTGACGCGCGTCGCCAGCACGACCACCACGCTGACGTCCAACCCGGTCGGCCCAATCACGCTGGGGACATCGATCACTTTCACGGCCACCATCGCGAACGCCAACCCGGGCAACGTGGGCACGGTGTCCTTCTATTACAACTACGGCCAGCCCGGCCAGTTCCAGATCGGCGGCGCGGTCAACGTCAGCGGCGGGTCGGCCACGTCCGCGGCGACCACGGCGCTGCCCGCCGGCTCCGACACCATCACCGCCATCTACAGCGGCGGCCCCGGCTTCGCCGGCAGCCAGGGCACGCTGGTGATCCAGGTGAACTCGGCCAACCAGACCACGACGACGTCGGTCACGTCCAACCCGGTTGGGCCGATCACGCAGGGCACTTCGGTCGATTTCACGGCAACGATCAGCGGCAGCCCCGGCGTGGGCACGGTGTCGTTCTATGACAATTTCGGTCAGTCCGGTCAGTTCCAGATCGGCAGCGCGGTCAACGTGAGCCCGGCTCGGCCACGTCGGCTTCGACCACGTCGTTGCCCGCCGGCTCGGACGTAATTACCGCGATCTACAGCGGCGGCACGGGCTTCGTCGGCAGCCAGGGCACGGAAACCCTGTTGGTCAACCAGCCCACGACCACGTCGGTCACGTCCAACCCGGTTGGGCCGATCACGCAGGGCACTTCGGTCGATTTCACGGCAACGATCAGCGGCAGCCCTGGCGTCGGCACGGTGTCGTTCTATGACAATTTCGGTCAGTCCGGTCAGTTCCAGATCGGCAGCGCGGTCAACGTCGAGCGCCGGCTCGGCCACGTCGGCTTCGACCACGTCGTTGCCCGCCGGCTCGGACGTAATTACCGCGATCTACAGCGGCGGCACGGGCTTCGTCGGCAGCCAGGGCACGGAAACCCTGTTGGTCAACCAGCCCACGACCACGTCGGTCACGTCCAACCCGGTTGGGCCGATCACGCAGGGCACTTCGGTCGATTTCACGGCAACGATCAGCGGCAGCCCCGGCGTCGGCACGGTGTCGTTCTATGACAATTTCGGTCAGTCCGGTCAGTTCCAGATCGGCAGCGCGGTCAACGTCGAGCGCCGGCTCGGCCACGTCGGCTTCGACCACGTCGTTGCCCGCCGGCTCGGACGTAATTACCGCGATCTACAGCGGCGGCACGGGCTTCGTCGGCAGCCAGGGCACGGAAACCCTGTTGGTCAACCAGCCCACGACCACGTCGGTCACGTCCAACCCGGTTGGGCCGATCACGCAGGGCACTTCGGTCGATTTCACGGCAACGATCAGCGGCAGCCCCGGCGTCGGCACGGTGTCGTTCTATGACAATTTCGGTCAGTCCGGTCAGTTCCAGATCGGCAGCGCGGTCAACGTGAGCGCCGGCTCGGCCACGTCGGCTTCGACCACGTCGTTGCCCGCCGGCTCGGACGTAATTACCGCGATCTACAGCGGCGGCACGGGCTTCGTCGGCAGCCAGGGCACGGAAACCCTGTTGGTCAACCAGCCCACGACCACGTCGGTCACGTCCAACCCGGTTGGGCCGATCACGCAGGGCACTTCGGTCGATTTCACGGCAACGATCAGCGGCAGCCCCGGCGTCGGCACGGTGTCGTTCTATGACAATTTCGGTCAGTCCGGTCAGTTCCAGATCGGCAGCGCGGTCAACGCGAGCGCCGGCTCGGCCACGTCGGCTTCGACCACGTCGTTGCCCGCCGGCTCGGACGTAATTACCGCGATCTACAGCGGCGGCACGGGCTTCGCGGGCAGCCAGGGTACGCTGGTGATCCAGGTGAATTCCGCCGCCGCGCCGCCCAGCATCGCCTCCGTGGTCATCAACCAGGACCTCTCGGCGCTGTACAACGCCTCGGGCCAACCGGCGCCCGGCACGCAGCGGTCGATGGTCAACGACATCGTCTACACGTTCAGCGAGGCGGTCAACATTGTTAGTTCCGGCGCCGATCCGAACGTGTTCACGATCGCCGTTGCCGCCGGCTGGACCGGGACCGCGCCGACCCTGAGTTGGGCGCCCGTCGCCGGATCGGGTAATACCGAGTGGGCCGTCAGCTTCAGCGGCGCCGGCGTCACCGGCGGCTCGATCGCCAACGGCGCCTACACCATCACCGTCAACCAGCCGTCGGCCATCACGGCGGTATCCGATAGCCAGGATTTGAGCCTCGCCGGCAGCGGTATCGGCAGCGCGACGCAATCGTTCTACCGCTTGTTCGGCGACATCAACGGCGACGAGGTCGTCAACGCCGCCGACAATCTGAAGTTCAAGCCGGCCCTCTCGACCTACAACGCGGCTTTTGACTTCAACGCCGACGGCGTCGTCAATGCCCAAGACAACTTGAAGTTCAAGAACGACCTGACGGTCAACTTCAGCGGCTTCACGCCGACGATTTAGGTGGGAAATGAACTCGCTAAACGCTTCGGCCCAGTGCTTGAAACAACGGGCCAAGATGGGAGCGATAGTTTTTCCATCGGCCAATCGCCGCGTCGTTCATCGGCTTGCGCACCTGGAGCACGCTGGCCGATCGTACCGTGCGGCGCGTGTTATAAAAGGCTAGACAACGCTCGTCCCAGTCCAGGCCGCAAAAGCCGAGCATACTACGGATAGCGGATTCCTGATTGTGAACCAAGTCTTCATAGCACAAATCGTAGATCTTGATAGGCAATACTCGAGACCAGTGGGCCATTATTTTTTCATAGGCGCGATAGTACGCCCCAATGTCTTCCAGCGACCACACAAAATCGTTGGTGTGAAAGTTCTGAATGTAACAAGACAAACAGACATCGAGTGGGTCGCGATGGCAATGAATGATTCGCGCAGCCGGGAACATGGTCGCGATCAAGCCGAGGTGAAGGTAATTCTCATTGGTCTTGACGGTCACTCGGGCGGCTCCCTGGCTTAATTTCGCCAGGTGGCCGCAATAATCGGCAGCCAGCTTCCTCGTCGCCTCCAAGGTGGACGGCAGCAAGCCAGAATAATGATCGGGATTTTTCGTCGCTGACCCTTTCGTGATGAAGTCGAGGATGCTCTCGATTTCTCCGGTCCCGAACACCTGGGGATGGCTGGCCAGGATCTGCTCGACCAAAGTGGAGCCCGACCGCGGTGAGCCAACGATAAATATTGGCGCCGCACTGGCCAGCCCCCAGTCTTTGACAGACTCAAGGTGAGCATGGCTGTAGGTGGCTATGATTTTGTCAACGAAGGCAATGTGAAGTTGGGGGTCAAATGCCAGGTTGCGCTCTTGAAGAAGCTTCTTGCGCAGGCTGTTGCCAAGATGGTAGTATCGAAAAGCTTCATCAAAAAGGCCCTGTTTGTCGTGCCACGCTCCCAGGGCGAAACAGCAAAACGCTCGCTCGTAAGCAGGAACATTCCCGGAATCAACGAACACCTTGACTGCCTGGATTTGGTTTGGCTGCAAGGTATGGAAGCCTTCCGCCGCAAAATTGATCAATTGGGCATGAGCCAACACATAACCGGGTTGGACTCTTACGATTTCACAAAGCTGTTCCATGGCTTCGGCAACATTTCCGAGTTGTTTGAGCGCATCAGCCAAGTTGTTGCGAGCGAGAATATTTCCCGGCTTGAATCGAATGGCTTGGCGGTAATATTCCACAGCCTTGGTTAACTCTCCTTGGGCGTCCAGGGTGATAGCGAGGTTGAAAACGATGTCGGGATTGTTTGGCAGCAGCTTGAGAGCCAATTCGTAGACAGTGATCGCTTCCTGCCATTTGCCTTGCGCATGAAGCGTGTTGCCCAGGTTGTTGTAAGCAGGTGCATACGAGGGGTCGATCCGGATGGCTTCTCGAAAGCAATCAATTGCTTTGGGCCACTCTTTTAGCTGGCGATAGGCGACGCCCAAGAAATTGCGAACGTCAATGAAGCGCGGCTCGAGACGCAGGGCTTGCTCATAATAGCCGATGCATTCGCGTGCTTTGCCTGCGGCAAGGAGCCGCATTTCCTTTGCTTCTCCAAGCCGAGGCATTCGGTCCCCCAGGAACCAGGGAGTTGTCGTTATTTTCCATTGCCTCTTCCGGCTATCTCTCTGACTCTGGCAACGTTCGCCACGAGAACGGTCTTCTCGTCATTCTCGTTCACGAATCAATGTTTGGCAATGAGCTAACTCGGCGATCCATAAAAACACCCTTCTCCGATGCATGAAATCACCTGGCGAGCAGGTAGGCGCGTCATCCAGCGCTCGCTGACCCGACGGCGCACTGGTGAAAACTGGATTCAGCCGTTGGGGTTTCTTGGCGTGTTCTGCTCAAGCCAAGATCCTTGTTGTTTCCAAAAATTAACATCCGGCCGACATATCGATGTAAAGAATCCGCAACATCGCGGTGCGGGCGATCAATCAACGGCGTCAAAGTCTTTTGCGTATCTCCTTTTCGGGTAGACTGTTGTGATGACAGTTCAGTTGATGCCCGCAACGGCATGGCGGTTGCCTACGAAATGAGGTTCGTCGCTTGGCAATTCGCGGGGAAGCGGGCCTTTGTTGAGGACGCACGTGCCATGGAATTTCGCTGGGTGATCTTATTGACGCTGTGGACACTGCTGATCGGCCCCGTGTTTGATTGCAGCAAGGGTCCCCCGCACCATGGGCCGCACCATGTGCGCGCGAAAACGGTGAACGCCAAATCGAAAGCACGTTGAAATTCTTCTCCCCCAGCCCGGCAGGGTGCGCTAACGAACCCGTTTCGCGCGCCCTGCTTTTTTGCGTGGCAGGCCGAAGCGGAAATCATATCTCAAACAGAGGCTCAATGAACTCGACGCAATCTGCTACAGGAGAGCACCGCCGTGAGCGCGCGACTCAGTTTGCCTGATTTGCAAGCCAAGGCCAGAGCGGTCCGCCGGCACATCATCAGCAGCACGACGACCGCCGGCTCAGGGCATCCAACCAGTTCCTTGTCCGCGGCCGATCTCGCCGTCGCCCTCTACTTCGGCGGGGTGTTGCGCTATGATCCGAAGAACCCAGCCTGGCCCGCACGCGACAAATTCATTCTCAGCAAGGGGCACGCCGCGCCGCTCTTGTATGCGGTGCTGGCCGAGGCGGGATATTTCTCGACCGACCTGTTGCCGACGCTGCGCAAGATCGGCAACCCGCTGGAAGGCCATCCGAACATGCGGCGCCTGGCCGGCGTCGAGGCGTCCACCGGCTCGCTCGGCCAAGGTCTGTCGATCGGCGTCGGCGCGGCGCTGGCGGCCAAGCTCGACAACACGGATGCCCGTGTCTATGTCATGACCGGCGACGGCGAGCTTGCCGAAGGCCAGGTCTGGGAAGCGCTCATGTCGGCCCAAAAATATCGGCTCGACAATCTCGTCCTCATCGTCGATCAAAACGGCTATCAGCAAACCGCGGCGACGATGGAAGTGCTCGACCTGCGCCCGCTCGCTCCGCGCTTCGAGGCGTTCGGCTGTTTCGCTCAGGAAATCAATGGGCACGATTTGAACGAAATCTTGGTTGCATTCGACCGGGCCAAGCAGATCAAGGGCAAGCCCAGCGCTATCATTGCCCGCACGATCAAGGGCTATCCGATCCACACGATCCTCACCAGCGACCCCAACCATCACGGCAAGCCGCTCACGAATGACGAAGCGGCCAAGGCGCTGGAACTGATCGGATGAGTTATGACGCTGCACGTTTCATGTCCGGAAGGTCATTGCGTTGCTGTCGCGGCCGACAAGCTGGGCCGGACCGTCGTATGCTCGTGCTGTTACGCGGTCTTTCGCGCCGACATCGATTTTTCTGCCTCCCGCCTGGCCCGCAAGGAAGAAAAGAAGGCGCGACGCTCCCGCGATGACGACGATGACGAAGAGGAGGAAGAGGAGGAAGAAAAGCCGCGCAAGAAAAAGCCCAAGCCCAAAGCCGAGGAGCCCAAGAAGAAAGACAGGAAACCCGCGGGAAAAACGGCTCGCAAGAAGGACGAGGACGACGAGGAAGAAGACGAGGACGAAAAAGAGGAAGAAGAACCCGAGATTGACTGGACGCCGCGCAAGCGCGAACTCAACCTGTGCATCATCGGACTCTATATCACGATGGGGGCCTTTGGCATCCTGATCCTATTCACGGCGGCCTTGTGTGTCGGCGTCGATTGGATCGTCTATGAGATCATCGGGAAGTTTCAAAATCAAGTCCCGATGGATCGAATCGTGACGGGGCCGGCCTACGCCGAGCTCGCGGGGTATATTATTGGGCCGTTTATTGCACTGACCCAGGTTGTGTTGATTGTTGCCCTGTTCGTTAACTTGGCCGCGCCCGCCAAGGCCGAGACACGCAGCTTGGCGATTGCGGGCCTGGTGTTCGGTTTTATCTTCTTCGTGTTCGGCATTTTGGTTCTTCTTGCTGTCTTCACAAAAATTGTTGTGGAAGATGAAATTCGCGCCCAGAACATGGCGCGACTCATGGGAGGAGCCGCCGGATTGTGTTTTATCATCAGCTTGATGTCCACCATGGCATTTCAGTCGAAATTGATGATGTTCATGAACATGAAACTCGAAGCCAGCCAAGCCGTCACCAACGCCGGCTTTTATTTCGTCTACCTGGTCGGGATGTTCGCGGCCCAGTATTTTTCTTTGATCGTGTGCAATTACCTGCATTTTTATGTGGGCTTTGCCAATATCCTGGTTATCTTCGCCGCCGCCGGTATGGCCATCCGCATGCTGATTGCGCAAATCATGCTGATGATCAAGGTGCAAAAGACCATTCAAACTTACATCCGCGAGGCGATGTGATCGACCAGACGGAGCTCTGCCCCCATCGCCCCTTGCCATTCGCCCGCTACAATAACCGCGAATTCCACGCACTCCACGAGATGATCCATGAAACTCGGCAAATCGACCCGCGAAGCGTTCGGCCTGGCGTTGGCGCAACTCGGCGAAGCGCTTCCAGATGTTGTCGTAGTGGACGGCGACGTGAACAATTCCACGCGCACGGAGTTGTTCGCCAAAAAGTTTCCGCCGCGCTTTTTCAACGTCGGCATCGCGGAATCGAATCTGGTGGGCGTCGCCGGCGGCCTGGCATCGTCGGGCAAGCGCGCCTGGCTGAGTAGCTTCGCCGCGTTCGTCATGTGCAACGCCTACGATCAGTTGCGGATGTCCGTCGCCTTCCCATGCCTGGACGTGAAAGTGGTCGGCACGCATGCCGGCATCTCGATCGGCGAGGACGGCCCGTCGCAGATGGGCATTGAGGACATTGGCTTGGCCTGTTCATTGCCCAGCTTCACCGTCGTGGTTCCCGCCGATGAGCCGTCCATGTTCAAGGCAGTCGAGGCGCTGGGCAACATCCGCACGCCGGCGTATCTCCGCGCCGGCAGGCCGAATGTGCCGATCCTTTATGACAAAGGTTGCGATTTCCGGCTCGGCAAGGCGATCACGCTGCGGCAAGGCAACGACCTGACAATCATCGCCTGCGGCCTGATGGTTGGCCCAGCCCTGGAGGCAGCTGAGGAGCTGGCGAAGAAGGGAACTCAAGCGCGCGTTCTCGACATGCACACAATCAAGCCGCTCGATGACGCCGCCGTCCTCGCCGCCGCCAAGGAGACGGGCCGCATCGTCGTCGCCGAGGAACATCTTCTGCACGGCGGTCTCGGCAGCGCGGTCGCCATGTCGGCGGCCCGGCAGCATCCCGTGCCGATGCGTTTCGTCGGCATCAAGGACACCTTCGCGGAATCGGGCAAGCCGGAGGAACTGCTGGCGAAGTACGGCCTGACTGCCGGTGATATCGTCAAGGCGGCCCTCGATCTGCCGGCGCGGCGCGAGTCGGCGCTCACCCGCCGTCCGCGGTTCTGGGGCAGGCGTGGTCCGGATCGGGTGGGAGATTGAGGACGCCCTGGGGGAAGGCTTCGACAACCAGCTTGACGATGTCCTTAATGGAGATGACGCCGATGGCTTTGCCGGCTTGGTTCACGATGGGAATATGGCGATAGCCGTCCAGGCTCATCATGTTGAGGGCGAAGGCGACGGAGGCGCCGGGAGGCAGTGTACTGGGATCGCGCGTCATGACGGATTCCACCATCCAGTCGCGGTTGCCTTCGCGGAAGATAACGCGCCGCAGAGCGTCGCGCTCGGTGAAAATGCCAATCAGCTTGCCGTCCTTCTGCACAAGCACGCAGCCGATATGATGCTCGTTCATCGCTTGGACGGCACTGAGCACGCTGGTGTCGGCGTCCACAATGAGTGGATGGTGGGCCATCAACTCGCTGACCGGGGTTGCCAGGATGGTGTCACCGAGGCTTTGCACGTCTTCATACGCGTCTTCGAATTCGCTGAGATTCATGGCCATCAACTCCGCTGAGAAATGATTAGGAGGTACTATACCAGGCCGCTATTGCGAATGCCAGCAGAGATTGCGAAAATACAAGCATTCCGCAAACTTGTGGACGAACCCACACATCCGCATGGAAGATTTCAAGCCATGAACCACAAGAAAAAGCAATCCGCAAGTCCCTACGAAATAACCGACGCCGATTTGGAAGCCAGGCGAACGCAACGGCTCAAGACGGGCGCGATTCTCAAGACCGGACGAACCGCTCTGCACGTCGTCAAGTTGGCCGAGATCGCCACGCAGACGGCCGACGAAGCTATGGCGTCGGCCTTGCAGCGCCAGCCGCCGAATCCACCGATGGCCTGCGCGGCAGGTTGCGCCTGGTGTTGCTACCAGCGTATCGGGGCCGCGATTCCCGAGATCGTTCGCATCGCCGATTACATGCGCCGCGAATTCACTGAGGCCCAACTCGCAGCCACACAGGAGCGCATCCGCAACCATCTGGATCAGCGGCGGATTCAGCGTAGGCACCTCGGCATTCCTTGCCCGTTGTTGGTGGACAACCGGTGCTCGGTTTACTCGGTGCGCCCTCTGACGTGCCAGGGCTTCAACTCAAGCGATTCAGAGTCATGCCAGCGCCAGGCGACCGAAAAAACGCGAATCGACGTGCCGATGTATCCGCCGCAACTCCGGCTGCACACGATGGTGCTCGACGGCCTACGCGCCGGCACCAAAGAGGCCGGATTGTTCAGCGATTCGCTCGACCTCGCCGCCGCCCTGGAGATTGCCATCGGGGAACCCAGTGCCGCGGACCAGTGGCTGGCAGGAAAGCCAGTGTTCGCGCCGGCTCGGCTGACGTGATTGCGCAAGTAGCCCCAGGAATTTAGCCACGGATGGAACACAGATGGAACACGGATCGGAACCGCATGCTAATCCTCAATTCTTCATCTCTGCTTTATCGGTGTTCAATCCGTATTTCATCTCTGGCTATATTTTTGAATCAATGGTAGCGAATGCGCCACCAGTCGTGGCCGGTCGGATTGCGATGATACCACCAGCTGCCGTCTTCCCAGGTCAGGCTAACCGAGCGCCAGCCGAGCGGCACACGCGGGAACGGATACATCGGACCGATGAACGGCCATTGCTCGTACGGGTACGCCAAGGGATAGGCGACACGCGAGTAGTTGTTGTAAGGCGCGTAGGTCGGCCAAGCGTAGGGTGGCATCGGGGGCGGCTGCATCGTTGGATTCGGGCCCGGCGGCGCCTGGAAGATCGGCGCCGGCTCGGGCAAGGGCAGACCGTCAATCCGCTCTCCCGGTTGCGGCCCCTTGTCCAACGGCTGCGGCGGCGGCAGCTGAAACGGCTGGATGATCGGCGGACCTTGCGCCTGCAAAAGCGCCGGGTCAATGCGAACCTGCAGCCAGTCTCGCACCATCTGCACGCCCGGCGTCGAACGCGCAATCTTCACAACGATGGCCCGTTGACTTTCATCGGCAACCTCGCCGCGCAGATCGACCATGCCTCCGTAAGCGATCACATTGACCTGATAACGCGACAATTGCCCGCTTTCGAATAGCGCCTTGGCAATGGCCTGCGCAAGCTGCGGGTTCGGCGCCGGCGCGCTCGGCTGCGCCGGCATCGGAAAGCTCTTGGCTTCCGCGATCAGCTTTTTCTGCGTCGGCGCTTCCTGGCCGAAAACCGCCAGATCCATGCCAAGCGTCGCGAATAACGCCACAACGAACCAGCTTCGCAGCTTCACGGCAACGTCCTCCTACGGCCGACGGGCGATGTCTCTCTCATTGACATCAGCCCTTCACGCCGCGGAAAACCAATCGATGCGACGCGCCGGTCGCGTGAACTTCCCGGAAGCCTCCCTACGGCCGCTACCACCGGTGATCGCCGCGGACCTGACAGATCCGGCAACAGCCTTTCAATCGTCGGAATTGCCCTGGTGTGGCGGATCACGAATTGGGCAGCAAGTTTCGCCCAGCATTTTCTCAAGTCGCCGGGCGTCCTGGCCGACGTGATGTGGAAGCGATTGACGTGGGGAGGCGCGACACCTATACTTCCACAGTCCATGCGCGAGCACCCGTAGCTCAACTGGTTAGAGCAATGGCCTACGGGACGAAAAGACCCCTCAACTCCCCTGGAGTTTCCGGGGTTTGTTCGTTTTCTGACAAGAAATAGGGCCAAGAGGAACCATTTCAAGTAGTACGCACCATGTACTGCTTGCCCTCATCAATCCCCGCGCAGATTCAGGCCCATTTGCCGAAGTTTCTCGCGCACCTCATTTAGCGAAGTCATCCCGAAGTTCTTGGCTTCGAGCAGTTCGTCGGCGCTGCGCTGGATCAATTCGCCGAGGCTGCCGATGGCCAGGCGATTCATGCATTTGCGGGCGCGGACCGACAGGTTCAAATCGCTGACCGGCTTGTTCAGGACCGCTTGTTCCGCCTCGCTGAGCTGGGTGGTCGGCACGTAGCGGCGCTCGATCGTTGAGCCTTGCTCCAGCGCCTGGCCGACCCGTAATGCCTTCGCACCCAGGATCAGCTTGATTTCGTTGAGCGAGGTTTCGCCGAAATTTTTGCTGCTCAACAGCTGCTGCTCGCTGACGCGCGTCAGATCCCCCAGCGTGCGGATGTTCATCTTCTTCAGGCAATTCCGGCTGCGCACCGACAACTCGAAATCGGTGACCGGGATTTCCAGCACCTGATTGAATCGGCCAACGGCGGCTTCGGCTTCCGGATTGTAATACTGCGTCAGCGATGCCTCCGCGTCCTTGAGAAATAGCTTCGCTTGCTCGTGATTGGGGTCGGCGTGCAGGATGCGGCGATAGCAATCGACGGCCTTGTCGTATTTGTCGCCGTCCTCGTAAAGGATGCCGAGGTTCATCAGCAAGCCCATGTGCAGCGGCGGATGATTCATGCAGCGTTCGTAGAAACTGATGGCGTCGTCGTCATTGCCGGCCAGATCGTTGGAATGGCCGAGCTGGAAGAGGGCGCCGGTGTGGCTGGGATCGAGTTCGACGGCCTTCTCGAAGTGCGTGATCGCCTTGTCGCGCACGCCCTCTTGCAGATAGCACGACGCGGTCTGGAAATGGTATTCGGGGTTGTGCGACGCCTGATTCTCGACTTCCTTGAGGACGTTGCGGGCATGCGTGAGATCGCCTTTGAGCCGAAGGATGCCGGCGCGTTGCAGCTTGACCTGATTGCTGTTGTAGCCGGATTTCTCGGCCTTTTCGAAGGCTTTCAGAGCTTCGTCGAGCTGTTGCTTTTCGAGGAGGGCCTTGCCGAGATAGAAGTTGGCGAGGGCGCCCTCGGCGAGCTTGAAATTCTCGATGGCATCGGTGAGGTGGCCGAGGAAATACTGAGCGACCGCGAGCTTCAGATGCCAGCGCTTTCCCGAAGGATTGCTGGCGTTGGCCTCGACTTTTTTCTTGAGCGCCTCGGCCGATTCGCGCAGAGCGCGGTACTGAGTTTTCCCCTGGGCCAGGCCGCTGCGGAGCTTCTCGACGGTGCCCGCGTCGCAATCCTCGCGTTCGACCATCAGGGCCTTCAAATCGATCAGGATTGTATCCACCATTCCAACCTACCTCCGGCGTGGTCAATACGGAATTCAAGGGGTTAATATAATCTTCGCAAGGGAGAAATGCAAGGACCGCGCTGGAGCCCCGTTCCCAAACTCCGTTTGGGAACGCAAGACGGGAAACTCTGTTTCCTGTACTGCCAGTGACCGTGATCGCTGGCAGGGGGCCGGGACTCGAAACGGAGTTTCGAGGATTGCGTTCCCAAAACAGAGTTTGGGAACGAGGTAAAACTGTCAGGGGCCGCGCGAGCGCGAAGCCGCAAGCGGGGAGTATGATGGCTGAGCTACCCGCTTGTTACGCGATGGTCCAGGAAGGGCTCGAAGCCATTGCCGGTGAGGAGATCGCCCAGGCGCTCGGCGGGACCGTGAAGCGGTCTGGAGCCGGCGTCATCGTCTTTCGCCTTGATGACATCGACCGCTCGATCTTGCAGCTTCGCACGACGGAAGATGTCTTCCTGTACGGTTGGGGCACCGATGAGTTGAGCTATCGCGCCAAGGATCTCGACAGCATTCAGCGCTGGACGGAGCGCGTCCACTGGGAAACAATGCTCAAAATCCACCATGCGATCACGCCAAAGCCGAAGGGGAAGCCGACGTATCGCTTCGTGGCGCAAATGACGGGCGTGCACGGCTATCGCCGCGTTGACGCCAAGAAGGCAATGGAGCGCGGTCTGGCAGGCAGGTTGCCGACGAGTTGGCGCCACGCCGAGGAGAACGCGTCGGTCGAAATCTGGCTGACGATCAACGGCGCGACCGGTCTGTGCGGCATGCGGCTGTCGGACCGGACCATGCGGCATCGCAGCTACAAGCACGAGCATCTGCCGGCGTCGATTCGGCCCACCGTCGCGGCGGCGTTGGTGCGACTCGCCGATTTGAAGCCAAACCAGACGGTGCTCGATCCGATGTGCGGCGCCGGCACGCTGCTGGCGGAAGCGCATCTGGCGACCAAAGGGCGCAAGACTTCCGACGGCGATTGGACCGTGCGCTTTCTCGGCGGCGACATCGATCCAGGCCATGCGCGAGCAGCCCAGGCCAATCTGCGGCAGTTCGGCATCACTGATGTCCAGACGTGGGACGCACGCGAATTGCCGATCGGCGATGCCTCGATTGATCGCGTCCTGTGCAATCCACCGTTCGGCAAGCAGCTGAGCACGCCGGAAGAGATTGTGCCGCTATACCGCGAATCGGTGCGCGAGATGGATCGGGTGATGAAACCCGGCGCGAAAGCCGTGCTGATCGTGGCCGACGCCAAGTCGCTGCGCTCGGCCGTGGAGCGCGTCGGCTGGAAGGAGCAGCGCCAAGTGCAGGTCCGGATGCTGGGACAGCGGGCTTTCATCGGTGTCTATCGCAAGCCAGCCGCCGTTTAACCCGCTTTGAATTGGCGCCGGGAGACATTTATGGCGCAGGATGCCGTTACCGTGGAAGCCGAGCCCGCGCCGCCGTCGTCGCCGCGGCAGGTGGGGCTGGGGCTTTTCATTCTTTTTCAACTCGCGTTCTTGGTCGTCGGCAATGCGGTTGGATTCCTCCGGTCGGCCAGGCCCGAGCATTTCAAGGACCAGCCCAAGCGGTTGGTCAACGGCCTGGCGCCGAACTTCGCGGACGACGAAGGGCACATCTGGTCCTGGAGCGAGCGTGTCGAGGCGGACACGCGGTGCTGGATGCAGCTGACCGGCCAGGATCAGGACTGGGCCCTGTTTACCTCGGCGGGCAAGGCGACCGGCTTCCCCGTCCTGCTTTTGATCTGGGACGATGCGCCGGCGATCGGCCCCAGCATTCCCGGCAGCAGGCTTGATTACAACGCCAAGGACGGCTTCAATCTCATCACGCCCTGGGATCCCCAGGCCGTCCATCTCAAAGTGGTCTGGCTTCCGTCCGAAAATGCGCCGGCCGACCCCAATAGCTTCGTCAAGCTCGGCATGGTGCGCGTGCGCCGCTATGAGGGGGAATTCTACCAGAATGCACTCCCCGAAGACGCCGAACCGCGCGAGCACGCCGAGAAGCGCATGACGGGGCTCATGCAGGACCTGCTCCACAGCTCGCACGATCTGGCGCTGGCTTACATGCAAACGCGGTTGAGGGCATGGCGGCGCGCCCATCCCGGCGAACCGCCGCCCAAGCAGGTCGTGCTCTTCGAGCGCTTTTACCGCATCCACGATCCGGACGAAGCGCCAGGTTGGGATGGGCCGTTCCTCGTTCCGCAGGCGCGCTGGCGGCCCCGCGACGACAAGGGCAAGGAAGCCCTCGAGCCGTTCGATTTTTCCGACCAGCGTTTTCAAGCTCCTGCCCGTGAAGCACCATGAACGAAACTACCGCCGCTGAGCCCCAGGTTGTCGGCATCCAGCCGTGGCTGCCCTGGCCATTTTCGGCCTGGTCATGGTGGAGCACGCCGGTGCGCGCGGAACGGCTGGCCCTACTGCGCATTGGCGTCGGTCTTGTTCTGCTCGCGGACATCCTGTGCAGTTATGCGCCGAAACGCTGGATTACTTCGGCAAGGGCGGCCTGGGCGACCCGGCGGCCTTCGACTGGCGATTCCAGTGGAACCATGAGCCGCCGCGCATGGTGTGGTCGCTTTTGCGCGGCGTTGGCGATAATGCCACTCAGGCTGGCAGCTTCGTCCTTTGGATTCTGGCGACGCTGTGGATACTCGGCAACGGGGCCGCGCGCTTCTTTCTTGTGCACAGGAATCCGCCGATTCAGGACCGCACCGGCATCGCGCTGTGGATCTGGGCCCTGGCCTTTGCCTGCTATGTCGCCAGCCTGTGGTCGCACATGGTGCTTGCCGACCCGCCGCACCTGGATGCGCTCGCCTGGGTCGTGCCGCTGGCTGGCGTGTCGCTGGCGAGCCTGTTCCTGGCAGTCGATTTGGCCACCCGGCTGCGCGACGCGGACCATCGCATCCCCTGGATTGCCCTCTTGGTTGGCTTTTTCATGGCCTTTGGCTTGCTTTGTGCCGGCCTGGCCCTGACGCTGGCGAATCAGATCGACAAAACCGCGTGGTGGGCCCGTTTGCTCGGCTCATGGCAGAACGATGACGCGCTCTTGCTGGCGGCGATGATCGCCTGGATCGGCTCGGCGGCGTTTCTGTTGATGGGCATCGCGACGCGCCCGGCCGCCGTCCTGGCCTGGGCCTTGTCGTTGTCGTTCCAGAACGCCAATCCGAAGCTGGACAACGCGGGGGACACTATCCGCATCATCCTCTTGTTTTATCTGATGCTGTGCCCGTGCGGGGCAGCGTGGTCGGTCGATTCGCTCCTGAAACGCCGTGCGCCGGGGCCGGTTTACGTGCATCCCTGGCCAATCTGCTTGATCTTCGTGCAGATGGTTCTCATGTATTGGATGAACGGTCTGTACAAGCTGTTCGGCGAGACCTGGCGCGAGGGATCGAGCCTGCACTATGTCCTGGGAGACATGGCTCTCGCACGGTTTTCGCAGGTCGCCTGGCCGGTGCCGTACCAGCTGACGCGCATCATGACGTGGACGGTGCTGGCCTGGGAAACGCTGCTTCCCTTGCTGGTGATCTTCAAGTGGCCGCGCCGCCTGGCGCTGTTCATGGGCGTGATGTTTCATCTGGGCATCTTCGCGAGCCTGGAGTTGGGCCCGTTCGCGCTTTACGCGTTGTGCATGTATTTGCCGCTGATTCCGTGGGAACGGCAAAGCCCGCTGGCGGTTTCGCGCAAATCGCGCGGCACATTTGCGCGATTCTTGCGCGAAACCGCCAGCGAGCGTTAATCGTCCCGGCGCGGGCGGAAGCGGACCACCGACAATAGGTTGTAGTAGTCGTCGGTCCAAAGGTACTGCATATTGACGTGGGCGGGCTCCCAATATTTCTCCTTTTCGTCGGGCTTGCCTTTCCTTTTCAGATAGTACTCGTCAAGGAACACGAGATCCCCGGGCGGAGCCGGCGGCGGCGGCCCAAACTGGAGATATTCCGCTTTGCGCACCACCATGACCCACTCCGAGGTGTAATGCCCCTTCTCACGATCGGTGTTCGCGTCGTGGCCACGCAATTGCGCGAATTTGAGCTTGGCCGTCACGGCGGCGACCACTTTCGGCAACTCCACGAACCGGTTCGACGTGTGCACGCACAGGATGCCTTCCTCCGAAAGATGCTCGAAATACATCCGGAAGGCTTCCTCGGTCAAAAGATGGGCGGGGATGGCGTCGGAACTGAACGCGTCCACAACCATCATGTGGTAGAAGCCCTGCGGTCCGCCGCCGTCGTCCTTGGCCGAGCGCAATTTCTCGAGTTGGCTCGCTTCGTCGGCACTGAGCGTCTTCTTATCTTCCAATGCACGGATTTGCTGATAGACCTCGTAATGGTTCTTGTAAGGCAAGGCCATGCGCAGGCGGGCATCCCCCATGAGGACCTGGACCGTGCTGCCACGCTCGATGGCCTGTTCGAGATAGTTGAAGAAAGTCTCGCGGTTCGGATTGGCGGCGATGACGTCCTGCTTCTGCTTTTTGTACTTATCGAAGGTCGTGATCTCGCGCGTGGGGACCGCAAGCGAGAAGCGCAGGATTTGATTGTCAATCTCGTAGAAATGCACGTGCTGGTACGGCCGGCCATAGGATGCCATGGTGCCGGTCCCCAGGCCGATGGTGGCGATGGGGGGCTCGGACCAGGCGGCGACCAGTTGCGTCATGGGCAGCATGCCGACGCCGACGTCGGCGGCGCCGGCAATCGCGAGCGCAGCCGGCATGCGGGCGTCGGCCCAGTAGGTGTTGGAATTGGGCGGGCCTGGGAACCAGTTGAATTTCTCCATGACGCGGCCGACCGGGCCCTCGCGATGGTAGTAGGTGGTTGCCAGCCGGCTGAAATCCTTGGCCGGATCGCCGCGGTCCTTGGCCTTTTCCGGCGGCAGGAAATTCATGCCGTGATCGATGTGGCCATGAATCAACTGGCGATATCTCTGGTCTCTGCCGAACTCCTTGACGCTGACCGCCCCGAAATAACTTCGGCTTCGACGGATGGTGGACGTATCGCCAATGTACTGAACCAGCAAGGTGACCAACAACACGGCGCCGATGCCGAGGCCGAAACGTATGGGCCGCGCCATGCATACGCAGCAAAGGGCGAGCGGCACGAAGTAGGCAGCCAGCTTGTATCCCATTCCCTGTTCCTGGTACTCCGGCTTATCGAGAAAGAACCCAAGGCCAACCACGCACACCAGGATCAGAGCGGGCCAGGCGAAATCGAGGATTTGCACCAGCGACTCGTTGGCGGTGACGCCGGCGGCCGCAGGCGCGTGCTCGGCGCCTTTGTGCCCGGCCTTGCCCGCCGGAGCGTCAGGCTGCGATTCAAAAATGCTTGCCAGGAAGTTATCGAAAAGCCCAGCTTCGAACATCTTCGGCCGGGCCAGGCCGGCGGCGAACAGGCACAGCGGGAATTCCCAGATGCCCCACTGAAACACCACCGGCGCGAGCAGGGCGTTGAACATGCCGCCCAGCATGCCGCCCACCGACATCAGCAGATAAAACTCCGTCAAATGCTTCGTACTCGGACGATCCTTGGCCAGCTCGCCGTGACAGACCATGGTCGTCGCGAAGAATCCCAGCACGTGGGCAAAGATGGCAAAAAGCAGGAAGCGCGTGTCGCTCGTCAGGTGCAGCACGTCCACCAGAATCATGAGCGCGATGCAGAACGGCTGAGCATACAGGAAAATCGTGTGCGGCGTCTCGGTCCAGACGACCGGCCAGCGCGCGAAGACGAAGATGAACGAGGCGAGATAGAGAATCAGCGGCACAAGCCAGAACATCGGCTGCGGCGACAGGTCCGTGGTGATGTGCGTGGTGATGCCTAGCATCAGGCTAGACGGAATCGCCGCCAGCAGCACCCAGCGCAAGCGCCGGCCGAGCGACATATCGTCGGAGGGGAGCTTGATCGAGGGATCGGCGCCATACGCTTTGCCCGGCCCTTTGCCGCCGGCGGCCCGCGCGGGGGGTGCGCCGGATTTCACCGCGGTAGCGGGGGTTGGCGCAGCCACGGTCGCTGCAGTCTGAGCGGCAGCCGGCGTGGGCTCCGGCTTCGGCGGTTCGGAGGGCGCGGACCTTGCCTTGGCTTCCTTCGAGTTCCAAACCATCGTCGCGCATACCATCACGAAAAGGATCAGGATCAAATAGCCACCCGTGTAAATCCAGCCCTGCTCGCGCAAGCGCGTGTAGGGTTCGACCAAAATCGGGTAGATGATGAGAGACAGCATGCTGCCGAAGTTGCTCGCCCCGTAAAGAAAATAGGGATCTTTCGCCGCCGGATGTCCGGTGTGCACGAACCATTTTTGCAACAGAGGCGCCGATGTGGCGACCACCACGAACGGCAGCGCGATGTACAAAAACAGGACCGCCAGCGTGGACGGAATCGGATTGGCGCCGAGAACGGGAAGAAAACCCCACAGGCTGTGCGGATTCGGGGTGCCGCCGACAAAGGCCCCTGTTCCCTTGACGTACGATCCGCTTCCCGTCGAAGTATCCAGGCTGAAATGGTCGCTGTCGATCCGGGCAACGTCCCAGGTGCCGTTCGCGGGGGCGTTTGCCTCAGCCTTGCCGTCTTTCTTGAGCGTTTCCACCCCGGTAATCCGGACGCGCATTCCAGTCTGCAGCTTGTGGCCCGGCGCCGTGATCACGATCGGGATGGTGTCGGACACATCCGTGATGGCGCCGCTGTCGCCGTCCACAAACTCACCGCCCAGAGCAAACGGGAACGGCAACAAGACAATGAGCGGCAAGAGAAGCAGCACGCCGTGAGCGATCAGTTGTTGCCGGGCGCGTCAAGCGCGACGTGGCGTTGTGCGTGTAGGCATAGCCGGCCAGCAGCACCATCTGGAAAAACACCATGCAGGTATTCCACACCTGCGGCGTGCCCCCCAGCTTGGGCAGAATGATCTTGCCGACGATCGGCTGCACCAGGAACAGGATGAACGCGCTGACGAACAGCGTGAGGGCAAAGAACGGCAGTGCCAAGGGACAACCTCCATTATGCCGCTTGCGGCTTAGCGCTCGCAAAGAACCATGCGAGCACTAAGCCGCAAGCGGCGGAAAAAACCTAGCGCAACACTCCCAGGATGTAGGAATAATCGTCGGTCCAGATCGGATCGCGCAAAGTAATCGGGGCCTTCACCAGACGCCCGCCAACGACGCCGACGTGTTCCGTGTACGGATCGTACCACGTCACCACCGAGTTGAGGATCGATTGAGCTGGCGGCGGCCGGCCGTTCAGCTTTGTCTTCTCGGCCGCGAGCTTTTCCGTCCATTTGGAAAAGCCGTCGCCGCGATAGAGCATGACGTATTCGGAGCTGAATAGGCCCAGGAAAGTCTCATTCTTCTCAACGCTGTCCTTGCCAACCAGGCAGTTGACTTCTTGGGTTTTTACGTAAGCTTCTTTGGCCTTCTCGGCATCGAAGCTCTTGATGTAATCCTGGTAAACTTTCTTGGCATCCGGGGTGTCGCCCTCCGGCGGAGCAAGCCGCTCCCAGATGCGGCGCAAATCGGCGTCGTTGAATTCCTCCGCGTCTTTCTTCGCTTTTGCCACCGCTTCGTCCTTGAGCGCCAACGCGATGCGCGCCACCGGGCGGACCAGGTCCATGTGCCGATTCGAGGTGTGCACGAGCAAGACGCCGTCCTGCGTCAGCTTGCTCATGTAGATTTCGATGGCCTGCTTGGTGATAAGGTGAACCGGAATCGCATCGGAGCTGAAGGCATCGACGACGATGGCCTTGTAATAGTTGTACCGGTCGGGCGAGCGGGCCTTGATCTTCTCACCGCGATCTTCCCTCCAAGCGGGCACATTCGCGAATGGCACACCCATGTAATAGCGGTCTTTGTCAAAGGCGCGATCCTTCGGGTCGCCGAACTTCGAGAAGTTGGCCTCGAACTGATACGAGTTGTCGATGTTATTCATCTCGCGCTTCGGTTCCAGCGACAGGCGGGCGTCCCCCATGATGACTTCGAGATTGACGCCGCGGAAGATCGCGTTTTGCAGGTAAGTGAAGCGCGTGCCGTAGCGGTACGGGCCGCCCGCGGTCTCGTCGATCGGTTCGCAGTTGGGACTATCGGATTTCTCCGGGACCGAGAAGCCGCGAATCACGTCGTCGATTTCGTAGTAGGTCATGTGCTGGTAGGGGCGGGCGTAGGAAACCATGGTGCCGGTCCCCAGGCCGATGGTGGCGAAGGGGGGCTCGGACCAGGTTTCGACGAGGGTGCCCAATGGCAGCGTGTTGGTTCCCATTGAGGCGGCGATCTGGCCGATCATCGTCACGGGCATGCGCGTGTCGGCGTAAAACGTGTTCTGCCGACCCGGAAGCCAGTTGTACTGCTCGAAAACGATGCCGACCGGGCCATAGCGATGATAATAGGTCGTCGCGACCCGGCTGGCGTCCTTGATGACGCCGGCCTTTTGATCGCTCCGCGTGTACATGTAATTTCGGCCGTGATAGGTTGTGCCATGCATCAAGTAGGTGAAGCCGAACGCGGGGGGCACCCGTTTCCCGGTTCGTTCGTCCATGACCCATTTCTTGACGATGTCGCCCCCTTCGGTCGCCTCTTCTGGATCGCCCAGGCGTTCCGCTCCTTGCATGACGCGCAAGACGCCGAAGTAGGTGCGCCGGGCTTCGAGGATATTGTCTTCGCGTTCGGCGAAGTACAGGTTGGCGACGAACAGGGCAGTGACGGCCAGCCCAAAACGCAGCGGGCGGCCCGCGAAGAAGAAGCAGAAGATCATCGGAATGCCGAAAAACCAGGCGTTCTGAAGGAAGTAGTTCCAGTTACGCCCAAGGCCGACCAGCTGCATCATTTTGTTGAGAATGGCGTGGCTCCATTCGCCGGCGGTCAGCCACCAGGCCAGGAAAAAGACGAACAGGCCCAGGACCACGTCGAGGAAGTAGTTGAACATGTACGTCGTGCCGAGCGCCGGCCGGCCCATCGACTTGGCCATCTCGTCGCCTTGCGTGCGGGCCCAGGTGCGCAGGCCGGGGAAGGCGTTCATGAGCAGTTCGTCGAACCAGCCGCTCGGAATCGTCTCGGGGCGGACCAGGCAGGCGATGACAATGGCGATGTGGAACTCGAAGACGCCACGCTGGAAGACGAGCGGAGCGAAGATGCCGTTGAAGACGCTGCCAATGGCGCCCCCGAGCGACATCAGCAAGAAATACTCGGTCAGGTACCGCGTCTTGGGGCGGTCCCTGGCAAATTCGCCATGGCAGGCCAGGGCATTCGCGAAGAAGCCAAGCATGACAATCGTGGTGGCGACGAATGGATCGAAACGCCTGGTCAGCACAATGAAGCACAAAGCGAGCAAGCCGATCGGCTGGGCGACGTAGATCATCGCATCGTGCATCGTGTAGCTGTTGTCGCCGAAGTTGAACAGGCGCTTGCCGGTCCATGAGAAGGGCCAGCGCGCGAACACGAAGATAAACGAAATCAGGTAGAGGGACAAAGGAATGATCCACACCAGCGGGAACGGCGACAGATCGGTCGAAACGTAGCTGGTGACGCCCAGGGACAGGCTCACCGTGACCGCGCACAGCAGAATCCAGCGCAGGCGGCGTCCCCAGGTCATGGGCGCGTCGGCCCCGTAGCGGAGATCGATGCTTGGCGTCTGAATGCCTGGCTTGGCGTCAAGTTTGACAGGCTGAAGGCCCTTCTTGCGCTGGATGCCGCGCGAGGGACCGGGCGCAGGGCCCGACTTGACGGCAGTGCTTGCTTCGACGGCGGGAGCGGGCGGGGGAACGGGCGTCGGATCGTCCCCAGCCGGAGGCGGCAGTTCCACGGCCGCCTCCGCCGCCAGCTGATCGTCCGGCGGCGCCATCTTGTAGATCGTGAAGGCACAAAAGAGAATGCACACCGCCAGCACTGCATACCCCGCGAACCAGATGTACGATTGCGATTGCAGCAACACGAACGGCTCGGTCAGAATCGGGTAAGACCACAGAGCCAGGAGGCTGCCGATGTTGCTTGCCGAGTAAAGAAAATAAGGGTCCTTCGCCGCCGGGTGGCCGCTATAGCCAAACCATCTGGTCAAGAGCGGAGCGCTGGTGGAGACGACGAGGAATGGAATGCCGATGATGGTGAAAAGAAGCCAGAGCGTGTTGGCCATCGGGTTGGAACCTGGCGGCGGGGACCAATCCTGCACCGCGCCGTAAATGGGGATGCCGGAAGAGCCGCGGGCGAAGAGGAGCAGCGAGAGGATGGGAATGGCCAGGACGGCGGCGTGCAGCATGAGCTGTTGCCTCAGCTTGAGCCGGGTGCTGACCATGTGGGTGTAGCCATAGCCCAGGAGCAGGACGGTGGTGAAGAAGACCATGCAGGTATTCCACACCTGCGGCGTGCCGCCGAGCTTTGGCAGGATCATCTTGCCGACGAGCGGCTGGACAAGGAACAAGAGAAAGGCGCTGGTAAAGACTGTGATCGTGAAAATCGGCAAGGAACCCAAGGGCCACCTCCGGTAAATCCATTAGTCGTTTTCAATATCGGAACATTCTAGGAAAATTCGAGGCATTGTTTAGCCCCGCCTCGAAGAGGCGGGCTGGGGCATCGCCAATCGGATCCCGCCGCTGCCCAGAACGCGCCCAGCCGCCTCTTCGAGGCGGGCTAAACGGGATCATTTTTTCGGACCCGCCGTCAGGGCCACGACGCTGCGGGGCTCAGTCGCCGCCGACATGTGGAGCGTCACGTGCATGCCGGGTTTCACGTCAGCCAGCTTGCTTTTGACGCCGGCGACAACAATCTCGGCGTCCGGCGCCACAATCGCCTCGGCGATCAAAGCGTCTTCGATCTTAACGGTAAGCGTCTGCTTCTCGGCATGAACCGACTTGACAACCGCCGCCACGTTCGGCCCCGCGGCTTCAATGCGCCTCGCCCGGCATGAACCGGCGGGATTGGTGTCGAATTCCAGATGGACTCGGAACCCTTCGCGCAGGTCCGCGAACCGGGATTCCTTGCCGTCGATGAAAACCTTGATGCCGGGCTCAACGAGCAGGTCATAGGTGACGGGAAGTCCCCCGCCGCCAGCCGGCGCCTGCAGAACTTGAAGCTTTTGCTTTTCGTTATCGACCTTGGCGACGACGCAATCGCGGAGATACTGGGATGGCTTGACCTTGTCTTGCTTCGTAAGAGCCGCGATTTCCGGCTGGACGGCGGGGATGAGGGCGACAATGCCGAATGCGATGGCAGCGAGAATCGCCAGGCTCGCCGCGCCAATGTGAGTGAGCTTCGTCCATTGCATGCTTGAAACGACGGCGTCGCACAAAGCTGCGACATAGGGCGACAGCGTTCCGGGCGCCGGCTTACCGTCAGCCAGCTGCACGGCGGACCGAGCGGTGGCAACCACCAACGACGGCGGCACGGGCGCGGCGGCCTCCGCCGACAGCAGCATTCCCAGCGCCCCGGCCGAGATCGACGCATAACGCCCAAGGCGTTTCGCCAGCAGCCGCCGTGCCCGCGCCAGCCGGCTTGCCACCGTTCCCTCGGGCAAATCGAATTGCTCCGCTGCCGCCCGGCGCGTCTTGCCTTCCAGGTCGCACGCCACCAGAATGCAGCGATATCGTTCCGGCAGCCGGCTCAGTTCCCGATCCAGCACCGGACGCATTTCTTGCCATTTAGCCCCCGGCGACTCGCCGGAGGCTAAATCGGCGTGGGCTTGCTCGCTCTTTTTCTTCTCGATGATCCGCCTCCTCGCTGCCAGCTTGCGCGCTTCCAACGCCGTGCGATAGGCAACTCCGTAAAGCCAGTTTCCCACCATCGAAGCGGGCCGAATCGTTTCCGCCTTGCGCACCAGCACCATGAACGCCGCCTGAAAGCAATCCTCGGCATCGTGCGGATTGTCGAGCACGCGCCGGCATACGCCCAGCACCATCGGCCCGTGGCGGCGCACCAATTCCGCAAACGCCGGCTCATCGCGCTCTCGGATGAAGCGTTCCAGCAAATACCCATCGCCGACGGCCAATTCCGCCGCCGCGTCAGGTGCGTCCATCCTCGGACAGGGGAGAGTCTCCATTTCCATTGCCTCGAACTTGGTGGCCACCTTCCTGCCATCTATTGGACGAGACGCGGTCGATTGTTCCACTCATTTTTGAATAAATGATGTTTTCTGACGAACCAGTCAGTCCGCGTTAAACCTCGCTTGCGGTTTCGCGCACCGAATCAGAGGCTCGACAGGATTCGGTGCGCGAAACCGCAAGCGAACTTCCTACTGCCGCCACGGCGCAATCCACGGCATGATGCGCGGGTTCAGAAGGTTCGAGTAGCCATCCGTCCACACCGGTCCCGGCAGCGGCGTCACTTCCTGCCAACGCCGATCCACCTTCGGCTCGCCGTCATCATCTTTGACAACCGTGCCGTACCACGTCAACCGTGTTCGCTGCGCTTCCAGCCGTTCACGGATCAGCCGACCGCCGCTGACCGGGTAACTTCCTTCGTGCATGCGAGGCTGCAGCACCACCCAGTCGGCACTGAAGCGATCGGGATGATCGGTCGTCTCGTGAACGTTATCCGCACAATACAAACAATCGCAATCCAGCTCCTCGGCAAGCGCCGCCAGCACCCCTTCGATGCGGACATAGCGGTTGGTCGTGTTGAACAAGAGCACGCCGCCGGGAGCCAGCTTCGACAAGTAAATCTGCAAGGCCTCCTTGGTCAACAAATGCACCGGGATGGCGTCGGAGCTGAAGGCGTCCAGAGTGATGATGTGGTAATATTTCTCCGCGCGGGCCTCCTTGATCTTGAGCCGGCCGTCGCCGAGAATCACGTCGATCTTGGCCCAGCGCCTCCTGGGCGTCCTGCACGAAGTAGAAGACGGGCTCGGAGGGCACATAATTCTTCGGCCGCTTTTCGTCCCAGGGCGGCATGTAGCCGGGTGGGATCGACAGCCCCTTCACGAGCGGGTCGATCTCGTAAATATCGACGTGCTGGAACGGCTTGGCATAGCAAGCGAGAATGCCGGTCCCCAGGCCGACGACGGCATAAGGCGGCTCAGACTGCGTGTTGGCGAGAAGGTTCCAGGCCGGGGCATCGCCTGCCGCCAGCCCGATCATCGCCGCCGGCAAACGGGCATCGGAAAAACCCGTCATGTTGACGACCGCGGTGAGCGGCTGGGCGTTCGGCCAGGCGAGCTTGTGGAACAATTCCGCCACGCCGTTACGCTCATGGAAATAAGTGATCGGCTCACGCCGCTTTTTCAGGTTGAGCTCCACGGTCTCGGGGAAAAGGTTGCCGTGCTCATCTTTGTAGCGATAGCGAATGATCTGCCGCCCGTGGTCGATGCCGCCGTGGATCAGCTTGCGATAGACCTTTCCTTCGCGGGCCATCTGTTCGCTCGTCGGCTTGGGAGGCAGCAGGTGCCAGTTGCGGTCGTCGTCCATGTCGTCGTCCGATTCGTGCACCCGCAACAACCCGAAGAACCCGCGGCCTTCATAAAAATAGGGATCGTAAACGCGGCCATAGATGGTGATGGCCACGAACAGCCCCGCCACCGAAAGCCCGAACCGCACGGGCCGCAGCGACAGGGCCAGGACGACTACCACCAAGGCGGCCAGTAGGTACGATTTTTTCAGCAAGAAGAATCTGCCTCCGTAGAAATCTCCTGCGTACGCCATGCCGTAGCAACAAAGCCCGATGAGGATCGGCACGGCGAAATCGAGGAAGGTGCCGATGGGCGTGCGCCTGGCCGCGGTCGAATCGCCCGGAATCAGCGTCTTGGGTTGATCGACCAGGTTGGAGCGCATCAAGCAAGCGAAAGCCATCGCGATGGGATATTCCCAGATGCCGTGCTGGAACGCGATGGGCGAAAAAAGGGCGTTGAACAACCCGCCCAGGACGCCGCCGAGCGACATGCAAAGATAGAATTCGGTGAGGTGCTTCGTGCTGGGCCGATCCTTCGCCAATTCGCCGTGGCACATGAGCGCGGTCGTGAAGAAAGCGCCGAGGTTCAGGGCAAACTCGAGCACCGTTCCCCACTCCGCCCACCTGGTCGGCGCCTGCAAATTGGCGATCATCTTCAACACGAGCAGCAAGAGCACCATCGGCTGCAAGAACATGACCACGGTGTGCGGCGTCCCCGTCCAAACCCACGGCCAGCGCGCGAAGACGAGGATGAACGTGATCAGGTACAATGCCAGCGGAATGATCCAGAAGAGCGCGATCGCGGCAATGTCGGTGGTCATGTAGGTGGTGACGCCGAGCATCAGACTCGACGGCGCCGCCGTCAGGCCGATCCAGCGAATGCGCCGCCACATGGTCACATCGTCGTTGGGCAAGCCCAAGGACGGCTTCCCCTCGGCCTTCGGGAGGGAGTGCGCAGCCGGCGCCGTCGATCCAGAAGCTGATTCAAGCCGGGCGACCCGTTTCTTTGGTGGGGACGCGGTGACGGCTGTCGCTTGCTCGACGGCGGCGACCGGAGTCGGTACGGGCTCTTGCTGTCTGCTGTCTGCTGCCTGCTCCCGGCCCTTCGAGATCGCTTGCCAAACGATCACCGCGCAGCCGATCACCAGGCTAACGAAAATCGCATAACCGATGGTCCAGATGTTGACCTGCGTTTGCCAGGTCGGATCATCCTGTGCCGCAACGATAAACCACGGCTCCATCACGGAAGGATAAAGAGCCAGGCCGAGCAGGCTGCCGAAGTTGCTGGCCCCGTAAAGGAAATACGGGTCCTTCGCCGCCGGATGCCCGGTGTGGGAGAACCATTTCTGCAAGAGCGGCGCCGTCGTCGAAACCAGCAAGAAGGGCAAGCCGACCATCAGGCTCAATTTCCACAGTAGCGAAAAGATCGGATTGCTCTCGGTCGGCGGCGCCCATTCGCCCAGCGAGAACGGCAACACCAGAAAAGGCAGGAAGAGCAGGCCCCCATGGATCAGCACCTGCCGCCGCGTCGATAGCGTTGTCGTCAGCAAATGCGTATAGCCGTAGCCGACGAGAAGGACGCCCTGGAAGAAGACCATGCAGGTATTCCAGACCGCGGGAGTGCCGCCCAGCCGAGGCAGGATCATCTTGCCGATCATCGGCTGCACGAGGAAGAGCAGGACGGCGCTGACGAACAGGGACCAAGCGAAATACGGGAGCAAAACGCACCTCCGCGCGGACAGGATTTGCAGCTGCATCGGTATCCAACACTCTATGGAAGCGAAAGTAGCGGGAAATGCGGAAATGATGAAAATGCGTGGTGTTTACCTTGCGCCAGCTATGGCAAACTTTGCCAAACGTGGTAGGCTGGTGGGAAAGGAGCCGGACCATGCCGACGCGCAATATCCATTTGACCAACCATCTTGACGATTTCGTGGAAGGCCAGATCGCTTCAGGACGTCATGGCAATGCCAGCGAAGTCGTCCGCGATGCATTGCGCCTTCTCGAGGAACAAGAACATGAACGCCAGGCGAAACTGGGCGCACTCCGCAAGATGGCCAAGGGGGCGTTCGACGACATCGATCAGGGCAAGGGAATCGTGCTTGAAGGAAGAAAAGCGCTTTCCTGACAAAGATTCACAACGAGGTCCGCAAGAAAGCTAAGAACGGCAGGCAGAAATGAAGTACATCCTCGCCCTGGATGCCTCTCACGATTTTGCCAGCATCGCCGCTTGGACGGAACAGGAATTCGGGCCGCAAACAGACAAACGCTATATCGCACTCATCGAAACCGCCATCGATGATGTCGCGGCGGACCCGGAATTGCCTGGCAGTGCCACCCGCACAGTGATCGGCGAGCATTGCCGAACCTATCATCTTCAATGCAGCCGCAAACGTGCCGCAAAGGTTGGCGCACGCGTTCGGCGGCCGCGTCATTTCCTGCTCTATCGCGCCATTTATGCCGAGACTGTGGAGATCGGCCGGATATTGCATGAGAGTGTGGATTTGGAAAAGCACCTGCCGGACGAATATCGCCCATCGTCAGGTTAAACCTGCAACACGCCCGTCTTGAATTCGCGCCCATCATTGTGCCGCAGCGCCACCGATAGCGCCGTCAACAGCGCCGCGCGCGTCTGTTCTGGCTCGATGATCGCGTCCACCCAGAGCCGGGCGGCGGCATAGCGAATGTCGGTCTGCTCCGAATAGCTGGCCTCGACCTTGGCCCGCAGGTCCTCCAACTCCTTGGCGTCCGGCTGCCGGCCCGCGCGTTTCATGGCGCTGATGTTGATGTCCAGCAGCGTGCTGGCCGCTTGTTCGCCCCCCATGACGGCGTAGCGAGCGGTTGGCCAGGCGAAGATGAAACGCGGATCGAACGCCTTGCCGCACAGGGCGTAATTGCCCGCCCCATACGAACCGCCCAGGATGACGGTGAGTTTCGGCACCACACTATTGGAAATGACATTGACGAGCTTGGCCCCGGAGCGAATGATCCCCGCCTGCTCCGAATCGCGGCCGACCATGAAGCCGTTGACGTCTTGCAAGAAGATGATTGGCAGCCGGGACTGGTTGCAATCCATGATGAAGCGCGCCGCCTTGTCGGCCGCATCGACATAAATGACGCCGCCGAACTGCAATTCGCCCGTCGGCGCCTTGCAACGTTTCTTTTGATTGGCGACCACGCCGACCGCGACGCCGCCGAGCCGGCCATACCCGCACACCAGCGTCGGGCCGTATTCGGCCTTGTATTCATCGAACGGCGTCGCGTCGAGGATGGACGGCAGCAGATCGCGCACATCGTATTCCTTGGCAAGCCCCACCATAAAAGCAGCCTTGGTGGGGGTGACGCTTGCAGCGGCTAACCCCACCAACTCTGCGCTTATGGTGGGGCTTGGCGCGGGCAGCATCTCCACCAAACGCTTGAGCCGATCGAGGCAGGCTGGATCGTCCTTTTCGCGGAAGTCGATGGTCCCCGAAATCTGCGCATGCATCTTGGCGCCGCCAAGATCCTCGGAATCGACGACCTGCCCGATCGCCGCCTTCACGAGCGCCGGCCCCGCGAGATACAAACCGCTCCCTTCCGTCATCAGCAGCTTGTCGCACAGCACCGGCAAATAGCCGCCGCCGGCGACGCAATTGCCCAGGATCGCCGCGTATTGCGGAATCCCCATCGCCGAGATCACCGCGTTATTGCGAAAGATGCGGCCAAAGTCGTCCTCGTCGGGAAACACCTCATCCTGCAACGGCAGAAAAACCCCCGCCGAATCGACGAGATAAACCAGCGGCAACCGATTGTCCATGGCGATGCGCTGCGCCCGCAGCACCTTCTTCACCGTCATCGGAAAAAACGCGCCGGCTTTTACAGTCGCGTCATTGGCGATCAGCATCACCTGCCGCCCGCCGACGTTGCCGATGCCGGTGACAACGCCGGCGGATGGAGCGCCGCCCCAATCGGCATACATGTTCCACGCCGCCCAAAGGCCGAGCTCGAAGAAGTTGTCGGTGAGATGCGCGATGCGCTCGCGGGCCGTGAGGCGGTTCTTGTCGTGCTGGCGTTTGATGGCTTGCGCGCCGCCGCCGGCGCGGATTTTTGTTTCTTCGCGGCGAAAATCGTTGATCCAGGCCCTAGAATCCAAATTCAGAATAGTTCGCTCGTCCATCTTATCGATTCGCTCCGGCGACCTTGCTCAAACCACTCTCGAATCGCCTGAATTGCCTGGCAGCGCGGGATCAGATACTTGCGCGATACTTCGCACAAGTCCTCGCAGTAGAATATGAAAGTCTCCGCCGTATTTGGGTCTCCAAGCGAGTGCACCGTCGATTCCGCATCCAGGTCTACGGGATGAAGCATCAACAACCGCTCGCCATCTCCAAGAGCAACAATCAGAGTACCTTCGCTGCGAACCAAGGCGATTCCGAAAGGCATTCTGTGCAGTGCGCCGAACTCGATACGTATTACTTCTAGGCGCTCAACCAAATCTGCGAACGTGGCTGGCGACTCCCGGATGGGTCGCCTGTTTTGGTCAAGGTATTCCAACGACGCATCGTTCACCGAAGCCTCATTCTTGCTCGTTTGGGTCTTCCAGCAGCACAGCACGAAATCCCGCTTGCCTGAAGTGCTCGTCAGTTGTTACGCGCATCGGAAAGCCCGTCGTCTTGCATCACGACAAAGGAAATGCAGTCAGTCAAGCTCCAGGCCTTGTCAGGTCGAGTACGGTACAAATCCCATCCACGCGTCCACAGATCGGGCGTCAGGTGTGGAATGGACACGTCATCCCGTTTCTTGAGATGATCGATCAGCGCTGTGGCGAATCCGCGCCACGCGGGTCTCGATAGTCCGTTGGCCGTTTCCAGCAGCACTGGTGGCGTGGTGATGATTCGCCCCTTGATTCGCAAGGACCATTCCCCAGCGCGCGCATGGAATTGATCTTGCTTTATTACCAAGGCAATCCAGAAAGCTGTGTCGGCAAACACATCTTGAAGCGACGCACTCATTTCTTGGGGCTGCCGTAGAGATAATGGTCATGTTGTGCCGCAAGGTCGGTTGGCGCGTCCGGCAAATCGGCGGCAAATTGGGCCAGATCAGCGAAACGCGGTGAAGCGTTCTCGGGCACTTCAAGGTGGACCTTGAGCGTTTGCCCCACCGGAAGCTCGACCGGGCCATCGGGAATAAGCACTTTGCCGTCGAATCGGACCGTAAATGTTTGCGTCATGATTTCACCCCTCGCTCCACACCTTCCGCTGCCGCGACGATTGAATGCCCAGCATCTTGCGATACTTCGTCACCGTGCGCCGCGCCACCGGGTAGCCCGATTCCGACAGCTTGGTCACCAGGTACTCGTCGGAAAGCGGGTTCGCCTTGTCCTCGGCGCCGATGATGTCGAGCAGCTTTTGCTTGATGGTTTCCCAGGCGACGTCCTCGCCGCTGGCGGTGTGCGTGCCGCCGCCGAAGAATCGCTTCAATGGGAAGACGCCCCTCGGCGTTTGCGCCCATTTGTCGTCCACCGCCCGGCTCACCGTCGTCACGTGTACGCCGACAATGTCCGCAATCTGTTGCATCTTGAGCGGCTCGATGTTCTCCGGCCCTTGATCGAGGAATTTCCGCTGATGATCGATGATGGCCCGCGTTACCTTCTTCAAAGTCGAGCGGCGTTGCTCGATGGCGTCGATCAGCCATTTCGCCGACTGAATCTTGCGCTGGATGAATTCGCGGTCTTTTTGCGGCAAACTCTTGTCGCGCAGCATCTCGAAATGCCGGCGGCTGATGTAAATCTGCGGCGTCCAGTCATCGACCAAACGGATGTCGTACTCGCCCTGATCGTTCTTCTCGATGATGATGTCCGGCACCACGTATTGCGTGCTGTTGGTCTCGAAGCGCGCCCCCGGCTTCGGATCGAGATGCTTGAGCACTTCGATGCCTTCGTGGATGGTCTTGATGTCGTAGCCGGTGCGTTTTTGGATCACGGGGAGCCGATTGTGCTGGATGTCTTCCAGGTGATTTAGAATCAACGACCGCACCACTTCGCGGCAAGGCGTATCAGTCTTCACTTGCAGCAGCAGACATTCCTTGTAATCGCGGGCGCCGACGCCGGCCGGGTCGAGGTGCTGCAATTCGTCGAGCGCATCCTCGACCTGCTCCAGCGTGACATCCTGGCCAAAGGATTGGCGGATGTCCTCCAGCGGCGTGGTCAGGTAGCCGCGCTCGTCGAGGTGCGAGATCATGTGGCGAACCAACTCCTTGTCGAGCTCGCCCAGGCCGAGGTAGGGGAGCTGATCGTTGAGGAAATCCTGCAAGGATTGCGGACGGTCGGCCATGTTGGCCATGGCGTCGTGCTTTTTGTCCATTTCCTCGGAGATGCGATTGGCGGAGGGACGTGATTCTTCATTGAAATAATCGGACCAGTCCTCGTTGAGCGCTTCCATCCGCTCGAAATCCTGTTCGGCGCTCTGGGCGTCGATAACCAGTTCCGTCTCCGGCGTCTCGGCCTTCGCTTCCGGCGGCGTTTCAACGGTTTCAGGTGTTTGGACGCCGTCGGCCAACTCCGGGGTATTCGGATAGCCCTCCTCATCGCTGCCGGGCTCGCGCTGCTCCAGTACGGGGTTTTCCTGCAATTCGTGCTCGATGCGTTCTTGCAGGGCCATGACGGGAAGCTGGAGGATCTCCATCGACTGAATCATGCGCGGCGAAATGACCTGGGCCAATTCCGCTCGCATACTTGTGCCGATATTGAGTTGCATGACCGTCAGTCTCCACTGCTTGCCTTTAGCGTTCGCACGGTGCCGCGCGAATGCTAGACGCAAGCACAATGATCAAAACGCCCGTCGTCCTTCGAGGGCGTCGGCAAGCATCTGCGTGTTGGCGAATTCGAGCACCGAGCCGGAGGGCAAGCCGCGGGCGAGGCGAGTGATCTTGACGCCGCTGCCGGCGAGCAGGTTGGAGATATAAAGGGCGGTGCCGTCGCCTTCGAGTGTGGGATTGGTCGCCATGATGACTTCCTTGACGCCGCCTTGATTGACGCGGTGCAAGAGCGCGTCGATCGTGAGATTCTCCGGCCCAACGCCGTCGAGCGGGGCGAGCCTGCCTTGCAGCACATGATACAACCCGCGATAAGCGCCGGCCCGTTCCAGGAAGGCTAGATCGCGTGCTTGCTCGACGACGCAAATCAGCGATGGATCGCGCTTGCCGTCGGTGCAGATTTCGCACAGCTCGCCTTCCGTCAGGTTGCAGCATTGCCGGCACGGATGCACCTTGGTGACGATGTCCCGCAGCGAATCGGCCAGGGCGAGCACTTCCTTGGCTTCCGATGAAAGCAGGAAATGCGTGATCCGCTCCGCCGACTTCGGCCCGATGCCGGGCAGCTTGCCAAGCTCTTGCATCGCCCGAGCGATGGCGCCGGTAGGCTGCGTGCTGGCCAAAGCATGTCCTCACATTCGAATTTAGCCACGGATGAAACACAGATCGAACACGGATAAGAAAATCGGCTCCCAACTCTCCCTCCCATCCGTGTTCGATCCGTGTTTCGTCCGTGGCTAGATTTCGGATTTCCTTACGTCGGCAGTTGCATTCCCGGCGGCAATCCGAGCCCAAGCCCACTCGCCATCTTCGATGTTTCCTCGGCGACGGCGGCCTTCGCCTTCTGAATCGCCTGATTGGTCGCGGCCCGGATCAAATCTTCCAGCAGTTCGCGGTCCTTCATCGCTTCCTCGCTGATGACGCATGCCACGACTTCCATATGCCCATTGACCTTTGCCTTGACCATGCCGCCGCCGGCATCCGCCTCGACAAGAATCTTGGCGAGGCTTGCCTGCATCTTGGCCATCTCTTCCTGCATCTTCGGCAGGTTCTTCATCAGGCTGGCGATCTGGCCGAGTTTCTCGAACATCTCATTCCTCCTCAGGGGCCGCAGGTGCTTCGAGAATATCCGCCGCTTCGGTTTCGGCGGCCTTGGCCACGGCACCGAATCCCTCGTCGGCGCGCATGATCTGGGCGCCCAGAACGTCGGCCGCTTTCTTCACGAATGGAATCTGCAGCCACTCCGATCGCTGTTGCCCCATCGCCTGGGCCGAGGAGTTTTTTGCCCCGACCGCTGCCGGCTCGACGGGTTCATCGCTCCATTCGATGCGGAGCGTGCAGGGCTGACCGACGATGCCGCTCAGAATCTCCTGGACCTTGCCGAGCTTGGCCGAATCCAGGAAGAAGCATCCGGGGGCATTATAGCGTCGGGAAATGGGCAAAACCAGAGTGTTTGGCCCAAAAATTGCTGGAGTTTTTGCCTTGCGAAGCTCGGCTTGAAATGCAAACCCTGCCTTCGTAAGCAGTTGCTGCCAAATCTTCGGTAAGGATTCCGGTACGAGAGCCAGCGGAAATTGCTCGGACATGATCGGATCAGGCACGGCTAGCTTTTTTTTTTCGGTCTCAATGGCGACAGCTGGTGCAAGCAGGGCAGGGGAGGGGCCTTTGGTTTTGGCAATCGGCGTCGCGCCTTCCTTGTTGAGCCATTGCGCGATCTGGGCGATCGGCACCAATTCATCGAGCCGGCACATGCGCACCAACGCCAACTCCAGGATCGCCCGCGCGTGGCTGCTACTGCGCATCCGTGCCTTGGCCGTTACTAGCATATCCATGCCGGCCAAGATTGTGTCGAGGTTGGCTTGCTTGGCGTGCTGCTCCAGGATGGGCCGGCGAGCGCTGGAAACGCTGACGCTTTGCCCCGCGAGACCGGCGCTGTTGACGATCATCACGTCGCGCCAGTATTCGATCAATTGCTCAAGCAATTCGCCGAGCTGCTGCCCTTGATCGACGATTTCGCTCAGGATTTCGAGCACCTTCTTGGCGTCCTGCGCGAAAACCGCAGCGGCGATGTCGATGACGCGCTCCTCGTGGGCGGTGCCGAGCAGTTGGTGGACCGAATCGACGGTCAGCTTTTTGCCACTGAAGGCGAGAAGTTGATCGAGCAGCGATTGGGCGTCGCGCATGGAGCCGCCGGCGCGGCGGGCCACGGTTTCCAGGGCTTCCTCGTCCGCCTCCATGCCCTCGGCGGCGACGATTTCCTTGAGCCGGGTGAGAATGCGCGGGATGCTGATGCCGCCGAAATCGAAGCGCTGGCAGCGTGACAGGATTGTGACTGGGACCTTCTGAACCTCCGTGGTCGCAAAGATGAACTTGACGTGCGGCGGCGGCTCCTCCAATGTCTTGAGCAATGCATTGAACGCCGCCGTCGAGAGCATGTGCACTTCGTCGATGATGTAGATTTTGTAGCGCGATCGGCTCGGCCTGAATTGCACGTTGGCCCGCAGCTCACGGACGTTTTCGACGCCATTGTTGCTGGCCCCGTCGATTTCGATGGTGTCGGTGTCTTCGCCGGAAGTGATCGCCTGACAGATTTCGCATTGATCGCACGGCGTCGCGGTTGGCCCCTTGGCGCAGTTGAGCGCCTTGGCCATGATGCGGGCGGCGCTGGTTTTACCGACGCCGCGAGCCCCGGTGAAGAGATACGCATGGGCAACGCGGTTCGATTGCAGGGCGTTGATGAGCGCCTGCGCGACCGCTTCCTGGCCGACCAGATCGGCGAACTGCTGCGGCCGATAACGGCGTGCGAGGACGGTGTACTCGGCGGCGGTTGGCAGCGGCGCTTCAGCGGTTGTTTTCTTTTTCGCCATGGCGTGATTGTATGGCCATCCGCCGCTGGCGGCTTCGCGCTCGCAGGCGAGCGCCGACACCTTCGTTGCTCTGCTGCGAGCGCTAAGCCGCAAGCGGAATTGGGCACCGGCCGCCGCGGGATGGCTGAGAGAGGCTGATCCACTGCACAAGATCGACCGCTTATGGCTGCACCTTCCGGCCTGACCAGGTTCACAGCTTCACTTTGCGTGGGTCCCCTCCCAGCCTCGCGCGACGGCGGGGCGTTATTTCGCCGATTCTTTCACAGTTGCTTTTTCGATGACAACATTCTCGACCGGCTTCTCATTGCGCGTCTTCACCAGGGCAATGGCATTGACGACATCCTGCGATTCCTTGTCGAGGACCTTGCCGAAGGCGGTGTACTTGCCGTCGAGGAAGTTCGCGGCTTCGTGGCAGATGAAAAACTGCGTGCCGGCGGAATTGGGGTCGTTGCTGCGGGCCATCGACAGAATGCCGGCTGCGTGCGGGGTCGAATTGAACTCGGCCTTGATGGTATAGCCGCCGCTGCCGGTGCCGGAACCGAGCGGGCAGCCGCCCTGGATCATGAAGCCTTCAATGACGCGGTGGAAGGTCAGGCCGTCGTAAAAGCCGATCTTGCTCAGGGCGAGGAAGTTCTTGACGTGGCCCGGCGCCTTGTCGGGGAAGAAGCCAAGGTTGATGGTTCCCTTGTTTGTTTTCAGCTCAACGGTGTAGGTTTTCTTGGCGAGATCGAGATCTTGCTGGGCCTTCTCGACGTCGGCTTTGCAACTTGATTTGTTCATGGCATTTCTCAATCGGGAACGGTTTGGATCGTCACGCTGCGGATCAGCACGGGCTGCCGCAGGAGATCGGTTTCCTGTACCTCTCTTTTATTGATTGTACGCACGATGTCCAACCCTTGCGTGACCTTGCCGAAGATGTTGAACGACCGGACCACGTCCATTTGCGGCATCGCAACGGCGGTCAAATAGAATCGGCAGGCAGCGGAATTCGCGTCCTCGCCGAGGCAAGCGCCGAGGACGCCGGCTTCGTGCTTGAGCGTCCGGTCGCCTTCGGGGCGGAGCCAGTAGCCGATGCTGCCGCTGCCGGCCTCGCCGGTGCCGCGCGGGCAGCCAGTTTCGATGTAGCCGGTTTGGAAATCGTCCACCTGGCGATTGAGGCTGTAGTAGAACGACATGCCGTCGTAATAGCCGGCGCGGGCCAGGCATACGAAGCTGCGCACATGATTCGGAGCCGAGTCGCCGAGCAGATCGACGTGAATGCTCCCCAGCTCGGTCGCGATGACGGCCTGATAGCGGATGCGCTTGCCGTTGTTGTCGGTGAAATTGACCTTATCCCAAAGATCGTTGGCGATCGATTCGAAGAGCTTGGCGGTGTTCTTGCCATTGCAGGTGAGATCAGGCGGCGGCAACTCGCCCGTCGGCACCGTATTGCCGAGGATCACCGCGTCCTTGAACGGCAGCAACGCGGGCACCTTGGTCCGGGCCGTCGTCCGCGCAGGCACCGGCTTGCCGTTGTTGTCGTTTTTCAAAGCGGGTTGGCTGGCCGGCGCCGGCGGTTCCTTCTTGACGGTGTCATCGGCTTTCTTGCAGCCGGCGGCCATGATGACCATGATGATCGCAGAGCCGATCCATCGAAGCGTGCGCGCAGGCATGGCTGAATTCCTCATCCGTGAAGGACGTACCAGTCCACTGCGCGGTATAGTCGAAATCGCGCGGCGGTGTCAATTCGGATTCCAGGTCCCCCCCAGGCGCCCAAGTGAGTTGGGCACCTGGAATTGCCGCAAAACGCTGGTTTTTCTGCGGCCAACGGGGCAGGTGCCCACGAATCCGCGCGAGACGGAGCCCGAAAGGGACAAATGGAAAAAGCGCCAACCGACCTTGATTCTTCACAAGATAGAATGTTCGAAACGGTTGGCAGTAACCGTTCACTGCTCCTCGGATTCTTACGAGAAGAGAATTCAATTAGGAAAGCAGGAAGGCAGGAAAATCGGTTGGTCACTTCCTGCTTTCCTGCCTTCCTCATAGGCTCATTTCGGCACAATTCGGTGACCGGTTGGCACTTCAATGCCGCCTATTTTCGCCAGCGGGCCAGCGCCAACCGTACCTCGCATGTCAGAAGTGCCGCTGGATCGCCGGTTGCGTGTCTTTCGACCAAGACGCGCGCCTCGTCGGAGCCGATGCGCTCCAGCACTTCCGCGGTGCGCAGTTCGCGCAAGCAAGCCGGGACCGCGATCGGCTCATCGATTTCGAGCCAGAGGGCCTGTGCCTCCCGATTTCTCCAAATCAGGGAGCTCACGCAAAGGCGCGAGGCGCAAAGTCGGAAATTTGCCACTCCATTGGTCCGTGCGTTTGAATTGGCAAACTCTTCCGTTCACTCTTCTTTGCGCCTTTGCGTCTTTGCGTGAGCTTATAAAATACGCCCACCTCATCCACAACGGAAAGCCTCCATGACCGACGAGATCAGGCTTGCACTCTTCGCCTTCCTGGCTTTCCTGCTCCCCATTGGCATCTATTGCTTCGTTCTCGCCGCCATCAATCGCCGCAGTCGGCCGTTGCTCGTGCATGGCGCGTGGGACGCCGTCGGGCTGTTGTTCGCGGTGTCGGGGTTCTTCCTTGCCACGGTGCCGGTGCTGGCGACCCAGTTCTACAATCACGTGCTCTTCGCCTCCGATCTGGAATTCGCTCCGTGGATCGGGTGGTTGGCTTATTTCCTGGTGATCCTCGTCGGCGGCGGATTGATGATCTTCTCGCGCGAACAAAACGATGGTCTATAATGTCGATCCTGAGCAGTTTGCAGCGATTTCGCGACAGACATTCGCCGCGCTGGGCCTGGCGACAAAATCGGACCGCAATCGGCTGATCCTGGTCCCGGCGAGAAGCGACGAACCAAGCACCGCCGTCACCGCGTTGGCCGATCATCGTTCCGCAGAGCTGGTGATCGAGAGCTTTGCATCGATGAGCCACGTCACGCTGCATTGGGGCCGATGCACGCCGGAGCTGCGTGCGGAGCTGGAGCGCGAGTTGGACAAGAATCTGGAGCCGGCCGCGCCGCTGGAGAATTCCGCGTCGGCCTGGTTCGTCAGCATCAGCGGCATGATCTTCGGCGCGGTCCTGGTGGTGTTGGCGATGTTCATTGTCATGATCGTGCTGTCGCGGCGTTAGGATTAACCTTCTGCCGCTTGCGGCTTCGCGCTCGCTGAATACTGCCGAGCATTCCGGCTTCTTCCAGCGAGCGCGAAGCCGCAAGCGGCAGAAACAAGGGCGAACCCGATTGCAACCGGCCCGATCCATGTAATGCAATGACAATGGACGCACATACTCTCGATCTCCTGGAATTCCACAAGATTCGCGAATTGGCGGCGAGTTATGCGTTCTCGTCGCTTGGCAAGGACCTGGCCCAGCGCGGAGCCGAGCACGAACGCCGAGAGCATCCGCGCCGAGTTGGCGCTGGTGACGGAAACGGTCGAAGTGCTGGGGCAGGGGCAGACGCCGCCGTTTGCCGGGCTCAAGGATGTGCGGATGCTGGTGCGCCGTGCCGCAATCGGGGCCATGCTGACTGCCGAGCAACTTCTCGATGTCGCCGGCACTCTCACCTGCGCGGGCCACATGTATCGCTGGCGGATGCGGCTCGGCGAAAAAACGCCGCTCCTCATCGGCTTGCTCCATCCGATCGAGGATCTCGGCCCGGTCGCCAAATCGATTTCCGGCTGCATCGATTCGCGCAGCCACGTGCTCGACATGGCCAGCCCCGAGCTCGCGGCCGTCCGCCAGAAGATCGCTGGCCTCGACGACAAGGTGCAGACGCGCATCAAGCACCTGTTGCGCGATCCGGAACTGCGCAAGATTTTGCGTTATCCGAACGCGACCGTCAACGGCGATCATTACGTTTTGCCGGTCGCGGTCAATTTTCGCCACAAGCTGACGGGCGTCATTCATCGCACGAGCAGCACTGGCGAAACTGTCTTCATCGAGCCGGCCGAGGTCGCCCACTTGAGCGCCGAGCGCGTCGTCCTCAAAAGCGAGGAGGACCGCGAGGTGAAGAAAATCCTCCGCAAACTCTCCGCCGAGGTCGGCAAGGTCGCCCGGCCCCTCGGCAACGCGATCGAAGCGATGGCCAAGCTCGATTACGTCACCGCCAAGGCCCGCTATGCCCGCGACTTCAATCTCGCTTGCCCCGACATCAATACCGACGGGCATCTTTGGTTGCGAGTAGCGAGGCACCCGCTTTTGGAGCAGCTTTTTCGCCGGGAGGGCGAGGCTCCTGCCGAGCCGTTGGCGCCGATGGCTCGGCAGGAGCCTCGCCCTCCCAAGCAGGTTGTTCCCATCGACGTTCGCCTCGGCCAACCGTTCAATCTGCTCATTATCACCGGGCCCAATACCGGCGGCAAAACCGTGACGTTGAAAACCACCGGCCTTCTGTGCTTGATGGCCCAGACCGGCATGCACATCCCGGCAGGGCAGGGGAGCCACGTTCCGGTCTTTCACCAAATCCTCGCGGACATCGGCGATGAGCAAAGCCTCGAGCAATCGCTGAGCACCTTCAGCTCGCACATCTCGCGCATCGCCCACATCCTCAAGATCGCGGATGCCCATAGCCTCGTCTTGCTCGACGAGCTCGGCGCCGGCACCGATCCGGTCGAAGGGGCGGCATTGGGTCGGGCGATCCTCGATCAGCTCGATTCCATCGGCTGCCGGGCGATGGTGACGACGCATCTGGGCGATCTCAAGACGTACGCGTTCAACAATGAGCGGGCCGAGAACGCCGCCGTCGAGTTCGATGTCGAGACATTGCGGCCCACCTATCGCTTGCTGATCGGCCAGTTCGGCATGTCGAACGCGCTGAAGATCGCGCGCCGCCTGAAGATGCCGCGCGATCTGCTCAAGCGTGCCCACCGCTATTTGAAGCGCCGGCAACGGCGCGCCCCGGAACTGATCCAGTTGCAGCAAAAACGCGAGGAAGCGGAGAAGGCGCGAGCCGAGGCGCTGGAGGCGCAACTGAGCGCCCAGCAGCAGCGCGACGAATTTGCCCACAAGGTCGCCGAGTTGGAACGCGAACAGCGCGAGGCCGCCGTGCTGCGCGAATGGCGCGGGCAATTGAAAGCGGGCGACACCGTCTGGGTGCCGAAATACGACAAGAATGGCCGCGTGGTGCGCGTCGATGCGAAACGTAGCGCCGCGGTGGTCAGCCTGGGGCTCGGACAATGGGACGTGACGTTCGAGGAGATTTTCCCCGAGAAGAAGAGTGAGTGAAGCAGCATTTGTCACCGCAGAGAACGCGGAGACCGCAGAGTCGAAACCGTTTTGTCGCCCTCGCAATTTCTCTCCGCGCTCTCTGCGGTCTCGGCGGTGAATCCGGTTTTTCCCCCAGCATCTCTGGCTTGACGCGGGCCACGAATCCCACGATCACACCCAGGATCAAGCCCTCGATCACCGCGAACGGCAGATGCGCGATCACCAGCAGAAGCGGCACGACCGGCCATTCGCGCTCGCCGCCGGCAATCAGCGTGACGCAATTCAGGCCCACCGTCAGCAGCACCGCCAGTTCGCCGATCAAGAAACCGAGCGGGAACTCCGGCGTGTTCTCCAGTCGGCGTTCCAGCACGATCGCGCCGGCGACGAAAATAACCGCCCCGCCGATGATCCACGGATTGAGCAGCCATTCATTGGCCGATTCAAAGGCGTCGCGGCTGATGGAAGTGAGTGGCGTGTTGCAAATGAGGGCCACGCTGTAGACCGAGCTGAAATACAGGGCGAGCGCGCCGCAGGCGACCATCATGCGGCGGGCGGCCGGCTCCGTAATCCACGGCAAGCGATGCAGTGCCCGAAACAGCAGCCAACAGAAGAGGGCGGGCAGCGTCATCACGCACGCGTTGACGCCAAGCGTGGTCCAGCCGCCGTGGTTGATGAGCATCATCTGCAGCACCAGCCCGACGGCAATCGCCAATGCAGAACGCACGCCGAGCATGACGCCGACAAGGCCAGTCAACAACAAATGGATCGAAGTCGGCCCGACACGAATGTGGATCAGCGAGGAAACGAAAAACGCCGCCGTGAGAATGGCGACGCGAGGAATCTCCTCATCGCGGATGCGCCACGAAGCCAGGCCGACGAGCAGCGCCGCCAGCGCGAAGCCGGCCGCGAGCCAGGGCGTGGTCAGGACGCCGTCGCTGATATGGACCGCGAAGAGCGTCATTTCTTTTCGTCCACGTGGACCCAGAGCGTCGTGCGTTCGCGCAACGGGCCTTTCTTGCCCTGCCACCCATCCATGGCCAGATTTCCTATACCCGCCGTCATGCCCCACCAACCGGGCTCCGGCAACGTCGAACACGAAAACACCTTCGGTCGGTTTTCGTCTTGAAAGTGATCAACTCATCGGGCGGCAGTTTCTTTGGCGGCTGTGAATTGTATTTTTCAATTTCGATCCGGCCTCTCGCTACCGGCCCGCTCCAATCCCAGTTCATTCCGTCCACGAACACGAGACGACCTCGAAAAACCATGCCCGGGAACAACCCATACGGTCGTGTATAGGCCGAATGGACATCCTTAGTGGTTCCCAAAGAGCCTTGCGTTCAGCCTTCCCAGACCATTTTGCGTCTGCACGTGCAGACGACTTTGACCGATGTCCTGGACCAATACTCTGTCGATTCCTCCATCCTGATCGGCGGCGTCTTGAGCACGACCGTGTAATCGCCGCGCACCGTCGGCTGAAGACGAAGTTGCCATGCCGTCAACCTTTTTGCCGTCCGCGCCTGGCATTCTTGATCGGCTTGAGTAACTTCTTGATGTCGTGGGTTTCTTCCTTCCCGTTCGGCATGATCACCACGAATGACCGCCTCGGCTTCCGGCGCATCGAACAAGCTCATGCTCGAACGGATGCCCGAACTGATAGGTGAACGTGACCTTCTCGTCCTTGTTCGCCCACGGCTTGTCGGGCAGCAGCATGTTGTAATGGGCGGAACCGGCGCTGGCGGCAAATGCCAGGATCAGCAGCGCGATGGCCAGGTGTCGCATGGCGGATTCTCCGAGGGTTGCATACGAATGTGAGATTTATCATACGCAACAGCGACGCCGGAAGCAATTATGAGCGGTCGTGGCCGGGGTCGGTAATCCGACCCCGGTTTCAGCGACAGGGCGCTTCCTCCGGGGTCGGAGTACCGATCCCGGGCCACGAAACCACCACGAAACGGACACCAATCATGTTCCGCGCGGAACATTTGCGTTCGGCGTTGCTAGCGCGACCGACTGGCTGTCAGCGGATCGCGCGTAGGAATCCCGCATCCTCTTGCGATTAAAGGGGCTTCGGCAAAACACGCTGCGCTAGGAATCGCAGTCGGCGAGTCGTCATCCGCGCATCTCGCGGAATCCCGCCAGGTGTTGCTGCAAAATCTCGCGCAGATCCGGCCCGTGGAGGTGGTTGTCGTGCTGGAAATTCAATATCAGCGATTCCCCCTCGCTCGACGATTGCAGCGTCGGCTCCAGCCCGAATTTCTCGATCTGATTCAAGTTGAACTGCCCCTTCTTACCCAGGAAACGGCAATGCAGAGCGTCGGAATCCTTGGTGCGCAAATATCCCCAGGCGCGCGAAATTTCCGGCACGCGCACGCTGATCATCGCCCGGTTGTCCCACGTGATTTCGATCTTCGGCTCCACCTTCCGCAGCAATTCGAGCAGGCGCGGCAAGATCGCCCGGTCCCATTGCAGCTTGCGGCCCGGCGGGAAGCCTTTTTCGCCTAGATGCCAGCGCTCGCCGTTGACCTTCCAAGGCATCACGTCCTCCGGCTTGGTCTGCATCCGCTTGAGGCTGCCCGCGAAAGAGCCGACCGCCTTTCGCAGGAATTCGTCAAAGGCCGGCGTGTCGATCTCGTCAAGTTTGTGAATCAGCATCCACACCTCTTGCCAGGGGCCCTTGCGATTGGCGACATGGACGCGCGGTTCGTTCGAGTAGACCTGGATGCCCTCGGTGTCGTTGAGCGTGGGCAGGCCGAGCTTGCGATTGAGCTCTTCCTGCTTGAAGGTGTTTTTCCCTACACGGAAAATCAGGCGGACGAGCCATTCCATGCCGGTGTGGGCGTGGAAGAACCAGCCGAGCGTTTTGGTGCTGGCGGCGATCTCAACGGTCGATTGATGCTTCCAGTTGGTGTCCGCGAAATCGCCGAGGGCATGGATTTTGTCGTCGATCCAGGAGAGAACTTCGCCTTCCCAGCGGCACGGTTTGCCATCGCCGCTGATGCGATTGATCGTGTGCCAAGTCTTGCCATCGGTCTGCCACGGCATGGCCGCGTCCTTGCCGACTTTTTCGAGGGCGACATCGCCGGCGCGTTTCTTCTCGGCGGCGAACGGATCGTACTTCGGGCGCTCGGCGTAGGGGCCGGCCTTGAGTGCCGCAGCGACGAATCGCGCGGTGTGGGAAACGAATTCCCTCCCCTCTCTTTCGGGGAGAGGGGCCGGGGGTGAGGGAGAACCCTCAGGAAAATGGCGCTTCGCCCTCACCCCCGCCCCTCTCCCGGAAGGAGAGGGGAGAAACGCGGCAACATCTTCCGGCGTCCCCTCGACGACGACGCGGCCGCCTTCATCGCCGGCTTCGGGGCCCAGGTCGATGATCCAGTCGGCGGTTTTGATGACGTCGAGGTTGTGTTCGACCACCATGACGGTGTTGCCCAGATCGACCAGGCGGTTGAGCACGTCGAGCAATTTGCGGATGTCGTCGAAGTGCAGGCCGGTGGTCGGTTCATCGAGGATGTAGACGGTCTTGCCGGTGTTGGGCCGGGCAAGTTCGGCGGCGAGCTTGACGCGCTGGGCCTCGCCGCCGGACAGCGTCGGCGCCGGTTGGCCGAGCGCGAGATAATCGAGGCCGACGTCGGCCAGCGTTTGCAGGATGTGCCGGATTTTCGGGATGTTGCCAAAGAGTTCGACGGCTTCGCTGATGCGCATGGTCAGCACGTCGGCGATGCTCTTGCCCTTGTATTTGACGGCGAGCGTTTCAGGATTGTACCGGCTGCCGGCGCACGTATCGCATTCGACCCACACGTCGGGGAGGAAGTGCATCTCGATTTTCTTCTGCCCATTGCCTTCGCACGCCTCGCAGCGGCCGCCGGGCTTGTTGAAGCTGAAGCGTTTGGGCTGCCAGCCGCGCACGCGCGATTCGGGCAGCTGGGCGAAGAGCTGGCGGATGAGATCGAAGACGCCGGTGTAGGTCGCGGGATTGGAGCTAGGCGAATTGCCGAGAGGGTCCTGATCGACGTTGATGACCTTGTCGATCTGCTCGATGCCGACGATGTCGTCATGAGCGCCGACAACGGTGGCGGCCCGGTGCAGCTTTCGGGCTAGGGAATTGTAGAGGATTTCGTGGACGAGCGACGATTTGCCGGAGCCGCTGACGCCCGTGACGGCAATGAAGGCGCCAAGCGGGAAGGCGACGTCGATGTTCTTCAGATTGTTTTGGCGGGCGCCTCGGACGAGCAGACAGCAGGCAGCAGGCAGCAGGCAGCCAGAATTTTGCTGTCTGCTGTCTACTGTCTGCTGTCTGCTGCCTGCTGCAATGCGGCGATTCGTCGGCACCGGAATCGACTTCTTCCCGGAAAGATATTGCCCCGTCAGCGACGCTTTCGCCTTCAGGATTTGCTTGGGCGTGCCCGACGCGGTGATTTCGCCGCCGCGATCGCCGGCGCCGGGGCCGAAATCGAGCAGATAATCGGCGGCAGCAATCACTTCGCGGTCGTGCTCCACCAGGACCAGCGTGTTGCCCAGGTCTCGCAGGTTTTGCAACGCTTGCAGCAAGCGATGATTGTCGCGCGGATGCAGGCCGATGGTCGGTTCGTCGAGCACATAGAGGACGCCGGTCAGACCGCTGCCGATCTGGCTTGCCAGCCGGATGCGCTGCGATTCGCCGCCGGAAAGCGTTGGCGTCGAGCGACTCAAGGTCACATAATCGAGGCCGACATCGACCAGGAATTGCACGCGGTTTTTGATTTCGCGCAGCACCTCGCCGGCGATTTGTTGCTGCTCCTTCGATAAACCGAGATTCTTGAAGAACGCCAGTGTTTGCCGCAGCGGCCAATCGCACATGACGCCGATGGTGTGATCCTGAAATCGGCAAGCGGCGGCGTAATCCTTCAAGCGCGAACCTTTGCAGGTAGGGCAGGGGACATCGCTGACGAGATAATCGAGCCGATGCCGATAGGTGAAGCTGACGCGGGCCGCCTCGCTCAGCGCGGGCATCACGCCCTTGTATTGGAAGCTGTGAGCCCGACGCGCTAGCGAGGGATTCTTCTTACTCCCTCGCTGGCGCTTCGGGCTCGCATCCAAGGAAATCCACGCATCGCCCGTGCCATAAAGCAGCAATCGCTGATGCGCTGGCTCCAACTGCGCCCACGGCGTATCCAGCGAGAACCCGCCATGCGCTGCCAGCGCGTCGGCGAAGCGCGTGAACGGTTGCGTCGGCGTCAACTCGGGCCACGCCGTCAGCGCTCCTTGCCGCAGCGTCAAGGCGCCATTGCGCACCAGCACCGCCGGGTTGGCCCCTTTCTGCGAGCCGAGCCCTTCGCACGCCGGGCACCAGCCGAGTGCGTTGTTGAACGAAAAGTGATGCGGGTTCAACGGCTCGAAGCTGCGGCCACACCTATCGCAAGCGAAATGCTGGCTGTAGCGATCGACCCGCCATTTCGGTTCCTCTCGCGTGTCATCGACATGGGCGACGTGCATCACCCCCTTGCCGAGGTCCAGCGCGGTCTCGACGGCGTCGGCGAATCGGCTGCGCTGGCTCTTGCGCACGATCAAGCGGTCGATCACCACCTCGATCAGATGCTTGCGGCGATGATCGATGTCGGGGGGCGCATCGACGTTGAACGACTTGCCATCGACACGCATGCGCACAAACCCGCTGCGGCGAATCTCCTCAAAAACGGCATCGTACTTCTCCTGCCCGCGCCGCTCGACTGGGGCCATCACGTACAGCTTCGAGCCTTCCGGCAGGTTCAAAATCTTCTCGATGATCTCGTCGGCGGTCTGCGTGCCGATCGGGATGTCGCACTTCGGACAATACGGTTGGCCGAGCCGGGCGAAGAGGATACGCAAATAATCGTAGACCTCAGTGACCGTACCGACCGTGGAACGAGGGCTCTTGCTGGTCGTCTGCTGCTCGATGCTGATGGCGGGTGAAAGTCCGTGGACGTGCTCGACCTTTGGCTTTTGCACCTGGCCGAGAAATTGCCGGGCGTAGGACGAAAGCGATTCGACATAGCGGCGCTGCCCCTCGGCGAAGATCGTATCCATTGCGAGCGAGCTCTTGCCCGAACCGCTCGGCCCGCAGCATACGGTCATCTGGTCGCGCGGCAATTCGACATCGATATTTTTCAGGTTGTGCTGCTGGGCGCCCTGGACCGTCAGGTGCGTCAGCGGTTTTTCGGCGATCCGCTTTCGTTTGGCCGGGGCACGTTGCAATCCGGCGCTTTGCGAGCGGGCGCTAAACAAAGATTGCAGGGCGTGGCCTGTGAACGACTCGGCGCACTTCGCCATGGATTCCGGCGTGCCGGTGCAAACGAGCCGGCCGCCTGCCACGCCGCCGTCGGGGCCGAGGTCGATGAGCCAATCGGCCGTCTTGATCACGTCGAGGTTGTGCTCGATGACGACGACGGTGTTGCCGGTTTCGACGAAGCCGTGCAGGACTTGCAAGAGCTTGTTGATGTCCTCGAAGTGCAAACCCGTTGTGGGTTCATCGAGGATGTAGAGCGTTTTGCCGGTCGAACGGCGGCACAATTCGCGGGCCAGTTTGATGCGTTGCGCCTCGCCGCCGGAGAGGGTAGGGGAGGGCTGGCCGAGTTTCAGGTAATCGAGGCCGACGTCGTGCAGCGTTTGCAGCATGTCGCGAATCTTGGGGATGTTCGTGAAATGCTCGAGCGCTTCCTGCACGTCCATTTCGAGCACATCATGGATGTTCTTGTCCTTGAAGCGAATTTGCAGCGTCTCGCGGTTGAAGCGATGGCCTTCGCATACGACGCACTTGACCCAGACGTCGGCGAGGAAGTCCATCTCCAGCCGTTTCGAGCCGTTGCCCTCGCACGCTTCGCAGCGGCCGCCCGGCTTGTTGAAGCTGAAGCGGCCCGGCTTGTAGCCGCGAATTTTCGCTTCGGGGACCAGCGCGAACATCTCGCGAATCTGATCGAACACCTTGATATAGGTCGCCGGATTGGAACGCGGCGTTCGGCCAATCGGCGACTGGTCGATGTCAATGATCTTGTCGATCTGCTTCAAGCCGTCAATGCGGTCATGAGCGCCGATGTTGTGGAACGCCTCTTCTTCCTCGTCGCCGTCTTCTTCGAAGCCGCGTCCCAGGGCCTGGCGCGTTCCTTCCATCAAGATGTCGTTGATGAGCGATGACTTGCCGGAACCGCTGACGCCGGTGACGCCGACGAAGCAGCCGAGCGGGATTTCGACCGTGAGGTTCTTGAGATTGTTGTGGCGAGCGCCGACGATGGTGATCTTGCGGTCGGTCTGCTCGCGGCGTTTCTTGGGGATGGCGATTTCTCTGGCGCCGCTGAGATATTGGCCGGTGACGCTGTCGGTCTTCTTGATGATGTCGGCGTAGGAACCGGCGGCGACGACATGGCCGCCGCGCACGCCGGGGCCGGGCCCGAAATCGACGATGTGGTCGGCGGCGCGCATGGTGTCTTCGTCATGTTCGACGACGAGGACGGTGTTGCCCATGTCGCGTAATTTTTCGAGGCTGCGGAGCAAGCGATCGTTGTCGCGCGGATGCAAGCCGATCGACGGCTCGTCGAGGATATAGAGCACGCCGACCAGGCCGGAGCCGATCTGCCCGGCGAGGCGGATGCGTTGAGCCTCGCCGCCGGACAGGGTAGGGGCGGTGCGGTTGAGCGAGAGATAGTGCAAGCCGACGTTGAGCAGGAAATTGACGCGGGCGCGGATTTCCTTGAGCAATTCCTGGGTGATGTGGCGCTGCACCGCATCCAGGGCGGCCTCCAAGGTTCTCCCCTCTCCCTCCGCGAGAGGGGCCGGGGGTGAGGGTGCTTGGCTTACACCAATCTTGATGTTCGTGTTATTTCCGTGTAAGGCATCCTGTTTCTCGCCCTCACCCCCGGCCCCTCTCCCGGAGGAAGAGGGGAGACCCATCCACGCGGCCAGATCGCCGAGCGGCATGCCTTCCGCTTCGATCATCGTCTTGCCGGCGACGCGCACGGCGCGGGCCTGGGCGTTGAGGCGATGGCCTGCGCAACTCGGGCAGCGCAGCACGCGCATATACTTCTCGAGCTGCAATCTGCGTGGCCCCGCAGCGGTCTTCTTGAAGCTGCTGAGTAGTTGCGGGATGATGCCTTCCCACGTGCCGCCGTGCTTCCAGATGTTGCCGCCGCGCACTTTCCATTCGTAGGCGATGTGCCGATCGCCCGTGCCGTTGAGCAGGATGTTCTTGTGCTCATCGGACAGATCGCGCCACGGCGTTTTCATGTCGATGCCGAAGGTTTTGGCGACGCCTTCATAGATGTGCTTGCGCCAGCGTCCCATGCCGCGCAACGGGCCGACGATTGGAATGGCACCGTCGTATAGGCTCTTGGCCGGATCGGGCACGAGCAGATCGGCATCAAACGAATAGCGCGTGCCCAGGCCGTCGCAATCGAGGCACATGCCGTGCGGGCTATTGAAGCTGAAGAGTTGCGGCGACGGCGGCTCGTAGCTCTTGTTGCAATGCACGCAGGCGTAATGGGCGGAGAGGATGATATCACGGGAGGGCGAGGCTCCTGCCGAGCCGTTTTCGCGCGGCGCCGTCTCGGCGGGAGCCTCGCCCTCCCGACCCTCGCCCTCCCGCTCTGCTTCCACCACGACGATGATGTTGCCCTCCGCCAGATTTAGCGCGTGCTCGACCGCCTCCGCCAAGCGCGAGCGCACCTTCGCGTCAATGGTTAACCGATCCACGACGATCGCGATATCGTGCTTGATGCGGCGATCCAGCTTCAGCTCGTCGGTCAGCTTGACGATCTTGCCGTCAACGCGGGCGCGCAGATAGCCGCGCTTGAGCATGTCCTGGAATAGATCCTTGTATTCCCCCTTTTGCCCGCGTACCACCGGCGCCAGCACGAGGAATTTCGTCCCCGCCGGCAATGCGAGGATGCGATTGAGTATCTGCTCACGCGATTGGGCCGTGATCGGGCGGTCGCAGATGGTGCAGTGCCCCTGGCCGACGCGGGCATATAGCACGCGCAGGTAATCGTGAATCTCGGTGATCGTCCCGACCGTCGAGCGCGGATTCTTGCCAGCGGCTTTTTGCTGGATGCTGATCGATGGCGACAATCCCGCCAGATAATCGACGTCGGGCTTTTGCAGCTGACCCAGGAATTGGCGGGCATACGACGACAGCGACTCGACATAGCGGCGCTGCCCCTCGGCATAAAGCGTATCGAACGCCAGCGACGATTTGCCAGACCCGCTGACGCCGGTAAAGACGATGAGCTGATTGCGCGGCAACTCGAGATGGATGTTCTGCAGATTGTGCTCGCGGGCGCCACGGATGACGATGTTGGCCGAATCCATTGCGATTCTCATAATCTAAACGGTTGTGCACGTCTACAGACATAATACAACCGAGGCGAGGTCATATTCCCGGATTGGGACGTAACCGCAATTTCGGTAATCGCTTACGATTGCTGTGGCGGATGGGTGCGTCGGTCGCTATATTCTCGGTGCATGATTTGCTGTAGATTTCGGAACCTTTCGAGCGCGATTTGCGTCCCATTGATGCAGTAGGACACCGTGGCTGCCGACGACAACCGTTTGATTGCCGAATGCCGGGACGGCAACACGGCCGCCTTTGGCGAGCTGGTGTCGCGCTATCAAGATCGTTTGTTCAACTCGGTGCTGCGTCTATCCGACAATGCGGAGGACGCGCGGGACGTGGTGCAGGAAGCATTCCTCCACGCCTACCAATCTCTCCCGTCCTTCAAGGGGGATGCGCTCTTCTTCACGTGGATGTACCGCATAGCCGTCAATTCCGCTATCAGCATGAAGCGGAAAAAACGCGTCGTGCTGCGGATTCAATCGGTGGGGGATGAGGGCAACGCAATCGATCCGCATGATCCGTCCGAGACCAATCGGCCCGGGCATGCAATCGAGATGGCGGAGGAAGAGCGCCGGGTCCACGAGGCACTCGGCAAACTTTCCCCGGAGCATCGTACGGTGCTGGTAATGAAGGACATGGACGGGATGAAATATGAGGAAATGGCCGTGATTCTTGGCGTCCCGGTTGGCACGATTCGCAGCCGACTCCATCGAGCCCGCCTGGAAATGCGCGAAGTTTTGCTGCGACAGGAACAGAAACGCAATTAGGTAACAACCATGCTTTCCGATCAGGTGACTCAATTACTGACTGCTTTTGTTGACGGCGAGTTAAGTCAACGTCAGCGCAAGGCGGTGATGCGTGTGCTGCACAAGTCATCGGAAGCCCGGGAAGTTTTGCGCCACTTGCAGGAGAATGCTCACAAGATCAAGCAGCTGCCGCGCCGCAAAGTTGAGCCAAGCCTGGTGGATGCGGTGATGCAAGTGATCGCGGAGCAGAAAGCACAACCGAAACAGCCAGCGGTGCCGAGCATCGTTCGCCGGCGTCGCTGGTTGCCCTATGTCAGCGCGGCAATGGCGGCGAGCTTGCTGATCGGCGTCGTCAGCATCTTTGCCTGGAAAGCGTTCAAGGATCGGGAAGAGACGAAAGGGGAGGGCACGCTCGTCAAAAAAACCGACAGAACCCCCGAACGCAAATCGACGCCGGAACCGGAGCCCGCGCCGACCAGATCCAATCCTCTGTTGGGACAAATCGTTGAAGGCACTTTCGCCGGCGCGGCCAAGCTGCCGGCGCCGGCGGCGCTCACTCTGCCATTCGCTCAGCTGCAACCCGAGAAGGGCGCGAAACTCGCGGACCTGGCGCGGGCAATCGACCGCAACCGGGCCGTCGAGCTCGACATCACGGTCAAAAACAACGTGACGGCCATGGACCGTCTCAAAGACGCCCTTAAGTATCGTGGCATCACGCTGGTCACCGATAAATCCGCCGCCAAATCGCTGGCCGGCAAGAGCCAGGCGAAGGTCGAATATCTTGTCTACGCCGAGAATCTCAGCGCCGACGAGTTGACGAAGCTGATGGCCGAATTGAGCCAATCTTACGTCGTCGGGCAAACGAAAAACCAGCGCACCGAGGCATCGCCGTATAAGAAGGTAACGGTGGCCCCGATCGCACCGGACGAAAAACAAAAAGTCGCCAAGCTGCTGGGCGTCGATCCGGCGACGATGGAGCCGAAAGGCAAGGACATGAAGCCCGAGGCAAAACGTCTCGCGGTGGTGCTGCCGACCGCGGCCGGTTCGCAGCCGTCAGCGGAAGTTCGTCAATTCGTCGATCAACGCCGCCAGCCGACGCCGGGCGCGGTGCAAGTGCTCATCAGGATTCATCAGGATTGATCGCGGCGATCCGCCGGTTTCCCCATTTTCTCTGCCGCGTCTTGACGGGACAAAACCCTTGACAGCGGGCGCTGACTGGCGTTCAATAGGACCATAATGCGCTGACCGGCGCTGGCCGGCATACCCAGTCGGTAGGTGTTAAAAAGTGTACCGGGAGTAGCTCCATGAAATTCGCCATCAAGTGTGTGCTTGGCGGAATCAGTGCAGCAGGAATCGGAATCTGGTGGATTGTCGATGGTGTGATTGACGGCCCGGTGAACCAGTTCCTGGGCGGACTAACCTGGAAGGGGCCATTGCTCTTGCTGGCCGGGGCCGCCTTGGGTGTATTTGGATTCCGCATGTTGCGAGATATCTTCAGCCCGGTGGTTGGCTCGACGGCGAAAACAGATGCTGGTAAAGAACAGGCCGAGCCAAACTCAGCAGTAGACGGCGGCCGCAATCCTGGTTCCTGAGAGTTCACGTCGCAAAGCAACGCCGCCGCCGAGGGTGGGCGTCCGTCGCCGCCATTGCAAAGGAAATTGGCCATCGCGGCGGCTTTCATCGTTGTCAAATCATGGATCTGGGTTGGCCAGCCTCATCTGGGGGTCTCTCCCCCCTGCTCGTGGGTAGGTGGTCTGGAAACAGCCTAAATTCCTCGTTTTTTGGTGAATCGAGCTACCCACGGGAGATGGGTATATGCCGCCATCTTGGGTCGGTGGTCTCCAGCGCAAGAGGGCTTGGAAATGTGCCAAATCGAGTTTCATGTAACGGACTGGGTGCTCGCCGAGATACCGCATCCCTATCCGGCCAGCCAGCACATACCCGACTGGTTCAGAAACATGCCAGCGGATTTCGACAAAGGAAGCACATTGAAACGGTGTCCTCCGTTTCTCACGGCGATGACGGCTGGCTACATCATTCCAGCGCCTGCGGATGTGCAGTTCACAATGAGTGCTGACGGAGTGTTGTCGGCCAATGGCACCACCAATTTCTTGAGCACGCATTTTTCGAAGCAATACGAAGGCTCCCCCTTCACCGACAAACGAGTCGTGAAGTTTCACAATCCATGGATCATCGTGACGCCGCCGGAGTATGTCTGCTTGATTACAGCGCCCGTCAACCGGTTCGAGATGCCATTCTTGCCATTGACCGGAATCGTCGAAACGGGCGCATACTACAAAGAAGTGCAGCTCCCGATGGCGTGTTTGCTGCAGCCGGGCCAGCAGTTCGAGCTTCGCCGCGGCGCTCCCATGATCCAAGTGATTCCGATGCGGCGCGAAGAGTGGACGAGCCGTACCGGGCCCCTCGACCCCGCGCGCCGCGAAGAGCAGCAGCTTGTGTTCAACGCCAATCCGCACGCCTACAAGGATGAGTTTTGGAAAAAGCCACAATTTTCCTGACCATTATTCCGCGCGTTCACACGGCGCCATTTGAAGCTTCGCAAAGAGCGGCCCGAGCGATTTTTCATAGTGCTTCCAGCGGGCCACGGCGTGGCCATAGATCGGTTGCCGCACTTGCACGGCGCTGGCCGTGCGAACGGCCTGAGTGCCTTCGTAGAATTTCAGGCAAGCCGGCTCCCATTCCAGGCCGCACCAGGAGATCAAGCGCCGGGCCACGCCTTCCAGATCGGCAACGGTTTCTTCGTAGTTCACTTCCATTACCGGCACCGGCAGCACCCGCCGCCAATGATTCGCAAGGCGCTCATAATCGTTGCAGCGCGACGCGATGTGCTCGATGGCGTTGGCCCAACGCTGATTGCGAAAGTTGGTCATCCAACAGGAGACTGCGATGTCGCGCAGGTCGCGCCGGCAATGGATGAATTTCGCTCGAGGAAAGAGGGCCGCCAAGAAGCCCAAATAGAGATAATTGTCATTCATCTTGTCCACGATGTGCCGATCCCCGTCGTGGATGGTGCGCAGCTTGACCAGATGCCAGTCGGCCATGCTGCGAATCATGGGGCCGTCCAGCCGGCTCAGGTTGTCCAGGGCAAGCCCATCGCTTCCGCCGTTGCCGTTGCCTGCCAGCCGAAGGAAGTTCTCGCGCCAATGTCAGTTCGCCGGCCCCAAAGACCCGCGAGTGCCGTCCCAAGATTTGCTCCAGCAGCGTCGTGCCAGAGCGCGGCAAGCCGACAATAAAGATGGGCTTGTCCGAGTCCGCACCCAGACCATGAACGCGCGCGAAAAACTCCGGACTAAAGGCGGCCAGCACCCGATCGACGAACTGAGTGTGCGTGGCTGGATCATAATCCAATCCGCGCTGACGCCAGGTGGAAAGGGCAAAAGCATTGGCTTGCGCGAGCTGCTCGCCGGCTTCCTCGTATTCTTGGCGAGCATCGAGGACCTGGGCCAAGCTGAAACCCAGGTCGGCGCGATTTTCGGGCGTCCGGTCGCGGTCTGCCACCAACCGCCGCACCCTTTCCAGATCCGCATCTGGCAACCGGCCACGCATCAGGTTAGCCAGCTGTATCCAGGTGACTACCGAGTGCGGATCGTGGCGAATTGCCTCACGCAGGGATTGTTCGGCTTCCTCCAGACGCCCCAGTTCCAGAAAGATAACACTGAGATTCGTGTGAAACTCGGCAAATCTCGGCTTCAGGCGGATCGCCTCACGCAGACAGGCCTCGGCTTCCTCCAGCTTGCCTTGGTCGCGCAGGACCATGGCAAGCGTGCTGTGCGCCTCGACAAAACCTGGCTGAAGGCGGAGGGCCTCGCGACAGCAAGCTTCTGCCTCCTCACGCTTTCCTTGATCGTGAAGAACATTGCCGAGATTGTTGTAGGCCTCGGCAAGATCGGGCTTGAGTCGGATCGCCTCGCGCAAGCAGGCCTCGGCGTCTGTCAGCTTGCCTTGATCACGCAAGAGAATGCCAAGGTTCGCGTGTGCCGCTGCGAAGCCCGGCCTGAGGCGGATGGTCCTACGAAAGCAAGAGTCGGCTTCGTGCAGCTTGCCCTGGTCGCGAAGGAGATTGCCAAGGTTGTAATGGCCTTCCGCAAAATCTGGCTTGAGGCGGAGCGCCTCTCGATAGCTGGCTTCGGCGTCTGTCCGCTTGCCCTGGTCGCGCAAGACATTCCCTAGGTTATTATGGGCGTCGGCAAAATCGGGCTTGAGGCAAAGCGCCTGTCGATAGCATGCCTCAGCCTCTTCCAACTTGCCCCGGCTCGCTTGGACGATGCCGAGATTGAAGTGCGCCTCGGCATGGTTAGGGACGCAGCGAATTGCCTGGCCAATGTATTCCACCGCTAATTCAGGCCGGCCAACCTGCCCGGCAATGAGACCGAGCAAGTGCCATGCGTCGGCATGGTGGGGCTCCGATTGCAGTATCTGCCGGCAGAGGTTCTCCGCTAAACCTAGTTGGCCACGTTGGTGGTAGCGCAACGCCTGGCCAAACAACTCGGCTTGGGAAGCCATTGGATGCAAGTCTCCGGACATGGGATTGACTTCCGCGTTCCGCCGGCGTGCCAAGCCGAGCGGCGAGCAAGCTCGCTGGCTAAACGCGCGTGATTCATTATACTGACCTCACCGATCCATCTGGCATTCCCTCCCCCGTTTCCGTAGATTATCTCGCATTACTAAATCCGTTCGCGCAACGACGGAATCGGAGCGACGGTCGCAATGTCCACCCCCACCAAGTATCTGCCCTTCGAAAAAGATATCCAGGAACTGGAAGCTCTGCTCAATCGGCTCGAAAGCCAGGATCCGCAGGGCGAAACCAGCGATGAGGTTCGCCGCATGCGCCGCGAGCTCGCCAGCCTCATTCGCAAGATTTACAACAATCTCGGCGCCTGGGACAGCGTCACCGTTTCCCGCCACGAGCAACGGCCACAAACCACCGATTACATCAGCATGATCTTCGACGAATTCGTCGAGCTGCACGGCGACCGCGCCATCGGCGATGACCGGGCCATCCGCTCAGGGTTTGCCCGCATCGGCGATCATCGCGTCATGCTGATCGGCCATCAGAAGGGGCATCTGCTCAAGGAAAAGATGGAGTGCCTGTTCGGCTGCGCCCATCCGGAAGGCTATCGCAAGGCGCTCGCCAAGATGAAGCTGGCGGAAAAATTCAAGCTGCCGATCATCTGCCTTATCGACACGCCGGGCGCTTATCCGGGCATCGGCGCCGAGGAGCGCGGCCAGGCCCAGCTGATCGCCACCAGCTTGCTCGAAATGGCCCGGCTGGAAACGCCGGTGATTTGCGTCGTCATCGGGGAAGGGGGGTCCGGCGGAGCGCTCGGCATCGGCATCGGCGACCGCGTCAGCATGCTCGAATTCGCCTACTACAGCGTCATCAGCCCCGAAGGCTGTGCCGGCATCCTCTGGAAGGAAGCGAACGACGAGACGAAACGCCTCGCCGCCGACGCCTTGAAGCTGACCGCCCGCGACCTGTTTCGTTTACGAGTCATCGACGAGATCATTGCCGAGCCGCTCGGCGCCGCCCATCGCGACCCGGTGCAGATGGGGAATATCCTCAAAGCTTATCTTTTGCGATCTCTGCGCGAGTTGAAGCAAATCCCGATCGCGGAACTCCTGGAGCAGCGCTATCAAAAATTCCGCAAGATGGGCGTGTTTGACGAAGGCCCGCTCAATCCAATCGCGGCGGCGGGGAATCAATAATTTAGCCACGGATGGAACACCGATCAAACACGGATGGGAAAATGGCGGCTTGTCGCCATCCGTGTTTATCGGTGTTCATCCGTGGCTAAGATTTCTTCTTCTTTTCTGGTTCGACCTTGCGAATCCAGGAATCTTGCGAGATGACCCAGCGCGATGCGTGATCGCCATGCGTCGGCAATTCGGCATCGAAGGATGAGCGCGTGCGTTCGATGCGCAGCTCCTTCGGGAACTTCGCCGCGTCCAGTTTCAATGCATCGAGCGAGTCGGCGTAGGTTCCGGTGCGGGCCCGATGGTCGCGCTGGGCGTAATAGATGCGGTGCAGATGATCGCGGACATGGCGGTCCGGATCGGGGCGAAACGCGGCGCTGCCCGGCTTGGCGGTGCTGAATTGCACGTAGCCCCAGCGCTCGGGGCGGTGCATGTCGATCACCCCTTGCGGCGACCAGACCCAGTTGTGCTCCGCCTTGCCCTTGACCTTTCGATATTTCCCGTCCACGATCTCCAGGTCCCATTCGACGCGCGAGAAATTGATCCGCCATTGATCGCCGTCGCGCGGCGGCATCGGCATCGATGTCAATTCCTTGAGTCCGTGCCAGGGCCAGGCGATTTCGATGGTCCAGCCGCGATCCTTGTCGCGCGGATCGTTCAGCGTGCCGTCCAGATGCACCGCCGTCTTCAGGCCGATGATCTCCCACGCGTTGATCGCTCTGCCGCCGTCGCGGTAGGGCTTCGTAAGCAGCAAATCCCATGTCGTGTTCTTGGCGTTCAGCTCCAGTTCGCAGTAATTCTGGTTGTCGCCGTCGGGATCGAGGAAGACCTCGAAATCGTTGTCCTGGAAGATCACCGAATCGTGCTCCGTCAGCGTCGCCCACAGGTGCGGCTCCTCCAGCTCGGCCGCGATGTAGAGGAATTGGTCGTCCCAGAGCATCTTCATGCGCGTCTTCCAGCGCGGCTTCGGTTTGGCGTCGCCTTCGATGTCAACGAACGCATCGCTCCACGGGGCCGCCGCCCAGGCCGGATCGTCGAGCTTGCCGTCGATCTTGATCGGCTGCTCGGCTCGATGGCAAACGTAGCCGCGCGGATCGGACCAAACCGGCGGCGCGATCGGCTGGGCGGGCAGGGCGATGACGACGCCGATCAACCCGAAAAGCAGAATGCAGATTCGCAGCATGAGGCTACCCCTTGAATATCGGACCGCTCAACCGCGGCGGCTCGGCAATTGTATTGCTTGCGAAAATCGTTACAATTTCTTCGCCTCCCAGTCGATCCCTGTGGCTCCATTTTTCGAGGTCTGCCGATGCGCTGCCGCGTTGCCGTCCTGGCGTTGTTGATTCCTGTTTGGCTGTGCGGCTCCGTCATGGGGCAGGAAGCGCGCTGGTGGGATAAGAAGGTCGAAGAAGCGTTGACGCTGGCCAAGGATAACCGGGCCGAGCTTGAAAAAACGCTGCATGAAGCGCCGAAGAAGCAACGGGCCGGCATCGCTTTTCTCATCGCCAACATGCCGACCAAGGATCTGCGGTCGCTCAAGGCCGACTTCTTGCGGTCGAATAACCAATTGGCGTACAAGGCTCGCACTGAAGTGCCCTGGGGCAATGACATCCCCGAGGAGATTTTTCTCAATGATGTGTTGCCGTACGCCAACGTGGATGAGACTCGCGATGAGTGGCGGAAGGAATTCTACGATCTGTGCATGCCGATCGTGAAATCGTGCAAGACGCCATCCGAGGCCGCCCAGAAGCTCAACACGGAAATCTTCCCGAAGTTGAAGCTCGGCTACTCGACCAAACGCAAGGCGCCGAACCAGAGCCCGAAAGAATCGATCGAGCAGGGCAAGGCAAGTTGTACCGGGCTGTCGATTGTTTTGAGCGATGCGTGCCGGGCGGTGTGCGTTCCGGCCCGACTGGTGGGCACGCCGCTATGGGCGAACAAGAGCGGCAATCACACCTGGGTCGAGATTTGGGACAAGGGCTGGCATTTCACCGGCGCCTGCGAACCGGACCGCAACGGCCTGGATCGCGGCTGGTTCATGGGCAATGCCTCGCAAGCCAAGAAGGATTCCTTTGAGCACGCCATCTACGCCGCCAGCTTTCAGAAGACGAAGGTCCATTTTCCCCTCGTCTGGGACATGAAAAAGAAGGACGTGCCGGCCGAGAACGTGACCGACCGCTACACGAAAAACGCCAAGCCGAAAGCCGATACCGCTCGTGTCATGATTCGCGTTGTGAACACCGACAAGAAACGCGTGGCCGCAGCGGTAACCATGACGGAGGTCGGCAACCCGACGAGCCGCCTGGAAGGGAAATCGCGCGGCGAATCGGCCGACACGAACGACATCCTGACTTTCGATGTGCGGCCGGAAAAAGAATACGTGATTCGATCAGCCGGCGTGGAGAAGACGATCAAGACGGGCCTGGCGGGCGCGGAACTGGTGGTTGAGATCGTCGCCAAGGAAGCGGTCGCAGCGCCGGACGCCGACAAATCCGCGGCGGCCGTCAAGGCCCTTCAGCTTGCGCTAAGCGCGAACCCGTCCCTGAATGAAATCGCGGCGAAGGATTTCGCCAAGGTTCCCCTGACCAAGGCGGATGCGGCCAAAGCACGCGAATTGATCTGGAAGGCGCACGTCGAGATGATTCGCAAGGATCGAGCCGACGAGATCAAGAACCGCGTGCTCAAGGACGGCAAGCTGGAGATGCCATTCTCATTCACGACGTTCGGCAAGAAGCCGGCGACTGGCCGAAGCCTGTGGATTTCGCTGCACGGCGGCGGCGGCGCTCCCAAGAAAATCAACGATTCGCAATGGGAGAATCAGAAAAAGCTCTACACCGTCGAGGAAGGAATCTACCTGGCGCCGCGTGCCCCGACCAACACCTGGAACCTCTGGCATGAGACCCACATCGACCGTCTGCTCGGCCGGCTGATCGAGGACTTGATCGTTCTCGAAGACGTGAATCCTGATCGCGTCTACGTGCTCGGTTACTCGGCCGGCGGGGACGGCGTGTATCAGCTTGCTCCGCGCATGGCCGATTACTGGGCTGGCGCAGCGATGATGGCCGGCCATCCGAACGGCGTCTCGCTGCTCTCGCTGCGCAATGTCCCGTTCGCTCTCCAGGTCGGCGGCAACGATTCAGCTTACAACCGCAACAAGGTCGGCAAAGAATACGGCGAGCAACTCGACAAATTGCAAAAAGAGGATCCCAAGGGCTACGAGCATTTCGTGAAGATCCACGAAGGCAAGGGCCACTGGATGAACCTGGAAGACAAGGCTGCGCTGCCGTGGATGGCAAAGTTCACGCGGAACTCCACGCCCGACCGCGTGGTCTGGAAGCAAACTGGCACGGCGCATGATCGCTTCTACTGGCTCGCCGTTCCCGCAGATCAGATGAAGGCGGATTCGCTTGTCATCGCCAAGCGGTCCGGCCAGACCGTCGAAATCACCGCGGCTGAAAAGGTGGCCAAGCTGCTGGTCCGCCTCGACGACCGGATGGCCGACCTTGACGAGCCGGTCACCGTGACGCAGGCCGGCATGAATCTGTATGCTGGCACGCCGGCGCGAACCATCGGCACGCTCCTGAAAACGTTAAGCGGCCGCGGCGACCCGAAACTGATGTTCGACGCCGAAATCGCCGTGGAACTGCCAAGCGGCAAATGATCGTAACCGCATCATTCGCAATTAAACATAACGGACATTATCGGACGTTGGCCCTGAAGATGCCGAGATTTCCGCGGTGAAAACTACGTCCGATAATCGCTCTTATGTTCAATTGCTCTTGGTCGGAATCGCATTTTCGGCCCCGACGCCCGGCCCAGCGCGAATCGATTTCCCACGTCCCTATTGTCATTCACACCAAAATGCTGGGCGCCGTGGACGTTGTCGCAGCCCTGATTTTCGATAAGCGGATATTCATATATTCATTGGCATTCCCGACGATTCCGACCTAGACTTGTGCGGATTAACCGCTTCCCGCACCAAGCTAAAGGTCGGTCCATGACGACGGCTACAATGCTCCTGCCCCGCCTTGCCGGTCTCCAGGATTATGTCCTCGTACTACTCCTGGGCGAAGGCGGCATGGGCAAGGCCTATTTGGCGCGGCATCGGCCCACCGGCGAACAGGTCGTCGTCAAGACCATTCACAAGCACCTTTTGAATGATGCCAAAACGCGGCAGCGATTCCAGCAAGAAGCCGACCTGATGCGGCGTTTTCGCCATCCGAATGCCGTCGCCTTCCGCAACGCTTCGCCGCCGGGTGTTGAGCCCCCCTTCATCGTCATGGAATTTGTCGATGGCATCACCCTGGACGAGCTGATGCAAAGTCACGGCCGGCTCACGCCTCAGCGCGTCGGCAAGCTGCTCGCGCCGCTTTGCCTTTTCCTGCAGACAGCTCACGACCATAACCTGCTGCATCGCGATTTGACGCCAGCGAATCTGATGATCCTCAACGTTGACACGCCTTCCGAGAACATCAAGGTAATGGACTTCGGCCTGGCGCACGGCATCGGCTTTTACATTCCGACCGGGCAGCTCGACAGCAATTCAAGCGGCATTGACGGCGGCACGCCCGATTTCATCTGCCCCGAGCAAATCGAGGGACGCCAAGTCGATTGCCGCGGCGACCTTTATAGCGTCGGCGTGCTCTTGTACTACATGCTGACCGGGCACTTCCCGTTCGAGGCGCTGGACGAACCAAGGCAGATTCTGCTTGCCAACTTGCACCAGCCGCCGCCGCGCTTTACTCATTGGCAAGTGCATGACGTACCGTCGATGATCGAGAAGCTGGTGCTGTCATGCCTGAGCAAAGCGCCTGGCGATCGGCCCGACTCGGCGCGCACGCTGATCGAGACTTTTGAGCTCGCGCTGGGTAGCCGCCTGCTGGATGACGACGCGTTCGAGGAGTCCGCGGACAGTGTGGTGTCCACCCTGCAAGAACGCCATCGCTTCGACCCCAAGTGCGTGATTGACGGTTTCGAGGCGATGATGCTGGAGCACACTGCGTCAATGAAATTGCGCGGCTTCGTGGACGGCGTCGGCGGTCAGGTTGTCGAAAGCGACGCCGGCGTCATCAAGGTGCGCCTGCCTCGCGTAATCGAGGTCGAGGCCAAGAAGGGCATGTGGAATTGGTTCGGGCCGAAGGTCAAAGAGCAAATCGACTGGATCGGCCTGGAGTTGCACATGGCGATGAAGCAACAAGGCACGCGCAGCCTCGTCGATATCACGGTGGTGCGGCCAGAGCCCTCGAGCCAGGCCGGGCAAGAGCAATTCTGCGAGCAAATCTGCCGCGAGCTGCGGGCATATCTAATGGTGGGGCGCTGATCTTCGTTTAGCGTTCGCGCGGCGCCATGCGCCATGCGAACGCTAAACGTAAGCATGGGATTCCCTATCATCACCACCATGAGCGCCAATCTCTCGCACAATCGATTGCGTGCCGGCATGGTCGGCATGGGTATGATCTTCGACGAAACCTACCGCCCCTTCTTCGAGCAAGCGCACGCCTCGGGCCTGTATCGCCGCGATTTCGGGTTGGCTGAGGTGGAGCTCAGCGCCGTCGCAAGCCGCACCGGTAGCCGGGCGGAGCGCTATCGGAAGGACGCCGGAGCCAAGATCGCACCGTTCGCCAGCTTCGCCGGCGCCGATGCGACGCGAAAGTTGCTCGATCATGGCGTCGATGTCGTCTGCGTCGCCACGCCGGACGATCGCCATTTCGACTCGGCCCGCCTCGCGCTCGAAGCGGGCAAGCACGTCCTGATCGAGAAGCCCTCCGTCTTGACGCTCCAGGAACTCGACGCGCTCGAAGCCCTTGCCCAGCAAAAGAACGTGCTCGCCAAGGTCGTGTACCACAAGCTCGGCGATCCCGATCATAAGAAGCTGCGCACGCATTATGTCGATGCCAATCTCCAACATGTCAACAACGGCTATTGCACGCTGCTGGAACCGAAGTCGATCAGCGGCAGCCAGTTCGCGGAATGGATCCAGGGCCGCAATCCCGGCACTTACGTCGCGGTGCATTACATCAAGCTGATCGATTTCACATTTGGTGGCTGGCGCCTGACGCGCATCACCTGCAACGGCCAGCGCGGGCTCGTCGGACCGCCGGCCGGCAACACGTGGGATTCCGTGCAACTGCAAATCGTCTATGCCTACCCAGATGGCCGAGAGGCGGCGTTTGATATCCATACCAGCTGGGTCACGCCCGATAACTTTCCCGGCTATGTCGATCAAGAAGTGCAGTTCCGCTTCGACAACGGCGTCTGGAACGCCCATCAACGCAAGCGCGGTGTCGAGATGACGATTGAAAATCGTACGCCGAGCGAGCTGAAGATCACGCCGAATCATCATTACAATGGCAACTTCCTGGAGCCCTGGGGCGAGCGCACGCAACGTGGCTACGGCATCGAAATGATCCAGAAATTCTTCGAGGAAGTCGCGTTCGTCGAATTCGCCGGCCCCCCTGCCCTGCGTGCCGAGCGTTTGACGGCGATGCGCGGACTCGCTTACAACGGCCTCAGCGCCGACCGCAACACCGTCGCCGTCGTGCAAGCGATGGAAGCGATTCTGGAACGGCAGGCGCAGGGCCAGCCGGGCTGCGTCGTTGAGGTAAACGGCCCACGCGGTGGCTTGGTGTTGCTGACGCCGGGCCAAACGGAGGCGACGGTGCTGTACACGGGGCGCGTTTAGCGTTGCAATCTATTGAACGCCGCGTCACAATGAATGTGTCGCCAACTGCAACGCCCGAGGCATTCCCAATGATTCATCGGTCCCTGGCATGGATACTGGCCGGCGTGTGCGTTGCCTCGCTGTCGATTTCCTATCCGCCGCGCCTGAGCGATGAGCCGAATTTCGATCCCTCGCTTGCGCTTCGGGCCTCCGAGAAAATCGATTACAGCCGCGATATCCTGCCGATCCTGTCGTCGAAATGCTTCGCATGTCATGGCCCCGATAGCAGCGCGCGCAAGGCGCGCTTGCGGCTCGATGATCGCGCATCGGCGACGAAGCCTGCGAAATCCAAGGCGATCCCGATTGTGCCGGGCAAGCCCGAGGACAGCGAGTTGGTGCGGCGCATCCACGCGGCGGATGACGAACGGATGCCGCCGATCAAGGGTGGCAAGGCGCTGACTGACGCCGAGAAGCGACTGCTCCAACGCTGGATCGAGGCTGGGGCGCCCTACGCGCTCCACTGGGCGTTTTCCAAGCCGGCCCCCCCTGCCCCGCCCTATATAGCCCCCGGCGAGTCGCCGGGGGCTAAATGGATCAAGAACGAAATTGACGGCTTCATCCTCGCCAAACTCGAAGCGGCCGGCTTGCAACCGAACCCGCGAGCCGACCGCGAGACCTTGATCCGCCGGCTGTCGCTCGATCTGCGCGGCTTGCCCCCAACGCTAGCGGAAGTGGATGCCTTCCTCGCCGACCAATCCGCCGATGCTTACGAAAAGCTCGTCGAGCGCATGCTCGCCTCGCCTCACTACGGCGAGAAGATGGCCCTGCACTGGCTCGATCTCGCCCGCTTCGGCGACACCAGCGGCTATCACATGGACAGCACCCGGCAGATGTGGCTGTGGCGCGATTGGGTCATCGACGCCTTCAATCGCAATATGCCGTTCGACCAGTTCACTATCGAGCAACTCGCCGGCGATCTACTGCCCAACGCGACGGTATCGCAAAAGATCGCGTCGGGATTCAACCGCAACACACGCTTCAACGAGGAAGGCGGCGTCGATCCGAAAGAATACGTCATCCGTTACAACGTGGATCGCACCAACACGCTCGGCCAGGTTTGGCTTGGCCTGACGCTCGGTTGCGCCGAATGCCATAGCCACAAGTACGACCCGATCTCGCACAAGGAATATTATCAACTCTTCGCGTACTTCAGCGGGATCAGCGAGCCGATGGTGGAGGGGGCGATGGCCCATGACCAACCGCTATTGCCAATCCTGAAGTCGGCGACCCCGGAGCAGGCGACGGAGTTGGAGGCGATCCGGGCGGAGACGGCAGTAATCGAAAAGGCGATCGACAAGGAGCTGGGTCGATACGCCTACAAGGATCCAATGGACGGCAAGCCGCGACGGTCGCAGTCGGCCTGGGAGACAGCGATGAAATCCGACGTCAAGCTCCCCATGCAAGTGGCGGCGTCGCTCAAGATCGAGCCGGCCAAGCGCGACGAGAATCAGAAGAGAGCTGTGCGCGATTTTTACCTACGTAAAATCAATGAGGACGCGAAAGAGATTTTCGGTCTGCTCGAGATGGATCTTGTCGAACTCACCGAGAAGCGCAAAGCGATCGAGGACGCGATTCCGTACACGCTGGTCAGCGAAGAGATGGCGAAGCCCCGGCCGGCGTTTGTGCTGATTCGGGGCGATTTTCAGAACAAGGGCGAGCGCGTCGAACGCGGCGTCCCGGCGTTTCTGCCGCCGCTCCCAGCAGCCGCTCCCAACAACCGGCTTGGCCTGGCCCGCTGGCTCACCCGCCCCGATCATCCGCTCACGGCCCGCGTCAACGTCAATCGCCTGTGGGCGCAAATATTCGGCCAAGGGATCGTCCGCACCGGCGCCGATTTTGGCAGCCAGGGGGATTACCCGTCGCATCCGGACTTGCTCGACTGGCTCGCCGCCGATTTCGTTCGCTCCGGCTGGGACATCAAGGCGAACCTGCGCAAGATGGTCCTGTCGGCGACCTATCAGCAAGCGGCGGTCCACACCGCCCAGGGCGACAAGCTCGATCCGGCCAATCGCCTGCTGCACCGCTCACCGCGCTATCGGATCGGCGCCGAGGAATTGCGCGACAACGCCCTCGCCATCAGCGGGCTCTTGAATCGCAAGATCGGCGGGCCGTCATTCATGCCGTATCAGCCGCCCGATTTCTACAAGTACAAAAACGAGGTGTGGACTTGGACGCCGAGCGCCGGAGCGGAGCAATATCGCCGGGGCCTATACGCGTTTTGGCGGCGGACCGCGCTGCATCCGATGTTCGCGATCCTCGATGCGCCGAGCCGGGAGGAGTGCAACATCCATCGTTCGCGCACCAACACGCCGTTGCAAGCGCTGGTCACGCTGAACGATCCAAGCTTCGTCGAGGCGGCCCGCGTGTTCGCACAGAAGATCTTGTCGCAAGGCCCGCAGGAACACGACGCCCGCCTGGCTTTCGCCTTCCGCAGCGCTACCTGCCGATTGCCGAGCGAGGCGGAGATGAAGATCTTGCGAGAGCGCTATCGGCAGCAGCACGATCGCTTCCAGGCGGACGCCGATTCAGCGTCAAGGCTCGTCAATGTCGGCCAATATCCGCGCGAAGCGCAGCTGGATGTCGCGGAACTGGCGGCGTGGACGGCATTTTGCAATATGGTGTTGAATCTGGATGAAGTCTTGACGCGGGAGTGAATTCCATGACCGCCGATGAATTTCGCAGCCTGGCCCTCAGCTTGCCCGAAGCGGTGGAGGCCGAACATATGGGGCATCCCGATTTCCGCGTCGCCGGCAAAATCTTCGCCACGCTGGGGCCGGACGCCGATTGGGGCATGGTCAAGCTCACGCCGACCCAGCAAGCGCTTTTCGTGCGCACCGAGCCGGCCGTGTTCGCCCCGATCAAGGGTGCCTGGGGCAAGCGCGGCTGCACTCGTGTCGATCTCGCGTCGGCCGATGCTGCCAGCGTGCGCCAAGCTCTGATCGCCGCCTGGCGCAATACTGCGCCGAAGCGGCTCGCGCAAACGCTCGAGTGAGATCGCATCATTTGTGCGAAAGCGTGACTGCGGTGCCGTAGGCCAACACCTCGGTCACTCCCAGGGGTTCGAACCGGTGGCGTACATGTGAATGCTGATCGAAGGCGTCGTCCCCAAGCACGGCGTGCTGCACCATGCGCTTGTAAGCCTCTTCGCGGGCGTCTTCGCAGACCTCGGCGTAGGATTCAATGTTGCCGCCCATGATTTCGTCTGGCAGTCCGCCCAGGATTCCTTGGGTGATGCTCGGCGAGCGAACGACGATGCCGCGGACGATGCCGATGTAGCCGGGGAGACTGCCCGCACATCTTGCCGTTCGTGACGATCAGTCGATACTTGGGCCGTGTCATGGGTGACCCTTGGCGAGCCCTCTTTCTTCGTGTCATCCTTCGGCGAACGATGGTTTCTTCCGCCATGCGGGCCGTGCCAGCAACTCCAGCGGCATCGAAATCGTCGTCAATCCGATTCGTGACACGCTGCTAGCGGCGCTCTTGAACTTTTGCAGATCTGATCCTTGGCAGCCCAAGAGCCCCGCAAAGAAAATCACAGAAACCGTGAGTTCAAAGAGTTTCCGAGATATGAACATCGCGGAAAAACCTCGCTCGCCGGGGCATCGAACATTGCCTTGATTGGAAGCGAAAAAAGGTGCGCACGGAGGCACGTCCGTTCATACGGTTCCTTTTTCGCACGGATTGGGGCTTCTGAACACTATTAAGATACCGCGCCGAACAGTGATTGCGACCGTGATGCGCGAAAATCAGCGTCCCAGAACGCACGCCTCCGAGTCCCACATTGCCGTCGCCGCTCGAAAAGCGACAATAACCACAAACGAACATCGTCCCGCCACGAGGTCCCTGACATGGCCAACAGCTTCAACGCCAAAGCTTCCCTTTCCATCGACAACGCCAGTTACACGATCTATCGGCTCGACGCCGTCTACAAGAAATATCCGCAGGCGCAGCGGTTGCCGTTTTCGCTCAAGATATTGCTGGAGAACCTGCTCCGCACCGAGGATGGCGTCAACGTGACGGCGGACGACATCGCGGCTCTGGCGCAGTGGGACGCGAAGGCGGAGCCGAACAAGGAGATCGCGTTCACGGTGGCCCGCGTGCTGCTGCAGGATTTCACCGGCGTGCCCGCGGTGGTCGATCTGGCGGCGATGCGCGACGCCATGAAGGCGATGGGGGGCGATCCGACCAAGATCAATCCGCTGCAGCCGGCCGAGCTGGTCATCGATCATTCGGTGCAGGTCGATAACTTCGGCGCGGCCAATTCGTTTCAGCTCAACACCGACATCGAATACGAGCGCAACAAGGAACGCTATGTCTTTCTGCGCTGGGGCCAAAACGCGCTGCGGAATTTCAAGGTGGTGCCGCCGGAAACGGGGATCGTGCATCAGGTCAATCTCGAATATTTGGCCCGCGTCATCTTCTGTGATGAGTCCGCGAAGCCGCAAGCGGTTTTGTATCCCGATACGCTGGTCGGCACCGATTCGCACACGACCATGATTAACGGGCTGGGCGTCCTGGGCTGGGGCGTCGGCGGCATCGAAGCGGAGGCGGCGATGCTCGGGCAGCCGGTGTCGATGCTCATCCCGCAAGTCGTCGGCTTCAAGCTGCACGGCCAACTTCCCGAAGGCGCGACCGCGACCGATCTGGTGCTCACAGTGACGCAGATGCTGCGCAAGAAAGGCGTCGTCGGCAAGTTCGTCGAGTTCTTCGGGCCGGGTCTGGATTCGATGCCGCTCGCCGACCGGGCGACCATCGCCAACATGGCCCCGGAGTACGGCGCCACCTGCGGCATCTTCCCCATCGACGAGGAAACGCTGATCTACTTGCGTCTGACCGGGCGTAGCGAGACCCAGATCAAGCGCGTCGAGGCGTATGCGAAGGAACAGGGACTTTTCCGTACCGCGTCTTCACCGGAGCCGATCTACACCGACACGCTGGAACTCGATCTCGGCAAGGTCGAACCGTCGCTCGCGGGCCCGAGTCGGCCGCAAGATCGCGTGGCGCTGAAGGACGTGAAGAAATCGTTCCTCGATGCATTGCCCAATTTGAAGGTAAACAAGAAGGACGCCAAGCCTGCCAAGATCGAGCTGGCATTGGAAGGCGCTGCGGCGCCGGCCCCTACGGGCGCATTGCCGGCGGAAGACGGCCGAGTAGTCATCGCCGCCATCACGAGCTGCACGAACACGTCGAACCCGTATGTGCTGGTCGCCGCGGGCCTTGTCGCCAAGAAAGCGGCGGAGCGCGGATTGGCGACCAAGCCGTGGGTCAAGACGAGCCTTGCCCCCGGCTCCAAAGCGGTGACCGATTATCTGGTGCAGGCCGGCTTGATGCGCTCGCTTGAACAGATGCGATTTTTCCTGGTCGGCTATGGCTGCACCACCTGCATCGGCAACAGTGGGCCGCTGCCGCCGGAGATTTCCAAGACGATTGCCGATCACGAGCTGGTCGTTGCCAGCGTTTTGAGCGGCAATCGCAATTTCGAGGGGCGCGTCCATCCCGAAGTGCGGGCGAACTATCTGGCGTCACCGCCGCTGGTCGTCGCTTATGCTCTGGCCGGCCGGATCGATTTCGAGTTCGACAAGGAGCCGCTCGGCGTCGGCAAGGACGGCAAAGCGGTCTATTTGAAGGACATTTGGCCCACGCAGCAAGAGGTGCGCGATGTTGTGAAGTCGTGCGTGAAGGCGGAGGCGTTCCAACGCATCTATGCCGACGTCTTCACCGGCGACGCTCACTGGCAGAAGCTGCAAGTGCCGAGCGGCGACCGTTTTGCCTGGGATGGTAAAAGTACCTATGTCAAGCATCCGCCGTATTTCGAGAACATGCCGAAACAGCCCGGCGTCATCGGCGACATCAAGGGGGCGCGCGTTCTTGCCTTGCTCGGCGACAGCATCACCACCGATCACATTTCGCCCGCGGGCTCGATCAAGAAGGATAGCCCCGCTGGCAAATATCTGATGGAGAACGGCGTCCAGCCCGCCGACTTCAATCAGTACGGCGCCCGCCGTGGCAACCACGAGGTCATGGTCCGCGGCACGTTCGCCAACGTTCGCCTCAAGAACAAGCTCGCGCCCGGCACTGAAGGCGGCTTCACTCGCTATTTCTCCCCTCTCCCCCCCGGGGGAGAGGGGCCGGGGGTGAGGGGGCAGCCCCAGGTGATGTCGATCTTCGACGCCGCCATGCAGTACAAACAAGAAGGCATTCCGCTCGTTGTAATTGCAGGCAAGGAATACGGCTCCGGCAGCTCGCGCGACTGGGCCGCCAAGGGACCGAATCTGCTCGGCATCAAATTCGTCATCGCCGAAAGCTATGAGCGCATTCATCGCTCGAATCTGGTGGGCATGGGCATCCTGCCGTTGCAGTTCCAGCCGGGCGAAACCGCCGACTCGCTCGGCCTGAGCGGCGAAGAGGTTTACGATGTCGCCGGCCTGGCCGCGGCGCTCAAGGGCAACAAGTCGATCACCGTTAGCGCGAAGAAGGCCGACCGCAGCGTGAAGAAATTCCAGGCGCTGGTGCGCATCGACACGCCGCAAGAGGTGCTGTACTATCAGCACGGCGGCATCCTGCAATTCGTACTGCGGCAACTGCTGGCGGGGAAATAGGCCTGATATAATGAAGTTGGCGGCTACCTTGGGGAGAGCGCTCATGCAGCGTGTTGCAGAGGTGTGGATTGTGGTGGCGGCCTGCCTTGGTCCGGCGGCGTGGTGGTACATCGATAAAAGTGCCGAGGGGCCGTCGCAGATTGGCGGACTTACTCTCCAGATGACGATTGTTGTTGTCGAGGCGGAAACCAATCGACCCATTGCGAACGCTCTGGTTCGCATTCACAACCACTACGACGCCTTGGAACTGGCTCGAGGACATTCCGAAGGACACACCGACGCGGAAGGCACGGTGGATTTGGCCCCCGAATTGATATGGGCCTCGGAAGGCAAATGGCACCGTCGGAGCGGCTGGATTCGCTTTTGGGATAAGGCCGTAAGCGTCACATCGGCGGGGTATGAACCGCTTTGCGACGAAATGGAGGCATTCACGGGGCGCGCACGCCCTCTGCATGATTTGTCGCCGGTTTCCATCGTCGTCAAAATGAAACCGAATGCGAAATGATTGATCTTCTGTGCCGTAGTCGGAGCTGGGCTGGGCGCTACCCGCCTTGTGAGGATGGATTGGTCGTGGTGAAGCCGCCGTTGCCAATGTCCCACCTGGCGGGATCGCGCGGCACCAAGTAAAACGCTGAAGATCCAACGCCGTCTTGCTTTAAGCGATGCGAATGCGATACGATGTCCAGTAGAGGGTGCCCATCCCGACTCGAGGGACCGAATATGTTCGACCAGGACCTGCAGGAATACCTGCGCGTCGTTCTCGATAAAGGATTTTCCGGCAACGCCCTATTCCTTCAGCAGCAAGCCGCCCGTCGCATTGACGCCTGGAAGCTCGGCGCCGCCGCCAATGATCCCGCGGCGCAGTTTTTTCTCGGCCTGTGCCATGCTCACGACATTGAGGCCCCGCTCAATACGCTTGAATCGCTGCGGCTCATCCAGCAAGCGGCCGAGAATGGCTTTGCGCCGGCGCAGACTCAGCTGGCATTGCAATACGAGGAAGGCCGCGAAGTCAAGCGCGATCTGGATGAAGCGCTGCGCTGGTATGCGCGCTCGGCGGATGCGGGCTTTCCTCTTGCGCAGTATCGGCTTGGCTGGATGTACGAAGGCGGGCGAGGCGTGACGCAAGATTTGGAGCAGGCGTTGCGTTGGTATCGCCCGGCAGCGGAGCAGGGATTTGTTGCCGCCCAGTTCAACCTGGCCCGTATGTGCGAGGAGGGGCGCGGCGTTCCCGTGGACATCATTGAGGCGGCGCACTGGTATCGGCAGGCGGCCGAGAAAGGTTACGCGCCGGCGCAGTATCAATGGGGGCATCTGCACGAGCTGGGCCGCGGCGCCATGCAGAACGACGCAGAGGCGGTCAAGTGGTACGCCAAGGCGGCGGCGCAATCCTATGAGGCGGCCATGCACAGCCTGGCGTGGATGCATGAGGAAGGCCGTGGCGTCGAGCGCGATTATCTGGTCGCCGCCAAATGGTATCTGGCGGCTGCCGAACGCGGCTACGCCATGTCGCAGAACAACCTCGGCTGGATGTATCAGCAAGGCGCGGGAAGCTTGCCGCAGGACGACGTCGCGGCGGTGCGCTGGTATCGCGAAGGGGCGGAGCGTGGCTATCGGACGGCGCAATACAACCTCGGCTGGATGCACGAGCAAGGCCGCGGCGTGGAGCAGAATGATCTGGAAGCGGTGCGCTGGTATCGCGCCGCCGCCGAGCAGGGCGATCCGGCGGCCCAAAACAATCTCGGCTGGATGTACAAAGAAGGCCGCGGCGTGTCGCAGGACGACGCCGAGGCCGTCCGCTGGTATCGCCGGTCGGCGGAGCAAGGTAATCCGTCGGCACAGAATAACCTCGGCTGGATGTATCAGCGTGGCCGGGGCGTCCAGCGCGACGACAAGGCGGCGATTGCCTGGTATCGGCGGGCGGTCAAAGAATTGCACGCGCCGGCCATGAATAATCTCGGCTGGATGTATCAAGAGGGCCGGGGCGTGCCGCGCGACGATCTGCGCCATCAAGTGGTATTTCCGCGCCGCCAAGCTCGGCTATGCGACGGCGCAAAATAATCTCGGCTGGATGTATCAGGAAGGGCGCGGCGTACCGGCCGACCATGAGAAAGCGGTCAAATGGTATCGCCGCGCCGCCAAGCAGGGGAATCTCGACGCCATGAACAACCTCGGCTGGATGTACCAGGAAGGGCGTGGCATCGAGGAGAACGATGTCAAGGCGGTGCGCTGCTATCGCCGGGCCGCTCGCCAGGGGTATCCAGCCGCGCAGAACAATCTCGGTTGGATGTTTCAGCTGGGCCGCGGCGTCGAGCAGGACGACGTGCGTGCCGTCTTTTGGTATCGCCGCGGCGCCGAGCAAGGCGATCCGGCCGCCCAATATAACCTTGGCTGGATGTATCAGCAAGGCCGCGGCGTTTCCAAGGACGATGTCGAGGCGGTCCACTGGTATCGCAAGGCCGCTCGCCAGGGTTATGCCGCTGCCGACAACAATCTTGGCTGGATGTATCAAAACGGCCTGGGGGTGCGGCAGGACGATCGCAAGGCGGTGCGTTTCTATCACCGCGGCGCCGAGCGCGGCGATTCGGCGGCGCAATACAACCTCGGGTGGATGTATCAGGAGGGCCGCGGCGCCCCCCGGGACGATTCCCGCGCGGTTTATTGGTATCGCCGCTCCGCCAAGCAGGGCTATCCGTCCGCGCTCAATAACCTTGGCTGGATGTATCAACTCGGCCGCGGCGTGGAGCCGGATGATCGCGCGGCGGTGCGCTGGTATCGCCTGGCAGCCGCCAAAGGCGACGAGGTGGCCCAAAACAACCTTGGCTGGATGTATCAGGAAGGCCGCGGTGTCGAGCAGGACGATGCCATGGCGTTCCGCTGGTATCGCAAGGCCGCTCGCCGGGGCTATGCTCCGGCGCAGAACAATCTCGGCTGGCTTCACCAGATCGGCCGGGGTGTAGCGCACAGCGATCGCAAGGCCATCGCCTGGTATCGCCGCGCCGCCCAGCAAGGCTATTCGCCGGCGATGAATAATCTCGGCTGGATGTTTCAGGAAGGCCGTGGCGTGCCGGCGCATGATCGCCGCGCCGTCCATTGGTACCGCAAGGCGGCGGCGCGCGGCGATGCGGGCGCGATGAACAACCTTGGCTGGATGTATCAGGAAGGCCGCGGCGTACCGCGCGACGATGAAGAAGCCGTGTACTGGTATCGCCGCGCCGCCAACCTTGGCGACGTCGGCGCGATGAACAATCTCGGCTGGATGTATCAGGAAGGCCGCGGAGTGCGGCTTCAGCCCGCACAAAGCGTTTCGCTGGTACCGTCGCGCCGCCAGGCTAGGCCATGCCGCCGCCCAGAATAACCTCGGCTGGATGTGTCAGGAAGGTCTCGCGACGGAGACGGATAACCGCCGTGCCATCGCCTGGTATCGCCGCGCCGCCCGACAAGGGGATGCGGCCGCCATGAACAACCTTGGCTGGATGTATCAGGAAGGCCGCGGTGTTGAGCAGGATGATGCTGTCGCTTTCCGTTGGTATCGCAAGGCCGCCCGTCTCGGCGATCCCTCCGCCCAGAACAACATCGGCTGGCTCTACCAGGAAGGTCGCGGCGTCGAGAAAGACAGCATCCACGCCATGCGCTGGTACCAGCTTTCCGCCGAGCGAAATCATCCCCCCGCGCAGAACAACATCGGCTGGATGTACCAGGAAGGCCGCGGCGTCGAGCAAAACGACGAAGAAGCGTTGCGCTGGTATCGCAAGGCCGCCGAGCAAGGGGACGCCACCGCTCAGAACAACCTCGGCTATATGTATCAGGAAGGCCTGGGCGCCGACCGCGACGATGTGGAAGCCGTTCATTGGTATCGCAAGGCTGCCGAGCAAGGCGATCCCTCGGCTCAGAACAGCCTCGGCTGGATGCATCAGGAAGGCCGTGGCGTCGAGCAGAACGACGCGGAAGCGGTCAAATGGTATCGGCTCGCCGCCGACTCGGGGCACGTGGCCGCCATGAACAACCTTGGCTGGATGTACCAGGAAGGCCGCGGTGTCGAGCCGAATGATGCGGAGGCAATCCAGTGGTACCTGCGTTCCGCGGAAAAAGACAACCCGGCCGCGCAAAACAACCTTGGCTGGATGTACCAGGAAGGCCGCGGCGTCGAACGGGATGACGCCCATGCCGCCGAATGGTATCGCAAGGCCGCCGATCAGGGAGACGCCGTCGCCGAGCACAATCTCGGCCTGATGTATCTCGACGGCGACGGCGTCGAGCAGGATGTTGGTCAGGCGATCCAGTGGTTCCGACGCTCTGCTGATAAGGATTATCCGCCGGCGCAGTTCAGCCTCGGCAATGCCTACGAGGAAGGATTTGGCGTCGAGCCCGACATGAAGCGGGCCATTTTCTGGTACAACAAGGCCGCCGAATTCGGCGACGCCGATGCGGAGGAAAAACTGCGCGAACTGAGCGATGAATCGCGCGAATGAAGCTTGTGCCGATCGCTTCGTGGGGCCAGGCTTTCCGGCCTGGCCGAAGAGTCGGCCGGTGCATCGGTGAGGCTGGAAATCGTGGCCCCACTTGAGTTATTGTCGAAAATCAAGGAGGATAGACCATGGCCATGTTTCGCGGGCACATTACAACCAGCGGCATCCTGGGCGTCGGCGTCGGCGCTTTCGGATGGTATTATCTGCATTACGATTGGGGCACGACATGCTTGGCCGGCGGCTTGACGGCCATCGGCGGCATGTTGCCCGATCTCGATTCCGATAGCGGCATCCCGGCCCGCGAGATGTTCGGCCTGGCCGCCGTGGCGACGCCGCTCTTGCTGTTTCATCGACTGCAGAATTATGGCTTCACGCCGGAGCAGATGCTGGTCGTGCTGGCCGGCATCTATCTTGGCGTGCGCTACGGCGTTTCGGAGGTGTTTCGCCGCATCACGGTCCATCGCGGCATGTTCCATAGCGTTCCCGCGATGATTATCGCCGGGCTGGCAGTGTTCCTGATGTACCACCAGACCGACAAGCCGATCGTCGCCGACGAGTTGCGCGAACGGCTCTATCTCGCGGTGGGCACGATGATCGGCTTCCTGTCGCATTTGGTGCTCGATGAGATTTTCGCTGTCAACTTGATGGGCGTGGTGCCGAAGCTGAACCAGTTCGCCGGCAGCGCCCTGAAGCTGAAGTCCGATTCCTGGAGCGCGACATTGGCCACTTACGCGATCCTGTGCGTGCTTGGCTACGTGGCATGGATGTCCACCGGGACGCCGTCGAGTCAATGGGCATGGGAGCAAACGGTCGCGCCGTTCAAGAAATGATTGGCGAACCGAGTTCCGCAAGGAGCCGGTTTACGGCAATCAGTTACACTGCCCTTCAACCGGCCGCTCACGCGGCTCGGCTCGCCGATTTGGGAGACGTGGCCAATGTTCGACGCCTGGCACGCGAAACGATACCACATCTTCCTCGCACTGCTTGTGTTTCTCGCGAGCGGATTCTACTTCTTTCGCCATTGGGAGGCCGACAGCATGACAAATCGACCTAAAGAGATTTCGCCGAATTGCGAACTCGCCACGCTGGGCGGCGGTTGCTTTTGGTGCCTGGAGGCGGCTTTCGAGCAACTCCAAGGCGTCGAACGCGTCGAATCGGGCTACGCCGGCGGCCAGGTCAAGAATCCGACCTATGAGCAAGTTTGCGGCGGCGGCACCGGACATGCCGAAGTGGTGCAGATCGCCTTCGATCCCAAGGTCATCAGCTATCACGATATCCTCGAAATCTTTTTCGCCATCCACGATCCAACCACGCTCAATCGCCAGGGCAACGATGTCGGCACGCAATATCGCTCGGCCATCTTCTATCATTCGCCCGAGCAGAAACAGACCGCGGAAAAGCTGATCGCCGAACTCACCGAACAGAAGGCGTGGGATCGGCCCATCGTCACGCAGGTGCAGCCGCTGGACGTGTTCTATCGCGGCGAGGACTATCACCAGGGCTACTATCGGGCCAACCCGAACAAGTCGTATTGCCAGTTCGTCGTGGCGCCCAAGGTGGCGAAATTGCGCCAGAAATTCGTCTCGAAGCTGAAGACCCCATAAGTTCCGGGGAGCCGCGCATAGAGTAAGCGGAGTTCGGACCGCTTACTTCATTGATATTCCAACAAAACTCTCATCGTCCGAGAAGATTTTTGTCAACAAAATGCAATCACGAAATCACGAAAGTACGAAAACACGGAATCAATGCCAGTGTGAGAATCGAGAATCAGCATTCTTCTTTCAGTTTTTTTCGTGTTTTCGTTCTTTCGTACTTTCGTGATTGCATTTTGGGTTATGGGCGCCGCCCACTCTGAGTGCGCGGCTTCTCGGGCAATCAATCGGAAAGCGGGCGATTGAGCTCGGTGCGCCATTCGGTTGGGTCGGGACTCGACTCGGGGCCGGCGACGTAGATTTCCCTGAGATCGGGCCCCGATTTGTGCCCGTTGGCCTTGATCCAGGTTTTGAATTCGCCCCACGCGTCGGCAAGACCCTCGTAGGGACCGACATAGGCCGTCCGTGCCACACGCGCGGCAGGCAATTGCCCCGGCTGCACCCGTCCCACAGGCGCAACCGGCGTCGCCATCGGCACGCAAATCTCGAAATCGAATACCTCCGGATCCATCTTCAGGTGATGCGTGAACCACGGCCCGGACGGCTCGATTCCCTGCTCGGCGAGAGCGGAAAAAATTTCGCGCAATCCCGGCCCCATGACGTTGCGAATCTCATCCCTCGCGATCTTCAAGCGGATGACGGCGGCGAGCTGGACCAAGGTCTGCGTGATCTGCGGGGTCTCGAGCATTTGAAGACTCCGAATGGCGTGCGAGCGTTGCGCCTCATTTTCGCAATGGATCGGGGCAAACGCAAGCGGCTATCGAGTCGATTACGCGAATTTAGTGCCTGTCCCGATTATCCTGGCGGCAAGGACTTTTCCGAATGCGCAACGCTCGCAAGCCTGTGAGGATTTGCGGTAGCCCGGAATTCGCCTTGACGCTATGGCCAATGCTGAGTTTGATGTACAATAACAACTGTCAGCAGGAGAGATGGATTGATTGCCGTTACAGAACGAGAGAGGTTGCCTGGCGCGAATTGCGCTTGATGATGATGTGATCGAGGTTGTTTACCAGGTATCCACGCAGTGTGGCTTGTTGGCAAGCTCCCCGAATCCTCCATACCCCGTAGCCCCGCTATCCGAAGACCAGCCTAACGAAACAGGCTTCCGAATCGTTCTATCGGCATTTTTCACTCTCCATTCGACCAACGAATGCGCCGCGCGGCATTTCCGCCCGGCGCGAGCGCCCCCGGAGGAAACGGTTCATGCCAGCCAGTACCGAAAGTCTCACCCCGCAACCGTCCCACAAGCCGGCGAAGAAGTTAGCGGATGTCGTGGTCTACTTCGCGGGCGATTCGGGCGACGGCATCCAGTCGATCGGCGGCCAATTCAGCCAAACCTGCGTCCGCATGGGCAACGACATCGTCACCTTCCCCGACTTTCCCGCCGAAATCCGCGCCCCCGCCGGCACACTCGCCGGCGTTTCCGGCTACCAACTCCGCTTTGGCAGCGAGGAAGTCCTGACCGCGGGCGACGCCTATGACGCCCTGGTCGCCCTCAATCCGGCGGCCCTGAAATCCAGGCTCCGCGGCCTCAAGGACAATGGCCTGCTCATCGTCAACATCGACAAATTCACGGCCAACGACCTCAACAAGGCCCATTGCAAGACCAACCCCCTTGAAGACGGCTCGCTGGATCGCTTTCAGCTTTTCAAGGTGGACCTGACCAAGCTGACGCGCCACGCGGTCTTCGATACGGAGCTTCCCCCCCTGCCCGGTCCGGTTTCAACGCGCGAGGGGGACCGCTGCCAGAACTATTTCGCTCTGGGCATGGTGTGCTGGCTCTATCACCGGTCGCTCGAGCCAATCGCCCAGTACATCAAGTCGAAATTCGCCAAGAAAAAGGGCGAAGAGACGCCGGAGATTGTCGAAGCGAATCTGCGGGCGCTGCGGGCCGGCTGGATCTATTGCGAAAACACCGACACGTTTGCCAGCTCCTTCGAGGTCGCGCCGGCAAAGCTACCCCCTGGACTCTATCGGCACATTACCGGCAATCAGGCAACCGCCCTGGGCATCGTCGCCGCCGGGCAGAAGGCGGGACTGCCCGTCTTCCTCGGCAGCTATCCGATCACGCCCGCCAGCGACATCCTGCACGCGCTGTCCCGCCACAAGAATCTCAACGTGACCACCGTGCAAGCCGAGGATGAAATCGCTGCGGTGTGCATGACGATCGGCGCCGCTTTTGCCGGCTCACTTTCGTATACCTCGACGAGCGGCCCCGGCTTGGATCTCAAGCAAGAGGCACTAAGCCTGGCCGTTTCGACGGAAATGCCGATTGTCGTGGTGGACGTGCAGCGCGGCGGGCCGAGCACCGGCTTGCCGACCAAGACGGAGCAAGCCGATCTTTTGGCCGCCCTCTACGGCCGGCATGGCGAATGCCCATTGCCGATCATCGCCGCCAGCACGCCGTCGGATTGTTTCTTCGGTGTCTACGAGGCCACGCGGATTGCCGTGAAATATCGCACGCCGGTCATCTTTTTGACCGACGGCTACCTGGCCAACGGAGCCGAGCCGTGGCTGATTCCAAACGCCAGCGACCTGCCGCCGATCCTGCCGCACCAACTCGCCTCGCTTAACGGCGTCAAACCGTTCCAGCGCGATCCGGAAACAATGGCCCGCCCGTGGGTCCGCATCGGCACGCCGGGCCTCGAGCACCGCGTCGGCGGCCTGGAAAAAGACGCCTCGAGCGGCAACATCAGCTACGACCCCGAAAATCACGAAGCCATGTCGCACATGCGCAAAGCCAAAATCGATGGCATCACCCGCGAAATCCCGCCCACCGTCATTGAGGGCCCGCAATCCGGCGATCTGTTGCTCGTCGGCTGGGGCAGCACCTACGGCGCCATCAAAAGCGCGGCCGAGCGCCAGCGTCAGGCGGGGCGTTCCGTCTCGCACATTCACCTCCGCTATCTCAATCCGCTTCCCCCAGATCTGGGGGCCATCCTCGGCCGATTCAAGAAAATCATGGTTCCCGAAATGAACATGGGCCAACTGGTCCGCCTGATCCGCGACCGCTATCTCGTCCCTGCCCAGCCCCTTAACAAGATCAAGGGGCAGCCATTCACGATTTCCGAAATCACTGCCGCCATCGACGCTATTCTGAAAGGATCAAAGCAATGAGCGTAGGCACCCTGCCCTTGCCCTTGACCGAAACGAAACGCCTGACCGATAAGGATTTCCAGAGCGATCAGGAAGTGCGCTGGTGCCCGGGCTGCGGCGATTACGCCATCCTGCGCCAGATGCAAAAAGTCCTTGCCGACCTGGACGTCCCGCGCGAGAAGCACGTATTCGTGTCCGGCATCGGCTGTTCGAGCCGCTTCCCGTATTACATGAACACCTACGGATTCCACACGATCCACGGGCGGGCGCCGGCGTTCGCCACCGGCATCAAATGCGTTCAGCCGGAGCTCACCGTCTGGATCGCCACCGGCGACGGCGATGCCCTCTCCATCGGCGGCAACCATTTGATCCACGCCCTGCGCCGCAACATCGGCGTCAAGATTCTCCTGTTCAACAACCGCATCTACGGCCTGACCAAGGGGCAATATTCGCCGACCTCCGAAATGGGCAAGGTCGCGGTGTCCACGCCGATGGGCGCCCCCGATCATCCGCTCAACCCGCTCGTCCTCGCCCTCGGCGCCGAAGCCAGCTTCGTCGCCCGCACCCTCGACCGCGATCTCGAGCATCTCGGCAAAACCCTGCACGAGGCCGCCAAGCACACGGGGACCGCGTTTGTCGAAATCCTCCAGAACTGCAACGTCTTCAACGACGGCGAATGGTCGGAATACACCAACAAGGAGACCAAGCCCTTCACCACCTTGCGCCTCGAAGACGGCAAGCCGATGATCTACGGCAAGGACAAGGAAAAGGGCATTCGCTTGAAGGGCCTGCACCTGGAGCACGTGGAACTCGCCAAGGCCAATGGCACGCCGACCGATGTCCTCACCGCCGATTCCAGCGATCCCGCCCTGGCCCAGATGCTCGCTCGCATCACCGGCAAAGACGGCTTCCCGCTGCCCATCGGCGTTCTCTTCAAGGAAAATCGCCCGGTCTTCGAAATCGACGTCGCCGGCCAGGTGCGCAAGGCCCAGCAAGAAAAAGGCGGCAAAGCCGACCTCGACCAGGTGCTGCGCTCCGGCGAAACCTGGGTGGTGAAGTTGAAAAAGAAGGCTGAAAATGACGGCGAGAGAGCTACTCAAGCGGGTCAGGGAGACGCCGTTCCGTGTCGTTGTCAGCGAAGGCACGATCTGCGATGTGCGGCATCCCGTCAAATCATGGTTCGCCGCGACACCGCCGTGATCGGCCTGCCAAGCGACGACGACGACTTCATGGAAAGATCGGTCGTCGCGGCCAGTGTAGGTGTCGGAAGCTGACCGTGACAACGCAGGCAACACGAGTTCATACACAGTTTTTTGCCCTGCTATCTGGAAGACGCGCACTGGCAAGAGTCCCGCCCCCTTTTCCCTTCGCCGGATGACAACAAACTTGCACAACACGCTTGTTCACTTGTCTACACGCCGCAACCGGTACAGGGCGCGGCCGTCGTCCTTTTCAGTCCGAAAATCGCTGGGACGCGAAGCATTGAAAGACAAACAAACTCTCAGCTCATCGCCTTTGACCTCATAAATGGCCTCGATGGCCTTGTCTTGCTCACTTGTCAAATCAATTTCTCTTTTTTCCTTCGCCAACACTCGATAGGGCTTGTGAAGGACGCGCATTTGTGCTCCTTCGGTTCCGATCAGAATATGTGTGTTATTTCTTCCCGTCCGGTGAAGTACATCCCTCCGACGGGGGGCGGGTTGCCAGAGAAGGCGGCGCAGCGGCGATGGATTTCGCGGGGGGAACGTGATGCTCGCGCATTGCGGTCTTGCGACGGAAGGGGTCAGGGCGCCGGCACTGTCAACGGCGCTTCCAAATCGAGCCACTTTGGCGCTTTCGCGCGGGCCAGCGCCGAGCGCGCCTGAGAACATTTTTTCGCCACAAATCCCCTCAGCTACCGGTGAAGGGGATTTGTGGCGAAAAAATGTTGTGGAGAGAGTGGCTCGTTTTTGAGCGCCAAAGTGGCCTCATTTTTGAGCGCGGTTCACACCGGCACGTCACTTGGCGCTGGAGCGTTCGGTGTGGACGCGGCGGCTTGCCTGGCCGATTGCCAACGGTGAGGCAGCAACTCCTGCAGACGATCGGCGGGATGCGTTGGCAGACGCTCGAACACGTCGCGCAGGTAGGCGAACGTGTCGATGTGCAGATGCTTGCACGTCGCTGTGAAACTGAACAGCACCGCCGCGGTCAGGCCGCCCTTGTCGCTGCCCAGGAACAACCAATTGATGCGGCCCATGCCGATCAGCTTCAGCGTCCGTTCGGAGATGTTGTTGTCGATGTGCAGGTCGCCGTCGCTGGTGTAGCGGTTGAGCGCGTCCCACTGGTTGAGCATGTAGTTGATGGCGGCGGCAATCGGACTTTTGGGCAGCACTTGTTCTTTCTGCTCCACAAGCCACTGACGCAATGATGTCAGCAGCGGTACGGTTTTTTCCTTACGCAAGCGCAAGCGGACAGCAGCGGCCGCGGCGCCGGTCAGCTTTTCCGCGGCGATGATGGCCTTGGCCTCGTCCTCGACGTCGTAGAAGTTGCGCACCCAGGCCTTGGCCGCCAGCACACGTTCTGGATCGGTGCTGTCGGCTTCGCTGAATTTGTTGCGCGCGTGGGCCATGCAGCCGACTTCGACGATCGCGCCGTTGGAGCCGGTGTAGATGCCGTCGTAGCCGCCGTAGGCGTCGGCTTGCAAAAAGCCTTTGAAGTCTTTGAGGAACTCGGCCGGTCCATCGCGGGCATGGGTTGTTGTGTAGTCGAAGACGATGCCCGGATGATCTTGGTCGCCGATGTAGTCCCACAGTCGGCCGTACCGGCGGTTCCTCTTAGTCTCGTCGCGCACCGGCACGGTGGTGTCGTCGATGTGCAGCACCTTCGATTGCAACACCCAGTGCTTGAGCAACTGCCAGAGCGGTGTCAGCAACTCGGCGGCCGAGGCCATCCAGTCGCACATGGTCGAGCGTGGCAGCTTGACGCCGAGCCGTTCGAAACGCTGCTCGGACCGAGGTGTCGTTGCGTCCGTGCTCATGGAGGATGAAACCCCACGGACCCGACAAGGTTGCGCGAACAAGCAGATTTTTTTGAAAAAAAAGTGACGCGCCGTCACCGTGAATCGTTTGCGGTCTGGGCGGTCGTTGCCGCTGGTCGTTGATAGCGTTTCTGCCGCTTGACGCTGGCCAAGTCCACGCCGTCCAGCAGCATGGCCAGATCGGCGCTGCGAATCTCCAGCCCCTGCTTGCCCACCGCACGCGACCACGACAGTCCCGAACCCTCCGCCAATTTCGGAAACACAAACGTCCCTTCCTCCAAACGCCGATACCAGATCGCCAGCCCGTCTCCCAACCAGTACAGAAGTTTCACGCGATCGCCACGTTTGGAGCGAAACACGAACAGATCGCCCGACAGCGGATCGGCGCCGACGTGCTCGCGCACGATGCGGCACAACCCGTCGAAGCTGCGCCGCATGTCCGTCGGCTCCAAACACAAATAGACACGCACCGGCAACGGCAGGCTCAGCATGGCCGCTCCTCCTCCAGAACGGCGAGGAGTTGCCGCAGCGCCGCCGGGTCGAAACACGCCGGCACGCGCACGACGCGGCCCTGGCCCAGCACCACTTCGAACGCCATACCTGTAGCCGTCGGCACCACACGCAGCGGCACAAAAAGGGGTTGGTCGTGCGCGTCATCGTCGCCGACCGTCGCGACGCTGACAGTCACTCGCTGATCGCGTTCGGCGATGCTCCGCCGCCAAGAATAAAAGGATGGCTCGCTGACTTGGTGCTCGGCGCAGAACGCGCGAACGGTCAAACCGCTGCGTCGCCACTGCCGCAGCAGCCGCCGCCAGAATCGTTCCTTCCCACCGTCCCGCCGACTGCCTCGCCGCGCCATAGCCATGCCCTCCCGGATGAGTGGTCCGGAAGCAGCTTACCACGCCCCGCAAGATGTGGTTGGCCGGACGGGAAGTGTTATTTTGAAAGAACAGGACTTTTTGGTTCTGGCGAAAAAGGTCTTTGGACTCTGCGTCCTCAAGCTTTTCGCCATTCAACTCCACGCCAACTGTCTCCCATAGGCCAGAGAGCGAGATCGGCCCAGCAGAATTCGGTTTTGAAAGGTCTTTGAGCTTTCGGAACTCACCGATGGCAAATCCTTCGGTCGTTGCCGCAATTCGTTTAGGACGCAAAGCCGTTTTACCAGCCGCGTGCCAACACAATCGTAGCTTGTCGTCCTTACACTCGAAGCGGTACCGAACCGTGCGATTTCGTCAGGACTTACTGTTTCAAAGGTGTCTTTCTCACTTGAAGCCGGCGAGATCTTGCTCGTTTCTATCTTTAAACCGCGACCGACAGCCGCAATGCTGTAGTGTCGCTTTCCGGAGATAATTAGTCCATTTTTAGCATGTCGAACATGGCCCGGTCGGCGTCGGCTAAGTCCCCTTTGTCGGTGATGAATTTGGTCTCTTCCCATGCCCCTTGAAGCGCGACGAGTCTAGCGTCCATTTCATTATCACCTTTATTTTCCTTTTTTGGCTTGCAATAGGTGATCGTTGACATGACGGCAATGAGTGCCATGGTAATCGCAAGTCTCACGAGGAGTCTCTGGTACCACATTTTTCACCTCAAACTGGGAAAGAGCTCCGACCGATCCGGAGCCCTATTCGTTCAAAGGGTTCGGCAAGGACGGCCGAGTTACTCATCCAATACGTTGAGCTTCTCGCTTTTCGTCATGAATGGCCCAAGCCGAAATTATCGACGAGGATTGTCGAATTCGGCAATTGCTCGCAGCGTTACTTCAATGTCACCGTTTACCTGCCGCAGTCGAACTCTATTGGGTGTGACCGGCATTCCCGAAAGCTGGAGCGGCATCTTGGGGAATTTGGAGTAAATTGAGGGTCAAAAAAAATGCCTCCTTTGCCATAATTGGGGTCAACGACCAAGTATTCCCCGGCAAGGAGGCCTGCTCATGGTGGCACAAAACCCGAAAAAGAGCAACCACGAACAACCGATTTCCATCGAATGGCTGGTGCCCGATGTGCATTCCCAATTGGATGCCCTACAGCACTGGGTCTGCCAATCGGCCAAGGATGGCACTTCGGCGCATCGGTTTGAACGCGGACTTTTTGACAGGCTGTTGGCGTTGGGCAAGACGCTGTTCCAGGCCTTCTTGAAGCTCGTGGGGCCCGGAGATTTCGGCCCGTCGGCGACCCTGGACGACGGCCGCGTGGTCCAGCACTTGGAGGAGCAACATTCGCGTCGTTGTTGACGGTGTTCGGCGAATTCGCCGTGTCACGCTGGGTCTATTCGCAATATGCGAAGTCGAAGGTCGAGTTCGCCCCGACCGATCAGCGTTTGCAAATTGCCGGCCAGCGAGGTGTCGTATCTGTTGCAGGAATGGGATCAGTTGTTGGGTGTCGAGCAGGCGTTCGGGCAAGTGCGTGAGGTGATTGAGACGATCCTTCGGTTGCCACAATCGGTGGACACGTTGGAACGCACCAATCAGCAAATGGCGGAGGCGGCACCGGTGTTTCGCGACAGCCAAGGGCCGGTCGACTTGAAAAAAGAGGGCGCGTTGTTGATCGTCACCGAAGATAACAAAGGCATTCCGATGGTGCGACCCGTCGAGGAGAAGCCGGCCGGCGCTTATCGCACCAAGGGCGAGAAGGCGAACAAGAAACAGATGGCGTGCATCGGCTGTGTGTACTCGGTCGATCGGCACGCGCGAACGCCGGAGCAGTTGGTGGCGACGTTGTTTCGCGATCCGGATCGGCCCAAGGAACAACCCCCCGAAGCGCAGAACAAGCGGTACTGGGCGGAACTCAGCCGCGAACGCGATGGCGAAGAAGTTCGTGGTCAAGACTTGGTGTTCCAATACCTGGAAGCGGAGGTCAAGACGCGTCGAAAACCTCAGCAATGGCTGGTGCATTTGTGTGACGGACAAGCATCCCTGGAAACGGATCGGCAGAGGTACTTACCCGAGGATGCGTATACGCTGGATATTTTGGACTTGATGCACGTCTTGCCTCGGGTGTGGGAGGCGGCTCATGTATTCCATGGCGAGGGGAGCGGCGAGGCACCCGTGTTCGTGCGTCATCATCTGACACGCATCCTGCATGGCGAGGCCGGCACCGTCATCGCCAATTGGCGGCGCAAGGCGACGCAGCAGGGGCTGACGGGGGCCAAGAAAAAAAACCTGCGTGCGATCTGCGCTTTTCTGGAGAAGAACAAGCACCGCATGCGTTACGACGAGTATCTGCGTTTGGGTTGTCCTGTGGCGACCGGCGTGATTGAAGGTGCCTGCCGGCACGTCATCAAAGATCGGATGGAGCGGGCCGGCATGCGTTGGAAAGTCCCTGGAGCCCAGGCGATGTTGAACCTGCGAACGATCCGAACCAACGGCGATTGGACGACGTTCCAAGACTTCCGGATTGCGCTCGAAAATGACTGGCTTTACCCCAACACTAGAGCGATTGCCGCGAAAGAATGGCCTGCATTCCAGGCCGCGTAGCTTACCCGGGCTGACTGGGAATGCCGGTCACACCCAACTCTATTGTCCTCTCGGCTGCTTTCGAGATCCTGAATGACAAGTAGTTGATTTGCTCTTGCTTGCGTATTGTTGTTAGGGATTCCGGCCAAAACTTCCCGAGCTCCACCAATCGCATCGCCTTGGTCCCGGATCCGACCTTCCAAGAATCCCTTTTGACGAAGATGTTCCCGAAGCTGGTCCGTGAGGTCAGTAAGGGTTTGCCGCCGTTGAACCGGCGGCGTGTATGGCTGGGGTGGCCCAAGGGTAACACTTGGTGCCTGAGGTGCAGGCGTCACCGTCGATTGAATGACCGGGGGACCATTCGCTGGCGCGCCTGGTTGCCACTGTGTGCGAGGTGCTGGCTGCTGACCTCCTCCCTGCTGCGCAACTGGTGTTAAGGTATTGGTTCTCGCGTTGTATCGCATAACCGGGCCGTTGCCGAATTGGTAATACTGACCATCATAAAATCCCCGGACGTCGGCACCTGGAGGAAAGCGCCAGGGATCCTGAGGTGACCCGCCCGGATCCACAAACGCCCGTCCGACCGGGGAAAAATTCATATTGCCTGGCGAATTCGCGTCAGCGTTCGAGACATCGACGAAGTACGTCAACAGCGAGTAGCGCCCCAACAATCCCGTCTGGCTGAGCGCCGGACCGGGCATCGGCGCCTTCGCTATTGCTGAGGCTGTAGCTGCCGCTCAAGATGGTGGCGCGTTCCATCTCCTTACGATCGCCGATGTGAATGATGTGTACCGATCCACCCATATGGCACCCACCTGCCTCTGAATCTCCAACATCCGTCATAGCAAAGCAAGGCCTGGCAAAACTACACCAACCCCTCAATCGGCTCCCACCCCGTCATCGTCTGCGCAATCTCGCGCGGCATTCCCGGAATCAGGCGGACCTCGCCCATCTCGAAAACCTGGCCGAGAATGGTGGCGAGGAGGTTTTGCGTGCGGATCGGCGTGGATGCTGGTTCGCCGGCGTTGGCGGTGGAGCGGCCGATGCAGCTGGCCCATGCGCAGGCCGCCGCCGGCGAGCAAAAGCGGGGCGAGGTTGCCCCAGTGGTCGCGGCCGCCGTTGCGGTTGATCCTCGGCGTGCGGCCCATCTCGCCGCAGACGACCAGCAGAATCTTGTCCGACAGGCCGCGTGCTTCGACATCCTCGATGAAACCGGCCAGGGCGTGATCGAGCGGGACGCCCATGTAGCCGAAGCCTTCGCCGACGGGGGCGTTGTTGACGTCAGAGTGCATGTCCCAGACGAAATTGGTGGTGACGGTGACAAAGCCGGCGCCGCGCTCGCACAGCCGGCGAGCCAGCAACAGGAGCTTGCCGAGGCTCTTGGCGTTATCGACGTAGTTGTTGTAATTGTTCCAACGGCGGTCGATATTTTCGGGGCGAACCAGCGGCGCGGTGTCGTAGCCGGCGATCACGCGCGCATCTTCCTTCGACAAATCGAACGCATCAGCGACGCCGCCAAGCACGGTCGTCAAGGCCTGTTCGCGCATGCGGTCCATACCTTCGATGGCGGCCCGCTCGGCGCACGCCCATTGCACCTGATCGAGCTGGTTCAAGAGATAACGGCGGTCTTGCAATCGGTCCATCGGCATCGCGAGCCTCATGTCCGATTGCAGGGTGCTGCCGGCCGAGGGATCGAAGGGAGCGTAGGCGGCGCCGAGATTGCCGGTGGAGGCGAAGCGGCCAAAGGCGGTTTGTCCGGCCTGCGTGGTCGCATCGACGGCGCGGGGCAAAAGCAGGATGTTAGTCGGAATGCCGGTGTCGGGATGATTGCGGCCAGCGATGCGTGCGTAGATGGAGCCGAGATTGGCGCCGAAGGTGTCGCGGCCAACGACCGGTTTGATATCGTGATTGCCGTCGCCGGTGGTGAAGCTGCGAACAATCGAGACCTTGTCTGCCAAGGCGGCGAGCTTAGGAAAGCTGCCGCCGAAGGTGACGCCGGGGATGCGCGTTTGCACTTGGCCGGTGGCGCTGCGGATTTCAACCGGGGCCGATATCTTCGGATCGAACGTCTCGATCTGGCTGGGCCCGCCGTGCAAGAACAGGAAGATCACCGAGCGATCCTTGAGTACCGGCCGACGCGGTTCCGCGGCCGCCTTCGCTTGCAATGGATGCGCCAATGACAGGCCGCCCAGCGCAAGGCTGCCGATCTTCAGAAAGGAACGCCGATTGCAGCGATCATCGCGGTCGAAAATGGTGAGCACGGATTTCCCCCCTTGAAACATGCGTGCGTAGGTAGGCCAATGAGAGCTTTGTATCAGAAAATCATCAACGGTGCGAGCAGAAAGCGTCGACAATTCGTGTGCGTCTTACGCCGACGCCAGCACCTTCTCATACACCGCCACGGTCGCCTGAGCCATGCTGGCGGCGTGGAATCGCTCGTGGACAGCGGCGTGGCCGAGCGCGCCGAGACGGCGGCGTTCCTCTGGTTGCTCGATCATTTGCCGCAGGGCCGTCGCCAGCGCGGTCGGATCGTCCGGCGGCACCAGCAGCCCTGCTCCGGTCGCCTCGATCAGTTCCGGGAAGGAGCCGTGCGCCGGCTGCACCACCGGCACGCCGTTCGCCCACGCCTCCAGCACGTACAACCCCTTCGGTTCGCGATACATCGTTGGCACTGACAGCACGTCGAGCGATTGCAGGAACCGCACCTTGCTCGCATGGTCCGGCGAATCGACGTGCTCGAAATGCTCCAGCAGGTTTGCGCGAGCCAGTTTCGCCTTCTGCTCCTCGAAATACGCGCGGTTGTTCTCGCCGAGCCAGCCCGACACGCGCAGGCGACATGCGGGCGATCCTGGCGCCTGTTTGAGCAAGCTGAAGGCCTCGATCAAATGGTGCAGCCCCTTCTCCGGGCAGATGCGAGCGAAATAGCCGATGGTGAACGGCGTCTCTGCTCCGCTTCCTGGCGGGCGCGGCTCGGTGATGCCATGCCCCTGCATGTTCAGGCCGGGATGGACGACGTGAATCCGTTCGCGCGCGATACGTAAATATTCGGACATGAAATCCGCGTAGTATCGGCTCGTGGCGATAAAGCCGTGCATTCGGCCGCAATGGGCGCTGATCAGGTCAATCGCTTGCGTTCGATGCGGCTCCGGCAGCATTTCCAGAAAGATGTCGTCCCCTTGCAGCGAGCCGACGATCGGAGTTTTCAACCGCTCGCGCAACCGCGGGACCATGCCGGAGAGAAGGACGTTGGTCAAATTGATGACTTCGGGGCGAACCTCGCTTGCGAGCCAGTCGGCGAGCTTGTCGATCTCCTTGCGTTGATGGCCGAGCTCGCCCTGGAGCATCGAGACGGTGAGATCGCCGAGCTGTGATGCTTGCGTGCTGGCGGCGAAGCGCGAGACCCAGCGCAGAAGCCAGTTGGCGTCGAAAAGGCGGTCGAGCCAGCGCGGCGTGTAGCGAAAGAGCGGGATCTTCTCTTGCAGATAAACGTTGATGCCGCCGAAGAAGACGCGCGCCTGGCTTACGTCGGCTTCATCGGTGCGGATCGGCGTATAGGTGGGAATCAGTAGCGCGTCGTGCCCCTCGGCAATGAGGGCCGAGGCAAGCGTGTTGTCGCGCATGCAACTGCCGCAGAACATGCCTGCGGCGCCGGCGGTGATGTAAGCAATGCGCATTAGTGGATTATATCAACCATTGACAAACCCCACGAATCGCGTCAATCTACCGTTTCGCTCTTCGGCTCATTAAGGGCCTCTTCACGCCCAAATGCGACGGCCTGTTTCTCGACTTCTTCGTGTGGGTGCGGCAAGAAGAAAGTGGCGACAAGGGCGATCGAATAGACCGAAGCGCCGATCAGCCCCGCGGCGGCGGCGACTTGCATTGGCGGCGTGCCCTCGAACATCTTGGAGAGAACACCGGTATTCAGCGTAGCTGCCATCGTGCCAATCATGCGCCCGCCGCAGTTGGTCGCGAAGCTGCCGCCGGTGCCGCGCAGGTGCAACGGAAAGACACGCGGCAGAAATTCGCTCAAAAAACTGAATTGCGCGACGGTTAGCAGACCGCAGAAAAAAATGGCGGCGGCAAAGACGACGTAGTCGTGCTTGACAAATTCAAAATATGTCAGTGGGAACAATATGGTGCCTGGAATGAGGAATAGCCGAATTAACCATCGACTTGGCACGAACAACAACAGCACGGCGAGCGAGATGCGACCCAGAAGACCGCCGATTTCCTGCCAGCGCTGGATGTTGCCGCGCCGGGATTTCAGGGGCTGAACGGCGGCTTTTTTCGCTGCACGTGCCGCCATAAGGTTGGCCACTGCTGCGGCGTGTTCCGGTGTGCCTTCCGCCGTGGCATCGACCTTTTCCGTGGCCGTTTCCACCGCCTTGGATGCTTTGATCGCGGCCGCCGTTTTCGGCGCCATGTCAGGAAGACCGACGGCGATCCGCAGGGGAGTCATCTGAATCGCGCCGAAGGCCGCAGCGTAACCGCATGCCGAGAGAATCGTCGTCACAATGGTCGTTCGGCGCAACGCCGGAGAAAAGAGCTCGCCGAAACCGGGGCGCTGCAGCGTCCCGTCCTGCTTTTTCCGCCTCCATAAGCCAGACTCGGGCACGAATGGCATCAAGAATAGGATCGCTGCCCCTGGGATTAATCCGGTGAGCAACGTGTAGCGCCAGGCGACGTTTTCGGGCATGTGCCCCGTTGAAAACGGCAGGGGCCGCAGCCAGTCGTGATCCTGGCACTCGAGTATTCCATTGTAGGCTTCCGTCACGAGAATGCCGCCCAGCGATGCCGCCGCCAGGGTCCAACCGATCACCAGTTCGCGCGTGCGCTTGTCCTCGAAAAGTTCAGCCAGCCAAGTAACTGCAGCGACCATCTCGACGCACACACCGATGAAGGTCGTGCAGCGAAAGAGCACCAGGTGCCAAAGCTCAGTGCTGTAGGCCGCAGCCAGCGGCGAGAGCGAATACGCCAGGATGCTGGCGATCATGATGGACTTGCGGCCCATACGGTCGATGAGCCAGCCGCCGATCAGCCCGCACGCTCCGCCGGCCAGGGCAGCGATCCAGAGCATCGTTCCACCCCACTGCCCGACCACCCTCTCTTGGTCAAGTGTCAGGTCCGCAAAGTCTTTGTGATACTGCAACTCAGCGATTGCGTCCGATCCGATCACCGGGAACATCAGCAATTCATACGTGTCGAACAAAAAACCAATCGCGGCAATCGCCAGCACCAGAACGCGGGTAACCGATCCGAGGCTTGGCGTGGATCCAGGCACGAGAGATGACACGGGAAGCTCCGAAGGAAATCGGCACTCAGGCGGGTGGCGATATTGTACGAGAAGGGAAGCCGCTTGCCAGCCCGGCAGAACATTGCTGCCGAACGACCGCTTCAGACATAGGATATTGACGGGCTTGGTCGCATTTCTCCCAACAAGGAGCATACCATGAATCATGCTCGCACCGCCTTCGTCGCTTTTTTCTGTGTCCTCGCGATGGCAACTTCGCTGACAAGCGCGCAGGAGTCGAAGTTCAGCGTCAAGATCCGGGACGAGAAGGCGGTGATCGCGGACATGGAGAATGCCGGCGCTATCGATCCGACCAAGCGGATTAATTTTGATACGCAGCGGTTCGCCAACCAGGGCTTCTTCATCAACATCCGCACGCTTCGCAATGAAACTCTACACTTGAGCCATTTTCCCATGTTCCGCATCAACGGGCGGACCGTGCAGCCCGGCCAAGGAGGCCGCTTCGAGAAGAACGCTGCGCTCGGCAAAACCCCGGGCGGCCGGCAGCGCGTCGGCTACAGCTCCAGCTGGCTGATCGATGATCTGCGCATCACGCAAACCCTGGAATTGCATCCGACCAAGGCGAAGAAGCTGGGCGAAAAGCACTCATGAACACCGTCCTTATTACCTACACCATCGAAAACAAATCGTCCAAGCCGCAATCGGTCGGCGCTCGCGTTTGCATGGATACTTTCGTGATCGACAACGACGGCTGCCTGTTCGCCGCCCCGACGCATCCGAAAAAAGTCCTGGACGGCGTCGTCCTGAAAGACAAGACGCTGCCCCCGTATGTGCAAATGCTGCAACGTCCGAATATCGACAATCCCGGCTATGTCTCCCATCTGACGCTCGACATCGGCGGCAGGTACGAAAAAATGGACAAAGTCGTGCTCTCCAGCTTGCAAGTCGGCTTCGGCGATTGGGACATGCCCGTGGCGCAGGCGAATGGAGATTCCGCCATCAGCGCCTACTGGGCCATTAAAGAGATGAAGCCCGGGACCAAGCGCGAGTTGGCGTATGCTTACGGCGAAGGCGTGGCTGTGCGTGCGGAAAGCGAAGGCCGTTTCCAGCTGGCGCTGGGCGGTTCCTTCGAGCCGGGCAAGGTCTTCACCATTTCAGCGGTCGTGGCTGATCCCGCGCTGGGGCAAACCCTCGTTTTGGAACTGCCCAAGGGAATGCAACGGCTCGAAGGCAAGGAAGTGCAACCGGTCGCCGTCATGTCCGACGGCCAGGAATCCAGCACGGTCCTGTGGAAGGCGCGGGTCGAAAACCCAGGCGAATACACGATTCGTGTCCGTTCCAGTACTGGTATTACGCTGTCGAAGGTCGTCACGATTACGGAGAATTAGAGAGCGGGCACAGGGCTGCCAGGGAATTTGCTCAAATCCCAGGGCCTTCTCAACTGCCTTCGTGGTCTGAAGCTGCAAGACTTTTTTTTCTTGTGACGGGCATCTTTTTCGACCTGGGAATTCCTACGGGCGTTGCAGTATAGTTCACCTCCTGCGTCTGGCAAGCGCCGCATGCAATTCTTCCTCGACTCAAGAATCAGCCTGATCGCCGCATGTTTGGACCGGTTGTTAATTATGATTCATTGCGAATTGTGCAAGAATGTGCGCACGCCGGTGATTTGTGACCTAGATTTGCTTGGGGCTATCCCCCGAACCGTATCCCCATGGATTCCATCATGGCCGGCCGCATCTTTTTAGGGCGTTACGAGACCGTCCGCCTCCTGGGCGAAGGAGGCATGGGACGGGTCTACCTGGCCAAACAGACCGATCTTGGCCGACAGGTTGTGGTCAAGGTGATGCATGACCACGTGGCCAGCGATCCGAAATTCCGCGAGCGTTTTCAGCGGGAAATGCTGTTGATGGCTCGCTTCCAGCATCCTTTCGTCGTTGCCCTTTATGATGCCTCACTCACGGATGCGCTTGGCCCCTGCATTGTCATGGAATATGTCCGCGGCATTTCACTCGACACGCTGATGCGCCGCAATGGTCGGCTGGCGCCGGTGCGCGTCGGGTGCTTGCTCACGCAGCTTTGCGAGGCGCTTTACGCGGCCCATCAAGAAGGAATCATTCATCGCGATCTCAAGCCGGCAAACCTGATGGTGGTCGATCCCGATACGCCCTATGAGAAAATCAAGGTCATGGATTTCGGCCTGGCCAAGTTGATCGACAATACCGGCAATATCGGCATGATGATGCAGCAGTCGAATACCGGCATTGATTTCGCCGTCGGCACGCCCGGTTACATTTCGCCCGAACAGGTGCGCGGCGAGGAGACCGATTACCGCTGCGACATCTACGGCGTGGGAGTGATTCTGTTCGAACTCTTGTCGGGCCGGCTGCCGTTCGCGCGCGATGAGACGATGGACGTGCTGTTCGCGCATGCGACGGAAGCGCCGCCGACATTTGCCGACGCTGGCGTTTCCGATTGGGTGCCGCCCGAAATCGAGGCGGTGGTGATGCAATGCCTGGCGAAGACCCCGGATGAACGGCCTGCCAGCGCCCGCGAATTGGCGGATCTGTATCAGAAAGCGCTCAAGCAAGCGGAGGATCGGCTCAATCCGCAGGCCGAGTTGGTCGCCATTCCGGGCCCGGCGCCGGAGCCGGACGGGCCCCCTACTGATGTGACGCCGCCCACGATCCCATTTGACGCCAATGTCGTGGTCCACCAACTCGAGGCGTGGATGCCCGATGTCATCGCCACCAACAAGTTGCGCGGCTTCATGCACGACACCAACGGCGAAGTCCTCGAAAGCCTGCCCGGAAAGATCAAGATGCGCATCGGCGGCGCCACCAACACCAGCGCTTTCTCCTGGCTCGGGATTGGCCGCAAAAGCGGCATCGTCGATCTGGAGTTGCGCCTGGAACGCAACAACCCGGCCCAGTCGAACCTCCTGAACATCACCGTGCTCATGAGTTCGCCGCACCGCAAAGCCGCCGATCCATCGTGGCGCGAGCGCTGCAACGAAGTCTTCTGCGAACTGCGCAGCCACCTGGCGGCGACGGTGGTTTCCGAGTAACCCCATCAGGCTGGCCGCTCGTAGGCGAAGTACCATAATTGGCTGAATGCGACGCCCCAAGAAATCGCGCAGCACGCCGCACGGCGAACATCGGCCGGTGCTGCTTGACGAAGTGCTGCGAATCCTCGCGCTGCGGCCCGGCATGACGGTCGTCGATTGCACCGTCGGCTGGGCCGGCCATAGCTCCGAGTTGCTCGCACGCATCGGTCCTACCGGGTTGCTCATCGGACTCGACATGGACGCCCAGAATTTGCCCAGAGCGAAGGAACGCATTGCCGCAATTGGGCATCCCGCCATCTGCATCACGCGAATTTCGCCGCCTTACAGCAGATTCTCGCCGAGCATGGCATAAGCCAGGTCGATGCCATCATCGCCGATCTCGGCATGTCAAGCATGCAGGTCGATGATCCCGAGCGCGGCTTTTCCTATGCTCGGGACGGAACGCTTGACATGCGCATGGATCGCTCACGCGGCCGAACTGCTGCCCAGATTCTGGCGACGATCGGCCAGGAGGAACTGATCGACCACCTACAGACACTGGGCGATGAACCCGATGCGCAAATTATTGCCAAGGCGATCGTCACCGAGCGTGTTGAAACGCCGATCGCGACGACCCGGCAGCTGTCACACATCATCCAGGAAGCAACGAAACAACAAGACTGGCGGCTGCACCCGACCGCCAGCCAATGGAACTTGCACCCGGCCGCCCGGACCTTTCAAACGCTGCGAATCCTCGTCAATCGCGAACTCGCCAATCTCCAACATCTGCTTCGGCTCATGCCTGCCTGCTTGAAACCAGGCGGACATGCGGCCATCATCAGCTTTCATAGCGGCGAAGATCGCCTGGTCAAGAATGCCTTTCGTGCCGGGCGGGACGCAGGAATTTTCGCGGAGAGCGCCTCCGATCCGCTACGCGCCGGGTATGCCGAACGGACGGCCAACCCGCGCAGCCGATCCGCCAAGCTTCGCTGGGCACGAAAAAGCGAATAGCGCCCTGCGAGAATATTTCTGCTCGATATGAAATTCGACGCGCCACCTCATGGCCTGAGCTGAATACTTCACAATTCTGAAAGGACTTTATTCAGCTGCGTTGGCCAACGAATGGAATGTAAGCTACAGTACAAATGGAAACTCTTCTCATCATGGAAGGATTACTGGTGAGCAAGCACAAATGTTCTGTTCTGGTCGTGGATGATGAGCTAGCGATCCTCGACACGTTGAGAATCCTGCTTCGCCCTGAATTCGAAGTTTTCACGGCGGACGGCGCTGACGCTGCGCAACGACACTTCACGCAGCGCGAAATCGACATCATCCTCACCGATCAAAAAATGCCCGGGGTCTCCGGCGTGCAACTGCTGGAATGGGTCAAAGAGAATCATCCCAAGACCATTCGCATGATGATGACCGGTTTCGCCGAACTCGAACAAGCGATCAGCGCCATCAACACAAGCCAGGTCTTCCGTTTCCTGCTTAAACCCTGGCCAACCGAGAATCTCCTCGAAGCGATTCACGCCGCAGCCCGGACCTTTGGCCTTGAGCGCAGCCATGAACATTTGCTCGCGGAGTTATACCGGCTCAACGAGAAGCTGCGCGAGATGAACGTGGAGTTGGAAAACCGCGTCCGTGAGCGCACCATGGCGCTGGAAGAAGCGTATCACGAGCTCGAACACAAGAACAAGATGCTGGAGAAGCTCGCCCTTACCGATCCGGGGACGAACCTGCCCAATCGCCGGGCGATGGATCGATTGGCTGAGCGCGAATTGCGCCGGCGTGAGCGCCATCCAGGGCCGCTGTCGGTCGCGATGATCGATATTGACCACTTCAAAGCAATCAACGATCAGTACCTGCATTCCGGCGGCGATCAAGTGCTGGCCGATTTGGCTCGCTGCTTGACGAACTCGGTGCGCACCGTCGATTTCCTCGGCCGCATCGGCGGGGAAGAGTTCATGGTGATCGCCCCGGAAACCGATCTCCAGGGGGCCGAGGTTTTGGCCGAGCGCATTCGCGCCACGGTCGAGAGCGCGGAATTCGCCTACAAGGAACACCACATCCCGGTGCGCGTCAGCATCGGCTTCGCCGTCGTGGAACCGGATGTCGAAACGGATTACGAAACGATCAAGCATGTCGCCGCCGCCGCCTTGTCCGAAGCGAAGAAAACCGGCCGCAACAAATGCGTATGCTTCACGATCCCGAAATTCCCTTTTGAACAACCCGGTTATACGCCGGCATCCGGATCGCTCCCCTCTCCTTCGCTGTGAGAAGCTCGATTCATTTTTTGATTAGCAAGCCGATACCCGTGCAATCCTTTTGGTTGGACTTGCCGATGATGCCGATGGCGGGAGCCGTGTTACCGCCCAGCACCGATCGATTGCCGCCCACGCCTCCGACAAAGTCGCTTTGGTACGAATCGCCGGGATCGAGCTTGCCGTCCAAGATGCGCGTGAATGAAACAGACGTGCCGTCAATCCAGAGTCCGGCGTTGACGGTGAGAGAGCTGACGGCGTACCCGGGTTTGGCTTTCACAGTGACGACATTGGCGAGGTTGCTGCCGAGTTGGGCGCCTTTGACCTCTTGCCCGTTGACGAGATAAATCGGTCGAATCGCTTTGATGCTGTTTTTGTTGACGACGCCCAGTTCCAAGCCGATGAGGAATCCGCCATCGGGTGCCTGGTCCTGAAACTGGGGGTTCGAGCCGCCGCCGACTATCTTGGTGGCACCCCCAAAACCGTCCAATTCGGCGCGTTGGTTTGCTGGCCCGGCGGGCGGCGGATTTGCGATCTTTTTCCCACCCACCCAATCTACGTTAGCCAGCTCCAGAGCGCCACGCAAACACCCGCAGAGAACCGCCGCCGAGACCGCCACCGCGCAAAGCACGATGCTCCGCACGCTCCACATTTTGTTCGCCTTGGCCCTTTGTTTTTTTCTCCCCTTGCGATCCCTGCCCGACTCCTCCTCCTCGTCGTTCGGCTCTTCGTCGTCGCGGTTGCGCTGATTCTGATTGGCGTTTAGCTTAGCGAACAGGATTATGATAATGCAGCCGGTTGTTAAAATAACGCCAATCGCAATATTCAAGCAAGAGGCAATCCGATTCGCACCGATTTGAGCAAGGATGGGGGCAAGAGCGAACATCGGTTTCACCTTCTCGCGCCATCGAGGTCTAGCGTCTCCAGGCCGGCGACACGGAAATCAATGTAGCTTCGCCGGAGAGCATCGTCAATCATCGCGAAAGAGTTCATGTGCTCAGGGCATCACGTCAACTCATTGATGTCGTTTTCAATCGTATCGATCTGCTTCTGCAATTCGGCGACCTGATCGTGCTGCTGCTGCACAATCTCCGGCGGCGCGTTCTTGATGAAGTTCGCGTTCCCCAATTTTGCCTGCGCTCCCTGCAACTGTTTCCTCTTGTCGGCAAGCTGCTTTTCAAGGCGTTTCGTCTCCGCCGCCGGATCGATCAGCCCCTTGAGCGACACGTACACCGAAAACTCCGGCGTCACATGGCTGGCGGCTTGCGCCGGCTTGGCCACGTCCGCCCCGCACTCGAGCTTGCCGATGCCCGCGAGCTGGATAATGAACGGGGCCAACGTGCGAAAATCGCCGGCCACCGCCTCCTGGCAACGCACGAATGTGTCGAGCGGCGCTCGCGGCTCAATGTTGTAGCGATTGCGTACCTCGCGTACCGAGCGCACCAATTCCTGCATCCGGGCCATGCTCGCCTCCATCGCCGCATCGCGCCAGTTCGCGGGAAACGCCGGCCAGGTCGCGATCATCACGCTCTCAGTCGCCGGCTGCGGATTCGGCAAGCCGCGCTGGTTTGCCGCATCGTTGAGCGCGCTCCAGATCGATTCCGCCACGAACGGCATGATCGGATGGATGAGGCGCACGATGGCATCAAGCACGCCGATGAGCACGCGCTGCACTGCATTTCTCCCCTCTCCCTCCGGGAGAGGGGCCGGGGGTGAGGGCGAAGTGCCAGGATTCGGGCGATCCCCCCTCACCCCCGGCCCCTCTCCCGGAGGGAGAGGGGAGAGGATGCGCAGCCGTCCCTTCGCCATCTCCAAATACCAATCGCAAAACTCCGACCAGACGAAATCGTACAGCGTCCGGGCGGCGTCGCTGAAGCGGAAATGTTCGAGCTGCTCCGTCACGCTTTGAGTGGCCGATGCAAGCCGGCTCAGAATCCAGCGATCCTCCAGCGGCAACTCGATTCTCCCCTCGCCCGGTATTCCGGGAGACGGGCGGGGAGTGAGGGCGCCCGGCGTGTAGCCGTCGAGATTCATCAGGATGAAGCGAGCTGCGTTCCAGATCTTGTTCGCGAAGTTGCGGCCAATCTCGAACCGCTCCGACGCTTGCTTGGCGGTCTTGAGCTCCGGATCATCGCTCGGCCACGGTCCGCCGGGCCGAAACGGCAGCTTGCAGTTCGGGCACGCCAGCTTCTTCGTCCGCATGTACATGTGTTCTTGCTTCACCGGCACCAGCGTATCGCAATGCGGACACACATTCGCCACCGGCAGCCGGGCGTCCTGCGTCTCGGTTGAAATCTGCATGATGAGGAACCGCAGGGCATCGGTCCCGTAGCGTTCGATGATGTCGAGCGGATCGACGCCGTTGCCCTTCGATTTCGACATCGTCTCGCCGAAGCCATCAAGCAGCTTGACGGTGATGTACACCTGATGGAACGGCACCTGGTTCGAGGTTGTACAACCCCGCGATCACCATGCGGGCCACCCAGAGCGTGATGATATCGCGGCTCGTCACCAGCACGCTGGTCGGATAGTAATATGCCAGCTCCGGCGTCTTCTCCGGCCAACCGAGCGTCGAGTGCGGCCAGAGCATGGAGCTGAACCAGGTGTCGAGCACATCGGGGTCTTGCTTGAAGCCCCAGTTCTCTAAGTTCCTTTCGATTTCCGGGTGGCCAGGTGCGACGCACACTAGAATTCGTCCATCGCCCCTATTAGCGGCGTCAGATTTTTCGAGATGCTCGTAGGTTGCCGCTACCTCGCCAAACTTGACCCACGGATCCAGTAGCGTCTCGACGCTGGATTTAGCTGGCAAACTGCACCCCGAGGACCACACCGGAATGCGATGGCCCCACCAGAGTTGGCGGCTGATGCACCAGTCGCGCTTTTCGCCGAGCCAATCGAGATACGATTTCGCATAGCGTTCCGGGAAGAACTTCACGCGGCCATCGGTCACGACGTCCATCGCCATTTGCGCGAGACCGGTATTTCTCCCCTCTCCCCCGGGAGAGGGGCCGGGGGTGAGGGCGTTGGACTTGACGATTCCGTTGACTGTGTGACCTCTGCTGACTCCCTCACGTCTAACCCCTCTCCCGGGGGGAGAGGGGAACCAAGCTCGCGCCATATCGCTTCCAGCACGACCTCCGTATCCTGCAATACATCGTGATTCCAGAAGCGAATCACGCGGATGCCTTTGCTGGCAAGGAATGCCGATCGCTGTTCATCAAACTGTTTGCCTTCCGGCGTGTTGTGCTGGCCGCCGTCCAACTCGATTGCCAATGTTTCTTCATGGCAATAAAAGTCCAGAACATACGGATCCACCGGATGTTGCCGTCGAAACTTCCGATCCGCAAGACGCCGGTCGCGGAGCAACGACCAAAGCAACTTCTCCGCGTCGGTTTGCTCGCTGCGAAGGTTGCGGACGAATTCGAGAAGCTCCGCTGGCATTTGCAGGTGAGGCGGCTTTCGCTTATTGGATTCTGTCGAGCCCCTCACCCCCGGCCCCTCTCCCGGGGGGAGAGGGGAGTCGCCCATCCGCACGAACCATTGATCCGACAGGTACGGCTCGATCGGCGTCTTCGAGCGGTCGCTGAACTTCATCGGGATCACGCGCTCTTCCTTGCCCTCGAATAGGCCGAGCGCTTCCATGTCAGCCACCACGGCTTCGCGGGCCTTGTAACGGTCGAGGCCCTTGTACTTGCCGCCGGCTTCGTTAATGGTGCCGTCGGGGTTGAGGATGTTGATGATGCCGATGTGCGGATTGCGCTGGTAGCAAGCGTAATCGTTCGGATCGTGAGCGGGCGTCACCTTCACGCAGCCGGTGCCGAGCGTCGGGTCGGCGAGTTGGCCATCGGCGATGATCGGGATGTCGCGATTCACGAGCGGGATGTGGACGCTCTTGCCGATGAGGTGCTTGTAGCGCTCATCGGACGGATGCACGCAGACGGCGGTGTCGCCGAGCATGGTTTCGGGGCGCGTGGTGGAGAATGAAATGTACCCCGCAGGCTCGCGTTGCTCGCCTGCGGGCTTGACGGGGTATTTGAAGGTCCAGAAGCCGCCCTTGATGTCCTCGGTGTAGGTTTCGTCGTCGGCCACCGAGGTTTGCAGATGCGTGTCCCAGTTCACCAGGCGTTTGCCGCGGAAGATCAGGCCGTCCTTGAACATCTTGAAGAAGGTCTCGCGCACGGCCCTCGCACAGATGGGATCGAGCGTGAAGCGAGTACGATCCCAATCAGCCGAGCAACCGAGCTGCTTGAGTTGGCCGAGGATGCGGGCTTCGTACTTGTCCTTCCATTGCCAGATGCGCTTCACCAACTCCTCGCGGCCGATCTCGTGGCGTGTCTTCTTCTCTTGCTGAAGGATGAGCCGTTCCACGACGGCCTGGGTGGCGATGCCGGCGTGATCGGTGCCGGGCATCCACAGGGCGTTGTAGCCCTGCATGCGCCGCCAGCGGATCAGCACATCCTGGAGCGTGTTATTGAGCGCGTGCCCCATGTGCAGGGCGCCGGTCACATTCGGCGGCGGGATAACGATGGTGAATGGCTGCCGCGCATCGGGCTCGGAGTGGAAGTAGCCGCGCTCTTGCCAGAACGCGAGCCACTTGGTTTGCGCTTCCTGCGGATTGTAGGCTTTGGCGAGTTCCATCGTAAACTCCAAATACGAATCACGAAATGACGAGAACACGAAAAACACCAATCGGATTTGCCCTGCAGTCTCTTCTTCGTGTTTTCGTTATTTCGTGTTTTCGTGATTCGCATTTTCCTCGTCTTTGAACAATTTGTACTCGAAACTATCGACCAACGCCAGCCAGCTTGCTTCGATGATGTTTTCGCTGACGCCGACGGTGCCCCAGACCGCATCATGATCGCGTGACTCGATGACGACGCGCACGCGCGCCGCCGTGCCGGCTCTTGAGTTGACGACGCGCACCTTGTAATCGACAAGCTGCATCTGGGCCAGGTTCGGATACGCTTGCTGCAATGCCTTGCGCAGAGCGGCGTCCAGTGCGTTGACCGGGCCATCGCCTTCTGCGACGGTGTGCTGCACGCTATCACCGACGCGCACTTTCACCGTCGCTTCCGTGGTCACCCCCCTCACCCCCGGCCCCTCTCCCCCGGAGGGGAGAGGGGAGGAAAAGGTCTCGACGTTGACGTGATAGGCCAGCCGTTCGAACTTCGGTCGATAGACGCCGAGCGCTTTCTTCACAAGCAAATCGAACGACGCCTCGGCCGCTTCGAATTCGTAGCCCTCGTTTTCGAGGTTCTGCACCATGTCGCGCAGCTTGACGCCGAGCTCCTTGTTGGTGTCGATGGCGTATTTGGCGGTCTTGACCAGGATATTCGATTGCCCGGCCAACTCGCTAATGAGGATACGGCGTTCGTTGCCGACGAGGGCCGGTTCGATGTGCTCGTAGCTGGCCGAGACGCGGGCAACGCCGTGAGCATGCATGCCGCCTTTGTGGGCGAATGCGCTCGTGCCGACGAACGGTTGGCTGTTGCGAAAATTCATGTTGGCGATCTCGTAGACATAGCGCGACAGTTCGGTCAGACGCTCGACGCTACCGGGCCGCAGCGCCTCGTAGCCGCGTTTGAGCGTGAGGTTGGCCATGATGCTCACGAGGTCCGCATTGCCACAGCGTTCGCCGATGCCGTTGATTGTGCCTTGCACTTGGATGGCGCCCTGGTAAATCGCGGCCAGGGAATTGGCGGTGGCGACGTCGGAATCGTTATGGCAATGGATTCCCAGGGCCGCGCCGGGAATCGCCTGCTTGATTTGGCCGACGCGCTCGGCGATGTCTTCGGGCAGGGTGCCGCCGTTGGTGTCGCACAGCACCAAGATTGTCGCTCCGCCCTCGAGAGCCGCCTTGAGCGACTTGATGGCGTAATCGGGATTCGCCTTGAAGCCGTCGAAGAAATGCTCGGCGTCGTAGATCACTTTTTCCACGTGCGGCTGCGATTTGCAATAACGCACCGAATCGGAAATCATGCGCAGATTCTCGTCGAGCGTGGCCCCGAGCACATCGGTCACGTGCATATCCCAGGTTTTGCCGACGATGGTAATGACGCCTGCCCTGGAATCGATGAGCGCCTTGAGGCAAACATCGGCGGCAGGATCGCAGTTCTTGCGGCGCGTCATCCCGAATGCCGCGACCCTGGCATGCTTGAGCGACAGCTTGCGGACCTCTTGAAAATACTCGAAATCCTTAGGATTGGAGAGCGGATAACCGCCCTCGATGTAGTCGAAGCCGAGCTCATCGAGCCGGCGCGTGATGAGCAGCTTGTCCTGGAGCGAGAAGTTGACCCCTTCGCCCTGGCTGCCGTCGCGCAGCGTGGTGTCGTAGATTTGGATGCGTGGCATGAAATCACCCAAGCCCCAGGATAAGCGCAGCGTTCCTGGGGATATGAAAGCAAAAAAGCCCTGGAATCGATCCAGGGCCCGCGAAATTCGTGTTAACGAATGCGCTGATTCAGCCCCAGGGGTTATTGCCGAAAACTCGAACGACAACGCGCACTCCCTGCGCGTTGCGAATCGCGATCGGAATCAAAGCTGGGATCAAGGCCGGCATAAGGCAATCGTAGGAGAAAAATCGGAGGATGTCAATTTCCGCTGTCAGCTGGAGGAGAGCTTTTTCGCCAGCACGGTTCGCGCTTGTTCTACGATTGGGGTTAGCCTCGAGTAATGTTTCGCCAGCGCAAATTGCCGCATGCTGTTGAGAAAGTCCAATAGCGATTTGACGGCAATTGGCTTGATAGCAAAGGGCTCGCCGTCCTTTTGAACCAAAATCCCGGACGAGTGTGCCATGAGTTGCTCGTATTGCCCCTTGCAGCGGACCGCCAACCAACCGCTCCCAGGCAGCGGCGTATCGCGACGAATTGTCGCTTGACAAGGGTACCTCGTCGCCGGCGTGGAACTTTCGATGACCTCGCCATTCCAGACCAATTCAACCCGGTCAAACGGAACATCGCTCTTGGCTTCGACCTGAATTTCCTCAGTGCGGCCCTGAATCAAAGCCGGTGGAACCTTTCCACCTATTGTAAAGTGGAGCAAGGGCCCATTGCTAATGTAAGTTGGGCCCGCGCGCACCGCTTCAACCCACTGCGAATAAGACGGCTTTTCATTTCCGGTGACGAAAGCGTAGGTTCGCATAGCGCCAACCACCACGTCGTTGGCTGTCTTGCCGCTCGCCCCCACGAGCGGAACAGAAAGGCCTGCGTCAAGCATCATTTGATATTCGTCTACACCCCTAAGCCATGAACAACTCAATTCGAATGCGTCAACATTGCCAAGAACGAGATCGGCCAGGGCTTCGTCATGAGAGGATTCGCGGTAAGGATCTACCCATACGACAAGGCCGTTTCTGCGATGGCATTGGCCGCACCAATCATCGAGTGTCCAATCCCGTCCGTCGCATTTGAGCGGATAGACGACGCGATGACAGTGCAACAAACCAAGACCACCGAACTCTAAATTGATGTTATGCGTATTCACGGCAACGCCGCAACCACCGGCTTCGCGCGCGAACGATTGCCCGCTGAACGAGAGGATATTTGAATCCCATTTTTCAGCACCCGATACTAGCAAATTCACCACCGCGACATCCTCGGCTTGCCCCTCCAGCAATGCCGCATCCGGCGACAGGAAATGCACGCGTGCGTCGCCCGAATACCAGCCGTCCTTGCGAACATCGCTCCAGCGTTCAATCGTGAATCGCAATGACATCTTGCCCGCAAGCAGCGTGATCTCTTCATCAATCGGCGTGTACTCGGGGCCCTTGGTGATCTCGACATGCAGTTTGCCCGGCGGCAACAAGATCTCGCAAGTGCCATCGATATAGCACCATTTCTTGGCACCGATCATGACGTTGCCGCCGACATCTTGATTGACGCCGGTCGCGAACTCGGTCAGTCGGCCATAGGGAGCGTAGTAGGTTCCGTCGGCATCGGTGATGCGCAGGCGAATCGGCGTCGGTTGGCCGGTCGCGGCGTCGTTGATGCGGATGTGGACTTGTTGCATGGTCATGAACGGCAAGCCCCACCATAAGCGCAGCGTTGCTGGGGGGTAGCACGCAAAATTACCCCCACCAACGCTGCGCTTATGATGGGGCTTGGCGGTTATTGATATTTCGCGCCGGCGCCATCCAAGATCCCCTTGAACGCCGCCACGGCCTTCGGGAACAACTCCGGTCCCGTCACGCCGCCCGTCGGACCGCCGCCGAGCAGGTGCGGCTCCAGCGTTGCGAAGCCGCTGTAGCCCATTTTGACGGCGTCGGCGATCACCTCCGCCACCCTGCCCTGCCCTTCGCCGGCCAAGGAACCGTGAGGCTGCCCCGCGATCCAGTCCTTGATGTGGAAATGTGCGAGCCACGGTTTCGAGGCCAGCCAGCCTTGCCAGGGATCGTAGCCGCAGAAGACGAAATTGGCGGGATCGTGGACGGCGCCGATCACGTCAGCGCTGAAGGTCTTTCGCAGCGTCGTCATCAGATCGGTAACGCGCTCGGGGGAATCGCCGTAGATGCGGTGCTCGTTTTCGTGGATGAGCCGCACGCCCGCCTTGGCCGCCAGCTCGCACTTCTTCGTCATTCGGCTCATCACCTCCGGCCGCCATTTCGTCCAGTCGCCGTCGAAGTCGTCGGGCGGATAGTAGCTGAAGATGCGGATGTTCTTGACGCCGAAGATGCCGCACAGGTGGATCGCCCGCTTGAATTTCTCCAGGTGCGGCTCGAACGGCTCATCGATCTTGATCTTGCCAATGGGGGAGCCGATGGCGCTGAGCTTGAAGCCATTCTTGTCGAGCAGCGCCTTGAAATCGGCGATTTGCGCATCGGACAGGGCGAGCACGTTGGTGGCGTGAATCGAGCGGAATTCGATATTGCGAACGCCGCACGATTTCAGCACCTCGATCTGCTTGAGCGGATCGGGATCGATTTCATCGGCGAACGCGCTGAGGGTGAACATCGTGGATTCCTAGCTTGCGTTTAGCATTCGCATGGCGCCGCGCGAACGCTAAACGGGGGAGGGCTAATTTTTCGGCGACGGCGGAAGGTTCGGCTCGACGATCCGCGGCGGCTCGGGTGGCACGACGAGGCGAACCAGCTGCGGCGACATGACGACGAGCGTCTCCGCGTTCAGCGCCCGCAGATACGCCTGCGCCGGCGTTTTGCCGTCACTGCTGACGAGCACTACCGTGTCTTTTTTCAGCCGCTTCCAGACCTCTTCGATCGGCAATTGCTTGCCGTCCTGTGTAATGACGCGGCTTTTGGCAGCGTCGATTGCGACCCTTCTTTCTTCCATGACGGGGACATATTGCGACACGACTTCTTTCACGATCTTCTTGATTTGCATGCCGTTTTCGAGGACGACAACCTCCTTGGCTACCTCCTTTTGCACGGGAATGTACTTATACGTCACCTCGACGAATTCGATCAGGCTCTTCGTCTCGTTGGTGCCACTGACGACCTTGAAGACCGGCGGCGGCCCGGTCGGCGTGGGTCTCGCCGTGGCAATGTTCGCCAGAAACAGAAGCGCCGTCAGGCTCGCGAGTGCAGTTCTCATGGGAAATTCCTCGTCAGGTGGAATGGAAGCACGAGATTGTTATAGCGGCTCAGCTCTTTTGCACAATCGCCAGCTTCGCCTTCGCTGCCAGGAATTTGCGTTCGCCCGCTGGAGAAGCGAATCTTGAGCTTGCGCAGGACGCCCTGCCCGGAGACATCGGTGATGCGGCCGACGCCGTAGACATCGTGATGCACGAGCACGCCGACATCGTAGCCCGCGGCCTCGGCGACGCTGGTCGCCTCATCGCTCTTCTTGCTGGACGGCTTGACGAAGCCGGTAGTCGTACCAGCCCTGGCTCGCCCCGCTGGTGCTGCCGCGCCATTTCTCCGCCGCTCGGTTCGCGCTCGACGATAGATCAACTTCGTCAACGCCCTCGCGCGGCAATTCCTCCAGGAACATGCTCGGCACCGCGTATAGCGTTTGGCCGCGGAACTCGCGCATCCGGGCATAACACAGGTAAAGCTCTTCCTCGGCTCGCGTCATGCCGACGAAGGCGAGCCGGCGTTCTTCTTCCAATTCCTCGTTGCGCATGATGCTGCGCTCGTGCGGCAAGATGCCCTGCTCCATCGCCAGCATGTAAACGACCGGAAATTCCAGCCCCTTGGCCGCGTGCAATGTCATCACGGCGACGCAATCTTGCTTCTCGTCCCAGCCGTCCACGTCGGAGGCGAGCGTGATGTTCTCGATGAAGTCGCCGATGGTTCGGCTATTATCCTCGGCATGAAATTGATGGGCGGCGGTGATGAGTTCCTCGATGTTGGCCAGGCGTTCCTGGTCCTCCGGGTCGCTGCTTTCTTTCAACGCCCGGCGATAACCGGAGCGGTCGAGCACCTGGCGCATCACCTCGTCGGGGGTCGCTTCGATGACCTGGCGCAACTCCGACATCATCAGCGCGAAACTCGGCCAGGCTCGTCGCCGCTCGGCCCCGGATGGCCGGAATCTTGTTGACCTGAGCGGCGGCTTCGAGCAGACTCAATTCGCGCGGCTCCGCGTATTTTCTCAGATGCTCCAGCGATGTCTTGCCGACGCCGCGTGCCGGCTCATTGACGGCCCGTTGAAACGATAGATCGTCCTTGGGATTGAGCAGGAGCCGCAGATAGGCGAGGACATCGCGGTTTTCCTTGCGCTCGAAGAAGGCGACGCCGCGCACGATCTGGAACGGCACGCGCTGGCGGACAAATGCCGCTTCCAGGCCGCGTGACAGGGCATTAACGCGCAAGAGGATGGCGAAATCGCGGAAATGCGGCGGTTCCCCTCTCCCCTGTACTCAGGGGAGAGGGGTTGGGGGTGAGGGGTTCGGCGTCGCGGGAAACCGATTCTTCGCCGTGGGATGCTGCCGGCCCCTCACGGCCCCTCCCCTAGTACGAGGGGAGGAACCTTCGACGGCTTCGCGAATCCGCTTGGCAACGAGGTCCGCTTCCTCGATGCCATTCTCGAACATCAGGACGCCGACGCTCGATCCCTCGACGTTGGCGGTGTAAAGCTCCTTCGGCTTGCGCTGCTTGTTGTGGGCGATGAGATGATCGGCAACGCGCAGGATCGCCTTGGTGCTGCGAAAATTCTCGCCGAGCGTGATGACGCGGGCATTCGGGAAATCGCGCTCGAAGTCGAGGATGTTGCGAATGTCGGAGCCACGCCAGCGGTAGATCGATTGATCGGGATCGCCGACGACGCACAGGTTTGGATGATCCATCGTCAGGCCGCGAGCGATGGCGTACTGGGCCTTGTTGGTGTCCTGATATTCATCGATCAGCACATAGCGGAAGCGGGCATCGAGCTCGGCCCGCAGCTCCTGGTCGCTGCGCAGGGCCAGGGCGGGCCAGAGCAGCAGGTCGTCGAAATCGACGGCGTTGGCGTCGCGCATTTTTTTTTCGTAAACAGGATAGACCTGGGCCGCCACCTGCGAGAAATAATCGTTCGCCTGAGCCGCATATTTGTCGGGGAGCAGCAGCTGGTTCTTCGCCTTGCTGATCGCGCCCTGGATCGTCTCCGGCGTGAAGCGCGTCGAATCGACCTGAGCCGATTCCAGGGCCAACTTGACGAGGCGGACGCGATCGGCCTGATCGTAAATGGTGAAATTGCGATCGAGCTTGAAGCGGTCGGCGTATTGCCGCATCAGGCGAACGCCGAGGCTATGGAAGGTGCTGATCCAGACGCGATTGCCGGGTAGCATCGTCTCGACGCGCTGCTTCATCTCGCTGGCGGCCTTGTTGGTGAAGGTGATCGCGAGAATCTGCCCGGGCCGAACGCCTTGATGAATGAGATTGGCGATGCGGCACGTGATGACGCGCGTCTTGCCGCTGCCGGGCCCGGCCAAGACGAGCAACGGTCCTTCGGTGTGCAGCACGGCTTCACGCTGATTTTCGGTGAGGCTGGCCAAAATCTCATCAAACGACGGCGGCGTCATGCGGGTTTCCTCGCGCGTCCTGAGGCGATATCCGTCATTGTACGGCGAAGGATGGTGGGCGGTGAGGTCAACAAAAACATCCAGGCCCGCCGCTCGCGCGAACGAACCTGGATGACGCAGGGGAAAGTTCCATGGCAACGGCCTGCGGTTATTCTTCCACCTTCAAATGCTTGAGCACGTCCATCGCGCTGATGACGCCGACTAGCACGCCGTCGGCGTCCACCACGAAGAGCCGATGCACGCGCAGGCCGACCATGTCGCTTATCACCCGATGCGCCGGCGTGTCCGGAGCGACGCCGAAGACCGCCGGGGTCATCAGGTCGGCGACCGTTCCATTGGCGCCCGGCTTGGCGACATCCTTCGTGTCGAATGTCGGGGCGAAGAAATATTCGTCCCGATGTTTGCCGGTTTCGCATTGGTGCACCAGCAAGTCCGATCGGCTGACGACACCAATCGGATGGCCCGCCTCGTCGATGACGGGAGCAGCCGTGATGCCTTTTTCGGTAAAGAGCGCCATCGCTTCGCTGATCCCCGCTTCCGCCCGGATGGAAATCGGATTGGGGATCATCAGATCGTACGCCGTGCGTGCCGACAGTACCAGCGGTGCATCGATTCGGTTGGCTTCGGCGAGTTTCATGGCCGACCTCCTTCCCCTGGTTGTGATTATTTTCGTGCCGACTGCGTTCAATATGGAGTGCAAAGCGTATGCCAACGTTCAAATTCGAGAGTTCGTCCTTTTTCACACGAAGACGCGCCTAACAGCGATTGGAACCGCACAGAACTGGGCGAATTCGGCCATCAAGCGAGGGAATCGCCATCTGGATGTTCCTCTTTCGGCGTTTGCGCGACCGAACTCGACTCATACGGGAAGATGACCCAGAAGAAGATGCCGACAAGGATCGCCAAGGCCAACCCGGAGTAAATCGCGTAAACCGCCTGCACGTCGGCAGGCGATGTAAAGGAAATCACGCCGCCGAGGATGGCGCCGACGACGAACGCAATGAATGCACGCACCAGGATCGAGCCTAGCGAACGCAGGCGCGGTTCCGGCTTCGGCAGCGGCGGCGTTTCGGTCGTCACGTGCTCCGCCATCTCCTGGCTCGCGCACTTCCAGCAGATCTTGAAGTGAACCTCGTGCGGCTCACTGCATTTCGGGCAAATCCACATAGCACGCCTCCAAATTCCATCACGAAAGCACGAAGGGACGGAAACACGAAATGACGCCGGGTTTTTTTTCGCGTTTCCGTCCCTTCGTGCTTTCGTGATGGAATTTGAGTTTCCATTTCAGCGAACGGGCGCCATCGGCCGCGGCAATCGATACCACGCCCGGTTGCACGCTTCCTTCTCCTCGGCGTCCAGCGTCAACTTCACTGCACTCAAACTCGCGTCGAGTTGCTCCGGCTTGCTCGCGCCGACGATTGCCGAGGTGACGCCCGGTTGAGCCAGCACCCAGGCGACCGCGACCTGGAGCAGCGATTTGCCGCGCGGCTTGAGGAATTGATCGAGCTCCTGCACCGCTTCGAGCTGGGCCTGCTGCCAATAGCGTTCGCGGTAGAGCTCGCCCGTCTTGCCGAGGCTGAAGCGCGTCTTCTCCGGCGGCGCTGCGAGCGATTGATACTTCCCCGTCAGAAATCCTCCCGCCAATGGATTATACACGATCACGCCGATCCCCTGATCGCGGCAAAGCGGCAGCAGCTCCGCCTCGATGTCACGGTGCAGTAGATTATAGCGCGGCTGCACGCAATCATAGCGGGCCCAATCGTGCGCGGCACTGATGCCGAGCGACAACGCGAGTTGCCAGGCGGCATAATTCGAGCAGCCGAGATAGCGCACCTTGCCCTGGCGGACCACGTCGTCAAGTGCCCGCATCGTTTCCTCGAGCGGCGTTTCCGGATCGAAGCTGTGCGGCTGATAGAGATCGATAAAATCGGTTTGCAGCCGGCGCAGGCTATCCTCGACCGCTCGCATGATATGCCGGCGCGACAACCCCTCATCGTTGGACCCCGGCCCCACCTTCATCCGGCACTTGGTCGCCAGCACGAACCGATCGCGCTGCCCCTTCAGCCAACGGCCAACAATCTCCTCGGTCCGCCCCGCCGTCTCAAGACTCGGCGGCACCGGATAGACATCGGCGGTGTCGATGAAATAAACGCCCTGCTCCGCCGACTTGTTCATGATGGCGAACGACGTCTTCTCATCGCACTGATAGCCGAACGTCATCGTGCCGAGACAGATTTCGGAGACTTTCAGGCCGGTTCGGCCCAGGCGTATGGTTTTCATGATGTATCCTGTTCTGCTACGTAGATTTTCGCTTTCCACCTGCTTTGGGCGGCGTGCGAGCTTTGAGCTTTCCGCCTGGGAACTCAATTGCGATGGAGTAGTGATTGAGCAAGCTTGTGCCGATCAAGGCATCTTCGCTGGCGGTGAGCATGATTTTCACCGCTCGTTTTTCGCCAAGCAACTCGACGGAGCCGGCGAACACGAGCTCGTTTCGCTGCGTGCCATCAGCCAATTCGATGAGTTGCTCGCCGACCAGTTCGAGGCCGAGTTGCACGGCGAGGCGAATGGGCAAGCACAGATACCCGTCAAAACCCGTGTCAACGATTGCGGTCAGCGCAAGCGTTTGCCGAGTACCGATGGCTTCGATGCGAGTAGTGGGGGTCATGCCGTTATTTCCCGTAGAACTTCGCCACCGGTCCCCCATCCACACGGATCACGTAACCCAGTGTGTCCGGCCAACGTTTTCGAAACGCTTGCCAGGCTTCTTCGCTGTTGGCTGCCAGGACGTATTCGCCTGTGTCAACATTGATGCCGATCACGTCGGAAGCGTGTTGCGGCAAAAGCGTCTTTTGCAACTCGGCGAGAATGCCATCAGCACGCTTTCCGAAATCACGCAGCGACGCGGTGGGAGTCGTCAACGCCTTCTTCATGGTTGGATTCTCGTAAGTTTCGGAAATGCGGCCCCAGAAAGGCAGCTACATCGTGATTTTATCGGCATTTGGAAGGAACGCATAGTGCCGACTTGTTCATGGTGGCGAACGACGTCTTCTCATCGCACTGATAGCCAAACGTCATCGTGCCGAGACAGATTTCGGAGACTTTCAGACCGGTTCGGCCCAGGCGTACGGTTTTCATGATCGGTCCTCAATTGCCGGGCGATGCGTTATTATGCGACGGTGCGCCGTTGTGGGTAGCCCATTGCGCAACGGGCGTGAGCAGGCCAAGTTCATAGCCATTCGAGACACCTTCCAATGATAGGGCCCCACGCAACGGCGTTGATAAAAAGCGGAAATTGTAAGGATCGAAAAAACGCTGAAGTAAGGGAAAACAAAGGGGACGCAGCGCTGCGTCCCTTTGTTTTCCGCGATGCGTGTGTAGATTTGACCGACGTTACTTCTTTTTTTCCTCCTTCAGGTGCTTGTCGAAGAACTCTTCCACCGCCCGAAGATTATCCTCGCTGGAGAACGCCGGCCCCCCGTGCCCGGCCCCCTTGACCGGGCGGAACGTCACGTCCGCCCCGGCCTTCTTGAGCGCCGCCGCCAACAGCTCGCTTTGGTTGAACGGGACCATTGCGTCCTTGTCGCCGTGCATGATGAGGAATGGCGGGGAGTCTTTCTTCACGTAGGTAATCGGGTTGGCCCGCGCGGCCTTCTCCCGGTTCTCCTGCACCGGGCCGCCGAGGAGTTTGGACTCCGGCGAGTCGGCGGCGTCGTGGCCGCCACCCATCTTTGTGACGTCGGTCGGGCCGAACCAGTCCACGACCGCCTGCACGCGGCTCGACTGATCCAGGGGTCCCTCCTTACCCTCCAGTTCCTTCACGCCGCCCGAAGTGCCCAAAAGGGCGACCAGGTGGCCGCCGGACGACGGCCCCCACGCCCCGATCCGGTCCGGGTCCAGGTTATACTTCTTTGCGTTGGCCCGCAGCCAGCGGACGGCAGCCTTGCAGTCTTCGATCTGGGCCGGGAAGCGGGCTTGTTGGCTAAGCCGGTAGCCAATGCTGGCCACGGCGTAGCCCTTGCCGGCGAACGGCAAGGCCGGGCCGACGTCGCTCTTGCTCCCGAACATCCACGCCCCGCCGTGGACCCACACGATCACCGGGAGCGGAGCGTTGGCCTTCTCAGGGACGTAGAGATCGAGGCGCTGCCTCTCATGACCGCTCGCGACGTACTCCAGGTCGCGGTGGACCTTCGTGCCGTCCGGCAGTTTCGGCTGGCGTTTCGACGGTTGAGAGACGGTGGCCCCGGCCGCCGCAAGCACTACCACGAGGGGCGCCAAGAATCGGAAGTAACGCATGCTTTCCTCCAAAAAAGGATGAGGTGGTTTGAAGTGTCTCATATCGGCCGCGCGTCGTACTCGTACGCTGCGGTCATCCGGATGCGCCTTTAGTCAATCGTCCAAAGGGTCAACTCATTGTTGCCCTTCACATACACGCGGTTACCCGCGACGATGGGGTAGGCGAGTCCCGAGCTTGAGGAAACCTTGTATTTGGCGATCTCCTTGTAACCCACCTTACCGGGTTCAAAGGCCACCAACTCCGAGTTCCCCGTGCCTTTCTCGCTGCCTTTGCCCTTGACGGCAGGACCCGTCAAAGCCACAATCACCGACCCAGCACTTAACACACCGCCGGCCTCGCCGCGAACAGTGTCGTCTGTCCAGAGTACATTGCCGGATTTTGCGTCCATGCAAAAGAACTTCTTGTCCGCCGACAGGCCGAAGAGCAGGTCGTCCCGAAGGACCGGAGTGTTGTATTGGTAAGCCGCCGTGCTTTTCCACAGCTGCTTTGCCTTAAAGGTGTCCCCATCCTTTTCAATCTTGATTGCAATGGAGGTCCCCCCTGATCCACGGGCGGGCGCGTTATAAATCACCGTTTGGCCATCGACGATGGGTGTGCCGTAGTTCGCGTTGTAGCCGCCGCCCGGAAGTTTGACTTGCCAAACCACCTTGCCGTCCGTGAGACTGACGCCGACAAGGGAGCTATCCGTGGGAGTCACGATTATTTTGGTTCCGCCCACGGTCATCAACGTGGGAGATCCATAGGGCGTGCCGGCGGGCCCCTTCCACTTCATTTCGCCGCTGTCGGCGTCATAGGCGGCCAACTCGTTAAGGAACACGATACACTTACCATCCGCAACGAGCGGCGAACTCGACGTCGCAAACTGAGGAGCTTCTTTTGTGTCCTTCCGCCAGATAGGCTTGCCGTTGGCGGTATCGAGGCAGGAAAGTGTGCCGTTGACTCCCAGGGTATAAACTTTCCCATTGGCCACGGCCGGAGTGCTCCGCGGCCCACCATACCCCTTTGCGGGCCCGCCCACCGCTTTGGTGGAGTGCTTATCCTGCCACACCACTTTTCCGTCGGCCGAGTTCAGACAGATTGTGACTTCATCGCCATCGATCCGACCAAAGGTGTAGAGTTTATCTCCTACCAAGTCGGGTGAGGACACACCACTGCCTACCGGAACGGTCCATTTTTCCGTCAGCGACTTCGGCCATACTTTCGGTGGCGTAAAGCCTTCGATCTTCGCATCGCGTTGGAGCCCGCGCCACTGTGGCCAATCCTGCGCCCTAGCGGCAGAGGCACTGAAAAGGAGTGTTACACCAATTAGCACCCTGCCGGTGGGATTCATAATTCGTTGCATCACCGTTTCCTCCAAAAAAGCGGTAAAGTTGATTACGTATCGGACGCGTTTTCATCACTTGTGGTTCTTGACGCAGAATAGGTGTTCGACGGTACGAATGAAAATGGCGCCGTTGGCCGCCGCGGGCGAGGCGCCGCACTGTTCCTTCAGATTGTTTTCTTGAAGGATTTGAAACTTTGGTCCGCCCTGCAGGACGTATGTGCAACCAGTCTGGTCCAGGCAGTAGACCTTACCGTCGCAGGCCCACGGAGAGGAAAAAAAGCCGCGTGCACCCGGCAGTCGCTCCCGATAAGCGAGTTGGCCCGTCTTCGCGTCATAGCAATTCAGAATGTCGCTCGATTGATCCAGGACGTAGACGTGGCCCCGGTATGCCAAGACAGACGCCATCGAAGGCCCTGCCTTCTCGATATACCAAGCAACTTCCTGTTTCGCCTTCTCGCCGCTGCCGGGTGTGAGGTCGCCGGACGCCGTGGCCTTGATTGCTGCCAGCGGTTTTTTTCGCGACATCGCTCCGCCGACTCCGATGAAAAGATGTTCTTCGTCGCTGGCCGGACTCGCCATGTGCTGGCCTTCAAATCCCCCCATCTCCCAACGGATCTTGCCGGTCTCCGGATCGTATGCCCTAATCCGACTTCCAGAGCACACAATTGATGTGCCGTGAGCGGTCTTCCAGACCAGCGGCGTATTCCACGATGATCTTTCCGAACGATTGACGCGCCAGAGTTCCTTGCCCGATCGCTTGTCCAGGGCCACGAGGAAGGATTGCTTGTCGTTGTCGCATTGGATAAACAATCGTTCCCCGTCGATTCTCGGCGAAGCACCGGAACCGTGTCCGAACATCATGGGATAAGCGCCGAGGTCTTTCTCCCATATCAGTTTTCCATCGAAGTCATAGCAGAACAGGCCGGTCATTCCGAAGTATGCGTAGACCCGTTCGCCATCGGTGACCGGTGTTTCGGAAGCGTATGTGTTCGTGGGATTCTTGGGCATCTTCGGCTTTTGCACTGCTGCCACCTTTTTCCATACCGTCTTGCCGGTCGCCGCATCCAGGCAATGAACCTCCCAACGATAGACGACGTCGGGCGCCTCAGCGCCGAAGCCGCCGAGGCCCCTGCCCGTGGGGAAGCGGCCATCCTTGTCCATCGCCGGTCCTTGCTGTTTGTCTGCGTCGGCAGTGGTGACAAAGACCCTGCCACGCGATACGATGGGCGACGACCAGCCACTCCCAGAAAGTTTCACTTTCCACGCAACGTTCTTGTCCAAGCCCCATTCCGTCGGCAGGGCGTCGGTTGAATCAGCCACTCCGGAGCCGTTTGACCCGCGAAATTGCGGCCAGTCCTGCGCAGAGGCATTCGTTACGCTGAACGCGAAGGCGATGGCTCCGAGAAGTGCGAACCACGATTTACCGGATTTCGTCATGATGACACCTCCAAAAACGACACGGTACTGTAGGTAAAAATGTTACAGTAATGAGAAAAAAAACACGTTAATCAATCCGTGACCCCCAAGCGGCGCACAACATCGGCCAATGTCGTGTTTGCCAGCGAGGTAAGCACCGCCTCCGCGGCCGCATCCAAAGTCGGTTCAAGAGCCGCCTGAATCGTGCTTCCAACCGGGCAAGCCGGATTCGGCGGCTGCGGATGGAGGGCGAATATCGTTTCCGACTCAACCGCCGCATGCACGGTCCGCAGGTCGATTTCCTTGGGCGGTTTTGCCAACCGGACTCCGCCTCCAGCCCCTTCCTGCGTGACGACCAGCCCAGCTCGGGCAAGCATCGCCAGAATGCGCCGGATAACCACGGGATTGGTATTGACACTGCCGGCGATGTACTCGGACGTCATCGCCTCGCCTTTTCCATAGGCGAGTAAGGCCAGCACGTGAGCGGCGACGACGAAACGGCTACTTTTTTTCATTGCGGATGTTCCAAAATCGATCTCACTGCAACTGAATTAGTGACAGTTAGGTCTGGCGGCAAGACTTGCCGTTTTTTTTGTTAGGGAAAACAAAGGGGGTGCAGGCATGCTGCCGCCCTATTGCTTTCCTGCGATCCTCGGTGTCGGGCGATGCTTCTATTATGAACCGGATCACCTAAAATGCTGATAGATCGGCTCATGATCCGAATTCGAGGAACCTCTCCATGGAATGGCAACTGCACGAACGCGGCTTCTTGCCAATGCGCGATCCGGTCGCGCGCTTGACTGACCCGAACCTCAAGCACCTCGAACGGCTCGGCGCGGATTTGCCGCAGCTGGTTCATGACCGCGCATTTCGCGACCGTTGCGGCGATTATTTGAAGCCGGCGCTCGATTGGAACTCGCTGTTGAAATCCAAGCCGGACGCCGAGATCGAGCGGCTGTTTTTGTTGTTCAGCTATTTCGCGAGCGCCTACGTGCATGCGCCGGGCTTGCCGCCGACGGATCGGTTGCCGGCGCATCTGGCGGGGCCGTTGGTGCGGTTGGCGCAACAGGTCGATCGGCCGCCCATCCTGTCTTATGCGTCGTACTGCTTGCACAACTGGCGACGGATTCAGGCCGACGGCCCGACCGCGCTGGGCAACATTCAGGCTGACGCAGAATTTTTCCATGCCCGGCGACGGCAAATCCGATGAGGATTGGTTCATCCTGGTGCACGTCGATATCGAGGCGCGGGCCGGCGCGGCCATGCGTGCGTTCCAGTCCGCGAAAGCCGTCGCCGATCCGCTGGCGATGCAATCATTGCTCGAAACGGCGGCCGGCAGCATGGCCCTCATGAACCGCACGCTCGACCGCATGCCGGAAGCGTGCAGCCCCGAGGTTTATTTCAAGAAGGTCCGCCCGTACATCTTCGGCTTCACCAACATCATCTACGAAGGCTGCTTCGGCAACGCTCCGCAAAATTATCGCGGCGAGACCGGGCGCAAAGCTCCATCGTGCCGACGTTGCTCATGGCGCTCGGCATCAAGCACAAGAATTCGCTGTTGACGCAGCATCTGGACGACATGCAAAATTACATGCCGACGCCGCACCGCCAGTTCATCCGCCAGACGGCGAGCGTGCGCGATTTCGTGATCGCGCACGGCGGCAAGCTGAAGGAGCTTTACAACGCCTGCCTTGCCGAGTTGATCGCGTTCCGCAGCCGGCACTTCGAATATGCCGTCAACTACATCGAGAAAAAGGTGGACAACCCGATCGCCACCGGGGGCACGCCGTATGTCCCGTGGCTGCGGCAGCTGGTCGAGGAGACGAAGGAGTTTTATCTTCCCACTTAATCGCGTCTGCCAGTGGCGGGGCTAAACAATCCCCGTCAATCCGATAGAATCACCCCACGCTCCCGGATGGACGGGGGGCGCTTCCATCGGACACGCCATGAATCCCTTTCTCACCGATTACGATCTTTATCTTTTCGGCGAAGGAAATCACTACCGGCTCTACGACAAGCTCGGCGCCCAGCTCATCGAGCAGGACGGCGTCAAGGGCACGCATTTTGCCGTGTGGGCGCCCAATGCCAACGCGGTTTCCGTGCTGGGCGATTTCAACCACTGGCAGCCGGGCGAACATCCGCTCCAGCCGCGCGGCTCATCCGGCGTCTGGGCCGGGTTTATCCCCGGCGTCCGCGCCGGTACGCTCTACAAATTCTTCGTCAGCTCGCAATTCAACGGCTATAGCATCGAGAAGGCCGATCCGCTTGGCTTCGCTGCCGAGATTCGTCCGCACACCGCGTCCAAGGTGTGGGACCTGAGCCTCTACCAGTGGAATGACGCCGAGTGGATGGCGCGGCGCGGGCACGCCAACGCCTTGAGTTCGCCGATTTCGGTTTATGAAGTTCACCTGGGTTCCTGGCGGCGCAAACCGGAAGAAGGCAACCGCTGGCTTACCTACCGCGAACTGGCGACCGACCTGGTCGATCATGTCCGTCGCATGGACTTCACGCATGTCGAATTGCTGCCGATCTCCGAGCATCCGCTCGACGCCTCCTGGGGCTATCAGACCGTCGGCTACTTCGCGCCGACCAGCCGGTTCGGCACTCCCGATGATTTTCGCTTTCTCGTCGATGCCTTGCACCAGGCCGGCATCGGCGTCTTGCTCGATTGGGTTCCCGCCCACTTCCCCAGCGATGCCCATGGCCTCGCCTACTTCGACGGCACCCATCTCTACGAACACTCCGATCCGCGCAAGGGGGAACACACCGAGTGGGGCACGAAGATTTTCAACTTTGGCCGCAATGAAGTCTCGAATTTCCTGATTGCCAACGCCCTCTTCTGGCTCGACAAATATCACATCGACGGCCTGCGCGTCGATGCGGTGGCGTCGATGCTCTACCTCGATTACGCCCGCAAGGAGGGCGAGTGGATTCCGAATCAGTACGGGGGCCGCGAGAATCTCGAAGCGGTCGCCTTCCTGCGCCGCCTCAATGAACGCGTCTACGGCGAATTCCCCGACACCGTCACCATGGCCGAGGAATCGACCGCCTGGCCGATGGTGTCGCGGCCCACTTATCTTGGCGGGCTCGGTTTCGGCATCAAGTGGGACATGGGCTGGATGCACGACACGCTCAAGTACATCGCCCTCGATCCGGTTCATCGCAAGTTCCATCACAACGATCTTACCTTCCGCTCGCTCTACGCCTTCACCGAAAACTTCGTTCTGCCCCTCTCGCATGACGAAGTCGTGCACGGCAAGAAGGCGCTGCTCGACAAGATGCCGGGCGATCTCTGGCAGAAGTTCGCCAACCAGCGGCTGCTTTTCGGCTACATGTACGCCCAGCCGGGCAAGAAGCTGCTATTCATGGGGGGCGAGTTCGGGCAGTGGAACGAATGGTACTACGACGTGAGCCTGCAATGGCACCTGCTGGAGTATCCGTTGCACGCGGGCTTGCAGCGCTGGGTGCGCGATCTCAACACGGCCTATCGCGGCGAACCGGCGTTTCATGAGCGCGATTGCGAATCGACGGGATTCGAGTGGATCGATTGCCACGATTCGGATCAGGGGGTGCTCAGCTTTTTGCGCGAGGGGAAAATCGCCAACGATTATTTGTTGATCGTGTGCAACTTCACGCCGGTGCCGCGCGACCATTATCATGTCGGCGCGCCGTGGGGCGGCTGGTGGCGCGAAGTTTTGAACAGCGACGCGGCGCTTTACGGCGGCAGCGGCATGGGCAACGCCGGCGGCGCCGAGGCGGCCCCAATTCCCTGGCATGGCCGATCCCATCTTCTCAACGTCACCCTGCCGCCGCTCGCCATGCTCGTGTTCAGGCCGCAAATGTGATTCGTCGCGGAAAGGCAACCTCAGCGTCATGGGGCCTTGGCACGAAATGTGCGGGGATTGCTCCCTCCCTGGTTGCCCGCTAGAATGATTCTCTCCCCACCTGCAGAGCGGGAACTCTCCCCGAGTATTAACCCTGCGTTCATCAGCGTTTCATGGATGACGCATAGCCTGAATCGTAAGCCATTGCTCCGTAAGGGTATGGCGCAGACCCAGCAGCGTTGGCAATTACAGCAACGCCACCGAGTCTTTGTTTGCCGGGCATCTTGGGCAGCGTGCCGCGGCAGTTTGCAATGCCCGAAGCCATTGCCCAAAGCGCGAACACGAGTTTGCCCAGGATGCAGGCAACCTCGCCACGACACGAAGATGATCGCCCGAATTTTTGGAGGATGAATCATGATGAGGTTTTCCACCATCGCGGCCATTTTTCTCACCGGCGCTTTTGCGACCCTGCTGGTGAGTTTGCTGACTCCGAGTCCGTCCACGAACCTGCGAGCCGACGCCACCGATTTCGACGACGCGACGCGCGCGAAGGTTGTGTCTTATCTCTGCTTCAAGGGTTCCTTGACCACGGCGCTTGACTTGCTCGCGCGCGGCGACATTCGCCTGGAGGACGCCCGCGATCAGGTCTACGAATCAGCCCTGTGCTACAATCCGACTTACCTGCTGCACATCGCCGACTGCGAGCGCGGCGCCACGCCGCAAGAACGCGTCGCCCGCAACCTGATCGGCCACCTCCGCTGCCGGCAACAGGAGAGCCCGGCCATTCGTCTGCGGATTCATGCGCTGGAAGTCGAGCTTGCGGAGTTACAGCGCCGGGCAAGCGACGCCGAGCCGCAGTCTTAGGGGGGGCGACGACGAGGATCGCATCTTGCCTTGGAAGCATGTATGCAAGAAGTGTTGATCTCGCCGACATCCCACGGGCCAAGTGGCCCAATTAGCTTTTCTTGGGGGCCACCGACCCAAGATGGTGGGCACGTACCCATCTCCCGTGGGTAGCTCGATTTGCCAAAAACCGAGGAAATTCGGCTGTTTCCAGGCACGTACCCACGAGCGGGCGGGAGAGACCCCCAGAGAACCTGGCTACACACGGCGCCAAAGCAAACGGCAACCGACCTTGCGTTCCCATGGTTGAGGACGTGATGATAAAACCCGCCAACGGAAATTCGGGCTACTGCCTGCTGCGCAGCTAATGCCAGTGCGCATAAGTCATGTCCTGAGCGTCAGATGCGAATATTGGCCGTCTGATGACTTTGGCGGCGCAGCTGTCGGTAAGTAGCGCTCGAAAAACAACTTCCCTATTTGGTGGCCTTCGTTTTTTTTAGGGTGGGTCGAGTGTTCTCGCAAGGCCCACCACGCGCTTGCAAGGAATGGTGGGCCTCGCGAGTACACTCGACCCACCCTACGACTACTCAACTGCCGTGGGCCGGTCGGAACGCATGGAAACTGAGAGAACATGAGCTTTTTTTGCTTCGGCGGCCTCACTTGCTCACATTTGGGGGAGGCAAGGAAAAAACCGGCGGCAACCGAGCTTGCATTTTGCTTTGGGAGTAATGAGTGCAAAACATGCGCATTTCGTTCACGCCCCCCTATGGCGGTAATGGACGAACGGCGACCGACCTTACGTTGACCAAACTGGCCCATTCAATCGAGTTCCGCGACGAGCTTGCCGGTTTTGACTTCATAGACGTGGACTTTCGTGGGGTACATGTTCTGGCGGCCCAGGCCCGCGACGATCAGTTTCCCATCCGGCGAGCTCGCCAGGCAGTTGATTTGGTTTTTCTCGACGGAGAGCGTCCGGATCGGTTTCCAATCGTTTGTTCCGAAAAGCTCGATTTTCCGCGAATCGGATATTACGGCCAAACTCTCATTGTCGGGGAACACCATGCTTAGCGGGGATTGGTAGCCGCCCCCCTCTTTTTGTTTCTCGACTCTGAGGTTGTGGACCGATTTGGATAGGTCTGGCGCGAGGATGACGACCGTGCCGTCGAAGCAGAGTGCCGCGAGGAGCTTGCCGTTCGGCGAATATTTCAATGCAGTTGCGGGCGAATCCAATTTCATGGATGCGGACAACTTGCCGGTATCGGCCGCGTGCAGCCGGATTTGGTACGGCTTGCACGGATGGCACGACACGATTTGCTTGCCGTCGGGCGTGAATTCAAGCACGGTTTTTGTGAAATACTCCTCGCGTTTCCCTATAGTTGGGAAGTCCTCCAACTCAATGGTTGTTTTGCCCGCTTCCAAGTCGAAGACGAACGCGGGGGGTGACGGCTGTCTCTCGCCGTACCGTTTCCAATGAACGGCGCATAACGGTTTGGCGCTCGGCTGAGTGATGGCCGACGGCCAAAAATCCCCCAGGTTAGCACCAGTGGGCGTGAGGCGGAGCGCCCCCGGATCGATTTTGTACATCACGGCGTCCCCCATTGGGTTGCCGTCCGCCAGGCGATAGAATTCTTGTGCCTGAGCCGCCCAATCAGGGCCGTCGGATGCCGCAAGGGTGAAGTGAATGAGGGAGAGTTCGCCACTGTCCACCACCATCTTCCAATCCGACGTGCGAAAACGGCGCAAGCGGGTGTGGCATTTTTCCTTATCTTTGCTGAGAAAAGTGAACTCGTTCACGGCAATCAGGCTGTTGGCTTTTTCCGCGAAGGCAACGTGCGTCACCGCGCCGTTCGGCAGGTTGGTGGCCAGCCGGACTTGGTTTTCACGGTCCGCGCATCCGACGAGAATGGCCACCAATGGTATCCAAAGGTATTTCATTGCGGTTCCTCCCAGGGAGCACAGCTATTGGGCCCTGTCCGATTACCGCTAGGCAGAGACCAGGGCCTTCGCGCCATCGGCGGTAATTAATTTTCGTACGACACGCTGCGGAACCAGCTGCAAAAATCGGCTAACGGCAGCCAAAAGCTTGCGGCCCCACCGCCGAGGGCGGGGCGCTCGACTTCATACCAGCCGGCCGGCTTCAGAATTGTGTTATAACTTTGGTAGACCCACTCCGTGTAAGGCTGGTGTGACCCCCACGGGTTCTGCAAGTGCACCATCTGCGTAGCGGCGTTGTACCCCAGGACGGCATAGCAGTGGCCAACGCCAGATGCAGTTCCTACCACCAAACCGTGTGGATTGTAGGGGGTCAGGGGCGTCAAATCCGGCGGCGTCCATTCGGAGGCGGTCACCACCTGGCCGACTTCGGCGTACGCCAAGGCAGTCGCTATCGCCGAACTCGGCGTGGTCGCGGTGGGCAGGGTCGTTGTGGTATGACCCGTCAGGGCCCTGGTGGCGGCCGCTCCGCTTCCGCCGCTGTTGGCGGCGCCGCCATTCAACACGTCTGAGATCGCTGTCGCCGAAGACACACCTGGGTCGTTGAGCAGAGCCCAACCCAATTCGAGGATTGCCGCCCAATCGCCGTTGCCGTCGTTCGTTGACAGCCTCATCGGGCGTGCGGCGTTGACGGGATTGGCGAACCGTTCTCCGGGCAGGAACGGCACGTTGACCGGAGCCCGCCCCGCGAAGGTCACTTGGTACCATTGGAAGCCGTGCGCGTCCTCGCCCGTGTATGTGATTATCGGGGTCTCCGCGTACCCCGCCCCTGCCTGGATCGAGGTGCCCCAATAGTTTGCCAGCGCGTCTTCCGGCGCCACGAACCAGCAATCGCCGATCGTCAGGCCAGCGGGTAAGGCCGTGGCGGTGAAGTGCAGGCCGTCTACATTATTTTCGGTCGCAGACAAGGCTAAGCCGATTTGCGAGCCGTCGTTGCTTGATTGATCGCCAGGGTTTGCCAAAGCCAGCCCGGTCGGAAAAACCGTCCAATTGAAGGCATCGCTCGCGCTCAAGCCTGCCGAAATATCGGTCACTGATGCTACCGCTGCATACGGAGTGCTCTGGTCGGCGTCGCTCGCTACTGTGCCCGAGATAACAGCGGTTCCGCTGCTGATGGATAATCCAGGCGGTTGGCCGGTTAGGCCGAAATTGAAAACGCCGGCCGTCGCGTATGATGTTTCCGCAACAACCGTCAAGTTAACCGTGTCGCCGTCCGTATTGAACTGATCGTCGGGGTTGCTGAGCACAGCCTTGATCGGCACCAGCGTCCAGTTGAAGGTTTTGCTGGCGACCAAAGAAGCGGCAGGGTCGGTTGTGGTGACCGTCGCGGAGTAACCTTGCAGCGAGTCGTTGCTGCCGATGCTTCCGGAGATCACGCCGGTGCTCGGGTTGATGCTGAGGCCCGTGGGCAAACCCGATTCGCTGTAGGTCAGCGTGTGGCTCGCGTTTTCGCTCGCGGCGAGCTTCAGCGAAACGGTGTCGCCGTCGCAATTGATCTGGTCCTCTGGTTGCGTCAGCGTCAATGTCGGCTGGATGATTTTCCAGGTGAACGACTGGCCGCCCTGCGTGAGGGTCGTGGTATCGGTCGCGGTGATGGTCACGCTGTACGGGCCGCCCTGATCGGCGTTGCTCGAAATGGTGCCGGAGATGATGGCGTGGCCCGTGCCGGCCGAATAGCTGCCGGCGCCGACGGACAGGCCGGGCGGCAGATTCGTCTCGAAATAGGACATGGCGTGCGACGCCGAGTTGCGGGACGTGAGCGACAGGTTGATCGCGTCGCCGTCGTAGGATGTCTGCGTGCCAGGATTGGTCAGCGTGATCGAGGGCACCACGCGATCCTCCAAAATGTCGAGCTGCGGCCTATAGCGCCGCGATTGATTCCGATGCGGCTTCCGCGTTTGCGACCGGGCGAAGACGGATTTTACCCAGAGAGAGAAGAGAGAGAGAGAGAGAGAGAGAGAGAGAGAGAGAGAGAGAGCATGGGCTGCTCCGTGGAATTGGGACGCGATCCAACGATTGGAATGATACTACCGGCTCGGCGATTGCCGAGTCAAGAAAAAAATGAATGATTGTGAAAAAAGGGTGAGCAGCTGAAAAGTAGGCGGAAAAACGCAGCCGCGGCATGGCCTGAGTCAGTGGCGCTGGGAATCATCCAGACAACATGCAAAATCCCTGGATTTCCCAGTCTTCGTGCCCATTTTCACGAAGATTCCTAGCGCGTGAGGGTGGCCTCAGCACCCGGCGCGTAGGAATGTCGCGAGGTGCATCAGGTGCTGCCCAAATTCGCTTCGCCGATTGTGGACATTCCGATTTCAGTAGTTCCAAAACGGAGTTGATATTCAAAAAAACGCATGGTTGACGCACCCGACAAAACCAGCCCGCTTTCGGGCGAACGGTTTCGGCGGAATCGATCAGCCAGCAACTCGCGCGGGCCGTCTACGGCCGATCGCCGTCAGCCAGACCCGATAGGCCAGGTAAAAACAGAGCGCCACCCGCAAACGGGCCATGCCACGGGCCACTCGGCTCCGCAACTTGCCCGAGGCCGCCGCACGCAGCAGGTTCCAGCCCGCCACTTTCAAATAGATCGCGTGGTTCACGGCCCGACGGCCACGCACGCGCAATGCGCCCAGGCCCAGCCGACGTTTCACGCCGCTGTTCGTCGACTCCAAACCCGATCGCTTCGCATAGCGTTGGCGAAACACGTCCGTCGCTTGCTCCTGCCGTCGGCCTTCTAAGCGTTTTTGCTTATCCGTGTAACTCACCGTGCAGGTCGGTTTTCCCGGCTCGATCGGACACGACGCCCGAAACGGACACGCGTCGCAATCCTCGGCCGACATGTGAATCGTCGTCGTCCCCGTCGCCTCGTCTCGCACAACGTTCAGCGGAATTCGGCCCGTCGGGCACGCTTCGACCTTGCCCGTTCGCTCGTCCACCGCGAAGTCGTCGATCGTCAGCGACGCGATGACGGCACCTTTGGCGTCCGTGCTTGCCGTCGTCGCGCTTGGCGTTGGACCCGACACCGGGCTGACGACCTCGACATCCAACGCCGCCGCCTGCTGCACGTTGTCGTCGCTGCCGTACGCCGTGTCCGCCAGCACTTCTTCGGGCAACAAATCACGCTTCTGCAAATCTTCCAACACCGGCATGAGCGCCTTGGCGTCCGACTCGACCGCCGTCTGGGGCAAGGCGCTGACGATCAACTGCACGTCGTTGGCCGCGCTGCACGTCTCGCTGAATTGGGCTTGATAGCCTTGGCCCTTCTTGCCGTCGTAGGTCGCGTCCAGGTCCGACGGATTTTGCACGCAGGCGCCGCCGGTCTTGGCCCGCACTTGCACGCGATTCTCGACAATCTCGCACTGCTGCGTGAACACCGTCAGCAACGCCTGATAGCTGGGCCGATCACGCAAGCCCGCATGGTCGGCGAAGCGCTCGACGAGATCACGCATATCCTCCGCCACCTGCTGTCGGCTCTTGGCCCGGCCGTCGGCGTCCTTGCTCTCCTTGGCCATAAGCTGGGCCTGCGACGGCGCATAGCGTTGCCGCAGTTCGGCAGGCAACGCCTCGAAGTCGGCCCGGTGATGGCGTTTGACCTGCGTCAAAAACCGCTTGATGGTGACCGCCAGCAGCCGAGTCCGGCCGAACGAAGCCATGTTGCTGAAGACGTGGGTCGAATCCAGGCGTTGCTTGGCGATGTCGAGTTCGAGCAGATCGATGAGGCGATCGGTGACGTCCTGCATGACTTGGCCCGCGCCTTCGTCTTCGAGAAATAAGGCGCGATAGCGTTCAAAGGTGCGATCGCACATCTCGTCACGGCCTGGTTCGAGGTTGAGAGCGAATTGCACGTCGGTGTGGAAGAGGTAGGCCTCGACCGCTTGGGGGATGGTCCAGTTCTGAAACTCTTGCAGAAAGAGCAAGCCGGCGACGGAATAGAGTTCCTTGGTGTGCCGACCGATGTTGGGGCTGAAATGTTTGCCGAGTTGTTGGGCCGGCATGAGTTCAAGAAGGGCGGTGCGAAAGACGCCCTGCCAGCCGTGGCGAATGCGTTCGAGTCCGAGGGGCGGAATGAGGCCCTCGAAGGGGTCGAAGAGCCGTCCTTGTTGCGGATTGACGGTGTGGCGCATTATCCATAACTCCATGCCAAGTTAAAGGTTATGGATACGGCGATCGGCCGGCATCGTCAAGGAGAAAGCCGTAAGTCGGCGCGATACAATAGGTTGTGTCGAGGGGGAATTCTGTCGGGAACGTCATGGTTCTGTTCCTGAATGGGTTAGGAAAACACACTCATTCAAGGAGGAAGCCATGCGTTCAAGGAGGAATCATAAGGTTTCTGGGCAATTCGCTCAAGAGCAGGCGGCGGGGATTCTCGACGGCGTGCTCAAACCGGATCGCGGAGTGCGTGGCACGGCCAACGCGGTCATGAATGCGGTCCTGACGGCGGCGGCGCAAATGGTTTCGGTGTTCGCGAGCTGTTTGCAATTGGGCCAGATCACCGACCAAACCGTGCGGGACCAACTGAGGAAACGCTTGCCCAAATCCGCGCGTGGCCTGGAAGACAAAATGAACGAGGCACTGCGTCAGCCGCTGCCCCGCGGAACGCGACGCCGACGACGAGTGGTCAGCATCGACTTGCATGAGATTCCTTATCATGGCGACACCGATAACCAAAACGACCTGCTGCACAAAAAACCCCGCGCGGGCACCACGAAGTTTTTTGCCTATGCTACCGCCTTTATCTCTGAGCAGGGACATCGCTACACGCTGGCCTACACCTGGGTGCGGCGCAACGAATCGACCGTGAAAATCCTGGGCCGACTGCTGGCCCAGATCGAGCGCAGCGGCGTGAAAATACGGCGTTTGCTGCTGGATCGGGGCTTTTTCAGCGTGGCCGTCATGAGTTTCTTGAAAGGGCAAAATGTGCCGTTCCTCATGCCGGTGGTCTTTCGTGGCCGCAAACCCAAGAAGGGTAAACGGCACACGGGCTGGCGAGCTTTCCTGCAAAAAAATGCGGGCTGGTACACGCACACCCAGCGTTGGCAGAAAGATGAAGTGACGGTGCGCGTGTGCGTGACGTACAAATCGTACCGCCACCATCGCCACGGCAAGCGCTGCCAGAAGAAGCTCGTGTTCGCGGCGTGGCGTGTGCATGGCCAGCCCACCTTGGTGCGTGAATGGTATCGCAAGCGCTTCGCCATTGAAGCGAGCTATCGCCAACTGGGCCAGGCGCGCATCCGCACGAGCACGCGCGATCCGCTCTTGCGGTTGTACTACGTTGGCGTCGCCCTGCTGCTGCGCAACGTGTGGGAATGGCTGCGTAGCCTCGTGCCCGATCAGCGAGCAAGCAAACGCTTCCTGTTCCGGCGTATGCTGCAAGCCATCGCCCGTTGGATCAACCAAAGCATCCCCGCGCCCACGGATGCGACGTAACCCCTGATGCTGCAACCTGCCCAGCAAGGCATGAACTTGGAACTACTGGATTTCATTTTGCTTGCATCGCGGCTCTTTTTCGCGTATCACGGAGGTAGAATTCCTTCCATCTTCTTCTCGGCATCCGGAGCGTGTATATGAATCTCCTTCGCCGACAGCGCAGCGCGTTCACCCTGATCGAGTTGCTGGTCGTCATTGCTATCATCGCCATCTTGATTGCATTGCTCGTGCCGGCGGTGCAAAAGGTGCGAGAAGCGGCGGCGCGGACGCAGTGCGTCAACAACCTCAAGCAATGGGGCCTGGCGATGCACAGCTTTCACGACGCCACCAAGCACCTGCCGCTCGGGGCCATCAGCACGCCGACACGCCAGACCTGGGTGGTATACGTGTGGCCCTACATCGATCAGGTGCCGCTGCAGGCCGCCTTTTACGCCTTGCCGAACGGCACTGGCAATCTTGCCACGCAGCAGTTCTATGAGCCGCCCGCCGTCATTCAGAATCAAACGACCGGCGTTCTTTGCGCCGCGCTGCCCATCTATTATTGCCCCAGCGATCGGCCCGGCGCCATGTGGGAAGGCGATCCGTATTTTCGTGCTCGCGGCAATTATGTCGTCAGCTGGGGCACGCGCTCCGTCAACGGGACCAGCGGCGCTGTCGCCGTCTTCGGTTACATCAACGGCAACACCGGCGAACCGCTACTCACCACCCTCGTGCAGATCAGCGACGGAACCTCCAACACGCTCCTCATGGCCGAGATCATCGTGGCCCGCAACAACACCGACTACATCACTCACGGCGACATTTTCAACGACGACGTCGAGGCTGCGGGAACCATGTTCATGACCGATTTCACGCCCAACAGCGGCACCGACACCATGTACTGCTCTCCCAACGGCGGCAATGATCCGATGGCTCCGTGCACCAACGGCACCCCCGGCATCGCCTCCGCGCGCAGCCGGCATCCCGGCGGCGTCAACGTCGTGCTGTGCGACGGCACCGTCCATTTCATCGCCAACAGCATCGACAGCAACTCCTGGCAGGCCCTTGCCACCATCAACAACAACGACGCCATTTCCTACAGCGTTCAGTAGCAGCGGTAATTGGGGAGTAGTTCACTTCTTGCCGATGCAGTACAGATAGCGATCGGAGCGCAGAAAGAGTTGCGAATCGCTGACAGCAAGGCTGCCGTTGCAAATGCTGGTGTCGCCAGCAATCGTGTTGTGGGCCAGCAGCTTGAATTCAGCGCTAGCCGCCACTACGTAAGCGCCCTCTTTCCGGCTCACATAATAAAGTTTGCCGTCAGCCAAAAGCGGCGATGCGTAGAAATCGCCGCCGTTGGGTTTCAGCTCTTCCTTATAGACGGTCGCGCCATCGGAGGCTTTCAAGCAAATCGCCCGGCCCTTGTCTGCCCAATAGACGTGGCCATCGTGATACATCATTGAAGTGACGGTGGCGCCGAATTTCTTTTGCCAAAGCGTATGCGACTTGGTGACATCGCCGCGCCCGCCGGCCTTGACGGCGACGGCGGTGGAATTTTGCAGCCCGTACACGACGCCGTCGTGGGCGATGACGCTCGGGCAGACGTACCAGTCGAAGGAGTTGGCGTGCCAGATTTCCTTGCCGGTGTCCGGGTCGTAGCCGAGGATTTTCATGGAGCCGCTGACGACGAGTTCGGTCTTGCCGCCGGGCAGCTTGACGAGGGCGGGCGTGCTCCACGATTCGTCGATTCCTTCGGTCTTCCAGATTTCCTTGCCGGAATTCTTGTCGAGGGCGATGAGCGATTTGCTTTCGGTGCTGGCGTTGACGATGAGCATGTCCTTGTAAAGGATCGGCGAGCAACCGACGCCCCAGTAATAGGTTCCCGTGCCGACGCTCTTGGTCCAGAGCTGCTTACCGTCGAGATCGAAGGCGAAGACGCCGGACTTGCCGAAGAAGACGTAGACGCTCTTGCCATCGGAGACCGGCGTGCTGGAAGCGTAGCCGTGCAGCGATTGGTAGGAGGCGTACTTGGGTTCAGGAGGGTCGGCCGGCACGGTGCGCGTCCAGAGGACTTTGCCTTTGGCACGATCGACGCAAAGTAGATGGCGTTTAAGGTTCTTCTGATCGCCGGGTTCGTCCTTGCTGAGCCCGTAGCCGCTGTAGCAGGTGAGGAAGACCTTGCTGCCGACGACAATGGGGCCGGAAGCGCCGGGACCCGGTAACTCGGTCTTCCAGGCGATATTGTCGGTCGCGCTCCACGAGAGCGGCGTGTTCTTGTCGGGAGCGATGCCGAAGTCAGGGCCGCGGAATTGCAGCCAGTCGGCGGCGGGGACTGTGGCGGCGCTAAGGAAAAATGCGGTAAGTGCAGCGGAGAGGGTTTGCTTCATGGCATTCGCCCATGATTTCCATTTGGTGTCCTGTATCGTATTAAGTATAGGCGGGGATGGGGATTTGTCGGCACGGGAAAAAACGCTATGGCGATTGAATCAGAACTGCTCCAGGTTAACCTGGTCATCGAAGAGGATATCGGGGCCACTGAACATATGGGTTGGCCGGTGAAAGCCGAAGACGAGATTCGTAGGGCCGTCCTCGCCGCTGTCGCCGTGTTGATGCGCGATCGCCCAAATGTGCGCGTGGAATGGTCCGGTTGCATGCTTGTTCCGCTGGACGGAAAACCGTGGTTCGGTCGCTGCGCCGTGTGCAAACGATGGGTCTACGATTTCGAATCCGCCCCTGATGGCGGTGCGCACGGCGTATCCAGAGGCGCCAAGGTCGACGGCCAATTCCGCTGTGACGAACATTTGCCGCCAGGCCACCCGCTCTGCTTTGCGGGGCGTGGCTATGATGGCCCGGTTCCAAACTCCCAGCCTCATGCGTGAGCCGAAGTGGGCGTATCCCACTTGACCATAATTCCACTAGGCCTAGGATGAAAAAGAGGAGGGCCAACCGTGACAATCGCTATTCGCACGGCCGACAGTAAGGGCCGCATCGTTCTGCCGGGTTTCGCCAACGCAACGGTCGTCGTCGAAGCCATCAGCGATACCGAATATCGCGTCCGCAGGGCGATTGTGATTCCGGAGGATGAACTCTTGCCGGAGGATAGGATGCCGATCGTGCTTTCCGAGCGCGATGCAAGAAAGGTGGTCGACATGATTGAGAATCCACCCAAGCCCAACGCGGCACTGCGTCGGGCGGCCAAGCGCTATCGGAAAAACTATGGCTGAGTGGATAATCTGTCACTTGACCAAAGCTCACGACCGAACCGATTTTTCGTGCGGGAAAGCTCAACTCGACTCATTCCTGCTTAACCGCGCCACGCAGTACGAGAAGCGACATCTGGCCAGGACCTACGTAGCCACCGAGCCCGATTCCTTCAAGGTCGCCGGGTATTACACTTTGGCGACTGGTTCTTTGGATGCTTCCGTCCTGCCCGAAGCCGTTCGCAAGAAACTGCCGAATCACCCGATCCCAACCGTGCATCTCGGACGCCTGGCCGTCGGTTTGCGACATCGTGGCAGACGCCTCGGCGAGACACTTCTTTTGCATGCGATCAGCACGGCACTGGAATCATCAAGAACAATCGGCGTCTTTGGAGTGGACGTTTGGGCAATTGACGAGGACGCCAGTGCATTCTACAAACGGTACAGTTTCACCACTCTTGAGGACGATCCGCACCACCTTCTGTTGGCCATGAAAACATTCGAGAAGACGGCGGGGGCTTGATTCACGTACCTGCCTGGTGCGTTCGGAGCGTACCAATCTTTTAGGCATCAAAGCGTCTTCAAATACTCGATGATCGCCCAGCGCTGCTCATCGCTCAGGGCGTCGCCGAAGGTGTGCCCCTGGTTGCCTCGGCCCGGCTGGCTCGTGTCGTAAATCTTGCGGCGTTCGAAGGCGTTTTCGGTCTTGGGCTTTTGGTCGAATGTCTGCACCTTCCAGCCGATTTTCTTTTTGTCGTAGGAATCCTCGTCGGTGCGGAAGGAACGTGTGAACAGCTTGGGGCGCGTCTTCGAGTTGAGCATGTCGTACAGGGTCGGCACGCTGCCGTTGTGCAGATACGGCGCCGTCGCCCAGATGCCGTCGAGCGGCGGGGCCTGATAGCCGTCGCTGGCGATCGTCATTTTCGCTGCCAGTTTTTCCTTGGCGAACCAGCTTTCGTTGTAGAAATCACCGAGCTTGGCGGGAAGACCGTAATAGCGAGCGGTATCGGTGCCGATCTCCTTGAGCGCGATGATCTTGTTCGGGTAGGTGCAGTCGGGGCCATAGGTTCCGTGACACTTGGCGCAGGTCTTGGCGAAAAGCCGTTGGCCGCTTTCCGCGAGCCTGGCGTCGATGGGGAACGGATATTTCGGGGGCTCGAGGCTAAGGATATATGCCTGGATGTCGCGGAAGGTGGCTTCTTCCTTCTCGAATACGGCCAGCGAATTGTTTGGCGTCAACATGAATTGCATGATCGAGCGAACTGAGCGGGCATTGGTCGAGCCGGTGTGATACATCGTCTTTTTTTTCTTGAGCAGCCACCAGGCCGGCACGTCCTCGCACAGATCATCCTTGAGTTCCCATTTGTGGCGATCCGCCAGGCGCAGGCTCAGATCGGAATTGCGGAAGGAGTGCAGATAGACGGCCATGGCGCCGGCTTCGGAGGTGCCGCGGACGTTGGAGAAGGTGTGGGGGAGCTTGCGGTTGATGCCGGCGGCGCTGTTGAGATCTTCAAAGAAGGCCTGAATGTCGAGCGCGGAGTTGCCAAGGCCGATGTAGCTTTTGCCAAAGATCGAACCGCCGTGGCAGAGCATGCAATCGGTGGTCAGGCCCTTGAAGACGAGGAGCGTTCCGGGGCGCATGCCCATCGGATATTTGCCGTTGTCATAAGGGGGCGTATGCAGGCCGTAGCGTGTGCGAAATGCTTCGTCGTAGTTTTCGGGCGGCTTGTCGAGCTTGGGCTGCCAGGATTTCCAGGCGTTTTCATAGGCGGAGAATGGCCAAGGCGCCGGCGAAAAAGCCCGGCCTTCCAGTGCTTTCTTGCCGCGGGCGATCGCCTCGCCGTCATCCGCGAAAACGGCATGTGCTGCCAAGAAAAGCCAGCTCAGCGTGGCCGCAATCAACATCGGTCGCATCATCGATTGATCTCCGAGAATTTCACGTCTAACCGGCATTATAGCAAGGCGTCGCGACGGCGACCCGTCGGCTGACCTTAAGCGGCGGGGCCAATCGCGGATCGCCCGCTTGCGTACGCGAGGTCGTTCCTGTACGCTAATTCTACCTTCATCGCCAAAATCATTGCCGACACAAGCACCGCATTGCCCACACGGTTGCATGGGGGGTGCTCTCGTGAATCTCCGCCAATTTCAGCCGGGCGATGAATCGGCGCAACTCCGAATTTACAACACGGCGGCGGCCAGGCTGACGAAATTCAAGCCAGCCACCATCGTCGAATTGCAGCGCCGCACGCAGGCCAAGGACTTCGACGCGGCAACCCGCGTCTATGCGGTGGAGAACGGCCAAGTCGTCGGCTATTGCACTGGCAAGCCAATGGCCGTATCGGCTACCCGTGGTGCCTGCCGGGCTTCGAGTCGGCGGCGGACCCGCTCTTCGCCCACGCTCTTGATGCGATCAAGCAGCACGGCATGCGCAAGGCCCACACCGCATACCGCAAGGACTGGCCAACCATCACCGATTTTTTTGTGAAGCAGGGCTTTGCTTTGAAGCGGGAAATGGTCAACTATCTGCTTGCCTTCGAGAACATGCCGACGCCGTCGGTCCGCGTGAATGCCGCGATCACGCCGGCGGCTGTCGAGGACGTTCCCGGCATCTTCGCGCTGGACCCGAGCGTCTTTCGCGTCGGCAGTCCCGAGGCGTTGCGGAACGCCCTATGGAACAACCCCTATTTCGGCCCTGCTTCGCTGTTCGTGATGCGCCACCCCGACGACGGCAAACCAGCAGCGGCCGGGGTTTTCATCACCAAGGCCGATTACGCCGACCCGCGCGCCGTCGATGCGGGAATGCCGTGCTTTCGCCTGGGCGCCTTCGGAAGCGAAGGCATGGGGACCAAGCGGATCAAGGGACTTTTCAGCTTCGTGACCAGGCCGGACCGCAGCGTTTTCGGCTTCGGCATGGACCTGCTCAGTTATGCGGCGAACATGCTGACCGACGAAGACGAGATCAACTGCTTCGCCGCCCAGGCAGCATCCGACGCCACAGCGCTGAGCGCGTTCTATCAGCAGTTTTTCGAACGCCAGGGGAGCTTCCCGGTTTTCGAGAAGGAACTGGCGTGACTGCATCGAACCTTTTAACGAGGACCAAGGCCGCCCATGGCGACGAAAAAAACCAAGACATCCGAGGGGTGGTACAACACCCTCCGCAACCGATTGGGGCACTACATTCTCGGCGTTGCTCTCTTGATCGCGGGGCCGGTGTTCTCGATCTACTTTTTGCCACGCGTCCTGGAAGGCCGAGCCAGCGAGAGCTGGCCGACCGCGAAGGGCAAGATCACGGACGCAAATCTGGTGGAAACGCAAGACATCTGGGGCACGCACTTCGAAGCCAAGGTGCGCTACACATTCGAAGTTGATGGCAAGAAATATAACGGCGATCGCCTCAAGATCGGCGGAAAGTCCACCAACGAGCAAGATGCCAAAGCGGACATGAGAAGCTATGGCGAGCGTGTCGTATTCGTTGACGTGCACTACAATCCGACCGATCCGAGCCGATGCACGCTGGAAAGCGGCGGGACAACCTGGAACTTCATCCTTGTTACTGCCGTGGGGCCGGCAATTCTCCTTTTCGGCATTTTTCTGATCGCCATCGGCATCGTTATGACGCTGCTGGCGAGAAACCGCGAAGCGCCAGCAGTGGACGCCGAGGATGAGGAGGAAACGGAGCGCCCCAAGGCCAAGAAGGCCAAGCGAAAGGTTCCCATAGAGGAAGAGGAAAGTCGGCCCAAAAAGCCCAGGCGACGAGCCGCTGAGGAGCCTGACGAAGACGAAGAGCCGCCCAGCAAACGGAAACGCAGTTCAAAATAGTTATCAAAAGTAAAACGGTTAGGCAGAAATGGTTCCCCAATCGGGAACCTTTTTGCTTTCTATTTTTCCATTTCGTTTTTTTGCCCAAACACCTCATGTTACCATTGCCGCATTTTTCCAAATAGGTATCATATTGTGTAAATTGCTCAAACACTCCACATTGCCAATGCCGGGTCAAAGCCCGATTTTTTCTGGGTCATCCAGCGTCAGGCTGTTGCACGCGGTTAACAATCGGCTGTTAACTCTCGGACGAGCGCAAAGGAGGGTCAGAATGGTTGTCAGGCCAATCCTGAGCGATTTTGCGATTCAACCGATGAGATGAGGCGGTCCGCGCTGACGGCACGGGGATTGCTTAGCACTGACAAACCCGCGTGACAACCAAAAGAACAGATGCCCGGGGCGATGCTGCCTACCGGCTTGTCTTTCTCTTCCGAAACCTTGCTCTATCGTGTGCCCACCCGAATCACCTGCTGATTCGGGACGATAGCGACGCAACTTTACGCCAAGGAGATTGATCGATGTCCGTCGCCAATCGACCGTATGCCGCCGTCCTTACGGGCCCATGGAATCTTGCCACGGTGCTCGCGATGGGCTGGGCGCATAAGGTCTGGGTTGTTTTCGGCACGCTTGCCGGGATCGGCGTGGGAGCCGCGTTGTGCGTCTTGTTGCCGCCGGTTTATCAGTCCACGGCGCAGATTTCGATCATGAAGAAGCGGCCCGACACCGTATCGGGGGTGGACACGCGCCAGCTGGTCGCGGAGGACTACCTTGCCCCGCCGCAGGATGTTCTCAAGAGTTCCCTGATCATTGATAATGCGCTCCGCTCCAAGGGAATCGCGTCGCTGCCGATTTTCGAGAAAGAGGAGAAGGAACCGATCGAAAAGATTCGCAATGCGCTTGCCGTCTCGGCGAGCAAGCCGTCGGCGGGCCAAAATGTCGTTTTCAAGCTGTCCTATCGGGCTCGTGACGAGGACAGCTGCCAGACCGTGCTGACCGCAATCCTCGACAGCTTTCAAGACTTCATCAACAAAAAGCACAACATGATCAGCGTGGACTCCATCGATCTGATCCTGCGCGAGAAACAGGCCCTGCAAAAGAGCATCGAGGAGAAGGAAGCCGCCTACAAAGTGTTTCGCGAGACAGCGCCGCTTCTGGGCGCCGGCAAGGACGGCGTGGAGTTGCGGCAGGAACGACTCAACAGCATTCAAACTAAGCGCTCCGCCCTGCTTTTGCAACGCATCGAGTTGGAAGGTCAACTCGCTGCGTTCGACGCCGCGATGAAGGAAGGGCGCAGCCAGGAAGCCGTGGTCGCGATGCTGATTGAGTTTGCGCGGAAGAACGACGCCCCAGAAGTTGGCCGAGATCGAATGGTAAGCGTGCAGGACCAATTGCTGCCGCTGTTGCAGGAAGAACAGAAATTGCTGCAAATCCACGGCGCCAAGCACCCGGAGGTGACGGCGGTTCGGAACCGCATCGAGGTCACGCGCCGCCTGCTGCTCCTGCCGCCGTCCTCATGGAAAAGCGATCCGGGCGATGCCTCCGCCAATCCGACCCGGTTGATCGATGAATCCGTTGCGCTTCACGTCCATCTGCTCCGGCAAAAGCTGAGCCATGTCAAAATCTCGGAAGAACTGCTGGCGAAGGTCTTTCAGGCTGAACAGGAAGAAGCCCGTCGCCTGACGTCTTACGAGATTCAGAACGATTCCTTCCGCACCAGCATCAAGCTCAACGAGCAGCTTTACGAAGCGCTCGTGAAGCGCTTGAATGAGGCGAGCATGATCAAGAGCGTGGGTGGCTATCAGGTCGAAATGATCGAGCCGCCATCGCTGGGCAAACAGGTCGCGCCGAGCAGGCTCATCATGCTTCCCGGCGGCGCTTTTCTTGGAATCATTGCGGGATATCTGCTGGCCGTCTGGGCACATCACCGCGCCCACGCCCGTGCTGCATGACACAATGGCGGCGAAACCAGGCTTTGATTTTGATGTATTCAAAGGGGGTGCCAGATGCGTGCCGGCTGCCGCATGGTTCATTTGGGAAAGATGTTGCTCGATGCTGGTGTGCTAGCCTTGGCGTTTAGCCTGGCGTTCCTGGTGCGGTTCGAAGGTTCGATTCCGGCATCGTTCGTGACGGTGATGCTGATTTACTTGCCGTTCGTGGTGGCGGGAAAGCTGGCGATCCTGGCCCTGGCTGGCCGTCTCAAGGCCAGTTGGCATCACACGAACCTGCGTGAGTCGCTACGCATCGTGCTTTGGCTGGCGGCGGCATCGGCGCTGCTTTTGTTTTGGCTCGAGATCAAGGATTCGCTTGCTGCCGTGCCCGTCCATGTGCTGCCGGTCGGCGTAGTTTCGCTTGATCTGGTGCTCGGCATTCTCGGCATGCTTGGCGTCCGCGCCGCGGCGCAGATCATGAACGACAAGCGCCGACGCCATGCAATCGTTAAGAATCCGGCTAGCCGCATACCGACGTTGCTGATCGGCGCCGGCCGGGCGGGCGCCATGGTGGCCAAGGAAATCGCCGCCCGCCCCGATAGCGGCATCCACGTTCTGGGCTTTCTTGATGACGACGATCATTTGCGCGGCATGACGGTCGAGGGGTTCCACATCCTCGGCACTACCTATGAGTTGCCCCGCCTGGCCCGCAATCTGGAAATCGCCCAGGTCATCATTACCATCGCCAGCGCTCCGCAGCAAGCGATCCGCCGCATCAAACAGATCTGCGATCGATGCGGGCTGCCCGCCAAGATTATCCCCCCGCTTCACGAAATCGTCGAGGGGCGCATCAATTTGGCCAAAATCCATCAGGTTTCCATTGAGGATCTGCTGCGCCGCACTCCCGTCAACCTCGATCTCAAGGAGATCGAGCGAATCGTCCGTAGGCAGACGGTGATGGTGACCGGGGCTGGAGGGAGCATCGGCTCGGAGTTGTGCCGCATCATTGTCCGCCTGAAGCCGGCGACATTGATCCTGGTCGATCAGGCCGAGAACAGCTTGTTCCATATTCACGCTGAACTCGCGCCCGAAGGGTTCCGAGGTCGAGCTGGTTCCGTGCATCGCGGATATTTGCGACGAGAATCGCATGGACGCGATCTTTGCCGAGCATCGCCCGTCCATCGTGTTTCACGCGGCAGCGCACAAGCACGTGCCGATGATGGAATGGAACCCCGGGGAAGCGGTGAAAAACAACATCCTGGGCACGCGGACCATCGCCGACGCTCGCCGACGCCTGGCAGGTCGAGCGCTTCGTCATGATCTCAACCGACAAGGCGGTCAATCCCACCTCGGTGATGGGCGTTTCGAAGCGCGTGGCCGAATTGTTCATCCAATCCCTCGCTCAAAAAAGCGGCACCCGTTTCATGACGGTGCGTTTTGGCAACGTCCTGGGTTCGGCCGGCAGCGTGATTCCGATTTTCCAGCGCCAAATAGCCAGCGGCGGTCCGGTGACCGTGACCCATCCCGAGATGAAACGCTATTTCATGACGATCCCCGAGGCGTGCCAGCTAGTTCTTCAAGCGGCAGCGCTGGGCAAAGGCGGCGAATTGTTCATCCTTGACATGGGTGAGCCGGTGAAGATCGTCGAGCTGGCCCGCGACCTGATTCGGTTGTCGGGACTCTGCGAGGGGCAGGACGTGAGAATTCTCTTCACGGGATTGAGGCCGGGCGAGAAGCTGTTTGAAGAGCTTGCCCTCAGCGAAGAAGACGTGCTGAAAACCGAGCATCCGCGCATCTTCATTGGCAAGGTGAAAGCCGCGAATTTGCCCTGGATTCAATGCCGGATCGACGAATTGGCCGAACTGGCCACGGGCCCCGACGTTAGCCGGATATTCGCCAAGCTAAGGGAGATCGTGCCGGAATATCAAGGCGGCACGATGGTGCGCGAGGACGCGGCGCCTGAGCCTTTGAAAGGACCGCACGAGCAACTTGCATTCTCAATAGCGGGAGATAAGCTCCAGTAACGAGGAGCCGCGCACGCAGTAAGCGGCCGCGCCATCCCGCTTACGTTGTACGCGGCTCTTTTCGAGACCCAATATATGGCCCAAACAGCGTCGATGTCAGCGCCAACGAGTAGCACGGCGGCGAGTGTGCGCCCCGAACCCGTGGCCACGCCCAAGCCTGGCGGCAGCGGCCTGCGCTCCAACTTCGCTTGGACGCTCAGCGGGAATGTGACGTACGCGGCGTGCATGTGGCTGGTGCTGATCGTTTTGGCCAAGCTCGGCTCGGCCGAGGCGGTTGGCCAATTCGCGCTGGGCCTGGCCGTCACCGGGCCGGTGATGCTGCTCGCCAACCTGCAACTGACCGTTCTCCAGGCGACCGATGCCACGCGGACCTACCGCTTCGGGCATTACCTGGCGCTGCGGCTCCTCACGACCGGGTTGGCCCTGGCGGTAATCGTCGGCCTGGCCGCTGGTCTGGGCTTCAGTCCAGAGACAACGGTTGTAGTCTTGGCCGTCGGGATTGCCAAGGCCTTCGAATCGATCAGCGACGCCTATCACGGCCTGATGCAGCAGCATGGCCGAATGGAGCGCGTCGCCTGGTCACGGATGCTCAAGGGGCCGCTGTCGGTCGCCGCGATGACCGCGGGAATTATGATTGCGGGCGGCGTGGTGGGCGGAGCGATCGCTTTGGCATTCACGTGGGCATTGCTGCTGGCGCTTTACGATCTTCGCAGCCCGGGCTGGCTCCAGAAGACCAGTGCAGACTTCGGACCGGGCGAGGCGCATCGGTTTTCCCCGCGCTGGGAATGGCGGGCCCTGGGTCGGCTGGCGTGGTTGGCGCTGCCTCTGGGCATCGTCGCCATGCTGTTCAACCTGAGCACCAACATTCCGCGCTACTTTGTCGAGCATAACCTGGGCGAGCGGCTGCTGGGCATCTTCGCCGCAATGGCGTATGTGACAGTGATTGGGCAGATTCTGAGCGACTCGCTCGGCCAGGCAGCGGCGCCTCATTTGGCGCGGCATTATGCTGCCGGCGATATGCGCGGCTTTCGCCTCTTGGTGCTGAAGCTTGCGGGCGTGGGGCTTGTCCTGGGGGCTGTGGGGGTTGTGATGGCGGCGCTGATCGGCAAGCCGCTTTTGACGCTTTTGTATAAGCCCGAATATGGTGAGCATCCCGAAGTGTTTGCCGGCATCATGGCGGGCGTGGGCTTGTGGTGCGTTGCAACGATGTTCATTTACGCGGCAACGGCTTCGCGCCGCAATCGCAGTCAGGCCGTCGCCTCCGGGGTTGTCGCCATCACGACGCTGATCGCGAGCTCCATCCTGATTCAGGGGGATTCGTTGAGTGGGGCGGCCCTGGCGAGCGTTGCCACCGGGACCGCGGCGCTAATCGCTTTCGGAGTCATCTTTGTTGTAACACCCGCGCCAACCCGAAGCGAGACGCCGCCATGAGTGAGACCATGTCTGTCGTCAGCTCAGGCGCAAATTCGACTGCCCGCCGGCCGGGCCGGTGGTTGTTCGTGGGTGTGTGCATTTACGTGCTGGCGCAAAGCTTCAATGTGCCGATTTTGGCCATCGGCCCGTCCTGGACGCTTTGGCCAGCTCTTCCCGATTTCGCCATCGGCCTGCTGGCCCTTGCGTGGCTCAAGGAATGTTCCGCACTGCCACCGCGTCCGCACACGGCCCAGCGCCTATTGGATATTCTCTTGCTGCTCTTGTTCTTGAGCGTCGGCTCCTATCTCGTGTTCACGCTGCTGCCCCGACTCCAGGGTTTGGAGGAAGCGGGAGCCGGCATCCAGTGGGGGGCCTATGGACTGGTGCGGTTGGTCCAGGCGATTCTGGTCTTCGCGGCGGCTTCCCGGCTGTCCTTTGACGCCCGGCGCTGCAAAATCCTGGCATGGGTCGTCAGCTTCGTTCTCCTGATCGTGTCGGCAAGCATCATTGCCACGTATTTCTCGGTCGTTACCACTGCGGACCTGAGCGCGCACCTGCCGTCCGATCCTGACCGGGCGGGGGCCTGGAGCAACTACACCAAGAACGAAGAGGGGGACGGACTCGGCGGCCAGGGATACAACCACGGCTACGTCGCGTGCCAGGTCATTCTCCTTTTGGCGTTGCGGCTGCATTTGGGCGGATTCCGCTGCGGCGCGGGAGACGCCTTCTTCCTGCTGCTTTCCCTGGTGGCGGTTTTCTTGACAAGGAGCCGGGCCGGGTTTGCCGTCCTGGCGGTCCTGACGGCCGTTTACCTGCTGCGAAACCTTTTGCAAAACCCATTGGCCCTGCTGGCAACCGCCGTCACAGCCATTTTCGCAATTGTACTGGCGGCATTCTTGATCGTGGATGCGAATGTGCTAGGCGATAACGACGTCCTGGAACGCCAGGTGACGGCGTTTCAATTCTTCGAGCGTGAGAATCTCTCAGGCCGAGACGAAATGTGGCTGGCTCGCCTGGAAACCTTGAACGCGGAGCCGAAGTTCTGGATCATGGGACGGGGCTTCGGCACCGCGCCCGACTACGGCGCTGAGAGCGGCCTGCACTCTCACAACCTTGCCCTTCATGTGATTTCCGAGACGGGCCTGATTGGCCTGGCCTTCCTGGCGGCATCGTGGTGCTTGCTCCTGAGTTTGCTCTGGTCGCTGAATTACGGTGGCCGGGCGCTCTTTTGGGGTTCCGCCGTGCTTTTGCTTTTCTCGTTGAGCTACGAGGTGTTTTACCCGATCCCCGCCATGCAGCACTTTCTGGGGTTCTACCTCGCCGCCGTGGCAATCGGGTTGCGCACCGAAAACCTTGCGTCGGGAGAAGTCGCATGAACGTGGTTGCCACGCTGGAACATCGCTTTGAGCAGACGCCTGACGGCGCGGTCTGGACGCAGACGCAGTATCCGCACGCATTCTGGGCGCCATACCTGGACGTATTTGCCTCAGTGCGCGTGGCCGCACGGGTCAAGCCGGTTGAGAGCGTGGGCCCCGGCTGGCAGCGAGCGGACGGTGCGCGGGTTTCCTTTGCACCGGTGCCATGCTTCGTGGGACCCTGGCAGTATCTTTGGCGGCGCCGGCAGGTGATCCGCGCCGCCCGCGCGGCCGTCAAGCCCGATGACGCCGTGATCCTGCGCGTGCCGGGGCAGATCGCCAATTGCATTGAGCCGATGCTACGCGGCACGGGGCATGCGTATGCCGTCGAGGTGGTGGCCGACCCCTACGATGTGTTCGCGCCGGGCTCGGTGAAGCATCCGCTGGCGCCGTTCTTTCGCTGGTGGTCGCCGCGGCAGCTACGGCGGATTTGCCGCCACGCATTCGCCGCCTGCTATGTGACGCGCGCGGCGTTGCAGCGCCGCTATCCCTGCCCCAATGAATCGGTCGGCTGTTCCGATGTGGAGATTTCCAATGCCTCGCTGATCCATGCGCCGCGGCTGGAATGGCGGGAGCCGCGCAGCATCAGGCTGATTACCGTCGGCACGCTGGCCCAACTTTACAAATCGCCGCACATCCTGATTGACGCGGTGGCCGCTTGCATCCGTGAAGGCATGGACCTGGACTTGGTGCTGGTCGGCGACGGCAAGCACCGTCCGGAATTGGAAGCCCAGGCGGCGCGGCTGGGCGTTGGCGCGCGTGTCCACTTTCGCGGCCAGCTGACGGCCGGCGAAGCGGTGCGGGCGGAGCTGGATCGGGCCGATATTTTTGTGCTGCCGTCGTTCCAAGAGGGATTGCCTCGGGCGATGGTGGAAGCGATGGCGCGAGCGCTACCGTGCATTGGCTCGGAGGTGGGGGGCATACCGGAGTTGTTGCCGGCCGACGCTCTCGTGCCGCCAGGAGACAGCGTCGCGCTCGCGGCCAAGATTCGCGCGCTGGCGACGGACCCGCAATGCCTGGCCCGCATGTCGCGCGAGAATCTGGAAACCGCCCTCCATTACCGAACTGAGGTTTTGCGTGAAAAGCGGGTCGGCTTCTACAAATATGTGCGCAAACAAACGGCGAGGTGGCTCGCGGGACAGAAAAAGCATTCCGGCCTCGCGTTTGCCCAGCACGCCTACGCCTGCGAATGAGGAAATGAGGTTGCTGTGCCGAAATTGTTGATGGTTACCACGGTTCCTGACACGCTGTCGGCGTTTCTGCACCCGTTCGCGGCGCACTTTCGCGGCCGGGGTTGGCGAGTTGATGCCATGACCAACTCGGTCACGTCTCGCCCCGACTGCGCCGAGGCATTCGACAAGATCTGGGAGATCCGCTGGTCGCGCAATCCGCTCCATCCGCGCAATTTCGTGAGCGCGCCGAAGCAGGTGCGCGAAATCGTGACGCGCGAAGGGTACGACCTGGTTCATGCGCATACACCGGTTGCCTCCTTCGTGACACGCCTGGCCCTTCGGCATATGCGCGAACAGAGCAAGCCACGCGTCATCTACACCGCGCACGGCTTTCACTTCTACGAGGGTGCTCCGCGGCTCAAGAATTTCCTCTTCCGCGAGCTGGAGCAGTGGGCTGGCCGCTGGACCGATTACCTCGTGGTCATCAATCGCGAAGACGAACAGGCCGCTTTGCGCTACGGCATCGTCCCACCCGAGAGGTTGCGCTATATGCCGGGCATCGGCGTGGACACCCAGCACTACAGCGCTCACGCGGTATCCCCGGCGGAGATGGCTCGCGTGCGGCAAGAGTTGGGGCTGGCCCCAAATGATCGCCTCTTCCTGATGGTGGCGGAGTTGATCCCGCGCAAGCGTCCCGCCGATGCACTGCACGCGTTCGCCCAATTGCGGCGGCCTGAAGTGCATCTGGCATTTGCCGGCCCCGGCCCGCTCTTGGACGAGATGAAGCAATTGGCCGCTCGCCTGGGAATTGCTCGGCGCGTGCATTTCTTGGGTTTTCGCAAGGACATACCGTCCTTAATTCAATGCTCCGTGGCGACGCTTTTATGTTCCGAACAGGAGGGGTTGCCACGCAGCGTGATGGAGTCGATCTGCCAGGGGGTGCCGGTGATCGGCAGCCGTATCCGCGGGGTGACGGACCTGCTGCAGGACGGACGCGGCCTTCTCGTGCCGGTCGGCGATGTGCGAGGATTTGCCGAGGCAATGACCTGGATACTCGATCATCCAAGCGATGCCCAGACGCTTGGCGGGCGTGGCCGGGAGGCCGTGGCGGCTTACGACTTGAGCCACGTCATCGATTTGCATGAAAAGCTCTACGACCAGGCGCTCGGCAAGGAGCGCGTCCCGTGTGCAAGCCCTTCCGCGGAGTACTTTCCGCAAAAAATGGGGGCGTGCTTGTGATGCGAACGTCGTCGTCAGAGATCAATTTGCTGTTCACAAGCGTCGGCCGCCGGGTTCAGCTATTGCGCGCGTTTCGCCGGGCCTACGAGGGATTGGGGTTGGCTGGGCGGATCATCGGCGCCGACATGAATCGACTCGCGCCGGCGTTAGGCGTGGTGGATCGTCCGTATGTCGTGCCTTCCGCGAGCGAACCTGAATTCGCGGCGGTGCTGGCGGAGATTTGCCGGCGCGAACGGGCCACGCTGGTGTTTCCATTGATCGATCCGGACATTCCAATTTTGGCGCGTGAGCAAGAGACGATCAAACGACTCGCGCGCGGGCCGTTGTGTTATCCGACGCGGCGACGCGGACGACCCAGGACAAATGGCTGACGACGCAGTTTTTCCGCCGCATCGGCCTGGGCGCGCCGCAAAGCTGGCTCCCGGAGCAACTCGACACAGCCCCCCTGCCTTTCCCATTGTTCATCAGGCCGCGCAACGGCAGCGCGTCGAAAAATGCCTTCAAGGTCAACGATGCCAACGAGCTACGTTTCTTCGCCCATTACATTCCAAAGCCGATCATCCAGGAATACGTCGGCGGCGAGGAAATCACCAGCGACGTAATTTGCGATCTGGACGGGAAACTTTTGGGAGTCGTGTCGCGTCAAAGGCTGGAGGTGCGCGGCGGCGAAGTGAGCAAGGGCGTAACGGTCCACAATCCGCGCATCATGGATGCGTGCGGCGCGATCGCCCGGGCGCTCCCCGCGGTCGGCCCGATCACGGTGCAATGCCGGATGCGAGACGGCGTGCCGTTGTTCACGGAAATCAATGCCCGCTACGGTGGCGGCGCGCCGCTGGGAATCGCCGCCGGTGTCGATTCGCCCCGCTGGCTGCTGGCATGGGCCGCCGGCATCAACGTGGAGATTCCCCCGCTCGGCAGCTATCAAACCGGGCTCTACTTGAGCCGCTTCGATGATTCGTTTTACCTTACCGAGGCTGACTGTGCGAAAAGAGCGAGCGATTGTCTTTGATCTGGACGACACGCTTTATCCGGAGCGCGATTTCGTCCACAGCGGATTTCGAGCGGCGGCGGCTTGGGCCGAAACCCACCTCGGCGTTCCTCGCAATCAAGCGTTCGAGGATTTCTTCCTCTTGTCCGCGCAAGAACGCCATCGGGGCAACACCTTTGACCTTTGGCTGGCAAGCCACGGCATCGACGCCGGCTTTGCGCGCGACTTGATCGCGGCGTATCGGCAGCATGATCCGGAGATTCGCCCGTTTCCCGAAGTGCCGCGCTTGCTCCACCGCCTCCGGCAGGAATGCACGTTGGGCCTGGTGAGCGACGGATACTTCGATGTTCAGCAAAGAAAGGTCGCCGCGCTCGGGCTGGGCCATTGGTTTCAAGCGGTGGTGTTCTCGGACCAATGGGGGCGAGAATTCTGGAAGCCGCATCCGAGGCCGTTCGAAAGCGTGCTCGCCCTTCTGGGGGTTGCCGCCGAGGACGCGGTTTATGTGGCGGACAATCCGGGCAAAGATTTTGCCGGGGCGCGCCGCGTCGGCATGGCGACCATCCGCGTGCGCTTCGGGGGCGTCTACGACAATCTCTCGCCCGAAAGTCCCGACCATGCGGCCGATCACGAAGTTGATAATTTCGCGGACCTGCAATCGCTTTTAGTGCGCGGCGATTGGTGGACGAGGATGGCTTCATGAGCAACAACACGACCTTCTATCGCCGGCGCGGCAAGCGACTGTTCGATGTCGTGGTCAGCGCCGTCGCGCTCGTGGTGTTAACGCCGTTGCTGCTGATATTGGCGGCGCTGGTGCGCTGCTTTCTCGGCGCCCCCATTATCTTTCGGCAGCAGCGCAGCGGGCTCGGCAAACGGGGGTTCACGATTGTGAAGTTCCGCACCATGACCGACGCCAAGGACGCCTCCGGTGCGCTACTGCCCGACTCGCAGCGCCTAACGCGGTTTGGCCGTTTCCTGCGGTCATCGAGCCTGGATGAGCTGCCCGAGTTGCTGAACATCTTGAAGGGGGACATGAGCCTAGTGGGCCCGCGGCCTCTGCTGCCGAGGTACGATTCCTATTATTCCGAGCGCGAAGCGCGCCGCTTCACGGCCTTGCCGGGACTCACGGGCTGGGCGCAGATCAATGGCCGAAACGATCTCGCCTGGGATGAGCGCCTGGAATGCGATGCGTGGTACATCGAGTCATATTCGTTTGTGCTGGATTTGAAGATTCTGTTTCTCACGGTGATCAAGGTGTTAAGGCGCGACAATATACAGGTTGACCCTGGGGCTACGTTCGGCGCCCTGGATGAAGAGCGGCGCGGACGTACCGCCGCGCAGGTCGCAACCCCTGGAGGAAGCCAGGGATGACTAAGTTCACTGAGTTGACAACAGGGCAAACCGAGCAATGGCTGCGGGTAATCGAGCAATGTACCCCCTATGACTTCTACCACTTGCCACAGTATCACGCATTGGCGGAAGGGCTCGGCGAGGGGAGCGCTCGCTTGTTCGTTTACACGGAAGGAAATTACGTTATCGCGTTCCCATTGCTGTTGCGCAGGCTGGACGAGATTGAAGTGAGTGCGGCAATCGGGACCGGTCGGATGGATGCGACGTCGGTCTATGGCTACCCAGGCCCGATTGCGTCCCCGGAGACGATCCCTCAGGCCGTGATTGGCAATTTTCAAGCGGCGCTGGGGGAGCGGCTTCGTTCCTTGAAAGTGGTAACGGTATTCTCGCGCTTCCACCCGCTGCTCGCGCAGCGACCGCTGGTGGCTGGTCTGGGAGACTTTCGGGTAAGCCAGACCGTCTCGATCGATCTGACGTTGCCGATCGCCGTCCAGCGTGCCAGGTATCGCAAGAGCTTGAAGGATGCGATCAACAAACAGCATCGGCTTGGCCTGAGCGTGGTGCGCGACCCGGATGGAACGCACTTGGATGCCTTCATCCGCATTTATCGCGAGACCATGTGCCGCGTCGAGGCGGCCCAGCGCTACTTCTTCCCGGCCAGCTATTTCACGGCGCTCCGAGAAACGCTCGGTTCGCGCCTGGAGCTTTTCATCTGCCTTGAGCGCGGCAGACCGGTGGCGGGCGGACTGTTCGTTGCGTCTCACGGGATGCTGCAATACCATCTGGGGGGCACGCTAAACGACGCGCTCCAGCTCGCACCCATGAAGTTGGTTGTGGACGAGGTGCGGCTCTGGGCCACTGCCATGGAATTGCGTGTACTACACTTGGGTGGAGGCGCGACGGCCGATCCGGATGATCCGCTGATGTACTTCAAGCGCGGCTTTTCCGACCGGGTCCACGAGTTCGTCGTCTGGCGCTGGATCGTGGCGCCTGAACAGAATGCCTTGCTTTGCGAGGAACATGCCAGGAGGCTTGGCAGTCAGGGATTGCGGCCGGCCCTCGCCAATTATTTTCCGGCCTATCGCTGCCCGCCAGCGCCGTGCGACCGTTTCGCATCGGCCCCAGCGGATGAGGAGATGCGCGATGTGCCGCGACTATCGTTGTCGGGAGGACCGCCATGAATGTCATGCTCACGTGCGCGGGGCGGCGCACGTATCTCGTCGAGTTCTTCCAATGGGCGCTGGGCGGGCGCGGTGAGGTGATCGCTTGTGACTCAAGCGGCAGCGCTCCGGCAATGTCGGAAGCCGACCGGCGCTTTGTTGTGCCCAGAATGGATCACCCGGAATACATTTCCTCGCTGCTCGCCATCTGCAAGGTGCACGCGGTCCGCTTGCTGTGCTCTTCCAATGATCTCGAGCTAGGCCTCTTGTCTCAGAACGCGGCCCGGTTTCGCGCCGTTGGCACGATTCCGGTCGTCGCGACGCCGCCGACGATTGCCATTTGCCAGGACAAGTGGGCGACCTTTCACTGGTTGGCCTCCTGTGGACTCGACACGGCGGCCACCTATGGATCGCTCAGCGATGCGCGCGCGGCACTGGTCCAGAGGAAGCTGGCGTTTCCATTGCTCATCAAGCCGCGCTTTGGCACCAGCTCGATCGGCGTGGAACTGGTCGAAAATGATCGCGAGCTGGGGTTGGCTCATGAATGGGTGCAGGTCCAGCTCAAACGGACGATTTTGGCACGCTGGGCCTCGACCAACGCCGCCCATAGCTTGCTCATTCAACAGTACCTGCCCGGCCAGGAATACGGCATGGATATCGTCAACGACCTGAACGGCCGGCATGTATGCACGCTCGCCCGCCGCAAGCTCGTCATGCGGGCGGGGAACACCGATCGCGCCGTCACCGTGTCGGAACCCGGCCTCGATCGCATCGGCGCCGTTATCGGCCAGCGCCTGGCGCATCTGGGCGGGCTGGATTGCGATGTTATCAAGACCGATCGCGGCATGAGCGTGCTGGACCTCAACCCGCGCTTCGGCGGCGGTTATCCATTTTCGCACTTGGCCGGAGCGAATGTCCCCGCCGCCCTGATCGCCTGGGCCAGCGGCGAGACACCCGACCCGGACTGGCTGCACTCCACGCCGGGCGTTCTCTCAGCCAAATACGACGGCGTGGCAATCGCCGAGCCGGACGACCTCATGCCCGTTGTCATCAAGGAAACATCATTCGGATTCGCTTCCCAGATTCCTGTGCCGGCGGGCGCCGGCACATTGACGCAATCGGAGAGAACCTCATGACCTGCCCTGGCAGAAACAGCTCGTTCGCGGTCGTCGGCGCGGGACCCTATGGCCTCGCGGTCGCCAGTCACCTGCGCGGCGCCGGCGCGGACGTGCGGATTTTCGGCAAGGTGATGGATTTCTGGAACAACCAGATGCCGATCGGCATGAAGCTCCGCTCGCCGTTGGCGGGATCCAGCATCTCGGACCCCGAGAACGCATGGAGTCTCGATCGCTTCGCGGCGGCGCACGGGCGGCAGCTTGCAAAGTCGCTGCCGCTGGAAGAATTCGTTCAATACGGCCAATGGTTCCAGCGTGAAGGGCTGCCCGATGTCGATTCGCGCAACGTGGTCGGCGTCGAGCACGGCGGCGGAGGATTCAACATCACGCTGGACGATGGCGAACGGCTCGGCTTTGGCGCGGTCGTGGTGGCGACCGGCATCGGGTCATTTCCCAACCGCCCGGAGCCTTTTGCGTCCTTGCCCGCTGAATTGGCGTCGCACACCAGCGATCGCAGCAATCGCGATCTGGGCCGATTCGCCGGCCGACGCGTCTTTGTTGTCGGCGGCGGCCAAAGCGCCATCGAGTCGGCCGCCCTCTTGCACGAAGCGCACGCCGATGTCGAGGTGTTGGTTCGCCAGCCCAGCATCCGTTTTTTGAATAGCAACCTCGAATGGTTGATGGACCACACGCTCTACCCTTTCAAGGCGCCCGGAAAGATCGGGCCGATCGGCTTGAACTGGCTCATCGAGCATCCGAATCTCTTTACGCTTTTCCCACGCCGCTGGCAGACCCGGATGACCGCGCGCGCCATTCGGCCCGCGGGTAGCGGTTGGCTACGGCCTCGCGTCCAAAATATCCGTTTCAAAACCGGCACGCATGCCATCTCGGCATCGGTGTGCGGCGCCAAGGTGCGTCTCAAGCTCAATGACGGCGCCGACTGCGAGGCCGATCATGTGCTCCTGGCAACAGGCTATCAAGTGGACATCAGTCGTTATCGTTTTCTTGGCCCCGAATTGCTGCGCGAGGTGCGCACCGTGCACGGGTATCCGATTCTCCATCGCGGCTTCGAATCGTCGCTGCCGGGTTTGTACTTCGTCGGGACGACGGCCGCATATTCGTTCGGACCGCTGTGCCGCTTCGTCGCCGGCACGCCGTTTGTTGCTTGGACGCTGGCGAATTACGTCCGCAAGCGGCCAAAGCCAACGCCGGTGCCCGCGCGAGGCCTGGCCGTTCAATCGGCACAAGCGTGAGGAGTGGCAGGCATGAAGCGCATTTACCTATCGCCGCCGCACCTGGGGGATGACGAGCTCGAGTTCGTCAAGGACGCGTTCGCTTCCAACTGGATTGCGCCGCTGGGTCCGCACGTGGACGCGTTCGAGCAGGAGCTTGCGGCGCTGATCGGCGTGCGTCATGCTGCCGCAGTCTCATCGGGCACTGCGGCGATCCATCTGGCGCTGCAACTGCTGGGAGTCGGCCCAGGCGACACCGTCATCTGTCCCACGCTGACATTTTGCGCCACTGCGAATCCGATCGTCTACCAGGGGGCAACGCCGATCTTCATCGATGCCGACGCCGCAACGTGGAACATGGATCCGGACATTCTGCGCGACACGCTGCGCGACCTGGCTTGCCGCGGCCGACTGCCGAAGGCCGTCATTTGCGTCGATCTCTATGGCCAATGCGCCGACTACGAGCGCATCCTCGACGCTTGCGGTCGCTATGAGATTCCCTTGATCGAGGATGCCGCCGAGGCTCTCGGCGCCGCCCGCCGGGGCAAAATGGCGGGCGCATTCGGCAAGTGCGGCGTGTTCTCGTTCAACGGCAACAAGATTATCACCACCTCCGGCGGCGGCATGCTGGTTTCCGATGATCCGAAACTGATCGAACGGGCTCGCTTCCTGGCTACCCAAGCCCGCGACCCGGCGCCGCATTATCAGCATTCGGTCGTCGGACACAATTATCGCATGAGCAACGTGTTGGCGGCGATCGGGCGCGGCCAGCTTCGCGTCCTCGGCGAACGGGTGGCGGTGCGCCGACTCGTCTTCGCGCATTACCAGGCCGCCTTGCAAGATCTGCCCGGCATCATCTTCATTCCCAAAACGCCCTACGGCAAAGGCAACGCCTGGCTGACCTGCATCACGATTGATACGAGGCAATTCAACGCGAGCCGACACGACCTGCTGCGGGAATTAGAAGCCGTGAATATCGAGGCACGGCCCATCTGGAAACCGTTGCACTTGCAACCCTGCTTCGCCGGCTGCGCTTATCATGGCGGCACCGTCGCGCAGGCGCTCTTCGAGCAAGGGCTCTGCTTGCCGAGCGGCTCGGCCATGACCGAAGCCGACCTGGAGCGCGTCATCAGCGTGATCCGCCGTGTTTACAGCGAGGCTTTGACCTCAAGGCATGGAGCCGTCCCCGTTTGATATGAGCTTTGGATTGCAGCGCTCACAAATCGGCAAGGTCGATCGTCTGGCCGTCGTTGCGCGAGCACAGGTTGTGAAACGTCACGCCAGGGATGTTGTAAGCGACAAAGCGGACCGTGCCGTCGCAAAGCAGACAGCCGAACGAACTGACGTGGGCGGAGCCGAATACGTAGCCGCACGACCAGGCCGAGGTTTTGTCCGGCACGGGCGGCACATAGTAGAGCGTGCCGCCGTAAGGGTAGGATGTTGTGTACCCGGAGATGCTCGAGTTCGTGCCGCTGAAGCAAATCGAATCGTTGTCCCAGCCGTTGCACCAGCCCTCGTTGTCGATGCAGGACCCGCCGCCGGACGTGCGATCGTTGTACCATTCGTAATAGAGCCATTTCTCGCCGATCAGGAGGGTATTGGAAGTGCCGTCTGAGATCGCTTCCATGTTGACCTTGTTGCATCCGGCTGAAGACGGTGAAGGCACGAAGATGCCGTCGAGGCTGTTGCTCGAGGAGGAGTCGGAGCTCCAGGTTCCCCAGCTGCCGCCGTTGCCCGCGTAGTCGCTCACGGCAATGTTTTGCACGACAGTCTGCCGCCCCCGCGTCGGGCAATACAGAAACGGCATCGGCGTCTCGATGATTTCCTCGTTATCACCCGATGGCAGCGACCACAGGGGTACTTGATCGATGTAGGGAAGAATCTGGTAGCACCAGCCCCATGCCTGGGTGGTGTACGTGGCGGGAATGCTGCCGGCAAACGTGCGACCAGCGCCAGGGCTCAGTCCTCCCGACGGGAAGGCCTTCAGAGCGTCATGATGCGCATGACACGCGAGCCCCATCTGCTTGAGGTTGTTGGTACACTGCGTCCGCGCCGCGGCTTCGCGCACCTTTTGCACTGCCGGAACCAGAAGCGCGATCAGGATGGCAATGATGGCGATCACTACCAATAATTCGATGAGCGTGAATCCCGACCGTTGCTGCAACGTGCGAATCGTCATGGAAACCTCATTGGGGCGAGATAGAGGATTCTGGTGGCGCATGGCCAGGGGGAAAAACCGCCTTGCGCAATTGCTCATCGGTCATCAACTCCACATTCAGGGGAAAGCGCAACACATAACGCTTACCGTTGACGCCTTTCTTCTCGTAGGCGGCAACGGCGAACGGATCGCCTTTGCCGGGCGGAAGGGTATGGTAGTCAACGCCCCACAGGATGACAAACGGCTCTCCGTCGCCGGGAGAACGCAAATATTCCTCTGTGGCGCCGCCTTGGAGGTATGGCTCGATGTCCTCAAAGCCCAAGGGAGCCTTGCCATCATAAGCCGCTTTGAGGTAAGCTTTGCCGATGTTGACCAGGCGGTCCTCGGCGGCCGCATAGGGCCGATCGACATTGCGCGAGCAACCGACAAACGCCAGCAAAACCAGGCTGAAGCCGCAAATCTGGAAACGAATATCCATGGAGAGTCCAGGGTTGGTCTGACAGAGGTGATCGTAGCGTTTTGGCCGAACAGACGCAAGCATTTTCGGTGCGGTTTGGCCTTCACGAACGAGTTGACGCGCCAGATTTGCATGGAGTGCGACGATGCTTTTTGCGAAAACGGGTACAGTTGTTCCGCCGCCCGAGCTTAACGTAAACGACATCGCTCAAGCGGTCGCAGTCCCCTTACTTTCGATGAGCTTCCTGGTCTGGTTTATCGTTTTAGTTTCGTTCAGACGGCACGAAGTGAGGCATGTCCTGGCCGCACTTGCCACGGGTTCGGTCCTCGGCATAGTGCTCGGCTCGGTCTATGCTGTTTCGCTCTGGTCCACACAGAACGCGGAGGTTGGCCGGCCGATCGAAGAAATGGCAGTCGAGTGTTTGGTGCGGAAGCCCCTACTCGCTGCCTCCGGCTGTCTGGGCATGGTGGCATGCTGGATTTCGCTACTGATTTTTGGAAAGAGGGCGATTAAAACGGATCACAGGTAGGATGGCCTGCGTTTCAAGGAGATTCAGTATGATCAAGCGTCAACCCCGCTACAGTTCCGAGGAATTCGAACGCCGCGGCACTGAACTTTACCAAACCAAGATTCGTCCGCTCGTGGAAGCGGGTAATATCGGGCGTCTTCTGTGCATCGATATTGAATCCGGCGATTACGCGCTCGGGGACGTGGGCTACGAAGCCGCTCAGCCTCTGATCGACAAGAACCCCAATGCGCAAATCTGGTGCCTGCGCATCGGCCATATTGCCGTTGCAAGCTTCGGCGGCGGCGACACGCGAGAGAAAAAGTGATCGCCGGGACCGTTTCATCGACACTGGAAGCCGCTATCCGCCTGTATGTCGAACACCGTAATGGCCAAACTCAGGCACTGGATGTCAAGATTGACACCGGGTTCTCCGATTTCATGAGTTTGCCGGTCGCCATTGTTGCCAGCTTGGGTTTGAAGTGGAGCTATCGCGCGACCGTGCAAGTCGGCGATGGCCGTACCGTGCGCGCCGATGTTTATACCGCCCGAATCGATTGGGACGGGCGATCGCGCTTGATCGACGTTCAAGCGCTCGGCCTCGAAAGGCTCATCGGCATGGCCCTCCTTGCCGGGCATGAACTCTCCATCCGCGTGACCGATGGCGGCGCTGTCCGCATCGATCCGATACCATGACGCCTCACTTCTTCTTCCCCATCACATACCGATCCAGCCAGGCCAGATCCCATTCCATTTTCGCCCGGCGATTCTTGTACTTCATGATGCCGTGCCCTTCGCCGGGGTAGACCACCAAATCCGTCGGCACGTGCAGGTATTCCTTGAGGGCCCGGTAGAGCATGCGGCTATGGCCGGGCGGGCAGCGGTCGTCATTGCCGCCGACGTGGATCAGGGTTGGCGTTTTGATGTTGCCGAGCTGATACGTGCTCGATGCCTTGTGATATTTCTCCGGGTTGGTCCACGGCAAGCCCTGCTTGAAGACCATCGCATAAGCCGGCTCATCGTTGGAGCCCCATTCCATGATCGCATCGACGATGCCGGCGCCACTGATGGCCGCCTTGAAGCGATTGGTCTTGGTGATGAGGCAATTGGTCAGATAGCCGCCGTTCGACCAGCCGGTGACCGCGAGCCTGTCGGGATCAGCAATGCCGCGCTCGACCATCGCATCGACGCCTTTGAGAATGTCCTCGACATCAATATCGTTCTCATGGCCGATAAGATCGGTGGTGAATTTGTCGCCATAGCCGGTCGAGCCGCGATAATTCGGACACAGAACGGCATATCCCTTGGCGGGCAGCAGCGTGCGGCCGTAAATCCAGTATTGCAGCTTGAAGTAGGTCGCCGTCGTCGGCCCGCCGTGGATTTCGACAACGAGCGGCACCTTGTCGCCTTGCTTATAATCAGGCGGCAATTCGAGAATGCCCTCGACGGTCTGCCCGCCGGCGCCTTTCCAGGAGACGACCGAGAGTTGCGGCAGCTTCCAGGACGCGGCTTGCGGGTTGACACGGGTGAGCTGCTTCAGATCCGCTCCGGTTTTCCGCGTGTACACATCCGCAAACTTGGTCGGTGCCGCCATGATCACAGCGGCCGCATCTGGATTGCTCGGCTCCGTGCTTGCGGCAAAGGCCTCGACGACAACGTCGTCGAGCACATGTCGGTGGATGTTCTTGCCTCGCGCTGAGAAGACCTCCAGAGCCGTCGTCAAGAAGACCCGCCCCTTCGTTTCCTCCAGGAACCACAAATCATCCTTGCCGGCCTTCCATTGAAGCGGGCTTCCGTAGCCTCGAACTTGAGTGTCATGTCGCAACAGCTTGAACACTTCTGGCACCTTTTCCCGCAGACTGGCAACCACGATCTCGGCCGGGTAGCCGTCGAATACGACGCAGAAAGCCAGCGCATCACTTTTGGAGTGCCAAGCGATATGCTCAAGCCAGCCGTACAGCGACGGCATCTGCTTGCGGTATACATCCTCCGGGATCGTGCTGATTTTTCCGGTTTGCGCGTCCCAGACATCGACGCGTGATTTCCCCTCGAAGCTGACCACCTTGTCATCTGGCGTCGTGATCATGGCGATCTTCTTGCCATTGGGAGCGACCGCGAATTCACGGATGGTGCGGCCCGCCTCCACGATTTTCTCGGCGCGAAAATTTTGCAAATCGAGCTTCCAGATTTGGCCCAGGCGGTTCTGGCCGTGGCCATATTCAAGATTGCTGTATTTGGTGCGCAGGCCGGACCAATCCTCTTCGATCTTGTCCACATGCACGAGGTAATAAAGAGATTTACCATCACGAGAAAGTTCGTAGGCCTCGACACCGCCGTCGATTTGCGTGACCGGCCGACTAGGGGGCTTGCCATCATAGCCAACGCGCCAGACCTGGGCTTTGCCGTCGAAGGGGGGCCGCTTCTCCGCCTCGCGCTTGCGGTTGGCCAAATAATACACAGTCGCGCCGTCGGGGCTGAACTGGGGCGACCGAGCGCCGCAGCGATCATCGGTCAAGCGCTGCGCAATTCCACCGGCCGTCGGCACAATCCAGAGGTCGGACTTGCGGTCATCGGTCGATTCTTGCCAGCGTGCTTCGGTGTATGCAATATTCTTCGGCGAATAGGCGACCCCAAATAAATCCGCCTGCGTGAAGTAATCGTCGATGGTGATCGCCCGCTTCGCCGCCGGTTGCGCCGATAGCGGCAATGGCGCCAACAGGAACAGAAGCAAGCCGAGGTGGAGCTTTCGCATGGGTTTTCCTTTGCTGGGTGAGGATGGATCAAAATCCAGGTCGCCGGATGTCGATGTCGTCGAATTCGTCATAGGCGCCGCGAGGCCGATGCGGCGTGAAGGCGGCGTTCAGGGCGAGCAGGAAGAACAGATAGCCGAGCCCTTCGCTGCACGACAAGGCGACCATCGAAAACACCTCTTCGGGATCGTCGTGCATGACGCCGGGAAAAACGATGAAGATGCCGAAACGCATCCAGGCGATGGCGGCAATGTCGGTGCCAAAATGCCAGGCGAAACCGAGCAGCGCCCAGCGTGCCGCCTTCGGATGTCGATGCCGATTGGCGTACGTCACGATCATGCCGATCATGAGCATGATAAGGGCCGGCATGTCGCAGCCGAGCAGTTCGAACAAATCCGCGATGAGCAAATCCATGTTCCTGGCCGACCGTTGGTGTACCCGTGGAGCGACAATCCGATTTTAGCGAAGCGGGCCGCGAAGTGCTGTGCGGGTGGCAAAAACGAGTTTTTTCGGTTGTATCCGCCGAACCGATCAGCTAGACTAGCGAAGGGGATAGTTGTTCTTTTCGCTCATTGATTGGGTGCCCCATGAAACGAATTGGCTTGCTGATTTCCTTCTTCGCAATGCTTGTAATCGTGCTGCCGAGCTTGACCGCGCAGGACGACAAGAAGAAGGATGCCGACAAGGCGGAAAAGAAAGACGACACCAAAAAGGACGACGCCAAGAAGGACGATGCGAAGCCGACCGATGAGCCGGAGAAAAAGAAGGAAAAACACAAGGACGAGCCGAAAAAGGAAAAGCTCCACTACAGCTACATGAAGAGCGGCGCCAAGATCACCAGCGTCAACGGCCGCGATCTCACGTTGGAAGTTCGCGAAGTCGATCCCAAGAAACAGCAGGACGTGGCAAGCTGGCAAATCCAGCGGACGCAGCAGCTGAACCAGCAGGCCGCTCAGGCCCTGCAGAATTACAATCAGGGCATCGCTAATAAGGACCGCAATGCCATGCAAAATTACGCCAAGGCCTTGGCAAATTTGCAAAACGACAAAAACAAATTCGCCATCGAATTGGCGAAGAAAGACATCTTTAGTCCCAAGTCCTGGGATGTGCAAGCTCACGAAGACGCCAAGGTCCGCACAAATACCCTGCCAGTGGAATTCGACGACCTCGGTTTTGAAAAGAAGTGGACCAAGAAGGAAATCGAAGAACGCAAGGACAAGAATGGCTTGCCCGGCTACTTCCCCGCGGATTTCGATCAGCTGAAATCGGGCCAGTATGTGGATGTCTACATGGCCAAGGTTGCGAAGGACAAAGACCAGCCGAAAAAGAAAAAGGGGCCTGACGACGATCCGGCGCCCGAAGTCAAAACGCGGCCCGATTACATCCTGATCGTCATCAAGCAGCAGCCGGCTCCGGCGAAGTGACCTACGTAATTAGCGGAGGATATTATGCGTTCACATGCCATTGTCATTTTTTCCTTCGTGGCCACCTGCTATTGGTCGGCCAACAGCATTAAGGGTGTAAACGCTTCGCTTGTTCAAGCGGTGCAGCGCAACCCCGCGCCAGCTCCCGTCAAGCTTTACACCGACGAAGAAATACGAAAGCTCACAAAGCACGATATTGACAAGGAATCGAGAGGGGGCCTGAGCTTCGGGGTGCCGAACTTGGATGTGCCTTGCCTGGACGTAGTTCCGAATGGCCAAAGCCGGTCTCGTGCGGAAGTCTTCAAAGCACTGAATCTCAATGACAAGCGTCTGGGAGGTTTCAGCCAAGCGACGCAAGAAAGAGTGACGTTTATCAGCTGCCAAGTATCTCCCGCGTATGACATTTGCTGCATGTCAGATTTCAAAGAAAATAGGGGATTGAAAGCGGCCGATCCCAAGCGTCAAGTATACGGAATCAGGCTTCTCAAGCGAGAAAAATAATCGGCGATGGCCCTGGCGATTCCGGTCATGCCAATCCCAGATTCCGCAGCACTTCCGCGCTCGACGGCACTCGGTTCAAGCAATAAAAGTGGAAGCCCGCCACGCGATTCATCAGCTTCGCGCAAATCTCCGTGCACACCTCCACACCCAACTGCCGCACCGATTCGTCGTCATGGGCGAATTGCTCGATCTTCCTGAAAATCGGGCTCGGCAACCTCGATCCACACAGCGAGGTGAACCGCTTGATCTGGGCCGCATTCAAGAACGGCAAGATGCCGGGCACGATCGGCACTTTCACGTTTCGCTTGTTGCGCAGATAGTCCTCCATGTCGAGGAAATCGCTCCAGTCGTAAAAGAGCTGCGTGATGAGGAATTCGGCGCCCGCGTCAACCTTCTGGGCTGCGAAATCCCAGTCCTCGTGCTTGTAGCGCGATTCCACGTGTCCTTCCGGATAGCAAGCGGCGCCGATGCCGATTTCGGATTGCGTGCGGATAAAGCGGATCAAGTCGGTGGCGTTGGCGAAGCCCCCGGCCGTCGGCTGGAAAGTCGGCTGGTCCTTGGGCGGATCGCCGCGCAGGGCCAGCACGTTCTCGAAGCCGAGCTTGACAACTTCATCGAGGAAGTGGGCAAGCATGTCCTGGGTTGAGCCGACGCAAGTAAGATGCGGCATCGACTCAATGCCGCACCGGTCGCGCAGCCGTTGCGCGATGTGGGTGGTGGTGCCGCGCGTGCTGCCGCCGGCGCCGTAGGTGACCGAGATGAATGCGGGCTTGAGCGCGTGCAAGCCGGGCACGGTGTCGGCAAATAGCTTCTCGATCGCCGCATCGTCCTTGGGCGGAAAGAACTCGAACGAAATCGTCGGCTTGGGGCTGTGGTAAAGATCACTAATTCGCAAGCGTGCACTCCATCTCTTCAGGAACTGCCCGAAGCTTCCGAGACGGGGAGCATTATAGAGATCGCGGATTCGCAAGCGTGCTCTCCCTCGGCGGTTGCATGGGTCGGTCAATTCATTTTATGGGAAAATCTAGCCACGGATCAAACACTGATGGAACACGGACAGGAGAATTGAATTGCGTTGTTGCCAAGTTTCTCGCCAGCCCTCACATCCGTGTTTCGTCAGTGTTTCATCCGTGGCTAGATTTTCGCTGATCGCGGCCCCTGGATTCGTCGAGTGCAATGCAAGCCGCTACAACATCGTCATTGAAACGCAATCGCCCCGCGCAGGAGGAATATCATGGCCGAGGTGCAGGCCTTTCGCGGTTTTCGTTATGATCTTGCCCGCGTCGGCAATCTCAGCGCCGTCGTTGCGCCGCCGTATGATGTGATCGACCCGGCCCTCCAGCAAAATCTCTACGATCGCAGTCCGCATAATGTCGTGCGCTTGATCCTCGGCAAAGAATCCCCCGCCGACACCGCCAACGACAACCGCTATACCCGAGCGGGCCAAGCACTGCGCGACTGGATCGCAGACGGCATTCTCGCGCAGGACTCCGCCCGCTGCCTTTATGCCTATGAACAAGAATTCGAGGTCGAGGGCAAACGCCAGACGCGCAAGGGGTTCATGGCGCGGGTGCGCCTGGAGAAATTCGGCGAGGGGCGCATTTACCCGCACGAGGAGACAATGTCGGGTCCGAAGGCGGATCGGTTGAAGCTGTTCCATGCGACCAATATGAATCTGAGCCAAATTTTCGGCCTGTATCCCGATGAGACGGGGGCGGTGCAGGCGAAACTGGACGCCGCCATCGCCAGAGCGTTGCCGATCCAGGCGACAGATCATCTGGGCGTCGTGAACAAGCTTTGGCCGATCGCCGATCAGCACGTCTTGAGCGCGGTGGCGAGCTTGTTGGCCGCCAAGCCGATTTTCATAGCCGACGGGCATCATCGCTACGAAACGGCGTTGCGCTATCTGGAAGAGAAGCAGCAGGCCGGCGAGGTTGCCAGTGCCGACGCGCCGGCGAATTTCGTGCTGATGGTGCTCGTCAGCATGCACGATCCGGGGTTGGTGATTTTACCTACGCATCGGCTGATTTCCGGCGTGGGCGCGCTCAAGGCCGATCGGTTGCGGGCGCTCTTGGATCCGCATTTCGAGATGGAAACGGTTGGCGTCAGTCCAGATGCCGGCCGGCAGACCTGGGAATGGATCGAAGCCGACGGCACGCAGGAACTTCTCGGATTCGGCACCGTCGCCGACGGTGTCTGGCAGACCGGCCGCTTCCGCTCTCCCGCCTTGATGACGGAGCTGGCGGGCGAACACAGCCCGGCATGGCGTGGCCTTGCAGTTGCGGTCCTGCAACGCGTCATCCTCGAAAAGATGTTGCCGGATTCAGGGGCCAAGGAGCCGCAATGTCAGTACGTGCATCTTTTGCGCGAAGTCAATGATTCCGTCGCGGCCCGGCAATGTGAGTTGGCCGTCCTTGTGCCGCCGGCGACGATGGGGCATGTCGAAGAGATTGCGGGCAACCTCGAAAAAATGCCGCCGAAATCGACCTATTTCTACCCGAAGCTGCTGTGCGGGCTGGTGTTCCATTCGTTGAAAACAAATTAGACGTGAGTAACGGCTTTGTACAAAAATTGACAAGAAAGAAAGCGTTCATTGCAGCGTGGGGGGTGTCGGTGTATGTGTGCAATGAATGGTCGCAAACGCAAAGTCCAACAATAGTTGCAAATCCAGTAGTTCCAAGTTCATGCCTTGCTGGGCAGGTTGCAGCATCAGGGGTTACGTCGCATCCGTGGGCGCGGGGATGCTTTGGTTGATCCAACGGGCGATGGCTTGCAGCATACGCCGGAACAGGAAGCGTTTGCTTGCTCGCTGATCGGGCACGAGGCTACGCAGCCATTCCCACACGTTGCGCAGCAGCAGGGCGACGCCAACGTAGTACAACCGCAAGAGCGGATCGCGCGTGCTCGTGCGGATGCGCGCCTGGCCCAGTTGGCGATAGCTCGCTTCAATGGCGAAGCGCTTGCGATACCATTCACGCACCAAGGTGGGCTGGCCATGCACACGCCACGCCGCGAACACGAGCTTCTTCTGGCAGCGCTTGCCGTGGCGATGGTGGCGGTACGATTTGTACGTCACGCACACGCGCACCGTCACTTCATCTTTCTGCCAACGCTGGGTGTGCGTGTACCAGCCCGCATTTTTTTGCAGGAAAGCTCGCCAGCCCGTGTGCCGTTTACCCTTCTTGGGTTTGCGGCCACGAAAGACCACCGGCATGAGGAACGGCACATTTTGCCCTTTCAAGAAACTCATGACGGCCACGCTGAAAAAGCCCCGATCCAGCAGCAAACGCCGTATTTTCACGCCGCTGCGCTCGATCTGGGCCAGCAGTCGGCCCAGGATTTTCACGGTCGATTCGTTGCGCCGCACCCAGGTGTAGGCCAGCGTGTAGCGATGTCCCTGCTCAGAGATAAAGGCGGTAGCATAGGCAAAAAACTTCGTGGTGCCCGCGCGGGGTTTTTTGTGCAGCAGGTCGTTTTGGTTATCGGTGTCGCCATGATAAGGAATCTCATGCAAGTCGATGCTGACCACTCGTCGTCGGCGTCGCGTTCCGCGGGGCAGCGGCTGACGCAGTGCCTCGTTCATTTTGTCTTCCAGGCCACGCGCGGATTTGGGCAAGCGTTTCCTCAGTTGGTCCCGCACGGTTTGGTCGGTGATCTGGCCCAATTGCAAACAGCTCGCGAACACCGAAACCATTTGCGCCGCCGCCGTCAGGACCGCATTCATGACCGCGTTGGCCGTGCCACGCACTCCGCGATCCGGTTTGAGCACGCCGTCGAGAATCCCCGCCGCCTGCTCTTGAGCGAATTGCCCAGAAACCTTATGATTCCTCCTTGAACGCATGGCTTCCTCCTTGAATGAGTGTGTTTTCCTAACCCATTCAGGAACAGAACCATGCGTTTTTTTGAATATCAACTCCGTTTTGGAACTACTGAAATCAAGATTTCATTGCATGAGGCGCGAAATCTCCGGCCTGATTTTTTTTGCAAAAGCCGTGAGTAATGTGATTTCGGCTAACCGATTGTAGGGGCAACTCCTAGATTACTAATGATATCTTCATCATCTTCCTGCTAAAATGCTAGAACATTCTTCTCAATGGCGGCGGCGTGGTCGCGGATCTTTTCCAAAAAGGGGCCAAAAAATGGTAAGACGATTTCGGATGCTCGGCGGATTCTTGGTGTTGTGCTGCGTTTCCGCGGTTCACGCTCAGCCGGGCAAGCAGCCGGGCGGCGGATTTCGGCCTTTCGAGATGCCGCGTGCCGGCGACATTCTGGGCGGATTCGTCCAAGACATGTTGAAGATGGACGCCGACCAAAAGAAGCAGCTTGCCGAGCTTCAGAAAGAAGTGGACGGCAAACTGGCGAAGATCCTCACCGACGAGCAAAAGAAATCGCTGGAGAACATGCGCACCGCCAAGGGATTCGGCTTCGGGCCGCCGGGAGGTGGTCCGGGGGGTGGCCGCCCAACGCCGCCGGGCGGCGCTCCGGGTGGTCCGCCGCCGAAAATGGGATTCGGTGGTCCGGGGTTCGGCGGCTTCGGCCGTTCCGACGATCTGCAGAAAAAAATCGGCGCCACCGATGAAGAATGGAAAGTCATCGGCCCGAAGGTGCAGAAAGTCACTGCCGCCCGCCGCGCCGCCAGCGGTGAAGCCGGACCAGGCACCGCGGTTGCCATGGCGCAGACTGAATTGAAGACCGTCCTCGATGATCCCAAACACTCCAAGGCTGATGTTGAAGAAAAGATCGCGGCTGTCCGCAAGGCCCGTGAACAAGCGCGGGCCGACTTGGCCGAGGCGCAGCGTAATCTGATTCGGCTGCTGACGCCGGCCCAGCAAGCGATGATGGTCGGTTTTGGGCATCTGGATTAACCTGCCGATTTTCTTCGTTAGCCCAAAGCGCAAGCGAGGAACTTCGCTTGCGCAGCGGGCGGGCTAACTCTAACAACTCATTCATTTTTCAATTGGGCCGATCATGGTACGAAACATATCGAAGCTATCTGTCGTCGCGATTTTTACGGTATTGGCAGCGCGGTCGGCGCAGGCCTATGTGGACCTTGCCCCGACGCTGGCCCGGATTGTGCGCGAGGCGGACACAATCACCGTTGCCGAGGTGACGGCGTTCAATGCCGAAAAAGGCGCGGTGGTGCTCAAGAAGGTTCGCGATCTGAAAGGCAAGACCGCTGAGGATGCGATCAAGCATCAGTTGGTGCGCGTTGATGAGACGGCCATTGATGCACCGATTGCGGAATGGGCCGAGCCGGGGCGGCGCTGCGTGCTGTTTGTCACCGGCAAGGCGGCGGTGGTGTGCGTCGGCGAGGGCTGGTATCAGGCGTATGCGGCCGACAACGGCTGGTGGCGCATCGGCGCGCCGCGGCCCGATCTGCCGCTCGCTTATTACGGCTCGGTGTCGCGGCTGGCGGATGCGTTGCCGCCGATCTTGGCGGGCAAGTCGGCGATCATCACCGCCTTGCCACACGGGGCCAACCGCGAGGGTGCGAGTTTCGATTTGGCCCTCAATCGCGCCAACTTGCCGGGCCTGGTCAAGACGCAGCGTCTGCGCGCAGCAACAAGATGCCTGAGATGGCGATGGGCGTTGGGTCCAATGCGGCGTTCGTGGCCGGCATGGGCCGCGTGGGGAAAAGCGATCTGCCGGGCTTGCGCGAACGGTTGCAATCGGCGGAGGCAGCCGTCCGTGCCGAGAGCGCGATCGACCTCGGCTACCTCGGCGCCGATGCCGCCGAGGCGTCGAAAGATCTCGGGGCGCTCCTTGAAGACAAGACGCCCCGTGTGCGGGTAGCGGCGGCGGCGGCGCTCTTGCGCATCAATGGCAAGCATGAGCCGGCGCTGGCCGCCCTCACGAAGGCGCTGTCCGATGACCATGCAGGCGTGCGTCGGCATGCGGCGCGGGCGGCGGGGTTGGCCGGTCCCGCAGCGGCGCCTTTGGCCGGCAAGCTCGCGGATTTGCTCACCGATTCCGACACGCGCGTTCGCCGGGCCGCCTTGCAAGCCATCGCCACACTTGGGCCGGCCGCGGCGCAGGCTCGTGAGCAAGTGACGGCGCTGTTGGACCGCCCGGAAACCGCGATCGACGCCGCGGACGCTTTGGGCCGCATGGGCGCCGCCGCTCGCCCCAGCATGAAAACGATTGCTCGGTTGTTGTCTGCCGATCCTCCCGCGGAAAAATGGGCGGCCGTGCGAGCGATGTCGCAGATCGGCGGTCCCGATGCCGGCCCCGCCGTGCAGTTTATGATCAAGCAACTTCCCAAAGCAAACGAAGCAGACGGCTACAACATGCTGATCTACCTGTCGCTGCTCGGCCCGGTCGCCAAGGACGCCATCCCGGCCATCAAAACCTCGCGCGTCCGCAATCCGATCCTGCGGCAAACGACCACCTGGGCCATCGATCCCACCAGCGATTTACCCACGATGGGCGGCTTCGGCCCCCCCGGCGGCGGATTCGGCGATCAGCCCGATTTCACCCAGTACATCCTCGAAGCCTACGTGCGGGAACTCGGCGACAATCTCAAGCCCGCTGCCGTCACCCTCGCCAAAAAAATCATGTCGGGCAAGGCCAGCAACATTCCCCCCTGGGGCTACAAGCTCCTCGCCCGCTTTCCCAACGAATCGCTGGAGATTTTCACGCCCGGATTGGCCGACGAAAAGCTCGTCATGCGCGAACGCGCCGCCGTGGCAATCGGCTACATGGGCCGCGCCGCCAAAACCGCTAGCCCGCAGGTCGCACAAGCGCTCAAGTCTTCGAGCGACGAACGCGAGCAACTCCTGCTTAAATGGTGTTTGGGTGAGTTGGAATAACCCGGGTAGGCGTCAGCACAGTAGGTGGATTCTCGCCTATGCGGCCATTTGGGGGTTGACGTTGCTTGGCTTGGGTACGTGAGACCAGAAGGCGTCCCATTGGTCCGGGGCGCTGCAGAACAGCGCACGCAGATGGCAAACCGCGTCCGAGCCTTCTTCGCTCCAACGCATGCCTCCCATGCTCAGACGCTGATTCACGACGGTCTTGCAGGCCGACTCCACGGCGCCGGTGCCGATTTGCCAACCCTTGCGCAAGTACGTCGGGTAATCCATGCGGGCCGAGTGGTTGCCTAGGTAACTCAGAACTTTGTCGTATTCTGCCTGGGCGAGTTCGCACATCGCCGCCCGGTCCAACAAGGCCAGCTCCGCCAACAACGCGGCACCGCCTTCATGCTTGAGCTTGTGGCACCATGTCGCCGCCAACGCTTCCCCCGCCTTGCCGGCGCGATACGCCTTGGCGAAGTTGTTCACGTATTCGCTGGTGTGGCGGAAATCCACAATCTTCACCGCCCGCGGGAAATTCACGTCGATGAAATGCTCCAGACCCTGGCCCGCATCCGTCAGTGCGATCCAGCGGTCGGCCGCATCCATGCCCACCTGGGCGCCTTGCCCACGCATCAGCGGCCCCAACTCCTCCAGCGTGTAATGCCCCGCCAGGTAACGCACCCCTTCGCACGGCTTACAGATGTCCTCGTCGTCCACGGCACGCGGCTGCGGATTGAAGATCATGCCCACGTCCACCATCCGCCCGTCCGCTTTGGCCCCGTCAGGGCCTTGCATCATGATTCCCGTCGCATCCAGGGCGAGATAGGCGCAGGTCTTGCCCTCCACATCGGGGTTCCACTGGAACGGCTTCTTCGGCCCGAACACCTCGCCTTGTTTCAACCAAGTGCCGGCACGCTCGCCCGCGCGTTCGGTAGTGCGTTCGACGGTCGATTCACTCAAGGACAGCCCGGCGCTTTTGGCCATCACCTGATTGGCCGCCTTGCTGAAGCTGTTGGTGACGCCATGCAACGACACGATCTCTTGCGCCGCCGGCGTCAAGCGTTCCGGCGATAACCGCAGCATTTCGTCCCACGGCCAAGTCCCTTGATGGCAGTGCTTGCAATGGTTGAAGTGGACCCCAAAAACTGGACAGTCGACTAAGCTACTATTGGCTGTCCAAGAAAGGGGTAAACATGGCAAGGAAACGGAAGTCCCACACGGCGGCGGTGAAGGCTCAGGTGGCGTTGGCAGCGGTGAAGGGAGACAAGACAGTCAGCGAGCTGGCGTCACTGCACGGAGTGCATCCGACGTTGATCCATGCCTGGAAGAAGCAGCTCGTCGAGAATGCGGAGGAGTTGTTCCAGTCTGGCGCCAAGGCGTCCAGCGCCGAGCACGAGGCTTTGCAGGGCCAGCTCTACGAGCAGATCGGTCGGCTCAAAACGGAGCTGGATTGGCTCAAAAAAAAAGCTGCCAGCTTCGGTTGAGCGCAAGCGTGCGTGGGTCGATGCGGCGGATGGCGTGCTGAGCGTGAGCCAGCAGTGCGAGTTGTTGGGCCTGAGTCGGTCGAGCTACTACTACGAGCCGGCGACCGAGACGGCCGAGAACCTGGCGCTGATGGCATTGATCGATCGCGAGTACACGGCACATCCCTTCCGAGGCAGCCGAGGCATGAGGGCCTGGCTGCGGCGTGAGGGGCATGAGGTCAATCGCAAACGGGTGCAGCGGATGATGCGTTTGATGGGTCTGGAAGCGGTGTATCCGAAGCCGCGGTTGTCGGTCGGCGGGGCCGGGCACAAGGTGTATCCGTACCTGCTGCGGAACGTGGCGATCGAGCGTGTGAACCAGGTGTGGAGCACGGATATCACGTATATTCCCATGCCAAACGGGTTCATGTACTTGACGGCGGTGATCGATTGGTACAGTCGGTACGTGCTGTCATGGAAGTTGTCGAACACGCTGGATACGGAGTTTTGCTTGGAGGCGTTGGAGGAGGCGTTGCGTCGAGGTTGCCCGGAGGTGTTCAACACGGACCAGGGGGTGCAGTTCACGTCGGCGTCGTTCACGAGCCGGCTGGAGTCGGCGGGGGCCCAGGTGAGCATGGATGGCCGAGGTCGCTGCCTGGATAACGTGTTCGTGGAGCGGTTGTGGCGAACGGTGAAGTATGAGTACGTTTACCTATGGCGTCCGGAGGCGGTGCCGGCATTGGCCGCGGGGCTGACGACCTACTTCGGCTATTACAACGAGGCGAGGACGCATCAGTCGCTGGCGGATCGAACGCCAGCCGAGGTGTACGGGAAGGGATCGAGATCAGGGCGGGATGCCGTGCGTTTTAGGAGGCATGGCTCAGGTATCCGATGGGGCGCAAAGAAGAGGCCCTGGATCGGATGGCCGACCCAGAGCCCAACGCCATCGGCGTACCTTCGACCGAGTTATCCCTTGGCTGGATGCTCGCCAGCAGAGCCAGCCTCCGTTTCACCCGGCGAGAAGTCGATACCGCAAGCGAGCCGAGGAAGCAAGGTCAACAAGAGTTGCCAGTCAGGAAGGCTGGCAAAAGTGTAGCTAAGGAATGGCCTTTTTTTGTCCAAAGAATGGGGTCCACCTTAGGTAATACGGCCGCGACAAGTTCATGTCGCCGACCAAACTTTTAATCTCTTTGGCCCGATAACCGACGAAACGGGCCGATTCGCGGCAGTGCGGGCAACTCATGCTCGACCCTTGGTACCCCCTTTTTTCCGCTCATTCAGAGCGGTCTCAATGGCGTGGGCGGCGATCTTGTGCGCTCGAGCGCGAATTTCGAATTCGGTGGCGCCGAGCAATTGTGCATCGGGCTTGGAGGCCATGATGCGTGCCATGTTCAGAGCTTCTTCTTGAAATCCTTTGCTGATGATCGCGGCGATGCGTTGCGCTTGGGCTTCTTGTTCGGCAGAGAGAGTGAGATCAATCATGGTAGTGGTCCTTATGCAAGAGCGAAAAACGCCGGCCCGCAGCCAGCTGGCCATAGCGTATGCATTTCCCACCTACTTTTCAGCTGCTCACCCGAATAACCCTGTAACCCTGGATTTCTGTTGACCCCTCTCCGAAAGCGAATTACGATGTTGGGTGGATGTCTTGCTCTGTCTTCCGTAGGAGGGATGCTCTGATGAACGCCGGCATTTTCCTGGCCATTCTCCTCGTAGGTCAATTGGATCGTGGGGACGAAAACGGCGCACGTTTCGTGCCCTTCGTGCGTGCGAAGCTCAGCGCGGAAGACTACATTGGGCTCGGAGTCTCGCCGAAAAGCCGCACTCTCGCCGTTTCACTCGAAGTCGGCAAGCCGGCGGTCCTCTGGGACATCAAGAGCGGGAAGCAGATTCTCTCTCTTGAGGCGACGGAAATGCGCGCATTAGAGCCGCGTCACATCGAGTTCTCGCCGGACGGCAAATACCTGGCCATCGAGAGACTTGAAAAAATCCGTTATACGGTCATGCTTATCGAATCAGCCACTGGAAAGAACCTGCGCACATTCACAGGGTTTTCTTCGCAAATTGCGCAGTTAGCGTTCGCTCCTGACAATAGCACTATTGCCGTGGTCAGCGGTAACTTAACCCAGAAGGGGGCTTCAAGTACCGACCGAGCCTCTCTATATGATCCCGAATGGCGGCTAGACATATTTGATTCGGGCGTAACCGGCCTTCCGCTGGCCCGCAACTGATGGTACAGACATAAGTTATGGAGTTAGCGATGTTGGCGAAAGGGCCTCCCAGGGCTAGACATGCGGTAGCAGCTGCAATGTCTCGCTCCAAGGAGGCCACATTATGAAAATGACACAAGACACGGATGTTCTCAAGGAAGATAATGCCGAACTGCTCGCGATTCTCAAGGAAATGCTGACGGCGGTCCGCGAAGCGGCCCACCAAGGTACGGCTATGCACGAAGTCGAACGTGCCGTCTGGCAGCAGGTTCTGCTCATCGGCCTGCGCGGCGCTGAGCCAGTTTCTGACGCTTTTGGGGCCGGGCGACATGGGCGAGTCGGTCACCTTGCCGGGTGGGCAGGTGTGCCAGCGTCTGGAGGAAACGCACAGCCGGCGTTACGTATCGATCTTTGGCGAGTTCGTGCTGAAGCGCGCGGTGTACGGCAGCCGCGAAGGGCAGAAGATCGAGTTTGTGCCGTTGGACAATCGGCTGCAGTTGCCCGAGAGCGTGTTTTCTTATGTGCTGCAGGATTGGGACCAAAGCTTGTGTGTGGAGGAAGCGTTCAGCCAAGCCAAAAGCACCGTGGCACGCATGTTGGGATTGAAGCAGTCGGTGGACAGTCTGGAACGCATGAACGTGCAGATGGCGGAGTTGGTGGAGGCCTTTCGCGACGAGCGCACGCTGCCGTCGGCTGAGGAAGAAGGAGCCATCGTGGTCAGCAGTGCGGACGGCAAAGGTGTGGTGATGCGTCGGGCGGCGGATGAAGCCGCGCCGCCGGCGCATCGCACCAAAGGGGAGAAGGCGAGTCGCAAAGAGATGGCGATCGTGGGTGCGGTCTACACGGTGGACCGCTACGTGCGCACGCCTGCGGAAGTGGTGGCGGCACTGTTCGGCGACGACCGCGACGCACCCAAACGCGATCGTCCCAAGCCGTGCCACAAGCAGACGATGGCGAGCCTGGCCTACACCGACAGCGAGCAGACGCATTCGGGGATCGAGATGACCTACAGGTGGATTTCCGAAGAAATCTGGCGCGCAATCGCGGCTACGTCAAGGAAATGGTGCACCTGTGCGACGGCCAGGAACCGTTGTGGGAGGCGCGCGAACGGCATTTGACCCAGCGCAACACAGCCAACATTCTGGACCTGTTGCACGTGACGCCGCGTCTGTGGCAGGCGGCGCACGTCTTTTACCCGGAGAAGAGTGCCGAGACCGAACAGTTTGTGCGTGGGCGTGTGCTGAAGATGCTCGAAGGAAAAGCCGAGTTGGTGATCCGCGGCCTGCGACAAATGGGCACCAAACGCAAGCTGACCGGCAGCAAGAAGGCGACGCTGACGAAGGTGTGTGCGTACCTGGAAAACAACCTGGAGCGAATGCGTTACGGTGAATACCTGGCCAAGGGTTATCCGATCGCGAGCGGCGTGATCGAGGGAGCGTGTCGCCACCTGGTGAAGGACCGCATGGAACGCGCCGGCATGCACTGGACGCGTCTTGGGGCTCAAGCGATGTTGGACGTGCGCAGCATCCACGTCAATGGCGACTGGGATGAATACCAAACGTTCCGCATCGACCATGCAACGCAAAAGTTATACCCGTGGCGAGAGTTGGTTGAAGGCGCCAAATACCAGCAGGCAGCGTAGCGGCCTGCCGGTTACGCCCATTTGATTCTCAGTCTGGGAAGAAAAGAACGCTGATCGAGAATTCTAGGCCATTGAGCGTAGCGTATTCGCCGGACGGAATGACCATGGCAGTAACAGCGTGGGAAAAGGATCGAGTGATATTGTATAACATTCGCGCAGGCGCAACGATTTGGGGGTTGCACGCGGACTCGCCCAAATCAGTAACATTCTCGCACGATGGCCGGTTCGTTGCAGCAAGCTCGGAACGCGGCGAGGTTATCGTCATCGACGTAAAAAAGGGGAAAAAGATTGGTTCCACCAAAATTAAAGGTGACGGCCGGGGGATTGGAGTGGTTTTCTCGAGGGACGACAAAAGGTTTGTAACGGTGGGCACCGATGAAATGACGCTCTGGGAAACCAAATCGGTGCGTAGGATCGACACAGTTTCTTTCGAAGGGGAATTTTCGGCCCTGGGCGGCGACTCGTGTGCGACGTGGAGGACATCCCCAAATGGGTATGAAATCTGGGATCTGAGCCCGTGGTTGCAGCCGGAAATCCGTCCTGAGAAAAAACGTTGACGGGAGCAGAATAGACTGCAAGGCTGGGCGAAGGAGGTCGAAGCGCGGATTTGTTAGCACTTCTCGTTCCGATTTCGGATCATGCGAACGAACGGCGGCACCAGATGCGGGTCGAATTGCGTGCCCATGCCGTCGTGTAGGATGCTCAGGGCGTCGTCGCGCGTCATGGCCGCGCGATAGCGCGCGAGCTGGTCAAGGCGTCGTAGCAATCCGCGACAGTAATCATGCGTCCCAGAAACGGAATCTCCTCGCCGCTCAGGCGGTCGGGGTAGCCGGCGCCGTCGAAGCGCTCGTGATGGCTGCGAATCGCCGATAGAACCACGCGGTTCCGGATGATCGGCTTCAAAATACGCTCGCCGATGACCGGATGCTCCTTGACCAGGTCGAATTCCTCTTCGGACAACTTCGCCGGCTTGTTCAGAATCCCCTCCGCCACGCCGATCTTGCCGATGTCGTGCAGCTTGGCGGCCAAATTCAACCGCTTCTTGTTGTGATTGTCCATGCCGATCTCATGGGCGAGATGCACGGCATATTTGCGAACGCGCAATGAATGCCCCGATGTGTATGAATCGCGTGCTTCGAGCGTACGGACCAGGCTGGTGATCGCGGAAAAGAAGGTGTGCTTGAGCTGGTGCGTCTGCTTGTGGACGATCGACTCGAGGTGTTGCTTTTGCCGCTGGCTCTCACGGCGCATCACCTGGCTGTACCAGGTGGCTTGCAAGGCGTGATGGAACTCGTCGATGTGGACCGGCTTGAGGAAATAGTGCTGCACGCCGGCGCTCATGCATTGCAACAGGGCGTCGTCGTCGGCGCCGACGGTGACCACGATGACGGCGATCTGCGGCCAGCGCTTCTTGATCTCTTGCACGAGCCAAACGCCCCCCTGCCCCGGCATGCGCAGGTCGGTAACGACCAGCGGCGTTTGCTGTTTTTCCAGCGCCGCCAACGCATCCTCGGCACAGCATGCGGTCTGGCAGTCGAAATGGAACGACCGGGCCGCCCGCACCAGGATGTCAAGCGCGAACGGCTCGTCATCGACCACGGTAATGCAGCGGCTCAAGGAAGCAGTGTCGCTCACGAATTCTCCCGTCTGCCGGTTGATGTCCCGTGCCGAGTTTTTTGCCGGGGCTCAATGGTGGTTCGATGTTAAAACAATCACCCCAGCGCGAGCAAGAAGCTGGGCAGCATTTTCCGAAGATACCGCTGGAAAACAGGCGGGATTTGCCGATTCTGTCGAGTGGGTTGAAAGTAGGGATTGGGGCGAAAAAGAGCCGCGTTAGCGCATTGCATTCCGCGCTTGCTCCTCGGCTTCACGCCGGGCGAGATCGATATAGGGCTTGCGGTACAGCCACCATACGAGCCCCGACACCGCGATCAGGCATGCGCCAATCAGCCACGGCCACACTTCTTGGGCTAGGTGCGGCAGCGTCCCCTCGGAATAATGGCTGAGCGGAATCAAGGCGATCAGCACGCCGTTGTGCAATAGGTGGAACAAGATCGCGGGCAATAGGCTGCGGCTGCGCAAGGTCAAGAGGCCGAGGATCACGCCCAGGACGAAAGTGGGAATGAATAGAAAAACGTTCATGTGGAAAAGGGCGAAGAAGAAGGCGCTGAGAAAGACGGCGTTTCTGGGCCGAAAGCTATGTTGCAAGCCGCGCAGGACGACGCCGCGAAATGCCAGTTCATCGCAAATGGCTGGCACCAAGGCGAAGGCCAGGGCATAGCGCAGCAGCTTCGCGGTGGGCAAATCGTCGCCGTTGCGGATCGCGCGGAGGATTTCGATCAGCGGATGAATGCGCTCGGGATGCGTTCCTTCCAAAAGACGCGGGAACCAGATGGCGATCGCCTGCGTCAAGCCGGCCATCACCGGTAGCAACAACAAGGCGAGCAAGATCGCCAATCCCGCCTCCCGACTTCGCGGCCAGCGCAGAAACAGCGCACGCGCCGGGCCGCGTGTTCAAAAGCAGCACCATGAACAAGGGCGGCATCGCCACGAACGCCAATTCGCTGATTGCGGTGTGAATCTCCAGCGGCCAGCGATTGCCGATGCCGAGCGAAAGCCAGTGCAGCCCGAACAACAGGCCGAGGCAGAAAAACGCTTGTCCCGTCGTCGGCAGCGGCTCCTTGTCGCGGAACAGTCGCCTGAGCCAAAGCACCGGATCGAGCCGTTCCGCTTCACGAAAGAGCACTTCCTCGCGATTGAACTGCTCGATGGCCCAGCGCAATGCCAGCCAGCTATAGATCGCGATCGGCGCCAGCACGGGAACAAAATAGGCCCACGGAATCGCCGCAAATTCGGACGCCTTCATCAATTTTTGCATCAAGAGCGCCACGCCCGTCACCGGCACCAGGCTGTAAAGCGGATTCAGCTCCACGCCGGGGGCCAGCGTCAAGAAGATCAACGGCATCGTCACCACGAACAGCGGCATCAGATAATACTGCCCCTCCTTGGAACTTCGCGCATAGCGCCGATCGCCAGCCCCAGCGCGCTAAAGAACGCCGACTGCGGAAGCGATAGCAACACGCACCACAGGAGAGCGGGTATCGAGATTGCAACATGCGCGAGCTGCGACGCCTCCTGCAACTGGCTGACGAACAACTTCGTGGCGATACCCATGCTCAGCAGATTCAAGAGGGCAGTGCCGGAGCTGAAGACCCAGATGGTCAGGAATTTGCCCAGGACGATTTCCTCGCGCCCGGCCGGCGTGATCAGGAGCGTTTCCATGGTGCCGCGTTCCTTCTCGCCGGCGCAGACATCGACGGCTGGATAAAGGGCGCCGGCCAGCGACCACATGACGAGCATGAAGGGAAAGACGCGAATCACCATATCGGCGATGCTGTCCTTGGCGGCGCCGGCGGCAGCGGTCGCGGCGTCTTCGTCGGGGCGAACCGTCTCGAACGGATCGAGGAATCGGTTCGGCAGCCCCTTGCGCACGAGCCGGACCTTCACGAGATCGTCCTTCCAGTGATCCAAAAGCGGAGTCAACCGGGTTATGGCCTGCCGCGAGCGACTGTCATCGCGGCGAGCATGGATCGTCAGTGGCGGCCGTGCGAGGCCTTCGTCGGCTTCCACGTCCGTGAAGAACCCCGGCGCCGCTTCCAGGATCAAATCGACCTTGCGCTCTTCCAGCAGATCGCGGTCATGCGTTTCGAGAAATACCAATTTGAAATTCGCATTGGCTGCCAGTTCCCGGGCCAGCCGCGGCGGCAGCCTGGCATCGAAAGTCGTGAAATGGCCGTCTTCAATCAATTGCGGATAATCGAGCGAGAGCTGGCTCGCCCGCGCCAGCGTAGCTGCGGCACACCATTGCGACGTGTCGCAACCAGGCAGCGGCGTCGCCGCAAGCCACGACAGGGTAGAGACCACGCTGCGCCCAGCATGAGCCGGTTCACGCCATGGAAAGTCGGTGCGCTGGGCCGACCCGGTGACGATGCCGATAACGCTCGGCTTCTCAGCGAAGTTCTGCGCGAATTGCAGGACGACCGCTCCGAGCACCGGGTACAAGATGAGCGGCAAGCCGACGATCATGAACAGCGTGCGCCGGTCCCGCAACTGATCGCGCATCTCGCGGAGCCAAATCGTGCGAATGATGGACCAGCGCATGGAGTGTTTGGTGAACCCGCCTCATATGGGAATCGAATCTCACTTCAGTCCGCGGCCGCCCCACATCTCGTCCTCACCGCCGAACGGATGAACGGGACCGCTGGGCTTGGGTTTCGGCAAGCTTTTCAAGATCGCGTCGGCCAGGATCAGATCGTGTTTGGTCGTGATCTTGATGTTGGTTGTCGCCCCTTCGACCACGTGTACCGCGTAACCGGCCGCTTCCATGAGCTGGGCGTCGTCGGTGAAATTGGCCCCCAGGCGCGTGCGGTTTTCGTAAACTTCCTGCAGCCAATCGCGGCGGAAGACCTGTGGCGTCTGGGCCAGCCAAACGCCTTGCCGCGGCATCGTTGCTTTCACCTGCTTGTTCGCATCGACCTGCTTGAGCGTGTCGTAGACGGGGACCGCCAACATCGCCGCCCCGGTCTTCTCCGCCTTGGAGAAGACGTCGTTAATGAGCGATTCGGTGATGCACGGGCGTACCGCGTCATGGACGGCAATGAATTCGACTTCGGGCTTGACGAGGGCCAAGGCGTTGGCGACCGATTCAAAGCGCTCGTTGCCGCCGTTGGCGATCTGCACGTTCATGAAGGCGAGATTGGCGCCGTAACGGCGGCGGAACATTTCCTGATCGTCCGGCGACACAACAATGATGCACTGTGCCACATCAGAGCGGGTGACGAATTGCTCGACGGTGCGCAGCCAAACCGCCCGGCCATCGAGATTGACGAACGGCTTTTTTTCCTTGTCGCGGAAGCGCGACGAACGGCCGGCAGCGGGAAGAATGACGGCGAAAGCGGCCATGACGAGGCTCCCCGGGGATGCGTGCGAATCACGCCTTATATCCTATCGCGCCGCCCGCCCCCTTCGCCAGCTCTTGCCGCAGAGTTCCGCACTTTGCCAAGTGCTCGCGCCATCCCGTTTCCTCACGCTCGAGCATTTCATCGACGCTTTGCACGACTTGCTCAGCCGATTCCAGGTAAGCGCTCAGGCGGCGTAAGCGTTCATGCCAGCGTGCAGCTTCCTGTTGGCGCGTGTGGGCGAAATCGGCTGTCTGGCTGTTCGGCAACCCGGCCATGCGCGCGTTGGTTGACGCAATCGCCTGATCGAGCCGCATTTGGATTTCGCCAAGCACATTTATCCACCCAGCCGGCAACGGCGAGGCCTTTGACGACATCAAGCAATCTCCCTGAACCTTTTTCGAGGCACGCCTATAACGCAACATCGGTTTTCGTGCAAGGGAGCTTTGGCCAGGTGTTTGTCACGTGCATTCTTCGCCTTGACTAAAAATTCCCCCATTGCCCTTGACCGCAAAATCAGCTGCGAATACCTTATCCCTTTCGTAAGTTGCCTTGCTGGGCGCCAACGCGCCGTGCGGACGGAGAATTGAATGCCGACGATTAATCAGCTCGTGAAGAAATCGCGCGTGGTGCAGACGCGCCGGCCACGCCATCCCGCCATGACGGGTTGCCCGCAAAGGCGCGGCGTGTGCCTGCAAGTCAAAATCATGACGCCGAAAAAGCCCAATTCGGCCCTGCGCAAGGTCGCACGCGTTCGGCTCTCCAACGGCATTGAGGTCACCGCCTACATCCCCGGTGAAGGGCACAACCTGCAAGAGCACTCGATCGTACTGGTGCGCGGCGGACGTGTCCGCGACTTGCCTGGCGTCCGCTACCATATCATCCGCGGCGTGCTGGACTCGCAGGGAGTCTCCGACCGCAAGCAAGCACGCTCGAAATACGGCTCCAAGAAGGAAGGAAGCGGTTGATCTTTCGGATTCTCCCGTCGCTTTGGGTTGGATTGGGTTCGCTCTTCTTCGCCGAAGACGAACGGTCTGGCTTTGAACACCCTCGAGGATCTGTGTTGATGTTAAGCCTCTTGCTTTGCCTGTCGTTCAAATGTACGGGGTGTGGCGACCCCATCGATGCGACCCTCCAGTGCGAAGGCCAGGGTCTCGCGGAAAATGAGGGGGCCAATGTCAAAATTGTCTGTCCCTGCTGTGAGACCAAAAACATGGTGATCTTTACGCCGGACGGTGAAATTCATGGCGTGTATCGTGCCCGAACCTACGAACGGATTCCGGAACCAAGCTTGAATTAAGTATGGATTAGGGGTTGGGGTTTAGGGGTTAGCACCTAAGCCGCAATCCCAGCCCTTTTTCTAACCCCTAACCCCGAAACCCTGATTTATGGGACGAAAAACTGCCAGTGCTGAAACGCTCAAGCCCGATCCGGTGTACGGCTCGAAGCTCGTGTCGAAATTCGTCAACTGCCTGATGTGGCAGGGGAAGAAGGCGACGGCCCAGCGCATCTTCTATGGGGCGATGGCGCAGATCAAGAAGCGCATGCCGGACGCCAATCCGGTGGATGTCTTCACACAAGCGGTGGAGAACGTCAAGCCGCCGATCGAAGTCCGCTCCAAGCGAGTCGGCGGGGCCACCTACCAGGTGCCGATGCCGGTCAATCGCACGCGCCAACAGAGTCTCTCGATCCGCTGGATTCTGGCGGCGGTGCGCGGCAAGAAGGGGCGGCCGATGTTTCTCAAACTTGCCGACGAATTCATCGCTGCCCAGCGCAAAGAAGGCGAAGCGATGACAAAGCGCGAGAACACGATCAAAATGGCCGAATCGAACAAGGCCTTTGCCCACTTTGCTTGGTAGAACTTGATCCGTCGCCCGTGGTCCGTGGTCCGTGGTTACATAAATTAACCGCGATCCGCGGATTTTTTCTTTTGTCTTGATGCCGCGGACCACTGACTACGGACTAATCATGGCTGCCTTCGACTTAACCAAGGTCCGCAATATCGGCATCATCGCCCACATCGATGCCGGCAAGACCACCACCACGGACCATGTGCTCTATTACTCCGGCGCCAAGCACAAGCTCGGCACCGTCGATTCCGGCACCACCGAGACCGATTACGATCCGGAGGAACAAGAACGCGGCATCACCATCTATTCCGCGTGCATCCCGTTCAAGTGGCGCGATTGCACCATCAACCTGATCGACACTCCGGGCCACGTCGATTTCACTGCGGAGGTCGAGCGCTCCTTGCGCGTGCTCGACGGCGCCGTCGTCGTCTTCGATGCTCAGAAAGGCGTGGAAGCTCAATCCGAAACCGTCTGGCGGCAGGCGGACAAGTACCAGGTGCCCCGGATAGTGTTCATCAACAAGATGGATGTCGTCGGGGCCGATTTCGAGAATGCCGTCAATGAAGTCAAGGAACGCCTCGAAGGCAATCCGGCCCCGCTTGTCATCCCAATCGGCGCTGGCTCGGTCAAGGACAGCAACTTGCCCTTCCGCGGTGTCGTCGATCTTCTCGAAATGAAGGCGTTCTTTTACGATCCGCAGACCGAAGGGAAATCATTCCACACGGTCGCCGTCCCCGAGGAAATGCAGGCCGACGTGCAGCACTGGCGCGAATTCCTGTTCGAGGTTCTGACGAAGCACGACGACAAGGACAAAATCACTTCGCTTTACCTCGAAGCCAAAGAGATTCCGCTGCCGGCGCTCAGGCAGCTCATCCGCGAGCAAACGCTGGCCCGGCAAATCCAGCCGGTGCTGTGCGGGTCGGGTCGCGAGCATGCCGGGATTCAACCGCTCGTGGATGCGGTCTGCTATTACCTGCCCTGCCCTCTCGATCGCCCGCCGGTGACGGGCCGCAATCCCAAGAAGAACAAGGATGAGACGCGTAAGCCCGATCCGAAGGAGCCGTTCGCCGGCCTCGTCTTCAAGATCGTCGCCGACACGCACGGTGATCTCTACTACCTGCGCATCTACTCCGGCACGCTCAAGGCGAATAGCCGGGTGCTCAACCCGGAGTGCCGGCTCTACAATCCGCCCAAGGAAGTGAAGGAATTCGCCAGCAAGATCTACCACGTCCTCGCCGATCCCAAGAACCGCGATGACATGCCGCTTGCTTATGCCGGCGACATTGTTGGCATCATTGGCCCGAAGGATTCGATCACCGGCGACACGCTCTGCGATCAGCAGCATCCCATCGTGCTGGAGCAAATTCAGTTCGCGGAGGCCGTCGTCAGCATGTCCATTGAGCCGGAATCGTCGGCCGACAAGGACAAGCTGACCGAATCACTAGATCGGCTCAAGCGTGAGGATCCGACGTTCACCTGGCGCATCGACGCCGACACCGGCCAGATGCTGATGAGCGGCATGGGCATCTTGCACCTGGAGATCAAAAAGCATCGTCTGGAGCGCGATTATCGGTTGAAAGTTCGCGTGTCGAAACCGCGCGTCAGCTACCGCGAGACGTTGCGGAAGGCGGTCAAGATTGAGGGTGAATGCGTCAAGCAAGCGGGGACGACCGGCCTATTCGCGAAGGTGACGGTGGAATTCGAGCCGATCCCGATCATGCACTCCTCGCCCTCCGTGAGAGGGGCCGGGGGTGAGGGTTTGGTAATCATCGTTAACCAGATTCCGCCCGAGACCCTGCCGCCGGAATTGATGTATGCCGCCGAGCAAGGGATTCGCTTCGCTCTGCAATCGGGCGAGCTCGGCTATCCGGTGATCGGCGTGAGGGCGACGATGCGCTCGGCCCAGATGCAGCAGGATGTCTCGAACGACATTGCGTTTTCCGCTGCCGGCGCCGACGCGGTCAATCGCGCCCTCAAAGGGAACATGACGCTCCTGGAACCGGTGATGAAGACGGAAGTGACGATCCCGGAGGAATACCTGGGTCCGGTGACCGCCGACATGAACGCCCGCCGCGCCGAGATTCGCGAGGTGCTGATCCGCGGCAAACTGCGCGTTGTCGAGGCGCGGGTGGCCCTGGCGAAGATGTTCGACTATTCCGACAAGGTCCGCAGCCTGACGCAAGGCCGAGCCAGCTGGACGATGGAACCGAGCGCCTACGCGCCGGCCGATCCGGAAACGCGCCGGCAGATGGAAAGCGGCGAGTGGTGAGCGTACTATTGTCGTGTATGATTTATTTCCAGAGCAGACGTTGTCAGGAGGCAAGCATGCGCGTCACCCACATAACTACGCGCATCCGCGATTTGGCTGGTAAATCGACTACGCCGTTCGAAGCTGAGTTTCTGGTGGACACCGGCTCCATAGATTGCATGGCCCCTGGGGACAAGCTGCTCGCGGCCGGGGTGGTTCCGGAGGGGAAAAACGTGTACGAACTCGCCAACGGACAGCCGATCGAATACGAATACGGATTCGCTCGCGTAACATTTTTCGGCGGCGAGACGGTGGCCCAAGTCATATTCGGGCCGGCCGGCACGGAGCCGATTTTGGGCGTGGTGGCTCTCGAAAATGCCGGCGTGGTCATTGACCCCGTGAGTCGGACTCTTAGGCGACTGCATGCCAAGCCGCTGAAATGATCTACGCCGCGCTCGCCGGTCACTTTCCATCGGCCAGATCGCGTAGGCGTTTCGCTTCCGCCAATAGGTCGCGGTGCGCGTCGCGTTCGTCGGATTCGTATGCAGACAAGGCGCGGGCCAGCCGTTCATATTCGGTCGCGCCGAACAGGAGCGCCTCACGATGGGCGGCCGATTTCGTGCCCGGCTCCAGGACTTGCTTGGCCGTGATCGATTGCGATTTGCGCGGCGCAGGGCCGCGCATCAGATCGTCCACTGCTTTGATCTGTGATTCCAGGTCGGATGCCCGCTTCCAATCCAATTCGCGCATCCCTTCGCCGGGCTTGAAGGCGATGGTTTCGTAGCCGCGGCGGTAGAAACGCAGGGTGACGCCGTGCTCGGTGCTTGACGAGGTGAAGTTGTAGAATCCGACGTAGCGCCAGCCGGACGCGAAGGTGACGCCGACCTGGGCGGACGTGCTGCCGTCGGTGGACGTGCGAATCCGGCTCAACTGCTCATATTCGACCAATTTGCCACTGACGGCATCGCGTCCTTCGTTGATCTCCGCGCGCTGCGTCACATCGACGCGAAAGGCGTGCACTTCATCCGGCTTGCACTTCGCATCCACGCCTGGCGCGTAATTGATCTCCGGCAGAACATAGGGAACCTGCATGCAACCCGCTGCCGCCAGGCAAAACAGGCCGAGGCAGGTGAAAACCCAGCAATGGCAAGGACGTTCCATGTCCATCCCTCGAATAGCAATCCTGGCAAGGCCGTGGTCCGATTTTGGACCGCCCGATACCGCGCCGGGCCAATCAAGTCAAGCGGTCTTGCCAACCCGGAAAAATTCATCTTTTTTTGAGAATTTCCTTTCACTCTCATGGAATATTCATTATAAGTAGGGGAACCTCTCATTATCTTATTTGGACATCCTTTCCAGCTGAGGAAATCATGAAAACGACTCGCCGACGCGCATTCACGCTCATTGAACTGCTGGTGGTGATTGCGATCATCGCGATCCTCATCGCTTTGCTGGTACCGGCGGTGCAAAAGGTACGCAGTGCGGCCGCGCTGGCCACATGCCGGAACAACGTGAAGCAAATGGTGTTGGCCTGCCACAACCTGGAAAACGCTTACAAAAAGCTGCCGTGTACCCAGGGTTGGTTCCCGGGCTTGAAACCCATGGTTAACGGGGGTTATGGACCTTTACACTTCCATTTGCTTCCTTACATCGATCAACAGACTCTGTACAACGCATCGCTGTTGACGTCTCCCCCGTATACCAACCTGGAGGGTGATGATCCTGGCGGCCCTTTTTACAACTGCGAGAAGGGCATCGGTACAGCGAATTTCGTGGGCCTGACAAGGGTCGCGGTGTTCGCCTGTCCGAGCGACGCCAGTAACCCAAATGGCTCCGGCAACCCCTTCGTCAACCCCGCCGGTAATGCGTCCGATTCAGGCGACTTATTTGCGCCGACCAATTACGCGGGCAATGACCAGGTGTTTGGGACGCTCGAGGCCCTCGGGGGGCCGGAAGATCCTCTGTCGCTTAAGCAAATCAAAGACGGCACGTCCAACACGATCTTCTTTGGCGAACGATTTCAGTATTGTGATGGGACCAACGTTCCACTTCTCGGAGGGAAGCGGGGCTGCTTCTGGGCTTGGAGTGAGGCCTACGGGCAGTCGGGCAATTCCCAATATCCGATGTTCACCGATTATTGGTATCAGACCGATCAAGGCCCGCTCGCCGTCCCCCAAATTACTCCGAAAGTCGGCTACTGCGACTACACGTTGCTCCAGACGCCGCACTCAAATGGCATGACCGCCGGCATGGGCGACGGCAGCGTGCGAACGCTTAACTCGCAAATCGCGCTCACGATTTGGGAGGCGGTCAAAACTCCCAACGGCGACGAAGTGATCGGTGATAATTGGTGGGACTGATCATGCTTGTGGCGGCGGTATATAAGATTGTCAGCCATTGGGGTCATCAAGCAGTTGCTGCAATCGGCCGGCAAGCGCCTTGGGCAAACGGGCGGGCCAGGTCGCATCAATGAGGCCGACGCCGATCATGTCCAATAAGTGGACTTGGTCTTTGCGGCGGTACGAGATCAACTTCATGCGCACAAGGGCCTCCAGCTTCGCCACCTGGAATTCGGCTGCGCGTTCGGATTCGTCCAATCCAGGGCACGGCTGCTCGTCCTCCGCCCGCACCTTTTCGCCGGCGAAGAACAGATGCACGCCGCCGCTCGGCTTGCCCTGTGGGCCGTCGATGAACATGTCCACGTCAAGCAAATGATGGTAGACGAAGCCCGCGGCTTCCAGAGCGGTTCGCGTGGCCGCGAAATCGGCGCGGCGCACCAGCAAATCGACATCGCGCGTGTTGCGGACGGCGTCTTCATCCACACGGGCGACCCACTCAGCCACCGCGTTGCCGCCGACCACAGCATATGGCACGCCAGCGCAGTCGAGTGCCTTGGTCGCCCGGCGCAATCGCTCCTTGACCTTTTCCGCCGCCATGAGCGCCCTTTCCCAGCCGATAACGACCGCTTCGGACATGATGGCTCCTTTGCTTTGCTCAATCATAGCCGAGAGCGGGCGATGTTGCGAGAGCGGATTGGTCAGGTTCCGACGCCGTGCGCCGATCCAACCATAAGATGATTGCAGAGCGTTTTCAAAGGGCCGCCATGTTTATTGATCGCGTCACGATATTCGTCAAAGGTGGGGACGGCGGGCGAGGCTGTTGCAGCTTCCGGCGTGAGAAGTACGTGCCCAAGGGAGGCCCCGATGGCGGCGATGGCGGTGACGGCGGCAACGTTATCATCCGGGCCGTCGCCGGCGCTGACAGCCTCGCCGACATCGTCAATCGCAAGCACGTCCGCGCCTCCCAGCGGCAGCCCAGGCAGCGGCTCCCAGAAGACCGGCCGCACGGCCAAGGACATTGTCATCGCCGTGCCGCCGGGGACGATCGTGATCGACCGCGATCGGGGCAACATCCTGCGCGACATCACGGAAGCCGGGCAGGAAGTCATCGTCGCCAAGGGGGGCCGCGGCGGGCGAGGCAACAAATATTTCGCCACCGCCACCAATCGCACGCCGCGCGAATATGAACCGGGGGAGGATGGTGAGGAACGCTGGCTGACCCTTGAGCTCAAGGTCATCGCCGACGCCGGGCTCATCGGGCTGCCCAACGCGGGCAAATCGACGCTGCTGAGCCGGCTCTCGCAGGCGCATCCCGAAATCGCCGACTATCCGTTCACGACCAAACATCCCAATCTCGGCGTCGTCCATGCGGGCGGCGAGCGCGTCTTCGTGCTCGCCGATTTGCCGGGCCTGATCGAAGGGGCCCACGCCGGCACCGGATTGGGGCACGAGTTCCTCCGCCATGTCGAACGCACGCGCGTCCTGGTGCATCTGGTCGAGCCGATGCCGCTCGATGGCAGTGATCCCGTGGAAAATTACCGCATGGTGCGGCGCGAGCTCGAGCTCTATCGCCAAGCGCTGGCGACGAAGCCGGAAGTCGTCGTTGTCAGCAAGAGTGAGCTGACCGACAGTGACGAGATTCGCGCCCGCTTGCAGCAGGAGCTGGGCTGTGAGGTGCTCGCTATTTCCGCAGTGACAGGGCAAGGCTTGGCGCAGCTCGTCGGCCGCGTGGCGGAGCAATTGCAAGCGGTTGCGATTTAAGCGTGCGGGAGGGCGAGGCTCCTGCCGAGCCGTGAGCCCTGTTGATACCCGCCGCTTCACGGCTCGGCGGAAGCCTCGCCCTCCCGGTCTTGGCCCGTTCGGATCATTTCGGAGGAGCTGTCGTGAGCGGTCCGCTCGTGGTCGATGTCGGCAATAGCCGCGTCAAATGGGGTCTGTGCAGTTCCGAGCTCGTCTGGGGCACGGCCGGGTTGCCGCCGGACGATCCGGACGCCTGGAAGAAGCAATGGGACGAATGGAAGCTGGAACGCTCGCAGGAATGGATCGTCGCCGGCGTGCATCCGGCCCGGCGTGACGCGCTGGTCGCCTGGCTGAAGGGGCGGGCCGATTCCGTGCGCGTGTTGTCGTCGGTCAAGGATTTGTCCATCACCGTCGAAGTGGAGCATCCCGAAAAGGTCGGCGTGGATCGCTTGCTCAACGCGGTGGCCGCCAATCGGCGTCGACAGGAAAATGTCGCCGCGATTTTGATCGATGCGGGCTCGGCAGTGACTGTCGATTATCTCGATGCCAATGGCGCTTTTCGCGGCGGCACGATCTTTCCCGGCTTTCGCCTGATGGCGCAGGCCTTGCACGAGCACACCGCGCTCTTGCCCATCGTCGAAATCGACGCCAGCATATTGCCGCCGGGAACTTCGACAGTGCACGCCATTCAAGCCGGCGTCTTCCATGCAGTGCTGGGCGGCATCGAACGGCTGATTGCCGAATACCAGCATCGGTATTCGACCGCGTTCGAGATCTTTCTGACCGGCGGCGACGCGAAATCGCTCGCGCCCAGGATGCGCCATTCCGTTCACCATTGGCCAGAGATGACGCTGGAAGGCATCTTGCATAGCCGGGGAAAAAGGTGACGCCGTGGAGACGCTGCTCGCATGTTTGACGCCGCCGGGCAAAGCCGCCATTGCCACGCTTGGCGTACGCGGGCCGCTGGCCTGGCCGATCACATGCGTGCTGTTCAAGCCATTCAAGGGTGCGCTCCCCGCCGAGCCGACCCCGGGCCGATTCTGGTTCGGCAAGCTCGGCCTGGCTCAGGCGGATGATGCGATCCTGGCCGTCAAGGACCAATCGCTGGAACTGCACTGTCACGGCGGCATCGAAATCGTCCGCATGATCCAGGACCTTTACCGCGAGCGTGGCGTCGTCATCGTGCCGTGGCAGCAATACCTCGCGGATCGCTCGGTCGAAATTCTCGATCTGCTCGCACACGCGCCAACCACGCGCACCGCTGCCATCTTGCTCGACCAGATCAATGGCGCCTGGGACGCGTGCATGGCGGAAATGGAGAATGCCGGCGAAACCCGGTTCACGCAATTGCTGCATCGGCTGGAAGAATTGGTCCCGCTGGGCCGTCACCTTGTCGAGCCGTGGCGTATCGTGATTGCCGGGGAGCCCAACGTCGGTAAAAGCAGCCTCATGAACGCGCTGGCCGGCTATATTCGCAGCGTTGTTTCGCCGACGCCCGGCACCACGCGCGACCTCGTCACGCTGCGGCTCGCCATCGACGGTTGGCCGGTCGAAATCGCCGATACCGCCGGCATCCGTGCCGCGCCGACGAATCTCGAACAGATGGGAATCGAGCGTGCTCTGGATGCGGCGTCCGATGCCGATTTGCGCTTCTGGGTGCTCGACGGCGCGACCGAACCGATCTATCCCGAAAATCGCGCCGGCTGGCACATGCTCATCAACAAGATTGACCTGCCCGCTGGATGGGATTGGCAGTCGGCGCCGGACCCTGTTCAGATTTCGGCGAAGACCCAAGCGGGATTGGCGGAATGGTGCGCGATGATTTCGCGCCAACTCGTGCGGCGGCCACCGGCGCCGGGAGAAGCGGTGCCATGCACGACGGAGCAAATTACCAACGTGGGCGCAATGCATAGCCCCGCCTCTTGAAGCGGGCGAACAGCATCCATCGGCGGTATGCCGTCCGCCCGCATCTACGAGGCGGGGCTAAACAAATCGATCCAACGTTAGCGCGAAGCGATTGCACCGGTCTTCGACGCCGTGGCAATGGCGCCGCCGTTGTTGGTGAAATCAACGCGGGTTTCCTGACCGGGCGTCAAGATGATGCGCTGCGTCTCGGTGATGGTGCGGCCCTCGCGGACGATTTCGGCCTTGATGTTGTAGGTGTAGCGCTGGCTGAGATTGAGGGCAGGCGTGTTGAACGAGCGGACCGACGAAGTCAATGGGCATTCGACCGTGTCCACCCACAGCCGGGCATCGCCGGGCAGATTCACAGTGACGCGGGCCGAAGCCTGGTCTTTCTTGTCCTTCACGGGCGGAGCAACTTTTTCGGGTGGCGCCGCCGGCACTGGTAGGACTTGCGGACCGTAAATCACGCCGCCGCAGCATGGGCTGTAATAGGAGCACGAGCAGCAATCGCTGTAATAGTAAGCGCTGCAACTGCATGAGCAATAGCTGTAGCACGAGCAGTAGCTCTGATGATGGAAGATCGGGAAGATGTGATGGCTGCTATAGCAACTACAGCAGCCGTAGCAGCCGTAGCCGCTGTAACAGCCGTAGCCACTGTAGCAGCTATAGCAACTGCAGCAGTAGCAACTCGAATAGCACGAGTGGCAATGGTGCCAGGCAGGTGTGGCGCTGCCGGCGGTGAGCATGGTGGCCAAGACGACGCTGTACATGATTCGCTTCTCCATTTGTGGTGGAGGCCTCTTTCACGCTGGGACAGCAAGGGCCTTCCTGTTCAAAACGAAAACGCGGTTCGAACCGAACCGATGAATTCCTCTAGCAACGAAGAATGCGCAGAATGTAGCGATTCTGCCACCTGGGATATTGGGTAGGATAAATAAGCAACTGGGAGAAGTCAAAGATAAAATGGGCTAAATCGGCAAGATTTGCCGAGCCAACGCGGGTTCATCATTGAAAAAGAAAAAACGCAGAACACGCAAGGCCAATGGATGATTGCCTTTGCGTGTCTTGCGTTCCGGTGTTCTAAGAATATTCCGGATCAGGAAAGCAGGAAGCTGGCGGCCTGCTTTCACCCGCTCCCCTACAGCCGCTGGCTATAACGCTTCGTGCGCCGACCGAAGACTGGTTTCACGTCCTTCGGCTCCTCAGCGTTCTTGACCCGCGGCGCGTAAGCCTCGAATTCCGGGAGCTTGTCCTCGGGAATCACCTTGTTGATGAAATTCTCGATCTTGGTCAACTCGTCCCCTTCTTCGATCGTCACGAACGAGATCGCCACGCCGTTCTTGCCCATGCGGCCCGTGCGGCCGATGCGATGCACGTAATTTTCCGGGTCCATCGGCAAATCGAAGTTGATGATGTGCGAGATGTCCACCACGTCGATGCCGCGGCCCACCACGTCCGTCGCGACCAGGAAAACGATCTTGCCTTCCTTGAACGACTTCATGATCCGTTCGCGCTGCGATTGCATCAGGTCGCCGTGCATGGCCGCCACGCGTTTGCGCTCGGAACAGAGCTTCTCGTAGATGCGCTGAGCGCCGATCTTGCGCTCGCAGAAGATGATGCATTGCCGGGGTTGCTCGCGCTCGATCAGGCGGAGCAGCAGCTCGAATTTGTTATGCTTATCGACGGTGAAATACGATTGGCGAATCTTGTCGATTGTCACTTTTTTCGGAGACATTTGCAGATGCACGATCGGCTTGCGCATGTAGCGCTTGGCCAGCGTGAGGATGTCGGGCGGCATCGTGGCGGAGAGGAGCAGCGTTTGCCGATCGCTCGGGCAGTTGCGCAGGATGCGGCGAATGTCATCGCGGAAGCCGAGGTCGAACATGCGGTCGGCCTCATCGAGCACCAGGTAGCGAATCTTGTTCAGCATCAGCGTGCGTCGGCCGAGATGATCGAGAATGCGGCCCGGGGTGCCGACGACGATATCGACGCCGTTGCGCAAGCCGCGCACCTGCGCGTCCATGGGCCGCCCGCCGTAGATGGGCAGGACATGCAAATCTTGGTCGGGGCTGAGCTTTTTGGCTTCGTCGCAGACTTGAATGGCGAGTTCGCGTGTCGGCACGAGGATGAGTGAGGTGGGTTCTCGGTGATCGACATCGCGCCAACGCTCGAAGTAAGGGATGAGGTAGGCGGCGGTTTTGCCGGTGCCGGTTTGTGCCTGCCCCATGACATCGCCGCCGGTGAGGACGCGCGGGATAAAGGCTTTCTGAATGCTGGTGGGTGTTTTGTAGCCGACGCTTTCAATGGCGGACAAAGTGGGTGGGGAAAGTCCGAGCGCGGCAAACCCCGTGCGGGGCTCTGCCGAAGTTGCAATGGTCAATGGAACCTCCAAAGTGCGGTGTGGACGAGCAGCTTTGCCGGGTCTGGGCGGGGAGCGTGCGGCCAGTAAACGACATTAATGGAAGGCCGCAGAGTCGTCGCCGTGGGACCGATGTCGAAAGCGTCAGCCGCTCGTAATCGTGAACCTGCGTTTACTGATAGAATTACTGTAACCGATTGCCTGACCGCTGTCTAGGGAACTTTCAGGATTCCGGCATGGGGATGTCTTGCCCTGACACGGTGAAGATAGCCGAATCACGATGCTCGGCAAAGTGAATCGACCGGTTTTTCACTGGCGCTTGTCGTCGATTGGTGGATTACACCGTCCCCTGTAGAATAGGTTTGCAACGAATCACTGGGAGTTTCTGGCATGCGGTCCCCGTTTCCAGGCATGGATCCGTATCTGGAGCAACCGGCCATTTGGTCGGATTTGCATCTGACGTTGATAATTGCCATGCGCGCCGAGTTGAACGCCCATCTTCCTCAAGGATATCTGGCGGCGGCGGATCGGCACGTTTGGATCGAGAACGCGGACGAGGAAATGCAGCGCGTGGTTGGCCCCGACAACTTCATTGTGGAAACACCGACATCGCTGCGTGAGTTCGCTGACGGGCCCGCTGCCACTGCCGTCATGCCGCGCACGGTGACATTGCCGCTTGCGGAGCGCAAAGGAACGCCGTACCTGAAAATCGTCGATGCGCAGGATCGCCGCGTCATCACGGTGGTGGAATTACTGAGCCCCACGAACAAGACGCTGGGTAAGGATCGCAACGCCTATCTCGCCAAACGCGAAGAATACCTGGCGGCCAATGTGAACCTGGTGGAAATCAACCTGCTCCGCGCCGGCACGCCTCCGCCGCTGGGCAAGCCGTTACCGCCGAAAGGGGCGTATTACTACCTGATCTGCCGGGCCGACGAGATTCCGAAAGGCAAGCTGTGGGCCTTTACGGTGCGCGATCCGCTTCCGCCGGCGCCGATTCCGCTGCGTAGCCGGGAGACGACAACGCTCAATTTGCGTGCCTGCCTGGACCGGGCTTACGAGGAGGCGCGGTATCAGGAGGAGCTCGATTACACGCAGCCGCCCAAGCCGAAGCTGGACGCGGCCGATGCGCGGTGGGTGGAGCAATTGCTGAAGCGGAGAAAGAGGTGATGGGCGCGGCTCGATGGCTGCACCGGACCAATCAACTCGTCGATCATCAAAAAGGAATTCTACCGACGAGGGCCGAGCAGTTCGCCCTTGTCGCTCCTTTCAACCGATTGTTCGCCGCGCGGACTTCAAACGGTCCCTCAATTCCGCCGTCTCGCGCAGGTAACGCCGCAGGGGAAAAACTCCAAGAATGACCGGTCCGTACATGATCGAAGTGATGGCGATCCACTTGAGCATTTCGGCCGCTCCCTCGACGAAATAAATGACGACAAAGTGGCGAAGAGCGCGCCGAATACGATGGCCGCCACCCAGAGTATTCGCATTGCCTCCATTCGCTCCTTGATTTCGTGCTCGATGTGTTCTGGTTTTACCAGGGGATCGCCGATAATTGTGACCTCGATCTTCTCGGCCGCGAGATGGCGGTACATGAACTCGTTCACCTGCTCGACCGATGTGCCTGGGAATTGATAGGAATTACTGTTGCTGGCATTATTGTTGACGGTTTTTATCTCCTGATCCGGAAGAACAATTAGGACCGACCGGAAGTCGCGGCGCAGCGGATCCCAACGCCATAGCCGCACGTTCTGCACGGCGCTCCACGGATATTCCCGGCTTTGCCCGCGATGTTCGATCCGTATGCCCTTGGAATCGAGAAATGCCTTGCTGCGAAATCCGTATCGAATATTAATTTGCTGGGGGACTTCTGGCGCCGGCGGCAACCGATAGTGCTCGTTGATTCTGGCCATCACCTCTTTGCGTGCCTCTTTTCCCAGTGAATCGAGACACAGTTCTCTCGCTGTTTCTGGGTCGATCAGAGTGAACAACTTTTCCTTGCGGATTCGGCCGCTCCCCAGTTCTTCCCAGGTCCAAAGATCCCGGCCCGACAAGCGGCGAGTCGAGACGCCGCGTTCGTCAATCCGCAGTCGCCAACTCCAAAAGTAACAAATCACAAGAATAAGTGCAAAATACATCGCCAAGGCCATGCAAATCACTTCGAGTCGTCGGCCATCGTCGATGAAGATTTGCGTCATCGCCGAGATGATGACAAAAAGAGCGCCGCCAGCCACGGCATACCAACAGCAACGCCGTAATTCCGGAGAGAGGGGATATTCACGAACCGACGGCTGATCGTCCACAGCATTCATACCAATACATATAAACTGCGGTGGGCTCCGTTGCGAGTTCCACCTGCGGCTTGCCCTGCCGAACGGTGCGCAGGTAAGCCAAAACCGCTGGCGGATCCTTGAATTCTCGCGGGTTTCACCTGTGCAACGCTCGTGAGCAGGTAGCGTCGGGTCAGTCGCCGGATGAAAGAACGAGAGCCTGCGAGCCGCAATGTCCGTTGCGATGTTTTTAATAGTGTTCCGCGCGGAACATTCTGCATCGCTACGCGCCGAAACCGGCCCCTCACGGGGCTCGGCTCGCTGGTCAAATGAAGCGCCCACTGGTTCAAATGTCCGCTTGCGTGTAGTCTAAAGGAAGTCGAACCAACCTGCCCGCTGCCACTTTTCTGGAGTACACCCACCCATGTTGCACATTCCGATTTCGCGTTGGGGCGAGCCGTACAAGAGCCTCGAGCAAGATAAGGTCGTTCACTTCGCGACCGGCGAGGTGCTGGCGGAAGTCAGCCGGGCCAATGGCGGACTGGTCGAGCGCGATATGAAGCATGCCCCGCGTGCCCGCAAGGTGCTGCAAGAGATTCCGATCAAGAAGCTGCTGGAGATCGCCAAGAAAGCGGGCGAGCTCTACGCCACCGCCGAGCTGCCGTTCGGCGACGGCGGATCGCAGACGCCCGATCAATTTGCCCGCATGCAATCGGCCACCACCGGCTTGCCCGAGCACATGTGCAAGTTCAACATGGAGAAGAACCAGTTCGTGCTCGCCAACATGGACAAGATTCTCGATTCCCTAACGCGCGGCCTCGATCTCGACATTCTCTCGCGCGGCTACGGCGTCGAGGCGCGCGGCGTGCCGGTCAGCTATCAGGCCCAGTCGCCGGTGCTCGGCATGGTGCTGCCCTCGAACTCACCCGGCGTGCACACGCTCTGGCTACCGATCATCCCGATGCAGGTTGGCCTGGTGCTCAAGCCCGGCCCACAAGAGCCGTGGACCCCGTACCGCATGATGGAGGCGTTCGTCAAGGCGGGCATTCCGAAGCAGGCGATTGCAATCTATCCTGGCCTGGGCGATGTCGGCGCCGCAGTCTTGCAGCATTGCCCGCGCAGCCTGATTTTCGGCGGCACGGCCACCGTCGAGCAATACAAGGGCAACCCGCGCGTGCAGGCGCACGGCCCCGGCTTCTCCAAGATTTTGCTCGGCGACGACAAGGTCGATGAGTGGGAAAAGTACCTCGACATCATGTGCGACAGCGTTTTCGTCAACAGTGGCCGCGGCTGTATCAACTGCTCCGGCGTCTGGGCGTCACGGCACGGCAAGAAGATCGCCGAGGCTATCGCCGCCAAGATCGGGCCGGTGCAGCCCTTGCCGCCGGATGATCCGAAGTCTGCCCTGGCCGCGTTCACCGTCAAGGGGCAAGCCGACGCCATCAACGCCCAGATCGATCAGGACGTGAAGGAGCACGGCGTCATCGACTTCACCGCGAAGTACGGAAGTCGGCTCGTCAAAAGGGAACACTGCGACTACATGCGGCCCACGGTCATCTACTGCGAGAACCACGAAAAGGCGATCGCCAAGAAGGAATTCATGTTCCCGTTCACGACCGTCGTCGAGTGCCCGCAGGAAAAGATGCTGGAATCGATCGGCCCGACGCTCGTTTGCACGCGCGATCACCGAGGACGCCAAGTTCCAGCGAGCCCTGACCGACGCGACTCACATCGACCGTCTCAACATCGGCCCGATGAAGACGATCGCTTTGAACTGGCTGCAACCGCACGAAGGGAGCATCGTCGATTTCCTGTTCCGGGCGCGGGCGTTTCAGTTCGAGAAGGGGTTTATCAAGATTTGATGGGCCATTCCAAGCCTGCGGGTTCGGAAGCATCGGGAGGCAATACCATGCCGCTCTTGGATCATTTTCGTGCACCGGCCCGCGACCAAAGGCCGTGGGAGGGTTTTCACAGCATGTGGGCCTCCCAGATCGTCAATCAATTGAATGAATCGCAGCTTCCGAACGAGTTCTTTGCGGTTCCACACATCAGGATCGGCAAAGAAATCGAGGTTGATGTCGCCACTCTTGAGAAAGATGACCGCACCGAACATGACGGGAACGGGGGCGTGGCGACGGCGGTCTATGCGCCTCCCAGACCCACGCTGGCTTTCGCCGCCAACTTTGCCGAACTCGATATCTTCGAGATCGAGGTTCGCCGCGAGGGAGGCCTGCAACTCGTCGGCGCCATCGAGCTCGTCAGCCCGGCCAACAAAGATCGCCCGGCCCATCGGCACGCGTTCGTCACCAAATGCGCCGCGTACTTGCAACAGGGCGTCGGCCTCATCGTCGTCGATGTCGTCACGGAGCGCTCTGGGAATCTGCACGCGGAGTTGATCGAGGAACTGGCGCCGGCATTGACGATCGACTTGAGCGAGGACAACGCGCTCTATGCGGTCGCTTATCGCGCTCAACCGGCGCATCGGGTCGAAGCTTGGCCGGAGCGATTGGAAATCGGCCTCGCGTTGCCGACGTTGCCGTTGTGGCTTTCAGAAGTCTATGCCGTTCCCGTGGATCTGGACGCCAGTTACTTGGCCGCGTGCAAATCGCTGCGCATGCCAGTTGAGTAATGGCCATGCAGAAACGGCACTCACGTCGGGCCACGTTCCCCTTTTTTTTATCCGCTGCCCGCAGTATACACCCGCAAGTCGCTCTGCGCCCGAGCGCTGTTCCCGCTGAACGGAGTCAATGCAAATGGCGCAAGTCGTCGCCGATTGGGCCCCGCCGGTGCCGTGGCGTATCCGGGCTCGTCCCTATTCGCTGCTCGGCGTGGCTTTGCTGATCGGCCTGGCCATCCCAAGCTTCCAGCGTGGGCCTCATGACTGGGAAATGGTCTACATTCCGGCGGCGCAACGGCTGCAGGGCGGCGAAGACATATTCGGACAGGATTTTGTTTATCCCCCCATCAACGCCTGGCTAGCGATTCCGTTCGTCGGTATGCCTCAGCTGCCGGCCAGGGCGATCTGGTATGCGATCAACATGACGGCGCTGATGGTGCTGATCCTCGGCGCCTGGAAGCTGTCCGGCGGCGGCCGACTCGAAGGATCGACTGCCGTGCCAAAGCGCGAGCACGCGATCTTCTGGCTCGGGCTCCTCTGCGGCATCGCGAGTTGCTTCGACGTCATCACCAATCAACAGACCGACCTCATCGTGGCGGCGCTGGTCATCCTCGGCTGCGGCGCTCTTGTGCGCGGATGCGATCTCCGCGCCGCCCTCTGGTTCGGCGCGGCGGCGGCCATCAAATGCACCCCGCTGCTGTGGGCCGGCTATCTCGCCTGGCGCAAACGCTGGATCGCCGCGCTCCTGGTACTTACGGTTGCCGTCGGCATCAACCTGTTGCCGGACTTGACGCACCCGCGTGCGACCGGCGGCACGCGCTTCGAGGAATGGACGCGCCGCTACTTGCTGCCGATGGCGGAGCGCAATCACGATTTCGGCACCTGGAACTGCGGCATCGGCGGCAACCAATCGATCGCCGGCCTGTGGCACCGCTGGCTCCTTTATGACCCGGTCTGGGAAGGCGGCAACCTGGAGGGCGTGCCCGGCCAAACGCGCGTCGCCCCGGAGACGCTCAAGGCCGTCACCTGGGGCAGCATGCTGCTGCTATTGGGAGTTGGACTCGCGTGTTCGTGGCGCAGCGCCGCCAGTGCGGGGCCGGATCGCCCGCCGGCGCTGGAGTTGGGCATGGTGCTGATTTTGATGGTGTTGCTATCGCCCCATTCGAGCAAGCCGCATTTCTGCACGTTGCTTTTGCCGGGTTTCTGCGTGGCACGGCTGGCGCTGCACTGGCCCAACCGCAGTCTGCTGGTTCTGTTCAGCGCGGCGTTGATGTTGGCGTTGATTTCAAATCAAGACCTTGTCGGCGAATGGCTCTACAGCTGGACGAAATGGTACGGCTCCCTCGCCGGATGTGCCCTGTTGCTTTACGCGGCATCATGCCGAGCGCTGCTCATTCCCCCACCGGCTCCGAGCCCTCGCGCAGCCCCTTGAACAGCCGCCGCTGGATGTGCTGGTTGTACGGTGTCCACGCGGATTCCGTGTTTCTGTCCTCGCGGATGTCGCGCTGGAAGACGTGAATCTTCGCATCAAGATTGTCCAAATACGTCAGCGCGATCGCTTCTGGCGTCATCGGCAAGCGCGGGCTGCCGAATTCGTAGCTGCCGTGATGGCTCACGATCATGTGCTTGAGCCGCAAAAATAGCTCGCGCGGCACCGGCTCGCCAATCAGGTCCGGCACTTTGGCCGCCTTCTCGCTGAGCATCTCCACGCCGATGTCAATGTGGCCGATGAGCTGGCCTTCATCGGTGTAGCCGAATACGTGTTCGCAACTCAATTCGCGCGTCTTGCCGATGTCGTGCAGGAAGACGCCCATCATCAAGAGATCGCGATTCAATTCGGGATAGAGTGGGGCGATGCGGTCGGCCAATTCCATCATGGTGACGACGTGTTCCAGAAGGCCGCCGAGGTAGGCGTGATGGTTGCGAATGCCGGCCGGTACATTGCAGAACGCGGTCACGAAGGCGTCGTCGATCAGAAAGCATTCGGCGAGCGCCTTCAAGTGCGGATCGCTGAGCTTACGCAGAAATTGCTGCAACCGTTCATACATCTTGTGCACGTCCTGCTCGACGCGCGGCACGAATTCCTCGAGCGCCACCTTGCCCGGATCGACGCGCTCGAAGGCGTTGAAGAGGACTTGCAGGGCGCCTTGAAAAAGCTGCACCTTACCCTTGATGCGCAGGAAATCGCCTTCATTGAACGACTTGAACTGCGGCTCATTGGCGTTCCAGAGCCGGGCGGAAATGGCGCCGGTCTTGTCGCGAAGCTCGAGCTGCAGGAATAGGTTGCCCTGGCGATTGGTGCGGAGCTGCTTGTCCGTGACCATGTAGGTTTCGTCGATGCTTTCGCCGTCGGTCAAGAGTTGAATCGCGCGTCGCGTCATGGATGCCCCAGCAGGTATAAAAGGTTTTCCCTTGTTGTATAAAAAAAGAGCCGCGCACGAAGTAAGCAGCATCACCAAGCGGCATCATCGCGCCGCTTACTCCGTGCGCGGCTCCGTCGGAATCGTTAGCGCTTCAGGGGGACGCTGCACGCGCCATGTTCGCACGGGATGATCTTGAAGCGGTTGCGGGCGATCCACAGGTAGATTTTCTGACCGAGCCAGGTCATGCCCGGAAGATAGAGGAACGGCGCGATCATCCAAGTCATCGGCAGACGCCTGGCGAGAAAGCGGATCGCTCGATAGCCGCCGTACAGCGCATGGCCATCGCACGGCAAGACGTGCATCTGCTCCAACAGCGGCGCGGCGGCGATCATCTGCGTCTTCAAGATCGGCTGCGTCTCATCGCGCACGTTGACATATTCCAGCTTGCCGAGCCAATCGAGCTTCTTGAGCAGCCCGATCGATTTGCAGCAGAATGCGCAATCGCCATCGTAGAGCACTTGGGCTTTGGTCATCATCATTGTGTAACCGCGAAGAATGCGCCGGGACAACCGGCCCGGTTATTTCCTCTTCCCCTTGAGCCGCTTGATATTCTCGAGCGCCTTGGCGGCGATCGGCATGCCTTCGTAATTCGTCGCCAGCAAGGTCCAGGCTTCGATCGCCTTGGGGACATAGCCGAAGCGCTCCATCGCCTTGGCTTGCGCGGAAAGCGATCTGATTTCGTCCTCCGCGCCTTGCGCGCTGATGCGTTCGACCAGGATTTTGTCGTCGAGCGCTTCCTTGAGCAGGCGGTGCGCGTCACCGGCGGGTTCGGATTTGGGCCAGCGCTGCGTCAGGCCTTGCAACAGCGCGACGCCACGCCAAGTGCGCGTCGGCTGCTTAAGGTCGGCGATGCCGGCGTCCAGCAGGCGTTTCGCTTGCTCCATTCCAGTCGGCGCATCGTCCGGACCGACCGACGACTTCGGCCTGGCCTTGGCATCCTCGCGCCGACGTTTCAGATCTTCGGCGATCCAGGCGTGCGCCTCGGCCATGACTTCGCCCGACGGAATCGCGTGCCCCATCTTCGGCACCACCCAGAGCTTCGAGCGGACACCGATTTCCTTCAACCAGGGAAACATTACTTCTTCGTTTTCCTTGCGGTTGGTGTCTTTTTCACCGGTGATGAAGGCGACGGACAGGCGTTCCTCGGCGCGATGGCGCAGGTACGTCGTGCCGCTGATCGTGTTGGTGCCGCACACCGGAATGATGGCGCCGAAGTATTCGGGGAGGGCGAAACCGATGGCGCAGGCCATGCGGCCGCCGCCCGAAAAGCCGGTGAGGTAGGTTTGGTCGGGATCGATCGTGTAGGCTCGGCGGATATCGTCGAGGACATCAAGGATGATGCGAGTGCGCTGAGCGGGCGGCGTGGAGTTGCCGGCGCCAAAGGGGGAAGCGAAGAAGACGCCCTCGGTTTCGCACAACTTCTGCCAGCTCTTCCAGCCTTGCGGCCCGTCGCCGGGCGAGATGAAGAGCACGAGGCCAGCCGGCTTGTTCTTGGCGTAATTCTTGGGAACGTAGAGCTGATATTTTTGTTTGGCGGAATCGTAACCGGCCGGGAGCTTACCCGCATCCGGACCGACGCCGCGCGCCGCGAATTCCCAGTCGAGCCGGGTGGCGGCGACAACCTTGCGTTCGGTCTGGGCGTGAAGCGTGTCGGCTTGCGTCACGATCAAGAAGGCGATAGCCGGAAGAAGTCTCGCTTGCATGATTGCCTCGCCCTTGGGGGGATGGCACGGCGACTCTGTGCGGAACGTCGCCGACATGCTCTCTATAATAATGTCGGTAGTGGCAAATTTCAGCCCAGGACGTTGATGACTCGGATGTTTACCCCGAAGGGGTTAGATAACAAAGCCCAGGGCAGAGCGACGCGGCGACTGAGCCGCGTCGCGCCGCCCTGGGTTCTGCGGCAGATCGACCGCAAAGCCCTGACAGGGCGACATCGACAGCGGTCCGTGCTGATGTCGCCCTTTCAGGGCTTACTGCTACGCTGTCCACATCCCAGGGTAGAGCGACGCGGCTCAGTCGCCGCGTCGCTCTACCCTGGGCTTTGTTATCTAACCCCTTCGGGTTAAGCACTTACCTCACTCCGCAAACGGAAATTCTTGCCACTACTATGGTTCGATTTCAACGACCAATGGCTCACCCTTGCTAACACACAAAAGGGAAAACCGAAATGACTGTCGTAGTCAATGACGCGATCATCGCCGATGCGTCGGACTGGGATGCGAACCGCCGGAACTTGAGTGCCCGGAATGCTCGTAATGGATGGAATGCTCGGCGAGCCCGGAATGCTCGGGATAGCGTAAGTGCTCCGGCAGCGGCGCGTCATGCCAGCCGACGCGATCGGCCGGATGGATGGACAGCGGGATTTCGAGCGTGAACGAGCCGAACAGGAACGGGAACGGCATGATTGGCACGGAGACCATCTCGACAACCGGAACTTGCGCCGCGCGGTCAAACTGGGTAGCCGTCACGGTGGCTTGGTTTCGCTGGAATGCGGTCCGGGCAACTCCCGCTCGCAGCAGCAATTTGCTCAGGCCGGCGCGCATCTCACGGTCGGCGTCGGCGGCCATGACCGCACCGTTGATCGATTTCTGGAATTCGCCAAGCACCACGGGCTGCCACGGCTTGAAACTCCCCTTCACGGCATCGCCCGCCAAACGGCCCAAATCGCCCCCCACCCCATTGACGTTCTCGGCCACGAATCGCTTGCACGAAAATGTTGCGCGGGTGAGCTGCAAACCGGCCGGATCTTTCGCAGCCTCGTCCAGGCTCGCTTCCATCGTCATAACCGCCGACAGTTGAAAACGCGCTGCCACCTTGTTCTCATAAACGCGGATGCCGTCCTGCCAAATCTCTTTTTGCAAATCGACGCGGGCCGGCGTCGTCATGTGAACCGTGAAGACGATGCGGTTGTCCGCGACCGAATACAAATCGCCGAGGCGAATCTGAAGCCGCGCCGGCACATCGTGGGCGACGACGCGGGCCCGCTGCCAATCGCCGTGATTGCGCATTACATGGATCAATTGCAATCCTTGAATCGACGGAATCTTCGCCTGATGCCCCCAGTTGTCGCTGGCCTCAAACTCTAAATCCTTCGGCAAACTGCGCAGAACCGCTTGACGCAGCGGCGCCGCCAGCTCATCGACCGGCAACGTCGGCAGAGCAAGAATCAGCGGTTGCGGCGCCGCGCTCGGCTGGGCCTGGACCGCGCCGCCGCAGAGGATGACCAGAACGGCCGCGACACTTTTCATGCACGCATCCATGCGCGTACCTTGGGTTATCGGATTTTCAGTGCAATAGCGAGAAATTGTTAAGATGTCAATAGAGAGCCCCGAGACCGTGGCCGGGGTCGGTACTCCGCCCCCGGCGTAGCGCCGGACAGCCACCTGACCGTGGCCGGGGTCGGTACTCCGCCCCCGGCGTAGCGCCGGGAGCTCGTCCCCAACAGACATGCTGCGGCAGCCGTCAGTCAATAGATTGACTTGGTCAACAAGAACCAGAACGACTCTCCGTCCTGGATCACTCATGCACTGGAAGCAGCGGCGCATGCGTCGGCCGGCGGCCAACGAGCTGGGGCATGCTCATGAACTGACCCTTTCCTGTTTTCGTGGCTTTCCGTTTCTTCGCGCCGAGCGGACCTGCCTGTGGCTGGCCGACGCCATGAATGCCTCACGCCGCGAATTCGGGTTCTCGCTTTGGGCATACGTGTTCATGCCCGAACATGTGCACTTGTTGCTGTGCCCCCAACGGCACGATTATGAAATCGCTGTGGTCCTCAAGGCGACCAAGCGAACGGTCGGCATAAAGGCGATTAAGTTTCTCGCCGCACCGCACCGGAGTGGTTGGAACGGATCAGTGTCAAACACGGCGCCCAGACGGAGCGGCGCTTTTGGCAGGCCGGCGGCGGATTCGATCGAAACGTCACCGATCCGCGCCTGGCGATGCTGATGGTCAGTACATTCACGCCAACCCAATGCGGCGCAAACTTGTTCAAAATCCGGAAGATTGGAAATGGTCGATGTGGGCTGGTGCGAAGGGAAAAACTCGCTGAAACCCGATCCCGTTGACTTCGGCGGCTTAACAGCCTTTTGCCGCGGCGAGGGGTGAGCGCCCGGGGCTGCCGGGGGCGGAGTACCGACGAGTACCGACCCCGGCCACGGTCTCCGTGGTTGTCCGGATCATCGCCGGCCAAAGATTCTGGCCAGGTATGAAAAGAAAGAGAACCCGCTAATCGATTGGACGCGCTCCTCCGCCCTTCGCTTTACCCTCTCGAACCTCAATAGACGCCCCATCAAGGCCTGGATTCGCCTTTCGTGCCTGTCTATCTTATCTTTGATCCCTTGGTTTATCCTTTGGTGTTCGCATCTTAACCGCTCTGCAACGGTTTTCGTATCTCTTATTAGCTCTTGTCGTCTTGTTGCCACGCAGTCGTCACCACTCAAGCTGTAGACCGCGTTGGCGGCCTCTGCAATCCGATCGAGCAATAGCTCGGGAAGTTGCTCATATTGCGTTCTGGTGGTAAAGCGCTCCTCGGCCAGCGCGGCTATTGCATTCCCTGAGCTCTGAATCTCGCTCTGGATCTCATTGATCGACTCGTTGGCGTCATTGACAAGCGATAACAAACGGCCGTGTTCCTGGCTCGACAGCGTGAAAAAACGCGCAATTAGCAGAACCGCCGTCGGGATCGCGAATAGAGCCGTGAGAACAGAACATTGCCAAATCCCGATTTTGTCCATCATGAAAAAAAGCGAGGAAACAGTCACCACACCTACCGACGCGGTCGGCGCAATGCGCTCGTCGGCAAATCCAACCTCAGGATCTTCTGCAACTCCAGCCTCAGGCGCCCCTTCGGTCGTTCGGTAGTCAGCCCAGATTGGCCCATCCAGGCCCAGATGCATGGGAATTTCGAAATCCGGTGCCAGCTCGGGCAGGCAGAGTTCCTCAATGACCTTGTTCAGCTTTACCCATCGCGGTGCGCCGCTCTCTTTCCCCGGTAAAAGCGGGGTTTGTTCCAATGGCATCTTCAAGGACCGCTTTATCTCGAGGGCAAGATCCCGTACCTTATTAGACCTGGAGTCCAAAACTAGGCGGAGGGCCCTTGAGGCGTCGGGGTCGAGGAAATCCCTCTGCCTGAACAACAGGCAATCATCGCCCGCGTTCAGTTGCTGCCATAGATCCGGATTGTCGGCGACCGCGCGAATTGAGGCCAACACAACCAGCGCTGGAAATTGGTCAATGTGCATGCCAAAGTCGTTGTCGCCGCGACCGGGGTGTTGGTAATTCGAGTGGCCGCGTTCATTGCTCGTTCTTCCCGACAATGGCGGCACAAACATGCCGTCTAGATCGATCAGGGTAACCTTTTCGCCGGCTCCGACGAGGATGTTGCCATGCTGTAGGTCGCCGTGCGCAATGCTCTTGGCACGAAGAGCGTCGATGATTGATGTCCATTCGGCAGCCAGGCTTTCGAGAATTTCGGGTTGGCATCTGTGCTCTTCGAGAAAGGAGTCGATCGATTGTCCATCGACCCATTCCATCTTGAGAACAGGGTACCACTTTGCGGCCACCCTAATTCCACGCTCGAAATACTTAAATCTCACAACAAAGTCTGGCCATCCGATGGTTTCAAGATAGCTGGACACCGACTCATATCGCTCGCGCAGTTCCCGGACCTCCCGTGTAAAACACTTTACCGCCCACCTCTCGGCTCCAATCGAGACGCGGAATGCGACGCCAAAGGCGCCAGCGGACAGCATTGGGAGACCACGCCTGTTCGGCTTGACGTGGCCGCCCCTCAACCCGGTCTCTTCCGTGAAGCATAATTCCGGATTCTGCACCGCCTCCGAATAATCAGTCTTGTTTGGCCAGCCCATGACACATTTCTCGGTCGGTTTTGCAAGAGATCATGGTGACGTCGTCATTTTCCAAACGAACAGAATTGGACTCTTTGTCGGCGGTACGCTGCGTGGAGATGAAAAGGTGGAAATGCTCCATCGTGTCTATTTTTTCCAACAGGGCGGTAGGATTTTGGCCAGTTTCCCACATTTGCAAAAACCAACACGCGAGCGCGTCTGTCATGAGGTAGAAAGTATCGCCCGGTTCCCATTTGCCAGACATCCGCAGCACGGCGAAACCCGGAGCCCCGCCACGAGCATCCACGCTTGTTACCAATGGGGGGGAGTTGTTAAAAGCCCGCGACGCGTCGAGCGGAAACGCCTTGACGAGTTTCTGTTCCCGTACTTGGAAGACGCAGCTATCCCCTACCCCGATGGCGTGCCATTTCTGGTGCGTAGTTTCCAGCGATAATCCGAGCAGTGTGGAATGAGCACCGCTTCGTGCCTTTTCCTGCGCATACCATGGTAGCCTTTTCGACAGGACGCATTTGCGCCACAGTTTTCGCGTCCTTGCGAGTTGCATCTCAAATGGACCGTGTTCAAACCGTCCCAAAGCGTGTGCGCGAACAAGAATCTTCGCCCAAATTCCCGAAAAGGATGAGCGCGTAGCCCCGTCGGCAATAGCCAGCCGGTGGTCGGCGATGGTGTCAGCAGAACTCTTGGAACCCTCCACGCGTCCTCGTACTCGTCGAGTTCGTTCCCGTCCTTCTGAGTCCAAAAATGTTGAATTTGCATCACCAGTGGTTTCTCATCTAAATTCAGCCGACGCCGCCGGGGCCGTCCCGATATTCAGCGCTTGAACCAAGGCAACCATGTCGGCCTTGAAAACGAAACCCCGCGATGAGGGCGAAATGCTCAACCCGAGTCCCTTGGCCATGTCCTGCATGGATTGGGTCAAGGAACTTGACATGCGAAAGAGCGACTTTGCGTATTGGTCGGTCAATACGGCTTCGGAATCAGGAAAACTTATCGCGGGTGCCTTGGTCGAGGAAATGTGTACGTTGAAGAGCAAAATGCTTCCATCATTCGTTCGGAGAGAACTCAGGTTTTCGGCCGCACCAACGGGGTCGCCATCCGTTGACTCGCCGTCCGTAATGTTGATCACGATTGGAGGGAAACTCGACATTTGCTCGCGCGTCCATGCATCCAAAAGGGTGTGTGCTTTTTTAAGGGCCTTACACATCGGTGTGCCGCCCATACCGGTTGGCTCAAACCACACGGGTAACTTGAATTTCACGTCGACGAGCCCACCAGCCCCGTCGTCTTGCTTTTTCGTGCGCTCGTCAATTCGCAAGGGGTTGTTGGCGACTTCGCCGATTTTGACAAGGTCCCGTTGCGAAAGGGCTCCCCCGAACGCCGTTCCGACGCGATCCGCCGTTTCGTCACCACCGTAGCCAATTACGCCGACGTGGAAATAATCCCAAATCTCTTCGTTCCTTGAGCACGTCAAAACGAGCTCGTTCAGCAAGCGGTTAACTGCATCGGCGACCCCCATCGCCTTGGTTTATCCGGTAGCTCTGTGCGTGTAAGTTTTCCCGTCCATGACGACTGGCTGCGGCAGGGTCTGGACGTTCGACGGATCGATGACATCCTGCATCGAGCCAGATTGATCAATCAAGAAAAGAAAACACGTTGGGTTTCGCCGATCGATTCTTGCATCATATGGCATGCTTTTACTCCCGTCGCAAGAAATTTTCACCGTTACCGAACGCCATTTTACGGTCTGTCGTGGCCAAAAGCCAAGCCAAACTTTTTCTTCCCGAAAGCTGCATTAATACCCCGCCGCGCAGCCGTCTTTGCGTGCTTCCGAGCCGCCGTGGAGCATGCCGGTGCGCGGGTCGATGAGGATCGCTTGATAGCCGCCGCCGTTGCCGAGGACGATGCTGACGCGATGGCCGCGGCGTTCGAGATCGCGCAGGACGGCTGCCGGGATGCCGCGTTCGGCCTGGATGGCGCCGCCCTTGGGGTCGCCCGGTTTGCCGGTAGGCGTCGGCGAACCGACGTGCTCGATGCGCGGGGCCTCGCCGGCTTCCTGCACGTTCATGCCGAAATCGAGCATGTTCACCAGCACCTGCACGTGCCCCTGTGCCTGGAAATCGCCCCCCATCACGCCGAAGACGAGAAACGGCCGATCGTCCTTCGTCACCATCGCCGGGATGATCGTGTGGAACGGACGCTTGTGCGGCTCCAGGCGGTTCAGGTGTTTCTCATCAAGGGCGAACAGGTTGCCGCGATTTTGCAAGGCGAAGCCGAGATCGCCGGGGACGTGATGGCTGCCGAAGCCGTGGAAGTTGCTCTGGATGAACGAGACGCAATTGCGGTCCTTGTCTACGACGCAGAGGTAGATGGTGTCGCTGCTCGCCAGCTTCGGATCGCCGGCGGGTTGATCGGTGCGGGCCTCGTCCATGTCGATCAGCTTGCGGCGTTTGTCGGCGTAAGGCATCGAGATCAATTCGGCGGTCGGCAGCTTGACGAAATCGGGGTCGGCGTAAAAGCGGGCCCGGTCGGCGTAGGCGAGCTTCTTGGCCTCCACGAACAGATGCCAATAATCCGCCGACTCCGGTCCCATCTTCTTGAGATTGTACCCGGAGAGAAGGTTGAGCATCTGCAACGCCGCGATCCCCTGCCCCGGCGGCGGCAGCTCCCACACTTGGTGGCCGCGATAGATCGTGCTCACCGGGTCCACCCATGTGGCGGTGTGGTCCGTGAAATCCTTGAGCGAAAACAGCCCGCCCACCTGGTCCGAATAAGCGACGATCTTCTTCGCCACCTTGCCCGTGTAGAACGCCTGCGGCCCTTCGCGTCCGATCAGCTCGTAGACTTTGGCCAGGTTCGGATTCTTGAACACATCGCCAGCCTTGGGCGCTTTGCCCTCCGGGTAATAAGTCGCAATCGCGTCCGGCGATTTGCTCAGGTTCTTCTTGCTCTTGGCCCAGTAGCCCGCAATCACTTCGGTGACCGGAAAGCCATCGTTGGCGTAATCAATCGTCGGCTGGAGAATCTCGGCGAGCGGCAATTTGCCGAACTTCTTGTGCAATTCGTCCCATCCCGAAACGCAGCCCGGCACCGACCACGACAGCGGCCCATATTCGGGAATCTCTTTCAGCTTTTGCGACTTGAAATATTCGCGCGTCGCCTTGTACGGCGATCGGCCGCTGGCGTTGAGGCCGTACATCTTCTTGGTCTTGTTGTCCCAGACGATGGCGAACAAATCGCCGCCGATGCCGCACGACATCGGCTCCATCAGTCCGAGCGCGGCGTCGGCAGCAATGGCGGCATCCACCGCCGAGCCACCTTTGCGCAGAACATCGAGCCCGATCTGCGTCGCCAGCGCCTGGCTGGTGGCGACCATGCCGTTCTTGGCCATGACCACCGATCGGCCCGTCTGATACGGCTGCGGCGTAAGTCGAGTGCCCAAGGGACGCTCCTGACCGATAACGGTGGCGGCGCAAAAGAGGAACACGATTTTCGCAAACAGGATTGGCTTGAACATTGGAAGGTACCCTTGCAATGCGGAGGGGTCCTGCGCAGAGAAAGAGGGGGCGTATCGGCTGAGATTTCGCCTCATTGGCGGGGCAATGAGACGGCGTTTCGCCTGTGGGCGCTCGGCCAGGAACGGACTCGCCCAACTCTGGACCGTCAATCTCTAAGCCCTTTTACCGCACGGTAAACGTTGTCGAATTCCTGCTGCTGAATTTGCGCGAAAGCCTTTCGGATTTCGTCGAGAAAGGCGTCACGATCTGCGTCGAATCCTTCGATACCGGGCGCGAGGATAGGCAACCGTGCCAACGCTACCCGCCCGGCTGGGAGGTCGGCATCGGCAGAGCGCTTAACGGATGCACCGAACTCTTGCTCCATCATGTCTTCTGCAACCGATTTTCCTACACCCGAGACCCATGCAATAATGTCTGTTTTCGTCCTTGGGATATCAACGCCAGCTTGCATCTTCCAATTCTGCCGGTGTGGCTTCCCTCCCTGCTTCCACCACAAACCGCTCGACACGGTCCACTTCGTGAAATTGGTGCTTGGCGGCGAACATCGTGCGATCTCGGAGAAATGCGCCTCAATAATCTTACCACACTCGACCAAGAACTCGCCAACTTCCTGGCAGCATTGGTCTCCAACGACCTTCACCATCCGAAGAATTTCCGGATCGGAGATTTCGTCGTGCTTCTGGTTTTTCCAATACAAACGAAGCATTTCAGGCTGATATTTGAAATAAAACACCACCGATTTACCGAACGGCGTCATGGGCATGCTCCTTTGAGGCGCTCACTGTTCTCAAGTATTCGACGAAGTTATAGGGATCCTCACACGTTTCTGGCTCTCGCACCGGAATATCCCATTGACAGATGTCCTTCAGCACACCAGTCAAATAATGACGCAAAAAATGATAACCAGGCCGATTCCCCAAGTCCTTGTATTTGGCCCTAAAAATGCACGCCAATTGAAGGAACGAAAGCGACGTCCACAGTTCTTCTGCAGTTTCAGGAGCACGACCTTCGGGAGTAAGGAACACTCGGAATACTTCTCTGCCGTGTGAATGCCTGCCGACCCATTTGTCATATTTCTTGAGCTGGTGCTCACCTTCGTTGGCGTCGATCTTGGCCTCGATCAAAAGAAGCCAACGGCCCGCGCTGCCGTCAGGCCTGCTGAATTCCCCGAGCGCAAGGACGTCAAGGCGGCCCTCTTCGAAAGGGAACTCCGCGTGCGTCGCTTCAACACGGATCAACACGGACGGGTCCAACCCAGCCCCCCCGACAAGTACGCTCAGGAGGGATCGCAGCAAACCGTCGCCAAAACCGTGCTCTTTTTTCGGATCAAGCAGCCACGCGAGAACCTGTGTATGGGCTGTTTCCAAGCGACCATGTTGCATCACGCCGAACAAGCTGATGGGGCAGCATAACGGGTCATCTTCCGGAAGCTCCTTGGACAAAGCCCGCATCTGCGATCGCGTCTTTTGTCGCCACCCGTCAAACTCAGAAGCGAGCCTATCCAAATGATGTTTCTCTGGAACCTGAGCCACCTCATTAAAGATCTTCCGGAGATCGATCTGGAACGCGTTTTGGCGCTCTTTTACTTCTTTACGTTCGCGGTCAAATATTTTCGCCAAAATCTCTACAGCTTCATTGGGCATTGGGGCAAGCGGCAACCCACGGTAAACCAGCCGCAGGTCACGCAGGAATTCAGCCGAGAGTGCGTGCATACCGATGGCGACAAGCTCGGGCGCGGCGGCCTCGACACCATTCTCAGGATTGCTTGGTTCGAGGGCATGACCGGGAACCTCAGAATGGATTATATCCCGTTTCATCGGAGCCGGGTCCGAGTGATCTGCTTCGGAAAGGACGGCGTATTCGCCAGAAACGCCGCCCGCGTTAGCGCGAGGGTGGCACTCCGGCTGGAGATGCGGATTCCTCAATGGACTCGCTCCCAAGGGTAGGTCCCGCCGGAGGGGGTTCCCCTACCGTCAACACCGGAACCCTGGTCGCGTTGTTGCAATTCGGGCAGTTGACGGTTTCGCCAGCACGCTTTGGTTTCACGGCTAACTTTTTGTCGCAAGAATCGCACCTAACGTGTATCGGCGCTTTGGGGATGTGCAGGCGCTTCGAGCAGCCTGGGCATGTCAGGTTTTTGCCAGGTGCACTCTCTGACAGTAACAATTTCTTATTGCAGCCACTGCACCTTATGAGCATGATCGCACCGTGTAGTTTCGATCATGTTCATTTACCGTCTCGACGGCAAAAAGCAAGTGGCCCGCTGTGTTCGTTCGGAAACGGCACCAGATCGATTAGCGTTCCTAGAAATCGTGCATTTCTTCTTTGGGCGTTTCCCTTGGCCTCGAATGGCCCGAGCTCAACGTGACGGCGAGCCAGTCGGCGAATACATCGCGTCTCGCTTGCCCGTGGAAAACGCAGCCGATATCCGACCGCATGCAGATCGACGGGCACGCAGCCAGGCGTCTTGCACGAGCCGCGCTTTCTGCCCCGGCGACATGCGGCGATAGATGTCTGCCACCATGCGTTCCGACTTCAGGTGCAGTGTCGGTCAGCATTTTCATCTGCTTCAGCATACCAATTTGTCCACGAATCTGGCAACCGTCACCGCCGCGCTCATATCAATGACCGTATCATGCGTCACGTGCTTTCGGCCCTGGTGCAGAATCAACCCGGCGTCCTCGCTCAGGTCTCGGGCATGCTCGCCTCGCGCGGCTTCAATATCGATAGTCTCGCCGTCGGCGAAACCGAGGACGCCCAGCTTTCGCGCATGACCTTCGTCGTGCACGGCGACGACAACACGCTCGATCAGGTCCGCAAGCAGCTCGACAAGATCGTCTCCATCGTCCGCGTCGATGATATCTCCAGCGAGAATTACGTCGAGCGCGATCTGATGCTCATCAAGCTCGTCGCGCCGCCGGAGAAGCGCACGGAGATCGCCCTGTTGGTCGAGATGTTCCGCGGCCGAGTCGTGGACATCGATCACGACAACCTGATGGTCGAAATCGCGGGGCAGGAAAGCAAGATCGAGGCGTTCATCGAGCTGATGCGACCCTACGGCATCATGGAATTGGCCCGCACCGGACGCATCGCCCTGGTGCGCGGCCACGCGAAATCCGGAGTCGACCTATGACCGCGACAAGGAAATTCCCCTACACGACGCGGCCGATCCCAGCGGACGTGATGGCGACGCTCGAGAAGCTCCAATCGGGCCAGCGCGTGCGCGTCACGCAGACGGTCAAGGTCGGCAGCACCAAGACCTGGACCTTCAGCGTCGAGGGCGTTTTCCGCCACGTCGATTCGCTCGCCACCGGCCTGGCGACGAACCGGCTGCAAGAGGACGACATCGTCATCCCCGTGATCCATTTCACCAAGGACAACAAGGAAATGTCGAGCATAACGGTGGACGAGCATACGAAGGTTGAGATTGTCGGCAAGTGATTGTGAGAGAGCTCAAGCGATCGTGGCGAAGCGGACGTTTCGGAGTGGCTCACGGGGGAAAGACGCCCTCCGCGATCAGCTGCGTGCGCTGCCGAACGCGATGGTCGAGGTTGATGCCGAGCACCGCAATGGTCGCCCGGCCGACGGGAGTGCGACCGACAAGCATCGGTCCGTTCCACCGAAAATGGCGGTCCCATTTATGCCGCCGGGGATTAAACAACCACGCCCGCTTGCCCGTCTTGGGATCGATCCCGGCAAGGTTGAGGCCTTTGTGGTGGTTGTCGGCGAAACACGCGAGCGCTAGGTTGCTGGCGATTGCCTTGCCGCCATGCTGCTCGGCGATGATGTGATCGATCTCGAACGGAATTTCATCGTAGATCTGCAGCATCCGGCAGTATTCGCAACAGTCGCGAGCGCGCCGCCAGACCAATTCGGCAAGGGCGATCTTCATAGCCTCACGCGCCCCGGCCGGTGCGCTTGATTACCTGCCGCGCTTTCGATTTGAGCGTGGAAAGGATCGAACCGACCCGTTCGAAGCTATCCATTTCCGCGTCTTCCTCCGGCGTGAGAGTACCGGCACGGGCCTTGGCCGAGAGATCGTGCATCCTGGCAAGATCGTCCTTCCGGAAGGATAGCTTGAGGATAGCGTTAGCCACGCGCGGCGACAGATCGTCATCGGGGTGAAGGATGCGCAGCCAGACTTCCGCTTCGGTTATCGGTGCAAGCGTTGCTGTTTTCATGGGGCTATTCTATCTCAAATTGGGGCGATTCTTCAAGCCGATGGTGAACAATGGATATGATGACAATTCAGGAGCGAGTCCAGGCGGCCTCGGACACCGCCCACCCGCTGGCGTTGCATCGAGAATTCGAACGCTTGGCAGCCGAGGAGCATTCTCAGTAATCGCTCGAAGATGCCCTGGAGGGATTACTGCTTGCGGTCCGAAAGGCGGGATCCAGCAACACGACGGAGGAAATCATCAACGGAGTTTGGGATCGGCTCACTGGTTGGTGCCACGCGCATCGCGATATCGAGGCATCCGCGATCCAGGGAAAAGGGCCGATCCTTGGCGACGGACCTCCTGACATTTTGTCTCCTCGCACGCTACCCTGAGATTCAGGAGATTGTGGGGAGCCGGGCGTTGCGGATGAGGTGAGACCATGTTCAACAGATTTCGCCTTTGGCTTTGGAAGAGGCATTATCGCCCTGGGCGGGTCATCACAAGATTTCTCGCTCCGGACGTTCGGCGTGATGTTGAGGTGGTCGATGTCTCACTGATCGACGCGGGGATCGTTTCTGCGAGAATTCGTACCTGGAACGTTTTGTATGCTTTCGGTCTCACGCCACCATTCGGGGAAGTTCGGAAATTCGCGATCAAGGATTTATGGATTTGGTCCGGCGAGCGGTGGCGTGGGCCAGTTGCACAATCGAGCGAAGATTACGCTGATTTCGTCGAGCACCAACACTTTGGCCGCTCCCCTCGTTTTACGGACGTTTGTGCAAGCGATCAGCCGGCTGGTTACCGGCTTACGACGTATTTATCCGGCGATTTTATCCCAGGAACGGCCGTTGCGGCCGATTTGCAACGTCAGTCATTTTCACCGGTTCCAGTGCTTTATTACTTCGACCTCAAGCGGATTTGCCTGGACTGCAAACGCTCGTTCATCTTCTTTGCCGAGGAACAAAAATACTGGTACGAGAACCTCGGATTCGACATGTCGGCAGACTGCGTTCGCTGTGTTGATCGTCGAAAAAACTTGCAAAACGTCCAAAGGCAGCGTCAACGGTATGAGGAACTCCTTCACCGTGAAAGCCGATCGACCGATGAGCACCTTGAATTGGCGTAGTGTTGTCTTAATCTGATCGAAACCGGGCTGTTCAACAAAAGGCAAACGGAACGTGTTCGTATGCTTCTAAATTGTGTCGACAGGGATCGAGGCCAAGCGGTCGAGCAACGCTGCGAAGAACTACGTCGCCGTGTGATCGGATTCGAGGCGTAGATCGCCGCCGAACTCACGCGGGGCCGCAATGCTGGCTCCAGATTTTCGGAATAAAAGGAGCGTGATGAACATCTTCCGCACAAAGTGACATGAACCGCCGCAAGTTCTCGCGCGGCGCCGCCGCCGCAATAACTCTGCCGTGGCTGGAGGCGATGGGGGCCAACAGCACCTACTACGCCAAAGCGGGCGAAGTGGCGGCCGCGGAGACTCCTCCGCGGCCCCTTGCACATCATTCTTCATGAATCGCGGTCCAAATCTTGCCCGATTGCGTAATCGTGCCGCGGAACAGGCAATTCGTCGAATACGGCAGCGCAACATTCCCCTGGCGATCCAGAGCAATAAGGCCGCCGGCGCCGCCGGGAATCTTCGGCAATCCCGCCAGCACGTCCGTGGCGGATTTCTTGAGCGAATCGCCGCGATACTTGATGCGGGCGGCGATGTCTGAGGCGACGGTGTAGCGGATGAAGAGTTCGCCTTTGCCGGTGCAGGAGACGGCACAGGTTTCATTTTCGGCGAAGGTGCCGGCGCCGATGATGGGCGAATCGCCGACGCGGCCGGCCCGCACATAGGTGATTCCACCTGTTGAGGTTCCCGCCGCCAGGTTGCCGTTGATGTCGAGCGCCACCGCGCCGACGGTGCCGAAATGCCCCGAATCGCCTGGGGCCTGAGCGCTGCCATTCGCCTTCGCGCTCTTCTCGGCTCGTTGCAGCTCTTTCCACGAATTTTCGCTCCACAGATAAAACGGGCTGCACATCTCCACCCCCTGATCGCGGCAAAAACGCTCCGCGCCCTCGCCGATCATCAGGACGTGGTCCGATTTCTCCATGATGACGCGCGCGGCCGAGATCGGATGCTTGATCCGGCTGATCCCGGCGATGCCGCCCGCCTTCCTCGTTTTGCCGTCCATGATCGAGGCATTGAGTTCCTGCCGGCCATCGCGATTGAAGACCGCGCCTCGGCCGGCGTTGAACGTGCCCGACGCCTCCATGCTCTTTATGGCCGCCTCGACGCCGTCAAGGCTCGATCCCTTGTCCTTGATAATCGCCTTGTGCCCGGCTTTGAGAGCATTTTCGAGGCCGAGCCGATATTGCTTCTCGATCTCGGGCGTCATCGATTTCTTGTCGAGGCCGCCGGCCCCGCCGTGAATGACGAGGATGACTTTGTCCTGGCCAAAAGCTGGCGTTGCGGTAAGGATCAGCACGAGCGCGAACAGAATGGAACGCATGGGGTAGCTCCTTTCGATTTGGATGATGTGGCGAAGAAATCTTATGGGCTGGCGGGCGTTTCGGATAAACTACTGGTATCTCACTTGGTTCTTGCGGAGTTCATCGCCCTCCCGTGATGAGGAAATATGGCGAAGACACTTACCGATCTGATCGGCTACCTGGATGCGCTGGAGGCGCCGCCCCCCTTGGACGCGTTGACCGAAGAGCTTGCCGAGTTGGAGGTCGATTGGCCGGCGCTGGAACCGCACCTGCTCTTTTCCGCGCGGACCTATCGCCGCAACCTGGTCCGGGCGACCCGGCATTGCAATTTGCTGGTGCTGTGCTGGCGGAATGGCCAGCGTTCGCCGATCCACGATCACAAGGGTTCGAATTGTGCGCTGCGCGTCCTTGCCGGCAACATGACGGAGACGCTGTTCGAGTTCGCACCGAATGGCCACGTCAAGCCGGTCTTCTCGCGCGATGTGCCGGAAGGCGCTGTGGTCGGCAGCGCGGACAAGGACATGCACCAGGTGTCGAACCTGCAAGCGGGCGACGCTGACTTGATCACGCTGCACGTCTATTCGCCGCCACTCCTGGTGATGGGCACCTATTCGCTGCAAGACCGCGAGCGCGGCGAGGAGCCGATGTATCTGGCGTTCACGGATGCAGCGGGGATTTGAGGGCAATCATCGGCTACATTAACGCGGCGGGGAGAGCCGGAGGGATGGCAATTGAAGTATACCAGAATTGCGTGTCTTTATATATTTTTTTTTTTTTTTTTGGCAGGGGTTGGCGGCCGAGATTTTCGACTCACCGATGTGCATGGCAATGTCGTGCGCGAAATTCTGGCGTAGCTTGATATCCCAGGTGCTGTCATGAAATACATTTTTCTGGCTACACTGACCCTCCTCCTCACCGCCACGGTGGCAGTCGCGGCATATTTCGTCGGTTCGGAGCAAGAAGCCATCCCACGGTCACTCGCGTGCGGACTCCTGGCGTTCGGCGTCGGCGGCGGAGGCGGGTACTTCGTCATCTACGCGGCAGGAGCCCGCCGGCTTGATCTTCCAACGGCGGAGCTCGACGACGGTGAAGTTGTATGGGCCAAGACTCCGCTGGGTGTTGGGCATTATAAGAATGGGATCTCCACCGGCGGCAAGTTGTTCCTCACCAATCTCGTCCTCGAATTCCGCGCCAATCCCGGCCAGGGACGGGCATATCGCGTTATGATCCCGCTCCGAGATATCCGCAGAGCCCGACCGTTCAGGGTGCTTGGTTTCATTCCCGGCGGCCTGCGCGTCGAACGCCATAGTGGCACCATCGAGAAATTTCACTTCGGTCCGTTCGCCGACCTGAGCCGCGAATGGGCCGACGCAATCATGGACTTTCGCGAAGATCTCGAGGAGGAGTCAGCGGATTGAGCGGCACGCGCCGCAACATCCGCTATAATATCAAGCGACGTGAATGAATCAGAAACGGATTTGAGAGCCGCGCATGCCGCGCATTTTGCAATTGCCGACTTCTGTCATCACCAAGATTGCCGCCGGTGAGGTGATCGAACGGCCCGCCAGCGTCGTCAAGGAACTTCTGGAAAACAGCCTCGACGCCGGCAGCACGCGCATCGACATCGACATCGAGCAAGGCGGCGCCGAACTGATCCGCATCGTCGATAACGGGCACGGCATCCATCCGGACGATCTCGAACTCGCCCTCGCCAATCACGCCACCAGCAAGCTCGCCACGGCTGACGATCTCTTCGCTGTCCGCACGATGGGCTTTCGCGGCGAGGCGTTAGCGTCTATCGCCGGCGTCGGCCAGGTGACGCTGCAATCGCGGCAAGCAGCAGACGGCAGGCAGCAGACAGCAGGCAGCGATCCCATCGGCGCCGAGCTGACCTCCAAAGGCGGCGAGCTTTCGCCGTTGCGAGTTTGGAACGGCTCACCGGGCACGCGCATTGAGGTGCGTCATATTTTTTTTAACACGCCGGTGCGCCGCAAGTTCATGCGCACCGCCGCCACCGAGATGGGGCACATCTGCGAAATCTTCACGCGCATCGCCCTCGCCAGACCCGGTGTCCATTTGGTGCTCAAGCACAACGGCAAGGTCGTTTACGAAGTCCCGGCCAGCGCCGATCTTCTCGAGCGCATCGGCGTTTTCTTCGGCAAGGATGTCCGCGACAAGCTCTGTCCGCTCGATGCCACGCAAGGCCCCGCCCATCTCTATGGCTACATCGCCGACCCCGCCTGCGATCGCGGCAACGCCAAGACGCAGTATCTTTTCTTGAACGGCCGCTGGATTCGCGATCGCTCGCTGGGGCACGCACTGCAGGAAGGTTATCGCGGCCTCTTGATGACCGGGCGCTATGCGGTGGCGTTCTTGTTCCTCGAAGTGCCAGCCGACCAGGTCGATGTCAACGTGCATCCGACGAAGGCGGAAGTGCGCTTCCGCGATGCCGGCGCCCTCTATTCGATGGTGCTCGCGGCGGTGCGTAATCGTCTGAATGAGGAAGAGCTGACCGCGCGCTTGCAGCCCCCCTCCCCCGGCAACAACGGCGCCGGCTACTTCAGCCCCAAGCCGGCCGACTACACGCCGTCGTTATTCGGCCAGCCAGGGTTTCCATCCTTCACGAAGAATCCGGCTTCGCCCGTGGTCCGCGGTCCGTCGTTTTTGGCGGAGTCAAGTCAGGAGTCAGGAGTCGGGAGTCAGGAGTCAGAAATCGGCGCGATTGCGACGGACGACGAACCACGGATCACGGATCATCCCCTGGAGGAAGCGGTATCCACCGAACCAGCGGACGCGAAGCCGGTGTTGTCCGAAGTGCTGAACGCGATCCAGGTGCACAACACGTATCTGGTCGTCGAGACATCGGAGGGTATGCTGGTCATCGATCAGCACGCTTTGCACGAGCGCGTGCTTTACGAGGAGATCAAGGAGCGCGTTCGCCAGGGCACGCTCGATGTTCAACAAATGCTCATCCCCGAGCCGGTGGAATTGGCGGCCGAGCAAGCGGCGCTGTTGTTGGAGCATCGCCGGGATCTGCTGGAGTTGGGCCTCGGCGTCGAGGATTTTGGCGGCAACACCGTCATCGTCACACGCTATCCGGCCCTCCTTGGCCGCCGCCCGCCCGCGGAGATTCTCAAGCGCGTTGTCGATCATTTGATGTCGAAGGAGCGCCTGCCGACGCGCGAGCAACTCTTGAGCGGCCTGATGAGCTTGATGGCCTGCCACGCCGCCGTCCGCTCCGGCGATCCGCTGACGGCAGAATTGATCGCCGCTTTGGTGGAGATGCGCCATCTCTCCGCCGACACGCACCATTGCCCGCACGGCCGACCGACGGCATTGCTGTTCACGCGGCAAGAGCTGGATCGGCAGTTCAAGCGGATTTGATTAACTCTGCTGGTAAGCCTTCAAAAAATCACCACGAGAAATCCCGGCTTGCGTGCAAATGCTCCGCAATGTCGAGCCCTTGATGTGCGAATGATTCGGCATGGTCAGGGGCGTAAGCGTGTTATCTTCATTCTCGCGAACCATGGAAATATGCTCTTTCTCCCGAACGATGGTGAAGCCGAGCGATTTCAGCGCCTTGATCACTCGCTTCTTCGGGGCGTCGATGGGAAACTTCGCCATTCAAGACACCTCGGCTTCCGCGACAAACGCCTCCAGCACCGTCTCATCACTTTCGATCGCTTTCGGTCCGAATGTTTCCACATGAAAGCGGATCGCGGAACGGACATCGCTGAGCGCCTCATCGTACGTGTCGCCCTGTCCCACTACGACCCCTTTCAGGCCGATGGGATAGGCGACATAGCCGTCCTTGTGCTTTTCGATGATGATCTTGATCTTGGGACGCTTTCGCATCGGCAATTCTCCACCTACGGCCTATTGCAAGCAATCGCGCGGCTCGGCAGTCGGAAATTGCACCTAAGAATCGCGACGAATTGCGCCTAACGTCTGGCGGAGCAATGCTTCAACTGCCTTTTTGCCGCCAATGGTGTCATCGTAGAATATGGCTCTGTACCCCCGCACATCAAATGGCAGATCCTCGTCCTTACTTTGAGGACGACGCGCTAGTAGAACCGCCGGTTTCCTAAGTGCATGCGCATACCCCAATTCATAGAAGACGATCGGGTTATGCGTGCTGATGTCAGCGACCACGGCATGAGCTTGCTCGATCTGTTGCTGAATGTCGTTCAAAATGATCCCGGGCGTAAATACCTCATCGACCCGATTAACATTGAACCCTGCGTCTTTGGCAATCGGGAATATTACGTCACGGTAGAGAGTGTCAAATGGCTCGCGAAACGGCATCATTACGAACATGCGGGGCTCGATGCCCGCGACAGAGACGTCGGAGAATTCGATTTCCGCATCGCCCCACGCAAACAAGCCGAACCCCGTCCCTTCTATCGGTCTTGGCAGCACGTGTCGCAACACATCAACTTCGTCCACGGCCATTTCAATAGTCTGACCGGCGACACGGAGCTCCATGCTCATGACCAGTTCCGGGGACAGATTTGCGAGCGTGCCGGCGGCAGCTCGGGAAATCCAGCCGACTTCTGGCAGATAATCCGATATGTCGTATGCGCGACCATAGCCGCCGATTTGCGCGACCGTATAAGGCGATTTCGGCGATTGATAGCCAACTAGGACGCCCGCGGATGTTTCCTTGTTTCGCTTGAGCTTAATGCTGACCCTAACCGTGCCATCTTGAAAGCGCTGCGACGCTCTCGCGATTCCAAAGGAAAACGCCGCCCCTTCGTCGGGGCCCAAGTATTTCGCGCTCGTCTTTGAGAATTTCCACCTGCCAGAGATAGCGGCCCATTTCTCGACTTTTTGTGGTCCGGTCTTGGCTTCGTGATCCGCCACTGATCCATTTTGCTTCGTCATGCCTTCCTCCGCCCAGATGGTGCTTTATCAGGAAGTTGCTTTATCGGATGTCATTATAACCAATCGCGAGGGTCGGCAATCTTTCCCGCCAGCGCACTCGCCGCCACCGTCAGCGGGCTTGCCAAGAACACCTTCGCTTCCTTGTGCCCCATGCGGCCCGGAAAGTTGCGGTTGGTCGTGCTGATGCAACTGATCGGCGTGTTGAGTCGGCCAAAGGTGTCGCTCGGACCGCCCAGGCACGCCGCACACGAGGGCTCGCCGAGCTTGGCGCCGGCGCTGACGAATATCTCTTCGAGCGATTGCCCGTTGAGTCGCTCCGTCTTCAGGCCGCGGGCGATCTCGCTGGTGGCCGGAACGATGAAGGTGTCGATCTTGACGCTTTGGCCCTTGAGGATGCCGGCAGCAGCGCGGAAGTCGGTCATTTTGCCGCCGGTGCATGAACCGATGTAAGCGCGGTCGAGCTTTGTGCCCTGGACCTCGCGCACGGTCGCGCGATTATCGGGGCTGTGCGGCTTGGCGATCACCGGCTCCATCTTGGTCACGTCGTAGACCTTCTCGAAGCAGAACTTGGCGCCGGCGTCGCTCTTGACGACGCTGTAGGGCTTGCCCGACTTGTTACGAGAATTCACGTAATCGAGCGTGACCTGATCCGGGGCGATGACGCCGTTCTTGCCGCCCGCTTCGATGACCATGTTGCACAGGGTCATGCGCTCCTCGATGTTGAGGGCAAAGACGCCGTCGCCGTCGAATTCCATCGCGTTGTAGGTGGCGCCGTCGCAGCCGATGTCGCCGATGACCGCAAGGATGAGGTCTTTGGCCATCAGGTACGGGGGCAGATTGCCGTGGAAGACGAAGCGCATGGTCGGGGGGACTTTGACCCAGAGCTTGCCGGTGCCGAGGACGAAGCCGGCGTCGGTGTTGCCGATGCCGGTCGCGAATTCGCCGAAAGCGCCGGCGGTGCAGGTATGGCTATCGGTGCCGAAGAGGACTTCGCCGGGCCGCGTGTGCCCTTCTTCCGGCAAGGCGATATGGCAGACGCCTTTATATTTGTCGGTGCCAACGTCGTAGTAGTACGGCAACTTCTGCTCGGCGACGAATTGCCTCAGCGTATCGACGTTACGGTTGGCCATCTTGTCTTCGGTGAAGATGTAGTGATCGGGAATGATGACAACCTTTTCGCGGTCCCAGACCTTGGCGTTCTTGCCGAAGTGCTGCTTGAAGACGCCGATGGTGCCTGGGCCGCAAACATCGTGGGTCATGAGGATGTCGGCATCGACCCAGATATTGTCGCCGGGCACGACGGAATCTTTTTGGGCATGGCGGGCGAGGATTTTCTCGGTAATCGTCAGCGCGGACATGGAATGGCCTCTGGCAGTGATTCGGCGGGCACATGTTCAATATAGGTGAAGGGAGATCGAACGCAACGGCGAGGTGGGCGGGCGCTAACACAGGAATTTCGGCCCGACTCACCGCAGAGAGCGCGAAGACCGCAGAAATGAATGGTCCAGTCCCCAGCGCGTAAAAACTGATTCATTATCGACCATCACCGGAAGTAAACCTCGACCAATCCTCTCTCTGCGCCCTCGGCGTTTTCCGCGGTGAATAATTCAGGCTCAACCGAGAAATCACGGAGCTTTCCAATCGCCTTGCTTGGCCGGCCCGTTGAATTGGTTCGACAGGACCGAGTTGCGCTGGGCATTGTCCAGGATCGGCATGGCGGCGTCGAGGTCGGTGCGCTGGAAGCCTGCCTTTTCCAGGATGCTGCGGGCGACGAGTTGCGGATTGACCGGGCTCGGCTTGTGCTGCGTCTTGGGATGCTGCTGCTCGAACATCGCCATCTCGATGTAGCGGGTCGGATCGGCCTCGCGCGAATTGCCGCCCCCGCCGATCGGCACGCTCACCGGCTGCAACGGCTCGGGGCGCGAATCTGATCGGCCACGCTCTTCTCGCGCTCGGCCACCATCTTGCCCAGCTCGTTCGCCAGCACCGCCGCCAGAAGTGCATCGGTATCGCACTTTTTCACGAGGGTGTCGGTGATGTAGATGTAATTCTGGCCCTTGTGAAAGATTTCCGGGTCCGGCGAGCTGATGGCCGTGATGAACGTGGTGCCGAACGGTGTGAGGCCCGTTTGCGGATTGTCGCCAAGTAATTTGCCCAACATCTGCACGGCACGTTCACTGATTTCCCGGGGCGCCGCCGTGTAGCTGACCTTTGTCGGCGCCGGCTTGTTGGGCTCGGTGAACGGCGTCGAGCCGACTTGCTGCGTGGCGTTCTCGTCACGTCCGGTCGGCATCGAGAAGCAGCCGGCAAACAGCAACAGGATCACACACCATCGATTCCGCATGTTCGGCTCCTCGAGCGCATCGACCAGGGAGCGAAACCATACACGGGTGCCGGGATACTGTCCAGAGAAGCTCACGCAAAGGCGCGAAGGCGCAAAGTAGGCAGGACACGCGACTCAGGAAACAGAGAACGCTCTGTAATTCTTCTTTGCGCTCTGCGCCTTTGCGTGAGAAAATTCTACTTGCGCCGCCCGTTCACCAATTCGTCAGCCAAGTCTGGGGCGTCGTAAACAGCTCGCAGCGCTTCGGGAATTGCCTGCGAGCAGACCGCGACGGAGCGGCCCTGCACGTCGGTGTAGACGAAATCCCATACCAGCGATTGGATGTTGCCATCGAAGATCAGGCCGACGACCTCGCCGGCGCGATTGACAACCGGGCTGCCCGAGTTGCCGCCGATGATGTCCACCGCACAAACGAAGTTGAACGGCGTTTTCAGGTTCAGCTTGTCCTTGCGCGAATCCAGCGCTGCGGCAAATCGAACGGCGGACGGTTCTTGTCCTGCTCGGCTTTCCGATAAAGTCCTTCAAAGGTGGTCTCGAACGGAATCTTCTTGCCGTCCTCGACGTAGCCCTTGACCGGCCCGAAGGAGAGCCGTAGCGTGAAGGTGGCGTCGGGATAGGTGTTGGCCCCTTCGATGGCGAATTTGGCCTGGGCGATCTTGTCGTATGCCTGAGCGTTCGGTTCCGCGAATTGCGATTCGAGGATTTTGCGCACCTTGCGGGAGTCGGGGTCCACCAGCTTGGCCAGGAGAATCATCGGATCGTTGGACGCATCGACGGCGGCCTTGCCCCCTTCGAAAAGCTCCTTGCGGACTTTCGCGTCGCCGAGCTTCGAGCCCGATACCAGATCGTAGGCACGCACATTGGCCGCCTTGCCCGCGAGCACCTTCTGCACGAGCGGATCCTTGTAGCCGAGCTGCTCGCACAGGAATCCGAGCGAATCGCCGAGCTTGGCGATTTCGAAATCGTTGTCAATGGCTTCGTCGGAAAACAAGCCGAACTTGAGCGTGGCCAGCCCTGCCTCGCCGTATTCCGAGAGTCGCTCGGCGTTGGGCTTTTGCATTTCCTCGGTAGCCCTGACAATCTGCCGGGCAAAGCCGAACAGTTCGCTGTTGAAGCCACGCCCCTTTTCGAGCATGTTGAAACGTTTGCCGTGCTCGACGCGGACTTGCTGGATGCTCTCGATCGTCTTCCACGCGTCGCTCAGGTGTTTGAGCTTGGGATCCTTTTCGACGGCATCCCGGAGCGCCTTTTCCTGAGCCTTCTTCTTGTTCATGATGGCTGCGTCTTGCAGGCCGACCAGGCCCCAGTATCGTGCCTTTCGGCTATTGGCGACGCTGAAGAGGTCCTCCTTCGACTTGCGTTCGTGGTCGGCGCTCTGCATGCCATAGATCGTATACAGCACTTCCCGGCGATTGAGCACCTGTAAAAGACTCGGATAGAGAACGTCTCGCTGATATTCGAGATCGGCGACGGTGTTGAGGCGATCGGTGTGGCCTGGATGTCCGGAGACGAAAACGAGCTCATCGTCGGCGACGCCGTTCTTGCTCCACTTGAGATAATGCTCGATCTTGGCCGGCTTGCCGTCTTCATAGACGCGGAACAGGCAGACATCGAGATCGTAGCGCGGATAGGCGAAGTTGGCGGGATCGCCGCCGTAGAAAGCGATTTGCTGCTCGGGAGCGAAGACGAGGCGGATATCGGTATAGCGTTTGTACGTGTAGAGGTGATATTGGTTGCCTTGATAAAGGGCTTCGACGTCGGCGCGTTCGTCCTTGCCCTTGGTGTTTTCGGCACGAATCTTGGCGATTTCGCCGCGCCGTGCTTCAAACGCTTTCTCCGGCGTCATGTCCTTCTTGACGGCGGCCTTGACACGGTCCGTCACGTCGCTAATGGACTGAAGCACGTTCAGCTCCATGCCCTCGGCCTTGAACTCATCGGCCAGCGTCCTGGCGTAATAGCCGTCGCGGACATAATCCTTCTTGTCCTTTTCGTTTTTCACTTTCTCGTTGGCGAGACCGGTAAGCGTCTGCAAAGCGCCGAGGCCGACGTGGTGGTTGGTCATGACAAGCCCGTCGGCGGACACGAAGGAGCCGGAGCCATGCGGGAAGCGCACGGACGATTTTTGCAGATGATCGTACCAGCTTTGCGGAGCGTCGAAGTTGTACTTCCTTTTCAGAAGCTCCTTGGGGGGATGATTGAAGAGCCAAAGCCCTTCGTCGGCGGGGAGTGGATTGGTTTGCAGCATGATGGTCACGAGAGCCAGGGGAAAAAGCCAAGGGATGCGTTTCATGATATCTCCTCGATGCGGGACGATGTTGGGTGTTTTGCGTGTTTAATCGGCCTTGATGCGCGTATCGGGCTGGCCGGGGGCTGGCATCGGCGGGCCGTCCTCGGTCGAAAGCTTCGGCGTCCTCCGCAAGCCGATGACGAAGAGGATTCCCCCCAGGATGAGGAATGCTGTCAACGACAGCATCTTGGATTCCAGGGCGTTTTCCAGGCCTTCATCGCCCCCCCAGATGTGCCGGCCGACGTCGATAAATCTGTTGAACGTATCGGGTAGGAACGCGAAAAAGGCGATGACCAGCCCGCACAGGGTTCCTCCTGCGATGTAGCCGCTCGAAAGAAGCACGCCGGGGCTGGTTTCGGTTTCTACCTCGGAACCCGACACGCCGCGGATCATGTCGGCCAGCCAGCGAATCATGCCGCCGATAAAGATGGGCGTCGAGGAAGTAATCGGCAAATACATGCCGACGGCGAACGGCAAAGCCCGCACGCCGGCCAACTCCAGGGCGACCGCGATCAGCACGCCGACCATGAACAGCGCCCATTCAAGCGTCCCGCCCAGGATGCCTTCGATGATCGAGGCAAAAAGCTCCGGTTGCGGGGCGGCGAACCCCTTCGGCGCCGGCTCGTCGTCATCCATCTTTTGATCGGGCTTGCGCCGAATGGGAAGATCGGTCCGATATTTCGCCGTGCCTGCCGCGTCCACCAGATAGCGGCCCGCCGGAATGGCCTTGGCCCCCTCCGGGACGTCATCCTTCTTCGGCTTGCGGACATGGACGATGAAATACTCAGCGCTATCTTGCTCGGCGTACGGCCGGCCGACTTTTTGCTTGGGGGCATCGGGCGGAATATCCAGGGTGCGCGTCGGCAGGTTCTTGTTGCTGTAGAAGGTACTGACCGAATCGATGGCCAGCATCGTGCCGCCGATGACGAGGGCGGAGGTCAAGGCGCCGACCAGAATGGCAAGCTGTTGATCGCGCGGCGTGGCGCCGACAAGGAAGCCGGTCTTGAGGTCCTGCGAGGTGGTCCCCCCATTGGAGGACGCGATGCAGACCACCGCGGAGATGCTCAGCACCATCAGCATCGCCGCGGGACCGGTTTCACCCAGCACGAAGAAGATGCCGCAGGTGAGCAGGAGCGTGGCGATGGTCATGCCGGAAATGGGGTTGGAAGAGGAACCGATCTCGCCGGTCAGGCGCGAAGAAACCGTGACGAACAGGAAGCCGAAAACGAGGATCATCACGGCGCCGATCAGTCCGAAGAAGGAAACCCCCAGGCCGAGCGCCGGCACGAACATCAAAACGCCAACCAGGCCGAGGCAGCCGACGAGGACGACGAACATGGGAAGGTCGCGATCAGTGCGACGCGTGGTTCCCGCGCCGCCCGCTGTGGAACGCAGATCGCGCAGGCCGGACACAATCGACGAGAAGATGAGCGGCAATGCCCGGCACATGCTGATGATGCCCCCCGCCGCCACCGCCCCGGCGCCGATGTACCGCAGGTAGGCCCCCTTCAGGTCTCCAGGGGTCATGTTGCGAATCAGCTTGGTTTCCTCGGGCAAGACCGGCGTTTCCAGCCGGTCGCCGATGACGACAATGAACGGACCAAGCACGAAATAGGAAAGAATCGCCCCGGCGATCATCAGGCAAGAGACTTTCGGGCCGATGATATAGCCGACGCCGAGCAATTCGGGGGAAAGCTCGCCGCCAATGGCGGCGCCCCGTAGCCCCTGGACTTTGCCGTTGACTTCGCCATAAAGATTGACCGATGGTTCGCCCGTCCAGAGCTTGCTGGCGGCGGTGAGAAATTTGTGCACCGCGGCGATTCCGAAGCCCAGGAAGACCATGCGGGCGGTCGCGCCCCCCTTTTCGCCAGCCACGAGCACCTCGGCGCAGGCCGTCCCCTCGGGGTAAGTCAACGATCCATGCTGCTTGACGATGAACGCCCGGCGGAGCGGGATCATCATGATGATGCCGAGCAAGCCGCCGAGGACCGCGACGGTCATGACGCGAATCCAGTCCATCTCGAAGCCGAGCAGAAGCAGGGCCGGCATGGTCACGCCGACGCCAAAAGCGATCGATTCACCGGCGGAGCCGGCGGTTTGCACGATGTTGTTTTCGAGAATGGTGGCTCGGCGAATGCCGAAGGTGGCAGCCAGCCAGCGAAAAAGCGTAATGGAGAGAACCGCGACCGGGATCGACGCGGAGACCGTCATGCCGACTTTTAGCACAAGGTACAGCGACGATGCCCCAAAGACAATGCCCAGCACCGCGCCGACCAGCACCGCCGACCAGCTGAACTCCGGCATCACCACATTATCGGGAACATACTGTTGATGACGGGCAGGGGCATTTTCGTTTGCGGTGGACATGCGATGAATCCTTGGCCAGGATGGAGGGCCTTCGTGATTAGAATGATGATTTGGCGGGCACAAAGCAAGAGCCGGGTTCAAAAAACTGCCTCTTGCGTTCTGATCATGGCAATGGATAATACAAGAACAGCCGCGAATCTGGGGACGAGAGCCGATGGCGAACAAGCTTCCGTGTCCGAATCCGACCTGCACGCATGAGTTCAGCCCGGCGGAACTGCAAGCGGCGGCACAGCTGGTGTGTCCGAAGTGCGGCTTCCGCATGCAAGGCCGCGCCGCCTCTGCGCCCGTGAGGTCGGCCGCTTCGGCGCCGAGGCCCGTGGCTCTTCCAGCGAGTACGCCGCCCCTGGCGCAACCGATTGCCGCGCCGAAGATTGCTCAAGCAGTACCGTTCTCTTCGCCACCGTCCGCGAAGATCGCGCAGGCAATGCCGGTCGGCGCCCCGTCCAAGCCCGTGGAGGCGGCACCCGTCTCGGACAATCCGTTCGCGCTGGATTTCAGCGCCACCAAGCCGCCGGCAAAACCGGTTGCCCCCGCCGCGCCGCCTGCCGCCGCTCCCGTAAACACCGAAGAATCGTTGCCGGACGGGTCGTTCTTCAATCCGGAGGCCTCCACCGGAAGCGCCGCGCTGGTCCGCCGGGTGGGCAAGCCGAAGAAGCGCTTCAATGGGATGCGGTTTCTCGTCATCGCTCTGATTGTCGGCTTTGCCATCAGCGTCGTCATCAGTGCGGCTGCTGGCATCGTCTTGCTCCTGCCTGATTTCCAAGCGCGCATTGCGGGGGGCGTGGAGGGCGCTGCTGTCACGTACAACATTAGCGGCGCCAATGGCAGCGAGAAAGCGTTCAAGCTCGTCATGCCCAAGGATTCGTGGGAGATCGACAAGGAGATTCATAGCCGGTTCCAGGCCAACGCAGCGTGGAATCGCAAGGATGATGACTTGTGGTTCGCCGTCGTCGCCAAGGATTACGGCATGCAAAAGCCACGCGACGCCGCCGTGCTCAAGGTCGCGGTTGATCGGCTTGAGGGTCACTTCATTACCGACCTCGAATTGGCGGCCAAGCCGGAACCTGCCAAATTTGCCGATCTGCCGGCGCAGAAGCTTCAGTTCAAGGGGCAACACAACTCCGCCAACTGGAATGGCCAATGCTGGATGTTCTTCAAGGACGGCGTTGCCTTCTGGGTCTTCATCGCCAGCCCCGAAGAACAAAAGGTTGCCGATTTCGAAGAGGAAATGCCGAACAAGCGCATTTTCATCGCCGTGGAGCGGCGCGGCTGGCGCGAACAAGCGTGGCCGACCGAATCCTTCCGGTCCGACAACGGCAAGGTCGCCCTGACCGCGCCGAAAGACCTTTGGAAGCAAGGCGACGCCAAGAATGTCGATCCCAATGCCATTCTCGTGCTGGTCGGCATCCACGCGGACAAGGACAACCGCAAGAACGCTCATCTCAAGATTTTTACTTTCGAGAAAAAGGATGATCTGAATACCGCCATGACCTTTGCCCGCGAGATCCTTGATAAATCACTCGACGACGAAAACAAAAGCTACAAGATCGTGCTCGCCGAGGACATGGTCAAAGGGCAATCCGCATTCGGCGCCATCGACGATGTCGGCGACCGCCGCGGCCGCGTCGTCGAACTCAAATTGCTTTTCAATGATGAACCGAAGCGCTATTACTTCCTGGTCGTCGTCAATGATCCGGACACCGCATACGGCATCGTGTGCGATTGCACCTGGGAAAGCCGCCAACTCTGGCGTTCGGATTTCGTGGACATGCTGCGCAGTGCGCGGCTCAAGAAATAGTGATAATCCATCGCGCCTTGACAAATCTCCCATCATCGGCCATATCTCAGCTGCAATTCCGGTTGGCATTCTGAGCAACTTCGATGGACTCGTGAAGACCAAGGAGGTGGGTCATGCGAAAAGGAATTCTATTCGCCCTTGGCATCTGGGCGCTTGCCGTCGCGCCGCTGTTCTCCCAGCAGTCCCTGCCGACCTATACCCCACCGGCCCCGCCGCCGAGCGAAGGGGTTGGCCCGCCGGCGCAACCGCCGAGGTTTCCAAGCGCGCAGTCACCTTCGTCGAGCGAAGGCGTTGGTCCGCCCGCGCAGCCATCGGCGCCCTTACCTCCGCCGTATCCCGGCCCAGTTATGCCGTATGGTCCCGTGATGCCGGCCCCCCTGGTTTTGCGGCCCGTTTACGATCCGGACAGTTATCGCATCTGGATTCGTGCCGAATTCTTGCTCTGGTGGGTCAAAAACGCCCCGATGCCGATCAACGTGGTTGGCTCCAACGATCTGGTCAACAACCCCAACGGCACCCCGCTGGGCAACAACAGCGGCAATTTCGGCGCCTTCTCCGGCGGACTGGTCGCCTTCGGCGGCTGGCTTGATGCCGGCCGCAACCTCGGCTTCGAAATCGCCTTCTTCGGCACCGAGCAGCGCACCAGCAACTTCTCCGCCGGGTCTGACGCCAACGGCAACCCCATGATCGCCTTCCCCTTCGTCAACCAAACGCCCGGCAGCGTCGGCCCCGCCCTCTTGCCGCTCACCATGCCGGGAGCGAACGGTTTCAGCGGCGGCATCAGCGTCAGCTCATCGCTGTCCCTATGGGGCACCGAAGTCAATGGCCTGTTCTGCCTTGCCCGCTCGCCAGGCCTCGAATTCAGCCTCTTAGCCGGCTTCCGCTACCTCGACCTTATGGAGAACCTCTACGTCGATACAAGCTCGCAATCGCTAGCCGACAACACGCTCACCAATTTTCACGACGGCTTCGAAACACGCAACCAGTTTTACGGCGGCCAGGTCGGCGCGCGCTTCACCTGGCAACGCGATCGGCTCGCTTTCGATGTCACTGGCAAACTCGCCCTCGGCGCCACCAGCGAAACCCTCAATGTCCAGGGCGTCACCGCGCAGTACCCAGGCAATTCCAACGTGCCCAACCTTTACCCCGGCGGCTTTTTCGCCCAGCCCAGCAACATGGGCCGCACGACCGCCACGCAATTTGGCGTCGTTCCGTCGGTGGAGCTGAAACTGAGCTACGCGATTACGCCGACGTGCCGGCTGTTCGTCGGCTACGACTTCCTCTACTGGAATCAGGTCGTCCGTCCCGGCAGCCAGGTCGATCACAACATCAACCTGTCGCAAAGCGTCGTGCTCGGCAACGGCCAGCTGAGCGGCCCGGCTTCACCCGCGCCGCTCTTCAACCGCACCGACTTCTGGGCCCAGGGCATGAACCTCGGCGTCGAATTCCGCTATTGAGAATTTTGCTGGAACGCGGCGCATTATTTAGTGCGGACCACTTTGGCGCAGCAAGGCGCGGAAACCGGCCTGCTCGAAATGATGGTCGGTCGTCAAAGCGTCCTTCAACCGTTGCTGCTTCATTACCACGAATGAGATGCAATCGACGAGCGACCATTCCTTGTCGGGCCGGTCCGCGTAGAGCCGTAGGCCGTGGCGAAACAGAGACTCCGAAGCTGGAATGAAAATCATGTCCGCATCGGTTCGAATGTGCTCGACGAGCGGCACGTACGGTCGCGGTATCGGCTACGTGACAGCGCGTTTCCGAGTTCCACGAGTACGTATTCCGTGACCACGGTGTGCGCGCAGCAGGCTCTCGCTCCAGGCGGTGGCGACCTCATGGTAGAGATCTTCGTCGCTGAGCAGAGCGATGTAATACGATGTGTCGGCGAATATGGCCTTCATTTCTGGGTGGGACGGCCATAAAGGTAATGATCGAGATTAACGGACATGTCCGGCGGCAAATCCTTGACCGAGCCGATAAAAGGGGCCAGACGCTCCGCGAGGCTGCGGCGCGGCGGCTTTTTGCCAATGGCCGGCTTGCGCTTTTTTCGACGACTTTTTCAGCGCCCGAACCACCACCTGCGTCCCCTCGGGAAGCGCCTTCGGGTCGTCAAGCAGGACTTTGCCGTTTCTTATTTTGCCGCGAAGGTTCATGACTGCTCCCTCTGGAAAATGCGTACTTCGTTGATTTCCCGCATATTAGCAGCTTTGCCGTGGGCAGTAAAGCGATCGCGGCCGGTATCAGCGCACAAGAACGGCTGCGCGTCACTCTCCCAGTAATCGCTCGATCTGCTCGACGATGTCGCGCACCGGCATGATGCGTTTGCCGAGTTGGAGCGTGATGTTGCTCTTGAGCCAATCGCGCACCTTTTTCTCGCCCGCCACCACCGTGCTGTGATTGCGGCCGCCGAAGTGCTTGCCGACTTCGCTGAAGGTGGCGCTCGTGTGCTTGCGGGCCAGGTACATGGCGAACATGCGCGGGTAGCTGTAAATCCACTGGCGCTTCTTGGAGAAAAGCAGATCGCGCGAGACTCCGAGGACTTCGCAGACAGCCGCCTCGACATCTTCCAGGCGAACCATGCGGATCGAATGGCGCAAGAGATCGCCGAGCGCTTCGCGGGCCAGGTCGAGATCGACGGGGCGGGCCGTCGCCTTGGCGAGATGGATGACGCCGTGGATCGCGCCTTGCAGCTCGCGCACGTTGCCACGCAGATGGTCCGCAAGGAATTCGAGCACGTCATCAGGCAGACCGCCGGCCTTGAACGCCTTGGCGCGGAGCATTTCCAGGCGTGTGGCGCGGTCGGGGGTCAGCATGCTCCAGACCGCGCCGCCGACCAACCGATCGGTCAACTCCGGCGCAAAATGATCCGCCAGGCGCGGATGGCAGTCGGCCGTCAGTACCACGGGGCGATGATCGCTCAGCAACGCATCCAGCGTGTGCAGCAATTCCTCCTGCGTCGCCTGCTTCTTGGCGAAGAAGCCGACGTCGTCGATGAGCAGAGCATCGCAGGCGCGGAACTGCTTGCGGAAGGCGGGCAGCTTGTGCTGGTGCATCGCTTGCACGAAGCGGTTGGTAAAATCCTCGGCAGTGAGCACGAGGACACGCCAGTCGGGAAAGCGGCGGGTGAGCCCGGCGGCGATGCCTTCGAGCCAATGCGTCTTGCCGGTGCCGACCGCGCCGTGCGCTGACCAGAGGGATCGGGCATTCCTCCGGTGTCTCGATGAGGCTGACGGCGGAGGCGTGGGCGACGCGGTTGCCGGGGCCGACGATGAAATCATCGAGAGAGTGCAACCGGCGCTGGCGCAAGGGTCGGCGCGTTTCGCACAAGGGCAATGCTGGCTGCGCAGGCGTCGGTGCTTGCTGGACTTGGGATTGATCTTGGCGGGCGCCCTGGAAAAGCTGCGGATCGATGAAAAAGCGAACCGGCGTGGCCGTGCCGAACGCCTCGGTCGCGGATTGCCGCACGTCATCGCCGAAGGTTTTTTGCAGCCAATCATGCAGGACGAGATTGGCCACGCCGACCGCAACATGATCGTCGCGAACGACAAATTTGGTCTTGCCGGCAAACCAGAGGTTGTATCGAGATTCCCCAATCCGTTGGCTGAGCGTTTCCGTCAACACCGCCACGACATCATAAGTGGAAGTCAAGCTGCGATCCTCCTGCCAGCGCGCAGTATCCTCACGCGATGAACCCAGGAATCCGGGAAGCAAGAGAATGGGGCATCGGGATGGGAGTCCCTTCCGCCCTGCTCGGAGATCGCGAACATAATGTTCGTCTTCTGCATTGTAGAGACAGCTTTTCGATGGCGCGAAAATCCGCTCGCACAAACGCGCAAGACAAAGCGAGGACGCAAGAAAAAAAATCTTCCGCCGCGCCGGAGTCCGCAGCTGATGATTTCTCTTGGCATTCATCCACCTGATCCGCCATAATGAGGGAATGACATCGACTGCCATCGTGCGATTGGCTGTAAGTTGCGGCGTGTTCTCGTTGGTCGTGAGCACGGCGTTCGCACATCCGTTGTCGAAGGATGACGCGCACGACCGAGCCATCGTCGTGCGCTTGCGGAAAGGCGACTCGCCCAACCGAATTCTTGTCGACGTCGAGTATCGACTCGAAGCGGCTGAGACCACGATCTTCCGCGATATGCAACCCTACCGGGACGAGATCGATTTTCTCGATTACTTTCCGCAGCGGCCGCTCGAATACTACGCGCTGTTCGCCAAGAAATACGAGGGAATTCTCGCTGATCGGCTGATTGCGTCGTTGGACAAGAAGCCGCGGCCGGGATTCCGCTGCGTCGAACGCAAACCGCGTTTGGTCGATGAGGATGGCAAGACGCTCGGCCATTTGCGCTGCGATTTCGTTTTTGAGACCAGCTTCGACATCGACCCGGAGCGGAAGACGCAATTCGATTTCGAAGACAAGACGTATTATCTGGAGGAGGGCAAAATCGCGCTAAGCGTCACCGATGAAACCGGACTGGCGATTGCGATCGCAGCGCCAGATGCGTCGGCCAAGTCGCTGGCCCTTGACGATGATCGCTCGCGGCAAATCAAGGTGGTATTCGCGCCAGCGCCGCGCCGCCGGCCCAAAACGTGGAACCGCCGCCGGCCCCGACGCCGCAGCCGCGCGAATCGCATGAAGACCGCTTCGCGTTGCTGCCGCTGCTACTGCGCAGCGATTATGGCCTGGCCATGACCTTGCTGTTGGCATTCGCGTTCGGCGCCGCCCACGCCCTGACGCCGGGACACGGCAAGACGCTGGTCGCCGCTTATCTGGTTGGCGAACGCGGCACCGTTTGGCATGCCCTTTATCTCGGCCTCATCACCACGCTGACTCACACCGGCAGCGTCATGATTCTTGCCCTCATTGTCGCGCTGTTGCAGGCCGAGCAGCAGCAGGCATTCATGAATTGGCTCGTCAATGGCCTCGGGCTCGTCATGGGGCTGATGGTCGTCGGCATCGGCTTTTGGCTTTTGCTCCAACGCCTCGCGGGCCGAGCCGATCATGTACACTTAGGTAACGGGCATCACCATCACCAGCCTGGCGAAGCGACGCCGCCAGCACGTTTGCTGAGCTGGTGGGGCCTGACCCTGCTCGGCATCACCGGCGGAATGATCCCGTGCGTCGATGCGATCATCTTGTTTGTGTGGACCGTCGGCACCAGCCGATTCTGGCTCGTGCTCCCCGCCGTCCTCGCCTTCAGCGCTGGCCTCGCCGTGGTGCTCGTCGCCATCGGCATCCTGGTGGTGCAAGTGCCGCGCTTCGCCGAATCGCGCTTCGGCAGCGGGCGTTTGCTGCGGGCGTTGCCGATTGCTAGCGCGCTAATTGTGACGCTGATGGGGCTGTGGCTGTGCTTTGATGCTGTACGTGGTCACTGAGACGGTGCCTCGCAACGGCTTGTTCCTGCTGGCCGATATCTATACAAAGTTGCCGTGAGTAGTCTCACGACGATTTGCCGCGTATCGCAATTTTGTGATTGAATTTCCCAAAGGATGTCGATACTCTTGCTGTAGAATGAAGGTGAGGGATGCCTCAGACCACGCTCCTCGTCTTTCGGGACGCTTCCGAGGCGGTGCCATTGGTGGAATGGCTGGATGAGCTCGAGCAGGTCGAACCGAAGGCGTACGCCAAGTGCCTTGCAAGGGTACAGCAACTCGAACGCCTTGGACACGAGCTTCGCCGACCGGCAGCGGATATCCTCCGAGACAAGATTCACGAGTTGTGCGCGAAGCTCGGCAGGGTTCATTACCGCATGTTGTATTTTTTCTATGAGAAGGAGCGAAATGTTGCGTGCCTCACCCACGGCTTTACGAAAGAGGGGCCCGTCCCGGATGCTGAAATCGATTTCGCGATCAAGGCAAAACGGCTAGTTGAAAGCAATCGCGATCAGTACACGCAAGAATGGGAGTCGTAACATGGCAAAAAAACGGACGCGGAATTTTGGCGATGTGATCCGCGCAAAGCTCTTCGCCAATCCGAAATTGGCGAGGGCCGTCGAGGAAGAATCGTTCAATGCCGACATCGCTCAGCAGGTTTATGACCTGCGCACGGAGGCTGGCTTGACACAGAAACAGCTTGCCGTAATGGTCGGCACGCAACAATCCGTGATTTCCCGTATCGAGGACGCCGATTACGGCGGGCATTCGCTGACCATGCTCAAGCGCATTGCTGCCGCGCTAAAGCGGAGTTTGAAGATCGAATTCTGCGCTCAACGCTAACCCAGCGGTGCCGCACATTTCATAAAACATCCGCATGCGCGTCAAGGAAATCATTGCCTGGCAGGTGCGGATTCCGCTCAAGAAGCCGATCCAGCACGCTTCGCATACGCGCACCGAGACCGACAACATCGTCATCCGCGCCACGCTCGACGACGGCACGATCGGCTTCGGCGAAGGCGTGCCGCGCGAGTATGTCACCGGCGAAACCATCGACTCGGCTTTCGCGCTGCTCAAGCAAAGCGACCTCGCCGCCCAGATTGAGGATTGCCCCAGCTTCAAGGCCGCGCTGGCGAACATCGAACGGCTGCGGCTCGCTCCGATCCCCGGCGATGATCGCGGCTGCCAGGGCAACGGCGGCTCGCTGCGCCATCGAGCTCGCCTTGCTCGACGCCTTCGGCAAGCACTTCTCACATCCCGTCTCCGATGTCACCAAGCTGCTCGCCCATGACGATCTTTATGAGCCGAAGGACCATGTCCGCTACAGCGGCGCGATCACCTCGGCCCAGGGGATGAAAGCGCGCTGGGCTGCCTGGAAGATGTGGATTTATGGCTTCAAGCAGCTCAAGATCAAGGTTGGCATCGAAGGGCAAAACGATGTCGAGCGCGTCGGCGTGATTCGCAGCCGGGTGGGCCGAAGGATGGACGTGCGCGTGGATGCCAATGAAGCGTGGACGCCGGCCAATGTGCGCGACAAGATTGTCGAATTGAAGCCATTCAACGTCAGCTCGGTCGAGCAACCGTTGCCGCACGAGGACATCGCCATCTTGCGCGAGGTGCGGCCGGCGGTTGGCGTGCCGATCATGCTCGACGAATCGCTGTGCGGCATGATCGACGCCGAGCGGGCGTTTGACGGCGAAACGTGCGACCTGTTCAATCTGCGGCTCTCCAAGTGCGGCGGATTCATCGCGTCCTTGCGATTGGCGCAATTCGCCCGCCGGCACAAGATCGGCTATCAACTCGGCTGCCAGGTCGGCGAGACGGCGATCCTCTCGGCGGCGGGCCGGCATTTCGCGGCGAGCGTCAAGGACATCCGCTATCTCGAAGGCTCCTACGACAGCCACCTGGTCCGCGAAGCCCTGGCGACCACCGACCTCACGTTCGGCTGGGGCGGCTGGGCGCCGGCGCTCGACGGGCCGGGCCTGGGCATCGCCATCGATCCGCAGGCGCTGAAACGCGTGGCGGTGCGCCAGGAGGTGCTGCTTGGCTGAACCGGCGTTTGCGGTCCTGGAGCACCGGGCCAGCGACGGCTACGTCTGGAAGCATCGCCGCTATCCGGCAACCTCCCCTCTTCCCCAGGGAGAGGGGCCGGGGGTGAGGGTGGATCCACGCGCCATCGTCGTCTTCATCCACGGCATTCAGAGCCATGCCGGCTGGTACGAGAATTCCTGTACCGCTTTATCGGGAGGGCGAGGCTCCTGCCGAGCCGGTAGTGGCGATGAGCATCATTCACCTGCGGACACCGGCTCGGCGGGAGCCTCGCCCTCCCAAACCGGCTACGATGTCTATTTCCTCGACCGGCGTGGCTCCGGCATGAACCTGGAGGCACGCGGCGACGCCCCCAGCTTCCGCCGACTGCTCGACGATGTCGCCGAATTCCTCGCCGCCCTGCCCCGCAACGTGTCGCGCGGCAACACGGTCGTCAAGCTCCCCGTCTTCCTCGCCGCCATCTCCTGGGGCGGCAAACTCGCCATCGCCCTGGAACGCCGACATCCCGGCCTCGTCGATGGCCTGATCCTCCTGTGCCCTGGCTTTTTCGCCAAGGTCCGCCCGCCCCTTAGGCAACGCATCGACATTATCTTCTCCCGCCTGTTCCGCCCGCGCAAGAAATATCCGATCCCGCTCAACGATCCCGATTTCTTCACCGCCACGCCGCACTGGCAGCAATTTCTGCGCGACGATCCGTTGCGCCTGCATCAAGCGACCGCTCGCTTGCTCGTCGAAAGCGTTCGCCTCGACGGCTACCTGCGCTTCTGCCAGAAATACGTCCACGTCCCGGTGCTGCTGCTGCTCGCCTCCGAGGACCGCGTTATCCGCAACGACTGGACGCGCAGCTACGTCGAGAAATTTGCGACGCCGGACAAGCAGATCATCGAATACGTCGGCGCCCATCACACGCTGGAATTTGAGCCGGATCCGAACGTGTTCATAGGCGATGTGCGCGGATGGGTGGAACGAAAGGTGGTTGCAGCCGGAGGATAATTCGAATAGACGGGCTACCTTGATCCAGGACATTTTCACTGCCATTCTTTTCTCTGCCCGCGCGGTCATGCCGAACGAAATGCCCGGCGGCTAATCTTCTTGGAAAACGGGTGATTCCCTCAATAGATCGATCGCTTTTGCATTTGTGCTCCAAAGCTGCAGTGGTGCTTTTTGATGGTGCGCCCTCTCTCCCTCCGTCATTCCGTAGCAGGTTCCAAAAACGTTGCTTAGGCGTTCGTCCAGGTCCAACCGCCTCATGTTTACAGGATGATACCCAAGTCCGAGAATTGCCATTCGCTTCGCGCTCCGCATTAGGGATTGCGCGCGCCGAAAATCGGTGCTGCCATCGGATTCTTCGGAAATGATCTCTTCCCGTCCGGCCAACCACATCTTGCGGGGCGTGGTAAGCTGCTTCCCGTCCGGCCAACCACATCTTGCGGGGCGTGGTAAGCTGCTTCCGGACCACTCATCCGGGAGGGCTTGGCTATGGCACGGCGAGGCAGTCGGCGGGACGGTGGGAAGGAACGATTCTGGCGGCGGCTGCTGCGGCAGTGGCGACGCAGCGGTTTGACCGTTCGCGCGTTCTGCGCCGAGCACCAAGTCAGCGAGCCATCCTTATTATTCTTGGCGGCGGAGCATCGCCGAACGCGATCAGCGAGTGACTGTCAGCGTCCCGACGGTCGGCGACGATGACGCGCACGACCAACCCCTTTTTGTGCCGCTGCGTGTGGTGCCGACGGCTACAGGTATGGCGTTCGAAGTGGTGCTGGGCCAGGGCCGCGTCGTGCGCGTGCCGGCGTGTTTCGACCCGGCGGCGCTGCGGCAACTCCTCGCCGTTCTGGAGGAGGAGCGGCCATGCTGAGCCTGCCGTTGCCGGTGCGTGTCTATTTGTGTTTGGAGCCGACGGACATGCGGCGCAGCTTCGACGGGTTGTGCCGCATGATGCGCGAGCACGTCGGCGCCGATCCGCTGTCGGGCGATCTGTTCGTGTTTCGCTCCAAACGTGGCGATCGCGTGAAACTTCTGTACTGGTTGGGAGACGGGCTGGCGATCTGGTATCGGCGTTTGGAGGAAGGGACGTTTGTGTTTCCGAAATTGGCGGAGGGTTCGGGACTGTCGTGGTCGCGTGCGGTGGGCAAGCAGGGGCTGGAGATTCGCAGCGCCGATCTGGCCATGCTGCTGGACGGCGTGGACTTGGCCAGCGTCAAGCGGCAGAAACGCTATCAACGACCAGCGGCAACGACCGCCCAGACCGCAAACGATTCACGGTGACGGCGCGTCACTTTTTTTTCAAAAAAATCTGCTTGTTCGCGCAACCTTGTCGGGTCCGTGGGGTTTCATCCTCCATGAGCACGGACGCAACGACACCTCGGTCCTCTTCATCCACACCGGCTTCACCGTCGGCGTCGCCAACGGCAACCGTCTTCGATCCCGCCAAACTTCCCGACGACACCACGCTTCTGAAGCAGATGATTGCCGAGTTGCTGGCGGCGCTCAAGCGTGATCGCCGTGAGCTCGCCGAGGTACAACAGCGGCTCGATGCTTTGTTGCGCCGGGGTCGGCCAGAGGAGCCGATCGATCCGAACCAGCCGTTATTGTTTCCGGAACTGGCCCAGCCCGAACCGGCGGCGCCGGCGTCGCCCGCCGTCGAGACAGAAGCGAGCCAGCCTCGCAAAGGCAAGCCGCACGGTCGGCGTCGGCCGGCGCGGCAGTTGCGTCGCGAACAACGCCGCTACGAGTTGCCCACGCTGGAACGGCTCTGCCCCGAGTGCGGCACGATGCGTGGCGAGATCGGCGTGCAGACGACCGAGCAGTACGACTACAAGCCGGCCGAGGTGTTTGTCGTCGAACACCAGCGCGTCAAGTACGCCTGCAAATGTTGCGAAGGCCACGTCGCCATCGCGCCCAAGCCGCCGCAACCGCTCGACAAGGGCTTGCCGGGGCCGGGCCTGTTGGCGCAGATCATCGTTGACAAATATCCTTCCCGTCCGGTGAAGTACATCCCTCCGACGGGGGGCGGGTTGCCAGAGAAGGCGGCGCAGCGGCGATGGATTTCGCGGGGGGAACGTGATGCTCGCGCATTGCGGTCTTGCGACGGAAGGGGTCAGGGCGCCGGCACTGTCAACGGCGCTTCCAAATCGAGCCACTTTGGCGCTTTCGCGCGGGCCAGCGCCGAGCGCGCCTGAGAACATTTTTTCGCCACAAATCCCCTCAGCTACCGGTGAAGGGGATTTGTGGCGAAAAAATGTTGTGGAGAGAGTGGCTCGTTTTTGAGCGCCAAAGTGGCCTCATTTTTGAGCGCGGTTCACACCGGCACGTCACTTGGCGCTGGAGCGTTCGGTGTGGACGCGGCGGCTTGCCTGGCCGATTGCCAACGGTGAGGCAGCAACTCCTGCAGACGATCGGCGGGATGCGTTGGCAGACGCTCGAACACGTCGCGCAGGTAGGCGAACGTGTCGATGTGCAGATGCTTGCACGTCGCTGTGAAACTGAACAGCACCGCCGCGGTCAGGCCGCCCTTGTCGCTGCCCAGGAACAACCAATTGATGCGGCCCATGCCGATCAGCTTCAGCGTCCGTTCGGAGATGTTGTTGTCGATGTGCAGGTCGCCGTCGCTGGTGTAGCGGTTGAGCGCGTCCCACTGGTTGAGCATGTAGTTGATGGCGGCGGCAATCGGACTTTTGGGCAGCACTTGTTCTTTCTGCTCCACAAGCCACTGACGCAATGATGTCAGCAGCGGTACGGCTTTTTCCTTACGCAAGCGCAAGCGGACAGCAGCGGCCGCGGCGCCGGTCAGCTTTTCCGCGGCGATGATGGCCTTGGCCTCGTCCTCGACGTCGTAGAAGTTTGCGCACCCAGGCCTTGGCCGCCAGCACACGTTCTGGATCGGTGCTGTCGGCTTCGCTGAATTTGTTGGCGGCGTGGGCCATGCAGCCGACTTCGACGATCGCGCCGTTGGAGCCGGTGTAGATGCCGTCGTAGCCGCCGTAGGCGTCGGCTTGCAAAAAGCCTTTGAAGTCTTTGAGGAACTCGGCCGGTCCATCGCGGGCATGGGTTGTTGTGTAGTCGAAGACGATGCCCGGATGATCTTGGTCGCCGATGTAGTCCCACAGTCGGCCGTATCGGTGGTTACTCTTAGTCTCGTCGCGCACCGGCACGGTGGTGTCGTCGGTGTGCAGCACCTTCGATTGCAACACCCAGTGCTTGAGCAACTGCCAGAGCGGTGTCAGCAACTCGGCGGCCGAGGCCATCCAGTCGCACATGGTCGAGCGTGGCAGCTTGACGCCGAGCCGTTCGAAACGCTGCTCGGAGCGGTGCAGCGGAATGTGATCCTGATATTTGTCAACGATGATCTGCGCCAACAGGCCCGGCCCCGGCAAGCCCTTGTCGAGCGGTTGCGGCGGCTTGGGCGCGATGGCGACGTGGCCTTCGCAACATTTGCAGGCGTACTTGACGCGCTGGTGTTCGACGACAAACACCTCGGCCGGCTTGTAGTCGTACTGCTCGGTCGTCTGCACGCCGATCTCGCCACGCATCGTGCCGCACTCGGGGCAGAGCCGTTCCAGCGTGGGCAACTCGTAGCGGCGTTGTTCGCGACGCAACTGCCGCGCCGGCCGACGCCGACCGTGCGGCTTGCCTTTGCGAGGCTGGCTCGCTTCTGTCTCGACGGCGGGCGACGCCGGCGCCGCCGGTTCGGGCTGGGCCAGTTCCGGAAACAATAACGGCTGGTTCGGATCGATCGGCTCCTCTGGCCGACCCCGGCGCAACAAAGCATCGAGCCGCTGTTGTACCTCGGCGAGCTCACGGCGATCACGCTTGAGCGCCGCCAGCAACTCGGCAATCATCTGCTTCAGAAGCGTGGTGTCGTCGGGAAGTTTGGCGGGATCGAAGACGGTTGCCGTTGGCGACGCCGACGGTGAAGCCGGTGTGGATGAAGAGGACCGAGGTGTCGTTGCGTCCGTGCTCATGGAGGATGAAACCCCACGGACCCGACAAGGTTGCGCGAACAAGCAGATTTTTTTGAAAAAAAAGTGACGCGCCGTCACCGTGAATCGTTTGCGGTCTGGGCGGTCGTTGCCGCTGGTCGTTGATAGCGTTTCTGCCGCTTGACGCTGGCCAAGTCCACGCCGTCCAGCAGCATGGCCAGATCGGCGCTGCGAATCTCCAGCCCCTGCTTGCCCACCGCACGCGACCACGACAGTCCCGAACCCTCCGCCAATTTCGGAAACACAAACGTCCCTTCCTCCAAACGCCGATACCAGATCGCCAGCCCGTCTCCCAACCAGTACAGAAGTTTCACGCGATCGCCACGTTTGGAGCGAAACACGAACAGATCGCCCGACAGCGGATCGGCGCCGACGTGCTCGCGCACCATGCGGCACAACCCGTCGAAGCTGCGCCGCATGTCCGTCGGCTCCAAACACAAATAGACACGCACCGGCAACGGCAGGCTCAGCATGGCCGCTCCTCCTCCAGAACGGCGAGGAGTTGCCGCAGCGCCGCCGGGTCGAAACACGCCGGCACGCGCACGACGCGGCCCTGGCCCAGCACCACTTCGAACGCCATACCTGTAGCCGTCGGCACCACACGCAGCGGCACAAAAAGGGGTTGGTCGTGCGCGTCATCGTCGCCGACCGTCGCGACGCTGACAGTCACTCGCTGATCGCGTTCGGCGATGCTCCGCCGCCAAGAATAAAAGGATGGCTCGCTGACTTGGTGCTCGGCGCAGAACGCGCGAACGGTCAAACCGCTGCGTCGCCACTGCCGCAGCAGCCGCCGCCAGAATCGTTCCTTCCCACCGTCCCGCCGACTGCCTCGCCGTGCCATAGCCAAGCCCTCCCGGATGAGTGGTCCGGAAGCAGCTTACCACGCCCCGCAAGATGTGGTTGGCCGGACGGGAAGGTTGTTCGGCTCGGTGCTTCGTCCGGATTTTAACCCCGACAGCGACGTCGATGTTCTCGTCACTTTCCCGCCGATGCGCACTGGACGCTGCTGGACTGCGTGCGGATGGAGCAGGAGCTGGCCGGGATCGTCGGCCGGCCCGTGGATTTAGTCAGTCGGCAAGCAGTGGAGCAAAGCGCGAATCCGATTCGCCGGCGTCAAATCCTGGAATCCGTAGAGACCCTCTATGCTGCGCGATGACGCCATCCTGCTCGACCTTCACCGCGCCGCGCGGTTGGCTCAGGATTTCGTCCAGGGCATGGATCAAACCGCGTTCCTGGCTGACCTCAAGACGCAATCGGCGGTTCTGCACCAACTTCTTATCCTCGGCGAGGCGGCAGCCCCGCGCTTACGCCCCGCTTTGACGTTTTCTTTGTACTTTGCCTAATCGACCAACCTTATCATAATGCAGGTGATTGCACCCCTCTCTCACCGCCGCTCGTGGGCACCTGCCCGGAGAAATGCGAAAAAGCCTGGAATTTTAGCGATTCGAGCTACCCACGGCAAATGGGTAGGTGGAGCGCATCCACGGGCACAGGCGGCCGGCAAGCGCTCTTGAAATTCCATCGGCCGAATCCGTATAACCCGTATGCTTCGGAACCTTCGGCCAGGGGCGCCTATGCGAATTTGCTTGTACACCGATACGGCGCTCCCCAAGATGGGGGGGCAGGAAATCGTCGTCGATGCCCTCGCCCGGCAATTCCTGGCGCTGGGGCATCAGCCGATCGTGTTGGCCCCGATGCCGCGTAAGTTGTCCGTGCGCGGCGAGAGTCATCCGTATGAGGTCGTGCGCCATCCGCGTTTCTATTCGACGCATCATTTCATCTCCTGGTATCGCTGGTTCCTCACGCATGAATACCGCCGTCGGCCGTTCGACATCCTGCACTGCCACGGCATCTACCCGCCGAGCTACCTGGCATCGCAGGTGCGCGACGAGCTGCCGGCGCCGCTGATCGTCACCAGCCATGGCGGCGATGTCTACAAAAACAACGTGCGCTTGCAAAAGTCGGTCATTGTCGAGCGCTGCCAGCAAGGCCTGCGCTCGGCGTCGGCGCTGATCGCCATCAGCAGATTCACGCGTGACGGCTTCGCCAGGCTCTGCCCCGAAGCGACGCCGCGCATCGTGGACATTCCCAACGGCGTGCATTTGTCGAATTACATCGAGCGCACTGTCAGGCCGAATCATTTGGACTTCGCATTAGAGCCGGGAAGCTATGCGATTTTTGTGGGCCGATTGAAATACCGCAAGGGGGTGGACGTGCTGCTGCAAGGGCTGGCACGGACGCCGGAGAATCGGCGCCTGCAGCTCGTGATCGTCGGCGACGGCGAGGAGCGGGCGGCCCTGGAAGTGCTGGCGGCGCAGCTCGATTTGACCGAACGCGTCCGGTTCCTTGGCACGATGACGGGACCAGCCAAGGCGTACCTACTGCAAAACGCTCGCTTCGGCGTGGTGCCGTCGCGCCAGTGGGAGGCGTTCGGGCTGGTGGTGCTGGAGGGATACGCATCGGGCTTGCCGATGCTGGCGACCGACATGCCCGGTCTGGCCGATCTGGTGCATCCGGAACAGACCGGGCTTTTGGTGCCGCCCGAAGCGCCGGAGCAACTTGCCGCGGCGCTGCGCCGTCTATTCACCGATGACGCGCTGGTGCGGCACATGAGCGCCAAGGCACGCCAAGTCGTCCAGGCCTACGATTGGCGCAACATCGCCGTGCGGCATCTGGGGCTGTATGAGAGCTTGCTCGGCACACGGAGGCACTGGGCGGCGTGAGCACTTCGACAGTCATCCGATGGCTGCAAATTGGTTTTTAGTCAACGGACCGACGCTAATGCCGGCTTCGGCGCACTGATTGCCAAATCCGCGAGGCTGTTGTCGATGAACAGGTGGTGCCAAAGCTGCGTCGAAACGACCGCGACCAGGCCGAGCTCCACCGAGGAGCGCTGGCGGAAACCGAGCTGGCGATTGCGCACCTTCTCGCTCCAAAAACGCACCGCTTCGATATTGAAATAGCCGGTCTTCTTCAACGATTCGTCGCTCAGGAGTTGATCGACGAAGGCCGGCACCTGGCGATCGAAGAAGGAATCGAGCGGGGCGCGGAACATTCCCTTGGGCCGCCATGCCGCCTCGTGGGGCAGATAGCGCTCGCCCAGGAGCCGCAAGATGTACTTATCCTGGAAGCCGCGCAGCTTCCAGCGCGGATGGATGCGGGCGAGAAAGCGGAAAACCTCGTCATCGAGAAAGGGATATCGCGTCTCGACCGACGAATTCATGGCCACGCGGTCCCCCTTGCTCGACATCAGATGCCCGGCCAGATGGACGCGTCCGGAATAGAAGAACGCGCGGTTGAGCGGGTGCCAGTGCTTTATGCGCTCCAGGTTCGGTTCCAGTTCCAGGTAGGGATGGTAGTCGCGCAGGGAGTGCAGCGTTTCCGGGCTGTAGAAGCGCAGGCGCGATTGGCCCATGATGCCGTAGATGTCTTGAAAGGCAGTGTAATCGCCGAGCGTTTCGCGGATCATGTGGAAGCGTTCGACGGCGCCACGCGGAGTTCCCATGACGCGCATGGCCAGGCGGCGCAACCAGTAGCTCGGCGTGATGCCTGGCATCCAATCGAACATGCCGAGCAGACGATGGACCTTGAACCACGCATAGCCGGCGAGCCATTCGTCGGAGCCTTCGCCGGTGAGGGCGACCTTGAAGCCATGCTGATGCACCGAGCGGGCCAGCCGCAATAGCGCCGTGCAGCTCGTGTCAATCACCGGAACCTCGGCGGCGCGCGTCAGCTCCGGGTAGCTTTCGAGCACCTCCGCGTCGCCGACTTGCACCACGACCGGCGTGGAGCCGATGTGCCGTGAGACGACGGCCGCTTGCGAGGTCTCGTCGAGCTTGGGATCCATGATCTGGATGGTGAATGTCGGGATGGGCGTGCCACGAATCTTGGCCGCCATCGCCACGACGAGGCTCGAATCAATGCCGCCCGAAAGATACGAAACGACCGGCACATCGGCACGCAGCCGGCGCTCGACGGCGCCCAGCAAGACGCGCTCGAACTCATCGATCAGGGTTTTCGGATCGCGGCCATACTCCTCCTGGCCTTGATCGGGAAAATCGATTTGCCAATAGAACTTGCGTTCCACGGTGGCGGGGATCGTGCCACCGAGCTGGATGCGCAAGTACTGCCCGGGCTGCACCAAGGTCACGCCGGCAAAACAAGTAGCAGGGCCAGGAACCGCGAAGAAATTGAACGCCTGATCGATGCCTCGCAGGTCGGCTTTCGCTTCGACGAGGCCGGATGCGAGCAGCGCCTTGATCTCGGAGCCGAAGAGGAGCCAATCGTTTTGCACGCTGTAAAAGAGCGGACAGATGCCGAACTGATCGCGGGCCAGGACGATGCAATGGCGTTTGCGATCCCACAGAGCGATGGCGAATTGCCCCTTGAGATGGTCGAACATGCCTTCCCGATGATCTTCCCACAGGTGCGGAATGAGCTCGGTATCGCAATGGGTCCGGAAGACGTGCCCCTTCGCTTCGAGCCGAGCTTTCACTTCGGGATAATCGAAGAACTCGCCATTGAAGACGGTAACGACGGAGCGATCCTCATTCCAGATCGGCTGCTTGCCGTCGTGCAGGCCAACGATGCTGAGCCGGCGATTGGCGAGGCCGACGCCGGGCTCCTCGAGATAGCCATCCTCGTCAGGCCCGCGATGGACGATGGCGTCGGCCATGCGCGTTAGGATGCCGGGCGGGATGGGGCGATTGCCTGAGAGGTCGATGATGCCTGCGATGCCGCACATTCATTTTCTCAATGCCAGGAAATTCAAACGCCAAAATTAGGGGCACTCAACCTGCCACAACCGTTGATCCAGGTCCCACAGAATCTTGCAACCTTTGAGCAAATGAAAAAACGCCAAGCCGACACGATCAGGCACACCAGGCGAACCTCGCATTACGAATAGATGGACAACCGGGCCCACCGGGATCTTGGTTTGTGGAGAAAAGAGCTGGACATCTAGCGCCCCGCTTTCCGTTACACGAACTGTCCCATCTGCCGACATTCTTCCGTGCCTCTGGAAACTGACAAACTCACCTGTAATCTTGATTGCGTCGTAGAGTGCGTGGTCAACGGAAAATCCGACTTCGCCTCTAACATCGATCAGGCCGGTATCGACCAACACGGGAAGCGAACGGCTTCCGAGACGCACGTCGATCCAGTATTCGCCTCCAGGATTGGCGTTCCACGATGCATTTGGCATGGGCAATTATGGCCTCCATAGATCATATACCAAGCCGAAGTGGGGCTCGTCCTCCGCCGGAAACACGAGATAGAATTCGGGCGCAGGGTCAAGATCGGTGACGAGCGCGCAAGCGGCATCGAATGAGGCGTCGGCTCCGATCATCCGCCCGTTGGCGAGCGCCACATACTTGCCTGCGTAGTCGCGCCGAATCACCTCCCGCAATCGTTCGTACGCTTGGCGATTCAGGTCCGATTCTCGCTTGAACGTCGCAAGGTCCATATCGCGTCTCCTTCCATTGCCATTATCTCAATTGCATTGGGCAAAAACGAGGGCATTCCTATTTTAACGACAGAGAACCACGGAGGCCTTTGCAATGTCTGCAGTTCTTGCCGATTCTGCCGCTCGCTCCATCAATGACTCGGAAATCATCCGGCAAGTCAACGCGTTGCGCCGCATCGACAACGTCACCAACTGGTATTACATCGCCCGCGAATATCTCTTCGCCCTCTGCGTCATCGGCGGCACGATCGCGCTGTTCGAGGCCTGCTTCACCTCGGCTTGGTCGCTGTTCTGGGCGGTTCCGCTCGTGCTGCTGGTCAACCTCTGCATCGGCGCAACGCAGCATCGGCTCGCGACCTTCACGCACGAGGCGGCCCATTACATGCTCTTTCGCAATCGCCTGCTCAACGAATTCGTCTCCGAATGGTTTTGCATGTTCCCGATCCTCGGCAAAACGCACAGCTATCGCGTGCAGCACATTGGGCATCATCAATATCCCAACGATCCCGATCTCGATCCCGACTGGGCCCAGCTTCGCATCAGCGGCCATCGCTTCCGGTTTCCCATGACCACCGGCGAATTCCTCTGGCATTGCTTCTTCAAGCAAATCGTGTGGTGGCCGAACCTGCTGCGTTACGTGCTGGCGCGGGCCACGTTTCAGGTCGATATGGGCAATGGGCCGTACAAGATGAAACGCAAGACCGCATTGCCGATGCGTTTGCTGGGGCTCGGATTTCATCTGGCGATGATCGGCATCCTTGTCGCCTGCGTCTGGACGGAGGACGCAATGCTCATGACCTGGCTACCGGCCGTCATTCTCATTGGAGCAGTGATTGCCGTTGCGCTGGCGCCGGAGCGATGGTTCGAGGAATACACCGTCAAGTGCGATATCCCCACGCGCGGGCAGACGGTGCTGCGATTCACGTTCAACGGCATTCTTCTCAACGCCATCGCCTGGCTCACGCTGCTGACCGGCATCCCGTGGTGGCTTTATTATTTCCTCTTGTGGATCATGCCGATCGGCACCTCGTTCTCGTTCTACATGATCCTGCGCCAACTCGTGCAGCACGGCAACGCCGACCGCGAGCGCTTCACCAACACGCGCATCTTCCTCGTGCATCCCCTGATTCGCATGGCGGTATTCCCGATCGGCAACGATTATCACTTGCCGCACCACCTGTTCACGATGGTGCCCCACTACAGCCTCAAGAAGCTGCACCTATTGTTGATGCAGACGCAGCCATACCGCGACGAGGCCACCATTGTCCCCGGCTACTTCTTCCACGACGACCAACCGCAGCAGCATCCGACGGTGCTTGATCTGATGACGCACGAGATGAAAACACATTGACCTATGTCTACCGCCAAAATCAATCTCGTCACCGGCGCGACCGGGCAGCTTGGCAGCCATATCGTCGAGCAATTGCGCGGCGCCGGCGAAAGCGTGCGCGTGCTGATTCGCCCTGGCCGCGATCATGCATTTTTGCGAACTCAGGGGGCCGACATCGTCGAAGGCGACCTTCGCGATCCGGAAGCGGTCGGCCGAGCGGTCAAAGGGGCGAGCATTGTCTACCATTGCGCCGCCAAGGTCAGCGACTGGGGCGCCTGGCGCGACTTCGAGGAAGAAGCGGCCACGGCGACGCGCAATATCCTCGCAGCTTGCATGCTGGCCAAGGTCTCGCGCCTGTTGCACGTCAGCTCGATCTCGGTGTACGGCCATCCGAAACCCCTCACCCCCGGCCCCTCTCCCGGAGTACCGGGCGAGGGGAGAATCACCGAGGATACGCCGCTCGGGCAAGGCTTCTGGATGTGGGACTATTATCCGCGTGCCAAGCTGCTGGCCGAGGAAATCGCGCGCGAATTCCCAGCAACGACCATAGTTCGGCCAAGCTGGCTTTACGGCCCGCGCGATCGGGTCACGATCCCGCGCGTGATACCAGCGCTCCTGGAAAAGCGAGTGCCGATCATCGGCGCCGGCGACAATTTCCTCAATATCATCTACGCCGGCGACGTGGCCCGCGGCGCGATTCTGGCCGCCAATCATCCCGCCGCAGTCGGGCAAGCGTATAACCTGTGCAGCGCTGGGGAAGTCAAGCAGAAGGACCTGCTCGACGCCTTGACCGATGCGCTGTCGTTGCCGCGTATCACGAAGCACGCGCCGTACTGGGCGGCGATCCGCTTTGCGTTCCTGAAGGAGCTATTTGCACGGATGATGTTCAGCAGCAAGCCGCCAACGATCACGCGCCGCGCGATTTACCTGATCGGCCGTTCGACGCAGTTTTCGACGGAGAAGGCGCGGACGCAACTCGGCTGGTCGCCGCAGATCGACATCCGCGAAGGAGTGCAGCGGACGCTGGAATGGTTCGTGAGCCAACCCGAGAATCGGAACCTCGGAATTAAGGCGCCGGTGCTTCCCGTTTAGCGTTCGCGCGATTCCAGGCGACGGAGCGAGCGCTAAACGTAAACACGGTTCACTTCCACCGCATCACCGCGCACAAATATTCTTCCTTCTTCTTCAGCAGCCCCTCGTAAGTCGCACCCAGTTCCTCCGGCTTGATGCGGTGCGTGATCAGGCCGTTGAAATTGATGCGGCCGTTGGCGATATTGCCCAGGAGCCACTTCTGGGCCTTGTCGATGTCCCACGCGCCGGCCAGGCGGGTGTGGGCCGGCTCGAAGAGTTGGTTGCCGTGGGCGCCGGTGACTTCGATGTAGCGGCGGTGCAGGTCGTCGTAGAAATTGACCTCCTTGGCTTTGCCGCGCGGGCTGCCGACGACGACCACCTGGCCGGCGTCACAAGCGAGCGACATCGCGAACGGGATGGCGTCGGGAACGCCGGTCGCGTCGGCGATGATCTCGGCCCCCTTCATGCCAAGGAATTCGTTCATCTTCGCTTTCATGTTGGCGTCGTTGGGATCAAGAACCAGATCGGCCCCGGCGGCCAGCGCGGCGTCGCGGCGCATCTTGACCGAATCGATGCCGATGACCGGGAACGCTCCTGCCGCCATCGCGCAACGCAACGCCGACTGGCCGATCAAGCCCAGGCCGAGAACGGCAAAGGATCGGCCCAGCGTCAGGCCGGCGCGGATCGAGGCGCCCATGCCGTAACGGAAGATGACCGCGAGGGCCGCCTTTTCGATATCGATGCCGTCGGGCAATTTCCATAGCCGGCCGCGCTCGTGGCCAATCGTCAACAATTCCGCGCTGGCGTGGTTGCCGGGAAAGCCGACGCGGTCGCCGGGCTTCCAGCCGGTAATCTTCGAGCCGACGGCAACCACGGTTCCAGCAGCGCTGTAGCCGGAGCGGAAGGGGAATTTCCAGTCGGGAAGACTCGGATCGAGGAGCCACTGGTGCGTGCCGGTGTAGACGGCGAGTTCAGTGCCGGGACTGATGCCGCTCACCTCGGCGGCGACGAGAATTTGATTCTCCGCCGGATCGGGCAAATCGACCTCGCGCACCTCGGTGGCGAACGGCTTCGTGATGACGGCCTGACGTGCTTTCATGGATCTTCCCAGCGCCCGCCTGAGGCGAGCGGCTAAACGGGCATACGGTTGGTCAATATGCAAATGGTAGGAATGCACACACCCATCGGACACCGGCATGGACGAATCCGCGCGAAACCGCCTGGCCAACTTTCTCGCGATCAATCGCACGGTCGGCATCGTATTGCTGACCGTGCTTTTGTTCGGCCTGGGCGAGCAGCTCTGGGAGCCGTTCGTGCCGCTCTTCCTCAAATCCGAAACCAAGGCGTTTGCCGCCGAGACCGCGACGAGTGGGCAGCTCAGCGATGTCGCGCTCTGGTCGATCGGCATCTACGCGTTTTTGCTTAATCTGTTCCAGGGCTTTTGTTATCTCGGCGGCGGGCAAATCACGGCCTGGCTCGGCGACCGCGGCTCGCTCCTCTTTTTCAGCCTCTCGACCCTCATCGGCTATGCGATATTTCTGCTGATCCCGCATCCGTGGGCGACCGTGCTGGGGTGCCTGTTGATTCTCGGCTGGGAATCGCTGTCGATGCCGGTGACATTCACGACCGTCGGGGCGACGCTGGCCGAGGAGCGCCGCGGCATGGCGTTCGCAATCCAGTCGATCCAGAAGCGCTTGCCCAAGATCATCGGCCCGATCTGTATTGGCAGCGTTCTTTACTACCTGGGCCAGTTCTACAACACCGATGAAGCACGCCGCATCGGCATGCGCTGGCTGGTCGGAGCGGCGTATGTGCTCGGCGCGGCGTCGGTGGCGGTGCAATTGCGCTTCATGCCGCATCGGCCGACACCGCCGACCGAAGGGAATTACGCTCATGTGCTGCGCCAGTTTCCGCCGGCGCTGCGGCGTCTCTTACTGGCCGACGTGCTGACGCGCTGGTGCGATTGGCTGGTGCGGCAACTCGTGGTCGTTTACCTGGCGACTGAGCGCGGGCTGAACGATTACGAGATCGCGGCACTGATCACGCTGCAACATTGCGTCGCCGTGCTCACTTATTTGCCGATCGGACGCATGACGCAGGCGGTCGGCTTGCAGCCGTTCATCGGCCTTACGTTCGTATTCTTCGCCCTGTTTCCATTGACGCTGATTCTCGTTCCCGATGGCTGGATTTGGGCCGCGTTCATCGTCTATGGCCTGCGTGAGATCGGGGAACCGGCGCAAGGCGATGATCACCACCGGGATGCCGGAAGCAATCCGGCGCGCGGCGTCGGATTGTACTGGAGTATCCGCGCGTTCGCCATCTGCTCGGCGTCGCTCGTCGGCGCATGGATCTGGCAATGGGGCGGCCCCCAGGTGCTCTTTTACGCCGCGTTCGCCTTCGGCGTGCTAGGTATTATCGTGTATTACGTGTTTTGCCGTATGCCAAGCACCCCTCTCCATCGGGAGAGGGGCCAAGGTGAGGGTGAATTCTAAGATTGTCCCGGACTCGCCCTCACCCCCGACCCCTCTCCCGGGGAGAGAGGGGGGCTGCTTCCACGGATTCCACCGCATGAATCATGGCGTCGGCAATCTGCTGCAACGAGGCCGGGGAGGCGCAAAACGGCGGCATGACGTACAGCACCGAACCGAGCGGCCTCAAGAAAACATCGCGCTGCAGGCAGGCACGCCGCATGGCCGCGCCGATGTCGGCGAGATAACCGCCGGCCGCGTCGATTTCGATTGCCGCGATGCTGCCGCGGATGCGCACCTCCTTGACGCGCGGATGATTCCTCAGCGGCGTCAATGTCCGCGTCCAGAATAGCTCCATGCTTTCCGGCGCTTGCGGCAACTGGGCCAGCAGTTGCCGATAATTGCGAACGGCGACTGCGCAGGCCAGCGGATTGGCGGTGAAGGAATGGCCGTGAAAGAAAGTGCGGCTCCTGTCCGGGTTTAGGAAAGCGTCAACAATCTTGGGGGACGCCAGCGTTGCCGCCAACGGCAGAACGCCGCCGGCAAGCGTCTTGGCCGCGCAGACGAGATCGGGCACAACGCCGGCGGCCTGATGCGCCCACAGCGTTCCGGTGCGGCCGCCGCCAGTCATCACCTCGTCGGCGATGAAGAGCACGCCGTGCCGATGGACAATCTCGACGATTTGCCCCAGCGTTTCAGGCGTATGCATGCGCATGCCGCCGGCGCCTTGCACGAGCGGTTCGAGAATCACCGCCGCCGTCTCGTGAGCATGCTTTTTGAGATGCTGATCGAGCCGATCCGGATCGAGCGGCAGAATGTCGGCGGCGAACAGCAACGGCTCGAACGGACCAAAGAAAATCGGATCGCGGCTCACCGCCATCGCGCCGAACGTGTCGCCGTGGTAGCCATTCTCGAAGCCGACGAAGCGAGACCTGGGTTGATCGCGATGCCGCCAGAACTGATACGCCATCTTCAGCGCGACTTCAACCGCCGTGCTGCCGTTGTCGGAATAAAACACGCGCCCGCCGACCCACGGCATCGTGCCGAGCAACAGATCGGCCAACTCGACGCCCCACGGATGCGTCACGCCGGCAAAAAGCACGTGATCGATGCGGCCCGATGCCTCGGCCAACGCCTCCATCAACGGCGGATGGCGATGCCCGTGCAAGATCGTCCACCACGACGAAATCGCATCGATGACCCGGCGTCCATCGGCGAGTTTCAGGAATTCATCCTGAGCGCCAACGCACATCAGCGGTTCATCAGCGCCGAGCAACGGCGTGTAGGGATGCCAGACGTTGGTAATGGGGAGTGGTGAGTGGTGAGTGATGAGTGGTCGGATGGTGGCGCGAAGGTGATCCAAGGTGGACGCCTGAGTCTGGGCAGCTAGCGCGATTCCAGCCGGCGTCCATAGCGTCGGCGGCGTCAAGGCGCACACCAGGATGGCGGCGTGTTTGCTGATCTGTTCCTCGGCGAATGGATCGGGCTTGCCAAGCAAAACGGCGGCGACGGGATGGATATTTTCTGTGCGCAACGCGGTCACGCATTGCAGCGTTCGGCCCATTGCGCCGAGCGTTGTGGACGACACGAGCACGCACGGAACGCCAAGCTTACGGATAAGGGCCATTTGCAACTCGGTTTCGTTGAGCGGCGAGAACGGTCCGCCGAAGGTTTCGATGACCAAGGCGCGTTTGCCGTTTAGCGCTCGGGGAATCCGCGCAGCGATGTCACTCGCAGCCGGCACGTGCGCACCCTCCAACCGCGCAGCCAGCGGTGGCGCCACCGGCGTTTTGAAGCGTGCCAGCGACGGATGCACGAAGGCCGCCGGCGTCAACTCCGCGATAAGCCCGGCATCGGAGTCGCCGGTCTCAACGGGTTTCCAATAGGCGTATTGCTCAGCGAAGCGCGCGAGCCAAAGCAGCGCAAACGTCGTCTTGCCGGCGTCGGTGTCGGTGCCAAGGATGATGAAATCGATCATGGGGCCTATTATCGGCGCCCGGCTCGAATTGAAAACGCCGGTTCGTCGGGGTTCACTGCGGCGTAGGTAAGTTTTTTCGCTACAAGGCCTTGGCATTCCCGGCGCAAACAGGATGCGCCACGTCGATGAAAGGCTTCTGTGGCTTGCCGACGTCCCAGGGCGCTTGGCCGGCGTAGATGGCCTCGAAGGTGTTGCGGTCGGGGATCATGATGACTCTCCTGATTTGTCAGGCGGTGGCTATTCTATCCTCATGGGCACAGGGAAGGGAATAGGATGCGACCGCTGTACGAAGACCCGCACTTCATTTTTCAGTTTGCCGACGACCGGATCATCCCTCGCTTCCATCTGGAGGGTGTCCAGGCCGGGCGGCGGATCGAGGTCTTCAAGATCGACGCCGGCACCGGCGAGCGCCTGGGCCTGCTGGCGACGGCGACCGTGGGTGAGGGCGGCTGGGTGGACCTGACCGAGCCGATCATCGTGCGAGCCGGCGAGGCGTTCATTGCGGTGCCGGGCTAGAGTTCCGCCACCCCGCTGCTGAGGCTGCTCAATCGACGGAGCAGAATTGCGTGCCGGTGATGCTCTTTTCGCCCACGCCGCCAAGGAAGGGGATGTACTCGTCCTTCGTGCCGTGGAAGTGCAGCACCGGCACGGGGCGTTTCGGCTGGTTGTTCTCGGTCCCCACGGCACCGGCAACCGGAGCGATGGCGGCGATGCGCTCCGAGAGTTCCGTGGCGAGGCGGCAGGCCATGACTGCCCCGTTCGACATGCCGGTGGTTTACACTCGATGTCCGTTACAGCTATCCCCAATTTTCGCAATTCTTCAAGAACAATTGTCCGGTTCAAGCTGGCTTTCTGCACCGTTATCTCAACCTGACGCTGGCACAGGTGCCAGCGTATTCCTTCGATCTTGCCAAGAATGGTCAGGCCAAACAGCGACGCCAATGCCGCTGTTACCGCCACGACATACATGCCCCCACCAGCGGCCAGTCCGACTGCAGCGACCAGCCAAAGGCTTGCCGCCGTCGTAAGCCCCTGAATACTGATGCCGGTGCGCAGGATCGCACCCGCACCGAGAAAACCGATCCCGGTCACGACGCTGGCAGCGATTCGGGATGTATCCACGGCAATGAGGTCGTCCTTGCCGTAAGACTGGAAGTAGGTGAATTGGGTGGATACCACCATGAAGGTCGCTGACGCCACACCCACCAGTAGATGCGTGCGAAGGCCAGCAGGATGTCCTGTTCGCTCTCGCTCGTAGCCGATGGCGGCTCCCAGGACCATGCCGGTGCCCATGCGGAGCAACATTTCTACGGTAGGGATGACCATTGTTCTTCTTCCTTGGTGTCAGTAGCGCTTTGAAAGCGTGACAGATCCGCGCCTTGGCCCGGGCCAGGGCGCGCGCCCTAGATCGCGAACCGGGGCGTGCACGGAGGGCGGAGTTTTGGAAAAAACCATCGATCTGGCCTTGAAGAGGGATATGCCCACATGTTATGGAAATACACCTAACCCCACTGTCGAGGCACGACCCATCGCCGACGTGCCCAAGGAAGTCAGCACCGAGGAAGCGGCGAAAACCCTGGGGCAGAGCAAAGACACAGTGCTGAAACTCCGAGCGGCCGGCCTGTTGCAGTACCGCAATGCAGCGCCACCCGGCAGCATCCGCACTGTCTATCGGTTCCTCCTGGAGTCCGTGTTGAAACTCCGAACGAATTATGACACAGATGACCTGTGAAGTGGACCCCAAAAACTGGACCAGGGTTGCGGGAATGACCTTGTACGCAAAAAGACCTATGGAGTAGGGAGGAGGTTTCCCGATTCAAAGGAGTGAATCATGCCTCGCAAGAAGAAGATTCGCGGCGCCGAGTTCAAGGCCAAGGTCGCGCTGGCGGCCGTGCAAGGAGACAAGACGGCGCAGCAGTTCGGCGTCGTGTTCGATGTGCATCCGACCCAAGTCCAGGTGTGGAAAAAGCAACTGCTTACCGGCGCGGCCAGCCTGTTTGAGACGCGCGATCATGCCCAGGAAACGGCGGCGCACAAAGCGCGCGAGGCCGAACTCTTCGAGCAGATCGGTCGGCTCAACATGGAGCTGGATTGGCTGAAAAAAAATTTCCGCTCTCGGCTGAGGCTCGCCGCGCCTTGATCGATCCACGTCACAAGACGTTGAGCATCCGTCGGCAATGCGACTTGCTCGATCTGCCCCGCAGTACATTTTATTACCTACCTGCGACGGAAAGCAAGGAGAACCTGCGTCTGATGCGGTTGCTCGACAAGCAGTACCTGAAGACGCCGTTCTGGGGCAGCCGCAACATGACGACCTGGTTTTGCCAACAAGGGTACGCGATCAATCGCAAACGGGTGCAACGGTTGATGCGGCTCATGGGCCTGGAGGGGTTGGCGCCGCGGCCGACGACGACCAAGCCGGCGCCGGGACACCGTGTCGTTCACGAGCCGGGTGGAAGCAGCGGGGGCCAAGGTGAGCATGGATGGCCGAGGTCGCTGCCTGGACAACGTGTTCGTGGAGCGCTTGTGGCGGACGGTGAAGTATGAGTACGTTTACCTATGGCGACCGGAGGCGGTGCCGGTGTTAGCAGCGGGGTTGAAAACCTACTTCGGCTTTTACGAGTACGCTTCATAATGCACACCTCGCTATTTGTTGGAAAACTCCAGGGTTGGCTGATCGGCGTCCGGTACCGTGGGGTCGCCGGTGTGGCTGCGGGCGCGCTTGACGACACGTTGAGCCGCTTTGGTTTGCAGGGCCTATCGTTGGAGTATCCACGGACCGTCGTTGAGTGGATGCTCGCCGACGATCTCGCCAGCTTCAACGGCCAAGCGTAACGTTCGCGTGGTGATGCCCAAGAACTCGGCTGCCGCGGTGAGCGTCATCCAACCTTCGGCTTCTTGGCGCTGCGGACAATGAACGGCGATGCTATTTGTGTTGCGAAGGGAGGTCACGCGCATGCGCGTCCAGCGATTGCCGCGGCCGGTGCGGAGGCCGTTGCGATTGAGCACGCCGGCAATTGCCAGATCATCGCAGATCAGGGCGAGGCGACGCACCGCAGCTACGATCTCCTTGGACGTATGGGCGTTGCTTTGTCCGCGGCGACGGCGCGGCAGACGCAGTTCCGTGTGAAGGCCGCCACGCCAGTGAATGACCAGCACGACCTCGCCGGCCGCGGCGTCCACGTCCGCAATCACTTCGTGGATCAACGTCCGCACGATCCGCTTCTTCAAACGCACGTCCGTGTCGGCGTTGATCCAGATTGCATCGAGATCCGCTGCGAGATCGCGGAACTCATCGACCGTGGCCAAGTTCTCGCTGGTGCCGGCGCAACGCTGCTCTTGAATGCGCTGCTCCAACGCGTGAACCTGCGCCAGTGCTGCATTCCACCGGCGTTCCAATTCGTCGGCGACTCAACGATTTTCCGGGTCGACAGCGTCGTACTGTTTCTGCGCGCGCTTGGCTTCATAACGCGCCGCCTCCAAGTCGCGTTCGAGCGCTGCCCGCACTTCGTCTTGACGCCGGTCCGCTTGCTGACTCGCCAACACCGCCGCTTGCCATGTCTGGTTCTCCTGTCGGGATCGTTACTGCCCTACACGTTGGCAAATCGACCGTCTCGGAAACGTGCTGCCCGGTCCAAGGAGTAGGCAGCCGACAAAGTCTACAAGTACACCGGCGCCGCCACCCGCCTGTCCGGCAGCCAGAGCGCGGCTAGCAGTTTTAGCTGCCACAACGGCAACAGTAACCCCCAGGACATTGTAACCGACGGCACGTCAATCTGGATCGTGGACGGCACCGCGCACAAGGTTTTCAAGTACTCGCTCTCCGGCTCCTCACTCGGCAGTTGGTCCATCGACCCCACGGACACCCATCCAACCGGCATCACCATCGACCCGACCAACGTCAGCAACATCTGGATCGTGGACAACGGCACCGACAAGGTTTACCAGTACACCGCCGCCGCCACCCGCACCTCCGGCAGCCAGAGCGCGGCCGCGACCTTCACGCTGAACCCTTACGACACCAACCCGCAGGGAATCGCCGACCCGCCTCCCGCCGGTTCTGCGGTTGCGGAACCGACGCCGACAGTCGCGCCTGCGCTAACCGACACCGACACTGCCGCCAAGCAGGTTCCGCTCGCTGACCTTTGGGGCACGCCGTTTTGTCAAACGGAAACGCAAGTGGGTGGGAGCCAATTTGAGCCTGCCGCGGACCTCTTCTCCAACTCGCCTCCAAAAGCCAGTGAAACGCACGGGACCGCCGCACTCTCGGCAATTACGACGTTGAACTCGTCGGCAATCGACGAGGCTTTCGCCGCCGATCTCGACTCCTGGCTCGATCTGCCCGCGAGCCTGGGAACTCTGCCGAAACGACCTCTGAGCCGCAAGGTATGATTTCGCCGTCAGCTTTACACGCATCACAAGCTCTCCGGGCCTCACCCAGAAAGACCGCATCATGAACTTCCGAAACTGGTTCCGCTCGTGCATGACCAAGAACGCCATCACCGGCGGTCGGAGAGCCGTCGATGTGCCGGGCCAAATTGTAGTCGCAGTTGTTGCCGAATTAAGGGTGTATGGATTTTGGGGTTTCGACGGTCGTTTTGCCGAATTGTTGAGAATTTTGGAGAAGAACGCGCGTTGTTTGCCGAATTTGCGCGATGAATTTGGCGACGAGGTGCGGTGTCGGCCCCGTCGGTTCGCGGCGCAGTTCGGATCAGCGGCGAGGCTGTTGCCGAATTTGCGCGACAAATTTGGCTGCGAGGCGTGCTGGATCCCGTGGGTTGGCGGAATCGGTGGATGAAGGAGATTGAAGCAAAAGCGTGTCGGCCACCACGACAGGTTGTGTTGTCGGCCAGGGAGATCGAATTCGCGTCGGCGGTTGGCGTCGAAGTGCGCTGAGAATTCGGTCGAGTGTCTCGCCTCCGCAGAGAGGGGCCGGTGGTGGGGCGCTTACCCCTTAGGGAAACGGACTGGGGGGTAGGACGGAACGACTTACACGAAGAAGGTCCGCAGGTCTGTTGGAATTCGGCGATCGGACAGTGGGCGTCGGGAAAGGCGGCTTGGAGATGTGCAAGAACTTGCGTCGCCGGTCGGCGAGTCGGCGGGTTGATCGAGCGGCGGGCAACAAGCCAGAGCGCGTGCGGAGTGCTTTGGCCGAAGTCGAACCGTTCAGATGCGTTGCCAGGTCGGTCACTTCGCCGGCAGTCGGCAACGAAGCGGTTGCCGCGGCGATGCTGCCGGCGACGGGCGAGCAGGAATCTCCACACAGCATGGGCGGTCAGGCTCAGCCGCCGGATTGTCGGAGTTCCAGACGCTGAAGGTCCGACCGCAGCCGCGTCGCCGATGGCGGTTGCTGCAAAAGACCGCCGAGCGCGGATGTCTTGCGTGGGAGTCCGTCCGTCGTAGCAGAAAGCCGTGGCGAATCAGCGTGCAACCGCTTGCATGCGGACACGGCATCTGCTGAGTCGACCGCAGCGGGCCCACTGCTCGCTACGGCAAAACCAGCGCTGCTCGCCCACGTTCGCCCGATGCCCCGCGAAAATCGTAATCATACGAACGCGGAGAGGTGCGGGGTAGAGGCGGGGTACGATTACGATCCTTGAGCGGGGTGCGGGGTAGTGCCATTGCCACATTCCCGGTGTATAAACAACCCTCGCTCGGATGAGATTCGGCAATATTCGCCCAAAAATGCGACCAGAGCGAGGTAAAGGACATTTACACGCATCACAAGCTCTCCGGGCCTCACCCAGAAAGACCGCATCATGAACTTCCGAAACTGGTTCCGCTCGTGCATGACCAAGAACGCCATCACCGGCGGTCGGAGAGCCGCCTCAAAGCGGACGCCCCGCTGCGATTTGGCCGTGGAGGTGCTGGAAGATCGCGTGGTCCCGGCGTCGATTTCCGTGGCCGGCGCCACCATCAATGAGATCGGCAGCCCCAGCGCCTTCGTCACGGCGGGCAGCGGCGGCCTCTCGTCGCCGTTCGGCATCACCACGGGGCCGGATGGCAATGTGTACGTCGCCGGCGACGGCGGCGCGGTCCTCCGCTACAACGGCACGACAGGCGCTTATATCAACACCTTCGTCAGCCAAGGTTCGGACGGATTGGCGTTCGGCAGTAACGCCGGGCTGGCCTTCGGTCCCGACGGCAACCTGTACGTCACCAGCCAATCGACCAATCAGGTCCTCAAGTACAACGGCAGCACGGGCGCTTTTATCGAAGCATTTGTTTCAGCCGGGTCAGGCGGGCTCAGCAATCCCAGGAGTTTGACGTTCGGGCCAGACGGAAATCTTTATGTCAGCAGCGCAAACACGAACTCGCTTCTGCGTTTTGAAGGCCCGCTGGCCAGCTCACCGGGCACACCGCTGCCGGCCTCAGGTCAATCCGGCGCGACGTTCGTCGCGCCGTCCAGCGGCGGCCTCGTCCAACCGTTCAACGCGATCTTCGGCCCCGACGGAAACCTCTACGTCGATGGCGGCCAAACTGCGGGTATTCTGCGCTACAACGGCACGACAGGCGCCTTCATGAACACGTTCGCTGGGGGCGGCGTTGGCGGCGTGTGGGTTTATGGCCGGGGAATGGCCTTCGATCAGGACGGCAACCTTTACGTCGGTGACTCGAGCAACGCAGTCCATCGCTACGACACCCAGGGCAATTCCCTCGGCGATCTGCTGGTCAACTCCGTCAATCCTTCGCTTTCCAAACCTTTCGGACTGACCTTCAACGCCCAGGGCGACCTGCTGATTACTTGCCGAGACTCCAACTCGGTCGTGCAATACAACAGCGGCGTGGACGTGAGCCTCTCTGCGGCCAGTTCGACGCCTGTGAGTGTGAATTACACGACGGAGGACGGCAGCGCCCTGGCAGGAACCAACTACTATGGCCTGTCCGGCACGGTCACCTTCGCGCCGGGCCAGACGTCGCAGATGATCCTGCTGGCCACCCAGGAAGACCCCCAAGCCACGGGCACTGTGAGCTTTTCGGTCCAACTGAGCAATCCCACCGGCGGGGCCACGATTGCTAGCGGCACGGCAACGGTCAACGTCGCTGTTGCCGACAGCACACGGCAATTCTCCATCGCCAACACCTCGGCAATCGAAGGGGACGCCACGGCCCATTATCGGGGCGCCTTCGTCCAGGGGCTCCCCGATTCTGGTTTCGGGTCGATGACAATGGGCCCGGACGGCAACCTTTACGTGACCACGGGGCCCGGAGGAATGTCTGGCAATGGCATTACCAGCTACAACGGCACCACCGGCGCGTTGATTGGTATTTTCATTCCGCCCGTGAATGGACAGATCGAGGCTACGGGTAGGGTGGCCTTAGCTTTGAACGCCGGTTACCTTTACGTTGGCAGTCCAGGCAACAACGAAGTTTTGCAGTACAATCGGATAACCGGCGCGTTCGTGAGCGTGTTCATCAGCAGCGTGACTCCCAACAGCCTGGCGATTGGCCCGGACGCGAATGGCGATTCCAACGATTCCAACGCGGATCTGTACGTTTCCACATCGTCCGGCGTGTCACGGTACAACGCTGCCACGGGCGCATATCTGGGAACCTATATCACCAATGGATCCGGTGGGCTGAGCAACGCTGGAGCCATGACGTTCAATCCCAGCCAAACGTATCTCTATGTTGCGTCCACCGGCACCAACGAGATTCTCGATTACAACGCCCTGACGGGTGCCTACGTCGGTGTCGCGGCGAGTTCTGGGGTGTCGGACCCGGTTGACGTCAAGTTCGGCCCGAACGACGGCCTGTTGTACGTACTCAGCGCCGGTAACAATCGCATTCTCCGCTACACGGCGACCGGCACATATGTCGATGATTACGTACCGGCCGGCAGCGGCGGCATGGTCAATCCCTATCAAATGGTCCTCGGCCCCTACGGGGATCTGTACGTGTCGGCCACCGGTAGCCCGACGGACCCTGACGACAGTCAGATCTTCGACTTCGGCGCCGAAAACGAGGCGGTCTTCACGGTCATGAACACGACGCCTAGCACGTTGCCGCTGACCGTGAACTACGCCACCGCCGACGGCACGGCCATCGCCGGCACCAATTACACCGCCACCAGCGGTACGCTCACCTTTGCTCCCGGTTGGACGACCGCGACGATCGACGTGCCGGTCCTCGATAGCGGCACCCTCACCACGTCCCTGACCTTTACGCTCAATCTCTCCAATCCCGTGGGTGCAACGATCTCGAATGGTCAGGGCATAGGCACCATCCTCCCCAGCGACACCACGGTCACCTCCGACCCGGCGGGACCGATCATTCAAGGGGAGTCGGTCGATTTCACGGCAGAAATCAGCGGTAGCCCCAACGTCGGCACGGTGTCGTTCTACTTTGATTACGGCCAACCCGATCAGTTCCAGATCGGCGGCGCCGTCAACGTGAGCAACGGCTCGGCAACCTCCGTCTCCACCTCCGCGCTGCCGGCCGGCTCCGATACGATCACTGCCATTTACAGCGGCGGCGCCGGCTTCGCGGGCAGCCAGGGCACGTTGACCATACAGGTGACTTCGGCAGCGCCGCCGAGCATCACGAGCGTGGTCATCAACCAGGACATCTCGGCGCTTTACAACGCGGCGGGCCAAGCGTCCCCAGGCGTGCAGCGTTCGATGGTGGACGATGTGGTCTACACCTTCAGCGAGCCGGTCAACATCCTCAGTCCCGCCGTCGATCCGAACGTGTTCGCCATTGCGGTTGCGTCGGGTTGGACCGGGACCGTGCCGACGCTGGGTTGGGCGCCTATCGCCGGGTCGGGCAATACGGAATGGGCCGTCACCTTCAGCGGCGACGGCGTTACGGGAGGCTCCATCGCCAACGGGGCCTACACCATCACTGTCACCGATCCGGCGTCCATCACTGCGGTATCCGATAGCCAGGCGTTGAGCCTCGCCGGCAGCGGCATCGGCGGCGCCACGCAATCGTTCTTCCGGTTGTTCGGCGACATCAACGGCGACGAGGTAGTCAATGCCGCGGACAATTTGAAGTTCAAGCAAGCCCTGACGACCTACAATGCTGCGTTCGACTACAACGACGACGGCGCCGTAAACGCCTCCGACAATTTGAAGTTCAAGGACGATTTGAGCGTGAACTTCAGCGGCTTCACGGCAACGATCTAAATCAGCGATTGCCGAACAACGGCTCACGGAATCACGGCGGCGAGGACGGCAGAATCTCCTCGTACTCCGACGTGTCTTCCGTGCCCTCGTAGCGGGCCGGCACGATCGACAAATCGTCGTTCATCTCGTCCCGCGCGAACGTCTTGCGGAACTTCGTGATGAACAGCCCTTCCGCAAGATGCCCGGCGAGTTGCTGCAAATCCTTGACATCGCTGGCGGGCGCTTCACGCACCAGGTAGCCGAACGGGCGTTCCTTCTGGCACTTGGCCAAACGTGCGCGGATGACCTTGCAGATCGCCTTGGCCCGCTCCATGTCCTTGCCGTCGGCGAGCGTGAAGCCTTCGTCCGGATCGGGGACCTTTTCGCTGTACGGCGCCTTGCCGGTGACGATGCCGACATCGTCTTTGGACAGCTTCCGGGCCCATTCCATCGTGGTCGGCGTGTGGCCATTCTTGTTCGGCGTGGCGCGCTGGCTGGCGACGAAGCGATAATCGAGCGCCTGGGCCCGTTGCATCAATGCCGGGATTTGCGGGCCGAACGCCTTGAGCCATTCTTCGCCCTTGCCGGGCACGCCGCCGGAACAGCCGAGCGCCCCTTTGAGCATCGGCGCCCACGTGAACTGATACGTCATGTCGTCCGGCAAATCGGTCTTGAACGGGGCCTGCACGTAGAAGAGCGCTTCGGTTCGTTCGCGCACCGAAATTTGCGTGATCTTGAGCGGGTAGATCAGTTTTTCGCTGGCGAACTTGAAGCGCGTCGGCGTGACTTCGCCGGCGAAGGTGCCATCCTTGTTGCGCTTCATTTGCATGGTGTCGATCTTCATGACGGTGAAGAGCTATTTCTTCTGGATGTAGTGATTGAGCGTGGCTTCATCGCCGGAGTAGGAATATTGGTTGTCCTTGAGCCATTTGTAGAGATCGTCGGCCCGGCCCGCTTCGATGATCTTGTAATCGAGCGAACCGACCGTGCCGACTTCGAGAATCTTGATCGCGGGCTTGCGTTCCTCCTTGGCTTTGTTGTCACCCGTGAGCGCGTCGGCAGCGGGCAAAGCTTCCAGGACGATTGGGCCACGTCCTTCTCTTTCATGTATTTGCGGATCCAGAATCGGCAGCAGCTTCGATTGGGCGAATTCGCGCTTGCGCATGATCGTGTAGATCGCCAGGTGCTTGAAGAAATCGCGCGGCATCTCGTTCAGCTTCGGCTGGCTCGGCGTCGGGATCACCATGCCGAAATCGAGCGCGTTCCCTTCGAACTTCGGCTGGACGGTGAACGTCTCGATCTTTTCGCTCGGGTCCCAGGTGATGAACACCTTCTGCGCGGGTTGCAAGATGTCGGCGTTCTTGGCCGAGAAGTAGCAGCAAGCCGCATCGGCGCCGGCCGCGCCAACCGAGAGCGCCAGGGCGGTCGCCCAAGCCAGGGTTTGAAGAGATTGCCGCATGGCTGATTCCTCGTGAAAAGGTGGATAAGGCTCCTGATAGTATCCCCGATGGTGCACCGCTGTCCAGAGATTTCTTGCGACCTCCAACAATCGGATTGCTAGGCCGTCTCGGTGTTTTTTTCCTCCCAAAAAAAAAACCTGTATGAAACCGGTTGCGCCGCGGCACTATAAATAGCAACGCAACAACGACGTTTTCGGGAACACGCTAAATGGTGAGCAGTCCAATGAATGGCGTCCTGCGGATTCTGCGACGCGCGGCTTTGCAGGGCCCGGCCAACGGCATAACTGACCGGCAGCTCCTGGAGCGTTTCCTTGCCACTCGTGAGGAAGCGGCTTTCGAGGCACTGGTACGGCGGCATGGCCCCATGATCCTGGGCGTCTGCCGACGCGTGCTCGATCACCAGCAGGATGCCGAGGACGCCTACCAGGCTACTTTTCTGGTCCTGGCAAGCAAAGCCTCGTCCGTTCTTCAGCATGAGACGCTGGCCAACTGGCTGTACGGCGTGGCGTACCGCACCGCCCAGAAAGCCCGCGTCGCCGCATCACGCCGCCGAGTCAAGGAGAAGCACATGGCCAGGCCCGAAGCCTTCCACGAGGCCGACTGGCAAGATTTGCGTCCGGTGCTTGACCAGGAACTCAACAGTCTGCCCGACAAGTATCGCGAGCCGCTCGTTCTTTGCGATCTCCAGGAGATGACCCGAAAGGCAGCCGCCGACCAACTCGGTTGGCCGGAAGGCACGCTTTCAGGGCGGCTGTCACGGGGGCGTGAACTGCTGGCGAAGCGCCTGGTTCGCCGCGGGGTGATCCTCTCGGCCGCGGCCGTCGCGGCGGCGTTGTCTTCGAGCGCGGTCTCGGCGTGTGTGCCGACGCCGCTGGTGTCTTCGACCGTCCATGCCGCGACATGTATCGCGGCCGGCCAGGCGGTTTCCGGAGTCGTTTCGGCTCCGGTCGCCGCCCTTACCAAAGGAATTTTGAAAATCATGTTTATCAGCAAACTAAAAACCGTGTCTACCATCCTCGTGGCCTTCGGGCTGATCGTGACCGGCGCCGCATTCTGCTGGACGCAGCCAGGCGCCGCGCCCGCCGCTCAGGGGGCTCAGAGGGCGAAAGGCGAGGGGCAAAATGCCGATGCACCCAAGGCGGATGCAGCCAAGCTCCCGACCGGAATGCCTCTTTACCAGGCGCTGGTGAGCCTCGACGCGGACGGCAAGCTCGTGGTGAAATCCAAAGGCATGGGCTTCAAGGTGGCTCCGGGTGGTAGAGCTGTCGGAGGGGGCCCGGGCGGTGGCGGTGGTGGCGGAGTACGGCCGCCGGGTGGCGGTGGCGCAGGTGGCCCGGGCGGTGGAGCGGGGCTTCCCGCCGCCGGCCGATTCGGCGGCAATGATGCCGTCCACACTCAGACCTACGAGCTCAAGGACGTAAAGGTCTTCGACACGAAGGGCAAACAGATCGACACCAAGGATCTGGCGAAGCTCGTTAAAGAAGAGACAGTAGCGATGGCGACTTGGGGACAGGGAGTGGACCCTCTCCATCTGCGCGTTCTCAAGGATGGCACACTTACCTTTGTGCTGCCAGCGCCTCCGGCTGGCATCGCTCCCGGTGGCGGCGGCAACGGAAATGGTTTTGGCGGCGGCGGCGGTAACCCACCCGGCGGCCCGCCTCAGCCCCCGCCTCCGGCTGATGCACCGCCGGCCGGCAGGTAAGGGCACTGCTATTCTCGATCCTACGGGTGGGACGACAAGCCTTCCGGGCTTGTTGCTCCCACCCTTCTTCATTTTTCAAGACGAACAGGACAAGGCATGTGAGATCGTCTACGAAGGCAATGCGCCGCAGATGAAGCGATCCTTAGAAGTGCCGAGCAGCCGAACCTCGCGGGCATCCAGATGGTCGGCTTCACTCCCGGTTCGCCAACGATCGGGTCATTGAACTGTCATCCCACCGTCCACCAGCAAGCTATGCCCGGTGACGAACGACGACTTTGTGGACGACAGCCAAATCACGGCGTCGGCGATTTCTTCGGACTTGCCAATTCGGCCAATCGGATGCATGGCCGCAAACGCCGCCTGGGCTTCGGGCTTTTCGCCGACAAAGCGGCGGTACATGTCGGTTTCGATCCCGGCGGGCAACACTGCGTTGATGCGGATGCCTTGCTTGGCAAACTCCACCGCGGCCGATTTCGTCATCCCGATCACGGCGTGCTTGCTGGCCGCATAGACTTCGATGCCCGGAAACGCGATCACTCCCGCAACCGAGGACGTATTCACAATGGCACCGCCGCCCGACTTAAGCATCGCCGGGATTTCGTGCCTCATGCTCAGCCACACCCCCTTTACGTTGATGTCCATGACCTGATCGTAGGTCTCAACTTTTTGCTCCAGGAACGGGGTCGGTAATTGCTCAATACCCGCGTTGTTGAAAGCGAAATCGAGCCGGCCGAACTGCTCCAGAGTGCGCCCGACCAGGTTCTTGACCTGCGTTTCCTGAGCCACGTCGGTGGGCACGAATATAGCTTCGCCGCCCTGCCCGCGGACTAGGCGAACGGTCTCTTCTCCCTCGGCGGCTCGTCGGCCGGCAACAACCACCTTGGCTCCTTCCCTGGCATAGGCGATGGCTGCGGCACGCCCAATGCCTGAGGTTCCGCCCGTCACGATGGCCACTTTTCCCTGGAATTCAGTCATGGCAAATCTCCTCTTTCATTTGAGTAACTAACGCTGCCACGGAAGAGTATACCGCCTCACAGCCCGGTCTTACACCGGCTGTCCGCGATTTTTCTCCATCTCAAAGAATTGGATCTTGGTCGAATTCGAGGACTTCGCACGGGGGATTGAGCTAGGTGAATTGAACGGGGCCACGTCCATCAAAGTGCGTTTTTTTCAAATCGGTGAGAATCGGCAGCGTAGTTGTCATGCTCGAAACGCCGCGATCTTGAGCCGCATTCGGCAGAATCGCTGGCGGGCATGGTTAATGCAATGCGGCGTTACGCTTCGGTCTGGCGGCCCAGCACGGGCAACAACAACCGCCTAGGCCATCGACCCGTTGGATCGTGGCGCATCCATCCCCAGCGGTCGGACCGCGCTTTCGCGGGCACGACGCTTCTCGTACTCCGGCATTATCCATCGGTTGTATAGCCAGCCAGTTGCTGCCCCGGCCGCCGCTCCTGCAACCGCGCCCGCGATCCCGAGAGTCCAGCCATCCTCCCACCCCGCAGTCACCAACGCGACGAGAGGAATCAGTTGGACAGCTACGAGCGGTAATGCCGATAGCAACGCCAGGAGGGGCCTCCTTACCAATGCGCCTAGAAAGGCGAAGGCGATTGGGAAGATTACTATCATCCAGGCTTCGTCCGGTGTCGCGAGCCATTCGGTTGACCAATTGTGCGCGCCGTACAGGGCGAACAACACGGCGAATGCGGACGACATGCGGATCACCCCGGCACGCACAGGAGGACGATTCTCGATAATTTCCGGCAGTGTCCATCGGGTGAACACCCAGCCCGCCACCGCCCCCGCCGCCGCCCCTGCGACCGCGCCCGCTATCCCGAGGACCCAGCCCCCCTCCCACCCCACAGTCATCGACGCGACGGAGCGGACCTGTGCCACAAGGTACAATGGTGCCCACGGTAACGCGTAATCTCGCAGACCTGCCAAAGGATTCCTCCCTACCAAGGCGTATGGCAAGGCGAAGATGAACAGCATCGACCCTATCGTCCCGCCCTGGTCCACCAAGAATGTGGCGAGGGGCTTCGCGGGACACGCGCTTGCCCAACACCAGGCCATCGCCACGACGCCGATCAAGGCGAAGATTACCACCCACGGCGACGGCGGTGTATCGACAAGGGCCGCAGCATCAACCGGGCGCCCACCTGGAACGTCTTCAGCCACAAGCCATCTCCTGCTGCCAACCTCGTGAATCAATCGGCGCCAACGCGCGTTTCAGCGCCGGCTAACGGAGCTCCGTCAGGAAGGCAGTAATTTCCGTCAATGGCGGCGAGCCAGCAATGTCTCCCTTGGTACCGGTCTTTGGGATAGACGTGGGAGGCTTGCCCCAAGTGAACGACCGGGTGGCGATGACCGTCCGCGTCTGCCGGTCAGTTACGGTGAGGACGCAGGTAAGCTGGACCGCGCGCACCCCCCTGGAACCGCCCGACTTCCTGCCGGGTGTACCGTAGTTGAGCGACGGTCATCGCCTCGTCTGGGTTCTGAGCCCGCACGTCTTCCGGAAGCACCACGTGAAGCTCATCAATCACCCGTTTGCCGACATCCACCAGAACCACCTTCCCGACCCGCGGGCGGGGGACATTGGGGGCCGATTCAACCGGCGCAAAGAGGAACGAATCCACGACAGCTTGGAAGGCCGCCTTTTCGGAACTTCTTTGCGTTTGTTGCCGCACGGCCATGAACACGGCGAATCCGAAGAGCGCGGCTACCACGCCGGTGATAATCAGCCAGTGAAGAAGGCTCAGTCCTCTTTTCTGAGGCGCGACGGCCTCACGAACTGGATCGGCGTCAATGGACATGTTGAGGACTCGTTTTTGGACACATGACTGGCAACGCTGCGCAAATATAGCTTGCGAACCGGAAGTTGTCGAGAACCACGGAGTGGCCTAGCCCGGCGCAGCGCGTGAGCAAACCAGGGAGGCGGTTGCGCGCGTCGAATTCATCATTGCACAGGCTGTTCCGATGGCCCGTTTCCGCGTTGCACAATACCTGCGTGAGCACCGGCAGGCAAGTGCGGCCGGAATCCGACATCATGCTCAATTTCAAGCTATGGTGGTACAAACGAATCCTCAATCTGGAGGAGAAGCCATGAAGATTGCAGGTGCGGCTCGCTTTGGTCATAATTTGTTGCGCTTTTGTCTGGTTCTTCTTCCGGAATCCCAACCGCCCTGCCGGTGGAACCGGCGGAAGGAATTCGGGCCCGAGCTTGCCAGCGATCAAGATGCCGCTGAAGAAGGGATACTAGCTCAGCGGCGGCAGCCTCCGCATTACGGCGATGGGGAGCGATAAATCCCGAGCTTGCGTCGCCGGTAGAACTCCGTCATCGGCGAACAGCGCAGCTGGCGGGCCATTCCTATTGTGCGCCTCGCTCATCTTCCTTCGCTGGTCCGCCGAGAGCTTCCGACCCTTGTTCGCCTTGATAAGCGCCTGGATGACATGCCGCTGCATCGGCTTGCCGCGCTTTGCCGCTGCAATCTTGGCGGCGCGTTCTGGTGATTTCAGCGTCGGCTCGCGCCGCCGGTTCGCTTCCTCGCGCTGAATGGTCTCCGGCGCCCATCGGCTGAACAGCGCGGACGTGCCCTCGGTCACCCGGTCCACGCCCAGGGCCTTGCTCCATGTCCACACGGTGAACGAGCCCACGCCCCACCAGTATTCGATGGGCTGGCCGCTTCCGACGATCCGCTTTTCGATTTTTCTTCGCCATTGCATGGCTCCCCCTGGCATCTGCTACGACCTTCTGGAATGGACAGATCCCTACCGCTGACCTTGCCACCATGATATGTTGCTGCGCAAGATGAATCGAGAGGCATTCATTCCCGAACGCCAAGGAGAGGTCGTCGTGGGCAAGAAGCATCGGAAGAAAAAGCGGACGCAACCGAACCAACTGGCCTCGGCGAAATTCTCGGTGGGAATGATCGTCCGTGTGAAGGCTGGTACGATGGACCCGGACTTTGCTGACATTCCTCTCAGCGGTTGGACCGGCATGATTCAGGACGTTGACCAGCAAGCCCACCCAAAACTCTATCAGATCGAGTGGAATCAAGACACGCTCGACCAGATGCACCCCGTTTATCGCAAGCGTTGCCAGCGTGACGATCTCGAAATGGAAAACATGTGGCTGGCCGAGGACGAACTGGAACTCGACACCGGCGAGCCAATAAGATCGAGCAGCCCACCAATCTCATTACCCGTTCGCTCTCGAAGGACGATCAGGATGACCGCATTCGCGCCATTTTTGGATTGACCAGCGACGATCCATTGCCGTTCATAAACGACGAAAATCTACGCAAGTACCATCGCTATCTGGCAACCCATCTTTCGTTTCCGTTCCAGGCCGCATACAGAGCCGAAACCGGCCCTTTTCAGGAGAAAGAGATTCCGGTGACCGTGATGGGCTTGTTGGACGCCGATCAATGCGATGAAGATCGCGGGAAACTTTGCGCGGCGATGGAAGAGGATGAGTCGGTTGATTTGTCCCTGGCGGAACTTGAATCGACCGTCAACATCCACAATCGCCAATTGATGGAGGACTATGCGTATTGGTTCCACAACTCGCCTGGAAGCGACATTGATACTTGGACTGGCGGCGGGGTCGTTACGACCTCTTCACAATGGATCAAGTTTGAATCTTCCTCCTACCATCCGAAGAGATGGACGTTGTTCGGGGCCATCCTCCGATGTGGGATTGGGGGAGGGATCATCGGAATTCCGCTCGGATCGCTTCTTGCTGCAATGGAAATCGTCCAGATCGGCGCGATAGTTGGGGCCGTCATTGTCGGTGTTCTCGGCTATTGGATGGGAGCCAGATATGGGATGATTTTCGGGGCCGTGAATCGGCTGAAGCACGGATCGCTTTACGGAGGCATCTTGGGGGCAATCGCTGGTGGAAGCTTGGGAGCCATGCTCGGGGCGTTGCTGGGAGGAATTGTCGGGATGCTGGCCGGCAGCTTGATCGCGGCATTGATGAGCAAATGGTTTCTGCGCGGAGGAAAGAGGCTACTTGCTGTCGCACTGGGAGCCGCCGCCGGCGCTACGCTGCAAGCATTCTATTTCGATCAAGAAAAAGCAATGGAAGGGGCGATCTATGGTGCGATCATTGGTGTGGCAGCCGCTGTCGCAATTGTTTTGACGATCTATGGGTTCCTGGCCTTGCTGGTACGCCGGCAAGGTCGTTCATGAAGACCCCGGCGGTCCTATCATCACCTCCTCCATCAGTCGGTCCGGCAAGGCGCGTGCTTGGCCCGACGCCGCAGACGCTTGTGACTCCACGCACCCACCAGCTTCGGTCCCGCCGTCGCCAGTTGAGCCGGGGCGCAGCTCCTCCGCCTGCTCCGTAAACAGGAGCGTTTGGTAGTAGCTGCCTTGCTGTCGCTTCACGTCCATCGAGTCGTTCCAGACGGTCGCTTGCAAGAATAGATTCAGCCCTTCATCCGCTCTTGCGAGGCGGTTGGCCTCCCCGACGTGTGTTGCCCGCGCAGGATGGCACATCGCCGAACGAGCGGGTTACTACGGCCTCTGCTGACTTCTCCCTGGTCCATCCCACGACGTTGCCGCCGCAGTAGTCCGGATCGACCGGACGGACGGGGAGATCTCCCAGGGTAAGTTGTGCATCCTTCGCTCGGTCTTCGCCGGATTTACCCGCGTCGCCTACGGAATGGCTATCAGGCGTCCCCGTCTCATGCCGGGTTACCCAACGACGCTGGCCTTGTATCCGATTTCTGTTCGTCGAATCCGAGTTGGGGGCATCGGCTTTCTTCAGATTCCGCCTCGCGACGGACACCCTTGCCTAGCCTTGCGGTTCGGGCCATCACCGCCCGCAGAGGACTTGCACCTCCTGAGACACAACATACCTGTGCACAAAAAAAGCCACCTGCGGGGGTAAGCAGGTGGCCGGGGGAGAAGCACGGGGATGGGGTTCTGGCGGGAGTATGGCGAGGAGAAGGCCCGGTCGCGAAGATCGGGGGAAGATCTTCAGCAGCCGCACCGTTCTCGGTGAACGATTGGGGTCGTTACTTCATAAAGCAATCATCGTGCCAGAGCAGTCACTGCGCAGGACGATTCGGCGCAACTTCCGGCCCCGCAGAGGATTTGCTGCGAAAGCCCCGGCGACTCGCTCCGACAGTGACCCGTCATCCTTGCAACAAAATCCAATCGGCTTGTAAGATTGACGCAAGAGAGTTCGTGGGACCGATCTCCTGGGAAAATGGATGGTATGGAGTGACTGGTGACCGTTTGGGGGCATGAATGAATCGCTGTCCGTGGGCCAAAAACGATCTCTACAATCAATATCACGACGCCGAATGGGGTGTGCCGGTCCACGACGACCGGCTCCTGTTCGAGTTCTTGATTCTCGAAGGAGCGCAGGCGGGACTGAGTTGGGAAACGATTCTCAAAAAGCGTGCAAGCTACCGCGAAGCCTTTGACCAGTTCGATCCCACGGTCATCGCCAAATACGGCCAAAAGAAGCGAAATCGTTTGCTGGCGAATGCCGGGATCGTCCGCAACCGTTTGAAGATCGAGTCCGCTATCGGGAATGCGAAGGCATTTCTGGTTGTGCAGGAGGAGTTCGGCACATTCGACAAATACCTTTGGAGCTTTGTCGATCATCAGCCAAAGCAAAATGCTTGGCGGTCGATCAAGGAAGTCCCCGCAAAAACCGCTGAGTCGGATGCCCTGAGCAAGGACTTGAAACGACGGGGCTTCAATTTCGTCGGCAGCACGATCTGCTACGCTCTCATGCAGGCTGTGGGCATGGTGAACGATCATCTGGTCGAATGTTTTCGCCACGTTGAGTTACGGACGGCGAGAAAATGACACGGCTGAAAGTGAAAGGCACGACCGATGAGGTGGCGAAACCGCTGGCCGGAACGAATTCCTCGACCCAAAGCAAGGCGACTGACCGACAAGGAGAGCAGCACGATCCTGGCAGCGTTGACCAGGGCCATCGCTGCTTCCCCTGTCTTGTCCTACCTGGGCGTTCAGGTGCGGGCGCAGCGGGGCCGGTTCTACCTTGAAAGAAAGATTCAGGAAGAAGATGAGGCTGACGTGAAAGTGCTGGGGAGAATCACGCCCCTTGCTGCGGCCAAGGGAGTCATGCTTCTTGAAACGGAAAACCGCTCAGGAAGTTGGTCCGAGGAGGCCAAGGGTACAGCACAGAAAGTTATCAAAGCGGTTGCAGGTGATACCGAGGGAACGTTCCACGGCCTCGGCTCCATCGACAAGGTTCTTCGGAAATCTGGCAAGGGATTGACCCGTCTGCCGGTGAAGAAGGCGGGCAAGAACAAGTTCGTTTACTCGGACACGGGAGCCGCTTGCACAGTTCAGGAAGCCTTGTTTCATTACTTCGGCCTTCCCCTTGAAGTCATCGCGGAACCCTCGGAGTGGTATTCCTACCAACGTGAGCCGGAAATCGTCGAGTCCAGCAAGGACAAGAAGCGAGTTCTCGTCGGTTTCAGCGCCATTGGCCCGTTTGGGGAATTCGGCGGCAGTTGCCTTTACGCCGAAAGGGACGGTTCCTGGGACGCCTACACGCTCCGGCCCAGCGAGAGCGGGAGTATTGCCAAGGCAGAATCCTGGCTGGTGAAACGAAAATGGGAGGCGTGGTGACAAATGGGAGCCATCAGCAAGAAACTGGCGACTCGTCTCCGCAAGGCCAAGAAGCTGCTTGGCGATTTGCGGCGGCAAGTAGCCACCGATTTCTCCAAGATTCCCAGGAACTTGCAGGGCAAGGTAACTTTGGATACTCCTGGCTACGACCCCCTTCATGCTGCCTATATTGCGGCGCAGAACTTCGCGGGGTTGTTCATGGAGGAAGTAACGCAGTTCCCAGAATTTGATTCTTATTGGAAAATCTACGGTCCCGCCCAAAAAGAATACATGCCCAGTAGTCCGCCGATAAGTCCGTTGACGAAGAGCTTTTTCACGGCCTGGGCCTTCTTCGACCTGCATTCTGGGCCAGACCGGGAAACCATCGGCACTTGCCTGCTCGATCTTGCGGATCTCCTGGGAATGGACCCGTTCATGGTCGAGACGATACGCCAGTTTCAGGATTCCCGCATGGGCATTTACGAGCAATTCGGGAGCGAGGGAGGTCGAATTCGGTTGCGGGAATTGGTCACAGATGACGAATTCACCTGCCATGTTGCTTCCGGCTATCAAGGCAAAGCCGGCGAACTCTGGTACGTTCGGCTTTGCCCGCCGCTGCTCGATCTGGTGAATTACCATGTTGCCGTCACGACGCCCTACATCCTGATCGGGACCAGCAAGGAAGACTGGACGGCCTACCTCAACAAGAACCTGTTGGGGGCGGCTGACCCCAAGAAAGCTCTGCACGAATTCATGAAGTTTGGCAAGGCGGCGAAGTCCCGCAGGGCGGACAGGTCATGGAGCGAGTTCGTCTTCCAGGCGTATCACCACCATCAGAATGATGCCATCTTCCTGGCGGGCCTGCCCGACGTGAAAGGCAGCCGGCCTAATGCGGAATGATTGGTTCATGACATGATACATTCGGCGCAGTGCCGATGGCCCCTACGCTGGGATCGCCAGGGATTACCTTGAAACGAACGTGCATCTTGGCCGACGCCGGCGAGTTTGGTGGACGAGGACGTTTCTCATCAATGTCGAATTGCGCTTGCGAAAAAAGCCCAAGGGACTCCTGCCAGGGCCGGGTATCTCTATTCTTCGCGGTCCTCTTTCTTTAAGACCTTGTTGCATTTCTGGTTTCTTTCGGTTGCCTCCGTTTTCGGTTCAGGCTCGAAGATTCTGACAAATCGTTTGGCTGAAAAAATCGCCGATGGACTTTGTGTTCACGCCAGGGGTGAACACACGAAACAGATGGAACTTGTCAGCCATGCCTTCGCCCTTGTTGCACAGCGCAGCCGGCAAGACATAGCATCCTCCTTGAAGCACAGCTTTTCCGTCAAGCGGCCATACGTTTAGGCTCCCATTCATACAGGAACGGCTCAATATCGCTATGCAACACCAGTGTTGGCGCTGGCAGATGCGGGTTTTCGATCCGTTTGGGACGAATAGGACGAACACGATTCAGCAGAGGAAAACAAGTTAACGGCGAGATGGAAGGGGGTGTGGTTGGGGTGCTGGAGCCAAATACCCGCTCTTCTTGCTGGCATTTTGCCAATAACCTTCCCGTCCGGCCAACCACATCTTGCGGGGCGTGGTAAGCTGCTTCCGGACCACTCATCCGGGAGGGCTTGGCTATGGCACGGCGAGGCAGTCGGCGGGACGGTGGGAAGGAACGATTCTGGCGGCGGCTGCTGCGGCAGTGGCGACGCAGCGGTTTGACCGTTCGCGCGTTCTGCGCCGAGCACCAAGTCAGCGAGCCATCCTTTTATTCTTGGCGGCGGAGCATCGCCGAACGCGATCAGCGAGTGACTGTCAGCGTCGCGACGGTCGGCGACGATGACGCGCACGACCAACCCCTTTTTGTGCCGCTGCGTGTGGTGCCGACGGCTACAGGTATGGCGTTCGAAGTGGTGCTGGGCCAGGGCCGCGTCGTGCGCGTGCCGGCGTGTTTCGACCCGGCGGCGCTGCGGCAACTCCTCGCCGTTCTGGAGGAGGAGCGGCCATGCTGAGCCTGCCGTTGCCGGTGCGTGTCTATTTGTGTTTGGAGCCGACGGACATGCGGCGCAGCTTCGACGGGTTGTGCCGCATGATGCGCGAGCACGTCGGCGCCGATCCGCTGTCGGGCGATCTGTTCGTGTTTCGCTCCAAACGTGGCGATCGCGTGAAACTTCTGTACTGGTTGGGAGACGGGCTGGCGATCTGGTATCGGCGTTTGGAGGAAGGGACGTTTGTGTTTCCGAAATTGGCGGAGGGTTCGGGACTGTCGTGGTCGCGTGCGGTGGGCAAGCAGGGGCTGGAGATTCGCAGCGCCGATCTGGCCATGCTGCTGGACGGCGTGGACTTGGCCAGCGTCAAGCGGCAGAAACGCTATCAACGACCAGCGGCAACGACCGCCCAGACCGCAAACGATTCACGGTGACGGCGCGTCACTTTTTTTTCAAAAAAATCTGCTTGTTCGCGCAACCTTGTCGGGTCCGTGGGGTTTCATCCTCCATGAGCACGGACGCAACGACACCTCGGTCCGAGCAGCGTTTCGAACGGCTCGGCGTCAAGCTGCCACGCTCGACCATGTGCGACTGGATGGCCTCGGCCGCCGAGTTGCTGACACCGCTCTGGCAGTTGCTCAAGCACTGGGTGTTGCAATCGAAGGTGCTGCACACCGACGACACCACCGTGCCGGTGCGCGACGAGACTAAGAGTAACCACCGATACGGCCGACTGTGGGACTACATCGGCGACCAAGATCATCCGGGCATCGTCTTCGACTACACAACAACCCATGCCCGCGATGGACCGGCCGAGTTCCTCAAAGACTTCAAAGGCTTTTTGCAAGCCGATGCCTACGGCGGCTACGACGGCATCTACACCGGCTCCCATGGCGCGATTGTCGAAGTCTACCAAGCACAAGGCCATCGTAAACAAAGGCCTTGTTCAGAATGGGCAAGACGGGGTACTATCTGGGCAAGCTGTGGTGATTTCCACTGCGGCTTTGCTGGCGTTGGTTCAGTGGCTGCGTAGCCGACTGGGCCATGCAAAAGGAGAATCGCCATGCTCATCACGGACGAGCAGCTTCCCCCCCGTCCACAGTAAAGGACGCAAAACCGGACGACAAGCGCACTCTGCCGCTGGGCCAGCTTCTGCAGCAACTACCGGAAGAGACGCGGCAGCGGCTGGCACAGGTGCTACAGCGGATGATCGCTCAGCGGCTCACTCCTCTCGCAAGCCGAAAGGAGGAAAACCATGAGCAGCGCGAAAACGCCGCCAACGTCAGCGACTCGGGCGCCGCTGCGAGCCTTCGGCGCGGACAAGATTCAACCTCGGCATCGCGAGAAAATGGCGTTGGTCTACGTTCGCCAGTCGAGTCCGCACCAAGTGCTCCATCACCGCGAAAGCACCGAACTGCAATACAAGTTGGTCGAGCGCGCCGCGGATCTCGGTTGGCCTACGGAGCGGGTTGAAGTCATCGACGATGACCAAGGCATCAGCGGTCGCTCCATCGAAGGCCGTGTGGGATTTCAGCGACTGCTGGCCGAAATCAGCCAAGACCGCATCGGCTTGGTGCTCGGGATTGAGATGAGTCGGCTGGCGCGTTCCTGCAAAGACTGGTATTACCTGCTGGAGCTGTGCGCGTTGTTTGGTACGCTTCTGGCTGATCAAGACGGTTTGTACGATCCGAGCAACTACAACGATCGGCTCCTGCTTGGCCTCAAAGGGACCATGAGCGAGGCGGAGTTGCACTTGTTGCAGAGCCGCATGCTCCAGGGAAAGCTGAACAAGGCCCGACGCGGCGCGTTGTTCTCGCATCCGCCGATGGGCTACATCCGCGATGCCTATCAAGGAATCGTCATGGATCCTGACGAGCAGGTACAGCAGGTGGTACGCTCAGTCTTCGAGTTGTTCGGGGAACTGGGAACGGTCAATGCGGTGGTTCGTTACTTCCGCAAGAACGACATTCGCCTGGGCATTCGTCCTCACAGCGGCCCCAAGCGTGGCCAATTGCAGTGGCGCGAAGCGTGTCGCGGCACCTTGCGGAACCTACTGCGTCATCCGATTTACGCGGGCGCCTACGCCTACGGCCGCTTCCAGGTCGATCCGTGCGCCAAGCTGACGGGACGCGCGCAACGCTGGGAAGCCGAGCCCGATGAGTGGCTGGTCTTCATCAAGGATCGTTTGCCGGCCTACATCACCTGGGAGCAGTACGAGAAGAATCGCCGAAAATTGGCCGATAACCAGGCTCACGCCAGCAAGCGAGGCGCGCTGCGCAATGGAGCGGCGCTGCTGGGCGGCATGGTCCGCTGCGCCAAATGTGGCGGCAAAATGTCGGCCAGCTACGGCGGCCCCAAACGCGACTTCCGCTATAGCTGCGACAAGATCGGCGTCAAGAACCAGGGGCGGGGCTGTCAGACCATGGGTGGCAGCGCCATCGACACGCTGGTGCGCGACCAGATCTTCAAGGTCCTGGAACCGGCGGCGCTCGAACTCTGTTTCCAGGCCGCTGCCCAGGCACAGCACGAACGCGACCGATTGCACCGCCACTGGCAGCAACGTCTGCAACGCGAGCGCTACGATGCCGAGCTGGCACAGCGACGCTATGAGGCCGTCGACCCGAGCAACCGGCTCGTCGCAGGTAACCTGGAAAAACAGTGGGAAGCCGCCTTGCAGAAGCTGCAGGAGGTCGAAACGGCTTATGCCAACTTCGTCGAGCAACAGCCGCAAGCCCTCACCGCGGCGCAAAAAAAGGACATTCAATCGTTGGCACAAGAAATCCCGGAACTGTGGAATGCAGACACGACACAATCTATCGAGCGCCAAGAGATTGTTCGACTGCTGATCGAAGCCGTGGACGTCGATATCCAGGGACACAGCGAACGTCTGGAGCTGACGATTCATTGGGCGGGCGGCTTTGCCAGTCGGCATGCCGGCACGCGCAAAATTCATCGCTTTGAGCAACTCTATGACTTTGATCGCCTGAACGAACGTGCCAGCGAACTTCGCAGCCAACGCTATTCGTGTCGGCGTATTGCGGAGATTCTCAACAACGAAGGATTCCGTTCACCATTGCAAGGCGAGAGGATGTCGGCTCACTCCGTCCGCGCCTTGCTTCGCAACGATGACAGATTCACCATGCCGATGCGAAGGAAGAGTTTCTCCCAGTGTCTCGATGAGGGCGAACGCTGGCTGCAAGACCTGGCCACCGAGTTGAAAATGCCCTATGGCTGCCTACACGCGTGGATTCGCCGCGGTTGGATCGTGAGCCGCCAGATCGCCGAGGCAGGCAGAATGCATGCAGTCAAAGTGAATTCCCAAGAGATGGCCCGTCTGCGAAAGCTCCGGGAGCACCGGCACCAATCCCCTTATGAAAAGCCGCCGTTGGCCCTCACGACTCCGCTCGTCTGCGGACGATGATACTGTCAACCGATTGCAAAAGTTGTGTGAAGGAGGGTGGTACTGTGCCCAAGCCATCGAAGTCGGCTGCATGGCCCACGCGCGCAATAAATTCAAGGAAGCGGACAGCACCGATCCGGAACGCGTGCTGGCGGCCAAGGCCTGGGTGCGCAAACTCTACGACGTCGAGGACGAAGCCAACGCCATCATCGTCAAAGACAAGTGACCGGCGTCGCGGCCGCTGCGATGCGCTTGCGCCTGCGTAAGTAAAAAGCCGTACCCTTGCTGACGTCGCTGCGTCAATGGCTCTTGGAGCAAAAAGAACAGGTGCTGCCCAAGAGTCCGATCGCCGCCGCCATCAACTACATGCTGAACCAGTGGGAAGCGCTCCACCGCTACACCACCGACGGCGACCTGCACATCGACAACAACATCTCCGAACGGACGCTGAAGCTGATCGGCATGGGCCGCATCAATTGGTTGTTCCTGGGCAGCGACAAGGG
>CAVYFY010000002.1:0-567211 GCA_963767835.1 uncultured Planctomycetota bacterium
TTCAGAATTGACACATTTTCCCACATAACGCTCATCAAAACCGATTGTCGATGCGTTGCGGCAAGTGCGGCAACTTCTTGAGCTCACCAGCGGCGCCTATGCCTACGGCAAGTCGGAGACGACGACGCGATATGAGGACGGTGTTGGCCGGCGCCGCAGTCGTCGCCGAGCGCCAACCGATTGGATCGCGTTGAAGCCACATGCGCACGAGGGATATATTAGCTGGGAAGAATTCCAGGAGTTGCAAACCATGATCGCTGCCAATGGATTCGCCAACGAATCGCCCGGCGCGGCGAAACGTGGCCTGGGCTTGCTGACGGGGTTGCTGCGTTGTCGGCGCTGCGGCCGGAATTTGACGGTGCAACATAGAGGCTCCGTGAAACGATTCTTGCGTTACGGATGCAGGCGTGGCCAACTCGACCAAGGCGAACCGAGGTGCATCGCGTTCGGGGGGCTCGTCGTGGATGACGCAATCGCGCGGGAGATTGTGCGCGTGGTGCAACCGTCAGCTCAGCAAGCGACGGTGCTGGCGAGTCAGCAAGTGGACCGGCGTCAAGATGAAGTGCGGGCGGCGCTCGAGCGCGATCTGGAGGCGGTGCGTTACGAAGCCAAACGCGCGCAGAAACAGTACGACGCTGTCGATCCGGAAAATCGTTTAGTCGCCGACGAATTGGAACGCCGGTGGATGAGCTCGCTTTTTCGGCCGCGAAATCAAGCAACCGAGAAGGACGGCCAGGGCCTGTTGTTACCGTTTCCTGGGGCGCACTCATCTTCAATGCGAACGGTGGCAGAGGATGAGGGCGGTGCTACGGCCCGATTTCATCCAAGAAATAAGGGGGCCGCAACAAGCAGACCCCCCTGAGGGTTGGGATTTCGAGAAATATTGCAATTACCATGCCCAAATGGCCGCTTTGCCTCGGCGTCGAAAAAATCATTGACTCGCCAGGGCATCTTGGTGCGCGCGCAAATAGTCCAGCCACGCCTGCATGCCGATCCCTGTCTTTGCGGAGACCTCCATTATAGCCATGCCCGGGCGGACGCATTGAATGTTCCGCCTTGCAGCGTTTCGATCAAACTCAGCGGCGCCAGCCAAATCGATTTTCGTCAAGACACAGACATCGGCCGTGTTGAAGATGGTCGGATATTTGAGCGGCTTGTCCTCGCCTTCCGTGACCGACATTAGCACCAGCCGCATCGCTTCCCCGAGGTCGTAACTGGCCGGGCAGACGAGGTTGCCGACATTTTCGATGAACAGAAAATCGAGCTCGTCGAGTTTCCAGCCGGCAAGGGCTTCTTCCACCATCGCGGCCTCCAGATGGCAGAGGGCGCCGGTCGTGATCTGACGCACCGGCGCGCCCGAGCGCGCCAATCGCTGGGCGTCGTTGTCAGTCGCCAAATCGCCGACCAGTGCCGCGACACGGCAATGGCCGCGCAGTCAGCGCCAACGTATTTTCCAGAAAGCTCGTCTTGCCCGCCCCAGGGCTCGATACCAAACTGACGACGTACACTCCCGCGGCGTCAAAACGCTGCCGCAAGGCGCGGGCGATGAGGTCGTTCTGCTTGAGCACTTGCTGACGCACTTCGACAAGGCGCGTACTCATTCGATCTCCAAGGCGAATACTTCCAACTCGCGGCCTTGGGTCACCAAGGCGGATGCGGCGCCGCATTCCATGCACACGAATTCCTGAACCGAGACGATCGGCCTATCTGCCTGGCAACGCGGACAGTGAATGCGGACCGGCACCTCCTCAACGATCAATTCCGCCTCCAGCAGCGTCGATTCGGCACGCGCCATCTCAAACGCGGATACGAGCGCCTCCCTGACCACGCCCGAGAGCGGGCCAATCTTCACATGGACCGCTCGGACACGCCCATTGCCGTGCTTCACCGCCTCCTCGGCGGCGATATCCAGGATCCCTAAGGCAATTGACAATTCATGCATGGGTCACATGTGCCGAATGTGGAGGTAATGTCCGACGTCAAAGAGGGCCATGATGAAGCCGATCAAAAGCACCGGCAGAATCAGCAGCACCATCAACGCGCCACACAGGTATTCGCCAATTCGAATCATATGGCTATCCATCCTTTCAGCAAAACCTCAGGTTTGCTTCGCCTCGGCCTCATTCGTCGTCAGGGCCTGGCCGCCGCGAATTTTTGCAAGCACCTTGTCGATCAATTGAACGGCCTCGGTAACAGCGCCCCGCACAGGCTCGCTGAGTTCCATGCAGCCCTCCTCTGGATCACAAGGACTCGGCTCACAACCCACCAGCAGCACGCGACCGAGCGCGCCGCCCAGCGACTTCGCCAGGCCCAGCACGCGCCACGGGTCGAGCGCGTGGGGCTCCACGCTTGCGCCTGGCAGGTCGGTTGGGCCGACATTCGGCTCGATCAGGTACAGCGTTCCCGGAGTGCCGCCGCGCTGCACGGCGTCCACGAGGATGGCGACATCGTAACCCTCGAGCAAGGCGTAGGCCAGATCGAGGCCGCGGATCCCGAAATCAGTGACGCGGACGCCCTCGGGCAGCGGTCGTCCCGCCAGATGCCGCGCGACTTCAACGCCGAACGCATCGTCGCCGAAAAAAATATTGCCGACGCCGGCGATCAGAATGCGCGGCTGGTTCATGGCGTCCGTCCCTCGTCCGTCAATGGCTCGACCTCTTCGACACCGAAGAAGAAGCGATGCCCCGGTTGTTTTTGCAGGCCCAAGTCACGACCCGGATCGTCGTCCAGGACCACGGCGAGATAGATGCGATCCTCGAAATCGCGTTCGATCGATTCGATGACCGCCGTCTTGCCTTCGAGCGCCAGATCGAGAATATCAGCCCGGCCAAGGGGACGCAAACGCACACGCGCGCCGGCATTCAACTCCGTGTCGCCGACACGGATGCGTTCCAGCGTCGGCCGGCCGACGGGCTCTGCCATCTCGTTCATGACGGGCCTCCTAAATCACCGCGTTTGATTTCCCAGTGGGAAATGGTTTGCTTTGCGCTTGCACGCAATGCACACACCCTCAGATGTTCTGCTCCCCCACGATGGTTTGCTTTGCGCCTGCCGTCGATGCACACCCCTCCCAGCCACAGGGCCACGCTGCAAAATCACGCATGCCGCTTAGGAGGCTGGACCAACGGGCCGCATCGCGCCGTGCAACCCCGCGAATTGCGCACGATCCAGCGATTCCGTTCTTTCCAGCAGCGCACGCACCCTCTCGTCCAGGCAGGCGGCCTGGCGCTTCTCATCAGCCGACAAGGTCAGAATGCGCAGGCTCAGGATTTCGTCAATCTCCGTGCCATCGAAGAGATCGCCCGGACTCGTCGGTGCGATCTGCGGATAATCGTAAAGAATGATCGGCGCGGCCAGCATCGTGTCGCGCACGCCGGTTTCCCCGACAAGCACTGGCCACACGCCGATATTCCGGCATTGCTCGGCGGCCGCGCGGGCTTCCTCGGGCGGATCAAGCAGCGAGACGAATTCGCCCTTCTCGACTTCGAGAATGAGGTGCGTGGACGCGAAGCTCTGCATCAGCGCCTCGTCGCGCGCGCCATCGGCGTTCTCCACGGCGGTGCGATTTTCGATCTGCACGCGCACGCGGTACAACCCGTCGGCGACGCGCTCCGAAGTTGCTTCCATCCATCCGATCAGCGCTTGCTGCGCGCACCAGCAGGCCGAGGATATTGCCGTCGGCAGCGCGGATCGGTTCGCGCCGCCGGGTCGCGCGATAGTTGAATTCGTGCGAGCAAGGTCCGGCGCCCAGGCGCCGCGCATCGAGCGCCGCCTCGCGTTCCATCGATTCTTGCCAGGTTTGCAGCACGTGGTCGCCGACTCGCAGCGAATCGACGATGCGAACACGCAACTCCTCGTCGTCCGGCAGGGATGACCGCGGTGAATCCAGCGCACCGACCAGACGATCGATCAAATGCAGGAAGCGGGCCTTGACGCGCCAGGTTGTGTGTTCGTCGCCGCGCACCAGGCATTCGGTTTGCATTCTCCAGGCATCGCTGCCGGCCTGTGCCTCGCTGTAAGCGCACGGATAGAGGCCGCCGAAGGTCCAGCGCTGTCGATTCTTCAACGCCGGGCGATAGGGATAAAGGATATATCCCTCATAAAGTACGGCATTGACGATCTTGTCCACGAGCGGCTGATTCATGACGGGACGCTCTCCTGCGCCGGCGCGGCCGCGACCGGCAAAGACTTCCGATGGCTGCCTCCCAGGTCGGCAATCATCCCGGCGCAGACATCGACAACTTTTGCATTTACGAAAAAAAACCGACGCTAACGACTATGGCGCGGAATGCCATTTCGAGGTGTCAGCGTGAAAGGAACGTAGCTCACCCTTCAGGGCCAGACAGCAGTCGACAGCGATGCCCTCAATCATCGACGTAATCGCAATAGAAACAATATTCATCTGCCTCACGAAACTTGGACCGGCAATCCGGCGACGTGCAACAGTACATCGTGGTTTCGGTCATGCGCTTATCGCCTATGTCCTCGACCTCTGTCCGATGCAGCGTGAGATACCAACGCCCCTTTTCCTTGTCGTCGGCGGGGTAATAGGTGAAAACATAAGGGCGCGGCTTCTTGCCATAACGACCGCCACAGACGGCCCCAACCTGAATAGCATCATCGTAGCTGAGGTTGATGTCGGGATCGCCTTTCGCATCCTCAATCAGCGCGAAGACCTTGCGCAGAGAGTCCTGCAAATTGGCGGGGATCGCCACCTTACGGCGGTCCTTCGGTTTGGGTTGTAACTGTCGAGCCATCGGAGACCTCAGCTAGGGCGATGGAGCAGGAACGCCGCGGTGGGTATACGTTAACGGGCCGGGATGCCTACTGTCAATGATTTTCCGGATTCGGTGGAGAGCGCACGGCAGGCTGCACGAACGAGGCCCAGCGCGCGACGGAAAAGGCGGCGTCGCCAGTGCGCTCGCGGCCGGCCGCCTGCTGTGTGGGCATCAGCAAATTCTTGGCAATTGCTCGCCGGCCAGCATGGTTATGATACGCTCCCCGCCGATGCGCGACTTCTGAACGACCATGCCGGCATGCTGCGCAACAATTGTGCCGACGATCGCGGCCTCGCGTCCCAGAGGATGCGTGCGCATGGCCGTGAGAAGCCGCTCGGCGTCATCGGCTGGGACAACGGCGATGAGCTTTCCTTCATTGGCGACATAGAGTGGATCGAGCCCCAGCATCTCGCAAGCGCCGCGCACTTCGGATCGAACGGGGATAGCCGTCTCGTCAATGGAGACGCCGACGCGTGAGGCCGATGCCAATTCGTTGAGCGCGCTGGCCAGTCCGCCGCGGGTGGGATCGCGCATGCACCGGATCGTCGGACACGCTTCGAGCATGAGGCGCGTCAGGCCAGACAATGGCGCACAATCGCTTTCGAGCACGGTTTCGAATTCGATGCCCTCGCGCACCGACATGATGGCGATGCCGTGGTCCCCCATGGTTCCGGACACGAGAATGCGGTCGCCGGGTCGCGCGTTGCGGATCGACAGGGCGACACCGTCGGGGACGATGCCGATGCCGGACGTGGTAATGAAGATCTGATCGCCCTTGCCGCGATCGACGACTTTGGTGTCGCCGGTGACGAGGGCAACGCCGGCTTCAGCGCATGCCCGGCGCATGGATTCGGCGATACGCCGCAAATCGGCGAGCGGCAATCCCTCTTCGAGAATGAACGCCGCCGACAGCCACAAGGGCCGAGCACCGCCGACGGCCAGATCATTGACGGTGCCGAAAACCGCGAGCTTGCCGATGTCGCCGCCGGGGAAGAAGATGGGGCGGACGACGAAGGAATCGGTGGTGAAGGCAATGCGTGGTCCGGTCGCGCCGTTGTGCCGCCACTTCAATTCGAGCGTTGCCTGGTCTTCGAGGGCCGACAGCACGTCGTTGTCGAAAGCGGGTACAAAAAGGCGCCGAATCAAATCGTTGGTCAACTGTCCGCCGCTGCCATGGGCCAAGAGGACGCGATCGTAATCCGATTTCGGAACCGGACAGGAGCCGAGCAAGGCATCGATATTCTGGGTGGAATCACGCATGTTCGAGCACTCCCAATTCACGGCGCGGGCCCAGATGCCGGCCATAGGCATAATAGGCCGCGCACGCGCCTTCCGCCGACACCATGGTGGCGCCCAGCGGTGACCGCGGGGTGCATTCCTTTCCGAACGCCGGGCAATCGTGCGGCTTCTTCAAGCCTTGCAAGATCAAGCCGCTGATGCACGTTTTCGATTCCTGCGTGTGGAGGTTCTCCACCTCGAAAATGCGTTCGGCGTCGTGAGCGTGGAACTCGGGTCGCAGCTTGTAGCCGCTCTGGGGGATGGCGCCGACACCGCGCCATTTGCGGTCACACACCTCGAACACTTCCTCGATTAATTTCTTCGCGGCCGGATTCCCCTCGTGCCGCACGGCCCGGCTGTACTGGTTTTCCATCTCGGCCCGTCCAGTTTCCAGCTGCTGGACGCAGCGCAACACGCCTTCGAGCATGTCGATCGGTTCAAAGCCGGTGATCACGATTGGCACCTTGAACTGCCTGGCGAGCGGGACATATTCGGTGCAGCCCATTACGGTGCAGACATGGCCGGGGCCGAGAAATCCTTGAACGCGATTGCCGGCGGCGCTTAAAATTGCCGTCATGGCGGGCGGCACCAACACATGGGAAACGAGCAAACTGAAATTCGTCAAGCCGCGGCGTTTCGCCTGCCAGACCGCCATCGCGTTGGGCGGCGCCGTTGTCTCGAAGCCGATGGCGAAGAAGACGACCTGGCGATCCGGATGCGCCGCCGCCAGGTTGACGGCGTCGAGTGGGGAGTAGACGATGCGCACGTCGCTGCCTTGCGATTTGAGCTGCAGCAAATCGCCGCGCGAGCCGGGCACGCGCAACATGTCGCCGAATGAGCAGAAGATGACATTGGGGCGCGAAGCAATCGCATGGGCCCGGTCGATCATTTCCAGCGACGTGACGCACACGGGACAGCCGGGGCCGTGCACCAGTTCCAGACTTTCGGGCAAGATGCGATCGAGGCCGTACTTGACGATGGTGTGCGTCTGCCCGCCGCAGACTTCCATGATGGTCCAGGGCCGGGTGACGGTGCGCACAATGGAGGCAGTCAGCTTGCGGGCGGCCTCGGCTTCGCGATACTCATCAAGATATTTCATGGGGACGGCACCTCAAGCTCATCGAGCTGATTCATGCTTTCAAGGAATTCAAAAACGCGCCTCGCCTCCGCTTCATCGAGCGTGTTGAGCGCGAAGCCTACGTGGACAATCACATAGGTGCCGGGTTGCACATCGGGCACATGCTCCAGGCAGACGCGCTTGAAGACGCCGCCGAAATCGACCTTGCCCATGAGCACGTCGTGTTCGCGATACGTTTCGGTCACTTTCCCCGGAATACCCAGGCACATCAGCGTCTCCTTTGCAAGCTGGAAGCAGCAATCGCAAGCTGCCCGAGACTCAAGCCGCCGTCATTGGGGGGAACTTTGTGCTGGCGATAAACAGCAAAGCCCATGCCGTGCAAACGCTGAACGACCAGGCGCGTCAAGAAAGCGTTCATGAAGACGCCACCACTGAGGACCGCAATGGCAACGCCGCTCGCCTCGCGAATCTTGACGCAGACTCCGGCGACCACCTCGGCCATCGCGGCATGGAATCGCTGCGCAATATGGGAGCCACTGTGGCCTCGGCGCACGTCGTCGGCAACGGCGCGGATCAGTGGGCGTGTGTCTACCACCCAGGGCAATTCTGGAGTCTGCGTGATGCTCCACGAATAGGCTTTCGCGTCGATGTCACCAGCGACCCACTCCAGCTGCATGGCGCCTTGCCCTTCGAAGCTGACGCGAGTGCGGACATTGGCCAGGGCCGCTACCGCATCGAAAAGCCGGCCGGCGCTGGATGTCATCGGCGTATTGAACCGTCGCTCGATCATCTGCTGGACCGTGTGCAGCGCCGGCGCGGCAACGCTCTCGGCCAGGCGGGCAGCGCTTTCGCCGGCATCAAGGAGATGAGCGAGCGCCATGCGCCACGGCTCACGGATGGCTCGTTCACCGCCAGGCATGCCGACATACCGCAAATGAGCCGCGCGGCGATAGCTCGCGTAATCGCCGAGGAGAAATTCGCCGCCCCAGATGGCGCCGTCATCGCCGTAGCCGGTCCCATCAAACGAAACGCCGATCACCGGTCCCGCGAGGCCATGTTCAGCCATGCAGCTGGCCATGTGAGCATGATGATGCTGCACCGCCAGGAGCGGAATGCCCTCGGCCTCGCTACGAGTCCGTGCGTAACGCGTCGATGCGTAATCGGGATGCAGATCGTGAACCAAAAGCTTCGGCTTGATGTCGAAAAGCTCTTCGTAGAGCGCCAGATCCTTGACGAAAGCGCGGTAGGCGTCGAAGTGATCGAGATCGCCCAGGTGATGGCTGACAAACGCATGGCGCTCCCGGCCCAAAGCAAACGTCCCCTTTAATTGCCCGCCCAACGCCGCGATCGGCACTGAACAATCCATCGGCAGAGCAATCGGCTCCGGGGCGTAACCACGCGAACGGCGGATCGGCGATTCCGCGCCGGCAATGATGCGCGTCACCGAATCGTCGCAACGAACATGGATCGGACGATCATGGACGAGGAAGAGATCGGCAATTCCGCTGAGCCGGCTCACCGCATCGGCGTCGTCGCAGGCGATCGGTTCATCGGCGCGATTGCCGCTGGTCATGACCAGAGGTCTGCCCACGGCGCGCAGCAGAAGATGATGGATCGGCGCGTAGGGCAACATCACGCCAAGTTGCGGATTGTCCGGCGCGACCTCGTTCGCCAGACCGCAAGGACCCGCGCACGAAGTAAGCGGTGCGGAACGGCCGCTTACTTCGTGCGCGGCTCGTTTGCGCAGCAGCACGATCGGGCACCGTCGCGAACACAGTATCTCGCGTTCTGCAGGCGACACAACGCAGATCGCATCGGCGTCCGCCTCGTCTGCGACCATCACTGCGAATGGCTTCTCGTCGCGCTCCTTGCGCTCGCGTAACTGCGTAACGGCGCTATCCGACCCAGCTTCGCAGGCCAGATGGTAACCGCCGAGTCCCTTGAGCGCGCCAATTTTACCGGCCTTTATGCCTTCCGCGAAATAGGCGAGCGGGTCTGTGGCAGCGATGAACAATCCCTGACCGTCGAGAACCCGCAGTTGCGGCCCGCACGCCGGACAGCACGTCGGTTGAGCGTGAAAGCGCCTATTCGTCGGATCTTCGTATTCCGCGTGGCATGCGGAGCACATCGGGAAATCAGACATCGTGGTGCGCGGCCGATCGTATGGCGATCCGGTAATGATGGTCAGACGAGGGCCGCAATTGGTGCAGTTGATGAAGGGATAGCGATAACGGCGATCAGCGGGATCGAGCAACTCCGTCAAGCAGTCGGCACAGGTCGCCACGTCCGGCGAGACGAAAATCGCGCCGGGTTGATCTGAGCCGCTTGGGTGGATGAGAAATTGGTGATCGCCTTGCGAAGGGAGACGCTCCCAGGCCAGGTGTTCAATGCGCGATAGCGCCGGAGGGTGGCTGCGAAGCTCGACCAGGAATTGATCAAGATGGGGTCGCTCCCCCTCGATTTCAATCAGGACATTTCCTGTCCGATTCTTGACGAAACCTGCCAAGCCGTGGCGGATGGCCAAACCAAACACGTAAGGACGAAAGCCAACGCCTTGTACTACGCCATGAACAATGACTCGGCGACGCTCCAGCTCCTGCGCAGGCGCCTCTGCATTCCGGTCAGGTATGATTCGCGCCGGCATCAAATGCACCTTTCTGCGCAGACGCAAATGCGTGAATCGCGCCATTGAATTCGGTGCAAACAGTCTCTGCTTCGATCGGGATGGCGGCGCGTCATCGATTGAAACGTGCAAGAATCCTAGCCGACCTCCCGCATAATCCAATCGGGGCTAGCCTACAGACGATATCAGGCCAGCATAGCGATAATCGCTACGGCTGTCCCTGACAATCGCATTTCAAAGCCGCTCTTGGTCGGCCGGGTGCCTTTTAGCCCAATTGCTCGACAGCCATTCCCATATCAGGGCGGTCGCCGACTATTCCCGCGAGAGCATCTACGAGGGTCGCGGGGAATGAGGATCGCATGACGGACAAGCACGCGCGGAGCTGAAATCCTTTACAATATACGGAGGTATTTCATCAACGCGAGTGACGAGCCATGAGCGAGCCTGTCAAGCTGATCGAGCCGCGCACCCTCAAGGGGTTTCGCGATTATTTGCCGGAGTTGATGATCCCGCGCGAGTGGATGCTGGAGCAGGCCCGGCGCGTTTACCGAAGCTACGGGTTCGCGCCCATCGACACGCCGGCCCTGGAATACGCGGAAATCCTGCTCGGCAAAGGCGGCGATGAATCGGACAAGCAGCTTTATCGGTTCATGCACGACCGCCACGACATCGCTCTGCGCTTCGACCTGACCGTGCCGTTCGCCCGGTTTGCGGCCCAGTATATCAATCAGCTCGGCACGCCGTTCAAACGCTATCACATGGGCCCCGTCTGGCGCGGCGAGAACACGCAAAAGGGCCGCTATCGCGAATTCTGGCAGTGCGATTTCGACACCATCGGCACGACATCGAATGCCGCCGACATCGAAGTTGCATTGGTCATCAACGATTTGATGTGCGGACTCGATTTGGAGCGATTCGTCATTCATGTCAACAACCGCCTTATTCTCAATGGGTTCCTTGAGCTTCACGGCCTGGCGGACAAAGCCGCCTCGCTCCTGCGATCACTCGACAAATTGCCGAAGATCGGCCGAGATAAGGCGATCCATGAGATGGTGCAGGAAGCGGGAATCTCCATCGAGAAGGCGCACGCCGTGGTGTGGTTGGCGGAGATTCCCGAGGCAACTGGGCCAGACGCCAACGCCAAGATTCTCCACAGGCTCCGAGATTATTTTGACCAAACGCCGAACGACAAGGCGCTGGAGGGCATCAGGCGTCTTCGGGAACTGGTGTCCGTGGCGAGGGCTTCCGGTTTGCCGGATGACCGCATCAAGATCGATTTGGGAATCTGCCGCGGCCTCGATTATTACACCGGCGCCGTCTTCGAGACGTTTCTCACCGATATGCCCAAGATCGGCAGCGTTTGCAGCGGCGGGCGTTACGACAATCTCGCTGGACTTTACACGAAGCAATCGCTGCCCGGCGTCGGCGCCTCGCTCGGCCTGGATCGGCTTTTGGCAGCGCTCGAGGAATTGAATCTGCTCAAAGGCACGACGACGCCGGCGCCGGTGTTCATCGTCCAATTCAGCGCGGACCGCATCGGCGAATATCAGCGCATGGCCCGCAAGCTGCGTTTGCTCGGCATCGGCGCCGAGGTATATCCCGATGCGAAGAAGATCGGCCAGCAATTCCAGTATGCCGAGAAACGCGGCCACAAGATCGCCCTGATCGCGGGGCCAGACGATTTCGCCGCGGAGACGTGGAATGTCAAGGAGTTGGCGTCGCGCGAGGAAAAGAAGGGCGTGCCGGACGCGGAGGTGGCGGCGCTGGTGCAGAAAATGCTCGGGTGATGCCATGGACCGCAGCAATCCCTACGAAACCGCGTTTGAAGCGTTCCTGCGTGAGCAGGGACTGTGCTACGTCGCCGTCGATGAAGCGCATCGCGCCGTTCTCGGCGATGTGCCGGTCAAGAACCTCGATTTCATCGTGCTCGGGCCGACCGGCTCCCGGCTTCTGGTCGATGTCAAGGGCCGGCGGTTTCCCGGCGGGCCTGCCGACAAGCCGCGCTATGTTTGGGAGAGTTGGGCGACGCGCGATGATGTGGACGGGTTGACGCACTGGCAAGGCCTCTTCGGCGGCGATTACCTGCCGCTGTTCGTGTTCATGTACCGCGTTATGCCCACCGTGACGCTGCCGACCGAAACGCTGGACGTGTGGCGGCACAAGGACGAAACCTATCTGCTGCGCGCCGTGACGCTCGCGGATTATCGCCAGAACATGCGCGTGCGCAGCCCCAAGTGGGGGACGGTCGGGCTGGCCAAGGAAACCTTCGAGAAGATCGTGCGGCCATTCCGCTATTACAGCCATGACAGCCCCCAAGCGATCGAGGAGTGCGATGAACCGGATCAAGCTCGGCATCTGTCAGAAGTCACTCGGGCTGCCCTTCAGGCGTTCGTTGCCGGCGGCGCAGAAGATTGGCGTCGCCGCGCTCGAGCTCGAAGCGAGCGGGGAGTTGATGCCGCGGAACCTGACGCAGACGGGCCGGCGTGAGATCACGCACCTGTTGCGCTCACCCGATCTGGCGGTGTCGGCGATCTCGTGCCCATTGCGAAGTGGGCTGGACGTGGCCGAGAATCTGGAGCCCCGGTTGGAGCACATCCGCGATACGATGGCGCTGGCCTTCGATCTTGGGCCGAGATTGGTGATTGTGCCGGTCGGCCAGATTCCGGCAAAGGAAGACGATGCCGCGTTCGGGCTGCTGAAGGAATCGCTGCTCGATTTGGGCCGGCATGGCGACCGCACCGGCGTCATGGTCGCGCTCGATAACGGCGTGGACAGCCCGGCAACGCTCGTCGGCTTCCTCGACCGCCTCGATGTCGGCAGCCTCGGCATCAATTTCAACCCGGCCAATCTCGTGCTCGCTGGACACAATCCGCACGATGCCGTCAAGACGCTTGGGCGTCGGCTCATCCACGCTCACGCTCAGGACGCGCGGCGCATCAGCTCGAACCGCATGGGGACGGTGCCGCTGGGCCACGGCGATATCGATTGGCTCCAGCTATTGGCCGATTTCGAAGAGATCGGCTATCGCGGCTTCCTCACCGTACTCGGCGCCGATCGCGCGGAATTAGCTGACGGCGTGGCTTTCTTGCGGCGATTCGTGGCGTGAATCGCGGTTTACGATTGCTTGATGCCCGTGTCGGCATTTGGGCTCACCTGTTCGCGCAAGCGTTTGATCTCCTCGCGCATCTGCTCATTTTCTTCGCTTAGGCAGTCCAACTCGAGATGGATCTTGCGCATTTCATCGTTCTTCCGTCCGGCTGATCCTCCCGCAGCTTTCAGAATAAGTTTAATTACAAAACGCCAAAACAGTGCAAGGCCAACTCCGATCACACCGATTATGATAACTTCCCCCCAACCAAGACCAAGAAAGGCGAACATGGAATCACCTCCCAAGATGTGAACGGAACAGCGAAACCAACTACGTGTTGTTCGCCTCGTGCCTGGCAAGTCGGCGCCACAGCTGAGACGCGGTGATTTTTACGATCTTCTCATCAGCGGCAAATTCGAATTCCAGGCGGTCGCGCTCGACGATAATCCCCACGCCGGGCGGTCCGTCCGGCACGCCAAGGAGCCTTCGTAGCGATTTCTGATCCAGTTCATGGTGCCGGCCATGCAAACGCAACAACACGCGCCGGCCTTTGTCCGTAACCAGTGCAGATAAGGTGGACCCCATTCTTTGGACAAAAAAAGGCCATTCCTTAGCTACACTTTTGCCAGCCTTCCTGACTGGCAACTCTTGTTGACCTTGCTTCCTCGGCTCGCTTGCGGTATCGACTTCTCGCCGGGTGAAACGGAGGCTGGCTCTGCTGGCGAGCATCCAGCCAAGGGATAGCTCGGTCGAAGGTACGCCGATGGCGTTGGGCTCTGGGTCGGCCATCCGATCCAGGGCCTCTTCTTTGCGCCCCATCGGATACCTGAGCCATGCCTCCTAAAACGCACGGCATCCCGCGCCTGATCTCGATCCCTTCCCGTACACCTCGGCTGGCGTTCGATCCGCCAGCGACTGATGCGTCCTCGCCTCGTTGTACAACTCAGCGACACAAAACCCACAATACCGATCTCCGGGATCTCACCTATCCCTGGCACCCGTGGTTCAATCAGCGGGTGCTCATTCATGAATCCTTGACGAAGTCCGGACAAGCGCTCTTTCGGTGTTCGTTACCGGAACAGGCCCAGCTGGCGGGGTTGGATATTCCGCAATGGATGTTTGACCGCGCTCGGTGCTGTACGATGCAGTTGCAAAATCCGCCTTGGGTTCATGTCGATGCGTTGCGGCAAGTGCGGCAACTTCTTGAGCTCACCAACGGCGCCTCGCGTAATGAAGTAGATCATGCGTATCGTTCCTCGCCCATCCAAGGAGACGACGATGCGCAAGAGAACCAAGACGCAGACCGTGGAGCAGTTAAACCTGTTTGTTCTTCCGCCGCGGCGACCGACATGGGAACGGCTGCCTCCGCCGGTGCAGAACAAAGTGACCGAACTCCTCGCCGAGTTGCTCGGCAAAAAACAAAAGCCAAACGCAAAACCAGCAAACGCAAAGGAGGCCGGCGATGAGTGACAAGATCAAGCCGTTGCATTTGCAGCGCAAAGCGATCCTCTACATCCGGCAATCGTCCGCGTTTCAGGTACAACACAATCAAGAAAGCCGCCGCTTGCAATATGCCATGAAGGAGCGGCTCGAAGAACTCGGCTGGCGTGATGTTGAGATCATCGACGATGATCTGGGCTGTTCGGGGACTGGCACGGTGCAACGCCACGGCTTCGAACGCATGGTGGCCGAGGTGTGCCTGGGCCAAGTTGGCGCGGTAGCGGCACGCGAAGTCTCACGCTTCGCACGCAATAGCCGCGAGTGGCAGCAACTGGTCGAGATGTGCCGCGTGGTCGATACGCTGCTGATCGATCAGGACACGGTGTATGCGCCGCGCCAAGGCAACGATCGGCTCCTGCTCGGTTTGAAGGGAAGTTTGAATGAGTATGAGCTGGACCTGCTGCGGGCTCGCTCGGTGGAAGCACGCTATGAGAAAGCGCGCCGTGGCGAGTTGCTCGTCGCGGCGCCGATCGGTTTCATCAAAACCGAAGACCAGCGTCTGGAGAAAGATCCCGATCGACGCATCCAAGAAGCCATCCTCTTGGCGTTTCGCAAAGGTCGTGAACTGGGTTCGGTGCGGCAGGCTTTGCTGTGGTTTTTGGAAGAAGGCTTGCAGTTCCCGACGCGCAAGGGGCAACGTGAAGTGGTCTGGATACGTCCGCGCTATTCCACGTTGTATCGCCTGTTGACGAACCCGACCTATGGCGGCGCCTATGCCTATGGCAAGTCGGAGACCACGACGCGATACGAGGACGGTGTCAGCCGGCGCCGCAGTCGCCGCCGAGCGCCCACCGATTGGATCGCGTTGAAGCCGCAGGCGCACGAGGGATATATTAGCTGGGAAGAATTCCAGGAGTTGCAAGCCATGATCGCCGCCAATGGCTTCGGCAACGAAGCGCCCGGTGCGCCGAAACGCGGCCTGGGTTTGCTGACCGGGTTGATACGTTGTCGGCGTTGCGGCCGCAAGTTGACGGTGCATCATTGTGGCTCCGCGCAACGCGTCTTGCGTTACGGCTGCCGGCGTGGCCAACTCGACCAAGGCGAACCGAGGTGCATCGCGTTCGGAGGGCTCGTTGTGGATGACGCAATCGCGCGGGAGATTGTGCGCGTGGTGCAACCGGCAGCGCAGCAAGCCGCGGTGGTGGCGAGTCAACAAGCGGACCGGCATCAAGACGAAGTGCTGGCGGCGCTCGAGCGCGATCTGGAGGCGGCGCGTTATGAAGCCAAGCGCGCGCAGAAACAGTACGACGCTGTCGACCCGGAAAACCGCCTGGTTGCCGATGAACTGGAGCAACGCTGGAATGCTGCGCTGACACAGGTCCGCGCGCTGGAGCAGCGAATTCAAGAGCAGCGCTGCACCAGCACCAGCGAAAACGCAGCCACGCTTGATGAGTTCCGGGATCTCGCAGCGGATCTCGATGCGCTCTGGAACAACGCCGACACCGACGTGCGTTTGAAGAAGCGGATCGTGCGGACGTTGATCCACGAAGTGATTGCGGACGTGGACGCCGCTGCCGGCGAGGTCGTACTGGTCATTCACTGGCGTGGCGGCCTTCACACGGAACTACGTCTGCCGCGCCGCCGCCGCGGACAAAGCAACGCCCATACCGCCAAGGAGATCGTGGCTGCTGTGCGCCGCCTCGCCCTGATCTGCGATGATCTGGCAATTGCCGGCGTGCTCAATCGCAACGGCCTGCGCACTGGCCGCGGCAATCGCTGGACGCGCATGCGCGTGACTTCGCTTCGCAACACGAATGGCATCGCCGTTCATTGCCCGCAAGGCCAAGAAGCCGAGGGTTGGATGACGCTCACCGCCGCCGCCGAGTTCTTGGGCATCAGCACACGAACGTTACGCTTGGCCGTTGAAGCGGGCGAGATCGCCGGCGAACATCCGCTCCATGACGGTCCGTGGATTCTCCAGCGACAGGCCCTGCAAACCGAAGCGGCTCAACGTGTCGTCAAACGCGCTCGCCGCCACACCGGCGACCCCACCGTACCACATGCTGATCAGCCAACCCTGGATTTTTCCAACAAATAGCGAGGTGTGCATTATGAAGCGTACTCGTAATAGCCGAAGTAGGTCGTCAGCCCCGCGGCCAATGCCGGCACCGCCTCCGGACGCCATAGGTAAACGTACTCATACTTCACCGTTCGCCACAACCGCTCCACGAACACGTTATCCAGGCAGCGACCTCGGCCATCCATGCTCACCTGGGCCCCCGCCGACTCCAGCCGGCTCGTGAACGACGCCGACGTGAACTGCACCCCCTGGTCCGTGTTGAACACCTCCGGGCAACCTCGACGCAACGCCTCCTCCAACGCCTCCAAGCAAAACTCCGTATCCAGCGTGTTCGACAACTTCCATGACAGCACGTACCGACTGTACCAATCGATCACCGCCGTCAAGTACATGAACCCGTTTGGCATGGGAATATACGTGATATCCGTGCTCCACACCTGGTTCACACGCTCGATCGCCACGTTCCGCAGCAGGTACGGATACACCTTGTGCCCGGCCCCGCCGACCGACAACCGCGGCTTCGGATACACCGCTTCCAGACCCATCAAACGCATCATCCGCTGCACCCGTTTGCGATTGACCTCATGCCCCTCACGCCGCAGCCAGGCCCTCATGCCTCGGCTGCCTCGGAAGGGATGTGCCGTGTACTCGCGATCGATCAATGCCATCAGCGCCAGGTTCTCGGCCGTCTCGGTCGCCGGCTCGTAGTAGTAGCTCGACCGACTCAGGCCCAACAACTCGCACTGCTGGCTCACGCTCAGCACGCCATCCGCCGCATCGACCCACGCACGCTTGCGCTCAACCGAAGCTGGCAGCTTTTTTTTTGAGCCAATCCAGCTCCGTTTTGAGCCGACCGATCTGCTCGTAGAGCTGGCCCTGCAAAGCCTCGTGCTCGGCGCTGGACGCCTTGGCGCCAGACTGGAACAACTCCTCCGCATTCTCGACGAGCTGCTTCTTCCAGGCATGGATCAACGTCGGATGCACTCCGTGCAGTGACGCCAGCTCGCTGACTGTCTTGTCTCCCTTCACCGCTGCCAACGCCACCTGAGCCTTCACCGCCGCCGTGTGGGACTTCCGTTTCCTTGCCATGTTTACCCCTTTCTTGGACAGCCAATAGTAGCTTAGTCGACTGTCCAGTTTTTGGGGTCCACTTCAAGAAGGGTGAGAGCGGTGAACCATAATCTTGCTCCGCCGAGCCTATTCATCCAGTTGCCGACCCATCTCGAAGCCGCAAACGCGACAGGTTGCACGCCATCTCGGCGCCGGGTAATCGCACTTCGGGCACGAGCGATTAGAGTCGGCGTTCTTGAAAGAATCGTCGATCGCCCGTTCTCGTGCGAACAACCTTGCTGTTTTTTCTTGCTCGGGTGTCGGAATGGGCACGTAATTCGGTTTTCCCAGGTATACCTGCGGAAGATTCTTCCCGTCCGGAAGTTCCCGTGCGATGCAGTGGCCAGCGTTGCCATGCTCGATAGTTTCTTCGTCTGTCTTGCAAAAAAAGACATCGCAGTCACAAAGCGCACAACGCCGAACATCGGCCGAGGCGGTTAACGACAATTCGCTCCAGAGCTTCGGGCACTGGAATCGAAATGTCGATTCACAGTTGCGAATCGTGACCTTTGTTTTCATCAATGCCAAGACCATCCGGCACCGGTTGAGGATCTGGAATTCATTGTAGGCCTCAACCAATCGGGTAGGAGGGGGAATTACTTCCCCCGTCCTCCCACACCACCGGACGTACTTTGCGTATCCGGCGGTTTCTGTTCTTGTTGATACCGGTCATACAGCTGGCTGAGGTTGGCCAAGCCCAAAGACTCGATCCAAGTCTGATTCATGGCGGTGTTGACGGCCGGGCACGCCGACAGATGCCACCACCCCTTGTTCGACCCGGCGGTCACCGGGCACGTGTTGGCCTTGTTGCCGATGGTGATCGTGTTCTTGCTGGGCTTTCTCCGCTTTGGTAAACGCCTGCTGCAAACGCAGAGCGCCTTTGCGTTGGCCTCGGCTTCCTTCACGCACGGTGTGAAAGTGATCCAGTTGGTCCGCCACCGGGGTCAATTCTTTCTCCACGCGTTTCTCGTTGAGCAAGGCCACCCCTTTGCCCAGACCGGTGCCGGCGTCGCGCGTCACTTGCTCCAGCGCGGGATAGGCGGCAAACTGCCCCACCCACACTTCCCCGGTGGCCTGCGTCGTCAAGCTTCCCGCCAGCCAACACATGCTGTCGGGTTCCACGACCATGAGCACCGGCGCCTTCACGTAGATCTCGTCGGCCGCCACTTGCTTGGCCCGCGCTCGCGCGAATTCGTCCAGCACCGGCAACAACGTGCTGACGTGAGCGGCCGTTTCGTGGGTCCAACGCCCGAGTTTGGCCACGCTGGGCGCACGACCGGGAAGTAAACGCTGCAGCCATCCTTGCACGGTGGGTAGACTCACACCTTCCGCCTGGGCCTCCGCCGCCAACCGAGCCATACACTCGTCGCCAATCACCACCGCCTGGCTCAAGTCGCTTTCGAGACTGACGACGCGTTGCTGCAGTTGTTGCACTTGCTCCTGCAAACGCTCGACGTGCTGCGCGCTGCGCGGCCCCTTCCAGCAACGCCGAAGTCTGGGCTGCTTCGCGATAGAGTGTCTGCCGCGAAACATTGCGTTTCAGAGATTGTCGCGTGACGTCGCCATAGACGCCGAAGAAAACGACATACGCACTAGCAATCCCTTGCGGCGGGGCTACCATGCCCATGGGGTGACTCCTGGCTAACGCAGTCTTCATCTACCGCGTTATTCCAGCTGTTCACCCCTTAACTGTCCAGTGCTTACCCCCTCTACCGAGGCGTTTTGAGAAAGTGCCCCACGGCACTCTTCTCCCGGTTGACGCGGAGCCGAAGTTTCCCTTCCAAGAACGCTGTCACCGACGCCAGCACCCGTTCCCCCGCCGCCTTCGACCGCATGTAGATGTTGCAGTCGTCGGCATAGCGGCAGAAGCAGTGGCCACGCCGTTCCAGTTCCTTGTCCAGGTCGTCCAACAGCAGGTTCGCCAAGAGCGGCGAAAGCGGCCCGCCTTGCGGGGTCCCCTCGTGTCGCGCGACACACACGCCCTCTTGCATCATGCCCGCTTCCAAGAAGCGACGGATGATCTTGAGCAAACGCTTGTCGCCGATCCGGCGGGCCAGCCGCGCCATCAAGATGTCATGGTTCACCCGGTCGAAGAATTTCTCCAGGTCCATGTCCACCACGATGGTTCGGCCCTCGGCCACATATTCTTTCGCCTTGGCCAGAGCGGTGAACGCTCCGCGTCCCTTGCGAAAGCCATGGCTCGATGCCGAAAAGGTCGGGTCCAGAAGCGGATCCAAAACTTGCAGGATCGCCTGCTGCACCAAGCGGTCTACCACCGTCGGAATGCCCAACTGTCGCACTCCTCCGCCGGCCTTCGGGATTTGCACCCCGCGGATCGGCGACGGTTGATAACTCCCGTCGAGCAGCGAATCGGTGAATCCTTGCAGATGCTTGCGAACCCAGGGCAACAGTTCGCTGACGGTCATCCCGTCCACGCCTGCTGATCCTTTGTTCGCCCGCACGCGGTCAATTGCTTCGATCAAGTTCTGAGTCCGGGTCACCTCCTCCATCAGTCGGTCCGGCAAGGCGCGTGCTTGGCCCGACGCCGCAGACGCTTGTGACTCCACGCACCCACCAGCTTCGGTCCCGCCGTCGCCAGTTGAGCCGGGCGCAACTCCTCCGCCTGCTCCGTAAACAGGAGCGTTTGGTAGTAGCTGCCTTGCTGTCGCTTCACGTCCATCGAGTCGTTCCAGACGGTCGCTTGCAAGAATAGATTCAGCCCTTCATCCGCTCTTGCGAGGCGGTTGGCCTCCCCGACGTGTGTTGCCCGCGCAGGATGGCACATCGCCGAACGAGCGGGTTACTACGGCCTCTGCTGACTTCTCCCTGGTCCATCCCACGACGTTGCCGCCGCAGTAGTCCGGATCGACCGGACGGACGGGGAGATCTCCCAGGGTAAGTTGTGCATCCTTCGCTCGGTCTTCGCCGGATTTACCCGCGTCGCCTACGGAATGGCTATCAGGCGTCCCCGTCTCATGCCGGGTTACCCAACGACGCTGGCCTTGTATCCGATTTCTGTTCGTCGAATCCGAGTTGGGGGCATCGGCTTTCTTCAGATTCCGCCTCGCGACGGACACCCTTGCCTAGCCTTGCGGTTCGGGCCATCACCGCCCGCAGAGGACTTGCACCTCCTGAGACACAACATACCTGGCGCACACAAAAGGGACTCGGTTTTCGCCGAGTCCCCTAAAAAATCAAACGATCGAACATCTCACGACACAACCGGCAATGACGCCAGCTGCTTGCGCCCTTTCCGCTCCTCGGCTTCCGGTTCGCCGGAAGAATCGGCCGGCTTCTTGGCGGCAACCTTGTTTTGCAGGTATTGCCGCCGCCGCTCGAGCCGTTCGTTTTCCTTGGGCACGATGGCGGTCTTGGTCCCGTCGATGAGCTGGCTGACACCGCGATTGGCCGTCGGCCGGGTGGTTTCCTTCTTGTCCTCGGCCTGATAACGAACCAGCATCCCTTCGTAATTGCGCAGGATGACACAATCATCAGAAGCCGACACGAGATAATTAGGCAACAACGGAATCTTGCCGCCGCCGTGCGGAGCGTCCACGCAATAGGTGGGAATCGCCAGGCCCGACAGATGGCCACGCAATCCTTCCATGATCTCCAGGCCCTTCCAGATCGAAGTCCGGAAATGCCCGGCCCCAATGACCGGGTCGCAATGGAACAGGTAGTACGGACGGATCTTGACGCGCAACAGCGCCCGCATCAACTTGCGCATAGTCGCCAGGTCGTCGTTGACGCCGCGCATCAGAACGGTGTGGTTGTTGAGCGGCATGCCGCGCTTGAGCAAGCTCTTGCAGACGCGAGCCACCTCCGGAGTGACCTCGCGCGGATGGTTGAAGTGCGTCTGAATCCACACCTTCTCGCTCGATTCGAGAATGTCGAGCAATTCCGGATCGTAAAGCTTCTGCGGCAATGTTGTCGGCACGCGCGTGCCGATACGGATGACATCGACGTGCGGAATGTCGCGCAGGCTGTGCAGGAAAAACTTGAGCTTGGCCGGCGGCAAGGTGAGCGGGTCGCCGCCGGAAACGATGACGTCGCGGATTTGCTCGTGATCGCGGACATACTCGATCATGCGCTCATCGCTTCGGCTGATGGCGTCCCAGCCGCCGCGGACCATGGTGGCGCGCTTGCGGGTGCAGAAGCGGCAATACATCGTGCAGACGTGGGTGGTGACCATCAAGCAGCGATCAGGATAGCGGTGCGTGATCCCAGGGACCGGCGAATCCTTGTCTTCTTCGAGCGGGTCTTCCAGTTCGAAGGTGGAATTCGCTTCAAGCGGAGAGGTGACCGACTGGAGCCGAATCGGATCGTTGGGATCGTCGGGATTGATGAGCGAGAAGAAGTATGGGGGGATAGCGAGCTTGTACTCCGCTTCGAGGGCCCCGATGGCTTCTAGCTCTTCGGGGGAGAAGGGGAGCAGTTCACGCAGCTGCCGGACGGAGCGGATGGCGTTTTGCGATTGCCAACGCCAATCGTCCCACAGTTTCTTGGGGACTTTACGCCAGAGCGGATGGCGTTTCGGTTTACCGGGAGGCTCCTCGTCGTCATAGCTTTCGCATTCGTTGCGTGAAACGGCGGAAGCGCCGTTGAGCCCGGACCGCTCTTCAGTATCGAACATAAAACACAATGACCTCCAACAGGACCTGGATATCCCAGTGTCAGCGGGCAGTCCATATCCGCCAGCCGCACTAACCTATTAAGAGTAAGATACTACCCACCTGTTGCTTAAATACAAGAGCGATGTTGGGTGAAATGGCGATTTTTCGAAAAATTTCGCCGCGTGCGATTGCTGAAGGCGTGCAGAGCAAGAAGTTTTCCATATGCGTCGAGACTGGATAGGTGTTTTGTCGCTAGGTGGTTACTCTTAAATGCGGCGTCTGATAGCCTCTTCACGCCCAGCTGCAATGAGATTGGATGTGCCCGTACAAGCAAACACGTCACCGCCCATACACAAAGCACTTGGGCAACGCCTTGCGCAATTCGGCGGCGCCGGCGCGCGTGATGCCCCTGGCGTCGAACACGCCCAGCGATGAGAGATTGCTTAACGGCGTTAGCTCCTTCAGTCCCTTGTCGGTAATCTTGGTCGAGCCGATATTCAGATCGGCAAGGTTGTGCAATGCGGCCAGGTGCTTCATGCTGGCGTCGGTGATCGCGCTGCCGCCCAGGTCGAGCCAGGTGAGATTTTTGAGGGCGGAGAGTTCCTGGAGGCCGGCGTCGCCCACGCTGGTGTCCCCAAGGCCGAGCATGGTCAGTTTCGGCAGCCGGGCCAATTCCTTTAGCCCCGCGTCGCTGATCTTGGTGGCGCCGAGGTTGAGCGTGCTGAGGTTCTTGAGCGGTGCCAGGTTTTTCAATCCCGCGTCCGAAATGTCGGTCCGGTAGAGGTCGAGCGAGGTCAGGTTTTTGAGCGGGGCCAGGTCCTTCAGGCCGGCGTTCGTCACCTGTGTGAGATTGAGATAGAGCGACGCGAGGTTTTTGAGCGCGGCCAGGTCTTTCAGCCCCTTGTCGGAGATCTTCGTGTCGTGCAAAGCCAGCACCGTGAGCTTTTGCAGCGGAGCTAACTCCTTCAGACCCGCATCGGTCACCGGAGTGGAATTGAGGTAAAGCGTGTCGAGATTCTTGAGCGGGGCTAGTGCCTTCAAGCCTTTGTCGCTCACCTGGGTGCGGCCCAGATGCAGCGTGACGAGATTGGTCAGCGCGGCAAGTTCCTTCACGCCCTTATCGGAGATGTCCTCCCCGTTGATGTAAAGGGCGGTGAGACTCTTGTGCGTTGCCAGCTCTTTCAAGCCGGCGTCGCTCAGGCGCGTATACCACAGGTTGAGTGAAATTAGCTTCCTGAGCGGGGCCAGCTCCTTGAGGCCCGCATCGGAGGTCGGCGTGAAGCTCAAATCGAGCACGGCGAGATTCTTGAATGCCGCCAATTCCTTCAAGCCGGCATTGGTCACTTCGGAGCCGCGTAACTGCAGGGTCGTCAGATTCTTGAGCGGCGTCAAGGCCTTCATGCCGTCATCGGCGACCTTCAGGCCATTGAGATTGAGGGAAATAAGCCCCCGGAGAGCGGCGACACTTTTCATGCCGTCATCGGTTGCCTGGGTGTGGGCCAATTGCAACGATGTAAGATTCTTGAGGAGCGCCAAGTCCTTGAGTCCCTCATCGGTCACATTGATCGGCAACGAAAGGACGACGAGGCCGCGCGGCAGATCCTTGAGTCCGGCATCCGTCACCCCAGTGCCGATCAGGCCGAGCCAGGTCAGATTCGTGAGCGGGGCGAGCGTCTTCAGACCCGTATTCGTGATCTTCGTGTTTCCCAGTTCAAGCGTGGTCAGATTTTTCAGCGCGACCAGGTCCTTCAGGCCGGCGTCGGTCAAATCGGAGCCGGAGAAATCCAGACCAAACGGGACGGCTACCGCGGGCAAGCCGGCCTTGGGAAAGGTGCGAAAGCGAAAGCCTGGCAAACCGCGATCCGCTTTGGCGAGGCCCGGCTGAAATGCGGTGTCGAATTCCGCCTTGACCCAGCCGCCGTACTCCGCGCCGCGTTTCTCGTAGGCCGCGACGGTCGCCGCATCGATGCCCGCTTTGTCGGCGGGCTGGGCGCGCGCGACCGCGGCGCATATCGAGATAACGAGAATCGCGACGGGTAGCGATTTCATTGGCCTTCTCCTCGAAATGATGACGATGAGCGCATCTTATGGGCGAAATGTGCTCACGCAAAGGCGCAAAGCCGCAAAGCAAGGCAGTCGCTTCACAGGGGATTCGTTCCACACCCGGCTCTCTTCTTCGCGCCTTTGCGCCTTTGTGAAACGTGAAAACCTCAATTCTTTTTTCCGTCAACCTGCTCTTGATCCCAAATCCAACTTACGTTAGAAGCCCCGCCAAATGGGAGATACCGGGCGGCACCACCGCTCGAAAGTCGCAGCCTCGGCTTGGATGCGGGAGACCAGCCCATCGGCGCGACGAACCACGTAAAGGAGTGATTTCGTGAAGAAAATGATCTTGCTGGCAACCGTGCTCGCCGTCCTGGTCGCCGGGACGTATTGCGGCGCTTCCCTGTTTGCCCAGGGTACCACCCCAACGCCCCCGACCACCCCGACGGCAGCAACCGGTACCAAAGTCGGCGTCGTCAATGTCGGCTATGTCTTCAGCAAATGGAAAAGGGCGCAACGGATGAAAGCCGAGCTCGAACACGCGGCCGAGCCCTATAATCAGAAGGCCAAAAAGTTGCAGGAGGAAATGTCCAAGTGGGACGCGGAAGTTCGCAAAGGCGGCTTGAACAAGAACGAAGTCGACATCCGCAACGATGCCATCGAAAAGAACAAACGCGAATTGACCGACCTGGCCAAAGAAATGCGCAAGGTGCTTGGCAAGAAGTCCGAGGATGACCTCGTCATGCTTTGGAAGGAATCCAACCAATGCATCACCAAGGTCTCCGAGCACTACGGCTTCTCCATCGTCTTCGGATACGGCGATCCGCTCGACAAGGGGCTGATGGACCTGTTTCCGAACATCAACCGCAAGATGAACGCCATGGACGGCGGCGCGACTTTGCCGCTTTACGTCCACGCCAGCGCCGACCTGTCCGACCCCGTCGCGCAAACGCTCAATCAATGGGACGAATGGCGGCAGAAGCAAGCAACTGGCTCGAAGTAATCCGCAGCCATCGCGGCTGGGCGAAAGTGCGCTTGCTTCGCCTTGCCGCTTTCTGTTATTTTTCCACTTGCTCTCCACACCAGCAAACGGCATGAGGCCATCGTGAAACGAATCAATCATCGCTGGCAGCAGACCATTGCCAGGCCGGCCGAGGTGCAAGGCGTCGGTTACGTCACCGGCCGCCATGTCCGCATGCGATTTCGGCCTGCCCCGGTCTCGACGGGCGTCGTCTTCGTGCGCACGGACCTGGGGCCGCATGCGTGCATTCCCGCCTGCGTGGAGCAGGTCACCGGGACGGCGCGCCGCACCACGCTCGGTCAGCCGCCGGTGCACGTCAGCCTCGTCGAGCATGTTCTCGCTGCGTTGAGCGGGCTGCGGATCGACAATTGCTATGTCGAGCTGGACGCGCCCGAGCCGCCGGGACTCGACGGCTCTGCGAATAAGTTCGTGCAGGTGCTCGTCCAGGCCGGCACGGCGACGCAGTACGAACGCCGGGCCATCTGGACCGTGGATCGGCCCATATTCTATGCGGCCCCGGAAGCGACCATCACAATCCATCCTCTCGACACGCCGGAGCTGCGCGTCACCTACTTGCTCGATTACGGCATGGATTCGCCGATTCCGTGGCAAGTGTGCACGCAAACCATTACACCGGGCTCCTTCGCTTCCAATGTGGCGACGTGCCGGACCTTTGTCACGGAGAAGGAAGCGCTAGCGCTGCGAAGCCAGGGCATCGGTTCGCGCAGGCGCAGTTACTGACCTCCTGGTGTTCGGCCGGGGCGGACCGATCCAGAACAAGCTTCGCTTCGCCAATGAGCCGGCCCGTCACAAGATCCTCGACATCCTCGGCGATCTCTCCTTGATCGGCTGCGATCTGCGCGGCCACATCGTCGCCTACCGCACGGGCCACCCGCACAACGTCGCCCTGGTGCGGCTTTTGTCGCTGCAAATGCAGACGACGTATCGCAGGCAATGCTTCGCTGCGTAAATGATCCGCCGCTTGCGGCTTAGCGCTCGCAGTGAACCCGCCAGCGCCAAGCAATGGTTGGGAAATAACTTTCTGGTATCGTAGTGCGGGCTCTAGCCCGTCCGCTGCCGAACACGGGCTAAAGCCCACACTACGAAATAACGGTATCGGGAAGTTATTCTTCGAGCGATAATAAGCCCTAAGCGGCAAAGGGACAACTTCATGAAACCGGTGCGCGTGGCGGTCGTTGGCGTGGGACATCTCGGCAAAGAACACGCACGCATCCTCGCGGGCCTTGGCGATGCGGAACTTGTCGGCGTGATGGATGTCAATTTCGAACAGGCCCAGATTGTCGTGCGCCGCCATAACACCCAGGCTTACCACGATTTTTGGCCTCTGCTCAATCTCGTCGATGCCGCCAGCATTGTCGTGCCGACGAGCTATCATTTTTCGGTGGCGAGCGAATTCCTCAAGCGGGGCATTCCGCTTCTTGTCGAAAAGCCCCTCGCGCGCAACACTGCCGAGGCGCAGGCGCTGGTGGAAATCGCCAATCGCCAGCGGGCGATTTTGCAGGTCGGGCATATCGAGCGCTTCAATCCGGCGTACGAAGAATTGCGTAGCCGGCCTTTTCAGCCCAAGCTCATCCGCGCCCAGCGCATGGGGCCGTTCACCGGACGCTCGGCCGATGTCGGCGTCGTGCTCGACATGATGATTCACGATATCGATCTGGTGCTCGATCTGGTGAAAGCGCCGGTCCGGTCCGTCGAGGCGGTCGGCCTGAGCGTGTTCGGCCGGCACGAGGATGTCGCCAGCGCCCGCTTGTACTTTGCCGACGGCTGCGTCGCTGAATTGACCGCGAGCCGGGCGCATCCGACGCCACAACGGCAAATGCAGCTATGGGGGCCGCAAGGTTACGCCGAGGCCGACTTTGCCGCCCGCAAGCTGACGCTGGTGCAGCCCTCACAAGCAGTGCGGCGGCATGGCCTCGATCCGGCCCGGCTCGACGCGGCATCACGTGCGCGCATTCGCGAGGAACTCTTCACGCGCCATCTCGAAACGCACACCGTGGACGGCAAGGCCCAGGACCAGTTGACCTGTGAATTGCAAGATTTCGTCACCTGCGTGCGCACCGGCCAGACGCCGCGCGTCACCGGCAAGGACGGACTGGCCGCAGTCAGCACCGCCGAGCAGATCGTCAAATCGCTGCGCAGCCATTGCTGGGACGGCACCCGGTCCGGTCCGCTCGGGCTCCCGGCGCCGACCGGCCTCTTGTTCCCACGCCAGGCGGAGCAAGACGTTGCGTAAAGCAAATCCGAAATCCGAATTCTCAGAAGTTCCAATTCGTGATGCCGTAATTGCCACGTAGGGGTCAAACAAGATTGCCCAGGGTAAGCAATGCGCTGAAAGTGCGAGCGCTGCCCTGAGGAAAGATCGTCATCCCCGGAAAAAGCCCTGAAAGGGCGAAATGCCGGCTCTTTTCACTTGCGATCCTTGCCGGCCAAATAATCGAGCACGCCTTGCCGTCGTTCGATGGCATTGGGCGAATCGGCCCGGCCGACGAAAATGGCGATTTTGCCTCCCTTGGGGAGCGCTTTCTTGACGAGCTCCCCGGCCGCTCGGCCGGCGCGGTAGTTGTGGGTGCCGATGTAGCATTTGCGGGCGCTGGGGTCGGGCAGGTCGTTGTCGGTCATCACAAGCGCCATCTTCTTGGCAACCGTGTTTTTGTAAAAGCTCAGCGTGTTCCCCGGGTCGTTTGGGCTGACGGCGACCCCCGTGAAGCCGCGCGTTATCAGGTCCTCAAGGATCGCACGCTGCGTCTGGGCGCTGTCGTTCTGCGGCTTCTTGAATTCCATTTCCACGTCGAACTCGCCCGCGGCTTTCTCAGCGCCTTTCTGAGCGAAGGTCCAAAACTGGTACGCGTTGTTGGAAACAAATGCGACCTTCGGCTTCGAATTTTTTTCGCCCCCTGGTTTGTCGTCGCTTTTCGTGCCAAGAATCTTCTTCACATCGACTTCGAATGCTTCCACGTTGTCTTTCGTGATGACGCGCACCGGCACGAAGATGGAGTTGTCCTTCTCGATGCCGGGCCAGGTTTTGAGCACGTCGTTGTCCCCCCTGACAAGAGCGGCAAGAACTTTGATCGACTGGTAGCCGAATTCGTAGGGATTCTGCACGATGGTGCCGACAACCGAGCCGGATTTGATGCCTTCCAAGGTCTGATCGTTTTCGTCGAAGGCGACGATGGCCGGCTTGGCCTTTGAATTTTGCACGGCGCGCAATAAGGCCGGCGGATTATATTCCCAGAGACCGATCAAGCAAGCCACGTCCGGATGCGTGAGGAGCAAGTCTTCCGCCTTGGCCTGACATTTCGGTTCGCTGGTCTCGTCGATTTGCGTGGACAACAGCGTGTAACCGTTGCCCAGATCGAGATCCTTTGCGGCAAAGTCCGTGACGTCCGTCTTTTCCTTGCGGTCCTGGCCGCCGTCGCGACATCCGGAGAAGAGAACTGCCAGGCCGACTATTGCGAATAGCCCGGGGATAATGCGATAGTTCATGGAGAGCATCCGAAAGAGGAATGGATGGAAATTCAAGATGCTCTGAAAATATCCCAAATGCCACGCGAAACAAGCCCCGGCGCCAAGTTTTGCTTGCATCGGCCCCGCTCGGCCTTATCATGAATTTGATTCGCCCACGCACGTCAATTTCGGAGGTCCCATGCATCGAGTTCTCGTCAGCACAAATGCGGCCGCGTTCATCCTGTTCGTCCTCGCTTTTGGCGCAAGCCCGGCTGGCGACAAACCAGCCCCGTGGAAGCCGTTTCTGCCGGAGGACGCTCACGATGTGCTTGCGATGCGATCCAGGACAACCGTCATGGAGATGGGCAAGGCTGGCAACAAAGAACGGGTGGAAGTCGAGGAAGCGATCATCGCCGGCTATGCACTCAGTGTCGAGCGAAAATCCGGTGGGCTCAAGGAGGGCGCTCGCCAGGAAGAGATTGCCAAGCTGCGAACGAAGATGCAACGCAAGGAGCTTTTCGCGGAAATGATGGAGACCTTTCGCAACCGGGCCAAGCAGCGGGTTGACGGCATCCATGCCGATTTGCAATATCTGCCGAAATTGAAGAATCAGAACAGCGTCGAGGCGTTGATCGGCGCGCTCGCCAACAAAAAGCTGAGCGAGGAGAATCTCGCCAAGGTCGAGAAGGAATTGCCGCTCTTATCGTACCGCATCGCCGTGATGGCAAATCTCTCTCAACACGCCGCGCCGCGCGGGATCCGGAACGCTGGACCAAGCTGGCGTCCGACATGCGCGAATCAGCTCTCGCGCTGGCGAAATCGGCGAAAAAGAAGGATGCAGCCGGAATCCTCAAGGCCGCCGACGCACTGCAGGATAGCTGCACCATGTGCCATCGCGAGTTCAGAGCGAAATAATCACTTCGCGGTCGGCTTCACCAGCGGAATGACCGGCGGCATTGGGCTCTCGTCCGGCGGATTGCGCAATTGGCCGTAACGCGCATTCTCGAACGGATCGGGCAGGTTGACCGGCGTAAACGGCACTGGCCGCTCGCGCCGGGGTGCGATCTGCTTGAGCGTTGCGTCGAGGCTCGCCTGAAACGCTGGATCACCCAATGACGCCCGATCCTTCGCCGGCTGGGCCAAGATCGGGATCGGCGTCGGCGTCTGCACATCCACCGACGGCAGCTTGATCAACGGCTTGGTCGGCAACTGCACATCCTTGGGCCCCTTCGCCTGCTCACGATAAGACACCAGCGGCGCGTCCTCCGGCGCCGGCCTCGGCACGACGTTCTTGATCGGCGGCAACGCCAACCGCACTGGAGCGCCGAGTATCGGCTTCGCCGCGAAAACAAAATTCTCCAACCCCGGCGCTGCCTGCCACGCCACCGGCTTGCTCGCGAATATCATCGGCGCGCCGCCGCCCGGCGCCAGCAATTCGGCCAATCTCTTCTCCGCTTTTTCCATCGCGGTCTGCGCAAATGCGGGGCCGGCGATCAGGGCAAGGAAACCAGCAACGGAAAGAGTAACGTGTCGTCTCATCATTTTCTCCTATTTGGCTGATACCGGATAGCTATTTCCTTAATTCGATCACCAGTTTCACCGGCGTGCCTTGTTTCGGCATCGTTTTGCTGACTTCCAATTTCATGATCCCCTCGTATTTGATGGTCAACGAGGATTGCACGACGGTTTCGCTTGTCACCGGGAAGATGCCGATGAAGGTGCCGGAAAAATCGGCGCCGTAGATTTTCTCGTCTTTGCCGGCATCGGGGGCGGTCATCGTGGAGCCAGTGAAGCGCCATTCGATGTCCTTGCCGTCCACTTTCTTGGGGAACGGCTTGCCGTTGCCGGCATCGATCATCGCCTTGTCGAGCGTCACTTTGCGCGGGAATCCGTCGGGGCCATCAACGAGAAAATAAATGTTGATGGCCGGCCCATTCGGCTCGCCTTCGCCCATGACCGCCTTGCCCGATTTGAGCCCGAGCGATTCGAGCGCCTTGTGAATGTCGCTCGGCTTGATTTTCTCGTCAATGGTGACGATCGTCTCATGGGCCTTCTTCCCCTTGGGCGCCGGCCAGCACGCGATGATCTCGAGCGGATAGATTTTGTCGAGATTCGCCAGCTTGCGCGGGGCGATCTTGGCGTCAATGGTGATCGTCTTGGCGTCCTTATCGACGACGACCCCCTTGCCTTTCTTGTCCTGCGAGGAAACCTGCGTGCTGAGCGCGGCGATGAAAAAGACGGCGATTGCAATTCCAAGGCGTTTCATGGGTTACTCCATTCAACAGGGTCGCAATGATGGGCGATCAGGGCCAATCGCGCAACAAGATAATTTCAGGATAATCAGCGTGCGTGGAATTGTAAAGCGGCTCATCGGCTGTAACGCCCTTCATCTTCAGGTTTCGCGCCAGGGCAACGAACAGGGCGTCGTACACCGCCCGGTCATATTTGATGGCAATTTCGAAGGCCTCGTCGAGCAGCCGGGCGGCAGGTTCCGCCTTGATTGGAGCTATCTTGAGGTCGGCCAACGCTCCTTTCGCTTCGTTCAGCGTCATCTTCTTTTGGCGGTGCTTTTTCCATATCGTGTTGGTCACCTCCACAAGCGCCAAATTCAACACTATCAACCGATTGCCCGCCGAGGTTGTGTCGGTCATGACTCGCTTGGCCTGGGCCGAATCCGTCTCTGGCACGAACCACTTCGCGACCACGCAGCTGTCAAGGACGACGTCGCTCATCGGCGTCGATCCTCGGCGATCTCCAGCGTGCTGTCGGAAAGGAATCCCTCGCGCTGAAAAATCTCAGCTTGGCGCTTGCTGACGCGCTCCAACCACTCTTGCGGCGTTTCCTTCGCCGCGCGCTCGATTTGCAGCGTTACCCGCTGATCCTCCGGCAAATCAACGGGGGCAAGCGGCTCGAAAACGCCGTGCCGATAGATCGCTTCAATCTGGTTCATACCTCACCTCCTTCGCCTATTTCTCCCCCACGCACACCACGACCGTTTCCTTCCCCGCGTTCGGTCCTTGCAAATTGCATGTCGCCACATATAGCCGACCCCCCGCGATTGCTGGGCCGCCGTAGATCATGCCGGGGGCTTGGGTTTCCTTGGCAGAGCCGAGATCGAGTTTCCACAATCCGGCGCCCGATTTCAAGTCAATGGCGTGAATGACGCCCTTCAAATCGCCCGCATAGACTATTTCCTTGGCGATGGCGACCGGAGCGAAGAGCGGGGCCTTGGCGTCGTAGATCGTGGTCCATTGGCGGTTGCCGGTGCCGATATCGAAAGCGCGGACTTTGCCATCGGTGGCGGTGACGATCGCGGAGTTGCCCGCCAAGGCCGCGCACGCGAGGACGCCGCCGGTGATGTCCTTGTGCCATTTTTGCGTGCCGTCGTTGAGATTATAGCCGGCGATGAAGCCCTTGGCTCCCTTGAGATTGTTATAATCCATGCTGATCGAGCCGCCGGTGACGACGACGGTGTCGCCCAAAATCGACGGCCCGCCCCACGGGTTGAGCTTGAGCGGCGCACGCCAAAGAACCTTGCCGGTCTTCGCGTCGAGGCAGAAAAGGGCACGATCGCCGACCTGCTCCTTGTCGAGATACGCCGAGCAAGCGAGCACCTTGTCGCCGAGCACCGCGACTGGGGCATCGACGTGCCATTTGTCCTTCCCCTCTTGCCAAACACGTTTCGGATCAGCCTTGGGTAGTTGGTCCTCGCTCGGCGGCATCGCGAACAGCGGATCCTTCTTCTTCGCGATCTCGTATTTCGCTTGCAAATCCTTCCAGCTCGCAGCCATCAGTTTTTGCAAGCCCGGCAAATCGTACGGTTTGCCGTTCACGCTCGCCTTCTCGATCTCAATGCACATGACCCCCGCCGCCCCGCCGCCGATAAACGCCTTGCCGTCGAGAATACTGGGCGAGCCTTCCAGGTGGACAAGATCGCCCGGCACCGGATGCCGCCAAACGTGGGCGCCTTTGCCCGCTTCGAGGCAATAAAGCATGGCGCCGTTGGTCTGATGCATGCCGTCGCCGAAGATGAGATAATTCTTGAACAAACCCGGCGAACTGACGGTCGGCAGCTTGAGGTACGGCGTCGATTTCATCCACAACTCGCGCGTCTTGGCGGTCGGGTCGGTGGACAGGCACTTGAAGTTGCCGGTGTTGAACGCGCCCAGTCCGGAGACGTAAAGCCGATTGCCGACGGGGACCGGCGAGGCGATGTATTGGTCTTTCGACTTGAGCGCCCAGAGAATCTTGGGCGCGGCAGGTCCGGGCTGGCCATCGGTGCAGGCGGTGCGCTGCGGATTGCCGCGGTAGGTCGCCCAGGGTTCGGGGGTTTGGGCGTGCGCCGGCGAGGCAGCCAATAAAATCGCAAGAAGGAAGATTGCTTTTCTCATGGAAACGAGCATTCGATTAGCCTCGTAAGTCAGATGCATGTGGACTTGCGTCCGAATGCGCCATGTCCTTTCCACCAGTGCCGCAGCTTTTCGATTAGCGTCTCTTCCTCTTCAAAGCAAGAGAATGCCGGAAAAATGGTGTCGCCCTCGGCGAAACCTAGCCGGATTGTAGTCCGCCGGCCCTCCCAGATCTTTACGGAAACCAACCCGAGTAAGCCGGGAATGCCTTTTGAGGGAGTGTAAACAATTTCATCGGCTGGGCGGCCAAGCACCGCGATGACTTCCGCTTCGGTGACGCCGGCTTGATTGATCTTGAGGAAATTCGCATGCGTGATCGGATCGGAGTTAGCTTCGGCGATGAGCAAAACTGTTCCGATTAAGGCCACGGCGGCCAGTCCCAACGTAATCCACCAGCGGCCTTTCATGGCATCCCACCCTAGGAATCAAAGTTGCCCGCGAATCATCTGCGTCAGAATCCCCATGATCGTGCCGAGATCGGTGACGTAATATTCGCGGCGATCAATGGTGACTTCCTTTTCCTGCAGTTGCATGAATTGCCAGGCCGTCCCTGTCGTGACAACTCCATAAATCGTGCTGAGAGGCGTATTTGCTTGTTGATTGAACTCCCAAGCGGCCACCATCTGCGCGATGTTTTGGCCGTAACCATAATGGACGTTGTCATTCTTGGCTTCGACGATCGACACGAGCGGCGCCGTGACAATAATTTGCGTGGGCGATTTCGTGAGGATGAAGTCGCAAACTCCGTTGAGCCCGCGTGCGGCATCGACATTGAATTCCACGCCCGAGAACAGGCCGAATGATCCGTCCAGGCTACGCCGCAATTCCATGAGCACGAGGGCAATGATGAATTCCGAGCGCGCTTTTTCAGTGTTGATTCGAATCGCCAGATCGACTCCATCGCGCACCTGGTTGACGAATTCGTCGCGCAGCTTGGTCGCAGCAATCCCTGAAGTGAGGTCCGCATCGCGCAGCGACACTCCTAGAGTCTGCCGAACCTCGGGAAAACTGAAATCGCGGAATGCCATCGCCCACCTCTGCCGCGTATCCTACGGCTATTCCGCTCGTGCCGCCATCTTCGCCGTTTCGTCGATCCGCATGCGCAGCGCATCCGCCCCAAGCGTGATGTTCTTGGTCAGCACCTGGCCGTCGGAGAGTCGGACGTTCGCGCGGTATTGGCCGGGCTCGAGGGTGAAGCGGGCGATGGGGGATTGCTGGCCGCCGCGGCCGTCGCCGCCGGAGAGTTGGCGCGTGCCGACGCGCTTGCCGGCCTTGTCGAGCAATTCGACCGTGCTGCCGGTGAGGCCGTCCTTGGCGGCGATGGTGAGCGTCAAGGGGACGCGCTTGCCGGCTTGCGTCGGGTTGGCGAGCAGCACCACGGAGTCTTGCCCTTCGTTGTTGAAGATGAAATCGAGAACGCCGCGGTTTTGCAGATCGACCAGGCTGACCGCTTGCGTGTTGAAAATCTTCTGATGCAGGCCGATCGCTTCGGTCGCGTCCTCGAAGGTGCCGTCGCCTTTGTTGCGGAAATAGCGGTTGGGGCCCTTGAGGCAGCCGACGACGAGATCGAGATGGCCGTCGTTATCGACATCGCCGACGGCGGCGCTGGTGGCCCAGCCGGTGAACTTGGCGAGAGCGCCCGATTTGGCGGTGACATCGGTGAAGCGCCCCTTGCCGTCGTTCTTGAACAGTTTCACCGATCCCTTTTGCGGGACCAGAAGATCGGGATGGCCGTCGTTGTCGAAGTCGGCGAAGATCGGGTTGATCTTGCCCGGCGTGAAGGAGATGCCAGCAGTCCTTCGCTTCGACGAAGATCGGCTCGCCTTTCGCGTTCTTGGCGGCCAGTACGAGAATGCCCTTGCCGGCCCCATAGAGGAAATCGGGCCGGCCGTCGCCGTTGACATCGCAGACGGTGAGCGAATCGCCCTTGAGATTGGCGCCGATGCCATTGGCACCCAGGCCGACCTTCTCGGAGACATCCTCGAAAGCCGTGCCCGGTCGGGACCGGGGCACGCCGGTTGGGCCATGCTGAAATAGAACGCCCAGTCGCCGTCGCCCTGGCAGATTTTGATGAGGAGCTGGTTCTTGCCGGCTTTGAGCTTCAAGGTCGCCTTGTTCTGATCGGGCTCGCAGGCGCGCTGAGTCGGATCGGCGATGATCTTTTTACCGTTGAGCCAAACAGTGAGCGTGTCGTCGCTGCCGAAGCTGGCGGGGACTTCGCAATCTTGTTCAACCTGGATCTCGCGGTAAAGGCAGCAGGCGGCCCACTCCTTGATCGGGCTATGCGCCATGAGATTGTTAACGGCGCCGTCGGGGAAATCTTTTTCCTGCCAGCGGATCTTGAGTTTATTTTTGCCGACATATTCGGCCTTGAGATCGATTTTCTTTTCGCAAGGGTGGACCGTGGTGAAGCCGCGACTGCCAATATTTTCGAGTGGGGCGATGTGCTGCCATTTGGTCATCTTCGGGGCCTTGGCGGCGCCGGAGCCTTGAGGCCGACATTGCGATAGAGGCGCAGGCCGTGATAGCCGTGGGCGACGAGGAGATCGGGCTTGCCGTCGCCGTCGTAATCGAGCCAGGCGGCGGCGGTCGGAGCGCCGGGGGGCATGGGGGGCAGGAGATGGCTATCGTCGCGCATCGTCTTGCCGAGGTTGGTGAACAGCTTCAATCCGGTCGGCGTGGCCAACAGGAGATCGGGCAGGCCATCGCCGTTGTAGTCGGCCCACACCGCCGAGCGTGCGCCGGCGACGCCAACCAAAACGGACTCGCTCATGGCCTCGCCGGAATTTTGCAGCAGCATGACCTTTTGGCCGCCGACCAGGCAGAGATCGAGCTTACCGTCGCCGTTGAAATCGACGACGCTAATCGCCTGTGCTTCAGGATCAACGCGGCCCACGGGGGAGATGTGCGTGAAGCCAGCCATGCCCAGGAGCCTGCGGAAGTCCTCGCCGCCCCAGCCGACGAAATCGCGTTTCGGGTTGTAATCCTGGAGCTTGAGGCTCGCTTTGAGGCGCTGGATTTTCGCCCGGCGATTGTGCAAGTCTTCTTTGTTGCCATCCACCATGCAGGGGGCGATGACTTCCTGGCCGGCGACGATTTGATCGACGAGGCCGGCGAGCTTGTCGGGGCTGCCGCAATAGCTGCGCAAGAGGAATGGCTCGCCGTGGCTATGGTTCCACGAACCGCCGCCGCCGTAGCACTGGTGCCACCACGTGCCGATGCAGGTTTCCGATGCTCCACCATTATGAAAGAAGACGGCGGTCCGGCCCGGCTCCGCCCAGTCAATCACCTGCTTCCATTCGTTGGGCCGCAGGCCGGCCGGGGTCATGTTGTGCGCGATCACATCGTTGGGGTGCTTGCCCTTGATGTCGCGGATTTTGCGGAAGAAGACGAGCTTCTTTTCCTTATCGACCGATTCGACGCGCATGAGCACAATGTTCGTCGATTGCGCCACGATGGCGCCCAGGCTCATCGGGGCCTCGACGTACGCAAAGCTGGTGGATACCAACGACGTCATGGCGGCAACAACAGCCAGGACGATCAGGACCAGCGTGAGACGCGGATGTCGTTGCATCGCTATTCTCCATCTAATGTTTTCGTTTAGCGCTCGCCGGGCGCCGCGCGAACGCTAAACGAAGCAGGATTATTTCCGACCCAGTTTCTCCTTCGCCGCGTCGGCCCACGGCGTTCCCGGGAATTCGCGCAGGATGCGCTCGAACTGCCGATTCGCTTGCTCGCGTTGGTTCAACTCCAGATACGCCTTGCCCGCTTCCAAGAGCGCGGCAGCGCGCAGTTCCGGATAGTCGTAGGTGGACGGAATGACCAGGAATGCGTTCGCTGCATCAAGATACCGCTTTTGCTCCATGCGGCAAAGGCCGATTTGCAGTTGCGCCTTGGCCGCCAGGTCCGTGGCGGTGCGGGCGACCACCTGGCTGTAGGCGTTGGCGGCGGGTTCGAGATTTCTTTGCTGCTGCCAGGCCCAGCCCATGCCATAACGGGCTTCGTCGTGCCACGGGCTGTTCGGGAAATTGTTGACCAACCGCTCATACGCGGACCGGCTGTCGTCCCAACTTTTGTTCAATGCAAATGAGTAGCCCAGGCGAAGGAGGGCGCGATCGGTGAGGCCGGGGACGTTTTGCCACGGGCCTTGATCGCGGAAAATGATGAGACGCTTGGCCGCGGCGGCGTATTGCTGATCCTGGATGAGCGCCTCGCCGGCGCGGTAGTGAGCCCAGCCGTACAGGGGACTCTTGGTGTTGGACGCGACGGCGTCGAATTGCTGCAACGCGCCTTTGATGTTCCCCTTGGCCGCGAGGATGCCGCCCAGGCGAAGGCGAATTTTCTCGGTCATGTCGAGGGCAGGCTCCTTGTCCAACACCTCGTTCAAAAGTCCGACGGCGGCGTCGTGCTCGTTGCGCTGGGCCAGCATCTCCGCCAGCTCGAAACGCGCTTCGGTCGCGATCGGCAAATCGCCGGCCTGATCGATCAGCGTCTTGTAGAGCCCGCGTGCTCGCTTTTCGGACGCCTGCAACGGCAGCTTATCCAGCGGCACCTCCGGCAACGGGAACTTCGCTGACGTTTGATTCAGCTTCTTGAGCATCTCCTGCTGATATGCCGTCCGTGCGGCTTCAACCTCCGGTTCCGCGAGCAGGCGCGCTCCCCAAGCGGCGTCGTACACCATTCGCGCCCTTGGCTCCAGCAAGGCCGGCGTTTGCTTGATCTGATCCGCTTGAGCTTCCAGATATGCCACGGAATCGCGGACGAACGTATATCCCTCGTTGGCGACCTTCTGGGCATGGGCGATCTGGTCCGGCGTCTTGGCAGCGGGGCGCAACTTGCGGGCAACGTCAAGACGCTGCTGGCCTTCCTCCTTGAGACATTGACCGATGCGCAGGGCCGCTTCGCTCGCCTCGGGGCGCTGTGGGCCGAGCTTGATGACGGCCTCAAACATGGCCCGCGCTTTGGGGAGCTTGCCCGCTTCGCGCAGAGCGACGCCGTGATGATAGCGCAGCAAGGCGACCATCGCCGGCCCCTTTTCGGCATCCTTGGCGAGCATGCCTTCGAGGAACTCGCGGTTTTTCGCAAAGACATCGACCGCCTCGGCGACGCGATTCTGCGTCCGCAAATAGGTGGCCAACTGCAGAACCGCTTGCGGCGCCACCGAGGTTTGCTTCATGGGATCCGTCGTGAACTTGCGCAATTCGTTGATGCCGGTGTTGATGTCGCCGGCCTGGGTGATGCATTTGGCCCGCTCGAAGGTCGCATGGGCGATATGCAGCGGGTGGTTGCCGAAATCTTTGCGCATGACGCGCTCGTAGCTGGCGCGGGCGGCATTGAACAACGCGACTCGCTCCTTGGGGTCTGCCTTCAGGCCGGCAAGGCGTTGCTGGCACAGACCGAGCTTGATCAAAGCGTCGGGCACGTTGGAGTCCTTGCCCTGGGTGGCGACGAATGCGTCCAGCGCCTCTGCGGCGGACTTTAGCTGCTCTTCCATCTTCCCCGCGGCGAGGGCGTCATCCGGGACCGTGGCCGGCACTTGCCGCAGAATACAGTCGCCGATGAGAAAGTTGGCCTGGCCAAGATCGCCGCCGCGCTCGGCAAGCGGAATCTCGGTCAAGATGGTCAGTGCGTTCTTGACGTCTCCCTGGCGATAGAGGGTCAAGCCGAGGCTATAGCGGGCGACGTTGATCCTGGGAAACTCCGGATACTTGGCGATCACGGTTTGAAAGCGCTTGGCCGTTTCGGCAAAGAGCGGCGGCAATTCCTTGGTACGCTCGGCTGCATTTGGGTTCTTCTCTGCCGCCGCCGTGCGGAAGTAACTGTTCTCCGCATAGATGAAAAGCACCTCCGGCATCAGCGTGCTGCGCGGAAAACGCTCCTGAAATGTGACGCACGCCTTGTCCGACGCCGCGTAGTCGCCCGACAGGTGCAAGGCATTGGCCCAGCGCTGCAAGATTTCCTCGTCGCGCTCGGGGAGAATTTTTTCGCTCAGCAGTTGGCTGTAGACGCCGGCCGCCTCCCGGTTCTGCCAGATACGCTGCATCTGGTCGGCCATTTCGAGGAGGATTTCGCCGCGTCGCGTTTTCGCTTCCGGGTCCTGAGCGCTGGCCTTCTGGCGCGCTCGGCCGCCGTGCGGAACGTGTTGATGGCGACGGCAATCGCCGCGTAATGCGCGGTCTGATTCGCGTTCGCGTCAGGCGCCGCGCCGGTTTTCGCTTTGCCGAGCCAGTAATACACTTGGTCCGCCAACCTGGCGTCTTTGTCAGCAAGCGGGGTCAGCGTCCGGATCGCCTCTGGATAATCGCGCATCTGCACCAGGCAATAACCGATGCGAACCTCCGCCTCCAGACGCAACGGCGATTTCGGAAACTGCCGGGCGAACTCCGCGAAGCGCGTCTTGGCATCGGCGAATTTGCCCCCTTCGTAAAGCAACACGCCCAGGTAGAACGTCGCCCTCGCCACATGATCGGGCGTATTTCTGACCAGCGCTTCCATGCGGACACGTGTCTCGTAATCGTTGTCGGTCCGCGGGATCCTCAGGTACTTGAGCGCCACCTCCTTATTGGCGGCGTAATCGGCGATGGTCCCCTCGTAATGCGCCATCGCCTCCGCGCGTTCGTCGGCAAGATGGTGCGTGCGCGCCAGCAGATAGCGGGCATGGTTGCCGAAGACCGGATCGTTGAACGGGGCCAACATCGACAACGTTTTCTCACCGGCGGCGTGGTCTTTCAAGAGAACGCTGGCGTAGCCGTAATAATAGCGCCCCAGATTGCGATATTGGCTTTTCGACCAGACCGGATCGCCGACGAACGGGGCGGCGCTCGCCTTGGCTTCCTTCAGCTTGCCGACCCGCAACTGCAACTCGGCCAGATCGCAGCGAGCCCGCGCCACCCATTCGGCATCCACGGTCAGCTTGTTGTTCTCCAGCGGCTTCTGGGCCTTTGCTGAAAACGCGGCGATCGCGCTGTTCAGGAGCGGAATCGCCTCGTTGAAGCGAATCTGAGCGTTGGCCCGGTAGCGCACCGCCTCATTCGGAATGGCGTCGGCCTTTTCGAGGTCGCTGAGCCCCTGGCCGCGCACAGCGATGGCGGCATAGTAACCGGCGAAGACGCGATCGGGGAAATCTTTCAGCGCCGCCAGGGCGATGAGGAGATCGCGGGCCTCATCGTATTTTCGGTCCGAGCCTTCAATGAGCGCCAGGGCCAGGCCGAAGCGCGCCGCCGGCGCTTCCTTGTGGCCGCCGAACTTGCCGAGAAACTCGCGAAATTTGACGGCAGCGAAGGGATAATTCTTTTCGTTATACGCCTTGCGGGCGCTGTTGAGCAGCATGTCGGCTTGCTGCTGCGGCGTGATCTGCGCGCACGCGAAGGAAGCAGCGAACAGCCACACGATGATGGCCGTGAAAATTGTGAGGCGATTGCGAACGGAATTCGGAAACTGCATCGGTATGATCTTTCCGGGATTAGGGTGCGTGTTCACGGGAAACCAGCCATCCATTGCCAGATGCGAACATCGACGCTTTTTGGTTTAACCGCCGGAAGCGTGGCGATCCGAACCGTGGTGGTCAAAGCGCCCATTCTCGCAGGCAAGCACGCCAACGTCAACAGGGGCATCATGACAAATTGAAAATTTATGAGAATGCCCCGCAAGAATAGACGATTGACGGGCCGAATCGTTGCGGGAAAATTCGACGTTTCCGAAGTCAATGCGGCGTGCCGTTGGAATGGCTTTGCCGATTTTTATGCTCGGCGAGCTCCGCGGCAAGCAATTCCTGGTGTTGCTGGAAGAGAAGCTTTTGCTGCTGAACGCCAAAGCGGGCGGTATCCCAGAAATCGAACACCGCGATGGCGAGCAGGACCAGGAGCAGCATCAGGAACGACATCCAGTAGATGCTGACGACGCGAAAAGCCTGCTTGGCCGCTTCCTGTTGCTCGAGCGGCAGCTGCTCGATCGGTTGACGCAACGGGTCGTAATCGAGAAAGAGCGAGCCGACGAGCATGCCGGCCAGCAGGATCAACAGAATCGAGCCGACGAGGCGCCGCCGGAATTGCCGCCAAAGATAGGCACGCTGCTCGGCCGGCATCTCCGCATCGGCGCGGAGGGTTGCGCAATGTCTGCGTCTGGCGGACGATGAAATACACCGCGACGGCGAACAGGAAGGCTGCGATCAAGAGAGCCACGGTTATTTCGAGGAGTTCCACGCTGTTCTCTTTGCCCAATCTCGCACGCTTGGGTCAGAAATCGGGGATTTGCCCTTCCCCTGGGTGCGGCCTGCCCAGGAGCCAATCTATTTTCTTTTGGATGTATCAGGCCGCCCATCCCAATAGGTCCAATCGGATCGCCGCAGAATCGCGCGAATCGCCGCCGAATTCGACGAAGGCGTAGTCGGCGTCTTCGTTCAACCACGCGTTTGCATTCGGCCCAGAGATCGCCTCGTCAACATTGGATGGCCCGCCGAAATATCGCCTCCACCTCTACCCGCGTCATGCCGATTTCGATGCGGTCGAAATTCTCCTTGTTGACGCCTGGCCGCGGCAACCACGCCAGCACGACTAGCGCTACTCCGACGATGCATGCGATGAGCAAGCCGAGCAGGAGCCAGCGGTTGACGCGCATATGCGGCTCCAAGATAGCCGCAAAAAAGCGCAAACAACGCAAAAAAGAATTTGGTCGGCGAACGAATTGCCCTCTTTCGACTTTTTGCGCTTTTTGCGTTTTTTCGCGGCAACGCTGCCCCTCACTTCGTTCGTTGCAGCCACACGCTCAGCACATTGGCCACTTGCTCGAAGCTCTCGGCGGAGCAATTCTCCGGCGTGTCGCTCAGCTTGTGCCAGTGGGCGTAATCGAAGTCGATAAGGTCGATGGCTGGGATGCCGGCTTTTTGCAGAGGAAGATGATCGTCCTGGACTTCGTGCTTCCATTCGCCGATGAACGCCTTGGCTTTTTGCTCCTTTGCAATGGCCCAGACTTCTCTGCAAAGATCGGGGTAATAGCGATAGGAATTGACTTCCAGCGGGAGGCGCAGATTCTTGCCGGCGGTCATGTCGAGGAGGATGGCGGCGGAATAATCGCAGCGGCCCTTGGTTTGCCGCCAGGTTTTCGCGAAATGCTTGGAGCCGATGAAATATTCGTCCTTGTTCGGGCCCTTGGTTTGCCAGATGTATTCCTCGCCGTCGAAGAGGACGAAATCGACGCCGACGTTGGTCTTGAGGTCTTTCATGTGGTTGCCGATCTCCATGAGCATGGCGACGCCGGACCCGCCGTCGTTGGCGCTGACGAACGGCTTGCGCCAGTCGCGCGGATCGTCTTCCTGATCGGCAATGGGCCGAGTGTCATAATGCGAGCAGAGGATAACCCGGCGTTTCTTCTCCGGGAAGAATGAGATGATGATGTTTGAGAATTCGATCTCCCCCTTGACACTGTTCTGCTTGGCGGAGAAGGTTTGGAATTGAACCTTGGTGCCGAGGTCCTCGAAGTGCTTCTTGATGAGGTCTTGCTGCTTCTTCATTTCCCGGGTGCCGCTCATGCGTGGGCCGATGTCGCAGATGGATTGCAGATATTTCATGGCCCGCTTGCCGTCGAAGGGAACGGACTTGGCGCCGATCCGGGCTGAGCGCGATCGCTGCCGAAATTCGACTGACCGCCTTCATCATCGAACGGTTGAAGTTCGGGCACGTTCTCGTCCTTTGGCGCTTTGCCTTTGGCGGCGTGGCCGGCGAATCCATCCGTGAAAATCCAGAGCATGCCACCGATTCCCACGGCGAGAATGCCGGTGAGCGTGACGAAGCCTTTCATGTCGTTCACTCCATTGCGAGAATTGGGCGTAACTCCCTTATACGCCATATTGCCGATGGTGTCTATATTACTCTATATTACTCCCATGCTCACGCAAAGGCGCGAAGGCGCAAAGAGAATTCAGCCACGGATGGAACACAGATGAACACGGATAGAATGGGAAGAGGCGGGAATGCCAACTCCGAACTAATCATTTTCTCTTATCCACATTTCATCTGTGTTCCATCCGTGGCTGAATTCTCTTTGCGCCTTCGCGCCTTGGCGTGCGCTTCCCTCATGCCCGTCCGATGATGTACCGCAACGGATCGACTTCCTCGCGCAGGATGCGCAGCTCGGCATCGCTGGGCGGCGCCGTTGTCAGCAGCGGCTCGCGGGCGCCGATGGCGAAGCCGGTGTTCGCTTTCACCTGCTCCATCGTGATGCCCGGATGCAGGCTCAGCACCTCCATGCGTTTCGTCTCGTCGTGATAGCCCATGATCGCCAGATCGGTGATGACGCGGAACGGCCCCGTCCCCGGCGGCAACCCCGCGGCCTCCCGTGCGCCCGGCCCCGACAGATACCCAGGCGTCGTTAGAAAATCGATCTTCTCGACGAAGCGGCGCTTGTCGTGATTGGTGAGCACCATGATCCGCCAGCAAAACGATGCGAGATCATTGGCCCCGCCGCTGCCGGGCAACCGCACCTTGGGCTTCTTGTAGTCTTTGCCGATCATGGTGGAATTGAGATTGCCGAACGCGTCGATCTGGCGCCGCCGAGGAAGGTAAAATCCATCATGCCGCGCTGGCAAGTTTCCATGACATCCGCCATGCTGGTCGCCATGACGCCGCGATAGAAGGTGCGCGAATCGCCAACGGAGATCGGCATCGTCGGAAGCTGCGGCGCGACGCCGCCGGCCTCGAAGAAGATGACGAGATCGGGGGCGGCGGTGCGCTGGGCCAGCATCGCCGCGGCACACGGAGCGCCGGTGCCGACGGCGACGGTGCGGCCGTTCTCAAGCAGGCGAGCGGCACAGCAGATCATCAGTTCCATGGGATTGTAGGCCGGAGTCATCGCGGATTGCCCCACTTGTCGAGTTCCAGGCCGCATTCCTCGCACGTCCATCCGCCCCATAAAGATTGCCAGGGAGTTTTCGGAATGCGCACCACGCTCGGAATCGGCGTGCCGCATTCGGCGCACTTGCAGGAGCCGAGATTGATGCCGAAGCGAGTCTTGAAGATTGTGCCGAAGACGACCAGGGCGAAGCCGCTGAGAAGGACGAGTCCCAGCATTCCGGAGCAGGCGATGCCAATGATGTCTTCCGTCTTCATCCCAGTCCCTTCAATGGTATCGCTGGCAGCCGCTTCAGTTCATTGTTGGCCGGATCAATGACGATGCCCACCGACGCCAACGCCGTCACGCCGAGCACTGGCTGCGCATTGTCCGGGCCGAAGATCACACGACCGCCTGTTTTCTGGCCCATGAATTCAATCACGACGGCGGCGAACGGATACTCGGCCGTTGTGCCATCGGCCAACTCGTGCGAGGTTATGCCGTCGGGCTTGATGCCGGCGTTTTTCATTTGGTTCGCCGGCGCAATCGAGTTCATCGACCGCCAATCGATCAGGAATTCCGCCTGGTACGGATCGGACGATTTGCAGACTGCACGCAAGACGACCGGCACGCGGGCAACATTCATGATATTCTTCCCGTCTGCGATCCAGCGAATTTGCGGCGACATGCGAACGCTTAACGTAAACGGTTATCGCCCTCGATTCAGCAAGAACTCCTCCTGCCGCAACGCCTGCAACCTCGCCAACCCGCCGCACAGTTGCAAGTATTCCGTGAAATCGCGCACGCTGAAAATATACCGATCGACGAACTCGCGATACTTCGCTTCATCTGCTTCGACATCGAGCCAGCGGCGTAGGTGATCCTCGTCGGAGAAATATTCGTACGGCATGTTGCCCGGATAGCTGCCGAAGGGGACTTCGCAGACGGCATCGACGCAGTAGAACGGGATCGATGTCAGCGTCGGGTCGGAGCGGATTACGTCATTTGGGATCAAGCGTTCGCAGGTGACGATCAGCTTCTTCGACGCGCGGGCCAAATCGGGGTCGGCGACGGTGGTGCCGCGGATTCTGGCGTTGCCGAAGCGGTCGGCTTCGTGGACGTGGATGACGCCGACATCGGGATACAAGGCGGGGACAGCGAGCAGCTTGTCGCCGGTGTAAGGGGCAGATGATTTCTTTGCACGGGCTTTTGCGGAACGTGTCGGTGCCAAGCATCGAGCGCATCGGCAGGAACGGCAAACCCATCGCGGCGGCCTTGAAGCGGACGGCGAGGGCGTAATTCGACCATTCGGTGCTTTCCACCTCGCCCGACTCCATGACGCGGCGGGCGTGCGGCGACAGGCCCCGCGCTTCCAGGCCGACGACATAAGCGACATCGACACGGGCGATCAGTTTGCCACGGCCGGTGAGATTGCCGGCGGCGAGAATCTGGAAATCGTGCGTCGCGGTGTGGCCGGCGACAGTCAGGTTTTGCTTTTTCTGGCGGACGATCTCGTGGCAGACGGCGCTGGCGAAGCGATCACAGCCGAAGCCGCCGACCGCGAGATAATCGCCGTCGTTGACGAAGCGGGCCACGGCGTCTTCGACGGACATCAGCTTATCGGTCTGGCGCACGGCTTAGTGCGGAAAAATTCACGAGCGCGATTGGCCGACGGATCGGCGTAAAGCGGGCCATCACCCTGGGAGAGCGGCGCGGTCATGATGTGATTTTGCTCGCGGCTCAGCGTTCTTCGTACTCCCGCAGCAGCTGACGGAAACGCCGATCCTTGCGGAGGGCGTCGAGATCGCTATCTTCGTGCAGGAATCGGAAGTTGCGATAGCCGAGATCCAGCGCCTTGCGCAGGGCACGCAGGGCCGGTTCGATTTTCTTGAGCAATGCATAGCTGCAGGCGAGATTGTAATGGGCCAACGGATCGCGCGGCCGCAATTCGACCAGCCGGCGGTCGATCATGAGGCCTTCGGCATAGCGTCCTTTGAGGGTCAGGTTGTTACCATGCACTCGCAGGGCATCGATAAAGTCGGGATTGCGGGTGAGAATTCCCTCGAAGAAATCGAGCTCGAAATCGAGCTGGCTTTGTTTCGCGGCCGAACGGCTCGGCGCGGTGGCGATGGAAGTGGTTGCGGTCTTTTCGCCTGAAGGCTTTCCCTGACTGGACATCGGTGACCCCTTTGCGGCGCTGGTTGCATGGTTCCACGATTAATCTATTCGGCAGTATAACGGACCGCCGCGCCGCACGCAATTGCTTGTAGGGAAAAAAGAGTTGCCAGTTTTTCGCGATTATGTTTGCCCACGGACCAATGACTGGCGGCATTCACTCGGCGTCGCCGGGCTCATTATCCTCGTCTTCGTCGTCCTCATCATCGTCTTCATCGTCGTTAAGATCATCGTCATCAAGATCTTCGTCGTCGAAATCTTCGTCGTCGAAGTCTTCGTCGTCGAAGTCCTCGTCGTCGAAGTCCTCGTCATCGAAATCTTCGTCATCGAAGTCTTCGTCATCGAAATCGTCGTCGTCGAGGTCATCGTCGTCGAGGTCATCCTCTTCGCCTTCGGGCTCGCCCTCGAGCTCTTTTTGGGAGCGCCGGCCTCCTCGGCATCTTCTTCATCGTCCTCATCGTCCTCATCGTCTTCGTCATCGTCCGCGCCGGCCTCCTCTTCGCTCTCGTCAGACTTGCGACGGCGTGCCGCGAAGAGAGCCAGGTCGTCGTCGGCAAACCGCCACCAGGGGTGCAGATCGATCCCGTTGTGTCGGCATGACGGATGGAGATTCCCAACGTACATTCCATTTTCCTCAAGGTTGGAGAAAAAAAAGGCCATGAATATCGTTCCTCGCGTGGCGGCACAGTGTTCCGACTGGGCCACCAAAGGTCGCGAAATGTTCGTTGTTCCGGGATCCATCGAAGCCAGGCAAATCGTTGTCATTAGCTAATAAAGTTCGTTGGCGTTGTCAAGCAGAACATCGGCCATTTTTGGGGCGGTTTTTTTTGCGGAAAAAATGCCTTAAATCTTGGCGTGGCAAATCGGTTACGTACAATCGGGGGATTTCACCAGCGCCCACCTCCGCCCGGCGTGGCCGAACAAAAGCGCCGTCTTAACCATTGAGCTCGACCGCTTCCTCCCAGTGGTCGTACAGCTGCTTGAGCTTGACCTTGACGTCCTCGAAGGCCTGCGTTTTCTCCTGCACCTTGGCGCCTTCGCGGTAAAGATCGGGCGAGGCCAGGGCCGCCTCCAGTCCCTTGAGGCGGGTTTCCTCGGCAGCGATTTCCGCTTCCAGGTCATCGACCTTTCGGTAGGGATACTTGCGTTTTCGCTTGGCCGACTTGCTCGCCGAGCGTGCGTCATCTCGGGCCGCCTTGACGTCATCCTTAGGCTTGGATATCTTGCCCGACTCCTGCAGCAGGCGCATCCGTTCGTAGGTGTCGTAGTTGCCGTAGATGATTTGCACCTTGCCGTCGCCTTCGAAGACGAGCAAAAGATCGACGACGCGGTTGAGAAAGTAGCGATCGTGGCTGACGACGATGGCAGAGCCGTCGAAGTCGAGCAGGGCCCCTTCGAGGGCATCGCAGGCCCAGAGATCGAGATGATTGGTCGGCTCGTCGAGGATTAGCACATTGACGCCGTCCGCGACGAGCTTGGCCAGCGCCGCCCGACTGCGCTCGCCGCCGGAAAGCTTGTCCACGGTCTGATAAACCTGATCACCGACGAGGCCGAATCGGCCCAGTAGATCGCGCATGGTCTGCTCGCTGGGCTCCCCCCTCACCCCTGACCCCTCTCCCCCGGAGGAGCGAGGGGCATCTGTTGGCCAGACGGCGCGGATCACGGTTTTCTTGCCGTCGAGCTCCTTGAGGTGTTGATCGTAGTAGCCGAATTCGATGAGATGGCCGAGGGTAATGGATCCCGCGTCCGGTTTTTCCTGGCCGAGAAGAATTTTGAGGAGCGTGGTCTTGCCGCAGCCGTTGGGGCCCATGATGCCGAGGCGTTGGCCGCGCTTGAGCGTGAAAGTCAGATCGCTGAAGAGCGGGCGATCGTAGGCCTTCGACAATCCCTCGACGTCGAGAACAATATCGCCGGTGCGGCGGACTTCGCCGAAGTGCATGCGCGGCGTATCGATCCAGATGGGGCGCTCGACGCGTTCGATCTTGTCGAGCTGCTTCTGCCGGGACGCCGCCTGCTTGTGGAGCTGGCCATAATGGACGCGGCGAATGTATTCCTCTTGCTTCTCGATGTGGGCCTGCTGTGCCTCGAAGGCCTTAAGTTGCTGTTCAAAGCGTTCGCGGCGGAGGCGCCAGTATGCCTCGTAGTTGCCCGGATAGCTCTGAATGGTCTTGGCGTTCATCTCGAAGACCTTGGTCACGACCTTGTTGAGGAAATAGCGGTCGTGGCTGACGATCAGCATCGCCTCGGGTTGCTTGATCAGGTAATCTTCGAGCCAGCGCGTGGCATTGATGTCGAGATGGTTCGATGGCTCATCTAGGAGCATCACGTCCGGGGCGGCCAGGAGCAATTTCGCGAGCATGAGCCGGCTTTGCTGTCCGCCGGAGAAAGTGTCAACGGTTCGGTCGTAGTCGTCCTTGCGGAAGCCGAGGCCGTCGAGGATCGATTCGACGTGATGATCGACGTTGTAAGCGTCGTGCGAACGGAGCATTTCGTTGAGTCGATCATAGCGTTCGGCCAGGGCCGATTCTAGCCCCCGGCGATTCGCCGGGGGCTAATTGGGCGAGGGCGTCGGCGGTCTTGACGAGATCATCATGAGCGGCAACGAGTTCCTGCAAGGCAGTGCGGGCTTCATCGAACAGGGTGCGTCCCGGCGCGAAGTCGGGCTGTTGCCGAAGCAAGGAGACACGGGCGCCGGCGTGCAGACGGACCGCGCCGGTGTCAGGATGATCGAGCCCGGCCAGAATCCGCATCAGCGTTGTCTTGCCCACGCCGTTCGGCCCGACTAGCCCGACACGCTGGCCGGAATACAATTCAAAACCCAACTCGTCGAAGAGCGGCTCGGCATCAAAGCCACGAGATAGCTGGGTGCAACTCAATAACAGCATGCGGACTATTGTAAAAGCCCAGATCGAAATCGGGCAAGCGGAGTTCGCCGTGAACCAGGGACGACTGGTCTACCTGCATTGCTCGACAGGAAATAACGGCGTTGAAAATCAGAGAAGCCCTGATTGCATTTGGCCTTTTCGAGGTTATCATCATATACAGTCCTGCACAAAGAGGTCGGTGATTGGGCGACACCGGCAGCTGCGTGCAGGGCTTTTTTTTGTGCGCGAACTCCACCTTTGTTCTCATCGCGCAAGTTCCATTCCAACAGACGCTCGGCTCATCGAGAAAGCATGATGCCGAATCATTCGACGGGTCTGCCATTGCCTTCGTCCCAATCCACTCCAATCTTATCAGATAACGAGAATGCCAATGCGACGCAAGTTCTATTTGACGGCCTTGCTGTCCGCGTCGTGCCTCATTGCTCTGCCGGCCGCGAAGGCGAGAGCGCAAATGACTCCGTATCAGATGCATGCGATGCAGGTGGCCGCCTACCAGCATTAAATACAGCAGGCCGCGCAGCAGCTGGCCGCGTATCAAAACGCCCAGTGGGTGGCTGCCATGCAACACACTGCCCAGGCCTATTTAGCAAGGGCAGGCCGCCTAGGTGCGGCAACTGGCGGTGCAAGCGCGGCAAACCAGTCCGCAGCTGACAGCCCAACATGCCGCGGTTCAGCTCGGCGGCGCAGAATTGTCAATCCTTGCCTTATTCGCAACAACTGGCGTCAAGCGAAAATCTCCTTCACCGCCGCGCGGAAACCCGGTAGGTGTGGCTCGGCCGATAGCTCCTGATCGACGTTCACCAACTCCGGCTCCTGATTCAAGCGATAGACCTTGATCGTCCGGTCGTACGGGTCTATTACCCAAACTAACGGCACGCCGTGCTTTTGGTACAGCTTGATTTTGTCCCTGACCTCCTCCACGGTGTCGTTCGGCGACAGGATTTCGACGGCGAGGACCGGAATGCCGTCGATGAGCGTTGTTTCATCGGATTCCTGAACGATCAGATTGGCGGCGACATAGACGACATCAATGCCGACGGTCGTGTCCGGACTTCGCGCGAGCCGGCAGCCTGCTTCACCGCAGAGGACCTGGCCGCGGGGATTGGGTTGCGTTTCCAGCCACTTTTTCAAAAAGTAGGCGATGGTCGCCATGATCCGGCTATGAAATCGGTTGCGTACGGTCATTCGTTTCTCCCGCAACTTGCCGCGGACCAGCCAGCGCTCGACGCCGTTGGTCGGCAGGTCAAGCATTTCTTCCGTTGTCATCAGCGGCGATTCAAGAACGGTCGCCATGGCGGTCTCCTTGAAGGAACGCGTCACACCGATTTGAGTATAGCAAGAAGTCGGCATTTCGAAATCGCTTTTTGTTTGCCCCGATGCCGCGGGTGCGTTAGCATAATCTGCCAACCATCAAAAAAAAGGAGCGGGCGATGAGACATCCGTTTGTGCGCTTCGTGCTGGGGACATTTGCCGTGCTGATTGTAGTCGCGATCTTGAAGATGGTGGGCATGTCGCCCAATCACATCTTCAAGCCGCATGACAACTGGGGCATCGATTTCGGATTTGGGCGCTACAACCTGGGCAACGACGACCAGAGCTGGTTCAATCCGTTGCTGCTGGTGCACGTGCTCGCGGTGCCGGCCGTCTGGCATTTGTGTCGTGCGCGGGCTATTCGAGCTGGTTCAGCCTGGCGATGCTGGTGCCGTTGGCGAATGTGACTCTGCTTTATTTCCTCGCGTTCGCGGAATGGCCGGCTCAGCCGCGTGATGATCGGCCCGGCGCGGCGGCAGACCCACGCAAGCCGCCGCCCCAGGATCGGCCGACGCCGAGATCGCCCTCGGAGGATATTCGAATCTGACGGCGCTTTTCGCCCACCCCCCATTGCATACCATAATGCGGAACGGCATCGCGCACAGCGGGCCGGCATCTCCTACGCGAAAGGATCTCCACGTGAAACGCCTCCTCGCATTGATCGTCGTGTTGGCATCGATCGCCCCCGCCTGGGCCGGCGGCAAGAAGCTGCCCGCGCCGATGATCAGCGGGCTCAAGAATCCCGAATCAGCGGTCGTCGGCAGCGATCGCCGCATCTACATCACCGAGATCGGCGATTTCAACAAGGACGCCGATGGCCGCGTGCTTGTCGTCGGCAAGGACGGCAAGGCCGAGCCATTCGCCACCGGCCTGGATGATCCGAAAGGGATCGTCGCCTGGCCACAGCCGAGCATGTCCTCCAAAGATCCGCTGCCGAAAGTATGGCACCTTTTCGTCGCGGACAACAAACGTGTCTGGAAGATCGACAACACGGGCAAAAAGACCGTGTTTGCCCCGGAGACGGCGTTTCCGGTTCCGCCTCTCTTTCTCAATGACATCACCGTGGATGAGAAGGGGGTGATCTACGTCTCCGATTCTGGCGATCTCAAGGGCAAGGGCGGCGAGGTCTTTCGCATCGATCAAAAGGGGAAGGTTACGCTCGTCACTGACGCCAAAAGCGATCCGCGGCTCAAACTCCCCAATGGCCTGGTCATGGACGGCATGAACCATCTGCTCTTGGTCGATTCCGGCTCCGGTGAGCTTCTGCGCATCGGCGTCAAGGACGGCAAGAGCGAAAAGATCGCCGACGGCTTCGATGGCGGCGACGGCCTGGCGTGGGACAATTTCGGCCGGCTCTTCATCACGAGTTGGAAGACCGGCAAGGTGTGGGGCATTCCGCGGCCTGGAGTGGCGCCGATCCTCATCGCCGAGGGTTTTCAGTCCGCCGCCGATCTTTGCGTCGATCCGACCGGCAAATTCTTGCTGATCCCCGACATGAAGGCCGGCACGCTCACCAAGCTGCCGGCGACCATCCCCGGCTGGGAAGTGGATGACACGCCGCTGCCGATCAAGACGGCGGTGGCATTCCCCGAGCTGAAATGGACCGGATGGAAGGGCGAGACCGATTCCGGCAAGATCTTCCCGCTTCGGCCGCTTGTCCTCACCCACGCCGGCGACGGCTCCAACCGCATCTTCGTCGCCATCCAGCAGGGGACCATCCATTGCTTCTCCGGCAATGCGACCAATGACGCGACCAAGATTTTCCTCGACATCCAGAAGCAGGTCTTCTACTCGGACCTCGAAAACGAGCAGGGCTTTCTCGGCCTGGCCTTCCATCCACAGTACAAGAAGAACGGCGAATTCTTCGTCTTCTACACACTCAAGAAAGACAAGAAGACCAACGTCGTTTCGCGCTTCAAGGTCAAGAAGGACAATCCCGACGAGGCTGACCCCGCATCGGAGGAGGTCCTGCTTACGATCAAACGCCCCAACTGGAACCACGACGGCGGCACCATTTGCTTCGGCCCCGACGGCTATCTCTACATCGCACTGGGAGACGGCGGCGGCGCGAACGATTTCCCGCAGAAAGCTGGCCAACGCCTCGACACGCTGCTCGCCAAGGTGCTGCGCATCGACGTTGACCGCAAGGACGAAGGCAAGGCCTACGCCATCCCGAAGGACAACCCCTTTGTTGGCAACGAGGGGGCATTGCCGGAAATCTGGGCGTATGGCTTGCGCAACATCTGGCGCATGGCGTTCGACAAGAAGACCGGTAAGCTGTGGGCCTCCGATGTAGGACAAAATCTGTACGAAGAAATCGATATCATCGAAAAAGGCGGCAACTACGGCTGGAGCATTCGCGAGGGCCTGCACCCCTTCAGCGTCAACGGCGTCGGCCCGCGCAAGGACCTCATCGAGCCGATCTGGGAATACCACCATAACGTCGGCAAATCGCTCACCGGCGGCCTCGTCTATCGCGGCAAAAACCTGCCCATGCTCGACGGCATGTACCTCTACGGCGACTACATCAGCACCAAGATCTGGGGCCTGAAATACGATGACGCCAAGAAGCGCGTCAACGCCAACCGCCCGATCGCCGATCCCAACGTGCCGATCCTCTCCTTCGGCGAAGACGAGCAAGGCGAGGCGTATTTGCTGACGACGACGATCACCAACCGCGGCATCTTCCGATTTGTGGCAGCGGAGGCGGGGAAATAGCGTTCGATTCCCAACGAGCGCAGGATGTGGCGAAGTGTTTTCTCCTCTCTCCCCGCCGGGGGAGAGGGGGCGTTCCCGTCAGTTCAGGGGAAACCACAGCGAGTCATCGTCCACATCGAGCCGCCGCGCCCAGTCGATAGGCGGCACGCTGGAGATGGCCCTTACGCGCCCGACGCAGAGCACGAGCGTCATCGCGCGATTGGGCTCAATATCCGGCCAGGCTTTTGATCCCTTCGAAGAGCAGCACGCACAGCGCTGACACGATGGCGGCGCCCGGGATGGTGAAGATCCAGGCCCAGACGACCCGGCCCGCGACGCCCCAACGCACCGCGGTGAAACGCTGAACCGAGCCGACGCCCACAATAGCGCCGGTGATGGTATGCGTGGTGCTGACGGGGATGCCAAAGAGAATGGTCATGACCAGGGTAATCGCCGCCCCGGTTTCGGCGCAAAAGCCGTCCACCGGCCGCAAGCGGATGATGTGCTGGCCCATGGTCTTGACGATGCGCCAGCCGCCCATGAGCGTGCCGAGCCCCATGGCGATATAGCATGCCATGGCGATTTCGAGCGGAACTTGCATCTTGTCGGCGACCGTCCCGGCGGGGAAAGCCTCCGGCGTCTGGCTTACCGCGGTCATGAGCAATAAGAGGATGATGCCCATGGTCTTTTGCGCGTCATTGCCGCCGTGACCGAGGCTGTAAAGCGCCGCCGAGAGGAGTTGCCCGCGCCGGAAGATGGAATCGACGTTTCGTGGTCGAGCGTTCCGGAAAAGCCAGTAGACGATAGTGATAATGGTCATACCCGTGACCAGGCCGATCAGCGGCGCGATCACGATGAAAGCGCAAGTATACAGGATTCCGCTCCACACAAGCGATGCCCACCCGGTGTGAGCCAGGCCGGCGCCAACCAACCCGCCGATCAGGGCATGCGATGAACTCGTCGGCAAGCCCAGGTACCAGGTCAGGATGTTCCAGGCGCAGGCGCCGATCAAGGTGCCGGCAATCACCGAGTTCGAATTGTTCACAATCTCGGGATGGATGATCCCCTTACCGATCGTGCCGGCAATTTCGAGATTGAAGATGAGAAAGGCGACGAAATTGAAGAACGCCGCCCAGATGACCGCCTGCCCGGGTGTGAGCACGCGCGTCGAGACCACCGTCGCAATCGAGTTGGCCGCGTCATGCAGGCCGTTCAGATAATCGAACACCAGCGCCAGCGCGATCAAAACCAGCACCATGGCCGGCAAGCGCGTGTAATCGATCTCGCCGACATGCTTCATCATCTCGAAGATGTGCATCCCTACGTCCCCTTGATGACGATTTCCGAGATGACATTGGCAACCTGCTTGCAGGCATCGACCGTTTCTTCGAGCCATTGGTAGAGTTCACGCCACTTGATTAGCATCAAGATGTCCGCCGGCGTGATCGGGTGGTGAGATTGACCGTTTGTCAGCATATCGGCGAACAACGCAGCTTCCACTTTGCGATAAATGGCGTCGGCGTCGTTCTCCAGCTGGCCGATTTCGCGAAGGAGAACGTGGATCTTCTCAGAGTTCCGCATGTCCCGCAGCAGGTTGATCGCAGCCTCGACGCGGATACAGCATTCCTCGATGATGCGCGTCATTTCCAGCGCTTCCGGCGTCGGCCGATCGACGCGAAAGACCGCCAGCCGATACGACGACTCCTCCATGTTGTCCATGATGTCATCCAATCGGGTGGCGAGCGTGTGGATGTCCTCCCGATCGAACGGCGTGATGAAGGTGTGATCCAGCGCCGTGATGATTTTCGCGACGGTGGCGTCGCCCGCCTCCTCCGCGCGTTTCATCTCCTCGCTGCGGGTTTCAAGCTTGTCGAAGGCCGTCGCCATCGCGCGGAATTTCCCGGCCGCCCGCGTGAGTATGGCAGTGAATTCCTCGAACATGTCGAAGAACTTCATCTCACGTGGGATGAGGCTGAATCGCATAACGTTCCCTGCACGCGGCTGTGAATTATCCGGAATTTGTTCCCTCTGTCTTATGGATTTTTTTTTCCTCTTACACTTCTGTCGATGAAGCGTTGATGAAGATGTACCCGGCGGCCGTGGCGGAATGGGGACCGACGCAGGCCAAGCCAGGGCAGGAAGGGAAAATATGTTCGTCTGCGAAGTGGGAATATATGCGAGCGTAGGCGAATGCCGGTTTGATTCAGGCCGGCTCGCCTCGTATTTCCGGTGCGTTCGCGATCACGACACGGGAGAAGATCTCCCCCTGCCTCCGCCGACTAATGCGCCGCCAGGGAGCGAGGCCAAGTTGCGCGTTTTGCAGTGGCGTCAGGAGCACCAATTCGAGCTGTGGAATCCGCACGATGCTGCTGTAACCGAGTAGCATGGACAAAAAAATCCCCCGGTGACGTTAGCCACCGGGGGACAAGCCAAGCACCAAAAACGATCGACTTATATATCCAATTGAAAGCGGACTCTTTCGACGGCCCGCGCCAATTTCTTGCGCAGAGCATCGGGGGACTCGCCGTGCTCGTTGGCAATGGCGAGCCAGTTCACGCCTTGCGAGCGTTTTTCCGCCAGGTCGCGTTCGTCAGCGTCGAGGCGCAACCAGACCTCGCTTACCAGTTCGCGAATGGCGACGATCTTGCTCGGATTCGAGTTCCGCTGCATGAGCGCCTCGAGCACGTAATCGGACTGGCCCGGTTCAATGCGTCGATGGTCGCGGCGTCCGGCACGGAGCTTGCGCACCTCGTCGCGGACCTTGTTCCTTGCCATGCGCACCAGCAGCCGCGCGAGTTGCTCCGGATTCTTCAGAGCGAAGCGCATCGCCATGTTGCGCACGAAGAAAGTCGCGAGCACGATCTGAGAAATATCGTGCGCGTCAAATTCCCGGCGCAAATGGTGGGACAGCAGCAGCCGGCGAATGGCCGAGTGGATTTTCGGCTCAAACTGCTTGACCAGCCGGGCAGCGGCCTCTTGATTTCCCTGCTTGACAAGTAGCATCATGCGCGGGAAAGTCATCGGTGTAGCTTCTTGCAACGGAGTCTCCACGCAGAACTTCGAGCCAGCCTCACGGCCTCTTTTTCTTTTCGAATAGAAACCCCAAACCCTCGCTGCGGACAAAAGCGTGAATCTCATCCAGATGGCAGAAATAGCCGTGCTCGCGGTCCGTGCCGCGCTCGCGGTCCGTGCCGCTACAGATGCCGATCAGCTGGCCCTGGGCATTGACGAGAGCCCCCCCGGACTCGCCGCCGACCGTCTTATTGGCGCCGCGCGAAAAGAGAGCGGATATCGGATCATCGAATTTCTTTTTCACCCGCTCGCTTTTCTCAATAGTCTCGGCGCGCACGACCGCACTTTCGTTCTTGCCGCAAGCCGCGAAAAACGCGGTGAAGCGTTTATCCTTCGGCGGTGCGGAGTCTTTCGGACAAATCTTCAGGCCAGCCGATGGACCGTTGTAGCCCTCGATCAGCAATAGTGCGAGATCCTGATTATCTTCCGTGCGCAGCTTCAGCACTTTCACGGTGGTGTAAATGAGTGGCTTGGACCCGCGTTCAGGGCCGTATACACGCACCTCAAGGTCATTGGATTTATCTACGATATGGCCCGCAGTCAGCACGTAGGCCCCCGTCGCCGTTTTGTCGATCACCACGCCGTTGCCAATGCTTTCTTTTTTCAGATTGATTACGCGCACGGTCGCCGCCGAGACTTCTTTCTCGAGCTCGGCAGGCAAGGTTTTTTTGTCAACGGCCGCCGGCTGACCTAGCACGTGTGACACGAGCGCAATACTGATGATGGCATTCATGATAAATGGGTGGGTTATCCGGGCAATCTTAAGGTATGGCTTTAGATGTCGCGTCAGTCAAGAATTGGTGAAGATCGGGCGAATTCAGTTTATCAGTCGTCGCGGCCTCGCGCATTCTTGAGGTAGACCTGCTGCTGCAATGCCAACGCTTCTGAGTTCTGTCGGTCCTTTTGCAGGACTGCGCTAATCTGCTCCGCCGCTTGCTTGTAAAGGCCGTTATCCGAAAGGTATCGGCAGTATTCGAGGCGCCAGGGGATGGGCGACTGTTTCTTCAGCGCTTCCGTATAGGCAGCGCACGCCGCCGGGATGTCATTGAGACGTTTGTGGATGCGGGCTTTCAGGAGGAAATCCTCCGCTTCGAGAGGCTTTTCACGCCCATCCAGGGCTGCCAGCGCCGCCTTCAGGAAGGGGGTTTCGTCCGCGGGGGCGGCGTTTTGGGAATCAAGGTCGGCCAGCGCTCTCATAATCAATGAGGCGTCGGCCGGCAGCACCTCTTCGAGCAATTCCTTCGCCGAAAGATGTTGCGGAACAGCACGGGTGATCTGCGGGAGGAATCGATTGGATCCCCGCAGCGCTTGCCGCCAATTCGCGCACATGGCGGCGCGGTCGCCTTGCCTGGCTGCCCGCCGCCCGGCCCAAAACCAACCGCCCGGCTCACTGGGGGACAGCTGTCGCAACCGTGCCAGCGCCAGGTCCGCGCCATCGGTGTCGCCCATCATTATCGCAAGAAGGCTCGCCTTCTCCAACGCCACCACGTCGAGCGGGCTTGACCGGCGTGCCAGTGTAATGTGCCGGTGGGCTTCGAGCAGATCGGGCTCCGCGCCCAACCAAGCGGCGCGGGCTCAGCGATCCAAAAGGCGGTGGCTGCATTTAACGCGACAGGACCGGCGCCGAATCTACCCACACACATCAGTTGCTGGGTAGTGCGCTTCCTCTGCCATCGCTCCATCAGCGCGCTTGGCGCGGGCAAGTTGAAGATCGGCTCGATCTGGCGCAAAGGCCAGGGCCGCTGCCAAATACTCCAGGCGCCGGCTCTCGGAAGCTCGTGGGCTAAGGCTAGCAAGGTGAAAGCGCTCCGCCTGCTCCTCCGCGTGCCCCCGGCAAACCAGAAAAACCGCCACCGCCATCAACGCCCCCGCTTGCAGCAGAGCTAACGGCCACGCCACCCATGCGGCGAGCGGCGTACCGGGGCCGGCCACAGGCTCCGCTCGCTCGCCAAGGTTGACCAGCATGGCCGCCACGACCGCTGTGAACAGACTTATCGCCGGAATGTGCAGGCCGAAATCGACGAAGCTGTGCACCACAATGGAAATAAAGCCGATGACACCCCCCAAGGCCAGGCGGCCATTCGGCGAAAACGGCTGCAAGCGCACTGCACGAATGCCCTTGATGAGGATCATGACAATCACGATTGCGGCCAGCACGATTTGGCCTGTGCCGCCTTCGATCCAAAGCTCCAGATAATCGTTGTGGGCGTGTTCGGCATAAAAATTGAACGAATCGCCGGGAACGCGTGTGGCTGGCTCGACGAGCCCAAAGGATCCGAGGCCGCTGCCGAGCACGGGAAAGCGAGCCACGAGCGGGATCGTTCGCCCCCAGACGACCGCGCGAGAATCGCCGAGGGTATTGTCGTCCAGAAGCCTCTCCCAGCGATGGCTGATGCGATCGTGCCCCATCCAAAAAACCAACAGCCCCGCAACCACCGGCACGACTGCCCATACCCCCCATCGCGCAGCCCTTTTAGGGCCCAAGATAATCAAGCCGGCAATCCCGCCGATCATCAGACCAATCAAGCCGCCCCGCGATAGGCACGCAAGCAACCCTGCCACCATGATTCCCAACGCCGCCCCCAGCCAGGGCACGAGTGGATCACGCAGAAGGTCACGCCAGAATTCCCCTTTCGACGAAGGGCCCGCCGGCAAGAAGCAGCGCGTGCCCATCAACAAACCCGCAGTCAGACCGACGCAAAGGTTGACGTAATACGCAAAGTGATTGCGGCAGATAAACGGCCCGAACACCTGGCCATCCGTCGGAAAATACCAGAACACCGTGTCCGGCGGCGTCGAAACCATCTGTCCGAGGCCGATCACCGTCAGCATTACACCGTTGGCGGCGCTCAGGTATGCCAACCGGCGAAAACAAGCCGGATCGCGAAGGTTGGCGCGAACCGCACAGAACACCGCGACGACGGCAATCAGCTGGAGCAGCATGCGCTGCGTGTTTCCGGGCGCCACGCTAAGCGTAACCTTGCCGTCACTGGACGCCTCTTCCGGCGACATGAGGAATTCATCAAGCCGGGCCGTCTCCGGCGATAGCAATTGCACCCAGTCTTTCCCCATGGGGAGAATCTGCACGATCGCCAAAACGCACATCCCTGCGAGTGCGGCGCTGATTACGCAAGGCACCCAGATCGGCTTGCCTTCCAAAATCGTGCGCCCTGCCCAGCAGGCGAGGAGGCACGCCACGGCAATGTAAAGAATCAACTGGAAATAGGCGTGGACTGAGCCGAATGGCCAGGCGGAGAAAATGGCCAGTAAAACGACCAGCGCCTCCATCGCCCACTTTAGCAACGTGGAGAACGATATTTGCATCGGAAAAGACCTACGAAGCTTCAGCTGCATTCGGAGAGAATACAGCCGGCGCAAGGCAAAAATGCAGCGTTGGGCGCGCTAACTGTAAGGAAACGGGGCACGCCATTAATTGTAAGGAGACTGGCTGCCCTTATCAGTATGTACAAAATCTCTAAGCACACTCTCATCCGATTCATTTCCTACCTTGGAGGCATCTGCTTGCGGCTGATATGCGCGGCGATGCACTATGCTCAGGCCATTGCCGATCGGATCATCTTCATCCGCAATCGCGACATTCGCGGATTGCTTCATGGCTGGAGCCAAGGAGTACACGGCATAAACCGGTATCGCCAGCACAATCGCTGTCACCAGAAGCGTCCGCGCGTGTTTCATAATTGCAATCATCATTGCGAATCTCCAAGGAGTAAGTAGAGGGGATGTTAAAGAATCTTCGTTAAGGATGCATGAAGACTTTCTGTACAGATGAAGAAGAAAACTGGGGAATCTGGGGAACGCCAGTCAAGCTGCGATATAGCTCCTGAATCTGCGGCCCGACGCGGTGGTCAGCAAAACGCTGGCAAATCGATTCCCGCGCGCGCACGCCCAGCTGACGCCGCAACTGTGGATCAGCCGCAAGGCACTCGAGGGCCGCGACAATCCCATTGACATCTCCAGGCGCAACACCGCTGGAATCATAGGTATTTTGGATAATGTCGGCAACTCCGCCGGCCATGCTCGCTATTACCGGCTTGCCACACGCCATCGCCTCGATGATCGTCAAGCCAAATGGCTCCGGCGCGGTGCTCGCATGAACCACCACGTCCAGGGCGCGATAGATCGGCACGATATTCGCCTGAAAATCGATGAAACCGACGCGAGCGCCGATGCCGAGCCGCCGGGCCAGGTTTCGCAATTCCCCCTGATCGAACTGTGATCCGCGCGTTTGATAGATTGGTCCGCCGACAATGTAACAACGCAACGGCCGCTCGGGGTGGGCGCTCGCCAAGCGGGCTATCGCTTCAAGAAATACATCGTGCCCTTTCCACCGCGCATAGGTGGCTACCAAACCCACGCGCAAGCAACCTGCGGGCGCAGCCGGGAGACCGGCCAGCTCGTCGAGCAGTGCCCCATCCTGCAACGCGGGATAGTACTCGTTCACGTCCACGGTATTGGCGATGACGTGCGTGCGCTGCGCGAGGCCCAGAGCCTCCAGGTCGGTTGACACTGCCGGGGAGATCGCGATCGCGGCCGCCATCCGGCGCGATGCCAACCGCAGCAGCCGCCGCGCCAACGGCCGGGCGTTAAAGAAGTCATGCACGTGCCAGACCACGGGCGCCTTCCCGTCATGCGCCAGCGCAGCGAGGCAGTGCGTTTTGATGCCATTCGAATGGATCAGGTCCGGGCCCACCTGGCGAATCGTGCGCCGAAGATTGGCCAGGAATCGCCACGCATCGGCACTACCGCTCAGCATTTGACCGAGCAGCGAGATTGCCCTCGCCGCTCGTCCATTGGTCTGTCTGAGCTGACTGTCACCGAGCGCTTCCAACGAACCAGGGATTGGCAACGTTACCACGTCAACGCCCAGCCCGGCGGCGCGCTGGAGCAGCGGTCCATCCGACAAGGAAAGCAAGTGCAGGTGGGCGTCCGGTTGGGTTTGCCGCACCCCTTTGAGAACGGAAAGCAGGACCTTCTCGGCACCGCCGAGCGTGCCGGTCGGACTCAGATAGAGGACCTTCACGCCAGCAACCCTCGATAGGCGTCGGCAATGATGCGGGCGTGCTGGGCCCAGCTGCATAGCTGCGCCCGCTGCAGGCGCCGATCCCGGTCGGCGGCAGACACCGTCTCGGCCAGCAAGCGCAGCGCCATGTCGCGCCAGGCCGCCAATGCTCCGACGGCCGCATAATTCACCGCATCACCGCCCACCTCTCGCAGCACTGCCAGATCGCTCGCCAGCACGCGGGTGCCGCACGCCAGCGCCTCCACGATTGGCAATCCAAATCCCTCGGCCTCGCTGGGCAAAAGCGCCATTTCCGCATGGCGATACAAGCACGCCAACGTCGAACGGCTGATATCCGTGACATGCGTGATCGCCGCTCCCATTTGATGACGATGGATCAGCTCTTGATGCGCCTCGGTCCAGACTCCGCCCACCTTGATGAGATGGAAATGGGGATGCGCCTGCCGCAGCAATGCAAATAGTTCCAGCAAGAGATCGATGCGCTTGCGCGCGATGCAGCTTCCCACGTGCAGCAGGTAAGGCCCCGGCAGGCTCGCGAGGATTCGGTCGGCATGCGCATTTCGCGCGGGCTCCGCCGTGAATTCTTCGGCGTGACCAAGCGGGGCGTAAACCAGCTTTTCCGCCGGCACAAGACCGTGGCTTAGAATTTCCTCGCGCACCGCAAACGTCGCATGAAAAACCACCGCCGCCCTGCGCATGCCCCTCAGCACGCGCTGCATCATCCAGCGATACCAGAATGGCCGAGGTTCCAACACCGGCTGCAACAAGGAGCGAAACGCGTCGAGATCGTAGCAGAACACCCCAGTTCGATCCGCTGGCAACCCCAGCGCCAGCTGAGCGTAACTGTGGTCGCAGATGTGGAAAGCGTCATACCCGGTCAGTTTCTCACGCAAATACCGCGGATAATCCCAGTGCCGATTGAGGAACCGATCGGCGTTGATCGCCCAGCCACGGCGACCCAGCACGCGGATGGCTCCCAGACGCCGCCGAAATTCCGGACATAGACAGGAGACTTCGGTGTCGCTTTCGGTTTCCAGTCGGTCGCGCAGCATGTCGGCGCACAAGTCCATGCTCGGCCAGTTTTCCTCGCGAAAATCAGGCAACAGCGCCAGACGCAACGGCCGCGTCTGCCGCGGCGCGATCTCGCGTTGCTGGTCCGACTCAATGAAATGTGACACGCTCACAGGATTCAGCCCTTCGAGGATTGCACGGCGGCACGCTCGGCTTGCAGGCTCGCCGCCGATTCCAGCCGCTCCAGGTCGGTTTCCACCATCTCTACCACCAGGTCGCGGAACGTGCAGGTCGGCTCCCAGCGCAAGCGCTTGCGGGCTTTCGAAGGGTCGCCCAGCAGCAGATGAACCTCGGCGGGTCGAAAGAAATTCGGATTCACCACCACATGTTCGCGGTAATCCAAACCCACATGGGCAAACGCGATCTCGGCAAATTCGCGCACCGAATACGCCTCCCCCGTGGCAATCACATAATCGTCGGGAATGTCTTGCTGCAACATCAGCCACATCGCCCGCACATAATCCCGGGCATGCCCCCAATCGCGCTTTGCTTCCAGGTTCCCCAGCGGCAACTCGCGCGTCAACCCCAGCTTGATCTTGGCGACGTGGCTGGTGATCTTGCGCGTCACGAACTCAAACCCACGCCGCGGCGACTCGTGGTTGTACAGAATCCCCGAGGTCGCGTGCAGGCCATACGCCTCGCGGTAATTGCGCGTCAGATCGAAGCCGGCCACCTTGGAAATGCCGTAGGCCGAACGCGGATGAAAGGGCGTTTGCTCATCTTGCGGCGTCTCGCGGACATGCCCGAACATTTCGCTGGAAGCCGCGAAATAGAATCGGCAGCGCGGCGCCGCTTCCTTGACGGCCGCCAAAAGATGATGCGTGCCGTTGATATTGGTGTTGAGCGTCGAGAATTCGTCCTCGAAGGAATAGCTGACGAAGCTCTGGGCGGCCAGGTGATAGCATTCCTCCGGCTGGACTTTCATCAGCGTCTTGAAAACACTGGCGAAGCTTTCGAGCGAGGCGGAGTGCAATTCCAGATCGGGCAACAAATGGCGGATTCGCCACATGCGATGATCGGGATCCTCCATGGCGACGCGGCGAACGATGCCGTGAACGCGGTAGCCCTTTTCCAGAAGCAGCTCGGCAAGGTAGGAGCCATCTTGCCCGGTGATGCCGGTGATCAGCGCGGTTTTCACGTTCTTACCTCCATGAACAAAAGTTTCGGTGTGCTACCATGGACAACTCACACCGGGTTGCCAAGGCGGACGGCGAGCCAAGGTAGTATTTTGCAGATCAAGATGCTCGACGGCCTGCCTATCCAACTTCAGTTTCTCAGAGTGTCCACTGTGTGTCTCAGACTGAAGAATAGCTCATAACCAGCCGCTGCGCGCTCACCAAGCGCGGCGCATTCGTTTGGATCAAGGAGCAGTTGCTCGACGGTCTCGACCAAGCCGATCCCATCTGCCGAGGGAGCTAGGGCGACGAGACGATGATCGCGCCAAAGCGGCTCGGTGGCTGGGCCATCGTTCGTGACGATTGCCTTGCCGAGGGCAAGGCCCGCCATGGTGCTGCCGCGCCGGCTGCTGACCCCATCGATATAGGGTTGCAACAGGAGGTTGCACGCCGCGAGGAAGCGGGCAACGTCATGTGCGGGCAGATCGGGTCGAGCGAGACAGCGATCCGCTAGCCGTGGATGGCGCTGGCGCAGCGCGGTCACGAAGCCGGCGCTGCCCCGCCCCAGCATTACGGCCACGCGGTCAGGCCGGCTTAGCAAATTCGGCAAGGCGGCTTCGAGCATGGGCGTGGTGGCGCCGCCATAGGTACCAAAATGCCCCAGCAAAACTTCGCCGGAGTCGGCAAGCAGACTCCAACGCGCCTCATTCACCTCGGCAGGCGCGACACGTGTCGGCAGATTGCTCGGAATGGGCAGCCAGGTGACAGCGCCGTGCAGCGTGGTCAGAGCTTGCAGTTGCTTTTCCCAGCGAGGGACCGCCACGAAAATGCGTTCGGCCGAGCGCGCCGCCAACCGAGCCATCAGGCGATGGACGCGCCCCAGCAGGTTATGCCGCAGTTGTTGCCCCTTCTCCACCGGAAACGCGACCTCGTGAAACATCACCCACGGCGCCGGCCGACGCCGCGAGGCAAGCCAGGCGCAGAATGGCACATTCATTGCCTTGCAGCCGTACATGTGCGGCACATATTGCACCAGCAGGCGCGTATTCGGCCCGAGCTTGCGCATCCCCGCGTCGAGATCGACCAGCGCCGACGGCCCATAGCCGCCGTCCAGGGGATGGATGCAGACGCCTGGATCGGTTGGCGTGCCTGCCTGCTCCGGCGTCCACACATGCACGTCGTCCCCCGCATCGGCGAGGGCGCATGCCAGTTGACGCGTGTAGTCGCTGACGCCGCCGGGCTGCGGTGGATATTCCCCGGTGATGATCTGCCATCGATGAGTCATGGCGAATTCTTATCAAGGCAGGGAAGACGGCTTCCATGAGGAGCCGTGCGGTCGTTCGCGGCGGCTTCGAAGATCGCTTCCAGTCGCACCACATGATCGGTAAGCCGGAATCTTTGAGCCGATTTCCAGGCTCCGTGACAAAGCTTTTGATAATGCGCAGGATCGTGTAGCGCCCGCACGAGGGCGTCGGCCAAACCAGCCGCCGTCGGCGGATCGCCAGGCGCGAACTCGCCGGTGTCGCCCGGGACGAGCCAATCGGGGATGCCGCCAACCGCGAAACCGACCGCGGGCACGCCACGGACAGCCGCCTCCAGGCCGACGAGGCCGAACGGCTCGGGCCAGACGCTCGGGACAACAATCAGATCGGCTTCGTCGAGCAGCTCGGTTCGTTGCTGCGACTTCACCCACCCCAGGAAGCGAGCCTGCACACCGCTCCGCTGCGCCAGGTGCTCCAGCCGCTCACGTTCCGGGCCATCTCCGGCGACGACGAATTCCAGCGGCGTGCCCAACCGTTGGCCAGCCGTGGCCACGGCTTCCATGGCGAGGTGGCATCCCTTGACATCGGTGAGACGACCAAGAAAGAGGATCCTGCCGAAGCGAGGGCGCACCGGAAAAGTGGTTGGTCCAGGCGCGGTGGGAAACAGCGGCACCTGGCGAAGTCGATCATGTGGCACGCCGTGACGGCCATATTCTTCCATCATCGCGCGGCTGGCGACCAGAATGGCCCGGCACTCGTTGAGGAGCGCGAGACGCCGGCGCTGCGTGCGATACAGCCGAATCATGGTGAGGGGATTCCTGCCCCCGCAACCGCGCGGGAGATAATGCAACAAACACGCCGGACCGAAGGTTTTCGTGCACGGACGCTCGCCGGGAAACGAAAACCTCTTGTTGCCGCTGATGCACGTTCCGTGGTAATCGTGAGCAAACAGGATCGTCGGAAACCGCCGCGCAAGGGCGTGCTGGAAATCTGGTTCTTCCAGGCCCTGCAAGTAGCACACATCGGGGCTCCATTGTTCGACTTCCGCGAGGGTTCGGTCGCAAACGGCGCGAGTCAAATGCCAGATCGGCAATTCGCCGGTGGCATCGACGCAGGCCTGAGACGGCGAGGCACGGCTTTCCACCAGCATCGCCAATTCGTGTCCGCGCTCGCGCAGGGCTGGTAGGATGTCGCGCAGATAGGCTTCGGTGCCGCCGACGATGGCCTGATGCCAGGTGGCAATGAGGATGCGCATGAGTCACTTCGAGTGCCGCAGCACGTGGGCCAGCCGCTCAGCATTCGCCGGTAGTGCGTATTGCTCCGCAACGCGGCGGCAGCCATGGGCGACGCGGATTTGGGTTTCGCGCGGATCGTCCATCACTTGCTTTACGGCCGACGCGATGGATTCCGGCGTGACGGCCGACAAAAGCAGACCTGCCCGGCCATCGTCGAGAATTTCCCTGGCCGCCCCCGCGTCGCTCGACACGACCGGCACCTGAAAGGCCAGCGCTTCCAGCAAGACAATGCCAAACGTCTCGAGCGTCGATGGAAACACGAAGACGTCGGCTTCCTGCCAGCAGCGGCGCCATTCCGGGGTGTGCGCCGCGATGCCGCGATGAAACACAACGCCGGGCACCGGCGCGAGCGTGGTCTGCGTCATCACATGGAAATCGAATTGGTCGGCGAGAAAGCGCCGGTAGCTCTCCAGCAAGGCCGGGCCGCCTTTGCGCTTAAAATCGCCGCCCAGGAAGAAAATCCGCGGCCTCGCATTGCCGGGCCACTGCCGCCGGTCTGGTTGCGGCGCGACCGAAGGCGGCAGTTGGTGAATCCGCTCTTTCTCAATCCCGTACTCTTGGGCCAGCGAATGCGCCGCCAAACCCGACCACGGCAGAAATCCGGCGGCTCGCGCCAACAACCGACGCTCCAGTCGGCGCAAATAACCAACGGTTACCGGCAGCATCCAGCGGCTCAGGCGATTGGGCGCAAACCACGCACTGCGCGACAACTGGGCAAAGGTCGCATCGAGCGCGACGTATGTTGGAATCTCGCTCGCAAGCTCATCCAGGTACAACCCGACGCTCTGCGTGTTGACCACGATCGCGTCGAGCTTCGTTGTCGCCCGCAGCCGCTCGATCTCCGCGCGGACATGCCGGCTCACCGCCAGCCGCCAGCGCGTGCCATGAAAATCGAGCCCCCACCGGCGCAGGCCGCGCACGGAAAAATCCCCCCACCAGCAGCCCGATTCTCCCGCCGCGACGGCATTCACCAGATGCGGGACGATGCCAAGGTCCGGCCTTTCTTCAAGGCCGCGCACCAGCGGAACCAAATACGACGCATGTCCAAGGGTGTTTTCGTTGACGAACGCGACATGACGCATGCGGCGGACCTTGCAGGACGATGAAACCGTTTACGTTTCCTTTGTCGCCGCAGCCGCCAGCATCTGCTCCTTGGGCCGTGGCACTTCGTAGCGGACCCGCCGCGCCGAGGCGATGCACGGGGATTCCAGCCAGCGCCACGAGCACTCGGCCAACACGAGCGTCACCACCACCGCGGCCACGGCCGGCACGGCGAAATTGTAACCCGCGAACGCCGAGCGCATGGCGTGGATCACTCCTTCGTGGAACAGGTAGATTCCAAAAGAAAGAACGCCGAGCCTGCACAGCCAGCCGGTGCGAAGAATCCGAGTCACGAAGGAGCGCCGTTCGACCAGCACCAGAACGAGCAGCGTCGCATAGAAAAAGGCGGTCCAGGTATAGCCAATGGTGGTCATGAAGGAACTCATGATCACGCCGTGCGCGGTCAGCGTCATCCAGCCCATGCCCAGGCCAAGCACGGCCAGCGCCAGCCACAGCGATTTTCGCCAGCGCAGAAGCTGTTCGCGCCGTCCCGGCCAGGCGAAAAGCCAGCCGACGGTCACGCCGAGAAACAGCGAATCGCACCGCGTCGGCAAGAGAACATAGCACGCAAGCGCTGCTGAATCCCCGTATTCGTAGAAAGCCAAAATTCGGATCAACACGGCCATGGCCACGCAACCCACCGCGAACCACGGGATCACCCGGCGGGGCAAGAGCCAGATCGTCAACGGCAGCAGCAGGTAAAATTGCTCTTCGACCGCCAACGACCAGGTCACGCTCAATCCGGCGTCCGCGAAGCGCCCCTGAATCGCCATCGCGATGTTTTGCGTGAATGTCAAGAACACCCAGTGGGGCATCGATGAGTCAAAGCTCTCGACCCACCGATCCCAGCACAGCTTTCACGTCCGCCGCTGTCAAAATCGCATGCACGCCAAGGACTGCGAAATAGAGCGGCAGGATGCGGGCGCAGCGGCGGGTATAAAAGGTGCGGAAATAGGTCGGCCGCTCACGAGTGGCAAGCAGGTTCGTCGAGATCAAATAACCGGAAAGCACGAAAAACAGATCAACGCCCGACCAGGTCATCCGGGTCAACACATGGACGTAACCGAGAATCGTTTTTGCTTCCGGCGTGTAGGGCAGGGCGAAATAATGCCAGATGACAACCAGAAGGATGGCCAGGCCGCGCAACCCATCGAGTTCCAGCACACGGGAATCTTCGCGGCTCAAGGCAGTGGCAGGCGTATCGGATGAAGCCATTTCTCGTCCACGGGATCACGGGCTTTGGCTGGCATCGGAGCGGCGGATGCGGGCATACATTTCCTGATAAAGGGGCACGATGCGCTCCGGCGAAAAACCGGCGACGGCCCGTTCCCGCGCCGCCCGGGAAAGCTCAAGCCGCAATGTTGGATTCTCTTTCCACAGCGTCAGCACGGACGCCAGCTCTCCGCGTGCGGTCATATCGACCGACGCGCCGCCGTTACCGATAATCCATTGCGTGACCGGATATCGATGCCCGACGACCGGCAAGCCGCTCGCCAGCGCCTCGATCAGCACGATGCCGAACGGCTCGCGCAGGGCGGCATGGGCGAACACGTCGGCAGCCTGAAACAGATCGGGCATCCGCTCCGCGGCGACATTCGGAAATAGGTGGAGCCGGCCGCCCAATTCGGCGAATGCGCTTCGCATCTGCTGTTCTTGACGCGATGTCGCCTGCCCGCACAGGACGAGATGGACATCGGCGTCCGGCCCGAGGCCGGCGATTTCCGCCGCGATCCAGTCCAGGCGTTTGTTGCTCTCCGGCGAAAAATCGCCGGCGGCCAGCACAGCGAGCGCCGAGGATGGAATCCGATCCCCGAGCAGGCGCTGCCGCGCCATCAGCCGACCCGGGCATGGCTGAAACCGATCCAGCCGAACCATGTGCGGGATGACGAACCAGCGTGGCGTGTCGATGCCGGCAGAAACCGCCTGTTCCAGATAATACGGGGCGAGCACCTGCACCCAGTCAAATTGCTTGCACCAATCGGGACCGAGCAGCAGGCCATCCTTGTAGACGAGCTGAGAACCGAGCCGTTTTGCGGTCTTGTTCAAACGGTAGGCGAGCACGGGATCGGCGGTATGCAAGATTTCCGGCACTTGACCGCGAAACTGCCAGGCGAGCGCTCGAGCGAACGATTGTTGTTCATAGGCGTAGCGCCGGTGCCAACTCAGCAGATGCCGCCAGCCGAACCAGTCACGTGGGATATTCCAGACCTGGCGGTACGGGCAGCGAATGTCGGGAAGTGGGCCGCCGCCGAGAAGGTGAACCTGCTCCCCCGCGGCGGTGAGGGCTTCCGCGACGGTGCGTGCCCAGGTCTCATTGCCGCGCCGCACATGCCCCAGGCCGGAGCAGGCGATCGCCACGCTCCGATCCAATCGTGGCGGCGGGGCGGCGGGGCGGTGCAGCGCATCGGCCATGACCGTCATGGTGTTTCGCCCTTGGGATGCACCGCCATGATGAAGCATCGCCCGGCCTCGGCGTGCTCGCGATCCAGGACCTCAATGCGGTAACCCAACCCCAGGAGCATCTGCTGGACGCTCAACATCTGCAAGATATGATGGATTTCGAGCACGAGCGCCGGCCGATGCTGCTCGAAGAACCGTGCCCCGCCTTGCAGTACCATGGTTTCCGCGCCTTCGACATCGATTTTCATGAATGTGGGCACGGCCAGTTTTTGCTGGAAAACCAGGTGGTCGATGGTCGTGACCGCAACCTCGGTTTCCTGAAAGCGGCCGTAGGAGCCATAATGCTGATGCGGCGTGTCGGCACCGGCAAGGTGGCTGCCGCTGCTGAAGGCCCCTTCAAGATCGCTGGAGGCGACGAACCGCATCGTCCCCATCTGGTTGCCCACGGCACACGGCATCAAGTCGATCCGCCCGGCCAAATCCGGGTTGCGCCGAAGATTGAGCCGGATTCGCTCCACGTTGGCCGGGTTCGGCTCGAATGCCACGACGTTGCCGGCGGGCCCTGCCAAGACGGCCAACCCCATCGAATGATAGCCGAAATGCGCTCCGAGATCCCAGCATACTTTTCCGGTCAGATCGACTTCTTTGCGCACCGCCTGGAAGAGAAAATCGTCGTAGGTCCCCTCGGCCATTTCGCGCCAGGCGTCCAGAGCAGTCGGCGCCAGCAGCATCTGGTGTCCCGCCAACGGCCCGCCACGCACGGTCTGCCAGGAAGGGCTGATTTGCGGCGTCGGCCAGGCGCGCCGGCGAACGGCCGCGACAAACTCCCGCGGCGACAGGTTCCACAAGCGATCCAAAATCCGCATGCCTCAGCTCAAACCAGGTTAGATCAGATTCGTCTCGCGGACCAGATACGGTATCCCTTCCTCGTAGAGCAAATGCCGAACCGGGCTAACGTAGTGGCGCGACACCAATCCCAGGGCGCGAAGGTCCAGGGGGGGAGTGCCGGTCGCCACGGTATACTCCGGCGGCAGGACGCCCAGGCCGTTGCGTCCCGCGAGCAGGGCAAAACCCGTTTGCTCCGGAAAATGGTCCTGGTCAGCGGGAACTCGACCGGGAGCGAACGCGCGGTTGAGAAAGTCCAGATCGACCGCCGCCACCGGAGCCATGCCGAGGCCGGAATTGAGCCGCTCGGGCAGCGGAGTCCCAAACCATTCGCAGGCAAGCTCCGGCGATACCGAGTACATGCTGTGGGAATCACGCGTAAGCCACACGCGGTCCGGCCCGGCTTCCGCCAGCCGAATCAGTTCGATCGGCCGGCTCACAAAAAATGCATCCGGGTCGAACCAGACGACAGTCCGCGCCTGGGCGAGCACGAACACATCCACAAGCTTGCGCATCAGCGCTTTGGTGCGGCGGGCGCGGAGCAAATCCGCCTGGCCAGACTGCACAAGCCGTGCTTCCACCAGAGAAGACGCCTCGTCCCAGCCGAATAAACGGGCATTGGGAAAGTGGTGCAGCAGCTGCCGGGCGGCGGACGCGGTCAAGGCGCCGCCATCGTGGAATACGATCGGCCAGTCCACGCCGGAAAAGTGGTAAAAGGACTTGGCCGCCCAAAGCGCCAGTCGCCAATCCCCCGCCCAGGTCAGGAGATGGACTTCGCATCCGGCGGGTTGGCTGCCCACCGGGGCCGTGCGGACCGGCCGAGACTGCAGAATGCGCCGTTCCCGAAACCACCATTGGGCCGTGCGGCACAAAGCCGGTTCGTTGCATGTTCCGGAAGCGGCCGTACCAGGCTTGTGTGCGGAGCCAATGGCGAATACCGTTGAGCATGAAAGAACTGTCATCCGAACTCAGACGCGTCGGGCGAGCACGGCAAGATCCCACGGTTTGCCGCCGCCGATCTTGCCGTCAAGCCTGGCGAGCGAACGGATCAACCACCCCGGCACGTAGGGACATCCCGCCGCACCAAATCGCACCCACGGCCTTCGCCAATAGGTCATGATGGCGCGGGTCAGGACGAAGAAGCAGTCGCGCCGAGCAAGCACCTGGAACCGCGCTCGTTCCAGCATATCCTTGAACTTATCGAACCTGTAACCTTGGCGGACGTGTGCTGGGTCCCACGGGGCTGGGATTTGCGGGACCGATGCCAAAAGCAGTCCACCCGGCTTGAGCACCCGAGCCAACTCGGCAATCGCCCTTTCGTGATCTTCGATGTGCTCGATGACTTCTGAGCACAAGCAACAATCAAACGTCGCGCTCGGAAACGGCAACTCCGTGAGAGAACCCGCCGTGAATCGATTGCGCGGATCGCTGTATCGCATTCGCAGCGGACCCGGATCCGTCAGATCGATATTCTCAATTTGGCTAATCCCAGCAAACGACTCCAGGAATGGCACATACAACCCTTCGCCGCAGCCGGCATTCAAACACGCGCCCGTGAACGGATGGCTCCGCAGCAGGTCGCGAAAGACCGGTTCCTGAGCAACTTGCCGGGCGGTATCCGGGTAGCCGGGTGCGACAAGCCCCCACAAGTGAGTTGATCGCAACAGCCCGTTGACTCGCATTGACGGTTAGCCACTCCAGCTATTTGGTCGCTCAAAGTCGTCTTCGCTCCGAGAAGGGAACGCCCTTTCGCGGAGCAAAAGGCGACAATCCAAATCCGTGCCGAAGATTCCTACGCGCATGGAGGCGGGTGTCGTCGCTCCGCGCTAGCAATGTTGCGAACCCGTGACGGGCGCAGTGAGTCAGCGCGATTTTCAACCGCGCTAGGAAACTAGCCACGTATGGGGTGAGCACGGCCCTATGCCAGGTGTTCGCCGCTGGTTACGGGGCAATCGGATGCGTGAAGTTGGCGAGCCTGTGGGACTGATGTCAGTGTGCGTAAATGCTCGCGCAACTCGTTGAGGGATTTCCGGTGATATAGCAACGCCATAAGCCGGCCGACCAGAAGCTCGTGCGTGGCAACGACCGCTTGGCCTTCGCCCACCCGGCAACAACAAGCCATAAGGCGAACTGGATTGCGTGCCAGCGCGAACGCTGTTTTCAGAAATGCCATTAGCCAACTCTGCGAGCGATGGTGGCCAAGAGTTTCCTGATAAGGGTCAAGCCAGGCTCCCGTCCACCCAGCACCGCGAAGCAACCGCCGCAGGTAATTCCAGTTGATTCGATCTTTGGGCATGTAGTGGCGCAGATGCAAGCGCGGATCGTACCACAAGCGCCCGCCGGCCAAGATGAGGCCGTAGCAAAGTTCATGGTCTTCCCCAGCGGTCAATCCGAATCCCTTGCGCCCGGTCAAGTAGAAACGGAATCCAGATTCTCGCAGGGCCACCCAGGCTGTCTTCCGGATGGTCAATCCAGCTCCCCAGAGAGGCCGCGGTTGATCCGTCACATCGCCCGGCTTTTCATGCTGGCAACCCACCGCAAAGTTGCCCTGATAGCGGACGAACCAATCCGGCTCCGGCGATTCAAAGACGGCCTCGGTGCTGCCGCCGCAAGCGACCGCCCGTGGGTTCTCGGAAAGGATCTCATGCGCGACGCGAACCCAATCCGGACAGACCCAGTTGTCATCGTCAACGAAACTGACAAATTCGTAGCGTGCCTCGAGAAAGCCTCGGCAACGTGCGTGCGCGAGACCCTTCACCGGTTCGCTCACGACGCGCAATGGAAACGGACTATCCGCCGGCCACAGTTGCCGTGCGACCGTGCTCGTGTCGTCGGTGGAACCGTTGTCCACCACGACCACCTCGAAACCGATCCCGCCTGGAACCTGCTGGGCGGCGAGATGCGCAAGAGTCGCAGGCAGCTTCGCGGCGCTGTTGTGGCAACACACGACCACGCTGGCACCCGGTTGATCGACCAAACCACCACCCCCAAGCTCCCTATCGAAATAGCCGATGACGGAGCGAGCGGGCCAGGGCGTGCCGCAGAAGCTGCAACAGCCGGCGGACACCGAGATGCTCCGGATTCACGTAATGGTGAAGAATGTACCGATTGATCAACTCGATCCTTTCGTCACCAATCGCCCGCGGTAATTCCTTGAGCGCTGCCGATTCCTCCAGATAAGCGTCGGCGACATAAACAAACAGATTCTGTCGATAAAACCATTCAACGCGTTCATCGTGCCAGAGGAGCGGCCGCAACGGATCCAACTGCACATAGCCGTGACCCTGGAATAAGGCTTGCCAATACTCCGGCCATTGTAGATTGATGTGATCGGTGCCGCCCTGGCCGGGAATCGCCGCGGAGAAAACGACAATGGGCGCCATGCGCGTCAAGCCGGCAACGAATCCCGCCGCCACCTGCGCGGGGAGATGTTCCGCCACTTCCAGCGACATCGCCACATCGAATCGACCCAAATCGGGCAAAGGCAATCGAAGGTCGTGGGACCGAAATTGCGCGGTCGGAAGCTGAAGAGAGGCCGGTTCGACATGCGGGCCGTCGATGCCGAGCAATTGTGTGAAACCAAGGTCGGCAAACGCCCGCAGCCACGTCCCAACGCCGCAGCCGACATCGATCACGCTCGACGGTGCAAACAGCTTCACGATCAATGGCGCCACGGCGGCGGCCGATCGGTAAGACGTTTCGGCTTGGTCGTTGTAAAACTTGTGGTCGTAGATTTGGCAAAGTTCCGTCATCGTGTTTTCATCCAACACCGCGTCACGCACTGGAGCGGTTGATTGCAAATGAAGGCCGGCGATTGTCACGGATCTTTCCGGGCAAACGCCCACACTACCACGGGAAAGTCCGGTTCGTTCTTCAGCGAGTGCAGCAGCGGAATGTAGTTCTGCCATTCGTCAAAATTACCCACGACGCATCGGCGGTTGCCCCACGAGCCGGTTTGGATTCGAGCGAGCGGGAACCCGCCTTCCGCGAGCAGATGCTTCAGGCCCAATTCGGTCCAACGGCAGCAATCAATCGGTATGTGGTGCACTTTCAACATGAATGGAGTGGTGATTACGAAGACGCCGTTGGGCCGTAGCATCTGAAACACGTGACGAACGGCACGAAAAGGCCAGAGAACGTGTTCGAACACCTGCTCGGCGAAGACGGCGTCAAAGGCTTCGACGCGGTAGGGCTTTTCACAGATATCGTAGTCCGGGTAATTGACCGATTCGTACGATTGGAAGCCAGCGTTTTGCCAGCGAGTGCCGCTAATCTCCAAAGCCGACATGGACTGGACGCTGAGCCCGCTGACGAAGCGAGCGGTCTCACGGTCCATCACGAATCGCGCCCAGTGGGTATCCGTTGCTCCGAGAAGGCGGTGTCGAAAACGTCGATATCGGAAATGGAGGCTGCGGCGAATTCGTGCGAAAATTCCAATCTTTGCGATATCCTTGGCGCCGTCACTCATCCACGTTCACCTCCCACGACGCTGGCCACCAGACGTTCCCACAACCGGACGGCGGCAGGTGGCCAGTGTTGTACACGTCGCGTGGCTCAACGGTCAGCTCCACGGCATCGGTAATCACGTCGAAATTCAAGCCGCGGCTTCCGAAATACAAATCAATTGAAAACGACCCGGGCATTAACGGGAGGCGTTCCAAAATACAAGTGACCCGCCCTGCGCGGACCGGCGAATCGAGCGCAGGGGACGGAGTAACCAAGTTGTTCACCCCGAATACCGGCTGGTGATACTCGTTTTTCACCACAAGCCCGAACGTGATATCGTTCAGGGCGTGATCGCAGTGGAAATCAATCGCGATCCTCGCCGTTCCGCCCATCGGAACCGGTTCGACCTGGCCGGATGCCCCGTTGATAACTCGGGCCCATCGCATCGTGGGCACGGAGGCCGGCGTGCGGCCCGGATGGCAGGTCAGGTCCACGCTGCCCCCCAGGGATCGGAACCCGTCGTTTTGGTAGGCGAGTAGGGCTTCCGCCGTCGCCGCGTCCGCAGCCACCTGCCCATGGCGGAGGTAGATGCAGCGCGTGCAAAGATTCTGTATCGCGGGGACGTTATGGCTCACGAAGAGCACCGTGCGGCCGCCCCGCGCCACCTCGCGCATTTTCCCCAGGCATTTCTTTTGAAATTCGGCGTCCCCGACCGCGAGCACCTCGTCCACCACCAAAATCTCGGGTTCCAGAGTGGGCGGCGATCGCGAACGCCAGCCGCATATACATGCCGCTGGAATAATGCTTCACCGCCGTGTCGATGAACTTCTCCACCTCCGCGAAGGCGACTATTTCGTCGAACTTGCGAATGATCTCGGCGCGCTTCATGCCGAGAATGGCGCCGTTCAGGAATATATTCTCGCGCCCGTCAATTCGGGATGAAAACCGGTGCCGACTTCCAGGAGGCTGGCAACGCGGCCCGCCAAATCAACCAGCCCCGTCGTTGGCTCCGTGATCTGCGAAAGAATCTTCAGCAGCGTGCTCTTGCCCGCGCCATTGCGGCCGATGATGCCAACGACTTCGCCGTGCGTCACCTCGAAGGATACGTCGCGGACGGCCCAGATGGTTTCCGGATGGGCGGATTTTCGATTGCCGCTCGCTCGGGATGTCAGCCAGCGCACCGGCACCTTGGCCGTTTCCACCAGAGCATCGCGAAAGGTCGAGTATTTTTCGCGTTTGCCCAGGCGATACTGCTTGCCCAGACTTTCGGTTCGAATGACAACGTCGCTCATATCACACTATGTCTGCGAACTTGCGTTCCATGCGCCGGAAATAATAAACGCCGCCAGCAAGCAGAACACCCACCGTGACGATCGAAACTCCGAGCGTGTCCCACGGACATTCGGTTCGGCCCAGAAGCGCCCAGCGAAATCCATCGATGACGCCTGCCATCGGGTTCAAGCCATACCAGGCCCGCCACTGCTCCGGCACCAGGCTGCTCGGATAGGCAACCGGACTGGCGAACATCCAGAATTGCGTCAGGAACGGCACCGTATAGCGAAAATCGCGGTATTGCACATTCAGAGCTGACAGCCACAAGCCGACCGCCAGGGCCGTGGCAACCGCCAATATCCCGAACAATGGGACCGTCACGATGGCCCAGCCGGGATAGACCTCGTAACAGGCCATGAAGACCAGGAGAAGGGCGAAGGCGATCAGAAAATCGACGAGCCCCGAAAGGACAGATGCCAGCGGGATGAGCAGACGCGGAAAATACACCTTGGTGATGAGCCGTTGCTCGGCGACGACGCTGTTGCTGGATTGGGTCAGGGCGTAAGCAAACAGTTGCCAGGGCACCAGAGCGCAAAGGACGAAGACTGGATACGGCAGGTTTCCATCGGTTTTGGATTCGATGCCTGCGAGGCGTCCGAAAAAGATCCAGAAAACGAGCATCGTGAACAGCGGCTGGATGATCGCCCAGCCGGCGCCGAGAACGGTTTGCTTGTAGCGAATCTTGATGTCGCGCCAGGCCAGGAACCATAGCAATTCGCGATAGCGCCATAGCTCATGCAAGTCGAGCGCGCGCAGCCGGAGCTGGGTTGAATCCGCAGAACACCGGCCGGCGCAGCTTCCGGCCGACCGCTGACGGCAGGAGCTGATTCGCTCTCCACGGGCATTTCGACATTACTCATCGAGCGCTCGCCATCACATGGGTGGATCGAGACGGTGGATTCCGGCCCAACGCCGGCCGCTTGAGCGGGATCGGCATCGGCGCGACCACGAAGCCGATGCCCAGAAAAAACATCATCGACGCAGGAATCGAAGTCATGAGGCCTGTGCCGAGCATTGCCAGGGCAAACGCCGCCAGACTGAAAGACCAAAGCAACTTCCTGCCGAACAGCCAGGGATCACGCTGATTGATTGGCCGTCTGCCGAGCAACCAACAAACGAACGCGATCCAGAGCGCCAAACCGAAAACGCCTTGCTCCAGAAGAATTCGGCTGTACTCATTTTCCATGCCAACGGGATCCTTCAGCAGGTGCTGCAGGAAGTGCGGGACACTGGTGCCGCCGGCGCCCATGCCATTTCCGAACGGATATTTGATAAGTAGTTCAAGGAAAGTCATATTGACGCTAATACGAAAACGGCCCAAGACCTGGTCGGCGTCCTCGACGGCCAGGAATCGCTGCATACGCTCCTCGCCGCTAACGATGTAGGCCAGACCGGCAATCAGCAAAGCCCAGGCCAGCCAGCTGGCGCCGCGCAAATGGCCGGAAAACGTCGCTGCCAGCACGATGACGCCAAGCATGATCACTGGGGTGCGTGCCGCGCACAGAAACACGCCGGCCATGCTGACCGCCATCGCCGACAGCAGAAAGACATTCCGCCATTTGCTCGCGCTGGGCTGCACCCAGGTTCCGAGCAGCCACGGCAAGCTGAAAGCCATCGCGCCGCCGTAGCTATGGGAATTAGAAAAAATCGCCGGTATGCGAAACGAGCCGCCCGTGCCGACATCGCCACTGCGATAGATAAGCTCCGTGACTGCATTCTCGGGGTAAAACATCGGCACGCCGAGAAAATACTCCGCCATCCCGAATGCAAACGCGGCGTGGTTGAGGACGCACAGCCACATACCCAACGTAGTGGCCATGCCTCGGTCTACGCGGCCGCCCACCAGCAGAAACGGCAATAAGAAAACATTTCCTCGCAAGCCGACCATCTGGATCAGCGGATGCTGGATCGGGATCAAAGACATCACAACGCCCCAGCCGATAAGCACCGAAGTCCAACGCCGTAATGCCTCCTGCCGTGGATCGAACGCGCCTCTGAGGCCGCCGAAGCCGAAATACGAGAGGTAAAAGCCAAGGACCGCCGAATCGAAAATGAAATGGCTAAACGTGTCCGGAAAGTTCGCGCGCACAATGCCGAAGAAGTAGCCGACTGTGACAACACAGGCAAGCCCAGCAGCCAAGGAGCGCCACGTCAGCAACAAGGCTGCGACAAACGCCACGCCGCAGAACATCAAACCCATACGAAACCTTTTCCCGATAACTTATTGACCGCAGGTTCTAATGTGCCACGCATCGGGCGGGACCATTCGTGCGTCATACCGTCAGGATAGGATACCACACGTTTTTACCGCGCCGCCACGTGCCTATCCGAAATCGCCGCCAGGATTCGCTCAAGAAGAGCAAGTTGCATCCCGGGATCGGAAAGCGCTCGCGCCGCGCTGGGCCGCCCTGCCCAAGCCGACGACGCAGCTCCGCATCCCGAATCAACCGATGCAACACGTCCGCCAAGCCGGCAGCATCGCCCGGCGCCACGGTAACGCCACAGGTGTCGTCCACGATTTCTTTTGGCCCGCCCAGCGCCGTGGCCACTACCGGCAAGCCGCTATGCAGCGCCTCAACAAAAGTGATGCCGAATGGCTCGGGCGTCAAGTTCGGCTGGCAGAGTAGGTCCGCGGCGGCAAGAATGCGTGGCACGTCCCGGCGCTGTCCGAGGAAGCGCACATGGTTCACAAGCCCGGCGCGCCCTACCCTTGCCTGCAAGTCCGCCAGATACCGCTCTTCTTCCGGCCGCTGCGGGCCGCCGACAATCCAGCACTGCCATCCGCCCACGTCGCGCAAAAGAGCCAAGGCGTCGAGCAACAGAGCGTGCCCCTTCCACGCCTCCAGGCGGCTCACCTGAACGATGACCACCGCGTCCGCGTCGGTTCCGAATTCGGTGCGAATGCTGCAACGATCCTCCTGCCGATTCTCGCTCGATGTATCCGCGACCGGGCACAGCACCACCTCCGTCGGCGTGCCCGGAAAAAGATGAAAGTTGTCGCACGTCCATTGGCTGTTCGCGATCACGAGATCAGGCCGAGTCCAGCTCGCCCAGCGGTCAAGCCAGTGGTCGCCGCGGGAAGGAGCGTGAGCCCAAAACGCCAGCGGAATGCCGACGCGCCGCGCCACGGGAGCGAAAATCGCGTGGTTCCACGGGCTGTGGCAAACCACCACGTCCGGACTTGCACGTCGCAGCACGCCGGCAAGAACGCGCCGAACGCGCCAGATCGTCCAGGGCCTGCTGACGCGTGCCGCCCCGAGCAGATGGACTGGCGCCCCGGTTTGACTGAGTTCCTGCGCCAGCGCCCCTCAAAGCAAAGGGCGAAGCTCGGTTCCATTTCCGGGCAAACATCGCGGAACCGAGCGAGCGTCGCAATCAGCGCTTCGATGCCGCCGTACAGGTTCCCGCTGTTCACGTGAAGCACGCGCATCGCTACCCACCGACGGAATTGGCCAGGAGTGCCGGCTCACGCTGGGCGCTGACAACGAGCTCATAGATATTGAGCGTTCGCTGGGCCATCTGGTCCTGCCCGAACTCCACGGCGGCACGCCGACGGGCCTCACAGCTTAATCTGGTTCGCAGGCCAGGCTCGGTCAACAGACGATTGGCGGCCTGGGCGAAAGCGGCCGCGTCGTTGACCGGCACGGTCAAACCCGTTTCCTCGTGCCGGCTTACCCAGGCGACGCCGCTGCCGACAATATTGGTGTTAATCACGGGGCAGCCGCTCGCCATTGCCTCGATCTGCACCAGGCCAAACGCTTCGCTGCGTGCGTTGCTGGGAAACCACAGAGCAGTGGCGGCGTGAAAGGCGCCGATCAATTCCTCGCCAGGCAATCGGCCTAGCCAGATCACGCGATCGGCGACGCCAAGTCGGACCGCCAATTCGCCCAGTTCGCGCCGCAGCGGACCTTCGCCGACCACCATCAATTTGCCCGGCACCTGTCGCAGCGCGTGCAGCGCCTGGTCGATGCCCTTGTAGTACACCAGCCGCCCGACCAGAAGCCACAAGGGCTGCCCGTGTTCCGAGCGAAACCGTGCCGCCGCGGTCAGAGCTTCTACGCTTGGATCGGACAGCGGTCCCAGCTCGATGCCAAAGGGAATTACAATCAATTTGTTGCTTTGTTGCTGCAAGTAGGTCGATCCGTGGGGGTAAGTTGGGGAACTCACGAGAACGGCGCCGGCGCGGCGAAAAACCAGGTCTTCGAACGGGCGCATCAGCCGAGCCAGAATTCGTTGCTTCACCACATCGCTGTGGTACGTGATGACCCAGGGCAGCCGCGGTCGTGCCAGCGCCAGCGCCAGAAGCATCGTGGGATTCGGCACGTGCAGGTGGAGCAGATCGAAATCACTGGAAGTCAAGCGGCGGAGCCGATCGAGCAAACCGGGACAAACATCAAGCCGGGCGATCGACGCGAGTCGTCCGAGGCGGACAAGGGTTACCGAATCATCCCATTCCACGACATCGCCGGTGCGTGCGAGACGTTCCCAGGTAACGTCGTGTCCGGCGGAATCGCAGTGATTGACGCAGATCACCTGGACGCGCCGCGCCGTGTCGAGCCTGTGCCGTCGCCAGAGTTTTCAGGTGCGTTTCGATGCCCCCGCAGGCGGGCGGATAAAATTTTCCCAGATGGCAGACTCGCATCGACCGAGTTCCCGTCGCGAAACTTGAGGAATTGTTGATCTTTTTTGGGCGAAAATCCGCGCTGGACCGCATATTCGTTAAACTCAAACGCGCGCCAGGTCGATGAAGTAGGATGTCGGTGCGCATCCGGGGACGGAGGCGCTCGTGCACGGGGTACCTCGATGAAGCTCGTTTTGCGAATGCTCCTGCTGCTATTGCCGTTGTCAAGCGGCTGTTCGTGGCTGAATTACTCGATCGAAAACCTTGCCTGCGCGCCAGTGGACTGGTTTCAGGAGTGCACATTTCGCCGCCACATGCACCAGCTAGCGCGCGAAGCCTTGCGACAGGTCGAGCACGATGAAGGCAAGGAGTGTTCACACAATTACGCGTCGGGGTTCGAGGCTGGCTTCGTCGATTACATCGAAAGCAACGGCACGGGTGAGCCGCCGGCGATGCCGCCCAACAGGCTGCAGCGTGCGGGGTTTAGGACGCCGAACGCCCAGATGGAGATTGCCGACTGGAACGCGGGGTTTCGGCATGGAGCCGCGGGGTGGCGCGGGAGACCGGGATGCGTGAGCGATTCGTGATCCCGATAGCCTTGCCGCCTCGCCCGGTCGTCGGAGAACCGCTGCCGCGCGAGGCCAATCAATCGCCGGACGATGCTTTCCCCCCGTCCCCGACCCCGGTTGATCCGTCGGCCGATAAAAAGAAAACCCAAGGCGAGCCGGTGCCGCCGCCCGAAGCGAAGAAGACTTCTGGCGACCCGGCGCCGCCAGCCGAACCGAAGAAAGCCCCTGACGACGCGGTGCCACTACCCGAACCGAAGAAACTACCAGGCGAGCAGGCGCCGCCCGAACCCAAGAAAGCACCGGGCGAAAATCCGCCGCCTGAACCGACAACGCCGCCGACCGAACAGGAGACGCAGCGCGAGCCCGTCAGCGTGCCTGTAGTGGAGATTCCAGCGCCGTCGAGCGTGCCGATTCCGCCGCCGCTGGTCCCGATTCCGTCGCTGCCCGATTCGAAGAATGGCCCAAGTGAGCGCTAACGCGTCACCCCAAGGTTGAGACTATGTTGTCGAACCGCAATAGGACGTGCCCACAATCGCGCCGCAGAACCTTTGGGTTGGCTGCTCTTGCCTGCGTTTTGCTCTTCAGCGGCGGTTGCGCTGCCGTCAGCAACCCGGTGGCTGATGGAATTCCGGCACATCGACTGCCTGCGGAGTACCTGGCCTCGCCCAAAGAGAACCTGAAAGACATCCCGTTCAAAGCGCTGAGCCAAAAGCCGCAAGAAAATCACCGGGTGGATAAAGGGGACGTGCTCGGCATTTACATCGACGGGGTCACTGGAAAGCTCGGTGATGTGCCGCCGGTGCACCTGGGGGACGAAAAGAATCCACAGCCGTCGACGGGTTTTCCGTATGTCGTGAGCGAGGAAGGAACCTTGCCACTGCCACAGATTCAGCCTCTGCTCGTTAAGGACATGACGATCACCGAAGTCCGTGAGAAGATTATTAAGACGTATATCGATCGCGGACTTCTCCAGCCGGGCAAGGATAAGGGCACCGCATCGGTGCAGATCCTCGTGTCGTTGCTGCGGCCGCGATTCGTGCGCGTTCAGGTCGTCCGCCAGGATTCGGCCCTCAGTCCCACCAACGTCGGCGGTATCAAACGCGGCAGCGCCGCCCTCGTCGAATTGCCAGCCTATGAGGACGACGTCGGCCATGCGCTCCTTAAGACCGGCGGCACGCCGGGATTGGACGCGATCAACGAAATCTCCGTGCAGCGCGGCGATCCGTTTTCTGACGACCCGAAAGCGGGCCAGGTGATCAAATTGCCGCTTCGGGTCCATCAGGGCGATCCCATCCCGTTCAAGCAAGAGGACGTCATCTTGAAAAAAGGAGACGTGGTCTTCATCAAGGCCCGCGACACCGAAGTGTATTACACCGGCGGCCTGATCCAGCCGCGCGAGTTCGTCTTGCCACGCGATTACGACCTCACCGTCGTGACGGCCATTTCGCTGGCGGGCGGCCCACTCGTCAACGGCGGCATCCAACAGAACAACCTGTCCGGCAATATCATCGAATCCGGCCTGGGCTCCCCTTCCCCAGCGCGGTCACCGTGCTGCGCAAAACCAAAGACGGCGGCCAAATCAACATCCGCGTGGACCTGAACAAGGCCCTCAACGATCCGCGTGAAAACCTCATCATTCAAACCGGCGACGTCATCGTACTCCAGGAAACCGTCGGCGAATCGATGACGCGTTACTTCTCCAGCATCTATCGGTACTCGATTTTGAACGTCTTTGCCACGCAGAAAAACCTTACCGGCACGCAGACGGTCATGGGGCCGTGATCGTTTACCACATCGACAGGAACCACCAGCTGGTGCTCCGGGCTGGCTTGGGTCGCGGGACGCGCAGCGGCAACCCATGCACCACCGCCAGCCCGTTGCTGCTGGCGATGCGATCGGCCTGAGCGGGACCAATCCACGAGGTCACCTGGCGATACGCCGCCGCCAGCCTTGGGGCCCGACGGCGCGGCGAATGGCCGTCCGAACCAAGCAGATGCACGATGCCGCGGCGAAACCAATCTTTGAGAGCATGCTGATCCGCCGGGCTTTTCGGATCGGTCACACTGGCGCTGGACACCTGCACCAGGCAGCCCGCCTCGATCATGGCCTCGATCAGGTCCGGCTCATGCAGATACTCCCGTTCCCGCTCCGGGTGAGCCAGGATCGGCCGAATGCTGGATTCCCGCAGACTTTTCACGGTCGGAATCAGATCGATGAAGACGCCGTGCGGCATTTCCAGCAGCATGAACTGCTTGCGATCCGCGACACTCATCAGCTTGCCGTCCTGCCAATGCCGATGGGTTTCCGGATGCGCCATCACCTCGCCGCACGGGAAAACGGCCATTGACGAGCCGCGCTCGCGCAGGGCGGATTCGAGCAAGGCCGTCGCCGTGCGGATGCGATCGGGAGTCACCTCTTTCCAGCGTTCGTTTTGGTGAGCGCCGGCCGCCATGAGCGCACGCCCTCGGCATGCGCCACGGCGCACATGTCCAGCGCCTCCTCCATCGTCGCCGGCCCGTCATCCAGGCCGGCGAGCAGATGGCAGTGCATATCAACCAGAGGCAGCATCGGAATTCCTATTTCTGCGCGGGAGCTTCGGGCGTATCTTCGTCGTGATAGTAATAGCCATCGTTGCCTTCGGCGTCAGGCGCCTGCTCGTAGGATTCGGTGTAATCGTAATGCTCGGAGCTGTAGATGCCGGTCCCGCTTTGCCGCGTGATGCCGTTGACGACCACGCCCAGAACCTTGACGCCGAGCGACTTGAGAATCTCGCGTGCGCGCTCGGCATGAGGCCGGCCCTGGCGCGACAACCGCAAGATCAGCACCAGGCCATCGACGTGGCCGGCGACCACGCATGGATCGGTGACGGCCAACAACGGCGGCGTGTCCACCATCACGTAATCGTATTCGGGGCGTGCCGATTCCAGCACCTCCCCAAAGCGAGGCGAGGACAGCAGTTCGGACGGGTTCGGCGGAATGGGGCCGCTCGGCATAATCGACAGGCCTTCGACCGGGGTGGCGTGAACGGCGGTATGCCAATCGCCGCCATTGGCGAGGACCGTCGAGAGCCCGGCGGTGTTTGCCAGACCGAAGATCTTGTGTTGCCGAGGCCGGCGGCAGTCTGCGTCGATGACGAGCACCTTCTTGCCCGACTGGGCCATCGAGATCGCCAGGTTGGACACCATGAGGCTCTTGCCGTCCCCCTTATTCGGGCTGGACACCTGCAAGACGCGGTGCCCCTCACCCTGGACGCTGAAGAAAATAGCGGTGCGGACAGCGCGATAAGCCTCCGCTTCAAGCGACTTCGGCCGAAATAATGACAGCAGCATCGGATCGACGGCGATTTCCCCCGCTTCCACCTTCTTGGCGGCCTCGGGATCGGCTTGCAAGAACGGCACGTGCCCCAACAGAGGCAATCCCAGCCGCACGCGTACCTCGTCGGGATTGCGGAAGCTCTTGTCGGTAAGATCCGCGAGGAAGGCAAAACCGATGCCTGCGAGCAACCCACCCATCAGGCCGGCGGCGATCATCTGGTAGGCGATGGGCGCGACCTTGACGCTAGGCGATACGGAGAGCACCTGCGCGTCAAATCCCACCCCCGCATCGCGCATCAAATTTAGCTGGGCCAGCCGTTTGACCAGTTCCTGAAATAGGTCCTCTCTACGAGCCACCTCCTTGCGCAAACGACTTTCCTCGAGTTCGAATTCGGTGAGGCTCCTGGCGCTGACCCTCGCTCTATCGTGCGCCTTCATTAAAGAATGGATGTTCAGTTCGGTGAATTCCTGCTGTTGTTTGAGCACACGAATGTAGTGCTGAACGGGGTCTTTTTCCGCTTCCGTCGAGCCGCCGGACGATTTTTCGAAACGTTTCCTCACGAGTTCCATTTGCCTGCGCACCTCGATCACTTTAGGATGGTTTTCACCGTAGGTTTCTTGAAGCGAAAGTTCCTTCATCTGCAACTCGAGCAACAAATCGTCCTTCAACGTATTCGGGCTCGTGACTTTGTTGGCGCCGATGAGAAGGCTCAGAGTTATCTGCCCAGTTCCTTCCTTAACTGCCTTTTCGAGAATATTAGTTTGGTTTTTATAACCCTCCAGTTTTTGGATTTCATCTTCGCATCTTTTTTCATAACTCATGACGTTCGCCACCTCGGTATTGATGCCCTCCTTCGTGATCAGGACCCGACCTTGCTCCCGAAATTTTTTATAAGCGTCCTCAGCCTCGCGAAGTTCCTTCCCGATGACATCGTGCGCAGTCTTGATCAAACTCAGCGTCTGGTCGGTGGTAATGGTGTATTTGACGTCGAGATACTCTTGATATGCGTCAATGATAGCGGTGAGAATCTTGCTGCAGTCGTCGGCGACAGGCCCTCGATAGGAGAGGTTGAGGATATTGGTGGAGCCGCCGAGTGTTTCCTTGTCGCGAGCAACGCCGAAGGAACCGAGGATTTGCCCGGCTGGGTCGCCGTTCTCGAAGGTCTTGAGTGAAGCGAGGTCTTTTTTCTTGATGGCGCGCTCGATGATATAAGGGCTGCGCAACACGACCATATGTGTTGCCATGTAATCCTCGTAACCTGCCACGCGATCGCCGTCCCGGATAGGGATAGGATTGTTTTTCTTGATCACATGGATTTGGGCGCCCGCGGAAAAGACAGCGGTGCGCTGCCAGTACACGAGAGAACCGCCGATCAATCCGAGCACCGTGCCGAGCACGACGAGGGCCTTGCGCTGCCAGATGACAGTCAAGAAGCCGCGCGATCCGTGGGCTAATTCCGCGTCGGCGAATTGCTCGTTGGCGTTTGCTTCGACTTGGGACATGGGAGACTCCTCATGCGGATGGCTATGGGTGGTCGCATCAATTACGATTTCAAGGGCTCGACTTCCAGGGCGACGTGCGGCGGCTTGGCGTTCTGGCATTCCGGCGCTGGCTTGATCTGTGTCGCGGCCGGATCGGGCACCGCCGTCCAGGCGGACGCATCGGTGCCGCTGGGCTCGGCCGCGCCGCGCGGCGGTGCATTGAATTCCTCGACGACTTCCATCAGAATCGCGATCTTTTTCCACATCGGCTGCTCATCCGGCAAGCCCGAGAGCACCAGGCGCCCCACGGAGACGCCGCTCGCGGTCATCGGGATTTCGACGTGCCAGAGCGGCCGTTCTTCATTGGCCCCGACGACGCCGTCCCAGCGCGCATGGTATCCCTCATGCAGCGAGGGGGCATTGACATCCAGCAAAACCTGGCGCAGATTCAAGCCGCTGGCACGGACAAGGAGGGCGTGCCACAAGTCCTTCCACGCGGCTGTCCCTTGCAGGCGAACCTCGACTTGACTGCTGTGATGGGCGGGTGCCAGCAGGCACATCAGGCGTGCCTTGATCAACATGAATTCCGCGAATCCGAAACGCCGGGTCATGACCAGAACCGCCACGATGGATGCAGCGGTGATCAGCGCGATCCAGTCATTGTCGAACGCCTGGCTGGTAAGGACGCCGGTGCAAGTGACGACGCAAAAAAGTGCAACCAGCGCGAGGGCCCCTCGTGTCGAGAGTCCGCTGCGCTGCAAACAGTGATGAAGATGGGCCCGATCGGTCGTGTAAATGCTGCGTCCCGTGAGCTTACGCCGGACGATGGCGGCGGTGGTGTCGAAAATGGGCAGGACCAAAAGACAGACCGGCAATGCCAGGGCGATGGTGGCCGGAGCTTTCAGGGAGCAATGGATTGCCAGAGCGCCAAGGACGAGACCGATGAGCATGCTGCCGGCATCTCCCAAGAACACGTTGGCGGGAGGGAGATTGTGACGCAGAAATCCAAGCAGGGCCCCCGCCAAAGCCAGCGCGACAACCACGGCCCAAAGATGGGCGGCTCCCAACAGGAGCGCCATCGCCGCCAGGGCCAGGCTGAGTATGACGCCGACGCTTCCCAGCAATCCGTCCATGCCGTCAATGAGGTTAAGCGAATTGATCGCGCCCAGCATGAAGAACATCGTGAAGGGAATGCCGAGCCAGCCCAATTCGATGGGCGTGAGGCCGAAAACTTGCACCTTGTCCACCCACCCGCCAAAGCCCACGACGACCCCGACTGCCGCCACCTGGCCAATCAATTTATGGCGCCCACGAAGACGGCCGAGATCATCCAGCACCCCGATGCCGCAGATGATGAGTGCCCCAAATAGCAAACCAATCAAGATGGAGCCGTGCTTCAGGAGACTATCGCTGATTTCCTCCCCCAGAAAGAAGGCGGCACTGATGGTGAGAATCGTCGCAGCCAGAACCGTCAGCCCGCCGCAGACGGGCGTGACCTTTTGGTGAATCTTGCGGTGTCCGTCGGGCCGATCCACCAGACCAAAGGACAAGGCCAACAAACGAGCCACGGGCGCCAGCAGCAGGCATGAAACCAGGCTCAAACCGCCGACAAGTAGCAAGTACATCATGGCTGCACTTCCTCTCGACCAGATCTTCAGGGCGAGAAAGCCAGAGCGAGCAGGCTTAGCGTCAGGAAACCAATCGGTGGATCGTAGCAAAAAGTCCGCTGGCGTGCGCAGACTCCGTCCCCGTGGGTTGCAAGACCTCGCAGGTCGTGCAATCGATCCAAAGACGCAAAACCAGGGCCGTCCTTGGCTTGCAGTTGGGCTAGGTTCGTCCGTGAGATTGGGCTAGGAATGGCCTGCCGTATTTGCCGGCACCCGCGAGAGCATGCAATCTTCAAGCAAAACGGAAGCACCGCGCTGGATGAAATCTACCTTGATAACGAAGCGATTGCCCGATGCTGTTTTGATTACGACGCCGCGAAGGCCGGCGAGGGGACCACTCTGAATCAACACTTGCGCGCCGGGTTCCAGGCGGTCTTCACGCTGAACCGGTGCGCCCGAACCGATCAGGCGATGAATCTGACGCAGATCGTCCCACATTTGCGATTGATCGGATACTGCAAGCGTGTGTGCCACCCGTCGGGTCGAAAGTGCCTGGTGATAATCTTCGTGTCGCGCCAGGAGGAACACGTACCCTGCGAAAAGCGGGAGGTAAGAGTGAATTACCTTACCGCGGATGCGCAAACGATTTGGAACCAACGGGAGGAAAAACGGCAGCTGACGCTCATGAAGGCAACGGGCCAGGCTTTTTTCCTGGCGCGGCGCGTGTGCAACACCCACCAGCGCGCATCGCTCGTTAGGTCGCGCACGCCGCCAAACAGATTGTCCGGATACAGAGCAGGTTCAGAAGTCAATATCGGCATACAAAAAACCATTCCGTTGCAACGAGGCAACACGCATCTCCTCCATTCAGCGTATCCAATCATCCGGTGATTGGGCCAGCCCCGTTTTAATCCTCTTATATGAATATTTAGTGCACAAACTGCGAAAAAACAGTGAAGTCACAGGCGCGCTGTCGGGTATGGCTATGAACCGTATCATCCAGCGTAGCAAGGACATGGAACATGTTTCCAGGGGTTGAGGTCGGCTCGGTGATACTAGGGTTTTTCCCCACGCAAGCCTGGAAAAACCTTGACAGCTGACGAAAGACGATCCGGCACTCGAATTTCGCTTGCACGAGAGATCGCCCAGCGGTGGCCCGGCGGCGCGCCTCGCTTGGATTGCTCAACGCTGCCGAGATTTGCCGCGCCAGGGCGCCTGGATCGCCGGGGGGACACGTCCAGCCGGTTTCACCGTCGCGAATGGTCTCGCACAGTCCGCCCACTGCGGTTGCCACGACGGGAATCTTGCAAGCCAAGGCCTCCAGGGGTGAGAACCCGAGCCCTTCCGCATGGCTGGTTTGCACACACAGGTCGCAGGCCTGGTAATAAGAAGGCAACTCGTTGACCGGGTGCAAAGCATCGCCGGCAAGGACGCGGTCAGCCACGCCAATTTGTTGCGCCAGGGCCAGAAACTCGCGATAACCGCCGCTGCGATGAACAAGCCAAAGATCCATCCCCGCCTCTCGCAAAATGCGCAACGCCGTCAGTAGCCCGGCCGCGTCTTTTTCGGGTGCCACTCGGCTGCTGAAAAAGATGAGCTGCCCTTGTTCAGGCAGGCCGACCGCACGTTTGGCCTGGACCTTGGAAGTGCGAGCGGGCGTAAAGAGCGAGGTATCCACGCCATAGACCGGGATAATCGCCACCTCGCGACGATGGTGCTGCGTGTGAATCACCTCGGCGAGATGCCGGCTGAGTGCAACATAGAACTGCCCCAGCACGGCATTCATGCTGGCGAGGGCGCGCAGACCCAGCCATTCCACCCAGCGAAAGCGCTTGCCGCTGGACGGGTCAATTTGCCGACAGCGGTAGTATTCCTCCACGGGACTGCACACCAGCATGCACGTCGGGGCGCTGGTAAGCATGGCAACCGCGTTGGCTGCCAACGCCGCGACGCCGTATCCTTGCACTAGCACGAGGTCATAATCACGCCGTCTCTGCCAAAGGTGGCGGGCGGCAAACATCGCGAAGCGGACGCGATTTGCCGGACCGGTTTCGATCGAAATCGGCACGCGCGGCACGTGGTTCACCGCTCGCCCGCCCTGAATGAATCGCGCCACGACCCGCACCTGCATATGAGCCGCCAGTCCTTCCAGCAATCGAACGTCCGTGCCGCTTTCCACAATGAAACAGATTCGCAATTTCATGCGCACCTCACGGCAGCCGAATCCGCGGGCGTTCGCACCGATTCGGTGCACTCGACCATCCGTGCCGCCGTGTCGTCCCAGGTCCATGACCTCAATTCCGCGCCGAATTTGCACGTGGCGGCAGTGAAATCAGCCGCGCGGATCTTCCAGGTTTCAAGGCGCTGGGCGAGCTCCGCGCCGTCCTGCGGATCACGCAGGAGCAGATCGCGCAAGCCCGGCGGATACCGCTCCGCAATGCCCGCCCTCGCGGTGACAATGGCCGGCACGCCGCGGCAAAGCGATTCATGGACGGCGAGACCGTAGGAATCAAAATGCGTCGGGCTGACCAGCAAATCAGCGGCGGCAAGAAGAGCCTTGACCTCGCCAATATGCCCCAGCAGCCGAACCTGTCCGGTCAGGCCGCATTGATCGATTTTTCTCTGCCAATAGGCCAGTGCGCCGCTACCCGCGGCCAGCACGCACGGCGTAGTGCCGCCTTTCTCGCGCAGCAGTCGCACGGCATCGATCAAGGTGTTGAACCCCTTGCGGTGGTCGTAACCCAGGGCGCCGATGAACGCGAGCACCACCTCGTCGTTGCGCAGTTGCCAGCGAGATCGGGCGGCGGTGCGCTCGGACGCTGTGAGCGGAGAGAATTCGTCAGGATCAACGCCGAGGTAAATCACCTCGATTCGTTGCGGATCGATGCCGATGCGCTCGATCAGATCGCGCCGCGTTTTCTCGGAATTGGCGACAAGGAGTCGGCTGGCCTGCAAAATCCTGCGTTCCCGTCGGCGATCCAGCCGGAATGCCAGACGATTGCGTAATCGGAACCACCAGGGCGCGTCGTCATCCCGGCACTCGCAGGCATTGTGCACGATGTGCACCCAGTTGATGTCGTGCCAGCTGCAATTGCCGCCGTTGACCACGACGCGTGTGCCGGGATCAGCCGCCGTCAGTTGGCCTGCCAGGCGTCGCCCCAGCCGGCGCAGGGCGAACTCGCCCAGGAACCCGCTGCCCGCCGGTCGCGACGCCACGTGAACACGCACGTTCGGGTGAGAGGCGAGCGGCTCGACAACACGGTGGGAGGCCAGGTGAACGGTGTAGCCGAGGCGATCCGCGAGGTGCCAGGCAAGATGGTAGTTGGCCCGATCCATCCCACCGGTGCGCGTGAAGTCGCCGGTGATGATGAGCCAGGTGTTGGCCATTGCGTTTCCACTTTCGAATAATCCAACCGCGCTGCTCGGCGCAGCGCCCATTAACTCCATTGGGCAAACGACTGTCAAGTATACGCTTTGACGCAATGATCGGCGGAAGCGGACAAGTATTTTTGATGAAGATTTTTTCCATCTGCAATCGAACGGGAAAAACGCCAGCGTTGCTCGCCGCTCAAAAAAAAGCTATGATGTAGGCTAGCGAAGGTCGCCGTGTGCAGTTTTGATTCGCGCTGTCTTTACATTGTCTTCACAATTTCAACATGTTATTCGCTATAGTGGAAATGTAGATTTGCGCCCAGCGAATGCACTCTCCACCTCGGAAAGAAATAGGGATTGCAGATGAGGGAAATCACGAAATTCTTTGAGTCACTCACAAGGTCGCTATCTGCGGCCGTGCGATCGCTTTGGAGCGGCGGCCCGGTTCGGGCGCTTCAGCAATTGGTGCGCTTCAGCACCTTTCTGTTTTGGAGCGTGGTGGGTTATTGCGCCGGGCTCAACTACCGTCTCCTGTTGCAAGGGCTCCCCGCATTGGCCGCCGGGGTGGCGACCTTGATGGTGCTGGCATTCTCGGTTTTCACGCCGGCGCAAGAGATTCAGGGGCGATATACGGAACAAGCGCAGAACATGGTGAGGACGAAGGAATATTCCGAAGCCCTCGTCTGCTACGAGCGCCTCGCCATCTTGCAGGACGATCGCCCTGAGACTCTCTACGACATGGCCAGAGCCGCGATGGCGGCCGGAAAGCAGGGACGCTGCGATCAGATCATGAATCAGCTCGCGCCGCTCGATGATCCGGATCGCGTGGGTCTGGCAAAAGCCCATCTTTGGATGGCGGCCAGGCTCCTGCAGAGTGGACCGAACCCACTAAGACTACAACTGGCGGAAGCGCATTTGCAGTTGGCGATTGCCGGCGGCATCGAAGATAAGGGCACGGCGAACGGAATGCTCGGAGACATTTATCTCGCCAAGGGCAAGCTCGACGAAGCCGAGCCGTTGCTTATAACTGCCGTCAAGAACAAGCGGCCCCAGGCCCGCCTGAGCCTGGCCGTACTCTATGCTCGCAAGGGAAATCTCGATGCGTCTCGCGATGAAGCAAGGGCAGCCGTTGGCCACTTCAGCAGCATCGCCAAAGCCAATGTGTTCGCGCGAACGAGCGCCTGATGTGGGCGGAAGCGACCCTCTTTCTGGAGGAATTCCGCCAGGCCTTGACCATATTGGAGGAAGGCTTGACGGCTACGGGTGATCCCGTCTACAAGTCGGCCCTCGCCCAAGCGCATGTAACGTGGTTCGATCATGTGACCCGGCAAGGGATTGCAGCGCCCGGCCAGCGCCTGAAGTTGGTGGAGATCGGCCTGCGGTGGGATCCAAAAAATCTGGCGATGCTCGATCGCTTGCTGATCGTCGCGGGAGTTCACCAAACGCTGCAAGCGTCGGTTTTCCAGGCCGCGGCGACTTTCGGAATGGTCGGCGCCAGCTCACCGCGCGAAGCGATTACGCTCTGGGTCTCCAGCAAGCAAGCCGAATCCGATGCCGGCACCAAAATGATTGATGAGTTGCTGGATCACTATCCATCGCCGCAGACGCACTTTATGAAAGGCGTTTTTGAACATCAACGCGGCAACCTCAAAGAGGCTCGTTTCCACTGGGAGCGAGCCTATGAAGGGAATCCGGACATTCCTGCGGTCGTCAACAACCTGGCCTATGTTTTGATGCAGATGGGCGACTTGCCAAAGGCGCTAGACTTCATCGAAATAGCGGTCAAAATGAATGTACGCGACCCCAACGCCTACGACACGCGTGGCCGTATTTGCGTCAAGATGGGAATCCAGAAGGCGGATCGTGGTGACGCCAAAGGGGCTGAAAAGGATTTTCGCCAGGCAGTGAAGGATATGGAATACGCGCTACCGACTTCTCCGATCAAGGCGGATTTGCAACGCGCCTTGGCCGACGCTTACCGACGCCTGGGGATGCATGCACGGGCGGAAGAATACGACCGCGCAGCCGCAGACGAAAAATCGCCCAAGCAAAAAGCAGGACCTCGCTGAACGACCCTCGCGCAAGGCAAATTTCGATTCCCTAATTTCGAGAACTCCATGAGTACGGCTCCGACTTCCGTTCCGGCGGAAAGCGTCAACCGAATCCCATCGCCGCCCCTGCCAGTGTCCCTTCTGGTGGTGACGTTTTTGGTAGCGCTGGCTTTCGTTCCGCTGATGATGGCGCATCTCACGCAGTTGTGGGCGCGGCCGCACTATCAATTTTTCCCCATCGTGTTTGTGGGCGCCGGCATCCTTGCCTATGTTCGCTTTCCCGGATTGGCCAGTTTGCGCCGGGCAGCGCTGCTGTCAGCTGGGGTCTGCTGGGATTCACCTGGCTTATGCTGGCCGCGGGAGAGATCCTCAACTCGTCCTTTCTCGCGGTCGTGTCCATGATGTTCATGCTCCTGGCCATGATGTGGGCAGCCGGCGGCGCCGCTCTCGTACGCCAACTCCTTCCCGCCTGGCTTTTCCTCTGGCTTATCATTCCCCCTCCATTCGGGCTGGACAACGTCCTCGTCCTGATGCTGCAACGGCTCACCACGAAATGGAGCAGTGCTTTGCTCGACCAGTGCCGCATCTTTCACGTGATCGCTGGCAACGTCGTGGAAGTCGCCAGTCGAAGCGAGTTGGGCAGCCGCCGTCTGTTCGTCGATGAGGCATGTGCGGGCATCAACTCCCTGTTTTCGATCGTGACGTGCGCGATTTTCTATGTGTTCTTCATGCGCACCGGACCGATCCGCTCGGTGCTGTTGATCCTGGCCTCGATTTCTTGGGTCTTGCTGGCCAATGTCGTGCGCGTGTTTTTGGTGGCGTACGTCGCCGCCCGTTCCAGCATCGATCCGCAGACCGGCTTGCCATTCTACGATATTGCCGAGGGCTGGCGGCACGACACCCTGGGTTATGCGCTTTTCGCAGTTGCTTTGGGGTTGATCTGGAGCACCGATCGTTTGCTGATGTTCCTGACGCCGGCGCGCTGGCGTCGCACAGAACCCGCAATCGCCAATGTGCCCAAGCCGGGCGAGGAAACCGATCGCGCCGCCGCGGTTGCCAGCTTGCGTGGTTCGTGGATGAATTCCTGGATTGCCGGCACTGCCTTCGCGCTCTTGCTCGCCGGTCATGTGGCGCTTTACACGCTTCCTGCAAAAGCGCAACCGGTACAGCCCGGCGAGTCACTGGACCTTGCCAAGATCGACAAGTCCGCTTTGGGAGAGCTCGACGGCTGGCGGTGCGAGAAGTATTTCGAGGAGACCCGCAACCCAGGCAGCGCGTTCGGCGAATTCTCGAAGCTCTGGGTTTGTCAGGGCGAATCGCTGGGGGGCGGCATCTTTTCCGTCGATTATCCCTTCCCCGGCTGGCATGAGTTACAAGAATGCTATCGCAATCAAGGCTGGGAAGTGGGCGAAAGGGCAGACCGTTTCGTGAAAGAACCGGGCGCTCCCAGCTTTTTCTCCGAGCGGACGCTCAAGAAATCGGGCCTGAGACACGGGCATCTTTTCTTTTGCGAATTCGATCGCACGGGACACGTGCTTGAAGCGGAGCGAAGCGGATTGCAAGCGACACTGCGCCGCCACGAATCAGCTTTGGGGCGGCTGCTGGCGTATTTTGGGAACCAGCCAGACATTGAGGACCACCGAACGGCGCCGCCGGTTTACCAGTTCCAGCTGCTGGTGGAATCCGATGCGCCCCTGGGAAGCGAGCAAGCCGGCGCCGTGCAAAAGCGGTTTTTCAAAGCGTACCAGGCTCTGAACAAAAAGCTATTGAATTGAATCCGCTGCGCAGACGCCGGCACCGCTCGAGCCCACTTCGGTGCCGCGATTTTCACGTGACCTATCCAGCTAATGGCGCTAATGGCGCTAGCGCATTGTTGCGCTTAAAAAGACGGGTCGTAGCGCCGCCTTTAGGCGCGGTTTCCCGCTAAAGCCGGCACTACGGACCCGAGAATCTGGTTTCAGAAGTTCCAAATCCAGCCGCGGATGAAACACAGACGGAACACGGATGGGAAATCGCGTGTAGATCCTCGATTCTTCACTCTGCCTTTTTGTCTGGTGCGTTTTGTCCGTGTTCAATCCGTGTTTCATCCGTGGCTACATTCTTGGAACTACTGAATTCTGACGAAACGCTAGATGGTCGGCGTGAAGCCGGCGAAGTTCACGGTCAGGTCTTGCTTGAATTTCAGATTATCCGCGGCATTGACAATTCCGTCCTGGTTGATGTCGAATGCTGAATTGTAAGTCGCCAGGGCGGACTTAAACTGCAAATTGTCGGCCGCGTTGACGATCTGGCCGCCATTGATGTCACCATACAACCGGTAGAACGATTGCGTGGAGCCGCCGATTCCCCCGGTCGCAAGGCTCAACGCCTGATTGTCGGACACCGCAGTGATGGCCGTCGGATCGTTGACGGAGATCGTATAGGCGCCATTGGCGATGGAGCCACCGGTGACGCCGGCGCCGCTGAAGGTGACGGCCCACTCCGTGTCGTTCGTGCCGCTGACTGGCGCCCAGGCGAGAGTTGGCACGGTTCCGGTCCATCCTGAGGCAACTGCGATGGTGAACACATTCGCTTCCATGGTGGGACTGACGATGTTTACCGGTTCGCTGAACGTGTAGACGATGTCATTCACCATGGACCGCTGCGTGCCGGGAACCGATTGGCCGGGAGCGTTGAATAGCGCCGAGAGATCCTGGTTGATGACCACGTTCGCGATGCTCGGCGGCGCTGCCGTCGAGTTCACCTGGATGGTGAGCGTGCCGGTGCTGCCGGAAAAGCCCGTGCTGCCGCTGTAAATGGCGGTGATGAGATCGCTGCCAGCCGGGAGCGCCGTGGTCGCCGCGGAGGTTGCCAGGCCGCCGCTCAGAGCAACGGCGCCGCCGATCTGAATCTGGTCGGGCTGACCGTAATCGTAATAGAACGACACGGTGCCGACGTTGCCCGGATTGGCATTCGCAACGTCTGCGGTGAACGTGACCGAGTCCCCTTGCACGATCGGGCCAACGGGGTTGGACGTAAGCGATGTGGACGTGGCCTGATTGGCCGTGATGGAGTACGTGTCCGTCGTGGTAGCGCCGACCGCGTCGGTGGCAGTGACGGTGAAGGTTTCGGTGCCAGCCGCCGTGGGTGTGCCGCTGACTTCCAAGGCGCCCGTCCCGCTGCTGGGAATCGTCAAGCCGGGGATGGCGTTCTGGACATTGCTCACCGCCAGGTTGATCAGGCCCGTGCCGCCATAGACCGCGATGGTTTGATCGTAGGCGGTGTTGATCGTGCCGGCCGGCAGCGGCGATGGGGTCAAGGTGATGGCGGGAGCCACCGTGAGCGCGTAGTTGCTCAGGCTGTTGACCATGATGTCGTCCACGTAGCCGCGTTGATCCAGGCTATCCAGCAGATTGTTCGGCGTAATGCTGAACGACGTGATCGGGCCCCAGTTGAACGTGTAGGTGCCGGTTGCGGTTACGGTCATGGTGTCGCCGGCTGAATCCGCGAAGGTCAACGAACCGCCGCTGGACAGTTCCGGCACCTCCAGGCTGTCGAGGATGAACGCCCCGCCGTCGGCACGCTGCACGTCCACCACCCCCGGTCCGCCCGGTTCGTCGTCATGGATGTGGGTATACAGGCCGGTGCCGTCCATATGGAAGTGAGCGCCCGAGCCGTCAATTGCAGCGTCGGGGGTGACGACAAACCCACCCTGGGTGTAGCTGGTGTATTCGTCGGGGTCGCCGCCAACGAGGTGCACGGCCGAGCCGCTGTCGAAATCGATGGTGGTCGTTGTGCTGTAGGTGGCCGTCGTGGTCGCGCCGACCGCGTCGGTGGCAGTGACCGTGAAGGTTTCGGTGCCCGCCGCCGTGGGCGTGCCGGAAATGTTCAGGCTTCCTGTGCCGGTCGCCTGAATCGTGAGACCCGGAATGGCGTTTTGTATGTTGCTGACGGTGAGGTTCACCGCTCCCGTGCCGCCGGTGGCCGTGATGCTCTGGTTGTACGGCACGCCGACGGTGTCGTCCGAAAGATTGTTGAGCGTGATCGCCGGGTTGATAGTGATGACATAGGTGGTAGTTACCGTGCTGTTGTCCGCGTAGGTCGCGGTTACGGTGAACGTCTCCGTGCCAGCCGCCGTCGGCGTGCCGCTGATGTTGAGAATGCCTTCCGCACTATCGGGAATCGTCAGGCCGGGAATGGCGTTTTCGATGTTGCTGACCGTCAAAGTGCCGTTCGGGGCCATGATGGCCTGAGAATAAGGCACGTTGACGGTGGACGGTGAAAGTTGAATCGTGGCCTGGGACGGTGAAATGGTGTCCACGACAATCTGTGATGGCGAGATGTTGGTCACGCCGGTGTTCGGATCGGCGGGGAAGGCGCTTGCCGTCAGCGCCTGATTGAACGACCCATCGGGGTTGAATTCGCCTACCGATCCCGACGTGCCGATGGCGAGGTACGAATCTTGCGGCGGCACGGGGTAACCCACGGGGTAAGTCGGCCCCAGGTTGGCGGTCAGCAAGTCACCGTTTGCCAAGAACGCCGCATCGGAAGGGAATTGGCCCTCCAGGACCGGGCTCGACGTGAACACCTCGTCAAAGGAGCCGTCAGCGTTGTAAACCAGCACCTGGCCCTGGGCGGTCGGTGACGTCGCACCCAGGTCGGTCACGTACAGCTTGCCATTCGGCCCCCAATTCAGCCCCGTCGGATAATCCAGGCCGCCGCTGCCAGGCGTGATGAACGTGCTGGAGCTTGGCGAAGCCCCATCGGCGCCCGTTATCTTCACCACGCCGCCGGTGCCGGGGATGTTGACATACGGATTGCCGGAGTTGCTGACGTACAGGTTGTCGGTATCGCCTGGATTGACGCCGAACGTCATCTCCGTCGGTTGAACCAGCCCGGTGGCGACGGTCGCGTAGGCGGGATTATTGTTATCAAAGGTAGGCTGGCCATTGCCGTAGCTGATGTCGAAACGAATGACCTCTCCGCCCGAAGTCGCTGCATTGCCGCCGTTCAGGCAGACGTATAGGTCGCCGTCCGGGCCGAAAGTCAGCCCAGCCGGGGCGAACACCGACCCGGACCCATTGGCGTTCGTGGCGATGGACGTCATGACGGACGGCTGAATGAACGTCGACAAGGATTGCGTGCTGAAGTTGTATTCGACGATTGAATCGTTGAATTGACTGCTCATGTACAGGTTGCCGTCGGGCCCAACCGTCACGCCAGCTGTTCCTTCCAGCGTGGCCTGGCTGTTGGGTGCCACCAGCGTTTGCAGCAGGGAGCCGGTTTGGGCATCAATCTTGTAGATCGCACTGTCAAAGTATGACGCGAAAATCACCGACTGCGTCGTCGACGTCTGGAGCATGAGGGTCGGCACCGTGCGATCTTCCAGATGCTCGACCGAGGGCCGCACCGTCGTGTTTTTCAGGGGCCGATGCGAACGCCTTGACTTGTTGCCCAGAAATTTCTCGCTCAGGTCTTTGATCCAAATGCGCAGGTTCTGAGACATTCTTTTTTCTCCAAAATATGGCGTCAGGCTAACAAAACAAAAGGGGTTCGTTTGCAGGTCAGATTGAATATAAGGAAGTTTTTTGAAACGTCAAGAACTCAGGTACAGGAACATTTTCGTTTTGCACAAAAAATCCCGCGCTCCAACAATGCGGAAATCATGAGCCGGACTGCGGTCTTGATTGCGCTGCTTGTCGCCGCCGTGCAGAAAATCCGCGCGTCTGCTATTGGAAATCGGGTAGGAGGGGGAATTACTTCCCCCGTCCTCCCACACCACCGGACGTACTTTGCGTATCCGGCGGTTTCTGTTCTTGTTGATACCGGTCATACAGCTGGCTGAGGTTGGCCAAGCCCAAAGACTCGATCCAAGTCTGATTCATGGCGGTGTTGACGGCCGGACACGCCGACAGATGCCACCACCCCTTGTTCGACCCGGCGGTCATCCGCGCGTGGCGGACTGGAACGCCGTGGCTTTGCAAGAAGGCCGCGATCGTTCTGGTCCGTTTCAGTTGCTTCAACCGCACGCAGCGCAGCTTCCGACGAATCCAACTGTCCAATTCACGCAGCAAGGTCTTGCACTTCGCAAAACGGAAGTACGCGATCCAGCCCGTGAGAAAACTGTTGAGTTCGCCGGCCATCTCCTCGATTTCGATGCCTCGATTTCGACGAGTGATCTGCCGAATGCGTTCCTTGACGCGTTCCTCGCTCTTGGGCGCCACTCCCAACTCCCCGCCGCGCAGGAGACGATAGCCGAGAAACTTGCGTTCCTCGACGTGTGCCACGGCACTCTTCTCCCGATTGACGCGGAGCCGAAGTTTCCCTTCCAAGAACGCTGTCACCGACGCCAGCACCCGCTCGCCCGCTGCCTTCGACCGCATGTAGATGTTGCAGTCGTCGGCATAGCGGCAGAAGCAGTGGCCACGCCGTTCCAGTTCCTTGTCCAGGTCGTCCAACAGCAGGTTCGCCAAGAGCGGCGAAAGCGGTCCGCCTTGCGGTGTCCCCTCGTGCCGAGCGACACACACGCCGTCTTGCATCATGCCCGCTTCCAGGAAGCGGCGAATGATCTTGAGCAGACGCTTGTCGCCGACACGCCGGGCCAATCGCGCCATCAGGATGTCATGGTTCACCCGGTCGAAGAATTTCTCCAGGTCCATGTCCACCACGATGGTTCGGCCCTCGGCCACATACTCTTTCGCCTTGGCCAGAGCGGTGAATGCTCCGCGTCCCTTGCGAAAGCCATGGCTCGATGCCGAAAAGGTCGGGTCCAGAAGCGGGTCCAAAACTTGCAGGATCGCCTGCTGCACCAAGCGGTCTACCACCGTCGGAATGCCCAACTGTCGCACTCCTCCGCCGGCCTTCGGGATTTGCACCCCGCGGATCGGCGACGGTTGATAACTCCCGTCGAGCAGCGAATCGGTGAATCCTTGCAGATGCTTGCGAACCCAGGGCAACAGTTCGCTGACGGTCATCCCGTCCACGCCTGCTGATCCTTTGTTCGCCCGCACGCGGTCAATTGCTTCGATCAAGTTCTGGGTCCGGGTCACCTCCTCCATCAGTCGGTCCGGCAAGGCACGTGCTTGGCCCGACGCCGCAGACGCTTGTGACTCCACGCACCCACCAGCTTCGGTCCCGCCGTCGCCAGTTGAGCCGGGCGCAGCTCCTCCGCCTGCTCCGTAAACAGGAGCGTTTGGTAGTAGCTGCCTTGCTGTCGCTTCACGTCCATCGAGTCGTTCCAGACGGTCGCTTGCAAGAATAGATTCAGCCCTTCATCCGCTCTTGCGAGGCGGTTGGCCTCCCCGACGTGTGTTGCCCGCGCAGGATGGCACATCGCCGAACGAGCGGGTTACTACGGCCTCTGCTGACTTCTCCCTGGTCCATCCCACGACGTTGCCGCCGCAGTAGTCCGGATCGACCGGACGGACGGGGAGATCTCCCAGGGTAAGTTGTGCATCCTTCGCTCGGTCTTCGCCGGATTTACCCGCGTCGCCTACGGAATGGCTATCAGGCGTCCCCGTCTCATGCCGGGTTACCCAACGACGCTGGCCTTGTATCCGATTTCTGTTCGTCGAATCCGAGTTGGGGGCATCGGCTTTCTTCAGATTCCGCCTCGCGACGGACACCCTTGCCTAGCCTTGCGGTTCGGGCCATCACCGCCCGCAGAGGACTTGCACCTCCTGAGACACAACATACCTGGCGCACAAAAAAATCCCCGGCCCAATCGACAGGCCGGGGACACAAAAACCGATCAGCAGGGTTAGATGGTCGGCGTGAACCCGCTGAAGTTCACCGTCAGGTCGTCCTTGAACTGGAAGTTATCGGCGGCATTGACCGTGAGGTCGCCATTGAAGTCGAACGCCGCGTTGTACGTCGTGAGCGCGGCCTTGAAGGCGAAATTGTCGTTGGCATTGACGAATTCATCGCCGTTGATGTCGCCGAACAACCGGTAGAACGATTGCGTGGCGTAGTTGGGGTTGCCAGTCCCCGGCGCGATTCCGGCTGTGACGGTCAACTGCTGGTTGTCCACCACCGCCGTGATCTCATTCGGATGATTGACGGTAATGTTGTAGGCCCCATTGGCAATCGACCCGCCGTTGACGCCGGCGCCGCTGAAGCTGACAGCCCATTCGGTGTTGTTCGACCCAGCGACCGCCGCCCAGGTGAGCGTCGGGGCTGTGCCGGTCCAACCCGCGGCAACGGTGATCGTGAACACGTTCGGATCGACGCCGGGGGCAACGATGTTGACCGGCTCGCTGAACGTGTAGACGATGTCGTTCACCATCGACCGCTGAATGCCAGGTGCATACTGGCCGGCGGCGTTGTAGAGCGCCGAGATGTTCTGGTTGATGATGACGCTCGAAATGCTCGGCGCCGGGTTGGTGACGTTGGCTACCTGGACCGCGCCAGGATAGTCAGGAACGCCATTCACGGTGACGGTCGCATGAAGCGGCGTGTTATTGCCGACGAGAATCGACCAGTTGATGCTGACCGTCAGACTTGTGCCGGTGGCCGCAGTCACGGTCCCGGTCACGCCATTGTCGAAGACCACGCTATCATTCAGATCATTCGAGTCGAAGCCAAATCCGTGCAGGACGATGCTCGTGGCGGTGTTCGGCAGATTGGCGGCGCTCGCGGTGAGCACCTCCTGAGCCGTTGCCACCTGGGTTGCGGCAATGGCATTTCCGTCCACGACAACGGTAGCATGCAGCGCCGTGCCGCCGACGACGCTGGTCAACCCGGTGAGGGTCACAGTCAGAGAAGTGCTGGTGGCGGCACTGATGACACCGGTCACGCCGTCATCGAAGGTGACACTGTCGTTAGCGGGGTTGGTATCGAAGTTGGTGCCGTGGATGGTAATCGTGGTGGACGTGACGGGCAAGAGAGCATTGCTCGGCGTCACCGTGGGGGTCGTTGGCGTTTGATAAGCACCGACATCCGGAGCGGCGGGCCGAAGGAGGCCGTTCTGCGAAGTCGTGCCGGCTTGAGCAGGGTCGCCGACGCCGATGGCGCTGGAGCCAGCCAACAGCGCCAGCGTCTCGGTCAGCGCGCCATTGTTGTAAGCCAGCGTGTTCGACAGGCCAGTGACCGCCGCGCCAATGAGGTTGTAGGCGCCGGTGTAGGTACCCGTGACGTTGGCGCCGGTGTTGCCGGTCACGAGGGTATTATCCATGGAGGTTGGGTCAACCACGCCGTCACCGGTGTTGTAGGCCACCGTGCAGTCGGTCAGCGATAACGTGCCGCCCGTGGGGTTAAAGATGCCCGCAGAGGTTGCATAGACATCCGTGCCCGTGTTGTCGGCAATGGTGCAGTTGGTCAGGCTGATCGAAAGGCCTTCCCAGTTGTTGATGCCGGAACCGGAACCATCGGCGCCGGTGTTGCCGCTGAAGGTGCAATCGCTCAACGTCACCGCAGCGGCGCCGCCATAATTGTAATTGGAGTTTGCCAAACCGCCGCCGAACTGGGCGGTGTTATCGGAGACAGTGGTCTCACTCATTGTCAGCGTGCCGGAGTTATAGATGCCGCCGCCGCTGCCGGTACCGGTGTGGGCGCCAAAAACAAGATTATTAACGTTGTCGGAGATGGTGCAATCGCTCACCGTGAGCGTGCCGGAGTTATAGATGCCGCCGCCCGTGGTGGCCGTGTTGCCGGTGATGATGTCGCTGGAGAGCGCCAGTTTACCGGTGTTGAGGATGCCGCCAGCGTACCCGCCACTGGTGGCGGCGGATCCATCCTCGATTTTCAGGCCGGACATCGAGGCTCCCGTCCCCCCAGCGTTGAAATCGAAAACCCGCACCGCACCGCCGCCGCTAACCGCCAGCTCCGACGAACCGGGGCCGATGATCGTGACCGCATGGTTTACTTGCATCGCGGCGGTAACCGTGATGGTGTCGCCGTCCAGGGCGGCAGCAAAGGTGATCGTGTCGCCGTCCAATGTGTGGTCGGCGGCAAAAGGCAGGGTCATGTCGGAAAGGCCGCCACCCGACCCGGCCGAATCCGTGACTTCCCAGGTCGCATTGATCTCGGTCCCGACTTGCACGAAGGAAGCCATACCGAGCCCGTCAACAATCGCTTCAGCGGTCAGGGCGCCGAGCGCATTCGGCGGATTGACGATGGTCACGCTCAACGAGGTGCTCGTCGCGGCGGTGACGGTTCCCGTCACTCCCAGGTTAAACAAAACCTGGTCATTGAGCGGGTTCGAGTCGAAGCCAGTCCCATAGATGGTGATGCTTACGCTGTTGTCGGGCAAATTGGCAGTGCTGGCGGTAATGGTCTGAGGCCCGATTGGAGCGGGGGGCGTTTGGTAGGCGCCCATGTCCGGGTTCGCGGGCCGAACAATGCCGTTCTGCGAAACATCGCCCACCTGAGCGGGATCGCCGCTGGCGTAGGCCGGGCTGCCCGGTTCCAGTGCCAGAGTTTCCGTCGGCGCTCCGTTGTTGTAGGCCAGCGTGGCAGCCAGATCGGCCGCAACGTTGAGCAGGTTGTTCGAGCCGGTCAGGGACGCGCCGCTGGAGTTACTGACCAAGAGATAGTTGCCCACGTTGTACGAGGCGACGCCGGGGTACTCGCTATACATGTCAGGGCCGGGGCCGGTCGTGGCAACGTTCGCGGAGAAGATGCAGTTGTCCATCGTGGATGTGCCGTAGAACGTGTCGAGCCCGCCGCCGCCGTAGGTGGAGGTCGCCGTGCTGTCGGCAATGGTGCAATTGGTCAGGAACAGGGCCGAACTCGTGCCTTCCTGAATGATGCTGCCGCCGGCAGAAGCGGTATTCTCGAAGAAGGTGCAATCGGTTACGTGAGCCGTGCCATGGGAGTCGTTGGCGAGGCCGCCGCCGGCGAACGCGGAATTGCCGGCGATGGTGCAATCGGTCATGGTCAAGGTACCTTCGTTGAAGACACCGCCGCCAGCCGAAAAGACGGAGTTGTTGATAATCATGTCCTCGGACAGCGTCAGCGTGCCGCGATTGTCCACGCCGCCGCCGCCGCTGCTCGGAGCAGCGCCGTTGTAACCATCCTGGATCGTCAGACCCGAGATGCTGCCTCCCGTTACGCTTGAGGTAACCGCGAAGACCGAGTGGGCGGCGCCGCCGTCCACCGCGAGGTTCGCGGCGCCCGGCCCATCAATCGCGACGTTGTGGTGCATGGTCAGCGTGGCTGTCGTGGTGATGGTGTCGCCGTCCAGTGCCGCGGCGAAGGTGATCGTATCGCCGCTCAGGGTATGAGCGACGGCGTAGGGCAGGGTCATGTCGGAAAGGCTGCCGCCCGAGCCGGCCGGATCCGTGACTTCCCAGGTCGCATTGATCTCGGTCCCGACTTGCACGAAGGAAGCCATGCCCAGCCCGTCAACAACCGCTTCGGCGGTCAGGGCGCCAAGGGCGTCGGGCGGATTGGCGATGGTCACGCTCAACGAGGTGCTCGTTGCGGCGGTGACCGTTCCCATAACGCCCAGGGTGAAATAGACCTGGTCGTTGGCCGGGTTGGAATCGAAGCCCGTGCCGTAAATGGTGATGCTAATGGTGTTGTCGGGCAGATTGGCAGTATTCGGCGTGATGGTCTGAGGCCCAAGCGGAGCTGGCGGCGACTGGTAGGCGCCGATATCCGGGGCCGCGGGCCGAACGAGGCCGTTCTGGGCAACGTCGCCCATCTGAGCCGGATCGCCGGTTTGATAGGCAGGGCTGCCGGGCAGGAGGGCCAGGGTTTCCGTCGGTGCGCCGTTGTTGAAGGCCAGCGACGCCGCCAGGTTCGCGCCGACATCAAGCACGTTGTTGGAACCGGTGATGGACGCTCCGCTCGAGTCGCTGACCAAGCTGTAGTTGACGACGTTGGAGGAGAGGGGAGGGTTAAACGTGGCATACTCGCTGTACATGTCGGGGCCGGGACCGGTCGTGGCGACGTTCGCGGAGAAGATGCAGTTGTCCATCGTGGACGTGCCGTAGTACGTGTCGAGTCCGCCGCCGCCGTAGGTGGAGGTCGCCGTGCTGTCGGCAACGGTGCAGTTGGTCAGGAACAGGGCCGAGCTAGTGCCTTCCTGGATGATGCTGCCGCCGGCAGAAGCGGTATTCTCGAAGAACGTGCAATCGGTAACGTATGCCATGCCGTGGCTGTCATTGGCGAGGCCGCCGCCGGCGAAGGCGGAATTGCCGGCAATCGTGCAATCGGTCATGGTCAAGGTGCCTTCGTTGAAGACGCCGCCGCCAGCCGAATAAACGGAGTTGTTGATAATGATGTCCTCGGACAGCGTCAGCGTGCCGTGATTGTCCACGCCGCCGCCGCCGCTACTGAGATTGGCGTTGTAGCCATCCTGGATGGTCAGACCCGAGATGCTGCCTCCCACCCCCGTGACACTCGAGGCAACGCTGAAGACCGAATGGCTGGCGTTACCGTCAATCGTCAGGAGCGAGGCGCCGGGACCAATAATCGTCACGTCGTGGTGCATGGTCATGACCGCGGCCGTGGTGATGGTGTCGCCATCCAAAGCCGCATTGAAGGTGATCGTGTCGCCGCTCAGGGTGTGAGCGACGGCGTAGGGCAAGGTCATGTCGGAAAGGCTGCCGCCGGTGCCGGCCGGATCATTGACTTCCCAGGTCGCATTGATCTCGGTCGCCACCTGCACCGGCGCGGCCATGCCGTACAGGGTGCCGCCGATGTTGACAACCACTTCCGCGTTCAGGGCGCCGAGCGCGTTGGGCGGATTGGTGATGGCCACGGTCAATGAGGTAGTCGTCGCGGCGGTAACCGTTCCCGTAACGCCCAGGTTGAAGTAAACGGCATCGTTGGCGATGTTGGAATCGAAACCGGTGCCGTAGATGGTGATGCTCACGCTATTGTCGGGCAGATCGGCGGTGTTCGGCGTGATCGTCTGTGGCCCAACGGGCAGCGGAATGCTCTGGAAGGAGCCGATATCCGGAGCAGCGAGCCGAACGAGAGTGTTTTGCGCGATGGTGCCTGCCTGGGATGGATCGCCGGCGCCGATCGCGGCGCTGCCGGGCAGGAGCGCCAGCGTTTCGGTCGGCGCGCCATTGTTGTAGGCCAGGGAGCTGGCCAGGCCTGCGGCGACATCGAGCTGGTTGTTGCCGCCGCTGGTGACGACCAAATACGAATCGGTGGCGCCGACCAGAGTGTAGTTGACAGTAATGTTGCCGTAGATGCCGCCGCCGAACACGTCGGGAGCGACGTTGTTGTTAGCGGTGTTGCCGGCCACGATGCAGTTGTCGAGCGTGTTGCCCGCGGTGCCGTAAGCGAGGACGCCGCTGGCGGAATTGGACACGTTGCCCGAGACGGTGTCGCTGGTCATCGCCATACTGCCGTAGTAATTGACGATGCCGCTGCCATAGTAGAAGGCGCCGTTGCCGAATACGGTGGAGTTGTTCACCGTCATCGTGCCGCCGTCAGACAGGATGGCGCCGCCGAGGAATTCGGAATAGTTGCCGACAAAGGTGCAATAATTCACGTTCAGGGTGCCGCTGCTCCAGACGCCGGCGCCCAGAAGCCGGAGGTGTTGTTGGCGATGGCGTCCTCGGAGAGCGTCAGGCTGCCGGCGTTGTAGACGCCGCCGCCGGTGGAGGCGAAGCCGGCCTCAATGGTCAGGCCGGAGATGGTGGCGGTAACGCCAGCGTCCACGTGGAAGACTTCGACCGCGTCGTTGCCGCTCACGGCGAGGTTAGCCGAGCCGAGCCCGTCGATGGTGACATTACGGCTCAGAGTCAGGGTGGCGCTCAGGGTGATGGTATCGCCGGTCAAGGAGGAGTCAAAGAGGATCGTGGAACCGGCCGGGGCGTTGGCGACGGCGTAGGGCAAGGTGATGTCGTTGGCGCTGCCGGAGCCGGCGGCGCCATTCGGATCGGTGACGATCCACGGATTGCGCTGATAGGCGCCCACGTCGGGATTAGCGGGCCGAGAATAGCCATTCTGCGCGATGGTCCCGGCTTGAGCCGGGTCGCCGACGGCGTGGGCGTTGGAGGTTGCCGAGAGCGCCAGGGTTTGCGTCGGAGCGCCGTCATTGTAGGCCAGCGTGGCCGACAGGCCGGTGACGCCGCCGACCAGGTCGTAGGAACCGGTGTAAGAGCCGGAGACGTCGCTGCCATTGTTGCCGGAAACGATGGTGTTGGTCATCGAAAGCGTGCCGCTGTTGGCGATGCCGCCGCCGACGGATGGCAAGGTCGAGTCGTTGCCCCAGCCGAAATTGTAGGCGACGGTGCAGCTGGTAATGCTCATCGTGCCGTGATTGGCGATGCCGCCGCCGGAGGTAAAGGCGGCGTTTCCGGCGATGGTGTCATTGCTCAAGGTCGCGGTGCCGCTGTTATACAGGCCGCCGCCATACCAATAAGAAGTGTTGCCGTTGACCGTGCAGTCGGTCATGGTCAGAGTGCCGGTGTTGTAGAGTCCACCGCCGTAATAGGTCGATCCGTTAGTGATGGTGCCGTTGCCGGAAATGGCGTCATTGGTAAGCGTCAGGGTACCGAAGTTGCCGATGCCCGCGCCGAAATCGCTGTTGGCGCCAGCTTCAACGGTGAGGTCGGAAATGGTAGCGGTCACTCCGGCGCTGACGCTGAAGACCTGAACGGAATTGGCGCCGCTGACGGCCAGGTTCGCCGAGCCGAGGCCTTGAATGATCACGCTGTTGTCGAGGACCAGGGTGGCGTCCAGCGTGATGGTGTCGCCGCTGAGGTCCGAGGCGAACTCAATGAAAGAGCCGCTCGGGGCATTGGCGACGGCGTAGGGCAGGGTGATGTCGTTGGCGCTGCCCGAGCCGGCGGCGCCGTTCGGATCGGTGACGATCCACGGATTGATCTGATAGGCGCCGACGTCGGGGGTGGCGGGGCGAGGGATGCCATTTTGCGCGACGGTGCTGACCTGGGCCGGATCACCCGTGAGGTGCGCGCTGGAGGTTGAGGCGAGCGCCAGGGTCTCGGTCGAGCCGAGTTCGTTGTAGGCCAGCGTGCTCGACAGGCCGGTGACGCCGCCGACCAGGTCGTAGGAGCCGGTGTATCCGCCCGTAACGTCGGACACGTTGTTGCCGGAGACGATGGTGTTGTCCATGGTCAGCGAGCCGTGGTTAGCGATACCGCCGCCGCCATCGAAGGGATAAGTCGCGATGTTGTCCCAACCGAAATTGTAGGCGACGGTGCAGCTGGTGAGGCTCATCGTGCCATGGTTGTCGATGCCGCCGCCGGAGGTATACCCTGCGTTTTTGGCAATGGTGGTGTCGGTCAGGGTCGCAGTGCCGGTGTTGTAGATGCCGCCGCCGAACCAGAAAGAAACGTTGCCGCTGACGGTGCAATCGTCCATCGTCAACGTGCCGGAGTTGTAAAGTCCGGCGCCGTTGTAGGTCACAGCGTTGGCGATGGTGCCGTTGGCGGAGATGGCGTCATCACTGAGCGACAGGGTGCCGGAGTTTTCGATGCCGGCGCCAGTGTTGCCGATACCTTTTTCGATGGTCAGGCCGGAAATGGCGGCGGTGACTCCGCCGCCGATTTTGAACACCTGGTGGGCGTTATTGCCGCTGACGGCCAATTCCGCCGAGCCGAGTCCCTCGATCGTGAGGTTAACGCCGATGGTGAGGGTGGCGTTCAGGGTGATGGTATCGCCGGCCAAAGCGGGGGCGAAGGTAATGGTGCTGCCGGCCGGGGCATTGGCGACGGCGTAGGGGAGGGTCACATCGCCGGCGCTGCCGGAGCCCGCGGCGCCGTTGGGATCGGTGACAACCCAGGAACTAGATACCACTGGTGTTGACTGATAGGCGCCAACGTCCGGGGCGGCTGGCCGGGTAACGAGGTTCTGTGCGAGCGTGCCGGCTTGGGCCGGATCGCCGACGCCGACCGCATTGGAGCCGCCCGAAATCGCGAGCGTCTCAGTAGGTGCGCCGCCGTTGTAGGCCAGCGAGGCCGACAGGCCTGTTACGCCGCCAACCAGATCGAAGGAGCCTGTGTACCCGCCCGAAACGTCGGCGACGCTGTTGCCGCTGACAATGGTGTTGTCCATGGTCAGTGTGCTGTGGTTATAAATGCCGCCGCCGCCATCGAAAGGATAGCCCGCGATGTTGTCCCAACCGAAATTCAGGGCGACGGTGGAACTCGTCACGGAGAGCGTGCCGTAGTTGTCGATGCCGCCGCCGGAAGTGTATGCGGCGTTTTGTGCGACAGTACAGTCGGTCAGGGTTGCGGTACCGGTGTTGTAGAGACCGCCGCCCCACCAATAGGAAACGTTGTTGTTGACGGTGCAATCGTTCATGGTCAACGTGCCGGAGTTGTACAAGCCTGCGCCTTGGTAGGTCACTTCGTTAGCGATGGTGCCGTTGCCGGAGATGGCGTCATTGGTGAGCGTGAGCGTGCCGGCGTTGCCGATGCCGGCGCCGTATTCGCCGACGCCATGCTCGATGGTCAGGCCCGAAATGCTGGCGGTCACGCTGCCGCTGACGCTGAAGACCTGGACGACATTGTTGCCGCTCACCGCGAGGTGCGCCGAGCCGAGGCCGTCGATCGTCACGCTATTGTTGAGGACAAGGGTGGCATTCAGGGTGATGGTGTCGCCGCTGAGGGCCGGGGCGAATTCAATGACGGAACCGCTCGGGGCATTGGCGACGGCGTAGGGCAAGGTGATGTCGCTGCCGCTGCCGGAGCCGGCCGCGCCGTTGGGGTCCGTGACGATCCACGGATTCAATTGATAGGCGCCCACATCGGGGCTGGCGGGACGAGGAATGCCATTCTGTGCCACGGAGCCGGCCAAGCTCGGGTCCCCGGTGAGGTGGGCGTTGGAGGTTGACGAGAGCGCCAGGGTTTGGGTCGTTCCAACGTCATTGTAGGCCAAGGTGCTCGAGAGACCGGTGACGCCGCCGACCATGTCGTAAGCGCCGCTGTAGGTGCCGTAAACGTCGCTATTGTGGTTGCCGGAGACGATGGTATTGTCCATCGTCATGGTACCGCCGCTGTTGGCAATGCCGCCGCCGTACTCGGGGAAGCCCGCGCTGTTATCCCAGCCGTAATTGTAGGCAACGGTGCAGCTCGTGAGGCTCAGCGCGCCGTGGTTGGCGATGCCGCCGCCAGAGGTGAAGGCCGCGTTCTGAGCGATGGTGCAGTCGGTCATGGTCGCGGTGCCGCCGGTAGCATTGTAAAGACCGCCGCCGTACCAGTAGGAAACATTGCCGTTGACGGTGCAATCAGTCATCGTCAGGGTACCGGAGTTGTAAAGTCCGGCGCCGTTGACGGTCGCGAAGTTGTCGATGGTGCCGTTGCCGGAGATGGCGTCGTTGGTGAGGGTCAGGGTACCGGTGTTGCGGATGCCGGCGCCGGTGTCGCCCACTCCATGTTCGATGGTGAGCCCAGAAATGCTGGCGGTAACGCCGCCGCTAACATTAAACACCAGGACGGCATTGTTGCCGCTGACGGCCAAGTTCGCGGAGCCGAGCCCTGTAATCGAAATGCTTTGGCTAATGTCCAAGGTGGAGCTGAGAGTGATGGTGTGGCCGGTCAGAGCGCCGGCGAAAGTGACCGTATCCCCATTGACGGCATGTGCGACGGCATATGGCAGCGTCACATTGCCGGCACTACCGGCGGAGCCGGCGGCGCTGGTAACCAGCCAGTTGCTCGGCGTGATGCGATCTTCGAGGGTTTCGAGCATGGGCCGGGCATTCTTGATCGCCTGGCGCTTGGCGATTTCCGAGCGGTGCCGGCGCACTCGCCGCGAACCGTTATTCATCAATTTTTCGCCCAGTTTCTTGACCCAATTGGACAGGACACTACTAGCCATGGTGATTTCTCCAGGGATGAGGTAAATTTATTCGGTAACTTCGCACTACCAGCAACTTCACACGCGACGCAATGGGCGCAGCATTTTTTTAGGAGCGACACAGCTTTCGACCCGAAAGACTGTTGAATCGCCTGACAATCGAACCACTTAAGTTTGTTAAGGTGTGCTCGGGATCGGCACTCGGCGCATCCAAATCTCCTAAGAAGTTGCCTCGGGATGAGGTCAGGACCAAAACAACATACGCACTGGGGCCAACAATCTCTACGACGGCACACGCCGACATATTCGCAGGTTGCGTGCCGGGAAAGGAGAGGCTGTCCTGGCAGAATTCCTTAGATAAGACCAAATCATAGATATGGAAATCGAAATTGCAAGTAAAAATTTCAAGAATTTCAAAAAAAGATTCATGCAAGAGCTACGAATCCTCACAAACGTCACCTTCGACACCGTTTTTGACCTCCGGAACGCCCAGCACAAGGCGCAACGGCTCCAGCTGCGATTTGAAAAGCTTCCAGCGGCCCACGGAGCGATTGAAAATCGGCTGTCGCACCTGCAACTTGCTTGCCGTTTGCACCGTCCGCTTGGTGCGATAAAAGGCCAGGCAGCCGTCGTCCCACTCCAATCCGCACGCTGCAACCAGCTTACGGCTCTGAGCTTGCGTGTCGGCGACCATTTCTTCGTACACCACCTCGTGAATCGGCAGCGGCAGCACGCGCCGCCAGTGGTCCATCAGCCGCGCGTACTCGTGATAATAAAAAGCGATATCCTCCAGGCTGGCGGTGTGCGGCATCCATTTGAAATTCTGAAAATAGGCCGACGCACATACGTCCATCGGGTCCCGGCGGCAGTGCACGATGTGGCAATGCCGGAACAACACGGCCATCAGCCCCAGATGCAGAAAATTCTGTGGCATCTTGTCCACGATGCGGCTGGCGGTCCCGGCGTCCCGAGCCAGGCGCTGAAGGTACCCATAGGCCAAGCTGCGCCAGGCCGGCGTCCAGGCTCGCCATACAAGCGGGATAGGGCTCGGCGCCGGGGATCTGCAAATGCAAGGTGATCGCCAGTTGATCGATGTCTTTGCGTTCACCCGCGCCGTGAACCTCGGGATGACTGGCCAGAATCTGCTCGACCAGGGTGGTGCCGGAACGGACCATGCCCACGACGAAGACCGGCGCCGCACTATCGATGCCGAACCGCCGTGTCTTTTCGAAGAACTCCGGAGTGAAAACGCTCATCAGATTGGCGACCAGAAGGCGGAGCCTTTCGCGATCGAATGCCTTGTTGTCCTTGCGGTAGACTTGCATTTTGAATTCGTTGGCCCGGCGGTAGCACGTGAAGGCCTCGTCATAATTGCCGAGCCTTTCCCAGTAAGCTGCCAGCGTGAAGTTGAGCAGGCAGGCATCCGCGGCGGTCTGCTTGCCTGCTTCAAGGAGTTCTTGAATGCGCTGGATGTCGGCGTCCGTCAAGGTGTATTTACCGTGCGCGGCCAGATCTCCGAGGATGCAAAGAGGCTGTGCCGAGTAGGGATCGAGCCGCTGCGCTTCCAGGGCGATGGCAAGCGCCTCATCCATTTGCCCCATCTGTTGCAGGGCTTCACTGAGCAGAACGCGGTGAAGGATGGCACTGGGTTTCAGGCGAATGGCGGTGCGGAAATGCGGGATGGCCTCGGCAACGCGGCCGGCGGCGTCCAGAGCGGTCGCCAGATTGCCGTGGAAATCCGGCTCGTTCGGCAACTTGGCGACGGCCTGGCTGATCATCTCAATGGCGAGTTCCGGCCGGCCCAGCTGATTGGCCATCACGCCCAGCAGGTTTAAGGCGTCAGGCTGACCAGGCCACTGCTGCAAAATCTGACGATAAAGAGCCTCCGCCTGCGGCAGGTTGCCGGCCTGGTGCAACTGAAGCGCCTGATCCAAAGAGGAACGAAGATTCGCCACGTCAACTCCTGACAACTCACATCACCGAGGAACCCAGCCACCACCGGCCGCAAGTTGCCCAAGACCTCAGCCTCTTAAGTATCAACAGAAAAACAATCGTCAATAGGCCTCGCCACTTGCGCTGTCATTGCGCGGACGTATCGGCGGGCCGCGAAGGCACGAAGAATCGCTTACGGACGTTCAAATGGTCGGCGTGAAGCCGCTGAAATTCACACTCAGGTCGTTCTTGAACTGAATATTGTCCGAGGCATTGACGAAGCCATCCTGGTTGAAATCGAACGCGGCATTGTAGGTCGTGAGGGCTTGCTTGAGCTGCAGATTGTCCGAGGCGTTGACGAACTGGTCGCCGTTGATGTCGCCGAACAACCGATAAAAGGATTGCGTGGCGCCGTCGATGCCGCCGGCCGTGAGGCTTACCGCCTGTCCATCGGATGCCGCGGTGATGGATGCTGGATGGTTCAGTGTGATGGTATAGGCGCCGTTGGCAATCGAAGCGCCGCCAAAGTCCACTTCCCATTGGGTGTCGTCCGTGCCGGCGAGCGCCGACCATTCCAGGGCCGCCGGTGCCGTCCCGGTCCAACCCGAGGCAACCGCCACCGTGAACACGTTCGGATCGACAGCGGGGCTGGCGATGTTGACCGCCTCGCTGAACGTGTAGACGATATCGTTCACCATCGACCGTTGCATACCGGCGGTCGGCTGGCCGGCGGCGTTAAACAACGCCGAGATATCCTGATTGATGACGACGTTGCTAATGCTCGGCGGCGGCGCCGACACCTGGAACGTGTCCGTGCCTTGACTGCCCGCGAAGCCCGTCCCGCCGCTGTACACTGCGGTGACAGTGTTGCCGCCGGCCGGGAATGTTTGGCCCGGCGTGGAATCCGCCGCGCCGTTGACGACGGCAATGGAGGCACCGATCTGGTTGGTCAGGCCGGGGCCGGCGTAGAACGTCACCGTGCCGACGCTGGGATCGCCCGTGATGGTCGCGGTGAACGTCAAGGAGCTGGACGTGGAATACGGGCCGGCCTGATCGGTGCTGACCGTGGTTGTCGTGGCGAGATTGACGGTCTGGACCACCTCGCTCGACTGGCTGGCCGCGTAGCTGGCATCGCCGCCGTAGACGGCGAAGATATCATGCGTGCCGACCGCTAGGCTGGAGACGTTGATGGCCGCCGAGCCGCTCGTCAGCGTGCCAGTCCCGACGACGGCATTGCTGTTGCTGGCGTCCTCGAGCGTGACGGTCTCGCCGTTCGGTACGCCGCCGTTGACGGAAACGTTGAAGGCGACCGCTTGACCCGCAGTCGAGGGATTGGGGGCGTTAAAAGTGATGGTGGTGGTCGTTGCTGTCTGGACGGGGGTCACGGTGCCGCCGACGATGAGATCATCGCCGGGGAGGTCGTACACGTACCAAGGACCGAGAGTGCTCGTAGAACCGTAAGGAACCACCCGGATATTCACGACGGCGCCGGCGGCCAGATTCTGAACGGCGCTGATGCCGGCGAGGCTGATCGCGCTGATAGCTGCGCCGGTCCCCGACGTGCTTGGGAATTCATTGGTCACATCGATAATGTTCGTCCAGGCGCCGCCGCTGAGTTGGTATTGCCAGAGGCCACTGGGTGGTCCCTGGCTGCCGCGGCGATAATTCATGTCGATGGTGGAGAGTGAGACCACTTCGCCGGCGCTGACGGTCATGCCGAAGGATGCGTACTCATTGCCGCTGATGCCATTGCTGGACGTGGAAGCCCAGTTTCGGCCACCCCAGGCATTGCTGGCCGCGCTCCCGGAGGTGGAAACGCCGCTGCCACGGGTGAGGCCGAGGGAGTTGGTGATGCCGGCGGCGACCATCGTGGCCGCCAGCCCTTGCGTGCCGTAGTTGCTTTGCCCCGCGACATTCCAGCCCAAGATTTCCGTGGTGACGACCTGGACAACCTGGCTCGATTGGCTGCCGGTGTGAGTCGCGTCGCCGCCGTAGATCGCGAACAGGTCATGCGTGCCGGCTGACAGAGTGGAGACATTAATGCTCGCCGAGCCGCTCGCCAGCGTTCCCGTTCCCACGAGTGCGTTGCCGTTGCTCGCGTCTTCCACGCTAACTGATTCTCCGTTCGGGACCGCAGGGGACACCGTGACGGTGAAGCTGACCGCTTGGCCTCCGATGGACGGGTTCGGACCGTTGTCGGTCAGAGTCGTCGCGGTGCTGATCGGATTGACTGTCTGAACAACCTGGCTCGACTGGCTGCCGGTGTGAATCGCATCGCCGCCGTAAACGGCGAAAAGGTCATGCGTGCCGATCAATAGGGTGGAGATATTGATAGTCGCTGAGCCGCTGGCCAGAGTTCCCGTCCCCACGACCGCGTTGCCATTGCTCGCGTCTTCCAGGCTGACCGATTCTCCGTTCGCGACGGCCGGGGATACGGTCACGGTGAAGCTGACCGACTGGCCTCCTGTGGATGGGTTCGGGCCATTGTCGGTGAGCGTGGTCGTGGTGTTAAGGGCATTTACGGTTTGAACAACCTGGCCCGACTGGCTGCCCGCGTGAGTCGAGTCGCCGCCGTAGACTGCGAACAGGTCATGCGTGCCGGCGGAGAGGGTGGAGATATTGATAGTTGCCGTGCCGCTCGCCAGAGTGCCGGTTGCGACGACGGCGTTGCCGTTGCTGGCGTCCTCCAGGCTGACCGATTCTCCGTTCGGGACCGTCGGGGAAACCGCGACGGTAAAGTTGACCGATTGGCCCCCGGTGGAGGGATTCGGACCGTTGTCCGCCAGCGTCGTTGTGGTGCTGATGGCGTTGACGGTCTGGATCACCTGGCTCGACTGGCTGGTCGCATAGGTTGCGTCGCCGGCGTAAACGGCAAACAGGTCATGCGTGCCGACGGACAGGCTGGAAACATTGATGGTCGCTGCGCCGTTTGTCAGGACGCCGCTCGCCACGACCGCGTTGCCGTTGCTCGCATCCTTCAGGCTGACGGATTCACCATCGGGAACGGTTGGGGACACCGTCGCCGTGAAGCTCACCGATTGACCTGAGGTGGAGGGGTTCGGACCATTGTCCACCAGCGTCGTCACGGTGCCAAGCGGATCGACGGTCTGGACAACCTGGCTCGACTGGCTGGGGGCGTATGTCGAGTCGCCGGCATACACGGCGAAGATGTCATGCGTGCCAATCGACAGGCTGGAAACATTGATGGTCGTAGCGCCGCTCGTCAGCGTGCCGGTCCCGACGACGGCATTGCCGTTGCTGGCATCTTCGAGCGTCACGGTTTCGCCGTTCGGGACGCCGCCGTTCACGGTGACGTTAAAAGCGACCGGTTGACCGACTGTTGAGGGATTCGGTGTATTGGAAGTGATGGTCGTGGTTGTTGCTGTCTCTGAAGAGTTCACTGAGCCGTCGAGGATAAGGTCATCGCCGGTGAGATCGTAGACGTACCAGGCGGCGCTGGAACTGGTAGCGCCATAGGGCACCACCCGGATATTCAAGACCGTGCCGGCGGCCAGGTTCTGGAGGGCGCTGATGCCGGTGAGGCTGATTGGGCTTATGGCTGCGCCGGAAGAGGACGTGCTTGAAAACTCATTGGAGACGTCGGCAATGTTCGTCCAGGCGCCGCCATCGATTTGGTACTGCCAGAGGCCATTGGTTGGACCGCCGCTGGCGCGGCGATAATTCATGTCGATGGCGGAGAGAGAGACCTCCTCGCCGGTGCCGACGGTGAGGCCGTAGGATACGAGTTCATTGCCGCTGATGCCATTGCTGGAGGTGGAAGCCCAGTTCTTGCCGCCCCAGGCATTGCTGGCCGCGCCGCCCCCGGAAGTGTTGACGCCGCTGCCGCGGGTCAGACCGAGGGAATTGGTGATACCGCTGGCAACGGTCGTCGCAGCCAAGTCCTGCGTGCCATAATTACTTTGCCCGGTGACATTCCAGCCCAGAATGTCTCCCGTGAAGCTGCCGGCAATTGTCAAGTTGACGGGATTGGAGGTGATGCCGTTGGCAATCACACGCACGGCGTAGACGCCGCTGAAGTTGACATTGCTGGGCAACGTGAAGTTTGTCGTTTCGGTGTTGGTTCCCGTCTGTACTCCACCTGGGCTGCTCCAGTTGCTGGTCGTGGCGTAATAGACCGTGCCGCTGCTGCTGGTAAGGCTGACGATGGGGTAATTGCTGGCCATCTGGGCGTCGTCGCCGTAAGCGGCCCCTTCATCCATGCCGTTGAGCTGCTGACCGGTGAGCGAAAAGGTGGCCCCGGAAGTGTTCGTGATGCTGGAAATAACCGGCTGCCAGGCGCGTATTGACCGAGCCATTCTCGCTCAGGGTCCACACCTGGCCACCGCCGTCGGTGAACATCACCTGGCCGTTGGGTAGGTCCAACATCCGCTGGACGTAAGCAGGATTGCTGCTGAGCTGGCTTTGCAGGGTACTGGGGAGCGTCGAGGTGACGTCCGTGATGGTGTTTGTCGTCGAGTTGTATTCGAACATCTTGCTAGGCGCATTGAATGCCGGCGTGTCGGCGATGAAGAGCACGTTGCCGTCGGGAAGGACGGCCGCCGGCGCGTCGTCGGCGGCATAGCCCGTCACCGGAATGTTGGGACCGGCCGTCCAGGTGTTGCTGACAGGATCATAGAGAGCGGTGTGTGCCCCGCCGGTGTAGTTGTTGCCGCTGAAGGGTCCGGTGGCGCCGATGAACAACACCAGCCCTTGGGGGTGAGCGGCCGTGGGAGGCAGCAGTACGCCCGGTCCCAGCTCATAGAAGTCGCTATCGCCAGGCACGCTGGAGCTGCTGAGTCCAACGGGCACCGGGCCCGTCGCGGTCCAGATGTCGGTGGTCGGATTGTAAAACTGACCGCTCGCCGGGTTGGAGCTGCTTACCGAATTCACATCGGGGCTGGCAAAGATGTTGTAGGAAACGATATCGCCGCCAGAGAGCTGCACGAACCCCTCTTCATCGCTTTGGTCATTGTCCAGCTTGGTGCCCCTCTGGGACCAGGCGTTGCCGCTGACGCTGTAGGAATAGGTCTGCGGGCCGGACAAATACATGCCAAGCACGTTGCCGATATGCGGGCCGGTGGACAGGATCGAAAGCGAGTCGTCGCCGAAATTGCTTTGCGGATAGGACGTCGTATTGGTCCACGTGTTCGTGGCCATGCTGTAGATTTCGCTCGTATTGGTGTCGTCCCCAGAACTGCTGTATTCACCGCCTGTGACAAAAACCTGGTCGCTCGGCAGCACGACGGAGCCGAAATACAAACGCTGAACGTTCATGGAGCCAAGCGCACCCACGAGCCGTTGACGTAGTTGCCCGTGCTATCGGGCGTGAGCGAATACCAGGCACTGGTCTCGCCGCCGCCTTGAACCATGGCCGTGCCGTTGGGGAGCAGCAACATCGTGCCCGCACTGTCGCCGTTCGGAACGGAGGCGGCGATCGGCGTCGCCGTTACGGTCATCAAATCGCGACGCTCCAGCATCTCAATCTCGGGCCGAAAGCTCCGTCGTGCGCGCGCCTTCTCGGTCCGGGCACGGCGCGGAGCTTTGCCGTCCACCGCGGGAATCCTCGCCAGCTTCCACAGTGGCAGAGATTGTCGTCCCACAAAAGCTCCTTGAGAAAATGGTTGGCCAACACACGAAACGACACCATTGTAATGATTCAGGCAACGGGGGCGTGAATCTAAATCGTCGGCGTGAAGCCGCTGAAGTTCACACTCAGATCGTTCTTGAACTGTATGTTGTCCGCAGCGTTGACAAATCCATCCTGATTGAAATCGAACGCGGCATTGTAGGTCGTCAGAGCTTGCTTGAACTGCAAATTGTCCGAGGCATTGACGAATTCATCGCCGTTGATGTCGCCGAACAACCGATAAAAGGATTGCGTGGCGCCGCCCACGCCGTCGGCTGTGAGGCTTAGCGCCTGGCCATCGGATGCCGCGGTGATGGATGCTGGGTGGTTCACGGTGATCGCGTAGGCGCCGTTGGCAATCGACGCGCCGCCAAAGTCCACTTCCCACTGCGTGTCGTCCGTGCCGGCCACCGCCGACCATTCCAAAGTCGCCGGCGCCGTCCCCGTCCAGCCCGAGGCAACCGCCACCGTGAATACGTTCGGATCAACAGCGGGACTGGCGATGTTGACCGGCTCACTGAAGGTGTAGACAATGTCTTCCACCATCGACCGCTGGACGCCCGCGGTGGGCTGGCCCGCGCCGCTGTAAAGCGTCGGAATGTTCTGATTGATGACCACGTTCGCGATGGTCGGCGGCGGCGCCGACACTTCGAAGGTGTCCGTGCCCTGACTGCCCGCAAAGCCGGACCCGCCGCTGTAGATGGCCGTAACGGTGTTGCTGCCGGCCGGGAATGTCTGACCGAGCGTGGAGTCCGCCATGCCGTTGATGACGGCAATGGGGGAGCCGATCTGGTTGGTCAGGCCGGGGCCGGCGTAGAAAGTCACTGTGCCGACGCTGGGATCGCCCGTGATGGTCGCGGCGAACGTCAAGGAGCTCGATGCGTCGTATGGCCCGGCCTGATCGGTGCTGACCGTGGTTATCGTGGCGAAATTGACGGTTTGCACCACCTGGCTCGACTCGCTGGTCGCGGCGTTGGCGTCGCCGCCGTAGACCGCGAAGATGTCATGCGTACCGACCGGCAAACTCGACACGTTGATGGTCGCCGTGCCGCTCGTCAGCGTGCCGGTCCCGATGACCGCGTTGCCGTTGCTTGCATCCTCCAGGCTGACCGATTCCCCGTCCGGAACTGTTGGCGATACCGTCACCGCAAAGCTCACCGCCTGGCCCGCCGTGGCTGGGTTGGGGCCATTGTCCACGAGCGCCGTCGCGGTGCTAATCGCATTGACGGTCTGGACTACCTGGCTCGACTGACTTCCCGAGTAGCTGGCATCGCCGCTGTAGACCGCCAAGATGTCATGCGTGCCGACCGACAGGCTGGAAACATTGATGGTGGCCGTGCCGCTCGTCAGCGTGCCGGTCCCGACGATGGCGTTGCCATTGCTGGCGTCCTCGAGCGTGACGGCTTCACCATCGGGGACGCCGCCGCTCACGGAAACGTTGAAGGCGACCAATTGACCCGCAGTTGAAGGATTGGGGGTGTTGGAAGTGATGGCCGTCGTCGTTGCCGTCTGGGCGGCGGCGACCGTGCCGTCGAGGACGAGGTCATCGCCGGAGAGATCGTAAACATACCAGGGGCCATTGGAACTGGAAGCGCCGTAGGGCACAACGCGGATATCCAGGACCGAACCGGCGGATATATTTTGCAGGGCCGTGATGCCGCTGAGACTGATCGGGCTGATGGATCCGCCGGTCCCCGAGGTGCTTGGGAATTCGTCGGAGACATCGGTGATGTTCGTCCAGGCGCTGCCGTTGAGCTGATATTGCCAGAGGCCATTGGCAGGGCCCTGGCTGCCGCGGCGATAGTTCATGTCGATGGTGGTGAGTGAGACCACCTCGCCGGCGCTGACGGTCAAGCCGAAGGATGCGTACTCATTGCCGCTGATGCCATCGCTGGACGTGGAAGCCCAGTTTCGGCCGCCCCAGGCATTGGTGGCGGCACTTCCGGACGTGGAAACGCCGCTGCCGCGGGTGAGGCCGAGAGAGTTCGTGATGCCCGGGCCTATCGTGGTGGCGAGCAGATCTTGCGTGCCGTAATTGCTTTGCCCGGCGACATTCCAGGCCAGAAGTTCGCCGGTGAAGAAGGAATTCGTAATGGTCAGCGTTGCGGCGGATACGCTGCTGCTGTTGCCGATGGCATCGGTGGCGACGGCGTAAAAGGTGTAGATGCCGGGGGCCAGGCCGGTCGTTGACACGTTGGAGAGCGACCAGGTCGTGCCGCTTTGGGTGGCGGCGCCGACCAGCGTATCCGAGCCGATCTGCAATCCGGAGGTGCCATTGCTTTCGAGGTAGAAATTGACTGCGGCGATCGTCCCGCCGGTCTCGGCGACGTTGGTTGCCGTCAGGTTTACGGGTGTGGTGGGAGTCACGGTGGACGGACTGACCGTGAACGTGCCGATGGTCGGAACTACCAAGGTCAGCGTTGCGGACGACACGCTGCTGTTATTGCCGAGGCTATCGGTGGCAACGGCGTAAAAGGTGTAGGTACCGGGGGCCAGACCAGTCGTTGATATGCCAGAGAGCGACCAGGTCGTGCCGTTTTGCGTGCCGGCGCCGACCAGGGTATCCGAGCCGATTTGCAAACCGGAGGCGCCGTTGCTTTCGAGGTAGAAGTCGACTGCGGCGAGCGCCCCGCCGGCCTCGGCGACATTGGTGGCCGTCAGAGTTACCGACGTGCCGGTCGGTGCGGTCGTCGGGCTGACCGCGAATCCGCCGATGGTGGGAATGTCCACGGTCAGGGTTGCGGACGACGCGCTGCCGTTGTTGCCAGCGCCATCGGTGGCGACAGCGTAGAACGTGTAGGTGCCGGGAGCCAGGCCGGTCGTTGAGACGTTAGAAAGCGTCCAGGTCGTGCCGTTCTGCGTGGCGGCGCCGACCAGCGTATCGGAGCCGATCTGCAATCCGGAGGTGCCGTTGCTTTCGCGATAGAAATTGACTGCCGCGATCGTCCCCCCCGTTTCGGAGACGTTGGTTGCCGTCAGGGTTATTGGCGTGCCGGCGGGTGCTAGGGTCGGGCTAACCGTGAATCCGCCGATGGTCGGGACGACCACGGTCAGCGTGGTGGACGAGGCGCTGCTGGTGTTGCCATTGCTATCGCTGGCAACGGCATAGAAAGTGTAGGTGCCGGCGGACAGGCCCGCCGTTGACACATTGGCAAGCGTCCAGGTCGTGCCGTTCTGCGTGCCGGCGCCGACCAGCGTATCGGAGCCGATCTGCAATCCGGAGGTGCCGTTGCTCTCGCGGTAGAAATTGACGCCGGTGATTGTCGCCCCGCTTTCGGTCACATTGCTTGCCGTCAGCGTTATCGGGGTGCCGGGCGACACAGTGGTTGGATTGACGGAGAATCCTCCGATGGTCGCTCCAGCCGATGCCAGGCCGTTGTCAAGGAGATTCATGATCGGCGTGCCGCGTCCGGTGACCAAATCATATCCAGGGCCGGCGGCATAGTAATTGTTGCCGCTCGTCACATCGTGGATGTCGCTGGAGGGAAGGGCGTAAAGCTTCGGCAATGTCTGGCTCGGTCCATCCAGTGTTCCCAGGCCATTGAGCACGCGGCCCTGATTCGCAATGGCGATCACGCCTGCATACATCGGCGTCGCCAGGCTGGTCCCGCCGTAGGTGGCCCAGGGTGTGCTGCTGCCATTGTCGTAGGAATCATAGATCGGCACGCCCGAATTTGGATCGCCATCCATGGAAACGTCCGGAACGGTGCGTTGCGTGGAGCTTTGCGTGACGACGCCCTGCTGGTAGCTGGGCTGGCTGGCGTACTGGCTGATGCCGCCGCCGGAGCCGCCATCGTAATAGCTGTTGGTGCCGTTCCCCCAGCCCTGTTCGGATTGATAATTGCCCGACCCATCGATATTTAGCGTGGTGGCCCCCACGCCCACGACATTCGGCGACGCCGCGGGGTATTGCACGATCACGGGCGGATTGTTGAAGTAATTGCCGGTCGAGTAGGCCCCATCATCGCCACTGGCCGCCAGGAAAGTCACGCCAGTGTGGTTGGTCGGCGTGGTGAAATGGTAATCGTAAGAAGAATCATTTGACGCTTCATCGTTGCTCCAGCTCATCGACACTGCGCTGACGCCGGCATGATTGCGAGCGGCATCGACGGCGGTGTAGAGATCGTCACTGGCGGCATTTGCCTCGACCAGCAGGATGCTCGCACCCGGCGCAATGACGTGGGCCCATTCCACGTCCAGCGAAATCTCGATGCCCCAGCCGCTGTTCCCCGCGTTTTGAGGCAGCGGCGATGTGGCGCCATTCTGATTTACCACGGTAAGACTCGGCGGGGCGGGCAGATCAAAATAATTATCGAACGCCGTCAAATCGCTGGCGATGTCCGGCTGGTTGTAGGCATCGACGATGGCAATGGTTTGCCCCGAGCCGTTGCCAACGACCGAGCCGAACATTACCTGATTGGCGCCATACGCCTGTCGCATCTGTGCGGGGGTGATGCCGCTGGGGGATGACGACTGTGCCGGAACAATGCTGTCGCGTATGAAATTGGTGTGGATATGGGAAGGCAGCACGCGCAGTCTCGAGCTCGAGCCATTCGAACGTGTAGCCCTTGCGAGCCTTGGATTTCGCCTTTTGCGATTGCTTGCAATTCCGAAAGAACATGATAAAGCCTCGCACGGCAGCCGACGTGATTTTTCCCGCCACGGGCGATCCAGAAAACAACCTAATCCGGATGATTCACCGCCGAGACCGCAGAGATCGCTGAGAAAATGCAGTGCGGTGAGCATAGGGACTACGACAATCGAGGACACCGATGGCTTAGACCAACTTGCCGTTGGCTCTTTTGACACAAATCGGGCCCTTTCCTTTCTCTGCGTCCTCCGCGGTGAATAATCCGGACTGGTGAACGTAAGCGCAAAAGGACACAGGACACGGCGAGAGATGCTCGCCGTGTCCTGAGGAGGTAAACCAATTACTGGATCAGGTGTTGCTCAGGCGATAGCGGGCGTTTGCATCTGCTCAGCTGCCATCGCAGCCAGCTTGGCCTTGCGGCGACGCCAGTAGCCGGCTCCCATGCCCGCAACCGCGAGACCGCACAGAGCCATGCTGCTCGGCTCCGGCGTGCCTTGCGTCGTCTGGATGGTGAACGTCGTGTTATTGCTGACGGCACCGGTGTAGGGCGGATTGGTCGAATTGGGGTCGAGGTCATAGCCATTGGTGGCGGTCAGGGTGTTGCCAAACGAGTTCTGGTCAAAAGTTCCAGAGGCGGCATTCTTGAGGGAAGTCACGGTGAAGGTCGCGTCTGCCGTCGCGCCGACGCCGATGCTGACCGTGCCGAGGAACACCAAGGTGGTCGTGGTTCCACCCGAGGTGGTAACCGAGCCGCCGGCGGTCGTGCCGGACGGGCCAGGAGGAATGTTCGCGCTGTTGTTGGTGATGCCGACGATGGTCGCCTGATTGCTCTGTGACGACGTTGAAGAGCTGTTTTGCAGGCCACCCGCAGTCTTCACGCCGTTGTTGTAGATCCACGTGCTGTTGTTTCCGGTGAAGCCGTTCGGTTCGGTGGCGCTGTTGACCGCGCACGCCGAGATGGTCGTGCCCGAGCCGGCGGTCTGGGCAATTGCCACGGCCCCAGCGTACAAGCCGCCCTCAGAGGCTATGAGCGATGTGCTGCTGCCTGTGACAACCTCCTGGAGATACATATTGACGGTCACTGTGGTGCCACCCGTAACCGTTCCTTGCACTACACCCACGTACGAGTAGTTGATGTCGGCCGAAGCGCTTCTTACCACAAGAAGCGATGCCACCGCTGCCAACAAGAAGATTTTTCGATTCACCTCAAGCCCTCCAAAAAAAAAAGTACTAAACTCAATGACGTCCTCGGGCTCAACCGGTCCGGGACAAGAAACACCACCAACAGCCATCCGGCCGAGAATTCCGCTGAAAATGCGGCAGTTACTTAGGATTCAATCCACTGACGGAAATCATCCTATGGATCACCAACGTAACCGTGTAGCCCCCCCCTTCAAAAATTACCGGATTGTCGCATCGCCTCCAAAGAACCCAAACGACCCAAATCAAAAAGGCGCATCCTTCTATTAGCGCGTATTTGACTCTCTCGCTGAATGGTCCCCCTTTTAACCCTATTTTGTGAACGTTTCGTGTACAGACCGGGAAAAATCGGTGAAGTCAGCAGTGGATTTTCCGCATTCTCCGGCGATTTCGCGTAAACTGTCCACATCAGACTCGGCCCTGAAACAAAATCGCTTATTGATTTGGTCGGCAGTGGAGACTGAGGTAGTGTCTGTGAAACGCATTTCCTTAAATCCTTATCTAGCAGCGACTTGCTTGCCGACAATTCATTTCACGTCCCTGTCTAGCTGACTTCGCCCAACGGGATCTCGTGCGGTGCAAGAGTGCAGAGGCATCGGGCTTCGCCCAAGCGCCTCTTTTATTCAACCCACCGAAACCTCAAAGGTTTCGAGCTCGTGAACCTAACCTATGCATCTGTCGAACCCGTCGCCTTCCAATCAGCTGCCAAGGGAGAATCCTAGATGGTCGGCGTGAAACCGCTGAAGTTTACCGTCAGGTTGTTCTTGAATTTCAGATTGTCGGCAGCGTTGACAACGCCGTCGCCGTTGAAGTCGAAAGCCGCATTGTAGGTCGTCAGGGCGAGTTTGAACTTCAAGTTGTCGGCGGCGTTGACGAATTCGTCGCCGTTGATATCGCCGAACAACCGGTAGAACGATTGCGCGGCGCCGCCGATGCCGCTGCCGGCGAGGCTCAAATCCTGGCTATCGGATACCGCGGTGATGGCCGACGGATGGTTGACGGTGATCGTATAGGCGCCGTTGGCGATCGAGCTGGCGCTGACGCTCGCGCCGCTGAAGCTGACAGCCCACTCGGTATTGCCCGATCCGGCGACAGGCGCCCAGCTGAGGGTCGGCAACGTCCCGGTCCAACCGGCGGCAACGGCGATCGTGAACACGTTCGGATCGGTGGCGGAACTAACGATGTTGACCGCCTCGCTGAACGTGTAGACGATGTCGTTGACCATCGACCGCTGCGTGCCAGGTGCAGGTTGCCCGGCCGCGTTGTAGAGTGCCGAGAGGTTCTCGTTGATGACCACGGAGGCGATGCTGGGCGGCGGCTCGGCCGAGTTCACCTGAAGGGTGAGCGTCCCCGTGCTGCCCGCAAAGCCGGCGCCGCCGCTGTAGATGGCGGTGATGAGGTCGCTGCCGGCCGGCAACGCGCTGGTGTAAGCTGAAGTTGCCGATCCGCCCGTTACAGGGACGGCACTGCTGATCACGATTTGGTCGGGCTGGCCGTAATCGAAGTAGAACGAGACCGTGCCCACGTTGCCCGGATTGGCATTGGCGATCGTCGCGGTGAAGTCCACCGGCGTCCCGAGCGTGATCGGCCCAACCGGGTTGGAGGCCACCGTCGTCATCGTTGCCTGGCTGACGGTAAGGGTGGCGGCGTTCGTCGCGGCGGAGCCGTAGCTGTTGGTGAAAATCGCCTCGTATTCGTAGCCCGACATCGCGGTGCTGACATTGTTCAACGTCAGCGTTGGCGAAGTCGCCCCGTTGATTTGCTGGAACCCATTGCCGTTGTTCATATTGACAAACCACTGCGCGGTCGGCGTCGAGGTCGCGCCGAAGGCTGCGGCGGTGAATGTGGCGGTCGTGCCGGCGGCGACCGTTTGATTTGTGGGTTGGGTCGTGATCACGGGGCCAAGGAAGGTCAACACCACGTCCTGTCCGCTCACGCCGCCGTGATACGTGATCTGGAAGAAGTCGGACCCCAAAGAGAAGATCTGGCCTTCGCTGTAGTTGCTGAAGGGGGCCGCGATGGGTTGACCGGTGCCGTTGACGAGGATGTCAAAGGCCGCGTCGGGAGCGGGATTGAATCCTGGCCCTTCGGTCACGTTGAGACTGGCGGCGCTGAGATCGATGGCGGAGCCGCTGACAGCGTAGGGGACCGAGCTCGACGTGGTAGTGGAAAGAATTGTGTTCACCTGGCCGGTGATGGTGTTCGTGCCTGTGCCGTCGGCGACGAGAGTCACGACGTTGCCCTGGAGAAGGCCGCCGCTGCGTTGGACGATGAGGCCTGCGCCGCTCGCATTGTTGGCCGCCACCGTGATGCCGCCACCGCCGGTGCTGATGCTGGTCAAGACAATGCCGCCGGCCGGGATCAAGGGATCACCCGGCGAATCGGCACTGCCGGTCGCGGAATTATTAAGAAGCGATACGGCGTTGGCGGAGGAATTCGTGGTGACGATGGACGTGTTGACGCCCATGTCGAGAATTTGTTCATTGCCGAGGTCGCGGTTGGCCTGGAGATCGACGGGGCCGCTGAAGGTTTCGCCGAGCAAGTCAGTGCCGCCGATGAGGGCGGGCGTATTCGTCAAGAGGCTTGTCGTCAGGATGAGGTCGTCATCGGAGTACAGGGAGATCGAGCCGGTACCTGTCGCGACGGGACCGTCCACGTACATGTCGTGCGTGCCGGCGTTGGCGGCGACCACGCGGATGTTGCCGGCCCCGGTCGCGGTGGCTGAATCGAGCGTGATCGCGTCGTTGGTGTCGGTGCCCCACTCGGTGACGTAAATGCCGCCCGAACCGGCGGTGAGCGCCATGTCGGAGTCGTTCAGGCCCTTTGCCGGCGCGAAGGCGTCGAGTTGCAGCGGCCTGGCGTTGGTGCCGATCGAACCAGTGCCCGCCGTCAACGACTCGAGGACATAATCGTTGGCCTTGAGGGTCTGGGTGTTGCTGCCGCCGTTGGCCAGGCCGGTCTGCGAGTCGGTGAATGCCGCGTAGATGGAATCGTTGCTCCAAAGAATGTTGCCGCCGTAACTGTTGATGGTGATTTCGCCGCCGGCGTTGCTGCCGATCGACCCCATGCCGATGACGGCGTCGCCGAGGCCACCCGTCGGCGTGTTGACCGTAATGACCGCGGCATCGGTCGGGAAGCCGTACAAGACATCGCCGGTATTGGCGGTGATCAAGCTGAAGCCGGCCTGGTCATAGCCGGCAGCCCCGGCGGCGGCGGCGCCATCGGTATCGGCGCTGATGTTGATCAGGGCGGCGCCGGCATTGATGTCGCCATCGAGCACCAGGGAGTCGGCGCTGGTCAAGGTCACGGCGTCGGTGGAAGTCTGATCGGTCGTGGTGGCGGCGACGGTCAAGGTTCCCGAGGTGTCCGCCACGGTGATGGCGGCCGCGGCGGTCGCACTCACCGCGCCAGTGCCGGTTTGCGTGATGTAAATGGCCCCATTCGTCGCCGTGGCGGTGTCCGATTGTGCCGCGGTCAAGATCGGATTGGACGGATTCCCAATGCCATTGGGTGCGTTCATGCTCAGCGCATCGCACGTCAACACGCCGGCACCATCCGTGATGCTTGTATAACCAGACAGAGTCATGTTGCCAGTGGTGGTAACATTCCCCGCGAAATCCAGGGTGCCGGTGCCATTGCCCGTGATGGTGACGTTGGCATTGCCAAGGGCCATGGAGTTGACGGTGTCGGAGGCGTCCTGGGTGTAGAACGCGAAGTTCGCGAGATTGACGGTGTTCTCGTTGTCAAGGTAGCTGGCAGGGCCGGTGACGGTGTGCGTGCCGCTGCCGGTCCAGCCCGCCTGTTCGGCGGCCGTGGTCAAGGCGATGGTTTCGGCCGAATCCGTGATGGAATAGTTGCTGCCAGTATGGCCTACGGTCAGATTGTTCGCGATACCGGACAGTGTGTAGAAATCGACGGTATTGCCCTGCACGTCGACCACGTCACTGGTCGGCACTGATGTGACCGTCAGCGTGACCTCATCGCCGGCGTAGCTGACGCTGAAGACGTAGAACGGGTTGTTGATTGCCGTTATGGTGCTGGCGCCGCTGCCAAACACGCCGCTGAGTGTGCCACCCGATGTGCTTACGATGGTGAATGAGTCGTTGACATTCAAGTTCCCGTTCACGTAAACCTGAAGTTTGGCGCCGTTGAGAGAGGCACTTGTGGTGTAATTGATTTGGCTGAAGTTGCCGACCGCGGTGCTATCGAGCGTGACGTTGACATTCGAAGTTGGAGCCAGCGTCACATTGCTGACGCTCAGAGTGCCGACCGGGTCGCCGGGATTGAGCGTACCGCCGGCCTGGACGGCGACCGTGGGAAGGACATTTCCTTGATCGATGTTACCGCTGCCTGCCAGCGTGGCTCCGTCGTCCACCTGGGTTCCGCTGGCGGATGTCCAAGATCCGTTGTTGAGGGTCACCGTGACACCCGGTGCGATTTCCACGGGAGCGCCGGCCGTGATGGTGATCGGGTCATTGCTGTAGAACGTTTGCGGACTTGTGCTGAAAAGGACGCTGTTGGTCCCGGCGTTGACCGCGATGGCGCCGCTGCCGGCGAGGCTATTGCTGGGACCCGCGCCAAGCGGGGCGCTGACGGTGATGCCCCCGCCGGCAACGGTGCTGGTCAGAGTAATGGCGCCGCCGTCGGAGGTGTAGGTGGCTCCATCAATCGTTAGCGTGCCGCCTGAATCGGTCAAATTGATGACGCCGGCCGCGGCGCCTGAAGCTACCGCCGAGAAGCTTCCCGCCACCTGGTCAGTCACATAGATGCTGTCATTGGCGACGGTGGTGGCCGTCGAGCTGGAGAGCACCACGTTGGCTGCGGAGACGACGATCGGCGAGGCGGCATTGCCGATTCCAGCGCCGGCAGTAGTTGCGCGACCGGGGGCCGCGAAGAGATTCACCGTTCCGCCGGGCGCCGTCAGAACCACATTCGCGGATCCGGCGATGATATCACAGGCGCCCGCGCTAACGGCCGGATTGTATACGCCCAGATTGGGGATCGTCGTGGCGGTGATGCTGCCACCGGTTCCCACGGTGATGTTGCCCAGAACCAAGTCCCCGGCCGCAGTGCCCGAAGCGCTGTAGTCTTCCAGTAATACGGCGCCGGGAGTTAGCGTGGCGGCGTTGTAGACGCTGGTGCTGGAGGTGGTGATGGAGCCGCTGGTGTTGAAGGTGGTGCCCGCGGACATCGTGAACGTGCCGGTGTTGCCCGTATCGCGATTCGCCCCCAGATAGACCGTGCCGCTGAAACCAGCGCCGCCCACCGGCGCCGACAGGATGAAGTTGTCATCCGCGGCGAGCTCGATGCTTCCGGAACCGGTCGTAACCGGCCCGGTTACTGTGAGGTCGTGGCCGCTGGCGTTGGCGGCTACGACGAGGACGCCGCCGGAACCCGTGGCGGTAGCGCCAGCGAGGGTGAGAGTGCCGCCGGCGCCAACCACGGCCCAGTCCACGGCATAAACGCCGCCGCTTCCCGCGCTGGCAGTGAAGGTCGCGGTGGCTGGTGAGTTCAGCTGTAAGGGACGAGCCGCGGTGCCGACCGACCCCGCTGCCCCAGCCCCGTTGGCCGTGGTGAAGCCGTAGGATTCAGCCGAAATGGTGCGGGCCGGCGCCGCACCTCCATCGCCGCTCACGCCGACCTGATACGAAGTCAACGCGCTCATGCCGGCGTAGAGAATGCTGCCGCCGTAGGTGCTGACGGATAGGCCGCCATTGACCGCCGAGATGTTGTCGATGCTGGCATTGCCCGTGCCGCCCATCGCCGTGTTGACCGTAATGTCCACCGCCCCGGGGGCCCAGTTGGCTGAGGTAATCAGACCGCCGGTTTGTGAAAATCCCGCGCCGCCGCTGCCGGCGGTGTCGGCGTCGATCGTGACGCTCCCGAAGCCCGCATTGATGTTGGCGTTGTCCACGATGTTACCGGCGGCGGCGAGGGCGATGATGCCCCCAAGCCCTGTTGCCGTGGAACCCGTGATTGTAAGAGTATCCGCCGCATTCGGATCCGTGACGCTGACAGGTCCGCCCAATGACGTATTGACCGTATAGTTGGCGGAGCCGTCCTGGGTGATGTAAACGCCGCCGGGGCCCGCACTGGCGACAATGTTGGCGGCGGTCGAAACCAGGTAATCTGCGGCACTGCCGATGCTGTCGGACGCGGTAAGACTGAGCGTCGGCGCGACGATGTTCTCGGCACCACCGCCGACGATGTCCGTCACGTTAGTTACCGTGATGGAAGAATTGCCGTCGGTCAACAGGCCGTTGAGCGTGAGCGTGCTGGCGTTCTCGATCACGAGCGCACCGTGAGTAACGGTCTCGCTGCCGAGAGTCATCGCGTCCCCGTTGGCGTTGAACGTGACGGTGCCGGCGACAGCGCTGAATATCAAGCCGCTTCCAATGGAAAGATCGGAGTTGACGACGATATTGCCGGAGATGCTCGCGAACGAGTCGGCGCCATTGAGCGTGAGCGAGCCTGGGCTGCTAATGGTGATGCCGGCTGTGGCGCTGACCGCGGCATCGTTGCTAATGGCAGCGAAATCTTCGATGGCCAGAGTGCCTGTCGTCGTGGTAGTGCCATTGATGGTGAGCGTGCCGGTCCCGATGATGGTAGCGTTGGTTGGCCCGGCGTTGAACGAGGTGATGGAGTCGTTGCCATCGTTCAATCCGACCCAAAGGCTGGCTATGCCGCCGATCGGTCCGCTGACCGTATCCGTGCCCCCGCCGGACCAGCCCGCGGTGCCCGGTCCCAGTGTGATCGCCGAGGTGCCGGTGTCCTCGATGGTAAATGCGGTGGGCGAAGTTGAGACGGTCAGCACGCTATTCATGCCGGACGGGGTGGTGTATACCACTTCATTGCCGTTCAGGACGTAAACCTCGGGGCCGGTGACGATTTGTGTCAAGGTGAGGATGACCGTGCTGGAGTTGTATGTCACCGTGAAAATGTAATTCGGGTTATTGGCCGCGGCAAGGAAGCTGCCGTTGGCGACGTTGCTGAAGGTGCCGCTGATACCGTTGGCGTCGTTCAGGATGGTGAATGGATCATTGGCCAACAGGCTAGCGCCGGGGTTGACGAAAATGTTGAGCGTCCCGCCCAGGGTGAACGCTCCGGTGCCGGTCGCATTGAGTGCGTCATAGGTACCGGCCGTGCTGCCGGCGATATCCGCGGTGAAGGCGCCGGCGGTGCCGATGGAGAGACCGCCGACCGCGAGAGTGGCCGTGCCGCCGTTGCCGCCGCCGGGGGAAACCACGCCGTTGTCGGTGACAGATGCGCTGATGGTTCCAGAGCCGGCCAGCACGCCGTCTCCTGAAACGGTCACGCCGCTGGTCTCGGACAAGGTGCCATTGACCGTGAGCGTGCCGCCGGTGACGGCAGTGGCGCCCAGGTAGGTGCTGGTGTTGCCGAGGGTGAGGACGCCTGTGCCGGCATAGGTGACGGAGTCAGAGCTGCCGCCGCTGATGGCGCCGCTATAGGACGAGTTCGAGTTCTGGGTAAGCGTGAGGCCGCCCGTGCCCAGCAGAATGCTGCCATTGCCGCTGAGTGGGCCGTTGATGGCAATGGCGCCCGTGCTGGCGCTGCCAAGTGCGGCGTCGAGCGAGACGCCGCCGGCTCCCGTCAGGGTGATCGGTCCGCCTGCGGTGCTGGTGGCCCCGCCGATGGTCAGCGCCGCGCCGTTGGTGGTCGTCAGCATGATGAAACTTGCGGTGTTGCCCGTCGTGGTGGCCGTGAAACTGCCAGGCACGTCATCCGAAATGGCGATGTCTCCGGTATTGGCAAGGTTCGTGCCTGTCGTCGTGGCGATCACGGTGGATGCCTTGACCAGGATCGGGAACAGCGCCGGGTCCGCTACCAACCCACCCACGCCGATGCCCCCCGAGACGGCGGCGGCGCTCGCGTTGCCGTCTCCATTGGTATCGTCGGCAAGCGCCGTCAAAACCACCGTGCCATAGGTCGTGCCGGAGCCGCCGCTGGTGTCCAGTAGCGTGAGGGGAAGTTGTACGATGCTGCCTTGCCGTGCGGCAACCGATCCGGCCGCGGCGTTCACGGTGATCGTGCCGCCGGCTCCCACGGTGACGTTGCCGAGCTGAACGCCGCCTGCGGGCGTGTTCTGATTGCCGATACCACTGGCAGCGGAATAGCTCTCAATCAAGACGGCAGTGGCGCCGGCGTTGGTGGTGTAAACGGAGGAGCCCGCGTCCATGATGACCGGATTGGCGTTGGCGGTGTCGAGATTGGCCTCAATGTCCACGGTGCCGGAGAACCCGCTGCCGCCGACGATCGCATTGGCAACGGTTCCGATAGTAGCGCCGTCATAAGGGCTGGAACCGATGCCGTTAAGCACCAGGTCATCGTCGGCGTATAGCGTGATGTTGCCGCTACCGGTCGTGACGGTGCCGTTGATCAACAAATCGTGCCCGCCGGCGTTTGCCGTCTCGATATTGATGCTGCCGGCGCCGGCGGCGATCGCCTGGTTGACTTGCAAGTCGTTGCCGGAGAAATCGGTCACATAGATGCCGCCGCTGCCCGCGCTGGCGCTGAACGGGTCGTTTTCGATGAGCCCGGTGAGTTGCATGGGGACGGTGCTGGTGCCGACGCCGCCGGGGCCGGTGCTGGAATCGCTGAAGGAGAACCCGTACGCATTGATGACGTTGGTCGGGACGCCGCTGGTCCCGCGGGCCTGGACGGCGGTTTCGTTCCAGACGATTGTGCCGCCGAAGGCGTTGACGTTGTAATATCCGCCGGCCAGGCTGCCCACCGTGGCGTTGCCTACGGTCGCCGTGCCGGTCCCGCCGCCGAGCGTGTTGACGTTGATGGTCACGGCGCTGGCGGTCGCGTTGGTGGTGGTCAACGTCGCCGCCGCTGCCTGGGTGTAACCCGCCGAGCCGCTGCCGATATCGTTGGCGTCAATGGTGATCGTGCCGCTGCCGGCGTTGATATTCGCGTTGCCGGCGATGGCGCCGGCAGCCATGATGGTGACGTTGCCGGATGCGGTAGAAGTAGCGCCGGCAATGGACACGGTGACGGTGGAGTCGCTGTCAACAAGGTTGAGATTGCCGGACCCGGTAGCCGAGCCGGTGAAGCTAACGGAGCCGGCGCTTTGCGAAAGGTAAGCCCCGCCAGCGCCGGCTGAAACGGTGATCGTCGGGGAATGCGTCAACACCGGGTCGGCGGCCGTGCCGATGCCGTTGGACGCCGTCAGGTTCAGCGAGGCTCCGGTCAGCGTGCCAGGATCATCGGTGATGGTAGCAACACCGGCGACGGTAATACTGCCGGTCGCGGTGACGTTGGCGCCGAAGTTCAGGCTGGCGTAGCCGGAGAAATTGGCGCTGCCGCTCGTCGTCACTGCCCCGTCGATTGCCAGGCTTCCCGTGCCGGTGACACTGACGGTGGCGGCGCCGGCGGCGAGGGACTGGAATTCATCGCTGCCATCCGCCGTGTTGAAGGACAAATTCGCGATGTTGATGGTATTGCCGCCGCTAACGTAGCTGTCGGGTCCGGTGATCTCGTGTGAGTTCAGATTAGTCCAGCCGGCATTGGCGGCGTCGGTGCTCAGAACGATCGGTGCACTGGCATCGGTGATGGTGTAGACCCCGCCGCCCGACTGGGCGACGGTCATATCGTTGTTGTCGGATGGCGCGCCGAAGAAACTTCCCGTTCCTCCCTGCACGTCGAAGGAGTCGGTCGTGGGAACACCGGTGACGGTGAGAACGACATTGGTTGCATTGTAGGTGACCGAGAAGGTGTAGCCGGGCAAATTGGCCGCGGTGAAGGAGCTATTGCCGAAACTGCCGGTAAAGGAACCCGAAGGCGCGTTGATGATTTCGAACGAGTTGCCAGCAGCGAGCGGACCCGTGACGTTGATAACAAGGGTTGGGCTGCCGAGCGAAACTGGGCCCGCGACATTCACCTGGCTGAATTGGCCGGCACCCGTTCCAGCGAGGGAGACTTGCATCGTAGCGTCGGCGTTGAGGGTAAGGTCCGTGTTCAGGCCATTGACCGATATGGTCGGGGCAAGCGTGCCGTCCACCGTGAGCTGGTTGCTGCCGGTATTGACCGAACCCGTGCCGGTAACAGTTCCGCCGTTATCCACTTCAACACCGCTGGCCGAATTCAGAGTGCCGCCGCTAAGCGTAATCGTGGCGGATGATGTGATCTCCGCGGCCGAGCCTGCGGTGACGGTGAGGGGATCGTTGGCATATAGGGTGTTCGGGCTGGTGAACTGAACGCTGCTGCCGCCCGCGTTGAGCGCGATCGCCCCGGAGGTTGTCGATCCAAGAGGAGCATTCACGTCGATGCCACCCGCGCCGGTCAAGTTGATGACGGCGTTGTTGGCGGTGCTGGTGGCGCCGGCGACGGTCAGCGCGCCGCTGGTGGTGATGAGATTGATGCTGCCGCTGGGACTGGTGCTGCCGGTTGTCGCGGTAAAGTTTCCGCCGATGGTGTCCGTCACATAAACGTGGTCGGGCTCCATGGTCGAGGTGCCGGCCCCCGCATTTGCTGTGATGATGACGTTGCCTGCGGTGACCGTGATCGGCTGTGTGGCGGTGCCAATCGCTGTCGTGACCGAGGTGTTTCCGTTCATCGTCGTGGCGATCAGGCGGACGGTGCCCGTGGGGCCAGCATTCAGGACTGACGACGCGCTCGTGGCCAGGATCGAGTCTTGTCCGGTGGGCAAGCTGGCAGGTACGCCGGAGATCGTGATGGTTCCACCATCGCCCGTGTTGACACTGTTCACCGTAACCGAGCCGCCATTGGTGCCGTTATCTTGAGCATGGAATCCCTCAATGACGACCGCGCTGGCCGAGGTGTTGGCAGTGGTGACCGTGCCCGAGATGGTGCATGTGTTCGAATTGCCGGCGTCGCGGTTGGAACCGAGGTAGACGTCGCCAGAGAAGGTTTCGCCGAGTGGATCGCCGGCGCCGCCGATGATGACCGAGGGACTGACGATCAATTTGTCATCCGCCGCCAGGACGATGTTGCCGGAGCCCGTCGCTACGTTGCCCTGAACATTCAAATCGTGTCCACTTGCGTTGGCCGCGACTACTTCGACATTGCCCGCACCGGTCGCGGTGGCGCCGTTGAGGAAGAGGGGCGCACCCCAATCGACGAAGTAGGCCCCGCCGCTGCCGGCCGCCAGAGATATGGCGTTGCTGCTTGGCGCCGTCGTCTCGATCGGCCGCGCCGCGGTCCCGATCGAGCCGGACCCGGTGGAAGAGGTTGACAGGTTGTATGTCAATGCGTTGATCGTTCCGGCCGGCGCGGCGCCGCTGCCTTGTCCAGTGCTGCTGGCCACCGGGCCGTTGATTCCGGGGGCCAGGGCTGATGTCGCGGACTGCTGCGCGTCCAACGTGTCGGTGCCCGCGTAGAGGATGCTGCCGCCGAAGGTAGAAATCGACAATACGCCGTGGGTCGCGCTGATCGCCCGGATGCTGGCGTTGCTGGTTCCGCCGCTGGAGGTGTTGACGGTGATCGTCACGGGATTGCCCGCGTTCGTGGAACTGATCGTGGCGCCGGTGCTTGCCTCGGTGAAATCGGCGTTGCCGGCGACGCCGGTTCCAGCAGTGTCGGCACTGATGGTGATCGTGCCGCTGCCGGCGTTGATGTTAGCGTTGTCGTTGATGGCGGCGCTGGCACCCATAACAATATTGCCGCTTGTGGTCGTGAGGCCGGCATTCGTGGTGATATTGCCAGCCGCGGTAAGGTTGATGGTGCCGTTCACGCTGGATGTCGCTCCGCCGATGGTCAGCGTGCCAGCAGGATCGCTATCGCTGAGGTTGATGTTCGTGCCGCCGCTCGCCGTGGCGGTGAAGCTGACCGATCCGGTCGCTTGCGTGACGAAAGCGTCCGCCGAGCCGGCCGTCACGGTGACGGTGCTGGCGTCGGTGAGAATGGGACTCGCAAGGGTGCCGATTCCGCCCGAAGCGGCCAGATTCACCGTGGTGGCCGTGATTGCATCGCCGCCGTCATCCGAAATGCTCGAATAGGTGGAGAAGCTGACGTTGCCGGTCGTGGTGATGGTGCCCATGATGTCGAGGGTGCCGGAGCCGCTGATGCTGACGTCGGCCGCGCCAGCAGCAATCCCGGACACGATGTCGGCGCCGCCCGAGGTGCCGAGAAACAGGCTACTGATGCCGCTGACCGGCCCCAGGGCGTCGTTGGCATTGGCAATGCCGTTGGCGTCCGTCAGGGTCCAGCCGGCGGCGATGGCGTTGGCGGATAACGAGATCGACTCGGCCGGATCGGTAATCAAGTAGCAGTTTTGATTGCCCGTATAGGTCGTGTTGACAATCGACACGTTGACGGTGTCGGCAGCGCTTCCCGCGGCCTGGAACGTAACAACGCCGCCGGTGACGTCGAGATTCGTGAGCGCCGGGGCAGAGGTCACCGTCAAAACGATGCTATTGCCGTTGACGACGGCGACCGAGAAGGTGTAAGCCGGGTTGTTGATCGCTGTGACCGAAGCGGGAGCGCCCGACCACGAAAGGCTGGAGGCGGTAAGAATCATGAGTTGATCGCCGACATTGAGGCTCGAGCCAACGACCGTAACTTGCAGCGTTGTGCTGGGATCGAAGGTCGCTGTGCCGCTCACGTTAACGGTGCTGTAAACGCTGGCGGAGTCAGCGTTCACGCCGAAGATGGCGGTTGAGCTGAGCGTGAGGTTGCCGCTTTCGGCAAGAGTGCCGGTTGTCGAGGCTGTCGGCGCGATCGTGCCCGAGACGGCAAGAGGGCCGACAACGGTCGGAGTGCCGGTGCCGTCCCACGCCAGGACGGCGCCGCTGTCGATCTGAGCCCCGTTGCTGTCCGTCAGGCTGCCGCCGCTGAAATTGAGGGAGGCGCCCGCCTGGAATTCGGGGTCGCCCGCAGTCACGGTGACGGGGTCGTTGCCGTAGAAGGATTGCGGGGTGGTGAAGAAGGCATTCGCGCTGCCGGCGTTGATGGCGATGGCCCCGCTGCCGGTTGAGCCGAGCGGAGGCGCTGATGGTGATGTTGGTGCCCGAGGTGTCGATCAAGGTGATGGTCCCGCCGCCTGCCGTGCTGGTCGCGCCGTTGATGGTGAGGCCCGTGGCGCTCGTGTCGGTGTCCACCAGGTTGATCACGCCGGCCACGGCGCCCGAAGCCACGGCCGCGAAGTTTCCTGCAATGGCGTTGCTGATGTAAATGCTGTTGTTGGCGACGCCGTTGGTCAGGCCGGTGGCTGTGTTGACCGAGGCCACCACGTCGCCCGCGGATACCAGGATGGGCGAGCCGTTCTCACCGATCCCGCCCACGTCGGCCGAGGTCGTTCCGGACTGTTCCTGGACGATCAGGTTGATCGTTCCGTCAGGCCCCGCGCTGAGAGTGGGATTGGTCGATCCTTCAATAATGTCCGCTGCGCCCGCGGTGGCCGCAGCGTCGTAGACGCCGAGAGTTGGGTCCGTCGTCGCGGTGATGCTGCCGCCGTCGCCCACGGTGATGCTGCCCAGGGTGAGATTGCCGGCATGGGTGCCGGTGACGCTGTAGTCTTCGAGGTAGACGGCGCCGGGGGTTAGCGTGTTGGCGTTAAAGACGCTGGCATTCGCCGTGGTGATCGTGCCGTTGTCCGTCAAGGTTCCGGTGTTGCCCTGATCGCGATTGGCTCCCAGGTAAACGGTCCCGGAGAAAGTTTCGCCGAGGGGGTCCGCAGTGCCGCCGATGATCGCGCCCGTGTCGATGGTGAGGGTATCGTCGGCCGCAAGGATGATGTTTCCCGAACCGGTGGAGACATTGCCGTTCACGGTGAGGTTGTGCCCACTCGCATTGGCGGCGACGACGTACACGTTGCCGGCTCCAGTGGCCACGGCCGCGTTGGTGCCGCTTCCGGTGCCGATGGTGATCGGATCGCCCCAATCGACGAAATACGCGCCGCCGGTGCCGGCAACAAGGGTGATGGTTCCGGTGCTAGCGTTGGCGTCCGACTGGATGGGCCGCGCCGCGGTTCCGATGGAGGAGTCAGCGCCGGTGGTGGTGAATTTATAGGTTTTTGCCCCTACTTCGCCGGTCGGCCCGCTGCCGCTGTTATCGCTGCCGATGACTCCCAATTCTTGTCCGCTCAAAGTGTCCGTGCCGGCGTAGAGGATGCTGCCGCCGAAGGAGTTGACGGTCAAGGTGCCCGAATCGCTGATGTTGCGGATACTCAAGTTGCCGGCGCCGCCAGCGGATGACGATCCGTTCGCGGAGTTGACCGTAATGGTGACTGCGGTGCTTGACGTGGAAGTGGTGGTGATCGCGGTGGAACCGGAGCCGTCCTGCGAAAAGCCGGCGGTTCCGCTGGCATTGGTGTTGGCCCTGATACTGATCGTGCCGCTGCCGGCATTGATGCCCTGGTTGGCGAAGATGTTGTCGGTGCTCGTAATGCTGATGTTGCCGTTATTGGAGGCGATCGCGCCATTCAAGGCGAGATCCCCGGTCCCGGTGTTGGCAATCGTAACGCTCTTGGTTTCGGTCGTCACCGGACCGTTGATCGTCAAGCTGGTGCCTGGGCAATTGATGGTCACCGGCGCTTCATCGGAGGTGGGGCTGGTGACCGTGAGCTGCACGCCGGAACTGTCGATTACGTCATCACCAGTGCCGAGATTCAACACGACGCCGCTTGATGCGACACCGGCGATGGGAATCGTTACCGTGTTGGTGCCGCTCCCGCTCTCTCCAGGAATCGAACATGTGATCGTCTCCGCGGAGTCATTAAAGACGAAATTCGTGCCGGAACTCGTTACGTCAATATTGCTGCTTATGCCCGCGCCTGCAGTGTAGGTGGCAATATTTCCCGCAGTGGTAAGCGTGGAAAGAACCTCACGAACTTCCAGTTGTTCCACTCTTGGCCGTGCCTCGTTGTGGTATGGGCGGCGCTTTTTCGCGGCCGAACCACGCTTCCAGTGGTTGAAAATGTTGCGAATCCAAGAGAGTTTGCTTGACATCAATGTCTCTTTCGAAAAAAAAAAGGAAGAAAGCTTGCAACCAAATCCCGCGCAACGCTCTGGCAACCGGTGACGGGTTCATCAGGACGAGGAAGCTCCGACACTGGTAAAGGGAGTAACGTAATCCCTCAAGCGTGCGGACATATATTTTCGGTGAATGTTCGATTACCTCACGCACACAATTGAGCTAAGTCCTTGCTGCGCTAAAATGTCGGTAGGCGGCCCGCGTCACGTCCTCGTCTGACTATTTCCCCGCTTCGCGATCCCGGTCCGGCAGCGGATTGTGCAGCTGGGACGGAAGCCCGGCATTGGGCGGCGATGTCACTCCGATGTGTCAAGTGCCGTCGGTCAAGGGATCAAATCACGGATCGAAGCCGACCGTCTCACCGCCGCGTGCGGTCACCACGGCGGAAATGACGGTGTGACCGACACTTTGAGAAAAGAAATGAACGCTGCCATCGCCGAAAAGGAGGTTGGCTCCGCCGGGGTGAAAGGCGAAGATTTCGTTGTTGTTGGTGCAATTGATGCCGACGCAGTCTGCTGTTCGGCGCGGGGGGGGTGTTGTTGCCGACCTCAAAATCCATATCGGGATTGGCCCAGCCGGCGCCGCTATAGGTCGTGCCGGAAATCAGAAGGTTCCCCATGGCCCACGCGGTTGGCCGGCCCGCGTCCTCGGCATAGGCGACGGTGTTCGATAGCCCGTCGGTGCACCAGGCAATTTGAACCAGACCCGTCATGTTGTTGGGCTGCAGCAATCCCGTTGAATCGACCAGGCTGGGAAGCCCCAGAGCAGCCGTGTCCGAGCCATCCGACGGAGGCGAGTAATCGGTGCGATAGCTGATGTAGGGGCAATTCTCGGTCGAGGTGTTGGCCGGGATTGGCTGCATATAGTTCGGATCACTGGGGCACTCGAACACGGACATGGGATGGCCGATGAGCGACTGGTTGTACGCCGAATTCCAGGCAAAATTCTGGTTCCATTCAGCATAGAGAGGCTGCTGATCCAGATAGGGAAGCAAAGGAGTTAACGAGCTGCGCAGCTGAAAATTGCTGGCAGTCGTAATCGCCGTCGGGAACCCCTTGTAGCCATCCAAATGGTTGTGCATGGCCAGCCCAATTTGCTTCATGTTGTTGGTACACTGCGTTCGCGAGGCCGCCTCGCGAACCTTCTGCACCGCAGGCACCAACAGCGCAATTAGAACCGCAATGATCGCAATAACCACCAACAACTCGATCAGCGTGAAACCTCGTCGCTTCATGGGATTTCCTCAAAACCGCTTCAAATTCCAAGTCGCGGCAGCAACAACAATGTCAAAGGCGATGATATTGAGGCTTTGGAAATGAGAGCCGAAGGAGCGGTGAATAAACAGAGGAATTTTCGTGAAGCTGCCTTCGAGGTTAGGCTTCATCAAGAATTCATGCAAATGAGCCTCCGGGCGAAGTGCTTTCCACTAAAAATGCTCCATCGAAAGCCGTGATTTGTCGTCATTCCAAGGCCAACAACATGCGGCGGAGTTGATGATGCATTGCGCCCAGCAGGGCACTGGAGGAACCGTGGGAGCGCCGAAGCGTTCATTGGACGACGTTGACAGCGATGACCAAGCATGGCTGGCAATGGATCGGACCCGAGTGCTGATCGGTGTATTCGTCGCGCTCGCCATGGTGGCGGCGGGCTATTATTTCTTTGATGCCAGAAGTCCCAGCAAGCCGAACGTTTACCCAACTGAAGGAGTCGTGTTATTCGAAGGAAAGCCCGCGTTTGGGGCCCGCGTCACCCTCGTGCCGAAAGACGGTACAGCGGGCCGCTTCCAGCCGACCGGTACGGTGGGACATGACGGCACGTTCAAGCTGACGACGTTTCAACCGAACGACGGCGCGCCGGCTGGCAGCTACCGTGTTTCCATTGTGCGAGGCCGGCTCACGGGAGACGAGTTGTACGACCTCAAAAAGAAATGTACTGCCGAAGAATACGAACAGATCAAGGAAGAGAATGCGGCGGATCCTCTTTTCAGCAAATACGCTCACACGGACCTGACCGCCGAAATCCCCGCTCCCGCTAACCAGCTGCGATTTGAGCTTGACTGACTGTGGCGGATCGTGTGCTGGAGAACCCTGCGAATTCCATTAGGCGAGCGGCACTACATAATCTACCCCCCTCTCCCTCTGGGAGAGGGGTTGGGGGCAGAGGCTTCAAAAGAACTTGCCAAACGCCCTCACCCCCCGGCCCCTCTCCCGGAGGGAGAGGAGAGAAAAACTCTTGCCGCTCGCCTTAGAACTTGACCATTCGCAAATAAATCGCCGCCTCGTCCAGGCGACCGAGCTCATTCAGGACGGTCCCGATGTTGTGAGCCGCATCGGGAAAATCTGGACGATAGTAGAGCGCATCTCGGTAACTCACAACCGCGTCCTGCAAGCGTCCCGCCAGACGGAGTACATTGCCCAGGTTGTTGTGTGCTTCGGGATAATCGGGCTTGAGGCGGACCGCCGCCGCGAAAAAAGTGGCTGCTTCTTCGTATTTACCGATTTGCGCATAGACGAGGCCGAGGTTATGATGAAAGGCGGCGTTTCCCGCCTCGCAGGCGATTGCCTGCTGCATGTATTGAATTGCCAGGTCGAACTGGCCGCGATCAAATTCCAGCCTGCCTAACAGGTGATAGGCATTGCCATGAACGGGATCTTCGGCCAAGACCTGCCGATAAATCGCCGCCGCAGTGTCCCAGCGACCCGCACTCTGATGCTCCCAGGCGGTTTTGAGGCTTTGACTATTTGTTGGCATGAAAGTCTGCTTTGCCTGTGGCGTGGAGTAAATTGGGGGCTGAATGCCTGGAGTAACGCCGACAATACAAGCCACGTGCGTCAGCACCCCCCATCATTCTATCCTGATATATATGAATATAGCCCAGAAATTCTGGACGTTTTTCTGGAATTCACTCCGCACAGGCATTGCGGCCTATGATTGCGTCCTCATCGGCTGCCTGCTTTGCTCGTGCTTCACGGGCGACCGCGGCGAGAATGTCCATTGAAGAGACGATGCCGACTGGCCGATCTGCATGGTCGACAACGATCACCCGGTGGATGTGAGCATCCATCATCATATGCGCCAATTCCCCGATACTGACGCCGCCGGAGACCACGACTGGGTCGCCCGTCATGTGCTTGCTCACGCAGTCGGTCGGAGCAGCGTCAGCGCCGAAGATTTTCCATGAATTGCACACCGTCTCCTCGGCGGCTTTGGCCTGCTTTTTGGGAATGCCGTTTTCCGCCCAGTGAAGGACATCGGTTGCGGAGAGCACCCCCACGCACTTGCCCGCGGCGTCAACGACGGGGGCCCCGCTTACGTGCGAGCGGGACAGTATCCGAGCCGCACCTTGCAACGACATCTCCTGTGGCAGTAGCACCAAATCGCGGCTCATCAGGTCGGCAGCGGTGAGAGACAAGAAGGCTTTTTTCATGACTGTCTCCTTCAAATGGCGTCTTCGTGTCGCCAGCACAGAGAATTCTGCACCGGCCCTTACCGCTCCCCCGACGTTTAGGGCTTAATCGCGCGATGAGCGGCTCTGAATCGAGCGCTGTCCAAGCCCTCCGTCCCAGCGACGAACTCGTGTTAGCAATCCTTGGACCAATTCAATAGATTTGCAAGGAACGATGCCGCACCGCAAAGGATGCTGCAAGAATGTAGCCACGCCTTTTAAGTCCACGTTCCGCGGTAGTGCCGAAATCGCACAGCGGTGTGCCGGCCCGACAATGAGGTTCCGGCAATTCTCATGGGTAAAAGGGGGGCAATTCGATTTGGCATACGAATTGCTTTTCCACAATCGTCGGAAAAATTTAACAAGAAAGGAGCCTGCCATGATCCTGCCAGAAACGCGCAACGGATGCGCTCACCAAGGCCTACAAGCACTGGAACAAACGGCACGGGGTTTCTGCGAGCGCAACGCCAGCCAAATTCACGATCGCCATCAGCCGCGAAACCGGAACCTATGGGGCCGCAATTGCCCGCGAAATCGGCGACCGGCTGGGCTGGCCGGTTTATGATGACGAACTGCTCAAGCGCATTGCCGACGACATTGGCGTCCACCAGAAACTGCTCGAAAGCGTGGATGAGCGGCAACAAAGCTGGCTTCGCGAGTGCTTTTCGCAGCTTTTTGCCGTTCCTGAAGTCAACCAAACCGTCTATTTCCGCCGCCTGGTCGAATCGCTTCTTTCGCTGGCGAGCCACGGCGAATGCGTGATTGTCGGTCGAGGCGGAGGCAATGTCTTACCCAGGGCCTCGACCTTGCGGGTGCGCGTTGTCGCGCCGCTCGAACATCGCATCCACGCGGTACAGCATGAGCATGGAATCACCCATGCGCGCGCGGCTGAACTTGTTGAAACCAAAGATCGGGAGCGTAACCGATTCGTGGCGACGCATTTCGGAATCGACGCAACCGACCCCCGGAATTATGATCTTACCTTGAATGTCGCGTGCTTTTCAAAGACCGAATGCGCCGACCTGATCCTGGCCGCCTTAGATCGCGTTCGCCAACACATCCCACCGCTTGCCGCGGTCCACGCGTGACACCGCACGCTCCGCATGGCGCAGTTCACCACGACCAGCTGCCGCCATGCGGCAATGCTCAGCTAATCCCAAGCTCCCCATCACTTGGCACATCGATGTCGGGACGCTCCGTGTGGGGCGATGCGTCGCTGTAGCCATATATATGACACGACGGGCATGCGAGCCGCGTGCTCGAAGAGAATTGACACTACGGAGACACCTCATGAAATTTCCGGTCATCAAGTTGATGGTCCTTCCGCTTGCCGCCGTCGCAGCGGCGAACCTGATCTGGTTCATCGCCAGCGCCTTCATCGAAGCCGGGCAGAAAACGGCCGGCGCCACTGGCGACGTGCCACTCGTTTATCGCGGCGCTCGCATTCATACTGCTTCCGGGCCCGTCATCGAGCGCGGCGTCATGATCGTGATGAAAGGTAAAATCCTCGACGTCGGTTCGGAGGGCCAGGTGAAGATTCCCGCCGGCGCCAAGGTACGCGACATGACCGGCAAGGTTATGATCCCCGGCCTGGTCGATACCCATTCGCACATCGGCATCTTCGGTCGCAATCCCGGCGGCGCCGATGGCAACGAAATGACCGGACCCGTTCAGCCCGGCCTCCGGGCCCTCGACGCTATCAATCCCAATGATCCCAGCATCCGCATGGCATTGGCGGGCGGCGTCACCGTCGCCAACATCATGCCCGGCTCCGCCAACGCCATCGGCGGGCAGACCCTCTATGTTCGCCTCAAAGGAACCGTTGTGGAAGCCATGCGCATCATGGCCGGCCGAGTCCTGGGCGGCATCAAGTTCGCCAATGGTGAAAACCCCAAAGGCGTCTATGGCCCCAAGAACCAGGCGCCCGGCACGCGCATGAAAATCGCCGCTCTGCAGCGCGAAACGCTCACCAAGGCCCAGAACTACAAACGCCAGTGGGACATTTACAACAAAGCGAAGGCCGATGGCAAGCAAGTCGCGCCCCCGGACCGCGACATCAATCTCGATCCGCTCGTCGAGGTGCTCGAGCGCAAGCGCACCGTCCACTTCCATTGCCATCGCGCCGACGACATCATGACCGCCGTACGACTCTCCGAAGAGTTCGGCTTCGAGTTGGTGTTGCAGCATTGCACCGAGGGCTATCTCGTCGCTGAGGAACTGGCGAGGCACGGCATCTTCGTGTCGCTCACGCTCGTGGACAGTCCAGGCGGCAAGCCGGAGGTAATGGGATTGCTCGAAGAGAACGCCGCCATTCTGACCAAAGCTGGCGTCAAGGTTGCCGTCAACACGGACGATTCGGTCACCGAATCGCGCTTCTTCCTGCGCACCGGCGCCATCGCCGTGCGCGGCGGCCTTTCCGAAGACGTAGCCCTCAAGGCGCTGACGCTGCATGGGGCTCAGATGCTGCACCTCGAAGAGCGCATCGGCTCGCTCGACAAAGGCAAAGACGCCGATTTCGTCGTGCTGTCGGGCCAGCCATTCAGCGTTTACACCCAGGTCCTGGAAACCTACATCGAAGGCGAGAAGGTGTTCGACCGCAACCTGCACGAGGATTGGGCCTATCAGGCCGGCGGGTTCGCGCTGGCGAAGAATGAGAAGCTTCTGCCGAAAAAGGTCGAGGCAATCAAGTCCCCCTACCAGGGCTACGTTCTCCCCGCCGGCCCAGGAGATGCTCCCCGCCTTACCGAAGCGCCCAAGAAACTCGCGGTGCTGGCAGGGCGCATTCACACCGTCAGCAATGGCACCATCGAAGTCGGCATTGTTCTGATCGACGACGGAAAGATCACCAAGGTCGGCAGACGAGCCGACATTCCACTGCCAAAAGGCTATCCGGTCGTGACCGCGTTTGTGGTGACCCCGGGCCTGATCGACGCCCATTCGGTTATGGGATTGTCCGGAGCGATCAACACCAAGAGCGCGGACCTGGATCAAGACGAATTGAGCGATCCGAACCAGGCCGACTTGCACGTCATGGACAGCTTCAACCCGAATGAGCCGCTATTGCAGTTCATCCGCGAGCAGGGAGTCACCGTGATTCACGCCATGCCGGGCCGAGCCAACGCCATCGCGGGGCAGACCGGGATCTTTCGCACGCATGGCCGAACCGCGGAGCAAATGAAAATCCGCTTCCCGGCGGGGATGCTCGTCAATCTGGGAGAGGTGCCGAAATCCGTCTATCCAGGAAAATTACCCAGCACGCGCATGGGGACCGCCAACCTGATTCGCACCGCGCTCGCCGCGGCTCAGACGTATTCCCAGAAGAAGCAGGCCGCCAAGGAACCGCCGCCGCCGAACCTCAAGCACGAGGCGATGGAGCTGGTGCTCAAAAAGAAAATCCCGATCATCCTCAGCGGCCATCGCGCCGACGATCTCATGACCGGCCTGCGCATCGCCAAAGAATACGACCTGAACGCGATGCTTACGCTGGCCACCGAGGGCTATCTGATCTCCGATGCGATCGCGGGCGCCAAGGTCCCCGTCATCGTGCACCCAACGATGCAAAGGGCATCATCGCCGGAGACCTTCCACGGCCATCTCGGCAATGCAGCGTTCCTCGTCGAGCGCAAGATACCGACGGCGATCTGCACCGCCTTCGAGGGCTATGTGCCGAGGACGCGCGTGTTGCGTTACGAGGCGGCGATCGCGGCGGTCAATGGCCTGGGGCACGAGCGGGCACTCAAAAGCATCACGCTCGACGCGGCGACAATTCTCGGCATCGAGGCCCAATACGGTTCCATCGAGCCGGGCAAAATCGCGGATTTGGTGCTCTACGACGGCGATCCGTTCGAGCACTCGACGCACGTGACGCACACGATCATGGCTGGCCGAGTGGTGCATGATCGGGCGGAATACCTGAAGTTGCCGTTTGAGCGGCGCGCGATGCCGCTCAGCGCGAATGGCGGCGATTACGGCTGCTGTTTGGGGACGTGGTGAATTCAAAATGCGAATCACGAAAACACGAAATGAAGAAAACACGAAATAAAAATCAAAGAGTGCCGGCGGCGGGGCTGCTTCTTTCGTGCTTTCGTCATTTCGTGTTTTCGTGATTCGTATTCGAACCCCAGCTCCGTAGCACCGCCAGTGTGCGCACGAACTCCGGCGGCAGCGGTGCTTCCACGGCGATCACCTCCTGCGTGCGCGGATGCGTCAGCCGCAGCCGTTGAGCGTGAAGCGCTTGCCGCGGCATTAATACCTCGTCGAGCGCCGGATCGAGATGCGGCATCAGGTCCGACAGCCGAAACGCGTCCCGGCCGCTGTACGTCTTGTCCGCCAGCACCGGGCAGCCAACGCTCGCCAGATGAACGCGAATCTGGTGCGTTCGCCCAGTGCGCAGGCTGGCAGCGGACAAACGTGTGGCCGCGAAAGCGCTCCTGGACCTCGTAATAGGTGCACGCTTCCTTCCCTTGCTCTTCGTCGTCGGTGGCGATCATCTTGATGCGGTCGTGCGGATGATGGGCGATGCGCTTTTCGATGTAATCGCTGTCGCGGTCGAGGAGGCCTTGCGTGATGGCGACATATTCCTTGAAGATCGTGCGCATTTCAAATTGCATGCCGAGGTCGCGGTGGGTGCGTTCCTCCTTGGCGACGAGAATCGCGCCGGAGGTGTCGCGGTCGAGGCGGTGAACAATGCCGGGTCGGTATTCGCCGTTGAGGGTCGAAAGGTGCTGAAAGCGAAAGGCGAGGGCGTTGACGAGGGTGCCGGTCCAGTTGCCTCGAGCGGGATGGACGACCATGTCATACGGCTTGTTGACGACGGCGAGATATTCGTCTTCGTAGAGCACATCGAGCGGGATGTCTTCGGGGACCGGATCGGACCGCGCCGGCGTCGGCAGCCAGATGCGCACGCGGTCGCCCTGCTTCACCTTGGCACTGCGCTTCGTCGGCTGCTCGTTGATGGTGACGCTGTCCGCTTCAATCGCTTTCTGGATGATCGAACGGCTGAAATCGGCGAATTGTAGGACTAGGTAATGATCGAGGCGCATCCCCGCAGTTTTCATTTGTACGGTCAATTCGACGGCCCGGCCCACGCCTGGAATCGACGGGAGTTCGTCAAGGTCTTCTTCGTCATCAAGATTATCGTCAAGCTGCGACATGGATGTAGTGAAACCATCGGCACCAAGGGATTACCCGGCCTTGCTGCCTTTGGGGCCAAATCAGGCAGACGAATGTCAATTATCCTTTGGCTTTTCGCCCTTGGAATTCTGCCTGAAAAGGTCATTCGGCTGGAAATCCCGCTGTAAAGCGGGAATCATCAGCGTCTTTTGAAAATCTTCGTAGACGATTTCCAGTTCCTTGAACTTGGTCTTGTCATTCATCAGATCGAGGCGCTTCTTGGCGAATTTTCCCTCGGCCGATTCCGGGTAACTATCGAAGACTTTGGCATAAGCGTCCTTCGCTCGAGCCAGCGAGGAGCGATCCTGAGCCCCGCGTGTCTCCTCGCAGACGGCGATGCCGAGCAAGGCCTGCGGCTCGAAGATCTTGTCATCGGCATCCTTGCATTCCTTGGCGATTTGCGCATAGAAGCTTGACGCGTCACTAACCGCCTTCATGGCGCCGGCCGGATCGACGCCGACCATGCGCACACCTTGTTCCCAGTAAATTAGCCAGGCGATCTGCAAGCGGGCGGATCGGCCGGCAGGGGTTTCCAGGCTCGCAAGTTGCCTAAGATGGGGGTCCGAGCCGTCGTCGAGCATGACCCAATGCAGGGACGTTGTCTGCTTTCTGAAGCTTAGCTCGCGATAGCCAAGCCAGAGTGCGATCAATAAGGCGAGGGCGATGATGAAATAGATGACCATGCTGCGGCGCGAGCTTCCCTTGACGCGCTGCATGGCCTGCCCGACCCGGTCGGCCAGGGTGTTGGTTTCGAGTTCCTTGCGTTGTTCCGCCTTCATATGCGGGACGCTCCTGTCGTGCGGAATAGTGCGAGGCGTAATTGCCCCGATTAAATGATGTTAAGCAAAAGCGGCAGGAAGGTCAAGTCTCCCAATCGATCAGGTCGGTCAATCGCTCCAGGCGGTCTGCGCCCAGGTCGAGATGCTGGGATTTCGGATCGAGCAAAAGCGCGTGCATGCCGGCCTGGCGGGCGCCGTCGAAGTCGTTGCCGCGATCATCGCCGACATAAAGGATGGCGCTGGGCGGCAGCTCCAGCGCATCGGCCAGCGCCCGGAAGAATTCGGGCGCCGGCTTGCGCCAGCCGATCGCGGAGCTGACGATGATCGGCGTCAATACGCGCAGCGCCGGCATCCCGGCGATGACGCCGCCGAGCCGGGCGTCGAAATTGGACGCCAGCGCCTGGCGGACGCCGCGCTTATGCCAGTGGGTCAGCACCGCCTCGGCATCGGGATCGCACGCCCATGCCGCCGGTTGACCGAACGCCGTGAACATCGCTTCGAAGCAAGCATCCGCATCGGCGACATCATCGAGCACCTCAGCGACGATGCCGCGCCAGGCGCTGCCGTTCGCGCTCTTCGCTGGTGCGCCAGCCCGCTTCTGCGTCGAGCCGATCTTGCCTGGCGAAGGCCGCGTGAAAGCGTCCATGGATGGCGCCGATGTCCAGCCGGCTGCCGAAGCGTCGGCCCACCTCGGCGTAGATCGACGCCACGGACGGGTGCACGTGAATCAATGTGCCGACCGCGTCATAGAAGATTGCGTGAAGCATATTTTTTGTGTCGATCATACTATTGCAGGGAACCGGAACTTTGGTATGATTTATAACCGCTTTCTATGAATCAGCGCACGCCAGAATTGCCGATTTCAGCAACCACAAGCCGCGCTGCGTCGTAGAATGGAATAGTGAGGCGTCGAAGTGGACGCTGCCGGGCTCGAAATGGCGCGAACTCGTAGCGTCGGCTCGGTGTCCGCTTATTGCCAACCCATTACCTGACTTGCTCCGGAATGCGCCGATCCCGCCCGCGCGGGCCGGTTTATCATCGGAAGCGAGGCAGACCCAGGGAGGTCCTTTGAGCCACAACGCGACCGTCAGCACCAACCCCACCCGCTCCCAAACCTCGCTCGAACAGGCCATTCAATGCGCCCGCATCGGCGAGGACAACAAGGCGAAGGACATCCTCATCTTGGACCTACGTGGCGTCACGCCGATCTTCGATTTCTTCATCCTCATGACCGGTTCGAGTCGTCGGCAAATCCACACCCTCGCCGAGGAAGTGGACGCCTACATGCGCTCCGAAGGCGAAAAACGCCTGAGCATTCAGGGCTACCAGGCGAGCCGCTGGGTCGTGCAGGATTACGGCGACATCGTCGTACACGTCTTCGACCAGGACTCGCGCGGCTACTACGCCCTCGAAGAGCTTTGGAATGACGCCCCGCACATCGATTGGCGGCGCGAATAATACCAGGCCGCTTGCCGTTTAGCGTTCGCAGTGATGTGCCCGGACATTGGGCGCTTCACTGCGAACGCTAAACGGCAAGCGGCCCGGCATATACTGAATCCATGAACCTCCTCCAGCAAATCCAGGATAAATTCCGCGCTGCGCTCGCCGGCGTCGTCCCTGATGCCGAGACCTATGTCGCCATGATCAAGGCGGCGCAGGATGCCAAGCACGGCGATTACCAGGCCAACTGCGCCATGGCCCTTGCCAAGCCGCTCGGCAAAAAGCCACGCGACATCGCCCAGGACCTCGTCAATCGCCTGCAGCTGGGCGATCTTGTGGAGAACCCCGACATCGCCGGCCCCGGCTTCATCAACCTGCGCCTGCAATCCGCCTGGCTCGCCAAGCAGGTACAAGCCCTCGCCGCCGATGATCGGCTCGGCGTCGGCAAGGCAAGCCCCGCGAAAACTTACGTCATCGATTACAGCTCGCCCAACGTCGCCAAGCCGTTGCACGTCGGCCATCTGCGCAGCACCATCATCGGCGACGCCATTACCCGGCTGTTACGATTCTTGGGCCACACCGTCATTACGGACAACCACCTCGGCGACTGGGGCACGCAGTTCGGCATCCTTCTCTACGGCTACAAGAATCTGCTCGACAAGGCCGCCTACCAGAACGATCCCGTGCGCGAGCTGGCCCGCATCTATATCGAGGTCCGCAAGCTCATCGGCAGCGAAGATGAGGATGCCGCCGTCAATCCGATCGCGGAAGCGTGCCGGGCCGAGACCGCGAAATTGCACCACGGCGATCCCGAAAACAATCGGCTCTGGCAGCAATTCATGCCGCATTGCCTGGCGGAAATTCACGAGGTTTACGCCAAGCTCGGCATCCTGCCATTCGATCACGAGCACGGCGAGAGCTTCTATAATCCGATGCTGCCAGGGGTCGTCGAATCGCTGTTGCAAGCGAAAGTAGCCGAGCCGGGCGAAGGCGGCGCGATCATCATCCGCATCAGCGAAAATAACGTCGCCCTGGTCCGGAAGCGGGATGGTGCTTTTACCTATACAACCAGCGATCTCGCAACAATCCAATATCGCCTGGAGCATTTCCAGCCGCAAGCGATGCTGTACGTCGTCGATTTCCGTCAATCGCAGCACTTTGCCAATCTCTTCGAAGCGGCCCGGCGCTGGGGCGTTCCATGCCAATTGTTGACGACGGCCACGGCATTCCCTCTACGGGTTGATACCGTCGAGCTGACGCATATCAGCTTCGGCTCAGTCCTCGGCAAAGACGGCCGACCGATCTCGACGCGCAAAGGCGACGGCACCGAACTCATCGATCTCATCAACAAGGCGGTCGATCTCGGAGCAGAAAAGTATGAAGCTAGCTGCGCCGACCGATTGGCCCAGGGGCATGAAGTGCCCGACCTTAGCGACGGCGAAAAAAAACAAATCGCCGAGGCAGTCGGCATCGGCGCGATCAAGTACGCCGATCTGAGCCAAAATCGGACCAGTGATTACAAATTCGACTACGACAAAATGCTCGCCACCGAGGGGAACACCGCGACCTACATGCAATACGCCTACGCCCGCAATCGCAGCATTTTCCGCAAGGCCGACATCGATCCGGCGACCCTGCGGCAACATCCACCGGCCGTCGTGCTGGATTCGCCGCACGAACGCGCCCTGGCGATTCAGCTTCTGAAGCTCGAGGAGTCGCTCCAAAGCGCCGCGGCCGATTATCAGCCGAGCGCCATCACCGCCTACCTGTGGGATTTGGCGAAAACCTACAGCGGCTTCTTCCAGAATTGCCCGGTGCTGCGTGCCGAGAGCGACGCGCTGAAGCAAAGCCGTTTGCTGTTGTGCGATCTGACGGCTCGTGTGCTCAAGCAATGCCTGGGCTTGCTCGGCATCGACACGGTGGAGCGCATGTCGCGCTCAAATCCCATACAGCGGCTCATACTTCCTCCGCAAGTACGCGATCAGCGGCTTGTGATTCAATGATTGCCCCGTGACGCGCCGGCACAGCTCCCCCGGGCGGAATTGTTGGCCGGGGCGATGAATCTTGGCGTTGAGCCAGCCTTTCAAGCGGGCGAAATCGCCGCGGCGGAAATCGGCGTCGAGATCACCCAGGTCCGTCCTCGCTTGCTGCATGAACTGGGCGGCGTAGAGATTTCCCAGCGTGTAAGTCGGGAAATAACCCAATCCGCCCATGCTCCAGTGGATGTCTTGCAGGCAGCCTTGCGCATCACTGGGCGGCGTCAAATCGAGCATCTTGCGGAACTTCTCGTTCCATGCGCCGGGCACGTCGGCAGGCTTCAAATCGCCGGTCATCAATGCCTGCTCGAGCTCGAAGCGCAGTATGATGTGCATGTTGTAGGTCGCCTCGTCAGCCTCCACGCGGATGAACGATTTCTCGACGCGGTTGACGGCAAAGACGAAATCTTCCAGCCCGATGTCATCGAGCGTGCCGGGGAAAGTCTGCTGCAAGCGCGGCAAGAAGTGCTCCCAGAACGGACACGATCGGCCCACCTGATTTTCCCACAGGCGTGATTGCGATTCGTGGATGCCGAGCGAGCAGGCGCTGCCTATCGGCGTGCCGAAGTGGGCCGGATCAAGGCCCTGCTCGTAGATGCCGTGCCCCGCTTCGTGGAGGATGCCGAACAGGCCCTGATTGAGCTCGCGCACCTGGTAGCGGGTCGTGAGCCGACAATCGCCGGGTCCGATGCCGGAGCAGAACGGATGAACGGTGGTGTCGAGCCGGCCCGCCTGAAAATCGAAGCCAATCGCCGCGGCCGCTGCCTGCCCGAAGATATGTTGCCGCTCCACGAGGAACTCGCGGGTCAGCACATCTTTACGAGGCTGTTTCTTCGCCGCCGTGATCGCTGCCACCAGCGGGATCAAGTCGGCACGCAATTCGGCGAAGACGCGGGTGACCTGAGCCGCGGTCGCGCCCGGCTCGTATTCATCCAAAAGCGCGTCATAGGGAGATTCCTTGTAGCCGACTGCCTTCGCCTCTTCGCGCTTGAGCGTGACGATTTTGTCGAGCCAGGGAGCAAACGCGGGGAACTGATCGTCCTTGCGGGCCTGGGCCCAGACGTTTTGCGCCTGCGACACGGTGCGGGCGATCTCCTCGACCAGCTTGCCCGGCACCTTCACCGCCCGATCGTGGGCTCGGCGGATCTCGCGCACATTGACCGCCTCGGCCGATTCCGCGTCCTTCACCAGCGGCGTGCTTTCGAGCTGCTCAAGCAATTCGCCGATGCGCGGCGAGGTCAGCTTTTCATGCCCGAGCTTGGCGAGATAGCCCATCTGCTCGGCGCGATGCCCGGCCCCTTTGGGCGGCATGTAGGTGTGCTGATCCCAACTCGCGATCGCCCCAATCGAATCGAGCAGGCGATATTCCTTGAAGCGGTCGATGAGTTCGCGGTAGGCGGATTGATGATCCATCATGAATTCCTTGGTTGCGATGACGTGTGATCGTGAATGATGCGCCAGCCCGCCGGCGTCTTGCGCAGGATCAGCGTGAAGATGCCGGTCGGTGTTTCGCTCTTCATCTTGAGGCGAAATCGGCCGCGCACCAGGGCGTGATCGTCACCCAATAGCTCGATCGACAGTTCCTCGAACGCGAGCTTGCCCATCTCTTTGCCTTCGCCTTGATAGCGCTTCTGGTAGCGTTCGAGCGTCGCCTTCCAGCCCTTGGTTTTCTTGTCGCCGGAGAAAAAGCTCAGTTCGTCGGATTCGAGATAGCCTTTCATGAAGCCGGGCAGATCGCCCTTGTTCCATGCGGCCGCCTGATCGCCGAGCACGCGCTGGATCGCCATCTTTTCCATGGGCGGATCGGCGCAGATCACCATCAACAAGGCGCACATCATTTGCATGAGATTCTCCTGTTTGCCGCTTGCGGCTTCGCGCTCGCCTTAAGCATTCCCGTTGCTCGGCGCTTGGGAGCGAGCGCGAAGCCGCAAGCGGAATTCATGGCGGCGTCAACAGATCGCGCAATTTGCGCACCGCGCGCAAATAGCGCATCGACGCGGCGGCTTCGGTCAAGCCGAGGGCGGCGGCGGCTTCTTGATTCGCCAGCATCTCGTAGTGCCGCATCAGGATCACCTCGCGGTCGTCCTCGTCGAGCTGGGCGATCGCCTCGGCCAGGCGGCGCTGCATCTCCGCTTGAATGGCGGCCGACGCGGGGGTCAAATCTTGATCGAGCAGTTGGCCGGCCAATTCCAGCGACGAATGTTCGGCGTAGGCCGGGCGATGGATAGGCTGTTCACGATTGACGCCGCGCTTCTGGGCCTGATGATGCCGGCGATGGGCGTCGATGAGGTGGTCCTTGGCAATGTGCCGCAGCCAAAGATGAAACGGCATCGGCGGCGCCTTCAGGTAATCTTTGAGACGGCGGCTCGCCTCGATCAGCACTTCCTGGACGACATCGCTGGCGTCCACGCGCTGCACGATGGCCGGATCGAGCCGCATATCGATCATGCGGCGAATCGGCTCGCGATGCTTCGCCAGCAAGCGATCGACGGCGTCGGCATCGCCGTTCTTCGCCTGCTCCAGAAGCTCATGCGTTTGCGTCGCGTCGGGCCACATATGGTCGCCAGTGGTCCGTCGTCCGTGGTCCGTGGCCAGATTTGCGACTGACCACGGACTACGGACCACGAACGGGTTTCGGATTAAACTTCGACAAACTCTTCCGACTTTTCCTCTTCGCCCATTCCGAAATCGAGCAGTCGATTTTGATCGCCTTGCCAGACACATAGAAGGATGCCGAGCTCGTAAAAGCCGACCAGGGGCACCCACAACAGAAGCAGGCCATCGGCAGTTGGCGCCGGGGCGAGGAGGGCCGCGATGATCGCCAGCACAAACCAGGAAATACGGCGGTAATGCCTCAGCATCGGGACCGTGACGAGGCCGACCCGGTGCACGAACATCATCACCAGCGGCGTCTGAAACGCCAGGCCGAAAACGAGCGGCATCATGATCGCAAAGCTCAGCCACTCTTCGAGCCGAATTTCCGCGTCGATGCCGAGCCATTCGTTGAACCACAGCAGCCCATAGACAGCTTGTCGCATGGCGAAGACCTCGCAGAACACCACGCCGGCGAGGAAGAGCAAAATGCTGAACGGCAGGTAGACATTGACCAGCCGCTTCTCATTGGGATAAAGCCCCGCGGCGATGAACATCCACAGATGATAGAAAACCCACGGGCTTGAAAGCACCAAGCCGGTAAAGAACGAGATCTTCATGTAAACGAAAAACATCTCGGTGACGTTGAAGCTTGTCGCATTCTTGGGGCGATTCTTGATCATTTCGCGTTGCATAGTGACGAGATCCGCAAACTCATCGACAGCCGCCATGTCCAGTTTGACGAAGTCCCCTTTATCCTTGAGCTCCATTGGCACGTCCTTGGTGTCCACGGACGGCAGCTTATTCGGGTCCAGCCCCAGCAGTTCGGCGAGCCGACGACGATCCACCCATTTTTCCGTCACCGCCGAGGGAACGGGCACGTCGCCCATGGCCGCTTTTTTTTTCGCAATCTCCCGGTCAAATTTGCGCAACTCAAATTGAGTCAGTTCGTAAGCGACCGGTGCATTGATGAGTTCCAGCACCCATGGCCCGAGCGGCCAGAAGCCGAAAACCATGCCGATGGCCAATCCCATCAGTGCACGGATCAAATGGGCGCGCAGATCCTCGACGTGATCGCCGATGCTCATGCGCGTATCTTTGAACATGTCTTCGGGATCGACATCGGTCGGAATGGAGTTGTCGTTGCTCATGTTGGCGGCAAGCTCGGACGCGGTGGCGGGTTTCATTCGACTGTAACATTCTACCGATCCGCCTTCGAGCCAGTTGAATCTTAACGAAAAGTAAGGTTACGGCGTTTTGGGCATCGCCATCTGCTCCAGGCATTTGAAGACGTATTTCGCGAACAGATCGGTTTCGAGGTTGACAGTCTCGCCGGGCCGCTTGAAGCCGAGCGTGGTGATCGCCAGGGTGTGCGGGATGAGGGCGACGGAAAATCGGCCCGGCTCGACATCGACCAGCGTCAGGCTGATGCCGTCAATCGTGATCGAGCCTTTGCGGATCAACTGCCGGCTCAATTCCGGCGGGCATGCAAACCAGACGGTTTCCCATTCTCCTTCAGTGCGGCGCTGCTCGATTCGGCCAATGCCATCAACGTGCCCCTGAACGATGTGGCCCCCGAGCCGATCGCCGATGCGGAGCGAGCGTTCGAGATTGACCTTCATGCCGGCCTGGAGTTCGCCGAGATTCGTAAGCTTGAGCGTCTCCGGCCCCGCTTGAAACGAGAAGGAGTGCGGATCGCCGGCAACCACCGTCAAACACACGCCATTGACGGCAACGCTGGCGCCGAGCGGCAGGTCCGTCGCGATCATCGGCTCCTCGATGCAAAGCAGTGTGCCGGCGCCGTCCTTGACGACACTGCGCACGGTTCCCAGGGCCTCGACGATGCCGGTGAACATATGGCTCACTTCTTCCCGCGCACGCCCGCCAGCGGCGGCGCCGCCTTCGGGCTCGCCGCCACGAAATCTTCGCCCAGCATATGCGCGATGGTCGCCGCGACCTGGCTTTGCGTGGTCTCGACATTCTCGCGCACCCCCAAGGGCGGCGTGTCGGGGCCGAGCACCGCGATCCAGATGAATTCCGCCAGAGGCACGTCTTTGCCATGATTGGTCCAATCGACGCGTGTGTCGCCTCGGCCATGATCGGTCGTGACGATCAGCGTCGTCTTGTCCTTATATTGCGGCATCTTCTGCAAGGTCTGCCAAAGCTCGGCCAGAAATTTGTCGGAGTTGTTGGCCGCGTCGAGATACAGATCGTAGCGGCGTGCGTGGCCCCATTCGTCGGTTTCGCCCAGGCCGATGAATAGAACCTTCGGCCCATGCCGGCGGACGTGCTCCCGCGCGAATTCCATCGCCACGATATCGAAAGTGTTGTCGGTCCAGTAGCGCGGCAATTTCGACAGCGTCTCGTTCATGATCCGCTGCCGATCGCTCAACGGGTCATCCTTGATTGGCTCCCAGCTATGATGCACCTTGATGCCGCTGCGCTCGGAGCGGAAGATCGACGGGAAGACATCCCAGGTGCAAAACGCCGCCACGCGATCCTTGTAGCCTGGTTTGTCGTGCAGGAATTCGAGCACCGACAGATTCGGATTCGGCTTCTTGGCGTTGGAATTGATGGCGGGATCGGCAAAACCGCAGAACATCTCGCTGTAGCCGGGATAGGAGAACTTGAGGCCATTGCTAAGGCGCGTGGTCGCTTTGCGCGAGCGGTCGCCAAAGATTTGTCCGTCCTTGGCGATGGTGCCCCAGAAAAACGGAAGCAGCGCCGAGCGGCGTTCCGCGGACGATTTGCGCCAGTAGCGTTGTTTCAGCCCTTCGATGTCCTTGACGCCGCCAAATTGTTTGTTGAGCAAGGTTTCGTCGGCGCCGCCGAAGAATTCCTGAAAGCGAAAGCCGTCGAGCGTGACGACGATGACATTTTCGGTGCGCGGCTTGTCCTGAGCGGTTGCGGAGAACGCGAAAATGCAACCGATAAGGACGGCGATGAAGAGAGTCGGACGCGGCATGGGGATTCTCCTTTGCTGACATTATGCGACAATCGTCAATGAGGGGAAACACCGTCGCGCGTTTTTGCAATATGCCGTTCGCCTGCGGTTTCGCGCACCGGTTGCCGTGCGTGCTTGAGATTTCTCGCGCGAAACCGCAAGCGAATGGCGAATTGCCGTCAGGATCGATAGTGTTTCATCATGAACCCAATACGCACTGCCCTTGTCGGCTGCGGCAAAGTCGGACAGATTCATGCGGCAGCCTTGCGCGAACTCCGCGAATCGGAATTCGTCGCGGTCTGCGACAACAACGCCGAGCGTGCTGCCGCATTCGCCGCGCGCTTCGGCGTCCGCCCGTTCACCGATCTTGCTGAGTTGCTGAAACACGCGGCCCCGCAGGCGATTCTCGTCGCCACGCCGCATCCGTTGCACGCGGCTCCGGTGATCCAGGCGGCCCAGGCGGGCGTGTCGGCCCTCGTCGAAAAGCCGCTCGCCGCCAATCTCGCCGATTGCGATGCCATGCTCGCCGCCTCGGCCAAAGCCGGCACCAAACTCGGCGTCATCAGCCAGCGCCGCTTCTATGAAGCCGTGCGCCGCATGAAGGACGCCATCGCCGCGGGCAAGATCGGCGCTCCGATCCTTGGCGTTTTCAACATGTTCAGCTGGCGCGATCAAGCTTACTACCAATCCGACCCGTGGCGAGGCAAATGGACCACCGAAGGGGGCGGCGTGCTCGTCAATCAGTCGCCGCACCATCTCGATCTGTTGCAATGGTTCATGGGCGAGATCGACGAAATCACCGGCTGCTGGGCGAACCTCAATCACCCGTACATCGAGGTTGAGGACACCGCCCTCGCCATGATCCGCTTCAAAAACGGCGGGCTCGGCTCCATCGTTGCCAGCCTGTCCACGCGTCCCGGCATTTACGCCAAGGTCCACATTCACGGCGCCAATGGCGCGTCCGTCGGCGTCGAGACCGACCGAGGCGCGACCTTCATCGCCGGTGTTTCGGAAATCGCCGACCCGCCGCTCAACGACCTATGGACGATCCCCGGCGAGGAAGGATTGTTGCCGGGCTTCCAGTCGGAGGACCGCGCCCGCTTTCGCACGGTGAACGCGACCACGCATTATCACGCCTTGCAAATCCAGGATTTTCTGCAAGCCGTGCGCGACGATCGGCCGCCGCTTGTCACCGGCGAAGATGGCCGCATTGTGGTGTCGATGATCACGGCGATATATCGCTCGCAGCGCGAACGCCGGCCGATCCGCTTCCGGCTGGAGTCGTAGGCGGCAAGGCACGCTCTGCTTGACAACCTCCGAATCCTATCCCATGTTTGTTCAGGAAAGTTAACAGCGCTAATTTTGCATTACACGACCCTATCGCGGTTCGTGGAACAAATGGGGCAATATGGCCAGTCCTCGGATTGTCCTGGTCGCGAATGATCCCGCGTTTTCGCAAGCGGTTCCGCCGCAAGTAGACGACTTGGCGTGCGCTGTCTCTTACGCCGAGGTTACCGAACAGCTGACGTGCGATTCGGATGGCTTACTGCTTTTGGCCGTGTCCAATGCCGCCGAGCAATCCGCCGCTCGGCTGCTCGTGCAACAGCTCATCCTGCAAAAATGGCCGGCTCTCGTCGTGATCCTGGACGCCGTTGGCCCGGCTGCGCGCCTGAATAGCCTCGATCGCCACGTGTCGCGCCGATTGCGCTGGCCCGAGGATGCCGGTCGGCTTGCAGTGCTCGTGAAAGAACTCGATCGCGGTCGGCTATTCCGGTTCGCCGGCGCCGACACGCTGGAGGACACGCTGACCCGCCGCTTCCTCGCCTTGACGCCGTCGCTGATGCCGCTGGTCGATCGCATCGCTTTGGGCGCGCATCACGACGTCACGTTGCTCATCAACGGCGAGACGGGCACGGGCAAGACGTATCTTGCTCGCCTCATGCACGAATATTCGCCACGCCGGCAGCACCGCATCCTGACCATCCCCTGCGGCGCCATCTCGGCGAACTTGATTGAAAGCGAATTCTTTGGCCACGTCAAGGGTTCGTTCACCGGAGCCGACCGCACCAAGATCGGCAAGTTCGCGGCCGTCGGTGAAGGGACGCTGCTTCTGGACGAAATCGACACGCTCGGCCTGGAGCAACAGGCGACGCTCCTTCGCGTGATCGAAACCGGCGAGTTCGAGCCGGTCGGCAGCACCGAGACGCAGTTCTGCAAGGCTAGGCTCATTGTCGCCAGCAATATCGATCTGGAGAAAGCGGTCGCGCTGGGTCGCTTCCGGGCCGACCTTTATTTTCGGCTCAACGTGATGTCGTTCCACTTGCCGCCGTTGCGGGATCGGATCAGCGACATTGAGCCCTTGGCGCGTGGCATGGCAGTCCGCTTCGCCCGCAAGTTCAACAAGGAAATCTATGACATTCAACCCGATGCGCTCGCCGTCTTGGAGGCGTTCAGCTGGCCGGGCAACCTACGGCAGCTCGAAAACGTCATTCAGCACGCGGTGCTGGTGGCACACGGCCCGGAGATTCTCGCACAGCATTTGCCAAGCGTTGTCCAGGATGGTCCGCCGTTGCCAACCGCGATTTTTGATGACGACCAGAATACCGGCGACTCGCTGCACGAGCAACGCGATCACGCCGAGCGCAGCGTCATCCACCGCGCCCTGGTGACGAGCGGCTTCAACCGCACCCGTGCCGCCGACGCCCTCGGCATCAGCCGGGTGACCTTGTACAAGAAGATGAAAAAATATGGCCTGTTCAAGGAATCGGCGCCGATGTGATCTCCCCATCCCCCTGCGAACGGTCAGCGCGAGCTGACTGGCGATTCCCCAAGATCGCTTGACACATTCACCAGCCGGCGGCAACGCCGGCCGTTCGCTTTTCATGGCACGTTTTTGCGCGTCACTCGCCCCGCCGGAGCCTTACGCCGAGAAGCGGGACGGCGGTTTAGCTGTCCGCGTCCAACCGCAAGCACCACCACGCCAGCGCCAGGAAGCCGGCGCCGAAGCCCGTCAACACGCCGCACGCTTTTGCCAGGATTGCGAGGTCCGGCGTTGGATTGATCAGCAATTGCTTATACGCGTCCAGCGCCCAAGCGTGCGGCGTGAATTGGCTGACCAGTTGCATTCGCTCATCGTCCCACAGCCCGGGCGTCAAGCAGCCGCTCAGAAAGGCCAGCACCACGACCAGCATCGTGCCGTAAATTGCGACTTGCGTCTCCGTTCGCGCCACTGCCGCCACTAGCATCGCCAGGCCGATGGCGGCGAATGATGTCGCCGCAATCACCGGAATGAGCCATAGCGGCGCGGGGCCCCAGCCCATATCGAAAATCAATCGGCCCGCACCGAACAAAAAGAATCCCTGGAACAGCGACACGAACAGGCACGGCAACATCTTGCCGAGCAGAATTTGCCCCTTGGTCAAGGGGGCGACCACCAACCGTTTCATCGTCCCCTGCCGGCGCTCGGCAACGAATAGCCAGCCAACCGTGAGCACCAGGAAAAACGCGAACATCACGAGGGACGACGGAACAATCAGCTGATACCTGGTCCCGCCGCGCCGCAACAAGCCGGCGCCGTCCTCGGCGAATTGCGTGTTCTGGCCCGACTTGTCCGTCACCAATTCCTTTTCCTTCGTCAGCGAGGCCCACGTCTTGGCGGTCAGGTTGTAGCGGGGGAAAGTGTTTTGAATCGCGCTTTGCAGCCCAAGGCCGAGGTCTTTTTTTTGCGATTGCGGCGTGAATGGGCTCGTCAAGAATCCGCGCACCACGAGCGGCAATTGCTTGTCCTCACCGAGCTTTTCCAGGAATTTCGGATCGCCGATCTTTTCGAATGCTCGGCCGATCATCCACGGCATGACAATGCGCAGAAGGCTTCCTTGCGCGACCTGATGAATGATGGCGACGGCGGTCGGCTGGGTTGGGTCTTCGAGGATTTCAACATCGAGCGTCTCGATCTTGACGCCGTCGCGGTAGAAGGGATTGACGCCGTCGGCGAGGAAGGAACAGCGCTCGACGCGATTGGAGAAATCCTTGCCGATGATGAGGACGGCTGCGCGTTTGCCGCTGTGGACGAGGGATTCGGCTTCCGCGCGGCTCTGCACGAATTCGACGCGGATGTCGGCGGTTTCGTTGATGTCGCGCAGAAGCGTCTTGGCCCAGGAACGCGTGGGCTGATGTGCGATTGCGAAGCCGACGCCCGCGCCAATCACGGGCGGGCGATCCACCGGGCGCAATCCCTCGTCGAGATTGAGCACGCTGACACGCAACCCCGCCGCCGCCTTTTGCCCGAAGTTGTCCCCCAGCGACACACCGAGCACGAGAATGAAGATGAGCGGCATGGCGAGCAGGATGATCATGGCGCGCGGATCACGCGCCAGGAGCCGCATGTCTTTTTTCGCCAGCGTCCAGATGACCATGGAGATGATGATAGGGAAATGCGGTGAGCCCGGACCCCTGGGAACGGAGTACCTTATCCCAGGGCTTAACGGGTACTATCTTCGCGCCTCCGCCTGTTGCAAGGCGACGAGAATCGCCGCGGCTTCCGTCGCACCTTGCGCCTCCACTGGGGCGGCATTGCCCGGCAGCGTCATCGTGATTCGGACGATGCCAGCTGGTAACCGGGCCTTGCTGTAGGTCAGCACGCCGAGTCGTTCCATGCGGGCCTGGATTTGGTTCCAATCGACTTGCCTGGAAGCAGCCGGCGTCGGAGCAACATTGAGGCTTTTGGCAATCCCCAGCGCTTCCGGCCGAGGCAGCACGAAATTCGGGGCCGGCGGCGGTTCCTGGGACACGCCGCGAACCGTTGCGGGAATCGGCTGCGCAGGGGGCTGCCATTGCGTTGGTTGCCGCGGCGCCGATTGCACCGGCGCAGGCTGGAACGGCGGCCTCGGCGCACCGTAGGGCTGGACCGCGTAATTCGGTTGTCCGTACATGATGCCGCCGACCGGCGGACCACATCCATTCGGCGTTCAGGTCTGCCCCGCGGATCGACCCGGAATCACGCCTAGCCAGGCCAAAGCCCCAGCGACCACCAGCCAACTCCAGCACGCGTGTTTGCCCATTGAAACATCCTTGTTTCAGGGTTGCCGACCTTGTATAACACGGCCGCCGATATAGCGAGGCCTGACCGAAAGAAAAAGACCAAGTTTTCCCAATCGCGCGATTTTACCGATTCTTACAAAGCGCGGGAGTAACTTTTACAAAACGCGCACTTTTTCAAGCGACAATCCGCCTGCCCGATTTACTATAATTGCCTCCATCCCCATTTGAACCGGAGAAGCGAACATGCCCCGCCGCGATGAAGATGATGACGACCGTGACCGCGACGACGAGGAAGAGCGCGACCGCAATGACGAGGAAGAAGCTGAAGACGTCGGTGATTCTTCCAAAAAGAAGAAGAAAAGCCGCGGCAAGCTCACCGATGACGACAAGCTATGGGGAATGTTGGCGCACCTGAGTCCGCTCCTCGCGAGCGTCGTTGGATTTCCCTTCCTTGGGCCGCTGGTTATCATGATCATGTACAAGGACAAGTCGGAATTCGTAACGAAGAACGCCAAAGAGGCTTTGAATTTCGAGCTGACCATGCTCATTGCCATCGTGGTCACTTGTTTCATTGGCGCGATTATCGTTGCACCGTTGGCCCTGATCTTTCACATCATCGGCGGCCTGGCGGCCAACAAAGGGGATGAGTATCGGTATCCCATGACGATCCGCTTCATCAAATGACCGCCCTCCACAAAGATTTTTCATAAGGAATGAAGTGGACCCCAAAAACTGGACAGTCGACTAAGCTACTATTGGCTGTCCAAGAAAGGGGTAAACATGGCAAGGAAACGGAAGTCCCACACGGCGGCGGTGAAGGCTCAGGTGGCGTTGGCAGCGGTGAAGGGAGACAAGACAGTCAGCGAGCTGGCGTCACTGCACGGAGTGCATCCGACGTTGATCCATGCCTGGAAGAAGCAGCTCGTCGAGAATGCGGAGGAGTTGTTCCAGTCTGGCGCCAAGGCGTCCAGCGCCGAGCACGAGGCTTTGCAGGGCCAGCTCTACGAGCAGATCGGTCGGCTCAAAACGGAGCTGGATTGGCTCAAAAAAAAAGCTGCCAGCTTCGGTTGAGCGCAAGCGTGCGTGGGTCGATGCGGCGGATGGCGTGCTGAGCGTGAGCCAGCAGTGCGAGTTGTTGGGCCTGAGTCGGTCGAGCTACTACTACGAGCCGGCGACCGAGACGGCCGAGAACCTGGCGCTGATGGCATTGATCGATCGCGAGTACACGGCACATCCCTTCCGAGGCAGCCGAGGCATGAGGGCCTGGCTGCGGCGTGAGGGGCATGAGGTCAATCGCAAACGGGTGCAGCGGATGATGCGTTTGATGGGTCTGGAAGCGGTGTATCCGAAGCCGCGGTTGTCGGTCGGCGGGGCCGGGCACAAGGTGTATCCGTACCTGCTGCGGAACGTGGCGATCGAGCGTGTGAACCAGGTGTGGAGCACGGATATCACGTATATTCCCATGCCAAACGGGTTCATGTACTTGACGGCGGTGATCGATTGGTACAGTCGGTACGTGCTGTCATGGAAGTTGTCGAACACGCTGGATACGGAGTTTTGCTTGGAGGCGTTGGAGGAGGCGTTGCGTCGAGGTTGCCCGGAGGTGTTCAACACGGACCAGGGGGTGCAGTTCACGTCGGCGTCGTTCACGAGCCGGCTGGAGTCGGCGGGGGCCCAGGTGAGCATGGATGGCCGAGGTCGCTGCCTGGATAACGTGTTCGTGGAGCGGTTGTGGCGAACGGTGAAGTATGAGTACGTTTACCTATGGCGTCCGGAGGCGGTGCCGGCATTGGCCGCGGGGCTGACGACCTACTTCGGCTATTAAAACGAGGCGAGGACGCATCAGTCGCTGGCGGATCGAACGCCAGCCGAGGTGTACGGGAAGGGATCGAGATCAGGCGCGGGATGCCGTGCGTTTTAGGAGGCATGGCTCAGGTATCCGATGGGGCGCAAAGAAGAGGCCCTGGATCGGATGGCCGACCCAGAGCCCAACGCCATCGGCGTACCTTCGACCGAGCTATCCCTTGGCTGGATGCTCGCCAGCAGAGCCAGCCTCCGTTTCACCCGGCGAGAAGTCGATACCGCAAGCGAGCCGAGGAAGCAAGGTCAACAAGAGTTGCCAGTCAGGAAGGCTGGCAAAAGTGTAGCTAAGGAATGGCCTTTTTTTGTCCAAAGAATGGGGTCCACCTTAGAATGCAGGAAAGCAGGAATTGGAGAAAGTTGACTTTCCTGCTCTCCTGCCTTCCTTGTGCTCTCAAGATTCCTACGCCAAAATCGCCCACAATCCGCAAACGGCGATTTCCGAACCCACTTCACGCCGACTCGGTATAATACAGCGAACATCTTCTCGGCCTCATTCGGAGGTTCCCGTGTCGCGCAACTCTCGCGCTTTCAAGCAAGCTTCCTCGGCTTCCTCGTCATCGCCACGCTCGGCCTCGGCGGGTCGGCCCTCATGATCCTCGGCGATCGCGCCGGCTGGGGCTCGGACAGCATTCGCGTTGTCGTCAGCTTCCCCGATGTCGGCGGTGTCGAAAAGGGGACGCGCGTCCGCATCCAGGGCATGGACGCCGGCGAGATCGAAGAGATCATCCCGCCCGAGAATCCCGGCGATAAGGTCAAGCTCAAGCTGCGCATCGCCGGCAAGCTCCGCCATCTCGTTCGGGCCGATGCCAAGGTTCAGATCGGCAGCGACAACCTCCTCGCCGGCAAGAATGTCCGTGTCCTGCCTGGCTCCATGAACGCGCCGCTCGTCGAGGAAAATGGCGAACTCCAGGCCGACATTCAACCCGACGTGCTCGAAGGCATCGCCCAGGCCGCCGGCAAGCTCAACAAGCTGCTCGCCGAAGTCGATGGCGCCATGCAAGCGTTCCGCAAAAACGATGGCTCCGTCACCGAAGATCTCATCAACGCCACCAAAAAGCTCAACACCGTTCTCGCCAAGGCCGACGCCGCTCTCGACAGCATCGAAAAAGGCAAGGGCACGCTCGGCAAGCTCGTTAAAGACGAAAAGCTCTACAACGAGCTGACCGAAACGGTGGCCGAGGTCAAGTCGGCCATGAAGGATGTCAAGAACGGCGAAGGGACGCTCGGCAAGCTGGTCAAATCCAATGAAGCCTATGCCGAGGCGGTGGCGTCGCTGCAGGACGTGCGTCGGATGGTCAAATCGGTCCAGCAAAACTCGGACGCGATCAAGGCGTTGCCGGTCGTCCGCAGCTACGTGGTCGATTACAACAAAGAACTGATCCGCCCGGAGTGCAAGCGCTTCCGCAAGTGGTACGCGGAGAGCGATCTCTTCGAGCCGGGCAAGGCGGTGCTGACGGCAGCCGGCAAAAAGAAGCTCGCCGAGGGGGGCGCCTGGCTCAACAAGCAAAAGTACGAAGGGGCGGAGGTGATGATCGTGGTGTTTGCCGATCCGAGCCAAAACCCGGACTTCGCCAAGACGGTAACGCAAAAGCAGAGCGAGGTGGTGCTGGAATATTTGCGCAGCCAGCACCAGGTCCACCGCACCGGCTGGTGGTGGTGGTCCACACGCCCGACGCGCGCCTTGGGTTGCGGCGTCGCGCCATCGCCGATTCCGGAGACGGAAAAGATGCCGGCGGCGCGGATCGAGTTGATCGTGTTTGCGCCGGGGAAGTGAGTGCACGTCGATGCAACGCCGTTTTAGCTGATGCAACGCCGTTGGCGTAGAATCCGGTTGATGCCCCCTGAGCGCATTCTGGCAATGCTGGGCGGATCAAAGGCGTTAAGCGTGATTCCGTACATTGAACATTGAGCGCATTTCGGTCAGCGGTTACTTCACCGGCAGCAGCGGATAATCTTTCGGCTGACCCGCATGCACCGTCAGCACGCCGGTGGTCGGGGCCCGTTCCACGCGCACCGGATACGGCAGCACCGGCGTCGTCACTGATTTGATCGCGGTGATGACGTCGATCTCGTCACGGTAACGGCCGCCCCAGAACTCCGCCATCTCCTTCGAGGTCAGGCTCATCTTCTCGATCAGGAAGACGGCGTCGGCAGTGTGCATCAAGGCCTCGCCGCCGGTCGGCATCCCCGTATCGCGGATTTGGCCAATGCAGATGCACGTGATGCCCTTCTCATGGTTGTACGTCTTGAGCGCGGAGAGATTGTCGGCGGTGCGGTTTTTGGTCGGGTCCAGCATGTTGAGCGAATCGATAACCACGAAGCGGATTTTTTCCTTCTCGACCAGGTAGCGATATTTCTTGATGAAATCGTCCCAGGTCTGCCCCTTGTGGTATTGGCTTTCGAGCACCGAGATGTTGGCGAGCACCTTGTCAGCGAGCTGCCCTTCCTCCATGCCGGTGACGATCATGCCGATCTTGGTCATGCGCGAGCAGAGATCGTCGCGGCCGGCCAATTCATCGTTATGGAATCCTTCCTCGGCGACGACGAAAGCGCATGGCAGGCCCGTGCCCGCGACCGTACACAGGCCGGCAAGCGCGGAGCGGGTCTTCCCCTTGCCCGGCGGTCCGGCCAGCGCGATCGTGCATCCCTTGGGGGCGCCGCCCAGCGCGTGGGTGCGATCATCCGTCAAACAGAGCGAATCGAGGATCGAGCCGAGCGGCAAGGCTTGCTGCGTCTTGACGCGATGGGTCAACAGATGCGGGCGAATGATCTCGGCGTCGAGGCCGGCATCGCCGTCGGGGACCGGGGCCGTGGCGGTGAAAGGCAGCGCGGATGGATCGACCACCGCCGGCGCCAAACCGCCGCCCATCATCATTTGCATCATCTGCATCATCGCCATCATCGGATTGCCCGCGGCCATGCCGGACATCATTCCCGGCATGGCGGGCGGCATCATGGGGGGCGGCGCGGCGGGGGTCGGCGGAGCAACAACCGGATCGGGCTTCTTCTTGGCCATCGTTTGATTCTCCAAAACCCAATGTCGTGGCCGAGGTTGGTACTCCGACCCCGGATTCAGCGGGAAGGCAAATCGCCGGGGTCGGAGTACCGACGAGTACCGACCCCGGCCACGACTGCCTCACCCCTGGGCTTGTAACAAGGAGATTATTAGAAGGGAACGCGCCGGCAAAATCAACTGCCGAAGCGGAAAATGTGCGCACGAAAAAAAGCAGGCAAGTCGGCAGCGCAGCCGTCTTGCGACGGCCCCTGGATCGGACGGATGCCGCCTGCGCGGACAATCCGGGGACGGACGGGTATTTCACCATCTATCCCTTCGGCAGCCAGGCGACCTTTCTCGTACGGACGCGTTTGGCGTTCGTCCCAGAGAGCGAAGGTCCATGGCTTTGCGTCGCCGTCTTTCGACGGTTTTGCCCTTTCGAGGATGAAAGGCGTTGTGATCCAGGCTCAAGCGCCTCGACTTGCCCCAAAGTTGCCGTCAAAACCGGTAACTTCGTTAGCTTGTGCAAGCGTAGCTTGCAATTCGCGATGATGCAAGCGCCTATTTGCCATTGCACAAACACTCGGCGCAGGCATAATGCCAAATCGGAAGTTAAAAAAAACGCGGAGATTTCATGGCTGCGAATGCTCGCCGATCCCTGCTTGTCATCGCAGACGATATCGGCATTGGGTTGAACACGACCACTGGCATCCTTGAAGCGGCAGCGCACGGCGTGGTCACGGGTTCGGCGTTGCTGGTTAATTCACCTCATGCGCTGGATGCCGTGCGCCGCTGGCGCCAGCTTTGCCCAACGCTCGAAATCGGCTGGCATCCCAATTTAACGCTGGATTCGCCGCTTTGCGCTCCTGCGCAGGTTGCCAGCTTGATCCAGAGTGACGGCACATTTTGGCCATTAGGTCCGTTCTTGAAGCGCTGGTTTCTCGGCTTGCTCGATCCGGTGCAAATCGAACGGGAGCTTCGGCATCAACTGGAGCGATTTGTGATGCTGACGGGCCGGGCGCCGAGGTTCGTGAACTGCCATCAGCATATCGGGCTGTTCACTCCGGTGGGCGAGATCCTGATGCGCATCTTGGCGGAGCTGCCGGTAAAGCCCTACCTTCGCCGTATTCAGGAGCCCTGGTCGATGCTCCGGAAGTTGCCGGGCGCAAGGATGAAGCGAGCGTTTCTGGGCGGGTTGGGGAGGCGCCTGAGTCGCAGCCAGGCGGCCCACGGCTTTCCGGGCAACGATTGGCTGGCAGGCATCACCAAGCCGGCGTGCGTGCAAGATCCGCGGTTCTTCGTGCGCTGGCTCAACGCAATGCCGGGAGAGGTGGTGGAACTGATGTGCCACCCCGGCCACCATGACCCGACGCTGCTTGGCCGCGATTGCGCCGAGCGCGATGGGCTGTTGCAACAGCGCGTCAACGAGCTTCGCTGGTTGCGGGCGCCGGCCTTCCTGGAAGCCGTCGAAGCTGCGGGCTTTCAGCTAATGACGCCGGCGCAGCTGATCGGCGTCCACAGTTCAACAGCGCAAAGCCGCTTGAAATCGGCTTAATAATTGTTGGCGTCGTTGTCGATACCTTGTGACAGTTGCGCAGAATTCTGTCGGACTCAGGCTGCGCAAGTTTCCGTCGCAAGGAAAACCGCCATGCCGGGAAATCACGGCGACCCAGGTCGAAAAATCTCGCAAGTCATCCTGGAGCATTTGCTCCGGCGCATTGTCAGGACGATGGCCGTCCATGAGCCGTTTGACCACGTTTATCTCGAAGATGTGTTCCCTGCCGAGATCTATGAGCGTCTGCTGGGGAGCCTGCCGCCGGAGGACGTTTACGCACGCGCGGCAGAGCGGCATTACGGCAACGGCGCTCACGTCCGCTCGATGTTCGCCCTGTCACGCACCGAGCTCGCGCGACTTGGCGAAGGCCAACAGGAGCTATGGCGTGGCGTCGCCGATGCGCTGACCGCGCCGGCACTCAAGCAAGCGATCTTCGCGAAGTTGGCCCGTGACCTGGTGTTCCGTTACGGCGTGCCGGAAACGAAGGTGCCCGACTTGCCTGGATATTCGCGGCCAACGCTATATCGCGAGACGGAGGGGTTCGAGATACCGCCGCATCCCGATACGCGCAAGAAGGTCGTGACGATGCACCTGTATTTACCCCCGGACAAGAGCCAGCTCGATCTGGGTACGGCGCTTTACCGCCGCCGATTGCTGGCCTGGCCGTTCGGCGCCTGGCACGGCCGTTTCGAAAAGGTCAAGCAATTCGCGTTCCAGCCCAACAGCGGTTATGCATTCGTCGTCAACAACAAGATTTCTCGAAAAAGCTGGCACGGCCGCGAGAAGCTACCGGCCGGCGCAGGCGTGCGCAATAGTTTGTTGAATACCTTCTACGAGACGCCGCGCGGCGGTTTTTCGGACTATCAGGGCGCGGCTTGATCGATGCTGATCGTCCTTAACACGCCCGCCTCATTGCCCTGGCTTCTTCATTTTGACGAGTCCCTGAATCGGCCTGGACACATTTGCGCCGTGGAGTTATTTTCAGCTTTTCACTGAGGGTTTGCCGCCGGTGGAAATGGAAAACGAGGTCACGGATGACCGATTCACGTATCAGTGTCAGCATCGTTTGCCCGGCTTTTCACGAGCAGGAGGTGCTGCCTGCGTTCCATCAGGAGCTGAGCCGAATTCTTGCCCCGCTTGGCACCCAGTATCACTTCGAGATTCTTTACATCGACGACGGCTCGCGTGACGGCACGCTTGCCGCGATGAAAGGCGTCGCGCTGCGCGATCGCCGCGTGCGCGTCCTGTCATTGGCGCGCAATTTCGGCAAGGAGGCAGCGCTGCAAGCGGGGTTGGAACACGCTCAGGGCGAACTCATCATCACGATGGATACCGATCTGCAACACCCGCCCGAGCTGATCCCGCAACTCTTGGAAAAGGCCAAAGAGCCGGTCGATCTCGTCATCACAGTGCGCCAAGAATATCAGAAGCCCGGCTGGTTCAATCAGCTCGGCACGCAAACGTTCTATCGCATTCTGGCGGCACTCAGCGAAATCGAAATTCGCCAGGAGACATCCGATTATCTTTTGATGAAGCGCAAGGTCGCCAACATCCTATTGCAGATGCAGGAAAAGCATCGCTTCATGAAGGGGCTGATCCACTGGATGGGATTTGCGTACGCCGAGGTGGCGTTTCGTCCCAAGGAACGCACGCTTGGGCATACCAAGTTCTCGTTCCTGCGTCTCATGGCGCTTGGAAAAGACTGCCTATTTTCGTTCTCCAAGAAACCGCTCACCCTGGCGACGAGTTGCGGCGCTATCGCCCTGTTGATCGGCCTAGTCTGGGGGGTCGCGGCGCTGGTACAGATGATCCTTGGCATCGGCGACACAAACGGCACGGCCCTTTACTTGATCGTGTCGAGCCATGTCTTAGCCGGCGCGATCCTGCTGGCGGTTGGCGTCATGGGCGAATACGTGGGCCGCATCTGGGAGCAGGTGCGCAGCCGGCCGAACTATCTGCTGAAGTTTGATTCGCAGCAACCGATGGAGCATGCCGCCCATCAGCCGCCGCACATCAAGGTTTTCGACGCAAGCGCCGACGCCAAGCCGCATGAACAAGCGAGCGCGTGAAGCGATTTTCAAGGGCAGAGCGATGTCGATGGATGGCGGCGTAACTAAACCGCTGGGCCGATGGGAGAAGGGTGGGGTTGCGCTTTTTGTGGCCGTCCTGATCGTCTTCGGGGCATATGTGGAGATGCGCTCAGCATTTTTGAGTCGGCGGATGGGGGATCTCGATGTCTTTTTGCGCGGCGTGGGCAGTGCGCAACGACGAAGATCCCTATGCGGTCGCCAGCGATAACGACTGGCACTATCTTTATCCGCCGCTGTACGCGATCCTGCTGACGCCGCTCGCCGATCCACCGCGCGGGGCCGATGCGTCGGGTTATTTGCCGTATCCAGCGTCGGTCGCGATCGTCTATCTCATTAGCCTCGCCTGCCTGTTCGCCGGGGCACACACGCTGGCGTCGGCGCTGAGAGGCGGACAGCAGTTTCCAGAGTCAACCGCCTTTCTGCCGTCGCTGGTGGATGCTGCGCGTTTGGCCCATGCTCATCTGCATGATGCCAATCGGCGAAACTTTGATGCGCGGCCAGGCCAACCTGATCGTGCTGGCATGCGTGTGCGCGGCAATGGCCGGGTGGATGCGCGGCTGGAATATTCGGGCCGGCGCTTGGCTGGCGCTGGCGATCTGCATCAAGGTGATTCCCGCGTTTCTGCTGGTCTATCCGCTCTGGAAGCGCGATGGACGCGGATTGCTCGGCTGCGCTGTGGGCTTGATCATTGGCATTGTGATCGTGCCGGCGCTCGTCTTCGGGCCGGCCAGGGCGGTGACGCACTATGAAACATATGGCCAGGTCTTCTTCGCGCCGTTTTTCAAGCTGAATAACGACGCATCCCGTAAGAACGAAATCCTGGGAGGCGTCAATGCCACCGAATCGGTCGGTGTGGGCAATGCCCTGCACAACTGGATGTACCCCGATCACGCACGCCGGCCCGCCGACATGGACCTCGCCGCACAGATTGCCTTTGTCGTGCTCGGCACCGCCATGACTTTTGTGACTATATGGCCCGGAACCGGCACGAGCATGCGCGTGGCCTATGGCATGGGCGGCTTGATCGTATTGATGGCGATTTTCAGCCCGGTGTGCCATTCGCATTATTTGATGTTTTGCATGCCGATCGTGATGAGCCTGCTGGCCGGCGTGTGGCGAAGTCAGCCAACGTTGCGCCTGCCGTTGCCGTTGACAACCGTTTTCGTCGTGTTCATCGCAACGATGGCAATCGCGTACTTGCCGGGCCTGGAAATCCTGAAGGACCGCTGCGCCGCGCTATTTGCGACCTTGCCGCTCTGGGGAATCCCAATCGCCCGGTTGTGGCGCAGGCAACCGCCGCTCCCGGAGGTCGCGTCGCCATTGCGCCAGGCCGCGTAGCCGCGATTTCCTTTGGCAGGGTTGCATTTTTCAGCTATCCTTATCAATATCCCACGCGTGTACTGAGGAGGACGCGGCATGAGCGAGCCGATCTTTGCCGGCAACACCGGCATCACCACCGAGCCGCTGGAAGACATCGAAATCAAGACGCGGCGCATTTCCCCCTTCAACGTCATCCTCGAAAACGACGATCACCATTCCATGGAATTCGTCATCAGCGTCCTGCAAAAAGCGCTCGGCTACAACGAACAAAAATGCTTCCAGCTCATGATGCTCGCCCACACCTCGGGCCAGGCGGTCGTCTGGACCGGCACCAAGGAAGTCGCCGAGCTCAAAATGGAACAAATGCTGAGCTTCCACGAAATCCAACCGAGCGGCAAAAAACTCGGCCCCCTCGGCGTCCGCATCGAACCCGCGCCGGGATGACTTTCCACAAGCCCAGGGATGCGGTACTCCGCTTCCCTGGGCTTCGGTTTCCCAAGGAGCAGTGATGCCCATCGAACCTCTCGCGATCGGCGTTTGCAGTTGGTCCTTGCAAGTCAAAAGCGTTCCCGAGCTGAAACGCCTGATGGACGCCCTCGGCACCGATGTCGTGCAGATTGCGTGTGGCGATCCACATCACGCGCGTTGGGACGAAGGCGACGCCATGCCCGCTGCCGCCCGCGCTGCCGGCTTTCGCATGACCGGATCGATGCTTGGCTTCCCCGGCGAAGATTACACGACTCCGCAAACGATCCAGCACACCGGCGGCTTCGGCAACCCGGCGACTCGTCCCGAACGCCTGGAGCGATTCAAGTGGGCTCTCGAGCGCACCAGGGCCCTTGGCCTGGCCGACATGACACTGCACGCCGGCTTCTTGCCGGAGCCGGGCGATCCTGACCGGAAGCCGTTTCTCGACACGCTGGGAAAGGTCAGTCAACTCGCGCTGGAAAAAGGCATCACCGTCGCCTTCGAGACGGGCCAGGAACGTTCCGACTTGTTGCGCCGCACGCTCGACGACCTCAGATGCCCGAACCTCAAAATCAATTTCGATCCCGCCAACATGATCCTCTATGACATGGGCGACCCGATCCGCGCCGTCGAAATCCTTGGCCCCGACATCCGCAGCGTCCACGTCAAGGACGCCATCCGCACGAAAGTCTCCGGAACCTGGGGCCAGGAAGTGCCGCTCGGCCAGGGCGAGGTGAATATCAAGAAATACGTGCAGGCCCTGAAGAATGTCGGTTACCGCGGCCCGTTGTGCATCGAACGCGAGGTCGGCAATCAGCAGCAGCGCATCGCCGACATCTCCCACGGCATCCGCGTGCTGAAGGAATGCCTCGCCGATTGACTCCGATTTTCGCTTGCCAAATCCACGTCAATTCTTCCAATAGCATCATTCCCACCCCTCGTCACTTTTTTGCAAAGGATCAGCGCATGCACGTTCGCAAATTCGCACTCCTCCTTGTTCTGCTTGCCGCCGCCCCCGCGTCGGCCCAGGAATTCTTCCTCAAGAAAGGCGATGTCGTCGTCGTCATGGGCGACAGCATCACCGAGCAGCGGCTCTATTCGAACTACCTCGAAATCTGGAGCCAAACGCGCTTCCCCTCCTACAACCTCGTCTTCCGCAACGTCGGCATCGGCGGCGATCGCTCCACCGGCGGCAATAACCGCTTCAAACGCGATGTCCTCCCCTTCAAGCCCACCGTCCTCACCGTCGATTTCGGCATGAACGATGGCAACTACTGGTGGGTCGGCAAGAAAGCCAACAAAAAGGAAATCACGCAAGCCGATATCGACGCCGCCTATGCGACCTACATGAAGGGCCAGCAAGGAATCGCCGATCAGGCCAAGACGGCAAACATCCGCGTCGCCTGGGTCACGCCGCAGCCCGTGGAAAACAACCCAGGAGACGCAAACGAAATGTACAACAAGACACTGGGCAAATTCAGCGATGGCGTCAAGGAAATCGCCAAGAAGAATGACGGCCTGTTCGCCGATCAGTTCCATCCGTATTGGGCGGTCATCCACAAGGCGCGCGAAGCCGGCGAGAAGGGCCGCATCACCGGCGGCGATGCGGTTCATCCCGGCACGCCCGGCCAGGCGCTGATGGCGGCGTCGATCCTCAAGGCGATGAAGTTTCCACGTAACGTCTCCACGGCTGGCGTAGGGGTCGTTGGAAAAGGCGACATGGGAACGGCGGGGGTGGGATTCGACTGCACTCTTACCGAGATTGAAGCGAAGCCTGACCGAGTTAAGTTCATGCGAAAGGACAAGGCTTTGCCCTTTTTCCCGGAGCAGGCCAAGAGCATTCTCAAGTGGGCGCCGCTCCTGGAGGAAATGAACGATTACGGCCTTAGGGTCATGGGCTTGAAAAAAGGCAAGTACGAAGTCAAACTCGGCGGCGTCAAGGTGGCTGAGTACGCCGACGAAGAGCTCGCCAAAGGCGTCAACCTTGCCGGCCCAGCACTTGCTGCCGGACCAATCGCCGATCAGGTCAAGGATGTCGTTAAGGCGGTTGACGCCAAGACGAGCTATTACCACGACAAGATTTACAGCCCGCTGGTGCTGGGCCGCAACGTCAACGCCAAGAATCCGGATTTCAAGGACGTGGCCAAGGAAGATTACCAAAAGCGGCGTGAGGCGTTGATCGCCGAGCGCATGCAGAAAATGCCGGAGTTCGACGCCGCAATTCGCAAGTCGCTGGAACCGCGAGCGCATTTGGTTGAGATCGTGCCGGTGAGGTGAAAATGGTGGGGCAGACATTCCTGTCTGCCGGTAGCGCTAACGTCGCTTTCGGCACGCTGGAAAGCCTGCCCCACTTTCAGTAGTTCCAAAAATCTAGCCACGGATGAAACACGGATTGAACACAGATACAAGGCAGAGTGAAAGATGAGGGGATTTACATGCGATTTCCCATCCGTGTTCGGTCAGTGTTTCATCCGTGGCTAGATTTTTGGAACTACTGACTTTAGAATCATTTCGGAAACGTGGTCGGCGCCTTGAATTGCTGCCAGCCTTCGCCGTTCAAGGCGTGTAGGAACGCGACCAGGTCGGTCTTGTTTTGCTTGGTCAATTTCAATGGCCGGATGTCCTGGTGCAGCCATTGATTCTTGATGCCACCCTTGTCGTAGTGCTCGACGACTTCTTCGAGGGTCTTCAGGCTGCCGTCGTGCATGTAAGGGCCCGTGCGGGCGATCTCGCGCAGGCCGGGGGTTTTGAACGCCCCCTTGTCTTCTTCCTTTTTGGTGACCAGGTAGCGGCCGAGATCGGGATTGGGCTTGTCCATGCCGATGCCGACGTTGGCGAATTGGTTGGTGGTGAAAGCGGCGCCGTCGTGGCAGGCATCGCAACGGGCGTTATTCGAGAAGAAGATGTCCATGCCGCGCTGCTGGCTTTCGGTCAGCGCCTTCTTGTCGCCGGCCTTGAAGCGGTCATAGGGCGAGTTGCCCGACAGGACGCAGCGCTCGAAGGTGGCAATCGCCTTGGCCACGCGGTCGATGGTGATGTCGTCGCTGCCGAAGACGCTCTTGAAGCGTTTGCGGTAATCGCTGACTTTGCTCAAACGTTCAACGACCGCAGCGTGCGCCTTGTCGGCATTTTTCTCGCTGGTCATCTCGATGGGGTTGGCGAGCGGCCCTTTGACCTGATCTTCCAGCGAGGCGGCCCGGCCATCCCAGAATTGCAGCGCCCCGTAAACGCGATTGATGACGGTGGGCGCGCTGCGTCCGCCCTTTTGCCCGCCGATGCCCGTCGAGACGTGCCGGCCATCGCCGAAGGCATGCTCGGGCGCATGGCAACTCGCGCAGGAGACGGATCCATCGGAGGAGAGTCGCGTGTCGAAGAAGAGCAGCCAGCCAAGCTCCGCCTTGGCCGGCGTATAGCGGTTGTCGTCCGGCCATTGGATCTCGACGAGTCCGAGCGGAACCTTCGGGCCCTCCGCCGGAAACAATTCCGCTGCCGTCGCCACCTTGGCCGGCCCCGCATTCGACCCAGCAACGAGCTTCCACGCCACGCCGAGCGCGACGATTACGGTCAACATTCGGCCAACGTAGCGCATGAACAATCTCCCTAACCCCTGACCCTAATCCCTATTTCTTCAAGTAGCCGCGCACGTAAATCGCCTTCTGCCCCTCGACCTCGGAAAACGTGCCGGTGACTTCCATCACGTAGGCCATATTGTCGGTGGCGACTTGGCGGAAGGTGGTACCGCCGTCGCGGCGTGGGTCATGCTCCTCTTCCATCAACAGATAGAGCGAGCCGTCCTTCTTCAAGAGGCCGATCGGCTGGCCGTTCCTGAGGCACTTCTGCCCGCAATCGCGATGCTTGGTCCCGTGCTTGCCGAGCTGCAGATAGCAGGAATAATCGACGATTTCGCCAACCACGGTGACGACGGTCCCTTTGAGCGGCTTGCCATCCACGCCGGCGGCCACGGTGGTTTGGCTCCACGGCTTATCGGTCTTTGCGCCGAGCTTGCCGAACGGCGCATCGAAGGTTCCCTTGTCCGGCGTCATCTTCGGATTCAAGATATCCGCCCCGCTGACGCCGACGATCACGAGGCAACTCAAGAGTGCCAGAGCCACAACAGTTTTCGTGCAGCATGCCATGAAGGTGCTCCTTTCGAGGATGGTGCGTTGGCGACATCAATCAGTACAGGCAGGAAAGGCTAGTATAGGGGAGCCAATTCGCAGTGCAAGGGATTTCTCGCGCAACCGACATCGCAATTGCGCATTCGCCCATGATACGCTTGAGCCTTGGCATCGGTGAAACGAATTTCCGTTGGCTAACCGCAACAACATGAATCACTTACGCCGATGCATTTCATGCAGCCAACCACACCCCCCTTCGCGAAATGAATACGCCGCACGCCATCTGGGATCGCGAGTTCGCCCGCATGCCGGAGTCGGTCACGACCTGGCTTTGGCAGGGCTTTCTCGCGCCCGGCAACATCACCCTGTTGACCAGCCTGTGGAAGTCCGGCAAGACCACGCTGATCTCGCATCTGCTGGCGCGCCGCAAGGCCGCCGGCGACTTCCTCGGCGTGCCGCTCACCGCCGGCAAGTCGGCGGTCATCACCGAGGAAGGCGCCGCCGTCTGGGCCGAGCGCAGCCGGCAGCACGATTACGGCGGCAACGTCTGCTTTTTTTCTCAGCCGTTCCGCCATGTGCCCAGCGCGGACGAATGGTGCAGCCTGATCGACACCATTGGCGAGCTTCACCGGGAGCATGGCGCCGACTTGCTCGTGGTCGATCCGCTGGCGCATTTCCTCCGTGCGGAGAACGAGGCCCGCACGGTGCTGGAGCTGTTGTTTCCGTTGCGCGCCTGACGCAGCTGGGCATGGCGATCTTGCTCTTACACCACCCGCGCAAGGGCCAACCGCAGCCGGGCCAGGCAAGCCGCGGACACGGTTCGCTTTTGGGCCACGTGGACATCGCCATCGAAATGCGGCAGGCCGGCGCCGACCCGGATTCGCGCGCCCGCCGTTTCTTCGCCCTGTCGCGGCACGCCCAGACGCCGCGCCATTTCCTCTTTGAACGGACGGTTGACGCTCTCGATTATGTGCGCTTGCCGGATGCGCCGGACGACGATTTCCAGGAACACTGGGACGTGCTGCGCATGGTGCTCGAAGACGCGACGCGCAAGCTGACGCGCCAGCAAATCCTCGACGATTGGCCCCCCGATTACGCCAAGCCCGCCGGCGCGACGCTATGGCGCTGGCTCAACCGCGCCGTCGAGATGCACCTGATCGCCAGCGATGGCAGCGGGCACAAGAATCAGGCCTTCCGCTATTGGCTGCCGGCACGGGAGGCGGAGTGGCGCAAGGATCCGCTATATCGGCTGAACGAGCAACAGGAGCAGGATTTGAAAATGCTCCTGGAAGCGACGGGGCGACCGCTGCGAGCTATGGAGTGAAGCCGCCGGCGTCCGAATGATTCGCAGGGAAGCTCAGAGCGATTCGGGCCGGCGGACCATGTTCTCTGGCTTTGTCGCTTCGGTGGACAACGCAAGCAGAATTGGGGTGAACCGTGCTTTATCGGCCTTGTAGTCGGCGGCGTTCAGTTGCGGGATAATGACCAGCAATTCCCGGAACGGTCAGAAACGCTGGAAATTCGATGCAGCTGTTCGTAATCTAATAGAGCAGTCTATTCGCCCATCTTACCCATTCTGCGAACGGATTCGCCGATGAAACCGCACACGCCGCGTATTCACCTTTCCGCAGACAATCTTGTTCGTCAGGTCCGCTCCGACTTGCGACAGGTTCCCGATCATCGCAAGGAACCGAAGATCCCTTTAGTCGACGTCTTGATGGGAGGCTATGCTCTTTTCGCTCTCAAATCCGCTTCCCTCTTGGCCTACGACGAGTACGCTCGCAGCAACGCCTTCAACCTGGCCTCTCTCTTCGGCATCCAAGAAACGCTCAGCGACACGCAGATGCGAGCCAATCTCGATCCCGTCGTTCCCCGGAACCTTCGTCCCGCGTTCACCAGCGTCTTTCGTCAACTGCAACGCGGCAAAGCGCTCGAATCGTTTGTCTTTTGGCAAGGGCACTACCTCATCGCCGCCGATGGCACCACCTATCACGCTTCCGACAAGATCCACTGCTCCTGTTGCCTCGAAAAGAAAAGCCGCAACGGCGTCATCACTTACTACCATCAGTTGCTGGGCTTGGCCTTGGTGCATCCCGACCACAAGGAAGTCATCCCCCTGTGCCCCGAACCGATCGTCAAGCAAGACGGCAGCACCAAGAACGACGGCGAACGCAGCGCCACGCGGCGGGCGTTGAAGGATCTGCGCCGCGAACATCCGCATTTGAAAGTCATCTTCGTCGAGGACGCCCTCAGCGCCAACGCGCCGCACGTGGAGGACCTGAAGGCCGCGAACGTGCGTTTTTTGCTAGGCGTCAAGCCAGGCAGCCATGCCTATCTGTTCGAGCACATGGCACGAGCCCACGAAGAAAACCGAACCCAAGTCCTCACCCTGGTCGACGCGGACGGCACCCTGCATCACTATCGCTGGCTCCCCAAGGTCGCCCTCAACCAATCGCATGCCGACCTCGAAGTCGCGATGCTGGAGTATTGGGAAATTCCTCCCCACGGCTCCAAGACGCCGATCCGTCATTTCAGTTGGGTCACCGACCTGTCCTTCGACGAAACCTCCGTCAGCCATCTCGTCCGCGGCGGCCGCTCGCGCTGGCGCATCGAAAACGAAACCTTCAACACCCTCAAGAACCAAGGCTACCACTTCGAGCATAATTTCGGTCACGGCGAGCAGAACCTGTCGGTGGTGCTCGCCTTCCTGATGATGTTGGCTTTCTTGGTCGACCAAGCCCAACAATTATGCGATCCGCTGTTTCAAGCCGTGCTGAACAAACTGGGCCGCAAATGTCGACTTTGGGAACGCATGCGGCACCTGTTTCACTGCTTTCGTCTGGAATCGATCCGACATCTGTACGAAGTGTTGCTCTCCTTTCAGTTGGTCGAGGTGCCGACCGTTCCCAGCGGATAGCTGAGAGCAGCTCGAACGAATCCGAACGACTTCCAGTAAAGGACAAGGGTGTCCCATGGTCGCCGTGCGCGCCCAACAGCGTCGGCCAGCATGAATACGCACCAACGCACAATCGCCACCTCCGCAATCCCCTCGCCGCCCCAAGCCGCAAGCTCTCCGCGCGATAAAACAGGAAAACCGGGCCGACCCAAAAACCCTCGCCGGGAATTGCTGGATAATGACATGGCCCTTGATCGGCGGCTCGGGCTTGTTCTGCACGCTCAAGCCGAGAGACTTCACGAACGCAACGGACACGCGGACGATGCCGTTATACGGTCGTTTCTCCGGTGCAACTTCGGCGAGAATATCATCCGGAGCATCGACGCACGCTTCGCGGAACAAACTGATGCCGTCCGTGTCGGGATCGTATCCCTTGTACCTGGGCTTGAAGGCCTCATTGGAGAAGACCGGATCTTGCTGCGTTGGGAAAAGTTCCTTCCTGATGCGCCGGAGAAGCCACTCATCGTCTGTGATGGGATTGTCTTCGGGCTTCATCGTAGCACGCAATGCTGGTCAGGGATTCCATAGTAGGCTTACTCGATCACGATGGGAGTGATTTCGGCCACTCTTGCGCCCGTGGCCACCCAGCGCTGTTCCGCATAAACGGGCGATTCGACCTCTATTTCCCGGTAGCCCTCTGCCGTATGCCATTCGAAGCAGACAGTTCCATTGACGCTTGCCGTTAACCGGCCCGCCGCCGGACTGTTATCCGCCCGCAGCGCTCTGGCCAGTTTGGTTGCTCCCGTAACCACGCCACGGCTCGGCGCCGGGCTGCCTTCGCCATCCCAATCGTCTTCGAGGCGTCCGATATCGATCAGTTCATTGAGGATTTCGTCCCAGCCGTCGTTCGAGCGATTGGCCGGAGCGCGCGCGGATTGAGCACCTTGGGCTGCCGGGTCTGAGGACATCTGGTCCAGAGAGGAGAACGCGGCGGTTTCGCAAGGGGGCCGGCGATTGAATTCTGTGCTCATGATGTTCTCCTCCCAGCGTTTCTTCGCTTCGGCGGCTGTTACCCGAACGAGATGCATTGTACCCAATCTTACGTCCCAAGCCCAGACCAACTCAAAGCGAATCTACGCTTAATCGGGGAGGACGGTTGCGGCAGCGAAGGGCTGGGCATCGTAACGCGCCCGCCGCCGAACACAAGCAAGATTCGGCTCAGCGCCTATTCAATTCGGATAGCCAGGACGGCCCCAGCGAGCTTCAGCCTCCGGTTTGGCTGCGCTTACGGAACTTTTCGTACCGTAGGCTCAACGCCTTCTGTGCAGGTCGCTGCCTACTTCGGCAACGTAGTATCCCGCCCGCAAAAGCGCCGTATTCCTTGGCGATGGCGGGATGAATTTCTATGCGCAAGCCATCTGGCTCGATCCCTATTAAGTCGAGGTCGAACAATGTGTGAACGTCCGCTCGCAAAAGAAGGCCATTTGCCGCATGGTTATCGTCTTCCCCGCAGTACGGGCTGATGTGGGCCGCCTCCAACACCGATAAAACCTCGCACCCTGTGACCAGGCAGCAGTCACCGTAGCGCCGACGCAATGCATCACGGAATTGCTGCTGCCCTCGGCGCTCGCGGATTTGGCGCTCAACAACTTTTCGCCGATCCTCTCCCATTGGCACAAAGTCGGTGTCACAGTTCGCTCCCGCCAGATGTGCTTCGTCGTCCCCAAGATTCTCAGTTTGATCATTTGCGATTTCATGGTACTTGCGGATAATTTGCGAAATGTTAGCGAGTTTGCTGCCCCTTGGAAGCGCCTGGTAGTATTTAATGTGTTTTTCGACCGAAGATATTGCTTTCCTGAGCGAGTCCAGGCCGTAGTCGCGGCTAATCATCTCAAGGAAATGCTCGGTCGCAAACGCGTTGTTTGTTCGCGCATAACGTTTGCCGTTGAGCATGTATCCGATGTTGTTAATGGTGTCTCCGGCTGAGCCACGGTTGAGACCGAACCGTTGGTGCAGTTCTTCAATTCCAGCCGACCTGCTCAACTTCCCTGCACGAATGCGCTTGGCCACTTCGTATGCCGCAATCATCGATTCGTTTGAGATCTTCATGATGTTGCTCCGCGGAACGCTGGAGGCGCGAGGGCCAAGCCGCCTCGCTCTTTATTCAAGATGCCACGGTGTCACACTACCGGCGGCCGATTTCGTCCGCAAACGAAAAGCCAGCTTCCGTTCACTCCATACTCACCGTCACCGTCTTCACCTCGATATAGCTTGACATTCTACACGTCTACTTCGTATACTTCCTTTGGCCCAACGGTAACCCCAAAGGAATCAACCATGCAGCGAATCGGCTACTCCTACCTGCGTTACAGCTCGTCCCAGCAAGGCGACGGGGTAAGGTGGACCCCATTCTTTGGACAAAAAAAGGCCATTCCTTAGCTACACTTTTGCCAGCCTTCCTGACTGGCAACTCTTGTTGACCTTGCTTCCTCGGCTCGCTTGCGGTATCGACTTCTCGCCGGGTGAAACGGAGGCTGGCTCTGCTGGCGAGCATCCAGCCAAGGGATAACTCGGTCGAAGGTACGCCGATGGCGTTGGGCTCTGGGTCGGCCATCCGATCCAGGGCCTCTTCTTTGCGCCCCATCGGATACCTGAGCCATGCCTCCTAAAACGCACGGCATCCCGCGCCTGATCTCGATCCCTTCCCGTACACCTCGGCTGGCGTTCGATCCGCCAGCGACTGATGCGTCCTCGCCTCGTTGTAATAGCCGAAGTAGGTCGTCAGCCCCGCGGCCAATGCCGGCACCGCCTCCGGACGCCATAGGTAAACGTACTCATACTTCACCGTTCGCCACAACCGCTCCACGAACACGTTATCCAGGCAGCGACCTCGGCCATCCATGCTCACCTGGGCCCCCGCCGACTCCAGCCGGCTCGTGAACGACGCCGACGTGAACTGCACCCCCTGGTCCGTGTTGAACACCTCCGGGCAACCTCGACGCAACGCCTCCTCCAACGCCTCCAAGCAAAACTCCGTATCCAGCGTGTTCGACAACTTCCATGACAGCACGTACCGACTGTACCAATCGATCACCGCCGTCAAGTACATGAACCCGTTTGGCATGGGAATATACGTGATATCCGTGCTCCACACCTGGTTCACACGCTCGATCGCCACGTTCCGCAGCAGGTACGGATACACCTTGTGCCCGGCCCCGCCGACCGACAACCGCGGCTTCGGATACACCGCTTCCAGACCCATCAAACGCATCATCCGCTGCACCCGTTTGCGATTGACCTCATGCCCCTCACGCCGCAGCCAGGCCCTCATGCCTCGGCTGCCTCGGAAGGGATGTGCCGTGTACTCGCGATCGATCAATGCCATCAGCGCCAGGTTCTCGGCCGTCTCGGTCGCCGGCTCGTAGTAGTAGCTCGACCGACTCAGGCCCAACAACTCGCACTGCTGGCTCACGCTCAGCACGCCATCCGCCGCATCGACCCACGCACGCTTGCGCTCAACCGAAGCTGGCAGCTTTTTTTTTGAGCCAATCCAGCTCCGTTTTGAGCCGACCGATCTGCTCGTAGAGCTGGCCCTGCAAAGCCTCGTGCTCGGCGCTGGACGCCTTGGCGCCAGACTGGAACAACTCCTCCGCATTCTCGACGAGCTGCTTCTTCCAGGCATGGATCAACGTCGGATGCACTCCGTGCAGTGACGCCAGCTCGCTGACTGTCTTGTCTCCCTTCACCGCTGCCAACGCCACCTGAGCCTTCACCGCCGCCGTGTGGGACTTCCGTTTCCTTGCCATGTTTACCCCTTTCTTGGACAGCCAATAGTAGCTTAGTCGACTGTCCAGTTTTTGGGGTCCACTTCAGGGACAGCATTCGCCGACATCCGCAGTTGCGCATCGGTGATCATCAAACACTCCTTGTTGTGAGGGTGTTCGATGATGACGTCTGGTTCGCAAATCGGGAATTCTAGTTGTCGTTGAAGAGCGCCGGGGTCAGATCTGATCGGGAATTCTAATTGTCGTCGGGCGGGCATTATAGTTGTCGTTCATCAGGCGTCTTCGAGTCGGTGTAGAACGGCTTGTTTTGGCTCCACGCCGAAGCAAGCATATCTGGTGTTGCCGTGGTCGAACCAGAATGACGGCTCGGCGATGATCTCCCCGTCATCAGCCAGGATAGGGTCGATTTCGATGGAGTGCTTTTTCATTAACGATTTCAACCATTGTCGGTGCTTTACCCCCATTAGCCGTAGCAACTCTTCGGCCACATCCAACATGCTCGCTTCGGCCTGAACCGAAGGAACGTCTGTTAATAGGCTGTGACATTCCTTCAACACCGACATGATCTTGCTGCCATTCGCCGAGTTGTCTTTCAAACCGTACACGGCCAGAAGGGATCTCGCCCGAGTCATTGCGACATACAGGCTGTTGGCGAGGATGCCTCGCTCCCGCGCGACGAATTTGTCCACACCGGCTATCACGACGATCTCGGCCTCGTACCCCTTGAACGACTGAGCAGTCGAAGCAACCACCGTATTCGCGTCTCGGGTGAACGCCTTGCTGACCTGCACTTCAAGCCGGGCATCAATCGTCCTGAGCTTGGCTTCGACCTGCGATTCCAATCGGTTCTGCACGGCTTCGCTGTTGTAAAGGATGCAAATGTCGTTCGGCGGCACGCCGTCATTCACAATCCAAGAAACCAATTGACTCCCCAGAGCGTCGAATTCAGCCTGGATCTCCGTGAATTGCCTCACGATGGGAGTCGGGCCGTGCGTCTGGTTGAACCGGACGTTCCACCACTCCTCGCCGCCCCGGTCAATCTGCTCGATTAGCCCTCGGTCGATTAGCTCGCCATGATCGCCGCTCTTCTCGTCAGGCTGAAGTCGATACAGCACGTTGAGCTTCCCGTCCGGCGAACTGCATCTTGCAGGGCATGGTAAGCTCGATCTCGGATTACTACGCAACACATCCGGGAGGGCTCAATCATGGCAGGTCGGCGCGATCGCGATTTTGGCAAAGAGCGGTTTTGGCGGCGCACACTTCGGCAATGGCGGCGCAGTGGGCTGAGCGTTCGCGCTTTTTGTGCTGAACATGTCCTGGCGGAAGCATCCTTCTATGCCTGGCGGCGGATCGTCGCTCAGCGTGATCAAGAGTCCGCGCCTGTTCACGCCAAGCCGGAGCGGGACCGCGTTGACCGCGCGGCGTCGGCCGGCGACGATGCGCCGGTGTTTGTGCCGTTGCGGGTGATCGATGTGGCGACGCAGGCGGCGTTCGAAGTCGTGCTGGAGCGTGGCCGAGTCGTGCGCGTCCTGCGCGGCTTTGACACCGAGACGTTGCGGCAACTCCTCGCCGTTCTGGAGGAGGAGCGGCCATGCTGAGCCTGCCGTTGCCGGTGCGTGTCTATCTGTGTTTGGAGCCGACGGACATGCGGCGCAGCTTCGACGGGTTGTGTTGCACTGGCGGCGGCGTCCTGAGCTTGCCAATGCGGCAGGAATTTGTCAATGTCCCCCTGACTGGGCTGTCCCAGGTCCAACTTCCGGTAGCTTCAGCTGGCCATGTTTCTGGACGGAGGTTCTCGGAGGCATTGTATTTGGTACAATGGGATGTGCATTCCCCGTTGAAGGAAAACGGCAATTAGTCGCCGGGCTTCTTGGCGTAGATTATTCCTTGGTCACGGGACTTGCTTGTTAGGAAATGCAATGGACATCTTTTTGTGCTGCTGTTCTGTAGCGGCGTGCTCGATTCTTTGGTGGTATCACCTTCGCATCATTCTAAAGCGCGCCTTCAGAAAGGCCTTTATCTTGAGTTGCATTGCAGGAAACATGTTTTCCTGTTTTGTGATACTGTCTTACCTCTTACTTGATGTTCAGTTTGATGGTCCCGTGTCGAGACCACGAGTGATTATAGAAATCTACGTGGCAGGCTCTTTTCTTGTGTCCTTCATAATTGGGTCAGCATTTGCCGCAAGAATACCCGTTGAGAAAAAGAAGCCTGAAGAAAACGTTAAACGAAATGACCAGCACTAAGTGTCGTAAGGGACGAAGCCGATCTTGTGTTTGGTCAGTTGCCGAGCCAGCCATTCATGGCCGTTGACATAAACTTGGATGGTGAACGGGAACTAAATGACCGTGCGTGAATTCGCAGCTGGTGTTATGCAGCGATTCGCCGGTATTGTCGTTGGTTGCGCTTGCGGAGGTGGTAACGAACTGCCTCCATCAGTTTTGTCATGTTCGGTTGGCGATGGTTGCGCGTCACATCGGCGTGGAGGTCCTCCCAGACCCGCTCAATCTTGTTGTGGTCAGGGCAATATGGAGGCAAGAAATGCAGTTTGATCTTGCCTGCCAAGTAGCCGCTCAAGGCCGCGTGGACAATGTCGCTTTTATGAATGCGATAGTTGTCACAGATCAGGTGCAAGCAGCGCTCCTTGGGATAATCTCGACGCAGGCGGTCGAGCAAGTCGAGAAACAGGTAGCTCGTCTTGCGAATTCCTTCGACCCAGGTCACGATGCCGGTGCGGACATCAAGGGCCCCGGCCAGGTAACGCTTTTCATTCTTGCCTGGCGTGAGCACCTGTTTCTGTTGGCCCGACACCATCCAGTCCAGGCCGATTTTCGGGTTCAGATGAATGTCCACCTCATCCTCGTAAAAGACCCGTTCGCCGCGCGGCGGCGTGTCGATCAGACGCCGCAGTTCCCGCAAACGCCTGGTTTTTGCCGACTTCGACCAAGGACAACCCACGATTGGCTTGGGGCGACCACGCCGGGCTTTGATCTGGGCCAGGGCTCGGCTCATCGTGGTCGTATGAATGCGCACGCCGGTCAAACGCACCATCGTCTCGATCAACAATTTGCGCGTCCAAGTCGGACGACGCCAGCCATAAAGTTCCGGCGAGTTGCTCACGATGCAATGCAGACGCTGCAAGTAATCTTCGCTGAGCTTTTCCTCGCCATTGTCGGTTCGGCCATCCTGCAAGCCCGCTTCACCATAGCGGCGAAATCTCGCTACCACTCGTCCAACCGTGGTGTGGTGCACTTGCAGAACTTTCGCGGTCTGGCGGGTCGAGCGTCCGTTGATCACATTGATAATCATCAAATAGCGCAGCCGAGTACCGGCGTTGCGACAATGGCGGAGCGATCTGCACAAACGCTCCTTGACACTGAACCGAACCTTCAGGACAATCATCTTCATGGGAATTCCTCTCGTTCTCAAGAGCGTGCCTTGAGGGCACTTGTGGCGGAATCCCCATTTTTTATTGCGCTCCTGCGTACCCGTGCAGCTGATTCACGCACGGTCATTTAGGTGGGCAGGCGAATGTGCAACAGGCCGAACTCCAGGGTCCACGCATCTAATCCTCACTATTTTCCCTCGGGGCCTTGAAAAAGACAAGGGAACAAGCGAATGATGGAGAAGACCTCGCCCGTTCATGGAGGTGATCTATGGTAATGTCTTCCCGTCTTTCCAAGGCCAGCATTCGGAAATTCTTCGCCTCGTTGCCCGATCCCAGGAGACGACGCACTCGAGTCAAACATCCGCTCCTTACTTTGGTTGTGATTGCCTTATGCGGCACCATCGCCGGCGCGGACAATTGGGAAGAAATTGTGCAGTTCGCAAGTGATCGCCACGATTGGTTGGCTCGTTTGGTGGATTTGTCCAAAGGCATACGTTCGCATGATACCTTCGGACGCGTTTTCGCAGCCTTGAATTCAGTGGCCTTTCAGAAGTGTCTGCTGAACTGGGTGCAACGCCTACACGAAGTGACCAAGGGACAAGTGATCGCCATCGACGGCAAGGTGGCGCGTGAAGCCATGGCGCGGGCGGGCGATCAAGGCCCCATGACACTGGTCAGCGCGTGGGCTTCAGCAAACCATGTGTTCCTCGGGCAAGTGGCAGGGGCGAAGGGTTCCAATGAGTTGGGAGCCTTGCCCAAACTTTTGGAGTTGCTGGATCTACTAGTAATCGACATTCTACGTTGGTATTCATTGCGCAACAAAAAGGAGAAACCAAATGATCACGTTGATACAAATTAGAATGGTTTCCGGCGTCGTGTGCAAAAACCCGACAATGGTAATATGCTGGTGGACGAAGGTTGCAGCGAAATGCGAAGCGAGTCGTTGTTGGTCGAATATGCCGCGACTTACTTGGCGAACCGAGATGGAACGCGCAACTGACGGCAGCGCGCAGTTGGCCTGGGTGGCCTACGGAGCGGGTTGAAGTCATCGACGATGACCAAGGCATCAGCGGTCGCACCATCGAAGGCCGTGTGGGATTTCAGCGACTGCTGGCCGAAATCAGCCAAGACCGTATCGGCTTGGTGCTCGGGATTGAGATGAGTCGGCTGGCGCGTTCCTGCAAAGACTGGTATTACCTGCTGGAGCTGTGCGCGTTGTTTGGCACGCTTCTGGCCGATCAAGACGGTTTGTACGATCCGAGCAACTACAACGATCGACTCTTGCTGGGTTTGAAAGGGACCATGAGCGAGGCGGAGTTGCACTTGTTGCAGAGCCGCATGCTCCAGGGGAAGCTGAACAAGGCCCGACGCGGCGCATTGTTCTCGCATCCGCCGATGGGCTACATCCGCGATGCCTATCAGGGAATCGTCATGGATCCGGACGAGCAGGTACAGCAGGTGGTACGCTCAGTCTTCGAGTTGTTCGCGGAACTGGGAACGGTCAATGCGGTGGTTCGTTACTTCCGCAAAAACGACATTCGCTTGGGCATTCGTCCTCACAGCGGCCCCAAGCGTGGCCAGTTGCAGTGGCGTGAGGCGTGTCGCAACACCGTGCGGAACTTGGTGCGTCATCCGATTTACGCGGGCGCCTACGCCTACGGCCGCTTCCAAGTCGATCCGTGCGCAAGCTGATGGGACGCGCGCAACGCTGGGAAGCCGATCCCGATGAGTGGCTGGTTCTCATCAAGGATCGTTTGCCGGCCTACATCACCTGGGAGCAGTACGAGAAAAACCGCCGAAAATTGGCCGATAACCAGGCTCATGCCAGCAAGCGCGGCGCGCCGCGCAATGGAGCGGCGCTGCTGGGCGGCATGGTCCGCTGCGCCAAATGTGGCGGCAAAATGTCGGCCAGCTACGGCGGCCCCAAACGCGACTTCCGCTATAGCTGCGACAAGATCGGCGTCAAGAACCAGGGGCGGGGCTGTCAGACCATGGGTGGCAGCGCCATCGACACGCTGGTGCGCGACCAGATCTTCAAGGTCCTGGAACCGGCGTCGCTCGAACTCTGTTTCCAGGCCGCTGCCCAGGCACAGCACGAACGCGACCGATTGCACCGCCACTGGCAGCAACGTCTGCAACGCGAGCGCTACGATGCCGAGCTGGCACAGCGACGCTATGAGGCCGTCGACCCGAGCAACCGGCTCGTCGCAGGCAACCTGGAAAAACAGTGGGAAGCCGCCTTGCAGAGGCTGCAACAGGTCGAAACGGCTTATGCCAACTTCGTCGAGCAACAGCCGCAAGCCCTCACTGCGGCGCAAAAAAAGGACATTCAATCGTTGGCACAAGAAATTCCGGACCTGTGGAATGCAGACACGACACAACCTCTCGAGCGCCAGGAGATTGTCCGACTGCTGATCGAGGCCGTGGACGTCGAAATCCAGGGACACAGCGAACGCCTGGAGCTGACGATTCATTGGGCGGGCGGCTTTGCCAGTCGGCATGCCGGCACGCGCAAGATTCATCGCTTTGAGCAACTCTACGACTTTGATCGCCTGAACGAACGTGCCCGCGAACTTCGCAGCCAACGCTATTCGTGTCGGCGCATTGCGGAGATTCTCAACAACGAAGGATTCCGTTCACCATTGCAAGGCGAGAGGATGTCAGCTCACTCCGTCCGCGCCTTGCTTCGCAACGATGAAAGATTCACCATGCCGATGCGAAGGAAGAGCTTCTCCCAGTGTCTCGATGAGGGCGAACGCTGGCTGCAAGACCTGGCCACCGAGTTGAAAATGCCCTATGGCTGCCTACACGCGTGGATTCGCCGCGGTTGGATCGTGAGCCGCCAGATCGCCGAGGCAGGCAGAATGCATGCAGTCAAAGTGAATTCCCAAGAGATGGCCCGTCTGCGAAAGCTCCGGGAGCACCGGCACCAATCCCCTTATGAAAAGCCGCCGTTGGCCCTCACGACTCCGCTCGTCTGCGGACGATGATACTGTCAACCGATTGCAAAAGTTGTGTGAAGGAGGGTGGTACTGTGCCCAAGCCATCGAAGTCGGCTGCATGGCCCACGCGCGCAATAAATTCAAGGAAGCGGACAGCACCGATCCGGAACGCGTGCTGGCGGCCAAGGCCTGGGTGCGCAAACTTCTACGACGTCGAGGACGAAGCCAACGCCATCATCGTCAAAGACAAGTTGACCGGCGCCGCGGCCGCTGCGATCCGCTTGCGCCTGCGTAAGGAACAATCCGTACCGCTGCTGGCATCGCTGCGTCAATGGCTCTTGGAGCAAAAAGAACAGGTGCTGCCCAAGAGTCCGATCGCCGCCGCCATCAACTACATGCTGAACCAGTGGGAAGCGCTCCACCGCTACACCACCGACGGCGACCTGCATATCGACAACAACATCAGCGAACGCACGCTGAAGCTGATCGGCATGGGCCGGATCAATTGGTTGTTCCTGGGCAGCGACAAGGGCGGCCAGACCGCGGCGGTGCTGTTCAGTTTCACGGCGACATGCAAGCATCTGCGCATCGACACGTTCGCTTACCTGCGCGACATGTTCGAGCGTCTACCAACGCATCCCGCCGATCGTCTGGACGAGTTGCTGCCTCACCGCTGGCAATTGGCCAGGCAAGCCACCGCCTCCACGCCCAACGCTCTCGCGCCAAGTGACGCGCATGTACCCTGATGCCTTCCGTCGCAAGACCGCAACGCGCGTGCATCACGTTCCCCGCGAAATCCATCGCCGCTGCACCACGTCCCCTGGCAACCCGCCCCCCCATTGGAGGGATGTAATTCACCGGACGGGAAGCGGTAATCGGCTTGGTCGAGCGGAAGCTCTCCTGCATCACAAACGACCGGCCCCTCATGTCCAACCCCATCTCGGACCATTTCGGGGTCGGACGACCGTACAGGTTCTGAGCGTTGTCGTAGAAGATGTTGACGGAACGTGTGTTCGCGTTTGAGCCATCGCTCTGGACGACAAGTTGGGAGAGCAGTTCGAGGGCAGACGGCCCGAGGTCTTGAGCCTCATCGATGAACATAGCGTGGCAGAGGGGTGGTAAGGGCTTGGTGGCGTTCCTCGCCAGATAAATCTTCGCCGCGCCGTTGTAGTCGAATCGGTCGTCGGCGGGCATTCGGATATTGAGCAACTGCCACAGCGCTCCGATGTGCCACAACTCCACCCGCTCGGTAGGAAACGGTCCCTTCTCGCCCTCGGCGGTCCAAACCTCGTTGATGTTATCCCAAATCAGCCCGGAGAGAGACTGGTTTGCAAACACGGCCCAAATCTTCAGGTCGGCCTGCTGCTTCATCCGTCGCAGCGTTTTTACGAGCCAGTGAGCCATCACTGCTGTCTTGCCGCTGACCGGCGTGCGCATTCATACGACCACGATGAGCCGAGCCCTGGCCCAGATCAAAGCCCGGCGTGGTCGTCCCAAGCCGATCGTGGGTTGTCCTTGGTCGAAGTCGGCAAAAACCAGGCGTTTGCGGGAACTGCGGCGTCTGATCGACACGCCGCCGCGCGGCGAACGGGTCTTTTACGAGGATGAGGTGGACATTCATCTGAACCCGAAAATCGGCCTGGACTGGATGGTGTCGGGCCAACAGAAACAGGTGCTCACGCCAGGCAAGAATGAAAAGCGTTACCTGGCCGGGGCCCTTGATGTCCGCACCGGCATCGTGACCTGGGTCGAAGGAATTCGCAAGACGAGCTACCTGTTTCTCGACTTGCTCGACCGCCTGCGTCGGGACTATCCCAAGGAGCGCTGCTTGCACCTGATCTGTGACAACTATCGCATTCATAAAAGCGACATTGTCCACGCGGCCTTGAGCGGCTACTTGGCAGGCAAGATCAAACTGCATTTCTTGCCTCCATATTGCCCTGACCACAACAAGATTGAGCGGGTCTGGGAGGACCTCCACGCCGATGTGACGCGCAACCATCGCCAACCGAACATGACAAAACTGATGGAGGCAGTTCGTTACCACCTCCGCAAGCGCAACCAACGACAATACCGGCGAATCGCTGCATAACACCAGCTGCGAATTCACGCACGGTCATTTAGAAACGGACTCGGAACTCTTTTACTGGAACGCCCTGATTCTGAATCACAGCCGCTTGCGGGTACTGACGAGTCCCGCAATCAATTGCAAATCCATCGTTTGAAACAATCGCAGTCAACAACACCTCTGTCGTATTGCAGAAAAGGTGATGCAGGCTGAAGAACGCGGAATTGTGAGGGTTCTCGGCATCGTCATTGTTCTCCACTCTAAATCGTCCTTCTTGATCTGCCGGAACAAGTGCGTGCAACATTAACCGAGAAACGCTTTCAACGACTTGCTTGACAATCATCAACCGCTCGTCGCGACGATCTTGCGAACGATCCTCGCCGATGAATCGGTTAGAACAAAGCTCTCCGATTCCATACTCACGCCAGTCTGCATTCCAGCAGCCCTCTTGTTGAATCAACTCGTTTCCCTCTCGCTCGAAATCTGCGAGGTCACTGTCATCGATTTCAAATCGGAATCGAATGCTGCGGCATGGGTTGTTGTGGAAGTACCCCGTTGGAACATTCGCTCCATCGCTATCCGCAAACTCTGGTTCGGTCGAAGCATATCGGGTGAGCCAGACCCACTTGAGCTTTTCATTGCTGATTACCAGCGGCTTGAGGATGCGTGCCATCATCGTTTCAGCCCACAACTGGCTGTCGTAGGGAGCCTTAGCGGGGGCATAGATTCTTGTTTGTCTTATCGCCATCACTTCTCTCCCGCCATTCGTTCAGGGACCAAGAACGTCACCGCCACGGGGAACATGCGGGCCTGTGGTTTAGCGAACCTTGCCCGGATCGCCGCCGTTTCTCTTTTGATTTCTTCGGGGATTTCCCTGGCCCTGACACGCATGGCGTCCTTGTTGCGCTCGAAGCGTTCTTGTTCTGGGTCATCGAACAGCGAGGGCTGGATGTACGCCGGGTCTTTGAGTTCGGCCTCGATGGACTTCTTGAGTTCTGTGAGGATCGACTCAATGTCTTTGGCTTCCTTGTCGGCTCGGGCCATCAGATCCTTCTGAAGGCCATCGACCTTCTGCTTCATGCGGGCTTCCAGCGCCGAGGCCAGCGATGAAGTCAGCGTGGGATAGAGTTCAAGCAACTTGGTTTTCACCGCCGCCGAAGGTTCCTTCGACGTGGCTCCCGCCAGGGCCGATTCCGTTTGGCCGACATTCAACCGCCCGCCCCACTTTTGATCCTTGATGAATCCGCCTGTCGCAATGATCTCTTCGTGGAGCCGGAAGCTGAGGGGGTGAAGGTGAGCCTGCACTGGAAACAGGCCGAAGCGGTCATGGATCAGGTGATGCGCACGGAAAAGGCCTGGCAGCAAACGCAAGAGGCCTTGCGTCTGTTCACGCCGGCCGGTGAGTTGAACAGCCGAGCGCAGGCCGAAGCGGTGCTGACCCAGACGTTGCCTGAGTTGCCCGACGCGGACTTTGCCAAAGCCAAACGTCTGCTGAGCAAGCCGCAGACACTCACGTATTTGGACGAAGTGCAACGCAAGTTGGCGGCTTTGCCAGGATCGACCGAGGTGAAAGAAGCAGCGGTGCGTGCCGAGGGGTTGCGTCGTCATCCGGAGTTGTTGGCGGGTGAAGGTATGTCCGCGCGGCACGCTGCGCGGGGTGTTGTTGGTGTGTAGCGTAATTCTGTCGAAAGCTGGCGAGGAAGGAAGCACGATGACCAAAGCAGTGCGGCACATTTTCCGTCATACCTGGCGTGCGAGCAGTCTGGTGGAGGGGATCAATAGTGTCTTGCGCATGCATCAGTCTCGGCATCGCAAGTTGACCCAAGGGTTGCTGGACCTGAAGCGTCTGTACTGGAACTGCCACACCTTCCGCACCGGGCGTCGCAAAGGAAAATCTCCTTACGAACGGCTCGGCTTGGTGTTGCCCGAAGGAGTGGATTGGTGGGAACTGAGCAAAATGACACCTGAACAACTACGGGACAAACTGTCCGCATTGAATGGCGCCATTTGAGAAAGTCCCCACGTCGAGATTTATCACGGGCCCGATTTTGAGTACGCCGAGGGCAGAATTTGGCGAGAAGGCGATGAGATTGAAGTTGAAGACGGCATCTCGATAGCCGAGATTGTGCAACGGGTGACAACGATCAAAGCCCGGGAAAGAGAGCTTGAGACCCAGCAAAGAGAGATTGAGGAAAGAGAGCAAGCCAAGCGAAGAGAGCTTGAGGAAGTAATCGCCGAAAACAAAAAGGTGCAAGCCGAATTCCGCGCAAATCTCCAAACCGCGAAAGCGCTCCAAGCGGACATTGCCGCCGACGCCATCGTCTCGAAGCTGCTGGAGCTTTGGCAAAGCGCCACCCCCGCGCAGCAAGATGATTTCCTGACGCGCGCAGAACTGCGGCGAACTCTGTCGTCTGCGGGCAAAACGGGATGAACCATACGCGCCAGCTCACCCGGGTGCAGGCTCAATGCCCCTGCTACGCCGACCGCCTTCCTCGATTCGTTCGCCCTTCAGCCGCGCCGAAGTCTGTAATCGCGTCCTGGACGTTCCGGCATCTCGCGCGGGGCCATCAGGAATCTGGAACAAGGCATCCGCTCGCCCTCATGGGAAACCGTGCAGGCCCTCGCCGCGGCGCTCGGCGTCTCTTGCGAGGCGTTCCAGGCCGACCAGGGCGAGGCCGCGAAGAAGCCAGTAAAGCGCCGCCCGAAGAAATGAAGCTGGCCAGCATCACCCCTTTCCGGCCCAAGAAATGAAGCCATCGCACAGCCCGGCACTGCGCCGGGCTTTTTCGTGCGTTTTACACAGATAGAATTACACTTTTCACTTCCGTGTAGTTGCTTAACGCATACTCGCCCAGCTCGCGGCCGATGCCGGACATCTTAAAGCCGCCGAATGGGGCGGCGGCGTCGAAGACGTCATAGCAGTTGATCCAGACGGTGCCGGCGCGCAGGCTCGCGGCGAGGCGGTGGGCCTTTTTGATGTCGCGCGTCCAGATGGCGGCGGCGAGGCCGAAGAAGGTATGATTGCCGCGGTGGACTATCTCGTCGAAATCCTTGAAGCTCAGAATGTTCATGACGGGGCCGAAGATTTCGTCGGTGGCGATTTTCATGTCGTCGGTGACGTTGTCGAAGAGGGTGGGCTCGACGAAATAGCCCTGCTGGCCGACGCGTTTGCCGCCGGCGAGCATTTTGGCGCCTTCCTTTTGGCCGGCTTCGATGTAATGCATGACGCGGTCGCATTGCTCCTGGGAAACTTGCGGGCCTTGATCGGTGGCGGGATCGAAGGGATCGCCGACCTTGTAGGCCTTGATGCGCCGGAGCATTTTTTCGACGAACTCGTCCTTCACCTTCTCATGGACGAAAAGCCGGCTGCCGGCGCAGCAGCATTGGCCCTGATTGAAGAAGAGGCCGAAGAACGAGCCAGCGACAGCGGCGTCGATGTCGGCGTCGGCGAAGACCACATTCGGGCTCTTGCCCCCCAGCTCCAGGGTCACGCGCTTGAGGTTGCTCTTGGCGGCAGCCTCCATGATGATTTGGCCGGTGGTATACTCGCCGGTGAAGGCGACCTTGTCAACCTCCTTATGGGCGGTGAGGGCGGCGCCGGCGGTGGGGCCGTAGCCGGGCACGACATTGATGACGCCGTCGGGGAAGCCGGCTTCCTGGGCCAAAGCGGCGACGCGCAGGGCGGTCAAGGGCGTTTGCTCGGCAGGCTTCAGGACGATGGTGCAGCCAGTTGCCAGAGCCGGGCCCCATTTCCAGGCCAGCATCAGGAGCGGGAAGTTCCACGGAATGATCTGGCCGACGACGCCGACCGGCTCATGGCGCGTGTAGCAGAAATACGGGCCGTCGATTGGGATCGTCTTGCCGTGAATCTTGTCGCACCAGCCGGCGTAGTAACGCAGACACTTGACGGTGAGCGGCAGGTCGGCGGCCAGCGCGTCGCGGTAGGGCTTGCCGTTGTCGAGCGTTTCCAGGGCGGCGAGTGGTTCGGCATTCTTCTCGATCAGGTCGGCAAGCCTGTGGATCAAGCGGCCGCGGTCGGAGGCGTTCATCTTCGGCCAGGGTCCGCCATCGAATGCCTTGCGGGCCGCTTTCACAGCGAGATCGACATCGGCCTTGTCGCCTTCCGCGACGCGGCAGATGGTTTCACCGGTGGCGGGGTTGAGCGTCGGAAAGGTCTTTCCGGAAACGCTATTCACCCATTTGCCGGCGATGAACATCGGCTCCTGGGGTTTGGTGGTTGGGATCTTGGGCAGTTCTCGCTTGGCGGCTAACGTGGCGGTCATGGAAACGCTCCTTGTTGTTGAAGACGGGCTGCCGGAATGGAGTCATTGTGGCATTGCGATCCGGCGGCGTCAAGCATTCGTTGCGCGTTCCGCAGACCGCCTATGCCGCCGAGCTTGCGGCGGCAACTCCGCTTGAGTTTGTATGTTCCATTTGGTACTAACGCTCGACGATGAAACGGAGTACCCAGTATTAACACTCGACGATAAAACGGAGTACCTACCGATGAACCCCTTCTCCATCCTCCACTTATGCATCTTGTTGGTCTCTTCGGCTCAGGGCGAGTTACTGATTCGCCAAGATCGCAATTCGCTCAGAGATGATTTTGAAATCTTCCGTCAGCAGGATTGCTCTTGGACAAAAACGGGCGAAAAAGGAGGCATCCAAATGTCCTTCCGGGCGCGAGCTTCCCAAAACTCGAGGTTACCATCACGGAACTGGTCCGAACCGGACAGTACTTTGCGGACGGGAAATCTCTCAAAGTGAACGCCGTGCTGGAAGAAAAAGACGGCAAAAGCATTCTGATCATCAACAAGAGTGAAATCAAATATGCGTTTCCTGTCGAGCGAGGAGTTCGATTCCATGTTCTCAAGCTCAATGGACGATTCATTCACGATATGAAGGCGAACGAACTGACCGGCGACTACAAAGTGGGCGTCGCTTATTGATACCTCAATGTCAACGGTTAACTCGCCAAAGAGCACTCTTTTGCACGCCGAAGATTCAGGGGACATGGATGTCGCTTGCATCAATGCCAAGTGCCGCGCCAGTGCGATGGCTTTTGTTCAACGAAGCGCGGACTCGCGTGATTGCGATTTTGCTCGGATTGGCGCTGATCCTGGTTGCCAACTTCGTCCTGCGCAGCAAGCTGGAACATACCGTGCCGCCGTGGTATCCCGTTTTCCCCGGCGATCAGGTGCCGATGAGCTGGGAGCTATTGCTGCCGGTGGACATGGGGCTAGCGACCGATAATACCAACTACCAATCGAGCTTTCACTGGTTCACCACCGGGCTCACGGTCGTCAAGCTGCTGGAGACGCAATTCGAGGTTCAGCACGTCTTCTATTTCCTCAACGCCCTCTTGATCGTTTGCTCCTTCGGGCTCTCCTGGCTCATGTTCCGCTCGGCGATCTTCACCTTCGCGCTGACGATCTGCATGGCGTTCGGCACGCAATTCCACTGGCTCTACGCCTGCTCTTCGATTGAGTGTTTTTACTTATTCGTCATCTACATCGAAGCAAACGTCCTGTGCCTGATGAAATACGCGCAGACCGGGCGCCGCTCGTGGCAGCTCGGCTTCGTCGGCAGCTTGATCCTGCTCGCTCTCGCCCACGAGCAATGGCTCGACTACCTCGGCTTCCTGACGCTCGGCTCTGCCTTTTTGCTCGTCTATGCCCGCCGGGCCCAACTTGCGGAATTGAAGCCCCGCGTCTGGTTCGTGCTGCTGGCGTCCTGGGCGATTGCCGCGGTTTACCTGGCGATTCGGCTCAGCTATGGTAAGCAGCAATATCGGCCCGGCCACGAATCGGAAATGATTTTCACCTATTCCAGCCCAATGCTGGCAATCGAGGATTTCGTCTCCAACGTCATCACCTACATTTACCTGGCGATCAGCAACTATTTTCCGCCGAGCCTGGTGTCGTCGAATTCGCTCTATCATCTGGGTGCGGAGCGGATCGTCGCGGAGCAGTACGGCTATCATGCGGAGAAAGCGCAGTTGACCGTGATGCACCACGTGTTCTTCTGGTATTTCTGGGCCGGGATCGTCTTTGCTGCGTTCGTGTATTTTCTGGTTCGCAATGGCAAAGCGGCCTTGCAGCAGGGTTCGGTGCGGCATGCCCATTATGTGCTGGCGATGCTCATGATCCTGTGCGGTTTCGCGCTGCACGCCCTGGTGAAATATCGGCCGTATCTATCGGCGCCGCTGTTGACCTACAAGTGCATGACGAGCAACGTCGGCGTGGCGTTCCTGTTGGCCGGCTGCCTGATGCGCGGGCGCGATTGGCTGCCGCGCTGGAGATGGGCCTATCCCGCAGTCGTCGTCGCGGTCTGGTGCGTGATCGGCTACGGCGCTTTGGCCCGGCCACATTATCTTTCGCATCTGAGCCGCACGGTTGGCATGGGTGATCTTCCCGATCCGTGCCGAAGCCTGCGGCGGCATTAAGCATGGTTGGGAAGTGATTTCCTGGTCTCGTAGTGCGGGCTTCAGCCCGTTTTCTGCCGAACACGGGCTAAAGCCCGCACTACGGAATGCCCGCCGTATTCGTCGCGCTGCAACTTCTTGGAGGCATGAATGGGCGATTCGCGGCAAGGCAGAACCAGGCTCTTGATCGTTTTGCTGATTGTCTGGTCGGCTAATCTTTTCTGGTTTGCGCTGAGCTCCCCGGTGACGACCGAAACGCCGGTGCGGATCGTGCTGGGCACTCTGATGATTTTTCTCGTCCCCGGCCTGATCTGGGGGGAACTGCTGCGCTTTCGTTCGCGCCATCCGTGGGAAACAATCGCCGTCGCATTTTCGCTGAGCGTCCTGATCGAATTGATCCTGTTGCCAATTCCGTTCATCTTCCATGCGACAATCGAGCTGTGGATCGGCTTGCTGCTGGGTGTGACGCTACTCGGGCTCGGCTTGCTTTGGCTGCCCGTAAACCGAATCCGGCCGTGGCAGTTCTTGCCGCCACTGTTGCGCTTGCCGCGCCGCAGCCTTCTTTCCTGGAGCATTCTGTTGATTCCGCTGGCCATGGCGGCCTGGGCGTATGGTGCTGGCGAAGACCTTTTCGACATCTGCGGCGAGAAGATGCTGCACATGATGTTCGTGCGCTATTATCACGAAATGCCGCTTCAGCTCCATGACCTCGGAGTTCGCCCCGGCATCGCGCCGCCCAATCTGGTGAATCTGTGGGAGTTCTTGATCGCCGGCTGGTCGCGGCTGATCCATGTCGATCCCTTGATCATTTTCTTCCGGGCCCGCTTTGCCATACCGATCCTGGGGCTGGCCGGGCTGTTCCTGTTGGTGCGGATGATTTTTGTGCGGCGCGCGAAGGTGGAAGCGATCTTTTTCGGCGTCCTGTTGATGTGCCTGGCCAATCTTCTCCTGCGTGCGCCGACGATGGGCTGGGTGCAAGCGGTTGACCCAACGCGCGGTGTCTTCGCGTTCCTGGGGACCGTGCATCATGCCGATCCCGCAATCGATATTCTCATCGCCCTGGGTTGCGGCCTGGGAGTGCGGATGGTGCGCCGGCCGACGCCGGGCAACGCCGCACTGCTGATCGGGATCCTGACGGCGAGTTTCCTTTGGCATCCGCGTGAGTTCTTGCAATTGGCGCTTTATCTGGGCGTTTTCGGCGTGGCGATCGTCATGACGCCGGCGCTGCGAAAATGGCGCGTGCTCCGGAACTGGGCCCTGACCACCGCATTGCTCGTCGGCCTGGCGGGCGTGCTGCTTTTCGCGTCCACGAAGCTGGTGTCGCAGCGCAGCCATGCCTACGACGAGATGAAGATCAAGAAAGCCGCGCTGCAATACGCGGCGATGCCGGAGAACGTCGTCGGCGTGCGGAACTTTTTCCACATTCCGTACTTGTTCATGATGTCGCGGATCAGCGAACGCGACACCATGCTGACCTGGAACGAATTGAACAGCGAATCGATTGAGCCGAGTTGGCAGCTTGATATTTGGCTGCTGCTGTCGGGGCTCGGCGTCGTCGTCCTCGCCGTTTTCGGGCGGCGCGAGGACCGCGGCCTGGCAGCGCATTATTTCTGGCTGTGGTTCCTGGCCCTGGCGTGGAATTGCAGCATGCTCGTCGTTTTCGCCTTGACGTACAGCGAGTTCTTCATGGTAACGCAACGGCTACTTTATTTGTTCGCCTACATCGTGATTGCCGACATGGTGCTGACCATGCCGCGTATTCTTGCTTGTCTGGCGAGCGGGAAACGGCAGGTGTTGCTGCTTGGCCTGGGCGCTCTTGGCGGCGGCGTGGCCCTGTGGCTTTGGCAACGCTATGGCCTGCCCGGCGCCAAGCGGCTGTCGCTGGTCCTGACGATCCTGATGTGGGGCGCTGCGGCGTGGATGCCGATCGATCGCCGCCGCCGATCGGCGCTTGCTCCGCGGTCCACCGGGATCGCACTCGGCTGGATCGCCTTGCTGTTTTTCCTCCCGTTGCTGGCCGACCGCGCTTACCATGTGGTGCGCGATCAATCGGTGATGCGGCGTGACCAGCCGAACTGGTTCGCCGACGACAATCCCTTCGGCTTTTCGGGAAAGCTCATCGCCTGGATGCGCGCGTTGCCGGCGCGACAGATGTTCCTGGTGCACCCCGATGGCCGCGATTGCATCCACGCGTACGCGCCGCATTATGAAGCCATCTTCCCGGTGACGACTTTGCTGCTCGATTTCCCGGTGCGGCACGCTGTCGCATCCGGAGAGCATCCGCTTCTGGTCAAGAATTATTCTCCCGGCGCTTACGCCGTCAAGCACGAGCAAGCCAAGGCCTGGCTCAAGGAGAATGGAGTCAACTACCTCTTGCTCAACCATGAATATTACGACAATTATCTGCGCGATTACATCGACGCTCATCCGCTGATTTACCAGGTCGCGTTTCACGATCCCGCTCACCGTGAATTGGTGGTTCGCTTTGTGCCGCAATCGTGATTCGAGCGGCGCCGCGCAACTGCTACGCCGCAAGCGGCAAATCGACTGAATCTTTACGTTTCCGGGGTCCGATGAACAGGAAGATTGCATGGTCCCTGCGCATCGCTTGATTCTTTTGCAGGGATTGGTTAAAGTTCCCAAATTGACAGAATCCGCGGACGACCCGCACGGGGGAGACGGCATGGAAGCCAATCACGAGTCGCAATTCGGCGTGCGCGCCGGGGCGGAAGAGTTTCCGCTCATGGTCGTCCTCTCGATGATCTATCCGTGCAATTTCGGCTGCCCCAACTGCCCATATACCGACGGCAATTCGGAGATTCGCACCTTCTACCGCGAGAACAACGGCGAGCTGTTTCCGGTGCCGCTCTGGCAGAAAATCGCAAGCGAGGCGGGGCCATATCAGTCGTGGCTGCGCTGCACCGGCGGCGGCGAGCCGATGCTCCATCCGCACATGGTGGACATGATCGAATTCGCCAAGGAAAAAGGCGCCCGCGTCTGGCTCAACACCAACGGCAGCATGTTCGGCCCCTTGCCCGCCCATCGCAAGAAACTCGAGCGCGTCATCAGCGCCGGCATCGACCTGATTGAATTCTCGATGGACGCCGCCGACCCGGAAACCTACGCCAAGGTGCGTCCGCCGCGCGGCGGTCCACCGGCCGACGCCCAAAAGTGGTGGGACCGTATGCTCGGCAACGTCCGCGCCGCTCTCGACCTTCGCAAGAAATGGGCCATGCCGACGCGTGTCGTCGTCTCGATCATTCGCCAGGAACTTGTCGAGGGCAAGATCGACGAAGCGGTGCAATTTTGGCTCAAGGAAGTCGGCGTCGATGACGTCATCACCCGCAAGTTTCTTTCGTGGGACGACAACACGAGCATCTCGCTGACCAATCGCCTCGACAAGCACCTTTACGCCGCCCTGCCGACCGAGAAGAAGGAGCCGTGCGTTTGGCCTTTCGAGCGCATGAACGTCGATACGCTGGGGCGGATTTCGCTGTGCGGGCAGGATATCTCTTTTCGCACATCGTCGCAGTTTCCTAACGCCAATGACAAGTCGATCAAGGAAATCTGGCAAGGCGAGACGTTCAACTGGTATCGCCAGATGCACCTGGAGGGGCGCGGCGCGGAGTGCTGGCCGTGCCGCGGTTGCTCGGCGTGGCTGGCGGGAATCCGCGATTGGCATTTCGGCTGGCTGCGCGTCCTGAAAACGGCCGGCGACCGGGTCCGCGACATGATGAAAAAGGACCTCGGCGTGGAGGTCGAAGTTTACCATCCCCAGGAAAGGCGGGAGGCCAGTTGATTCTGCGAGCGAACAAATTGACGCTCTGCCCGTTTGAGCAGCGCCACGCGGACCAGACCCGCGCCTGGGTCAACGATTGGGAGCTCGCGCGGCTACTCGACCGCGCTCGGCCGGTCAGCGAGGCGGACCACGAGCGCTGGTACGCGGACATTTGCGGGCGGGACGATTGCGCTTTTTTCGCCATCGAAACCGAGCCTGAGCGCCGACACGCGGGCAATGTTTGGCTGTGGAATATCGACGGCCGGCATCGCAAAGCGGAGGTGCGCATCTTGATCGGCCCCGACGCCTTTCATGGCAAAGGCCTGGGAACTGCTGCGTTGACATTGCTAGCTGATTACGCGCGCGATCGCCTGAATCTCCATCGCCTCTACGCCTACGTTCTCGGCGTCAATCCACGCGCCCGGCGGGCCTTCGAGAAAGCGGGCTTCGCGCTCGAAGGTGTGCTGCGCCAGGACCGGTGGGTCGGCGATCATTACGCGGATGTGTTTCTGCTCGGCAAAATCCTGGACGCCGCTGATCCCTATTTCCAGAGGAGCTAAACCATGTCGCTGCTCTGCGCACCGGACTGGCTGCCGGAATTGACTCCGACCACGCAGGCGTTCATTCGCTGCGCCTATGGCGTGCTGCTGCTGGGCACACTGCTGCGCTCATTACCACACGCCCGGCGTTTTTTCATGAGCGAACGCTGGGGCGGCTATGGCCAATCTTCGCCGGCCGTCGATGCGGTGCAGAACCCGTGGATCTTTCCGCTCGTGATGGCCGCCTGGTTGACGTCCGCGGTGCTGCTTGTCCTCGGCATCCAGACCGTGGCCGCCGCGCTCGTCAATCTGGTCCTGTGCCATTACTTCTTCATCTGGATGCGCTGGCGCGGCGTGCTGCGCGGCATGGGCGCTCCCGGCTTCATGAGTTATTGGCTTGCCGTCGCCATCTTTTTGCTGGAGTTCACCGGCAAATATGCCCCAAATGTGCGCTCACTGGGGTTGCTGGTCGTTCAAATCGACTTTGCCCTGATCATGTTGTCCGCCGGCGTTTACAAATTGACGGCCGGTTATGCCCGCAACAACGGCATGGAATTCGGCATGGTTAGCCCCGAGTGGGGATACCTGCATCGCTTCTGGCGCACCTGGAAACCGAGCCACTGGATTTTCCAGCTTCTGAATCAGTCGGCGTGGTTCTTCGAAGTCCTGGCCGCGGTGCTAATGTTCTTCCCGACGACGCGCTTTCTCGGCGCCTCAATCATCATTCTCAGCTTTGTTTTCATCGCGACTCAGATTCGGCTCCTGCTGCTCACGGAGATGGTGATGGTAGCCGGGCTTCTGTTCGCCACGCAGGGGACCTACGCGCAAACCTGGATCGACATGATCACCTGGCCCGGCAGCGATGTCACGATGACGCCGTTGCCCGCGCCTCTGGTCATGGCAATCGGCGTTGCGATTGGCTGTTATCTCGCGCTGCTGCCGCTGGCCCACGCGGGGATGTACTGGAATTTGTACAGCGGCAAACGCCTGCCGGCATTCCTGCAACGGACCCACGACGCATATGTCAATTGTTTCGGCATCATCATCTGGCGCGTCTTTTCCGCGGATCACACCAGCTTCTATCCGCGCATCTATCGCCAGGGCCGCGATAAGCCGACGGAGCGCGAGTTGCTTTCTCACTATGCCCGGATCGGCGGCCGGTTCACGCATGTCGGCGAATGCATCACGCTGACGAGCCTGTTCACGACGCTCAAGTATTATCCGAGCAATTCCGATCTGTTCCGTGAACGGCTATTCCGCTACGCCCGCACCTTGCCAAGGCTCAAGGACGAATTGCTGATCTTCGAGTATGTCCGCATCGAAAAGACGCCGAGCTGTTTCGCCGAGATCGCGGTCGCGGAGTTTGTCGTCGATCTGGAGGCCGGCACGCTGGTGGAGATTCCGCTGCAAGAGGACGTGACTTGCTTGCGCAGTGCCAAGCCGGGATCACCGGTGCGGCCAGCGGATAAACCAGGCAGCTACGCGGCTTGAGGAGATAGTTAATGTGCGGCATCGCTGGGATGTTCGGGCAGTCGAATGAGCCGGTGCTGCGCACGATGCTGTCGGCATTGATTCATCGCGGCCCCGATGATGGGCACCTCGTCGCTGGTCGTAATTTCGCCCTGGGCGCGCGCCGACTCAGCATCATGGACCTGTCGGCCGGTCGGCAACCAATGTGCAACGAGGCCGGGACGATCTGGGCGGCCCAGAACGGCGAACTGTACAACTACCCCGAACTGCGGCCGATTTTGTGCGGGCGCGGCCATCAATTGCGGACCGGTTGCGACACCGAAGTCTTGCCACATCTTTACGAGGATTACGGCGCCGATTTGCCAAAGTACATTGACGGCATGTTTGCGGTTGCTGTCTGGGATGAAGCGCAGCAAACGGGCGTCCTCGCGCGCGATCGCATGGGCAAGAAGCCGCTGTATTATCACGAGCGAGATGGCGTCCTCTACTTCGCTTCCGAGATCAAGAGTCTGTTGTGCATTCCCGGTTTCGAGCGCCGCCTGAACCTGACCGCGATGCACCATTACCTCAGTTATAAGCATGTGCCGCATCCGTTGACATGTGTCGAGGGCATCCACTGCCTGCCTCCGGCACACAGCCTGATCTTTCGGCCCGGCCAAGCCCCGCGCCTGCAAGCGTACTGGCAGTTGCCCATTGATGTCGATCCGGAGTTGGCCGCGCTGCCGGAAGAGGAGCTCGTAGATCGCCTTCTCGCGCTGCTGCGGCGGGGCGTGGAGCGGCGTCTGATGGCGGATGTCCCGATCGGCTTTTTCTTGAGCGGCGGACTCGATTCCTCGTTGTCGACGGCTCTCGCCGCCGAGATTTGCCCGGATCGGATCAAGACGTTCACGCTTGCCTACGGCGCGGATTCGACGACGCCTGGGAAAGAAGAAGATCGCCGCTGGGCCCGGTGGGTCGCGGAAAAATATGGGACGGACCATCACGAGGAAACCATCGACTTCGGCGATTTCCCGGCTAATTTTCGCAGTGCCCTGGCTTCCTTCGATGAGCCATTCGCCGGCGTGATTTCGACCTATTTCTTGTCGCGGCTGATTAGCCGACATGTCAAGGTGGCGTTGGCGGGAGATGGCGCGGATGAGCTGTTCGGCAGCTATCTGTCGCATCGCCTGGCCGTGCCGATGGCAAACTATCGGAACTTTCTGGAAAGCGGCGACCGAGCGCTGATGCGGCCGTTCGAAGGAAAGCTGGATTTTCTCGCCCGCCTTGCCGACGAAAGCGACTGGGGCTGGCGCAGCAAATTGTTCGTCTTCGATGAGGCCCAAAAGAACACGTTGTACGCTCCCGATGTCGCCCGAGCGTTGCGCGGTTGCGATACGTGCACGCATCTGCGCTCGGCATTTGCGGGACTCGAGGAGAATGATCCGCTTAATCGCATTCTCAAGGCCGAGTTTCGCGGCATCTTTCCCGATCAGGTGCTGGCGTTTGTCGATCGTTTGTCGATGGCCCATTCGCTGGAGGTGCGCAGTGCATTCCTGGACACCGATTTCGTCTGCTTTGCCGCGCGCTTGCCGGGGGAATGGAAGATTCGCAACGGCGAAACGAAGTACCTCCTCAAACGAGCGGCCGAGCGCTTTTCCCGCGCGCAATGGTGTATCGCCCCAAGGAGGGATTCGTCTTGCCCGTCAACGCCTGGCTGATGGGCAAGCTCGAAGATTACGTTCGGCAAACCTTGAGCGCAGCGCAACTCGCTCAGCATGGCTTGTTCGACATTCGCCAGGTGCAAAAACTGGTGCAGGAATTTTACGCCGGCAGAGGCGAGCACGCCAATCGTTTGTTAACCTTGCTTGCCTTCCAAGAGTGGCACGCGCTGTACAAGCCCTCCGTCCATTTGTCTCGCCCCGCGTTGGCGGCATGACAGGGCCACGGGCGCAGTCACAGGAAACGAATATGAGAAGCGATGTTTTTCCCCGTCCCTCTTTTTCGATGTTGGGATGGGCTTACAACGAGGAAGAAAACGTCGGTGCCTATGTCGAGCGCGCTGAAGTCGCTCTGCGGGCGCTCACCGACGATTTCGAGCTCATTCTGATCGACGATTGCAGCACCGATCAAACCCTGTCGATCGCACTCGAGTATCAGAAAACGCGCCCCTGGCTGCGCATCTTTCAAAACGACAGCAATCGAAACTGCGGCTACAACGCCCGCCGGGCCGTCTCGCTGGCCAGCAAAGAATACATGTTTTGGCAAACGGTCGATTGGGCCTACGACATCAGCCTGCTGCCCAAAGTCCTGCCTTATTTGCGCGAGTACGATGTGCTGCAAGGGACGCGGCTCACCACCTTCACCTGGCGAGGCCTCGCGGATCGCTCCGACAATCGCGTCAAGGCGATGGTGTCGTTCATCAATTACCTCCTGGTGCGGATCCTGTTTCGGCTGCCGATCCATGATTACCAGAACGTCACCGTTTATCCGACGAAGCTAATCCAGTCAGTCGAATTGGTGAGCAACAGCGCCTTCATCAACCCGGAGTGCCTGCTCAAGACATGGTGGAAAGGCACGCGTTTCAAGGAATTCCCGGTCCTCTTTTGCAAGCGCCAGCACGGCGAGGCCAAGGGTACGACGCCGAAAATGATCCTGCGGGCGATCAAAGACATTACCGCCTACTGGTGGAATTGGGTGGTGCGCGGCAAACGCGAGAATCGTGGCACCGGCCAGGTGACCTATTGGACGGCCGAGGACGAACAGCGGTTGAATGAGACGGAGGTGGCATTCGCGCCGCCGCCGCTGGTGCGAAAGTCGGCGTAAAGGTGAGCCCGACGCGCAAAGCGAGGGGGTTCACATGCCGTAATAATCAAGCATCGCGCTGACGATGTTCTGCGCAACCGGAACGAAATGGTCGAGGTGATAAAACTCATCGGGGGCATGCGGATTGCCGCCGCCGCCGGGGCCATATAAGCAAGCGTCGGCGCGGCGGCCGTCCGGACGGCGAAAATGGCGCAAGTCGCAATGGCCCATCACCGCCTGATTGATTGGCTCCATTTCTTCCGGGCGTAATCGTCGGATCGCTTGTTTCATCGTGCGCACGAGTGGATTGTCAACGTCCTGATGCGGCGGCGTCCAGAGCGAGCCGCGCTGAACCTCAATCCGCAGCCGCGGTTCATGCGCCATGACGGCTTGCGCGGAATCCACACAGTTCGCGAAAATCTCGTCCGGGGTCCACGGCGGCGCGAATCCGACCTGAATATCAAGCAACGCTTTCTCCGGGACCGCACCGGGCCAGCAACCGCTGTGCAGTGCGCCGGCATTGACGAAAAACGGGTCGGAGACATTCAGCCATTTCGGGCATTGGGCGTTCTGCTCGCGGACCCACGCTTCCAAACTTCGCAACAGTTCGCCGGCGGCGCCGATCGGATTGACGCCACGCTGGCAACTGCACGAAGCCACCGCGACGCCCGCAATCTCGAACCGCGCCCAGATCTGGCCCAGGTGCGCGTCGATGATCCGAAACGGCCAGGTGCCGTCGATGACGATCGCAGCGTCCCCGCAATACCCGGCCCGCGTGCACGCCAACGTGCCATTGCCCGAATCTTCATCCTCAATAACGCTCTGCAGGATGACGTCGCCTGGCAAGCGCGCATCGGATTTCAACAAGCATTCCGCGATCATCAGCATCATCGCCAGCCCGGCCTTGTCGTCGAGAGCGCCGCGGCCATAGAGTTTCGTCTCGGCGATGTGCGCCGCGAAGGGCGGATGCGTCCACGAGCCGGCGTGTTCCACCGGCGCGGTGTCGGCGTGCGCATTCAGAATGAAGTGCCGATCGCCACGGCCGCGCATTCGGCCGACCACGCACGGCCGCCCTTCATACGACCGTCCCGACGGGATGTAGGGCGGCGTTTCCTCCGCGAACACCTCGCGGTCGAATACGCCGAGACCGCACATGCGATTCTTGATGTGCGCTTGCAATGCCCCTTCATCGCCCAGCACACTCGGAATGCGGACCAATTCGCGCAACAATTCGAGGTAGTCCGCGGATCGGCGGGCGATGAGATCGTGCAGATGATTTTCAAGCCGCACGTGTCGCTCCCGCGCCGGCCGCGCTGGTAAGAATCGCTTCCAGGCTCGTCACGGCGATACGCGAGCCAAAGACTGCGTGAATCTTGCGTGTTATCGCCGGCGCGTGCGGCAGCGACATGACCGCCATGTGCGTGACCGGACGCGCTTGCAGATCGGCGAAGTTTTCGACGGGAGCGTCGAAGCCATCGAAATATTTGCCGTGGACTCCCGGGTCGTCATCGAAAAAGCGAAAACCGCTCAGCGCACGAAGCCGCGACAAGTAGGGAAGCGGCCGTAGCGGCACGTAGAACCCGAGCGACGCCCGCCGAGATTCCAGCAGCGGGCGCACATACGCTCCAAAGCGCCGGCAACTGGTGGCGGCGTGCCAGGCAAACTCCTGGAACTTCGCCACGCCCGGCGGGGCGGTAACCTTGCCGCGCCCTCGGCGCGCCAGGCAATACAGCGACGCTCCATACGAAGCATACGCGGTGTGCAGCACCTCGAAGCCCGCTTCCGTCACGACGCGGCGCAGCGAATCCTCGTCGAAATAGCTGATGTGTTCGTGCAGAATCATCGACAAATCGCCCAGCACAATGCTCGGCGTCGAATCCGGCACCGAGACGATCAGATGCCCGTCGTCAGCAAGATCGTCGTGATGGCCGCGCAAGAAGGCGACCGGGTCGGGCACGTGTTCGAGCACGCCGGACGAGAGCACGACATCCATTTTGCCAAAGCCGTGCTTCAGCGGATAAAAACCGGTGGCGCAGGGAATGCCGAATTGGGCCGCGTGCCGAGCCGTGGTGGGCCCGGGGTCGATGCCGAACACATCGAAACCGGCCTTTTTCAATTCCAGAAGGACATAGCAACCGCCGCAGCCGACATCGAGCAACCGGCGCGCGGGCTTCGGCAAGCGGGCCAGGCTGGTGTGAACGAACTTCAAGAAGTCCTGGCCGTATTTGTCCGCCAGCGCGTGTCCGGGTTGCATGTAACCGATATTGTGATCTTCAAGGTAAACCTGCCGCAATGCCGCCTGCACGCGTGCATCGGCGACCTGCCTGATGAGTTGCGTTTGTTCATCGAACTCAAAGGCAAACGGCAGGAATTTCGGCACCGGCGCCGGCTCGTCCGGCGTATTCGCCATCCGCCAGTAAAAGGATAATTCACCCAGATCAAATGCGCTCCATCGTTCACGCTGCTTTCTTGCTCGCCGCATGTTGTCGATCCATGATGCGGCGGTAGGTGTCGGCGAAAATATCCGTTTGGAAGAACAATCCTGGCTGCGACAGGATGCCGAACATCGAGAGATTTGCCAGCCCCAACGCGGCGACGGCGTCACGTAGCCGATTCATGTTGGCGACGTTTCGGCAGGAAAGCATTGGGAAGCCCATGGCCAGCGGCGTCACCGACGCATGAAGAACGCGCGTGCTTTCGGGAATGACGCCGAAATGGTCCAGCTCCGCGAGGGCCAGCTTTTCCATGGCGGACGCATCAAATGTCGTGGCCGGATCGATGAGCAATTCGATGCAGAGCGGAAATCCGCGTGCACGCGCCGCACCTGGGCAGTAGTTGTTGTAATCGGTGATACGGTAAGCGGGATGCCCCGTGTCGAAGCAATAGAAGTAATACAAGTCGCCGGTGTCAGGCCGTTGATCGAACAACAAATTGATGACCACGGTGCGCATGGGCGCCTCGAAGGCCATGGTTTCCGGCATGACGCCGAGCTGCTTGGCGAGCGGAGGCAGGCCGACGGTCCACAAGACTTCCGTGGGAGCGTCCAGGCGCATTGAGCCGCCGGGCGTTTGCAGCCGCACCTCGGTGATTCGATTGCCGCTGCGTTCGAGCGCTGTCAATTGCGTGCGCAGGTGGATCTTGACACCGCTAGCCCGTAAGCGCTCGGCCAGGGCGTCGATCACGCGGTGAATGCCGAAGTTGCGCGGGTAATAGCTGCCTCGGCCCGACGAATATTGAAGGGGCAACCGGCGCTGCTCCGGAAAGGCAATGCGGCCACGCACGGTCGCCGCATTCAGGAATTCGCGCGAAAGCTCCTCGTTGAACAGCACTACGCGATCGAACGGCAAGAGCTGGCCCGCCATCACATCGATCTCGCGCGGCTCGCGCAGATACGTCTTGCGAACTACAGGAGCAAATACTTCGTCGGCGATGTACCGCCCAAAACGCTGTCGGGTCCAATCGTAAACATTGTCCGCACATGCGCCGGTCGGACGTTGCAAGTTGTCGAAAAAATCGGCGAGGCACGTCCGATAGCGGTCTGAGTTCAGCAGCCGTAAGTCGGCGTGGTGGGCGTTGTGTTGCAGTCGGCCTTGAAAGAAAACACCGGAGAGATCGCGCCGGTTGCCGCTGAAATGGTGCCAGTCCCCCTCGGGCAACAAGCCTCGCAACAGGCCGTCCAGTTCGGCAATCCCCGTCTCGGTCATGGTGTGCATGCCGCAATCGAAGGCGCCGAACGGGCCGGCATCGATTTTGCGCAACAGACCGCCCAGTTCGGCGGATTGCTCGACGACGTGGACGGCAGCCATCGGCCGTTCGCGCTGCCACAACAGGGCGGCCAATAGCCCCGAAACGCCGCCGCCAACGATCACGATGGTGTCTGCCATATCACTCCCTGTAGCAAATAGCTAACAAGAACCAGCAGTAGTCCTGCAGCTCATCGCCGACCTCGAGGAACGCGCGCAGCAGCCGATCATCCCAGTGCTGCATTTTTTCACTCGAAAGCGGCTTGAGGAAACAACCCTGCACGAGGTGGAGCCGATAGCCGGCGGCGCTGAGCAGGTCGCGGAATTCATAGCGATCATAAGAACGGAGATTGCCGACCTCCCGATCGCGCGTGTTGGCTTGCACCGGGTGGCGTTCCATGCCGATCAGCGTGCCGATGCGGCGATGCAGCGATCGGCTATTGGGCACAGTGGCAATGAGGCAACCGCCTTCGCGCAGCCAGCCGCGCGCCCGTTCGAGAAACGCCCGCGGATCGGGAACGTAGCGCAACATGTCGCCCGCCACGATGGTGTCATAAAGGCGATCCGGCACGAATTCTTGAAAAAGGCAATGAAAGCCGCGCACTTCGGAGTCTGCCGGATAGCGTTGGCGCAGGTGCTCGATGTGCCGCGCCGCACCTTCCACGACATCCACGGAGCAGCCCTTGCCGCGCAATGCGTCCGTCCACAATCCGTCCACATACCCCAAATCGAGAACCTGCGGCCCTTTGACGAATGGCATGGCGCGCTCGAGGACGAAGCGCTTGGTGCGATTGTCGATGCCCTGCTGGAGGTCGGAGTGGTAGTAGTGCTGGGCCGCGCGTTCCACGTCATTTCGGAGCGTTTCGATTGGTAGGCCGGCGTCCATGCTTACGTGCTCCTGTGCCAGCATCTTGCTGAAAATGAAAAACCGCACCGATTCTATCCGCGCATTTTTCCGGGAACAATACCACTTTGGCGCATGCGCGACCGAGGTGGTCAGTGGTTCAGAACTTTCTTAGCGCAAAACCCCGACACCCACCCCCACGCGCTAGGAATCTTCGTGAAGATGGGCACAAAGGCTGCACAAATCCAGGGATTTTGCATGTTCGCAGGATTATTTCCTGCGCGAAATTTCCTGCAAACCGTTCACTCCCCGCTTTATTCCGATTGCTTGATTCATTGGCGTCTGCTAAAAACTCGCGAACTCCTTGCGGCACATGGAAATCGAGAGAATAACCATGAAAGATCGTGTGGCGGTAATTCTGCAACCGAGTTATTTGCCGTGGCTTGGCTATTTTGACCAGTTGCTGCGCTGCGATGTGTTCGTGGTGTATGACAATGTCCAATTCGACAAGCACGGTTGGCGGAATCGCAATCGCATCAAGACCGCACAAGGCCCCCAATGGCTTACGGTCCCGGTCCGGACCTACAAGCAAGATTGGCCGACCAACCGTGAAATCACCATCGATAACACGCAACACTGGCGCAAAAAACATCTGGCGAGCCTGCGGCAAAACTACGCCAAGGCCCCGTTTTTCGCCGATTATGTCGGCCTCTTCGATGACCTTTATGTGCGCGAATGGACGACGCTCTTCGACCTGGTCATGACCAGCTTCCGCATGTTGACCGACGCACTCGGCATCGTCCGCGAAATTCGCTTCGCATCGGCAATGGACATCAAGGGTGATGCGATCGAACGCTTGATCGCCATTTGCCGGCAGGTTGGTGCGACTCGCTTTTTCGAAGGCGCGGCGGGCAAGGATTACATTGCCGACGAGCGCTTTCTAGGAGCGGGGATCGCCATTGAATATCAAGATTATCAGCATCCGGCGTATCCGCAATTACACGGCGAGTTCGTGCCATTTCTTTCCGTCGTCGATCTGCTTTTTAACTGCGGGCCGAAAAGTCTGGAACTTCTCGCGCCAGGGCTTCGCGCCGCGGCATAGCTGTTTACTAGCGCTCGAAAAATAACTTCTCTATTTGGTGGCCTTCGATTTGTAGGGTGGGTCGAGCGTACTCGCGAGGCCCACCACGCGCTTGCACGGAACGGTGGGCCTCGCGAGTACGCTCGACCCACCCTACGACGGACCGATGATTCGGGAAGTTATCTTCCGAACGTCACTTAGCCGGGCCTCGTAGAGGTGAGCGTGGGCATGGCGTCCGCCCGCCTCATTGAGGAGGGGCTAAACGAATGCGATTCTCAGAACAGCGTGTAGATAAACGGCGCCGCGCCGGTGCCCGCGAAGAAGGTCAAGAGCGCCAGGATTGCGATCACGAGCAAAATCGGAATCAGCCACCACTTCTTGTTGGCTTTCAAGAAATAGACGAACTCGCTTACCAGCGATGGCCGTTTTTCCATTTCATTCTCCTTACGATTGGTGGAAATATTGCTCGGCATTGGCCGCTTGGGCTTTGGGCATCCAGTAACTCGGAATGCCAGCGTCGAGTCGTCGGTCGAGCGCATCACGGCCGATCAAGCGAAACACCAGGGCCACCGGCGTGAAGATGCCGAAATAGATTGCGAGCAAAAGCAGTTCGCCCAGCACCAGGCCGATGGGGAGCGTGATCAGCGTGGCGGCGATGAACGGAATGCGAAGCAAGCGCGGCGAGAGCCAGGCCAGCAAACCCGTGACCAGTCCGAGCGTGGCGAAACTGCCGATCACGGCGAATTCGGCAGGGCTCCAGTGCGCCGGCCCCGTCCGCCCAAGTGCGAGCCAACCCAGGAGCGGTAGGCCCAGCACCGCGCAAACGCCGAACTGCCGGAGCTGGCGGTCGGATGGATTCCAGGAGATTTTCACGAGCATGCCACGTTCTCCTTGCGCCGGCGACTAATCGAGCTTGAATTGCCCCAGGTGGGCCAGCTTGTCTTCTTCGCTCATCCGCTTTTTCTGTTCGTCTTTCAAAAGAATTTGATTGCCCAGCACGAGCACGTCGATGTCGGTGGCCAGGAAACAGCACCAGGCGTCTTCGGGCGTGCAGACGATGGGTTCGCTGCGCACGTTGAAGCTGGTGTTGATCATCACGGGGCAGCCGGTGCGAGCGTGGAACTTTTTCATGAGCTTGTAGAGAAGCGGTGTCGCGCTCGCGATCCACGGTCTGCACGCGGGCGGAATAGTCAACGTGCGTGATGGCGGGAACCGTCGAGCGCAGATAGTTGAGCTTGTCGATACCGAAGGCGCGGTCGTGTTCAGCGCCGACCGGCAAGCGATAGCGCGGGCGAATGTTGGCGACTTGCAGCATGTACGGGCTGTCCTCGCCGGCGCGCATTTCGAAGTAGTCATCCACGTATTCACGCATGACGATCGGAGCGAACGGACGGAACGATTCGCGGAACTTGATCTTCAAGTTCATCACCGATTGCATGGTTGCGCTGCGGGCGTCGCCGAGGATGCTGCGCGCCGCAGAGCGCGCGGGCCAAATTCCATGCGCCCCTGGAACCAGCCGATCACTTTTTCCTGCGCGATCAGAGCGGCGACTTCCTCGCAGAGCTGGTCCTGATCCGTGCATGACGTGTAGACGGCTCCTTTGGCGTCGAGGAAGCCAACGATTTCGTCGTCGGAGAAAGCGGGGCCGAGCAAGGAGCCTTTCTGGAAGTCGCCCGGTTTGCCCTGGCGTGGGTTGCCCAGGAGTTGATGCCAGGTGAATAGGGCGACGCCGAGCGCGCCGCCCGCGTCTCCCGCGGCGGGTTGAATCCACATGTTCTCGAATGGGCCTTCGCGCAGAATTCGGCCATTGGCGACGCAGTTCAAGGCGACGCCGCCGGCGAGCACCAGATTCTTCATGCCGGTGACTTGATGCACGTGCCGGGCCGTGCGCAGCATGACCTCCTCGGTGACGGCCTGGAGCGAGGCGGCCAAATTCATGTCGCGCTGCGTCAGCTTGGATTCCATCGGGCGCGGCGGACCACCGAATAAGCGATGGAATTTCTCGCTCGTCATGGTCAAGCCCTGGCAGTAATTGAAAAAGCTCATGTCCATGCGGAAGGAGCCATCGGGCTTGAGATCCATGACGTGCTGGAGGATCAGATCCTTGAAGATCGGCCGACCGTAGGGGGCCAGGCCCATGACCTTGTATTCGCCGCTGTTGACCTTGAAGCCGGTGTAGTAGGTGAACGCGGAGTAGAGCATGCCGAGCGAATGGGGGAAGCGGATTTCATGGCTCAGGCGGATCTGGTTGCCCCGGCCTACGCCGAACGTCGAGGTGGACCATTCGCCGACGCCGTCCATGGTAATAATGGCGGCTTCATCATACGGCGATGGAAAAAAAGCACTGGCGGCGTGCGATTCGTGATGATCGGTGAAGACGTAGCGCCCCGTGTAACGCCCTTGCAAACCCTTGTCCATCTCGCGCGGCAGGTGCAATTTCTCCTGCATCCACACCGGCAGGGCCTGCCGGAATGAACGGTATCCGGCCGGTGCATAGGCGAAATAGGTCTCCAGCAGCCGTTCGAATTTTTTCAGCGGCTTATCGTAGAAACCGACGTAATCGAGATCCTCGGGGGCCAGACCGGCCTCCGTGAGGCAATAGCGGATCGCGTTGACCGGGAAATCGGCGTCCTGCTTGATGCGCGTGAAGCGCTCTTCCTGGGCCGCGGCGATGATCTCGCCATCGACAACGAGGGCCGCCGCGGAGTCGTGGTAGAACGCGGAAATGCCGAGTATTGCGGTCACGAGTGCTATCCTTCGCAAATGGACGCGAGGAAACGGAGTTTCAGTGCTCCCATAAATCTAGCCACGGATGAAACACGGACGGAACACGGATGGAAAATCGCGTGTTAATCCTGGCTTCTTCCACTTTGCCTTGTATCCGTGCTCGATCCGTGTTTCATCCGTGGCTAGGTTTTTGGAATTACCGATTTTGCAGCGGATTCGACTATCAGCCACCGGCGCATTATTTTCAAGATCGGCTAAAGCCCCGCCTGGATAGAAGCAGAAAAGCGGGCTGGCGGAAAAATGCGAGGCAATTACCCCGTCCGCGCAAACCACCTCAACGATCTGCCTCAGCTAGCTTGCGGACGAGCGGTGCGATCGCCTCGGCAATTGCGGCATGGCCATGCGGTCCTGGGTGGCTGTCGCCCGGCAGAAAGACGGCATCGATCCCGCCCTCGGCGAGTTTTCGCAGTGCCGGCGACGTATCCACAAGAAACAGCGTCTCGGAATCATGGGCCGCCTCCACCGCCTTGACCAAATAAAGGGACGCCGACGCCAGGTTGCGCGTCGGCAGGTAGGCGATAATCAGTTTGGCATGATTCCGCTTCGCCTCCGCCGTCATCTCCGCCACCAGGAAATTCAGCATCTTCTGCAGCTTCACGGGGTCGGCAATCCATTTGTCATAATTGCGAATCTTCTTCAGGGCATGGGGATCGCTGACGCCCAGAAACGGATCGCTTTGCCATCTGCCCACCCGAAGATAATCGGTGTACATCGCCCAGGAGATGTCCTTTAGGCCAAACGTATGGTCGAACACGATATCGTGCAGATATTGATCGTGGAGCGAGGTGTCGCCGATGGGAGGGTGGATTTTGGGGGACCCTTGCTCATCGAAATCCACGAACGGCACGGGGCGAATGTACGGGCAGATCGACGCCGCCGTCGGCCGGATATTACGTGCCAGGTGGTCGTCGATGAAGCCATAGACGATCACTTTGGGACGCATGTCGGCGAATCGCTTCATGTACAAGAGCGTCGTCGTGGTCCCATATGACGCCACGGCGATGTTGTAGACTTTGAGTCCAGTGCGATTCTGGAGAAGATGCGCGTAGGTGTCGGGTTCGTTGACGCCGTGCCCCCAGGCGAAGGAGCAGCCGACCGAAAGAACATCGATTTTCTCGGGAGACGTTTGCCCCGGACCCGCGACACGTCCGCCGCGGCTGTCGGTGTACACCTCATAATCCAACGGCAAGCGAAAATGCACGGCGGCGTTGGGACGCGGGACATAGCCGAGTTCCGCGTCGGATGCCACGAAGGAATCGCCCTCCCAGCGGAATCTGCTCGCTAGGTTGGCATGGATTACGTAAGCCTTGACGTTGTAAAAGCCAAGCAACAACACCGCGATGATGGCCGCAGTGCTAAATGCCAGAATCGAAGCGAAAAGGCCTTTGCGGCCGGTCGTCACGGAATGGGCGCCGCCGGGGTTTTTGGGCCGATCAGGCACGGTGGCGGCGTAGATCTGCGGCATAATTGGCTCCAAACGAGGCGCCGACGATTTTTCACGAGGTCATCAAAGCTTCATGCTGATAGCCGGGTCGCCACAGGCGGTCAAGGCGGGCTCCAAGGGCGTGCGAACTTCGGCTTGTTTCGGCCAGAATCGTTTGCTAGAAGTGCCCCACTTCAGCGGCAGGAACGCCGCTGAATCGGGGCCGGCAGACAGAGAAACATAGACAAGGAGATCGTCGTTTCATGAAAACCTTCCTCATCACCGGCGGCGCGGGATTCATCGGCAGCAATTTCGTGCACCACCTTTATCATCGGTATCCCGATGATCGAATCCTTATCCTCGATCTCTTGACCTACGCCGGCAGCGTGGACAATCTTCCGGCGAACTACGAAAGCCGCGACAGCCGGCTCGAATTCTGGTACGGCGACGTGCGCAACGCCGCGCTTGTCGAGAGCCTGGTGCGCCGCTCCGACGTGGTCGTCCATTTCGCGGCGGAATCGCACGTCACGCGCTCGATCTACGACAACTACCACTTCTTCGAGACCGACGTGATCGGCACCCAGGTTGTCGCCAATGCCGTCTTGCAACACATTCGCACGGTCGAGCGGTTCGTGCATATTTCCACGTCGGAGGTGTACGGCAGCGCGGTCACGGAGAGGATGGCGGAAGATCATCCCTTGATGCCGATGAGCCCGTACGCCAGCGCCAAGACCGGCGCGGACCGGCTGGTCTATTCCTACTGGGCGACCTACAAGTTGCCGGCGGTGATCGTTCGCCCATTCAACAACTTCGGCCCGCGTCAGCATCTGGAGAAGTTGATTCCTCGCTTCATCACGAGTTGTTTGCTCGATGAGCCGCTCACCGTGCACGGCGACGGCGGGGCCATGCGCGACTGGCTGTTCGTCGGCGACACGTGCGCCGCCATCGAAAAGATCATCCAGGCCGAGGCGAAAGACGTCATCGGCGAAGCGATCAACCTGGGCACCGAGGCGCACATGAGCGTCCTGGAAATCGCTCGCAAGGTCATCAAGGCCATGGGAAAAAGCCAGAGCCTGATCACCTACGTCGGCGACCGCCCCGGCCAGGTTTTCCGGCACACGGCGGATGCCAGCAAGGCCGAGCGGCTCCTCGGCTGGACGCCGTCCGTGTCCTTCGAGGAAGGGCTGGAAAAGACGATTGCCTGGTACATGTCGAACGTGAGCTGGTGGCGCAAGCAGTTGTGGATGCGTGACGTGCACGGGACCGTCGTCGAGAAGCGGCCAATGATCAAGGCGGCGTGAGGTGTTCCGTTGGCGTCTGGCCCTCGCGTGGCGCCGCCCCCCTCTCCCTCCGGGAGACGGGTTGGGGGTGAGGGCAGAGGCTACAAGAGAGCTTGTCAAGCCCCTCACCCCCGGCCCCTCTCCCGGAGGGAGAGGGGAGAAAAACTCTTGCCGCTCGCCAAAACGTAAGCCGAATGGATAATTCCCATGAACGATGGACCGATTCCATTTTATCATCACGATCTGGGCGAACCGGAGCTAGCGGCCTTTGCGGAAGTGCTGCGCGGGCCGATGCTGACAACCGGGGCGACGGTCGCCGAGTTCGAAGCGCGCTTTGCGCGCTATCTTGGCGTCCAGCATGCGCTCGGCCTGACCAGCTGCACCGGCGCCTTGCATCTGGCCCTCCTGGCGCTCGGCATTGGCCCCGGCGATGAAGTCATCACGACGCCGATGACGTTTATCGCCACGGCGACGGCGATCGTGGAGTCCGGGGCCACGCCGGTGCTGGTCGATGTCGAACCGGAAACGGGATTGCTGGAGCCGGGACGGGTTGAGGAAGCGATTACGCCACGAACGCGGGCGATCATGCCGGTGCACCTTTACGGCCAAATGTGCGACATGCGTGGCTTTCGCGTTCTTGCAGACCGCTACCATCTGCGATTGATCGAGGATGCCGCCCATTGCATTGAAGGCGTGCGCGACGGTGTTCGGCCGGGGCAACTCGGGGACGCCGCCTGCTTCTCCTTTTACGCCACCAAAAACATGACGTGCGGCGAAGGGGTGCGCCATTGCCGTCAATGACGCTGCCCTGGCGGAGAAATTGCGTTTGCTTCGATTGCACGGGATGACCAAGACCGCCGCCGACCGCGAGCGCGAGGGCTACCAGCACTGGGACATGGTGGCACTCGGCTGGAAGTACAACATGGACAACATCCAGGCCGCGTTATTGCTCCCGCAATTGGAGCGGATCGACGCCAATGGCCGAAAGCGTCAGGCGCTGATCGAGCGTTATGTCCGCCAGCTTCAGAGTATCCCCGGCGTGAGCTGGCCCGCGACCCATGCCGGCGTCAAGCATGCCCACCATCTTTTTCCTGTTTGGGTTGAACCGGCGGTGCGCGATGCCACGATTCTCGCCCTGCATGAACGCAAGATCGGCATCGTTGTCAATTATCGCGCCATCCATTTGCTGACCTGGTTTCGCGAGCGCTTCGGCTACAAGCCCGGAACATTTCCCAATGCCGAGTTGATCGGCAACCGCACGCTGTCGCTGCCCCTCTATCCGACCATGCCGATCGAGCACATCGACCGCGTGAGTCAGGCATTGCGCCAAATCTTGACGCCGATTCGAGCCGCGGCGTAACGCCGATCGACGAGCTTGAACTGCCACAGGACGGACAGGAATGTTCGCCCTGTTCTGCGCTGCGCTGAATCTTGCCAAGAATTTTGTGCAAAGCGCTAACGGGTCAGGAGATTTGCCGTTAATGTTGGTAGAATCGACGTGTGTCGCGACGCGCGTTATTTCGTGAAGCGGCCACGTTCATGAAAATCCGGGTCGATAACCAAAGCTCCCCGGGGAGCCTTGTTTGTTTTTGGACTCTCAATTGTGATAAAAATTTAACCTATGCAGGTGCGACCCGTTCCTGCAGGGGCGCGATCCGTTCTTATAATACAACCAGAATCCGAATCTTCTGCCCAATCGCTAAATGGTGAATAAGTGCAACATTTTTTCCAATTGGCCGAGCCAAACGTCTGCCCTGGAATTCACTGGTTGCTCGCCCTGCCTGTATATTTCATTCGGTCCTGATCTGGACGGGCCGTTCCGGAAGCTCAGATCGCTCTCGCGAGGGTGCTGCAATGCGTTGGAAGTCCTTTCTGCGGTTTTTCACGCGCGCCTGGCGTCAGGCCAAGACCCCGATTCGCAAGCGTGCCGAGCCGCGCTTTCGGCAGTTGCACTTTGACCTCCTGGAACAGCGCGAGATGTTGTCCGGGGCTCCGCCGACGATCATTCAGGCAGGAGTGTTGCCCGTCACCGGCAGCAACACCTCGGCCACGCCGATCCTCCAGGTTGAGTTTTCCGATTCGATGACGAATTCGGCCTTGAGTCCGAGCAATTACGTTCTGCTCGGCTCCTCCGGCGTCTTGGTCCCCATCACTGGCGTCACCTTCGTGACAGGCACGACTCCTAGCAACGATGAAGTGCAACTAACGTACAACACCGGCAACCCGGGGAACGTGCTCGAGGTTGACACCTACACCCTCTACGTGCGCGGCAATAACCTCGTCTCGGCCTCCACCGGACTGGCGGTTTCACAGCCCGGCGAGCTCTTCGCCGCCAATAGCGGGCGCAATGAAGTTTCCGTGGCGAACATTCCCGGCACGAGCGGACTCGGCGCGACCTCGAATTACGGTGTTCCATTCACCGCCCCCACCTCATCGCTGCCGAATGCGGTCGCGCTCGCGGATGTCAATGGGGACGGCATCCCCGACCTGATTGTGGCGGATGAGGGGTCCAACGAAGTCACCATCTACGCGGGCCAATCCGCGGCGCTCGGCGGCGGTTACAACACGACGCCGACCGTCACTTTATCTCTCCCCGCCGCCACAACGACTTCGACTGCCGAATCGATCGCCGTGGGCGATTTCAACGGTGCTGTTTTCCCCACCGGCGCACCGGAACTGGATTTTGCCGTCGCCAACGGCAACAGCGATACCGTCACCGTCTTCTTGAACACCTCCAGCGCGGTTGGAGTTACCAACTTCAGCGCCGGCACCACGTACACTGTCGGCGCCGATCCGGTGGGCATCACGGCAGCGGATTTCGACGGCGACGGCAACATCGATCTCACTGTCGCGTGCAGCCTCGTGAACGTCACTAACTACCAGGTTCAAATCCTCGGCGGCGCCGGCGATGGCACCTTTCCTACCTCAACGCTCATCACGGTCGGCACCAATACCCCGACTGGCCTGACGACACCCGACTGCATTGCTTCGGGTGTTTTCAGTAGCGGCACCCTTCCGACCATCGTGGTCGGAGGCTCGGATGGCCTGGAAGTGCTCAACAACACCAGTTCGCCGGGGAACTTTTCTTTCGCGATCCCAGGTTCGCTGCTGGGAACCGTCTCCACGCTTTCGGTCGCGGTCGGCAGCCTCAGCTCCGGCGGCGAACCCAGCATCGCGGCGCTCACGAATCTCGCAGAGGTGCAAGTTTTCGACACCGACGGTTCGGGTGGATTCGCACCGGCCTACACCCAGGCGGTGCCGGCGCCTACCTTCGGGCAAATAGCGATTGGCAATTTGAACAACGCCGGCGACGGCGACATTGTCGTTTCCGACGGCAGCGCCACGGGAGACATCACCGTCCTGAAAAATCTGACCGTCGGCGGCACCGTCACCTCCGCTTCGCGAAGCAACGGCAATCCGGTCGTGATCGATGCTCCAGGCAACAAGCTCGTCACCGGACAATTTGTCACGATCACAGGGAACACTTTCCCGGCCGCCGATGTCACGGACAACGCGATCGCGATCCTCCAAGACACCATCAGCTCGATCAACGCCGCCGCCGGCATCGTTACCGTGACCACGACGACTTCCGGCGGACTTTACGGGCTCGTGGCCGGCGACTCGGTGACCATGGTCGGCACGAATGTCGCTGATGGAACCTTTACGCTTACCAACGTCAATGTGGCCGGCAACACCTTCACCTACACCGACGGCGCCGCCACGGGCAACTCCATCAACGCCGGGACCTGGACCGATGCCGACAAATTCACGTTAGCTGGCACTTCCGGCGCCGCAGGCACGGGCAACGGCGGCGTCTGGGCCCGCGTCGGCGCTGTCGCCGCCGCCAGCGAAACCGGCGGCGTTGCTCCCATTGTCGTCACCGCCCCCGCCAACGGCCTCGTCAGCGGCGATAGCATCACGATCGCCAACGTCCCCGGTTTCGCCGCCGTCAACGGCACCTTCACGATTGCCACCCTGGGCAGCGCCGTCACTCAGGCCAATGTCGCAACGGCAGGCAACGTTACGATCACTGCCACTTCCAACTACGGCCTCGCCATCGGCGACAACATCGTCATCGCGGGCAACAGCCTGGCGGTCGCCAACGGCACGTGGACGATCACGGGAGTCGCTGGAAACACTTTCACTTTCAGCAATCCGGCGGCCACTACCGTCGGCGCAACAGGCAGCGGCGGCACCTGGTCCAGTCCCGACAAATTCAGCCTCAACGGCACCAATACTGTCGGCGCCAGCTCCGGCTCGGGCGGCACCTTCACCACCCAAACCAGCTTCACCACCGGCGCCGACATCAATTTTAGCACCGGCTCGACGGTGACCGCCACCCTGACCAACGGCAGCCCAACGGTGACCAACCTGATCTCGACAACCGGTCTCAGCGTCGGCATGGCGGTCACCGGAGCGGGAATCCCGGTCGGCGCCACCATCGCCTCCATCGTCAGCAATACGTCGATCATGCTCTCGGCAAACGCCATCGCGGCTGGGACCCCTGCCTTGACGTTCGGCACCACCTATAGCACCGATGTCAATCCCCAGGGTATTGCCGTGGGCGACACCAATGGAGACGGTAATTTCGATGTCGTCACTGCCAACGACGACGCCAATGCCAACGACGTCACTTTGCTGCTGGGCAACGGCGACGGCACGCTTCAGATCCCCTCGAACATCACGGTCGCCAGCGCCAACACGTTGCAGAATATTGTTGTCGCCGATTTGAATGATGACGGCATTCCCGACATCATCATCGCCAACAACGCCAATGGCACTGCCAACACCAAAATCACCATCTACCAGGGCCTGGGCAACGGGCAGTATGCACCGGGGGTCTCCATCTCTCCGGGCAATGTGCAGAACATTGTCGGCATCGGCGTCGGGCATTTCAGCAATGCCAACGGCAGCTCGGCCAGCTTTCCCGACATTGTCTTTGCGGATAGCACCGATAACACGGTGGGATTCCTGCGAAACCAAATAACCGTGGCCGGTTCGAACATCACGGCGGCCGATTTCGCGGCAACGCCGACAGTCGCCACGGGGGCCAGCGGCGGCCTGGCGTCCCTGGCCGTGGGCGATTTCAACAATGACGGCCTGACGGACGTTGTGGTCGCCGGTCAGTTTCCCGGCGGCGGCCACCACGGCGCCACCCAGCCGGCCGTCGCGGTCTTGCTCAACACGAGCACCAATGCCAGCAACTTCCAGTTCTTCGCATCTCAGCAAGACGCCAATATCGGGACGATCAGTTCCGTTGCGGTCGGCGACTTCAACAACGACGGCAATCTCGACTTCGTTGCCGCCGTCAATGCCGCTCCAGGCGAAATCATCCTTAACACAGGAGATGGCAAGGGAAACTTCAGCGCCGGCGCCACCTTCCCCACGACAATACCGAATCCCGTATCCATTGCCGTGGGCGACTTCAACAACGATGGCTACAAGGACGTGGTGGTCGCCAGCTCATCAATGGCGACCACCAACAGCGGGGTTGCCGTTCTGCTCAATCAGCTCGGCACCGGTTTTGGCACGCCGATTGTCACGGCGGTAGCGCCGGGGACGGGCCTGAATAGCGTCGTCGTGGGCGATATCAATGGCGACGGCATTCCTGATATCGTTGTGTCCACCGCGCCCATCACCGGCAGCATCACCGGGACTTCCGCCAGCGGCACCACGCCGATCACCATCGACACCAGCAGCGTGGCCGGGTTGGCGGCCGGCATGACCGTGAGCATCTTTGGCGTCCAGGGAGACACCGGTGCCAACGGGACCTGGACGGTCGGCACCGTCACTGGCGGCCATGCTCCGAGCTTCACGATTCTTGGCTCAACCGCCAGCGCCAACTACACCGGCGGCGGCACCTGGGCCCTTGGCGACATCAAAGACAACGTCTTCGTGCTGATGGGCAACAGTACCGGTTCATTCAGTGCCGCGGTCCCCTATGACGTTGGCCCGACGAATACCCCCCTGCCCACGCCGACTTTTCTCGCCATCACGCCGACTCCTCTCGAGGCGGTAACCACCTTTACCTCGGGGGGCAACCTGATCCAGGATAACCTGGTCAATAACGGCAACTTCGAAAGCCGCGACCTGAGCGGCGAGCAGGAGAACCTGCTTGGTTGGCAAACCTACGACGATCCTTACGGCCCCGGCAGTGCCGGCGCCTGGCAAGCGGCGACCGGCAACACCAGCCCCTTGAGCGGCTTTCCGGTGCAAGGGCCCAGCGGCGACTTTCAAGCTATGCTCGACGAAGCAAACGTGATCCCCATTATTCCCGCCAACACCGACGGGAACATGAACCCCATCAACAACAATTCGGTCGCTTCCTATTCGGGCGGACATGCCCTCTACCAGGATGTTACCATCCCCGCAAACGCCACGGCGGCAAACTTCTCGATGTCGCTGTACATCAACGACACGGGCCTGGGCGTCACGGGAATCGGAGGCTATTCCGATCCCAGCGCCAATTCCTCGTTAAGCTTCAACACGTCCGCTCCCAATCAACAGGTGCGCGTGGACATCATGGCGGTCAACCTGCTCACTGGCGCCAGCGACACCGGGCCGATCATCATCACCAGCCTCAACGATGGCCTTACCTCCGGCCAACAGGTGACCATCACCGGGGTGCAAGGCAATACTGCCGCCAACGGCACCTGGTTTGTCCATGTCATCAACGCCAATCAATTCGCCCTATACGGCGACTACGATCCAACCAGCCTGGTTTTCTCGGCTCCGTCGGCGGGCAATGGAATCTACACCAGCGGCGGTGAGTGGACGCAAGATTTCCTCAGCGTCAACAGCACCGGCTCGGGGCCCGATCAGGTGCTGGAGCAATTGTTCCAGACCTATCCGGCCGGTTCCGCGGCCCCCTCCGTCCCGTTCACCACCGACCTGGCAAGCTACTCCGGGGTCATCACCGCCAACCTGGCTCAATTCGCCGGCAAGACGATTCGGATTCGCATCGCCGCCGTCAACAATCAAGGGCCGCTCATCGTCGGTGTGGACAACGTCAAGCTCAACGTGGAATTCGCGAATTCCACCGCCCCGAAGCTGGCCAACCTTGCCGTCAACAACCCGTCGTTTGTCTCGAGCGGAATTCCCTACACGAACGATCCCACCATCACCGGGACCATCAATGCTCCTTACGGTCTTGGCAGCATCGCCTACGTCGCCTTCGATCCAACCAACGGCAATTTCACCAGCTCCAGCGTCAGCAAAACCACGCAATGGGATGCGGCCGGCAACTTTTCGTATACTTTGCCCGATGCGGTGCCCGGCTTGAACACCATCGGCGTCGAGGTCGTGGATCGCGCCGGCAATGTCGCCACGACCACCTTTTCCTTCTTCCTGCAGACCAACAGCGTCACGCAGTGGGACCCCGTCGGTCCGCAGGGCATCGACGTTACCGGACAGGGTGTCAATTACACGAAGATTTCTGGACGCATCACGGCCACGCTGACGGACTCCCTCGATCCGAGCGGCAACACCTATCTGGTCGGCACCCCCAACGGCGGCATCTGGCGCACCACCGACGGCGGCAACAACTGGGTTTCCGTCACCAACAACGTCACCAACGGCAGCGGTACCCCCCTCTCCGTCTCCGTCGGCGCCCTGGTCCAGGCCCCCGGAAATCCCAACGTCATGTACGCCGGCACCGGCGTCGGCGACGACCAAATTGATTCTCTGCCAGGCGTCGGTATTCTGAAATCGACCAATAACGGTCTGACCTGGACCCTCCTCACCGGCAGCGTCGCCGACTTCAACGGCGCCCGCGTCACCGCCATGGCGGTCGATCCCAATGACCCGACCGGCAGCATCGTCTTTGCCGCCGTCGCCAGCGGCGGCGCTGGTCCGGGCGTCTACCGCAGCACCGACGGCGGCAACACCTGGACCAACATCACGCTGCCGGCGAGCAACATGTACCAGACAATCGCCCCCGACTACCTCCCCTTCAACACCGGCTCGCCCCTCATCGGCGGCGCACTCGGCTCCGTGACCTCGATGATCATCAACCCGTACAACACGTTCGGGGAACTGATTATTGGCATCGGCGACATCCAGGGAGCGAACATCTCCGTGGGGCCCAGCGCCACCGGCGGTGTCTGGATAACCACCAATGCCTTCACCCCGACACCTGCCAACGTCAGCTGGGCCCAGGTGGTCGGCAACAACGGCAACGCGCCGCCCAACGCCGGCTCGATCCCCAACGATGGCCTGCCAACCGGCACCGCTCTTGGCCGCGTCACCGTTGCCATCGGTGGCGGAACCAGCTTCCAGGACAAATACCTCTACGTCCTGATCGCCGATCCTGCCGCTGCCGTCCCCACCGCCCCAAGCCTGGTCGATTACGGCAATGGCACCGCGGGCAACAACATCATCGCCGCAAACCAGACCATCTCGGGCCTTTACAAGAGCTCGGACAACGGCCTGGATTTCACCCAGGTCGGGTTGATGCAAAACATCGGTATGTTTCAGGGCTTGGGCCTGCAAAACCACAACTTCGTGAACATCAATCTCCTCGGCGAAGACGGCGACAATGCCGGCGTTCTCGTCGTCGATCCGACCGACCCCAATGCCGTCTTCGTCGGCGGCTCCGACTTCTACAACCAGTCTTTCCCCAATGGCGATGACGTGGACCACGCCCTCATCTATGTCGATACCGGCGATATGCTCGATTACGATACGAAGGACAGCCAAGGCGCCATCGTCAATAACGGCGACGATGCCCTCAAATACAATCAGGCCATCACCGACCTCTTCGATTATGACCCGGTCAACCTTGGCGACCCATATCAAGGCGAAGGCGTCTACTGGTATGACATGATCGAGGGCCAAAGCGGCAAGAATGGCATGCTCAACCAGCTGCCCGGCGAGATCACCTCGATGACCATCGATTCGCAGGGCCGACTCCTGATCGGCACCGTCGGCGGCATCTGGCGCGGCATCAACAACGGCTTCAGCTACGACTTCACCAGCGGCAACAGCGGCATCCTGAACGGCGGCGGCGGCCACCACGCGCCCAGTTTCAGCACCCCAGGCATGTCATTCACGTCGATCAACGGCAACCTGCAAATCTCCGACATGACCAGCGTGGCCATCGATCCAAATAATGGGGGCAGCTATTTCACCACGCAGGTGGACACCGGCGTCGCCAGCTATACGCCGACCTCTGGCTGGGTCTCCCAGGGCCTGACCGGACCGACCAACTCCAATGGGATCAACCTTGGCATCCCCACGGCAGTCACCATCTTGACCGCGACCACTGCCTCGGGCAGCGTGGATTTGTATCGGATCTGGGAATACGCCAATACCGGCGCCCTTTTGCCTGAGGTCTCGACGGACGACGGGGCCACCTGGCAATCGATCAGCGCCGTCCCGGGCGGCGTGACTGCGGATCTCATCCCGGCCTTTGCCATCAACCCGACGGTGATCTATTCGGGGAACCCGGCCCTGCCGTTCAACCAGTTGCTCTTTGGGTCCAGCGATCCCGTGGTCACCGTGGACAGCAGCAATACCTGGAATGCCGTAGGCACTCCCGCCGGGGTGGCGGCGGGAGCGCTCCCCACGGCCGCTGCCATTGCTCCGTCCAACGACCAGGCCTACTACCTTGGCGACGACGAAGGCGAAGTCTGGGTGACCACTTCGGGCGGCGGAGGCTCCGGTTCTTGGACCCTTGCCGCCGGCGCAGCGGCGGGACTGCCGGCCGTGTCCACGAACAACCCGGTCGAGGGCATTGCCGTAAACCCGACCAATGCCGCCAACTTGTTCGTCATGTACGGCGGCGCGGGCAGTGCCACGCATGTCTACGAATCCACCAACACCGGCGTCAGCTTCACCGTCATCAATGGCCCCTGGGGCAGCGCGCAGGCCTACTCCATGGTGATCGATCCCACAGTGGCCCTCGGCGCTCCTAACGGAAAGATCTATCTCGCCACTCAGGTCGGCGTCTACGTCTCCATCGACGGCGGCAATAGCTGGTCCGTGCTGGGTCAGGGCATGCCCACCGTCCCGGTCGTGGACCTCTCCTACAACTCCAACTTGCAAACCCTGGCTGCCGCCACGCTTGGCCGCGGCATCTTCACGATCAATACCGCGGCCATCTCCATCATCCCGGCGCAGACCGTGGTCGAAAACATCGCCTCGGCGCCGAGCTCTTCGGCGGTCATCCCGTTCACCGTGAACGACGTCGGCGGCGCCAGCTACAACATCTCCGCATCGACCAGCAATCCCTACCTGATCTCCAGCGGCGCGATCACGTTCGGCGGCTCGGTGCGCAACCGCACCATCCAGTTCACTCCCACTCTCAACGCTTATAACACGCCGGACAACGGCCAGGGTGGCGCGGGGCTCGGCGACTGGCAAGGACCTAACTCCGGCGCCACTGCCGAAACCATTACCTTGACGCTCAGCAGCGGATCGTTCTCTTTCCAGCAGACCTTCAATGTGGCCGTCACTTTCGTCAACAATCCGCCGACGGTGACAGTGCCCGCGAACGTGACGATGCTGGCCAACACGCCGCCCATCACCGTGCCGATTACCGTGGGCGATGTCGAAACCCCGGCGGGCGCGTTGGTGGTGCAAGCCAGTTCGAACAATCAGGCGTTGATCCCCAACGCCAATTTGGTGCTCGGAGGCGCTTCATCGATCACGGCCGCTTCCTGGAATGCCGGCACGGTCACGATCACGGCCGCCAACACGTTCACGGCAGGCCAGCAGGTGGTCATCGCCGGCGTGACACCAGCCGGCTATGACGGCGCTTTCACCATCACCAGCGCCAGCGCCGCGGGCTTCACCTACGCGCTCGCAGCCAATCCGGGCGAGCCAGGCGGAACCACAGTCATCACGGCGGCAACGTGGGCCGGCAATATCGCCACCATTACGGCAGCCAACACCTTCAGCGCCGGCCAGACTGTGGTCATCACCAGCATGACGCCCAACGGTTACAACGGCACTTTCACCATCGCTTCTGCGACCTCCACCTATTTCACCTACGCTCTGGGCACCAGCCAAACGCCCGGCACCGCCTTCGGCGCCGCCACGGTCACCGGGTCGGCCATCGGCACCGCCACGACCGGCAACCGCAGCCTGACCATTACTCCCCTCGTGGTGCCGATCACTGCCGCTACCTGGAACGCCGGCGTCGCTACGATCACCGCGGGCAACACGTTCAGCGCCGGCCAGACCGTGGTCATCGCCGGCATTGCCCCGAACGGCTACGACGGCACGTTCGTAATTGCCAGCGCCGACGCCACCAGCTTCACCTACGCACTCGCGTCGAATCCCGGCGTCGGCTCGACATTTGGCACCGCAAGCCTCTCCGGATTCGCCGCCATCACCATAACGGCTACCGACGGCAACGGCGGCATCACGCAAAAGGTGTTCAACGTCCTGGTCACCTCATCGGTTACCTTGCCCTTCAGCGACAACTTCAACTCCCCGCCCAACAGCGTCTTCGTCGGCTCCGGTTGGAACACGAATCTCGGCACGGTCTCCCGAGTCAACGGTCTGGTCCAGGCCACCAGCGCGGCCAGCGCCAACATCGTTACGCTTAATGGCCTGTCGCAAAGCAACGTCGCCCTCCAGGCCGACGTCTCCGTTGGCGGCGCTTCCGGACAATATGCGGGGCTGCTGGCTCGCTACAGTGGCGCCGGCGACACCAATTTCTATTGGGCCGGCATTTACAACAACGGCAGTGGTTACGTGGCACTGCTCGACAAGAACGTCGGCGGCGTCTGGACTACGCTGAGCGCGGTCGGCATTCCCAGCGCTGTCACCGCCGTCTCCATCAGCGCCGCCTCCTGGGCGGGCAATATCGCCACCATCACCGCCCCCAACAGTTTCAGCGCCGGACAAACCGTTGTCATCGCCGGCATGACCCCGACCGGGTACAACGGCTCCTACAAGATCCTGTCGGCCAACAGCTCGAGCTTCACCTACTCGCTGACACGGAATCCCGGCGGCGTCGGCAGCGCGTTCGGCACGGCCTCCGTCACCGGCGTCGGCACCCTCTTCTTCGATGTCACCGCATCGTCCCTCAAGATGTACTATGGCCCGACGGGAACCGCCACGCCCACCTTGCTCACGTATGCCTTTGACAACAGCCTCCACACCGGCACCGCCGGCTTCCGCGTCTCCGGAAACGCCACGCCCACGACCACGCTCGACAATTTCGCCGCCGCCGCCATACCGGCGCCTGCGGCGCTGACCTTGCCCTTCTCGGATTCCTTCACCACATCGGGCACCCTGTACACCACGCCCAGTTCTTCCAACCAGCTCGACGCCTCCTGGTTCGAAGCGATGGGCAACTTCAAGGACACCAGCAGCGGCGCCGCCGTCGGCAACACCAGCTCCAACAGCGTGGCCATCGTCAGCGGCGTCAATACCGCCGATGTCACCGTCTCCGCCAACGTCACGCTGGCCGTCAATCAGTACGTCGGCCTGGTCGCGCGCTACACCGCCGCCGGCAATTTCTACGTGGCCAGGATTCAGCAGATCAATGCCACGCAAATCGTGGCGACGATCCTGAAATATGTCAATGGCACATGGAGCTCGATCCCGGGAGCTACCACCTTGACTATCAGCGGCGTCAGCGCCAACAGCCCCAACGCGCTCACGTTCCAGGCGGAAGGCCCGAGCCTCAAGCTCTTCCTCACCAATGGATCCGGCACGAGCATGATCGCCTATGCCGAGGATTTCACGCTGGCCAGCGGTTCGGTCGGCATGTACGCATACCAGAGCGCCAGCATCGCCAATTTCAGCGCCGCGGCCTTGACGGACGGCCAGTCGTTGCCGTTCACGGATAATTTCACGCCGGGAACCGTTGCCAATCAGCTTGCCACATCCAGCTGGGAGGAGATGGCGGGCAATTACAACATCTCGACCGGCAACGCCGTGAGCCAGGCCGCCGTTCTCGATGTCGCTTCGGTGGTTCTCACGGCGCCAGCAACCGATGTCAGTGTTCAAGGCACGGTCACGACGTCGGCTATCGGCCAGTACGCCGGCCTGGTCGCCCGGTCGTCCCCGACAACCGATAGCTTTTACGTCGGCCTCATCGAACAGACCACCACCGTGGTGAATCACATCACCGCGCCGGCCGTTTTTGCCACCATCTACAAGTATGTCAACGGCAGCCCGACGCAGGTCGGCACTCCCACGATGGTCCCGAACATCGCCGTCGGCGCCAGCGACAATCTTCTTTTCCAGGTCGAAGGCCCCTCCCTGGAATTGTTCCTCAACGGCAATCTGGCGGCCTACGCCTCGGACACCGCCTTGGCAAGCGGCTCGGTCGGCATTTACGCCCACGGCGCCGGCGTCGCTTTTAACGGCGGCGCCACCTTCACCGCCAGCGCCCTCCCCTCCGGCACGGGCCTGCCATTCAGTGAATCGTTCAATGAGTCCACGCCCTCCAATCAACTACCGACGGCCACCTGGGTGCAGCAGGCCGGCGATTTCAGCATCGCCAGCGGCACCGGCGCCTCGCCGCAGGCAAACGGCCTCAACGTTGCCGGGGTCGTGCTGACTTCGCCAGCCGCCGGCGTCAGCGTGCAATCCTCGGTCACCATGTCCTCGCTCAACCAAGTTGCCGGCTTGATCGTTCGCGACTCGACCGCCACGAACAGCTACTACGTCGGCCGCATTCAGCAGACGACCCAGAACGTCGCCGGCGTGGTCACTCCTGCAGTCGCGGTCACCCTCTTCAAATATGTCAACGGCAACGCGGCGCAGATCGGCACTTCGCAGATCATCGCCAACGCCAACCTGGCCATCGGCAACAGCGTCGCCCTAATCTTCGAGGCCGTCGGCCCATCCCTCAAACTGTTCGTCAACGGCGCTCTGGCCGCCTATGCTCAGGACGGCGCCTTGACGAGCGGCACCGTCGGCATCTACACCTATGGCGCCCCCAACGGCGTCACCATCGACAGCGGCTTCAACGCCTACGCCATTCCCTATACGCAGACTCTGACGTTCACCGATTCCTTCGGCTCGTCCACGCTCGCCAATCAACTGGATCCCGGCAGCTGGCAGGAGACCGCCGGCAACTTCAGCATTGCGAGCGGCAACAGCGCTGTCGGGCAAGCCGCCGGCTACAACGTGGCCACCGTGACGCTCGCCAACCCCGCCGGCGATGTCAGCGTCAGCGCCAACGTCAGCCTGTCAGCCTTAAGTCAAGCCGCCGGCCTCGTCGCCCGTTCGTCGGCCAACGGCGCCAGCTATTACGTCGGCCGCATTCAGCAAACCAGCGCCACCGCCGTCCAGGCCGGCATCTACAAATACGTCAATGGCAGTCCCGTTCAGCTCGGCGCCACGCAAACGATCAGCACCGGCGTCAACATGAGCACCACCGCCTTGCCCACCAGCGATTCCCTCATATTCGAAGTGCAGGGCGACTCCCTCAAATTGTTCGTCAACGGCAATTTGGCAACCTATGCCCAGGATCCATCCGCCACGGCCTTGTCCAGCGGCTCCGTCGGCATGTACTCCTATGGCGCCGCCGCCAAGGCCAGCTTCGCCAATTTCTCGGCGGCCGGCATCGGCTCCGGCACCATCTTGCCCTTTGGCCCCGATCCCCTCAACTCCAGCCCCTTCGCCAATCAACTCGATAATTCCGTCTGGCTCGAGCAGGCGGGCAACTTCAATGTGACCGCCAGCGGCGCTGTCGGCCGGGCCAATGCCAATCTCGCCACGCTCATCGACCCGAACCCGATGCCCGCCAACCTGGCGCTCAATGTCGCCTTCAGCGCCGCCAACCAGATCGCCGGCCTCGTGTTTGGCTACTCCGGCCTGGGCGACGCCAACTATTTCTACGCTTCCGTGACCTCGACTACTACGGCCGGAACCGTGCAGATCAATCTGTACCAAAACGTCAACGGAACCTTGAACAAGCTGATCGCCACCAAAACGATCACGGGTTTCGCCGGCGGGCTGGATGTGACCATCTCCGGCGACACGATCACGGTCTTCACCGACGGCGTCAATCAGCAGTTGCAGGTCGTAGATGCCGCGTTCACGGACATCGGCCTCATCGGCTTCCGCACCAGCGCCGGCGCCACCGCGAGCAACTTCTCGGCGAGTTAAGCCGGAGATTAGGTCAGGAGAAATCCCCGGCAGCAAATAAGATAAGATAATCAGTAGCTTGAAAAATCCAGCCACGGATGAAACACTGACGAACACGGATGGGAATCGTAGGTGAATCCCCTCGTCTTCCACTCTCCTTTATGTCCGTGTTCAATCCGTACTACAAACGGTTCATTTCTTTGCGTCTTTCGAAGATTTTTTTTTTACGCTGCCTCCAGCAGTTTTTGGGTGTTGGCAGCGCGGGCGGTCAGCAAGGCGGCAATTATTTGGCGGCCTGAGTCCGTCACCTTGTAGCGGTTTTCTTTCCGTATCTTCTCGATCACGCCGTGCGCCCGCAGCATCCGCATCTGACGGGTAACCGACGACGATTCACGTCGTCCTTGCTGCTCGGTCTTCGGTTCTCCGTACAACAACTCCCGTATGTCGCGATTGCGGAAGCCATGAAGCATGAATGTGCCCGCGTTTACCGCCTCCAGCAACGCGGCGTCTTCTTTCGACAGCGGATTCAGCGCCCGTACGGACCGCCCCTGCCAGGTCACACGCCGGCACACGGGTTCGGCCAAGTCCTTCAGCGTTGTCGATTCTTCCACACGCGCCAAGGAGTCCGCATAGCGTTCGTTGGCGCTTTGGCTGATCTCCACACGTCGATGCAGGTCGGCAACTCCCTTACGCATCTTGCGCCAGTCCTTTGGCCCGGCGGGATCGTTCTCCTTCAGCGCGATACGATTTCATGCCCTCGACATCGTTGATCACCGTCTCGATCCGCAACACGGTCCCTTGCTTGTCATATAGCTTGATCCAGTTTTTCTTGACCTGATGCTTGACACGCGCTCCCTCCGGCCGGCGTTTGAAATCCGTGATGACCTCGCCTTGAAAATGCCCATTCACGCCGCCATGCCCCGGAATCGGATGGCCCAAATAACGCATCACGTCCGCACTGCCCAGCACCAGCATGCCATGCTTGATCACCGTCGGCATCCATTGCGCCAATTCCTTTTGCGAGCGAAACATGAAGTCGCTCGCCCATTCCGTCGTCTCCGCCGACCAGTAATAATCCAACGGCAAACTGAACAGCTTCCCATGCAACGGATTGCTGCGCCGCGCCAATTTCTCCAACAACGCCGACCAATCCGTACGCAATTGCTGGTGGGCCAACGCCTGCGCTTGGTCCACATCCTCCAGCCAAGCGAAACAGTTGTCACGCCGTTCGTAGCCCAAGCCGGCGGCATCCATCTGTCGGGCCAACCATTCGTGGCCATTCAGACAGGTCATGTTCGTGAACGGGAACCACGTCTGCTGCCGCGTGTGCATCCAGCCGATTTTCGGGTCCAAATAATAATGGTAATAATGCAGACACTTGCTCAGTTCCAATTTCAAGGCCAGCTTTTTCGTCTCCCGCACCCCATAAACCCGATACGTCATGCAGGGCTCGACGCAAGTGAACACGGCGACGAGGCCCTCCTTGACGCCATCACGCTGGGCGATTTCCTGCGCACGTTTCTCCTTGTCGATCTTGCTCGCCAAATATTCGACAGGCCGACCTTGCTCGATCGCCGCTTGTTCCATGGCGGTTCGCAAGGTTGCCGTCGTGTCCTTGGCGAAAACCGGAAAATCCTTGAGCAAGACCTGCACCTTCCAAAGAAAGTGCATCATGCCCGCCGGCTTGGCCAACCAACGAACCGCGCCGCGAAATCGCACCTTGTCCAGACAACTCAAAGCTCCCATGACGACGGGCGCAAAACGGCGTAAGAAGGATTGCATCGGCGGCTCCTGGAAAAATGGAATGCGTAGATAACATCACATTATTCCAACGAGTCGCCGTTTTCCTCTTCATCGTGGTTGCGGCCGTAGGCTGCGCCAGGTTTCATCCGTGGCTAGATTTTTGGAACTATTTGATATTGTTGAATCTAACCCCTGTCTCATACCCCGGACTCGATGTTCCACAAGAATGGTCCGACCTTTTGGGAGCTCGCCGTCCAGGCCATGTCGTCCACCGAGCGTGGCTATGATCTGCTTGCGCCAAGTTCGAGTACACGCCGTTCCGCACGCCGGATGTCATCCTGGATTGTGTCGGTGAATACCTGCAAACCTTGGGTCCTATTCCAGCGGGGCTGGATATCTGCTGCGGCACCGGGGCGGCGATGCGCATGCTGCGACCGATTTGCCGCGATCGCGTGGTCGGCCTCGACATGAGCGCCGGTATGCTTGAGGAAGCGCACCGGCTGAACAGCGATGCTCCCGGTGACGCCGCACTGGAGTATGTGCGCGGCAACGCGCTCTCGATGCCGTTCGATTCCGCTTTCGATCTCGCGGTTAGCTTCGGCGCCTTCGGGCACATTCTGCCGAAGGACGAAGGGCGTTTCGTCGGCCAGATCGCTCACGTGCTCAAGCCCGGCGGCCGCTTCGTATTCGTGACCGCGTACATGCCGCCGCTCTGGTCGCCGGTGTATTGGATGGCGCACGGCTTCAACGCCGCCATGCACGTGCGCAACTTGCTGTGGTCGCCGCCATTCATCATGTTCTACCTGACGTTCATGTTGCCGGAGGCGAAAATGATGCTCGAAGCGAACGGATTCGAGGTGGAGTTGCCGGACGTGGAATTCGCTATGCCGTGGACAGGATTGCGTCTGGTGACGGCGACACGGCGGACAAGCTAATATCTAAAAGATCTAAAAGTTAGAGTTGTCCCTGTTAGCGACGCCAAATACTTGTGGTCATATCCCCGCCAGTGGCCCTGTTGCATCCCCAAATCGCTCCGCACGCACGCCCATTCGCTGAATCAACGACAGGTACAGGCTGCACAGCTTGCGGTTGTCGTCGCCGCGGTTCAGGTAATTGAGGACGCGGCCCGTCTCGAGAGTTCCGCCCAGACCGCCGACCAGCAAGAGCGGGACCTTGCGCGAATCGTGCTGGCTGCCCGACCACATGTTGGAAATGAACATCAGGCACGAATTGTCGAGCACCGTCCGCTCTCCTTCGCGCATGGCGTTCAGCCGATTGGCGAGGTAGGCGTATTGGCTGACGTAATAGTGCGTCACGCGCTGGTACGCTTCGCCGGAATCCTCGTGCGAGGTCGGATGGTGGGCGGTGCGCACGTCGAGGAACGGATAAAACAGGCCCGACAGATCGCGGCACATCATCAGCGTGGCCACGCGCGTCTTGTCGGTCTGAAACGCCAGCGCAATGATGTCGCACAAGAGCCGCATATGCTCGCGGATGTCTTCGGGCAAGCCATTGGCGGGGCGGAAATGCCCAGGGACAGCCGTCCCTGGGCTTTGAGTGCGAGCGCGCTGAATGCGGCGTTCGACATCGCGCACGCTGCTCAGGTAATCATCGAGGCGGATGCGGTCGGAGTTCGAGACCTGGCGGTTGATGTCGGCGGCTTGATCGCGCACGCGGTCGAGGATGCTCAGGTTGCGGCGGCTGCCCTGGTTGTCGAACAGACTGTCGAAGGCGAGCGACGGATAAACCTCCATCGGCACGGGTGAATTGGCGTTTTGCCAGGAGATGTGCGAGCTGTAGGCCATCGAGAAATTGCTCTCGTGATAACCGGTGATCGGTTGTTCGCAGCCGAGGACCAAACTCGGTTGAGCGGTGTCATCCTCGAAGTGGGCGGCCAGGACTTGATCCATGCTGGTGCCGCCGCGAAGCACCGCGCCGCGCTGGAGGGCGGCTCCGGAGAGGATATTTCCGGTCTGGCCGGGATGAATGCCGACGCCAGTGGCGCTGCGGTTGAAGAGCCCGGTGATGACATTGAGCTTGGGCCTGAGATCATTGAGCGGCTGCAAGCTTCGGCCCAGCTCCATGGTGGCGCCAGAGCTGCGCGCCGACCAGTTGGGCGGGCTGATGCCGTTGCCCATGAAAAGGGCGGCAAACCGTTTTGGAGCCGCGGCGGCCGCCTGTTGGCCCCAAACGGGGAGCGCTTCGAGCCACGGAAGGGCCATGCTGACGCCGATGCCTTGTAAGAGGGTGCGGCGAGTGAGATTGTGGGATTTGGGGTTCATGAAAGTGCCTTTCAAAGGTGGGAATACCCAATCATTTTGCCGCAAAATGGCGGGCCTGACAATGCTGCTTATCGCGAAAAAGGACGATTTCGATTTTCTTGAGCGCCGATCTTATCCTCCAATAGGTGACCGTGCGCGGTCAATCTATTGTTCTCGCCCGCGTTTCCGCAAGAACTGCTCGCTGGTCACGATCGCTTCCACCAGGCTGCCGAAGCGATAATCGTCCGCAGCCAGCTTCGTCTTCATCGCTTCGAGTGCCTTGCGGTCCGATAGCTGCAAGGAGCGGCCCAGCGCATAACCGAACAGCTTCTTGCAAAGGTTATCGACATAATCGCCTTGCCGTTTTTCATTCAGGTAGGCTTTGAGGCCCGCCATGCCGGAGCGTTCCTTGCCGTCGGGGAATTCGGCGGTCAGTTGCACGGGCCGGCCGCCGAGGTCCTTGGCGCGGCGTTCGCCGATGGGGCCGAAATCTTCGAAGACGATGCCGACGGCGTCGAAGCGCTGGTGGCAGCCGGCGCAAGCTTTGTCGGTACGATGGCGCGCCAATACTTGCGGCAACGTCAAATCGCCCAGCTTGGATTCATCCTTCGGCAATTCGGGAACCGTCGGCGGGGGCGGCGGGATTTGCTCCCCCAGCACGCGCCGCACCACCCAGTAGCCACGCTTGACGGGACTGGTGCGCAGGCCCGGCGCATTCTTTGTCAAAAACGCCGCCATCGGCAACATGCCGCCGCGGCCATATTTCTCCGCGTCCTCGACGCGGACCCAATCGTGAGGGGCGGGGGGCGAGGGACGAGGGGCGAGGTTCACGCCATAATGCTTCGCCAGCACTGGATTGACGAAGGTGTCCTTGCCATAAAGAATGTCGAGCACCGAGCGGTCGCGCTGGGCGATGTCAATGAAGTATCGGATCGGCTCCTCGAACATCGCCTGGCGCAGCTCGCTGGTGAAAGTCGGAAAGCGATGGCGATCGACGGCGTTGTGCTCCTGGAAGCGGCGGATGTCGAGCCAATTGCCGGCGAATTCGGCAGCCAGGCCGCGCACCTTCGGATCGCGCAACATGCGTCGGGTTTGACCGAGAAGCACGTCACGCTGGTGCAGATCGCCTTTCTCGGCATGGGCCAGCAACTCGGCATCGGGCATGCTTGACCACAGGAAATAGCTGAGCCGATTGGCGAGTTCGTGGCCCGACAGTGGCTGCGTCGCCTTGCCCGGCTCGGCTCGATTGAAACGGAAGCAGAAGTGCGGCGACACCAGGATGCTGGTCAAGACATCTCGTAACGCTTCGTCGTGTCCAGGATCATCGTGCTTGCGAATCTGCCGATAGAACGCCAGCAAATCATCGCGTTCCGCTTTCGATAGCGGACGACGGTAAGCACGTTCCGCGAATTTCACCAGCGTGTCGAGATGGCTTGGCTCCGCCTTGAGCCGGCCGGTCTCGATCTTGCGAATCTCCGCCGACATATTTTTGAAATAGACCTCGATTGCCTCGACCGCTTCCCCCTTGGCGCCGCGCTTGATCGCCTTCGCCAAATAAAGCTTCGTGAGCCGATTGATCTTCTCGGGCGTGGTGCACTCCTTGTCCTCGGAGCGGGCGAAATCGAACTCCGCCTCTCCCATGAAGCGAGGCGGCTCGGCACGCTCGAAAAAGATGAAATCGGCGTATTGCCGCATCGGCGCCAGGGTGACGAAGTTCAATTCGTACCAAAGCGCGTCGATCTCGCGCCGCTCGACCTTGTCGAGAATCAGATCGTAGAGCGGCTGATCGTCGCGAAAATAACCCTGCATGAGATGAAAGCCGGCGGTGAGCGGGCGCCCTTTGTCGGCCTGCTTCGGATTGAAGTACGGCCCGCGGTCGGTGACAGCGAAGGCATCGGGGAACACATCGCAAAAGCGTGCGAGCGCCTTGATTGCTTTCTCCTTGTCCGCCACATCGGCAGCAAAAAACCTGGCGTATTTCTTGGCGTCGGTAAATTGGATGTCGGCGAGCTTTTTGAAATCGGCAATCGCGTCGCCGCCATAGTCGCGACGCTTGGCCGCGAACTGGTTGTTGCGCCAGAGCACCATCGTTTGGCTGCCCGCGGACATGCCGCCGTTGGCGTTCAGTTTCTTGATGTCCGGCGTGAGTTCTTTGCGCAACCGAACGGCGAAAGCGCGAAGGTATAGAAGGTTGACAAAACGGTCGAGCTTCTTGGAGAACGGCGCCGCTTCCTTCCATTCCGCGCGAATTGTCGCCAGCGGGCCAACGTCCGCTTCCGGTTGGGTCAGCGCTGACCACAGCATGGCAAGATAACCTGGACTCAACCTTGCCTCACGCGCGAAGTCGTCCAGTGTCGCGGCCGGGCGACCGAGCTTGGCGCGATTGTGGAATTTCCACGCTGCTTCGAAGTAATCGGCGTAATCGACTTGATGCCGCTTGTAGAAATCGATGATGCGCTGCACGCAATACTTGTCGCGGTCGGTCTCCGTCACCACCGGATGCGGCGCGAACACGAAACCCTCCGGCTTCAGGACGACATGCTCGGCGACATGCCGGGCGGCGGCAAGATACTTCTTGAGCAGAGCCGGCGACATGGTAAGCGATTCGCCGGTGTTGTCGAAGCCGGCCTGATTGGCGGGATCGACCGGGAACTCGCGCGTCGGGCGAATATCGATGCCGGTCAAATCGCGGATCGTGTAATCGTACTCGGCGTTGCTGAGCCTGCGCGCAGCACGATACCGGGATCGCCGGCGTTCTTCTCGGCTTCACGGTCGCGCAATTCACGCAGCCAGGCGATGACGGCAGCGCGTTCCACCTTGCCCGGCTGCTTGGCGGCGCTCTCGGGCGGCATATCGTTGGCTTCAAGCCGTTCGAGCACAGTTTCCCAATGGTGCATGTTCTTAATGATGCCGACGATGCTGAGATCGCGGGAAAGATCGAGCTGGGCTTTCGGCTTCTTGCCGCCGTGGCACCCGACGCAATAGCTTTCGACAAACGGCTGCACCTTGGCGGCGAAGCGTTGTTCAAGCGAGTCACCCTTGCCTGGCTGTGGCGCTTGGCGCTGCTCGGCGTGCCATGCGCCGGCCCCCGTCACGCCCAGCGCGATCGCGGTGACAAGGATGCGAAGTGTGAATTTGTGGGCCATTGATTCCCCAGCGTCGAAGAAACTGCGATGGCAGGATAGCAGTATACTACTCCAGCACGTCCATCGTGCAAAGAGACTATCTTTGGGGGGTGAGCAGCTGAAAAATAGAAAAGCAGGTGGAATAAAGAACGCAGATGCCGCAGCAACGAACCGGCCGAAAAGCCGTATCGTAATTTGACATTGTCCGGGATTCTGCCACAATGGCTCGGTCGCCTACATGATATTTTGTCCCCGGTCAAACTCTCGCACCACCGTTCTCGTCTTTTCGGTGACGTATGGCCAAGCACGATGATGGCGTCTCCGCTCCATTCGACGCGTCCCGAGATGGATGGGAATCGTCGGACGAAAGGTTGGTTCGCACCTTCAATGAGTTGAAGGACGAATTGATCAGTACTCTCGTCTTCGTGCTCGGTAACCGGGAAGACGCCAAGGACGCGGCCCAGGACGCTTTTATCAAGTGCTGGAAGGCGCGCGAGCAGTTGCCGCAAGTCATTAATCTTCGGGCCTGGATTTTTCGCGTCTGTTTCAACACCGCCAAGGACATGCAGCGCAGCGCCTGGAACCGGCGGGCCAAACCATTGCAAGCGGAACAATACACCATGACGGACAAGGACGCCGCCCCGAGCCAAACACTGGAGCGAAAGGAATCGATCGAACGCCTGCGGGCCGCCATCCTCGGCTTGCGCGAGGAGGAGAAGGAGGTCTTTCTCCTGCGACAGAACGGGGCGCTGACTTACGAGCAGATCGCCGAGGCGCGTGGCTGCCCGGTGAGTACCGTGAAGACGCAGATGCGCACGGCCCTGGAGAAATTGCGGCGCGTGCTGAACCCGGCTGAGTCGGTGCAAGCATGATTTCGTTTAGGCGAGCGGCACGACATAATCTACCCCCTCTCCCTCCGGGAGAGGGGGGTTGGGGGTGAGGGCAGAGGCTTCAAAAAAAACTTGCCAAAGACCCTCACCCCCGGCCCCTCTCCCTCCGGGAGAGGGGAGGAAAGCTCTTGCCGCTCGCCTTAGCCGCTGGGCTTGCCCCGCGCGGAGCAAACGCCGCGGCTAAACGTGGAAGGAGTTGGGGAAGATGAAATGCGAATACTGCCGGCAGCAGATGTTGCCGTACCTTTACGACCTCTTGGATGAAGTCGAGCGGCAAGAATTGGTGACGCATTTGGAAACCTGTCCATCGTGCCAGGAAGCGCGTAAAGCCGCCCAGGAACAGCAAGGCATGCTGGCCGAGGCGATCAAGCTGGAATCGAGCGACATCATCTTCAAAGCGCCGGTCAAGGCGACACCCGCATCGACAGCGGAAACTGTGGTTCTGCCACGCGCGCCGCGGCGCAATCCGTTCTTGCTCAACCGCTGGGCAGCGGCGGCGGCCGTCTTGTTATTTCTGTTTAGCGGCGGGGGCGTCATCGGCTGGACCGTCTACCGCGAAAATGCCGGCAAGCTCGACGAAGCGCAGCGCCGCCTAGGCAAGGCCAAAGATGATCTGTCCAAGGGCCGGCACGAATTCAACGAGAAAAAAGACCAATCGCAGAAGGAAATCCGCGACATTCAGAAGCAGATCGACAGCCTTTTCATCGACTGGAAGCAGCAAGAAATCAAGAGGGCCAAAGAACTCGAAGAAAAGCGAGCCCAGTTGCCACAAATCATCGTCAGCGGGCCGCAACTCGCCGTCGCCGGCGCCAAGAATTCTTACGAAATCGAATTGCGTCAGACGGCCCTCGACAAGGATAACGCTCCCAAGGGCGCCGGCAATAACCACAAGGACGCCAAGCCAGAACGCCCGTCGGCTACGTTGCCGCCGGCGCCCAACATGCAAGCGCGCGTCGTCGATCAGAATAACAACATTCTGTATCAACAGAAATTAAAGGTGCAGCCCAACAACCGGGCGAATTTCGACCTGCCTCCGGACCTGGCGATCAAGCCGGGCGACGCCATCGCTCTGGAATTCCTTGCCGAGATGGCCGATGGCAAGATCGAGAAACTCCGCGACAACTTGAATCTCGTCTTTCCCGATTACGTCACCCACCTCACCACCGATCGGCCCATGTATCGTCCCGGCGAGACCGTGCGTTTCCGTTCCTTGACGCTGGAGCGCTTCAGCCTCAAGCCGGCCCAGCAAAAATTCCACCTGCGCTATCGCATCGTCGGCCCCAGGAACGTGGAAATCTTCAACAAAGAAGTCGCCAGCGAGCTCCTGACAACCGACAAGACTGATCCCGCCAAGAAAAATACGTTCAAGGGCCCCGGCGGCGTTCCCCTCTTCGGCTTGGGGGTCGGCGAATTTGCCCTGCCCGCCGATCTCGCGGAAGGCGAGTACACGCTCCAGGTCAGCGAAGTCAACGAGCGCTTTCACGACGAAAAACGCAACTTCCTGGTGCGCCGCTGGCAAGCGCCGCGGCTCAATAAGGAAGTGCAATTTAACCGCAGCTCCTATGGCCCGGGCGACCCGGTGAAAATCCAGGTTCGCGCCGTGCCGGTCCAGGGGCAACAGCAATTCCGCAATAATATCCGCACCCTGGCGCGCGTCGTCGTGGACGGGGTCAGCGTGTTGAGCCAGGATCAGCCGACTGATAACGAAGGCCGGGCCGAATTCGAGTTCGCGCTGCCGCCGCACATTCTCAAGGGGATCGGCGTCGTCACAGTTGAGTGCCATGATGGCGGCAATGTCGAGACGGTCGTCCGCAATTTACCCATCGTCCTGCGCGATTTGCACGTCTCGTTCTTTCCCGAAGGCGGCGACCTGATCGCGGGCGTCCCCAATCGCGTTTACTTCCAGGTGCGCACGCCGGCCAATCAGCCTGCCGAACTCACCGGTGCCATTCTCGATGCCAGAAATCAGGAAGTCGTCCGCATCCAGACGCTTGCCGACGACAAGGAAGCCGGCATCAATCAAGGCCTTGGCTCTTTCACCTTCAAGCCCAAGCTCGGCGCCCGCTATTCGCTGCGCATCGATGCTCCCATCGGCATCGATCGGCCCATCCCGCTCGCCTGGGGGAATGGATTGCGGATAGAGCCGAGGGATCGCGGCGTCGTGCTCAACATCCCGCAAAGCGTCGTGGACGGCGATATCAACCTGACGCTGCATAACGTCCAGCAGGCGCGCGAGCTTTTGGTTGGGGCCTATTGTCGCGGCCGTGTGCTCGATCACAAGTTCGTCAAGGTCGAGGCGAACCAGCCCGCGCAGGTGACGCTCAAGCCGCATGCGCCGATCGGCGGCGTTTTTCGAATTACCGTTTTCGAGAAAGTCGTGCGCCGGCCGCCTATCGCCCGCTGGCGGAACGGCTGATCTATCGCAGGAATCCGAGCAAGGTTGACGTGGCGATCCAGTGCGATCGCACGACGTATCAGCCCGGTGAATCGGTGCAGTTGCAATTGCAGGCGCTCAACGAGAAACGCGAAATGGCGCCGGCGCTGGCATTGGTGGCGGTGGTCGATGCGAGCGTCTTGAAGCTGCGCGACGAGAAGACGGCCCGCGCGATGCCGACGCATTTTCTCCTGACCACGGAAATTCGCGACGGCGAAGACCTGGAGCATGCGGATTTTCTCTTGGGCGATCATCCCAAGGCGGTGCAGTCGCTCGATCTGCTCCTGGGGAGCCAGGGCTGGCGGCGCTTCGCCGAGCAGGATCCCAAGCGGTTCCAGCAGGGGCAGCCGAAGGCCAAGGCGGCGCCGATCTTTCTCGCCAATGCCGACGCGGCGCCGCAATTCCTCGATGACGAGCGCAAGCAGATCGATAAGCTCGACGAGCAATTCGTGCCCAAAGCAATGGACCTGCAGAAGAAGCTGGCGGCCACCGAGAAATTGGTCGAGGGCGCGCCGCCTCAAATGCAAGCGGTCGAAAAAAGCGAGCGCGAATTGCAGAACGCCCAAAACGAGATCGACCAGGCCAACGAGCGGCTACGGGAGATTCGCATCTTCCTGGTCCAGTTCGGACTTGGCGGCGCCTTGCTCACGCTGCTGTTCATCGGCTTCTACCTCATCAGCGTCGGTCTGCGCCGGCTCACCGAAGGGGGCAACCCGCGCGCCTGGCTGGTCTCGGGATTGGGCCTCCTGGGGCTTCTTTTCCTAATCAGCGTGGTCGGCACCTTCGCTCTGATGGGGGATCCAATGGGAGAAGATTTGCGCTTCGGGCGAAAGCATCCTGACATTTTGATGGGAGGCGCCGCCGTCAACGGGATCGCACCCGCGCCGGCTCCGGTCGCCCCCGTCTGGCCCGAAAATGTGCCGGCCGATGACGCCGAAGCGGTGCTTGCAGAGGAACCGATCAATCCGATTGCCAACATCGGCAACGAAAAACGGGCGCCGGACCGGTTTCTCGCGGGCCCACCGAACCAGATGCTCTTGAACAATCTTGCCAACAACCTCGCGCCCGCAGCCCCGCCCCCGTTTGGCTGGGATTTTGACGATCGCCTGCTGCGCCAGCAGGGAGACTACCAGGCCATTGTGCAGAAGCACGTCGGCCGGCGCGTGCAATTGCCCCCCGTCCGCGAGTTGTGCGTCGTCCGCGAATATGCCCATCGGCACAAGCAAGAACCCGACGGCGTGCGCCGTGACTTCACCGAGACGCTGTATTGGCAGCCTGTGCTCGTCATGCCCGACGGCACGGCGCAGGTGCAGTTCGATCTGTCCGATGCGGTGACGCGCTTCCAGGTTCTCGTGCTCAGCAACACGCTTGACGGCCGGCTCGGTTCCAACAGCATCGAAATCAGCTCCAAGCTCCCCTTCAACGTGGAACCGAAAGTGCCGCTCGAGGTGACGCAGACCGACCAGATCGCCATTCCGGTCGCCGTCCGCAGTGACCTCGCCAAGAAGACCTCGGTGCAGCTTTCGGCCCGCGTCAAGGGATTGGAACTCCAGGATAACGCCGAGCGCGGCCTGGTACTCGAAGCGAACGAGACCAAACGGACTGTGCTGCACGTCAACCCGACCATCAGCGAAGGGGTGGCCTCGGTGCGCGTCATCGGTAAGACCGGCGGGCACAGCGACGGCGTTGAGCGGAAATTCACCGTTGTTCCGGACGGCTTCCCGGTTGCCGGCTCAAAAAGCGGCGTCCTGGAAAACGCTGCGGTCGAGCACGAGATCAATCTCCCCGCCGATTGCGTGCCTGGTTCCGTGAAGGTGCAGGCTTACTTCTATCCGTCCCCCGCGGCCGAATTGCAAGGCGGCCTGGAGGCGATGCTGCGCGAGCCGGTCGGCTGCTTCGAGCAATGTTCCTCGAGCAATTATCCCAACACGCTGGTTCTCAATTATTTGAAGCAGACGCGCGAAGCCAATCCCGCCATCGAGAAGCGAGCCCGCCAGCTCGTGCAGTCGGGTTACCAGCGGCTCACCTCTTTTGAATGCGACGATGGCGCCGGCAAGCGTGGCTACGAATGGTTCGGCGGCGCCGCTCCGCCTCACGAAGCGCTTACCGCCTATGGCCTGTTGCAGTTTCGCGACATGGCTCGTTTCACCGCCTTGGACGACGCCATGCTCAAGCGCACCGAGAAATTCCTGCTCGATCAGCGCGACGGCAAAGGAGGCTTCAAGCGCAATCCCAGGGGGCTCGACCAGTTCGGCCATGCCCCCGAAGCGGTCACCAATGCTTATATCGTCTGGGCTTTGACCGAGAGCGGCGCCAAGGACAATCTCAATGTCGAGCTGGCGGCGCTCAAGCAGGCGTGCAAGGCGAGCAAGGATCCGTATCTGTTGTCGTTGACCGCCCTGAGCCATTTCAATCGCAAAAAGACCCAAGATGGCATCGATCTTTTGCAAAGCGTCCGCGAAGCTCAGAAAGAGGACGGCCAGGTTGCCGGCGCCCAGACCAGCATCACCGGCTCGCAGGGGCACGATCTCGCCGTCGAAAGCACCTCGCTCGCCATCCTCGCTTTCCTCAAGGCGAACCGTTTCGATTTCGACAAGGAGCTCGGCAACGCGATTCGCTGGCTCGGCAAGCAGCGGCGCGGCAGCGGCAGCTTCGGCGGCACGCAAGCCACCATCCTCGCCCTCAAGGCCATGCTCGCCTATCACGAACGCCAACCCAAGAACCTCCAAGGCGGCGACGTGCAAATACTCCTTCGCACCGACCAGCCGCAGCGATTCGAGCAGCCCCGCGGCAGATTCGGCGGCAAAGTCGCAGTGAAGCCGGACGAAACGCAGGGCATGACGCGGGCCCCCTTCTCCCCGCATTCGCCGGAGCCGGTCGCCTTATTCCTTCAGGATCGCGATTTGCAGCCCGGCAAAAACATGGTTCAGCTCAGCGTCACCGGCAACAACACCCTTCCCTATACGCTCACCTGGTCCTACCGCTCACTGAAGCCGCCCAGCGATCCGCAGGCGCCGATCAAGATCGCCACCAAACTTGCCTCGGCCAAGGCCAAGGAAGGGCAGACCGTCAAGCTAATCGCGACCATCGAAAACGCCTCCGGCAAAGGGCAGGGAATGACCGTTGCCGCCATCGGGCTGCCCAGCGGTTTAGCGGTTCTCGAAGACGCCCAGCAGCTCAAGGCGCTGACCCGGATCGAGAAGAATGGCATCAGTGCCTGGGAACTGCGTGGCCGCGAGTTGATCCTTTATTGGCGCGACCTGGCGCCGGACGCCAAGATCGCGATCGAGCTTGATCTCGCCTGCCGGCTGCCCGGCGTCTACCGCGGCCCTGCCAGCCGGGCATATCTCTATTACGACGCCGATCGCAAGCACTGGGTTGAGCCGTTGAATATCCGTATTGCCGAGGCAGAATAGATTGCCAGGCCTCCGCAAATTCCCTGCCGTAACGTGCCCGCACCGGCAGGATTTCCTCGATTTCTTGATCCGATTGGTTTTCGGATATCCCCGAAGCCATAGATTCGTGATAGAATAAGAGCGTGATTGATCGCCGCTCTTTCACAAGGAGACGAACCATGAAACGTGCAATGATTCTTGGCATCGCGATCCTTGCCGGCTGGCTCGCCCGTGCATCCGTCAGCGAGGCGCAAGTGATAGTCCGTGCCCCGTTTGTGCGCGTGTATGCCGGTGATGGGGTGGCCGTTCGCGCTCCGTTCGTGAATCTCTACATCCCGGGCGACGGCCCGGTGGTGTATGGCCCGCGCGTGATTTACCTGCCGCCGCCAGTGGTCGTGCAACAGGCGCCGCCGGCGGTACAACCATTCCCGCCGGCGCCGCAACCGGTGCCCGATGCCAAAAACGCGCCGCCGCAACCGATTCAGGCGGTGCAAGCGCCGACGTTGGAAGCTTTTTCAAAGTCGTTCCAGGCGAAGGCGGGGGCATACGATGTCACCGTGATCAATCCTGTCACCAAGCAACCCACGTCGGTTCGCTTCAGCCTTCCGGAGGGAACGCCGCGCCGGGTCATCGTAACGCGTGATTCGATCGAATGGGTTTACGCTCTGCGCCAATGGGTGCGCATCGAATTCGACCGCGACGGCGCGACGGTGATTTCCCGCTGAGCGAATTGACAATCCAGAGCGCGATTCTACAATATTCAACTCTCTTCGGCACTTCCGAGGGGAGTTGTTGTTTTTCACGGAGCCGGTCATGCCGAAGCAGAAGACGCACAAGGCCTCGCGCAAGCGATTCAAGATATCCGCCACCGGAAAGTTGAAACGATCCCAGGCAGGCAAGAAGCACTTGAACAGCCCCAAGTCCGCCAAGCGCAAACGCCAACTGCGCGGCCGAGTCGCCGAGATCGGCATCGTCGCGCAAAAGTACATCGCGGCGATGGGCGGATGATTCTTTTCCGCTTGCGTTTAGCGCTCGCCTGGCGCCATGCGAGCGCTAAACGCAAGCGAAACCACCGACGCACGCAGGGATCACCATGCCCCTGCCCGTCGTGTTTTTTTCGAAAGGAGCCAAGTCATGGTTCGCGCACGCAGCGGCATGCCGCTCAAGAAAGGCCGCGCTCGCACTGCGCAAGCTCACCAAGGGCTTTCGCGCCAGCCGGCATAATCTTTATCGCCAATCGCTCGTCACCTTGATCCGCGGCCGGGTCTACGCCTTCCGCGATCGGCGGGTCCGCAAGCGCATGTTTCGCCGGCTGTGGATCATCCGCATCAACGCCGCCTGCCGATCGCGCGGCACGCGCTACAGCCAGCTTATGCACGGCTTGCAAAAGGCAGCGGTCGAGTTGAATCGCCAATCGCTATCGGAAATCGCCATCCACGACGCGACCACCTTCGACAAGATCGTGGAGTTGGCGAAAAAGAACCTGTGACGAACTGGCCATTCTCCGGCAAGCGGTTATGTCATGCCCCGACGCTATGATGACGACGACTACGACGACGATGTAGACGACGACGATGATTACCGACACCGTCGATCGCGACGTCCGCGGAGAGGCTCGCGCGCTGCTTCGCGGCTGATGGGGCCGGCGATTTCGCTCATGGTGGTTGCGGGCGTATCTTTCGTCGTCTTGATGGTCGCTTGCCCCATCAATCTCGTGAGCATCATCAACAAACCTGCAATCCCAGGAAAAGGGGGCGAGCGCGTCGGCAATTTCATTGGGGCCGGCGTCTGCATGCCTCTCTTTATGATCGGCAACATCGTGACTGCCGTCGGCGGCTACATGATGTACAGCAAGCGCAACTATGCCATGGCAATGACTGCGGCCATCCTGGCGATTATTCCTTGTTTCAGCCCTTGTTATCTGCTAGGCATTCCATTTGGGATTTGGGCGGTGATCGTTTTGCTCGATCCAGAGGTCAAGGAAGCATTTGGCGTCTGAAGGCGGTTGTTGGGAGATAACAGAATATCATGTCCGATCTCGCCACACTCGAGCAACGCGCGCAAACCGGGTTGGCCGCCTGTGCCGATGAAGCGGCCTTGCGCCCTGGCACACGAAATATTTCGGCGACAAAGGCGAAGTGTCGATCGCGATGAAGGCGGTTGGGGCGTTGCCTCACGATCAGCGCAAGGCCTACGGCCAAGAAGCCAACCGTATCAAGGCAGCACTCATTGCGGCCTATGAGCAATCTCTGGGCGCGGCGAAAGAGCGAGCGCTGAAACGCCAGCCTCACCGCTAATCCGCTTGACGTGACTTTACCGGGCCGGCCGGTGCAACGTGGCCGCTTGCACGTCGCCACGCAGATCATGCGGCAAATCTACGGCATCTTCGCCGACATGGGCTTCCAGATCTACCGCACGCGCGAAGTCGAAACCGATGAAATGAACTTCGAGCTCCTGAACATGCCGCCGCACCATCCGGCCCGTGACATGTGGGACACCTTCCACACCACCGTTCCCGGCGTGATCCTGCGCACGCACACCTCGCCCGGCCAAATCCACGTGATGCGCGAGTTTCATCCCAACCCGATCCGCGTGATCTTGCCCGGCATGTGCTACCGCTATGAAGCGATCACCACGCGCAGCGAAATTCAGTTCCAGCAAGTGGAGGGCCTGGTCATCGGCGCTCAGGTCACGATGGCCGATCTGAAGGGAACCATCACGGCGTTCGCACGCCGGCTGTTCGGGCAGGAACGGCAAGTCCGGCTTCGCTCGAGCTATTTCCCGTTCACGGAGCCGTCGATCGAGGTGGACATCGATTGGCCGAAGGACGATCCAAATGCCGATCGCTTGACGAAAGGTACGGGTTGGCTGGAAATCATGGGGGCCGGCATGGTGCATCCGGTGGTCCTGCGCAATGGCGGCTACGACCCCGCCAAGTTCAGCGGCTTCGCCTTCGGCATGGGCCCGCAGCGCATCACGATGCTCAAGCACGCCATCGACGATATTCGCCAATTTTGGGGCAACGATCTGCGGTTCTTGCGGCAATTTTGATTGTACCCGCGCAGGTTCGGAGTACCTCACCTGCGGGCTTGATGAATTTCCCCAAGCCCGCAGGTGAGGTACTCCGAACCTGCGCGGGTTGCGGGAGGCCCAACATGCCCATCGACGGTAAACGCTGGCGCCATGTCGTCATCGGCACCTACAACAGCTGGCTCCCCGGCGACCCACGCGAATTTCGCGCCGAGGAACACAAGATCCACTCCTCCGGCGATTACAAAAAACCTCCGCCCGCCGGCGAACATGCGGGCCTATACAAATTCAGCAAGAAAATCAGTAACGAACCCGTCGTCATCCCGACGGGCGCACGCGAAACTGTCGGGCGGAAAATCGTCACAAACCTTCGCACGGGAGGTCATCGCGTCTTGGCGGTGTCGGTGTCGGGTATGCACGCCCATATCCTAGTGGAATTGCCGGACAGCCTTACGGAAATTCGGCGCATCATCGGGCAATGCAAAACGGCGGCCTCGCATGCGATCCGGGAGCAACTTCCTGGGCGCGTGTGGGGACGGTATGGCGGCTTCAAGCCGATCAACGACAAACAACATCATTTGAACACGTACAACTACATTCTGAATCAAAAGGACGCTTGGATTAGGTCTTACCAGGAGGACGAAGAGGACGAAGACCCAGAAGAGGATGCCGTAACGGACGCACCTGACGAATAACCCGCGCAGGTTCGGAGTACCTCACCTGCGGGCTTGCGGTTGTTGTCAAGCCCGCAGGTGAGGCACTCCGAACCTGCGCAGGTCGAGACCACAACCATGAAAATCCCCCTATCCTGGCTCCGCGACTACATCGATATCACGCTGCCGCCGGCGCAGCTCATCGAACGCCTGACGCTTGCCGGCCTCGAGGTCGCCTCCACGCGCGTGCTCGGGCTGCCGATTCCCGATGGCGTGCGCGTCAAGCCGGAAGAGCGCGGGCCGATCTGGGATCGCGACAAGATTTTTGTCGCCCAGGTCTTGAGCGTCGAGAAGCATGCCAATGCCGACAAGCTCAAGTTGCCGACGGTCACCTGGGGCGAGGGCACGTCCAAGCAACTCGTCACCGGCGCTCCGAACATCCATGTCGGCGATTCCGGGCAGAAGGTCGTCCTGGCGCTCAGTGGCTCGGTGCTTTTCGACGGCCATTCCGAGGAGCGTAAACTCTCCGAGCTCAAACCGACCAAGATTCGCGGGCTGCCGTCCGATGCGATGGTTTGCTCACTCCTGGAACTCGGCATTTCCGACAACAAGGACGATCACACCGGCATCATCATCCTGGATGACGACGCCCCAGTCGGCATGCCGCTTGCCGATTACATGGGTGACATCGTTATCGAGATCGACGTTTTGCCGAATACTGCCCGCTGCCTGGCGCTGATCGGCGTGGCGCGCGAGGTCGCAGCGATCACCGGCGCGAAGCTGAAATTGCCACCCGCCGGCATGGAGACGAGCGACGAACCAATCGCCGGTCAAGTCAATGTGCAAATCGAGAATCCGGAACTGTCCGCCCGTTATGCCGCGGCACTCATCAAGAAGACTAAGCTCGGCCCGTCACCGGGCTGGATGCAGCGCCGCCTGCTCTACGCAGGCATGCGGCCCATCAGCAATATCGTTGATATCACGAATTTCGTCATGCTCGAATGGGGCCAGCCGCTGCATGCGTTCGATTATGACGCGCTGATGAAACGCGCCGACGGCCAAACGCCGACGATCATCGTGCGGCCGGCGCGGGCCGGCGAAAGCCTGGTAACGCTCGACAAGCAGGAACGCAAGCTGGCGCCGGAGCATCTCGTGATCGCCGACACGAAGGGCCCCATCGCGCTGGCCGGCGTCATGGGGGGAATGGAGACCGAAGTCACCGCCGCGACGAGGAATATTTTGCTCGAATCGGCGAACTTCGATTTCGTCAGCATTCGCCGTACGTTCCGTCATTTCGATTTGCCGAGCGAGGCAAGCGCTCGCTTCAGCCGCGGCATCCATCCGGAAACGGTGAAGCCCGCCATCGAGCGCGCCGCCGACCTGATGCGGCAATTCGCTGGCGGCAGCGTTTGCGCCGGGCTGGTCGATTGCTATCCGGCGCCGAGGCCTGCTCAGGTGGTGTTGTTCAGCACCGCCCAGATGGATCGTTTGCTCGGTTTCAGGATCGAACCGAGCGACGCCAGGCGCATCCTGGAGTCGCTCGAATACAGCATCGAGCCAAGTGCCGCGATGGCGAGCGTGTGGAAGGTCACCGTGCCAACGCATCGGCTTGACGTGCAAGAGCATACCGCCGATCTCGTCGAGGACATCGTACGGATCTACGGCTACGATCGCGTGCCGACGACGCTGCTGGCGGAGCCGTTGCCGAAGCAGCAGGCGAATGAGCCGATTGTCTTCGAGGACAAGCTGCGCGACATCCTCGTCGATTGCGGCATGCAGGAGGTGATTTGCTACACACTGACGATGCCGGAAAAGGAAGCGCCGCTGCTGGGCGCCGTCGAGAATTACGTGCGCTTGAAGAATCCGATCAGCAATGAGCGCGTCGTGATGCGGCAAAGCGTGCTGGCGAGCGTCCTGGAAATCGCCGCGAGCAATCTGCGCCACACCGACGACGTGCGGCTTTTCGAGATCGGCTTCGCGTACATTCCACGAGCCGGAAGCGCAAGCGACGGTCTGCCGGACGAGCCGCGCCGGCTGGCGATCGTGATGACGGGCAATCGCCATCAGGAATTCTGGGAGGGCGGCGCGAAAGACAAGCAGCCGCTCGAGTTCTTCGAGCTGAAAGGCGCGATCGAAGCGCTCGCGGAGGATTTGCACCTAAGCGATATTTCGTATCAACCGGCGCATGCCGCCCATCTGCATCCCGGCAAATCGGCGACGCTTTCCATCGGCGAGCCGAGCGGCGTGAGCCGCCGGCTACTCGGCTCGTTCGGCCAGCTGCATCCAAAAGTCGCGCAAGCGTTCGGTCTCGGCGAGCGCACCGTCCTGGTCGGCGAATTCGATCTGGAGGCGTTGCAAGCTGCGGCGCCGAGCCGCTTCACCTATACGCCGGTGCCGCGCTTCCCGGCAGCGCTGCGCGATATCGCGCTTGTCGTGGAGGAAGCGATCCCAGCCGAGCGCATCGAAAGCGAAATCCGCAAAGGCGGCGGCGATTTGCTGCTCGGTGTTCGCCTTTTCGATCTCTATCGCGGCAATCAGATTCCCGCGGGGACCAAGAGTCTGGCGTATGCGCTGTCCTATCAGGCCGAGGATCGCACGTTGGCGGACAAGGAAATCGACAAGGCGCACAAGAAGATCGAGGATCGCCTCAAGCAGGTGCTGAAGGCGACGATTCGCGGCAAGGAATGACGCCGCAGAAATCACGCTTGCGGCGGCGTATGTGCCTGCTGTTGTTGCCTGGCGGCGGCTTCGTTTTGATGGGCCGCCTCCGAGAGTGGGCCGACGATGCCAAGCAGATGGCTCATCTGGCCGATCTTGGCGCCGTAGCGGTCGAGGAACTCTTGGATCGCGAACTCGCTATCGAGTGCGTCTTCTCCACCTTGCGAGAGCTCTTCGACCATAGTGCCGAGCATCTGCACATAGCAACGTTCTATCAGCGGGTACGCCAGCTTGCACTGCTCGGCGAATTGCGGATATTCTTCCGCCCAGCGCGTCAGCATGTTGCGCCAGCGGGCCAGGTTGTCCTGAGCCGTGGCTCGAGCGTGGTTGAGTTGCTCGCGTTGCAAACATACCATCTGGCTTAATTGATCGCGCTGCAACTCCAGCATTTGCCAGAGCAGATCGGGAACTGTTTCGGGCGTGACCCGCATGGGAGGCGCAGGAGGAGGAACCTTCGCCGTGGACGCGATGTCAAATTGAAATTGCATATTCGCCTCGGTGACAGCCAGGCGGTAAGCCTTCAGCGCCGCTGTGTCTGTTATATGAGGCTTTTGAAAAGACAAGAGAAAAAATGCGCAATCGTTGAAATCTCTGTGCAGGAACGAGAATATAATCGCTTCGATAAGGATTACACCAGCAACTCCACGTCGCTTTCGCTGAGCGGCTTGATGAATTCGCAACCGAGACGCCAGCGGCCGTCCACCTGGTCGTTGACGTGCAGAACCCGAACCATCAGCGTGCGAACCGTGCCCGTGTCGGATTGCAGATCAATGGCCAGATACGTGCCCGGGCGAAACGGAAAGCATACGGTGATGCTGGCGCCCCCCGGCGTAATATCGTTGACTACAGCGCCCCAGGAAAGCGTGCGACCGGGCTCGACGGCATGCGAGGTTGCTTCGAGCGAGCAAATCCGGCGTTCGACGGCGCGGCGTTCCATTTCGAGGAAGAACGGATTGCGCACGGGCTGAACCAACGCGGCAGATATTGCTGCGCTCATGACGGGACCTCGGTTCTGTTCAGTTTTTTGTTTCCTTTCCGCACCCAAACCTAGCCCACGGCAATCAAGGTGTCAAATGGGCGCTGAGCGCGGCGGTTTCGCGATCCGCCGCAGAATGTCGATGCCGCGTTCGATCATCTGATCGCTGGCGGCGTAGCTTAGACGGAAGTGAGTGTCGTGCTTGCTGAACACGGCGCCGGGAATGATGAGCAGGTTGTTGCGGATGGCCTCGGCGACGAACTCCGTGCCGGTTCCCCACGGGGCCTTGATAAAAAGATAAAACGCGCCGCCGGGGACGACGATGTCATACTGATCCCTGAGGGCGGCCATGAGCCGATCGCGCTTGTGCTTGTAATCGGCGACAATTGGGGAAATGTCGCAATCGAGGGCGGCGACGCCGGCGTGCTGGACGATGCTCGGCGCGTTGACATAGGTGAATTGCTGTATCTTGATCATCTCGTCGATCAGCCGGCGCGGACCGTGGCAGAAGCCCAGACGCAGACCGGTCATGCCGTATGCCTTGCTGAAGCCATCGAACACCAGTGTTTCGTCGTTGAACTCCAGCGGGCTGGCGAACGGCTCGTCGTAGCAAAACGCCCGGTAGACCTCGTCACTCAAAATCAGGATGCCGCGCGCGCGAGCCAACTCCGCTATCTCGCGCAACGAAGCGCGGGCATGGACGACGCCGGTCGGATTGGCGGGGCTGTTGACGATGATGGCTTTCGTCCGGGGCGTGATGGCGGCTTTGACGCGGGCAATGTCGATGCGGAAATCTGGCGCGGCATCGACGATAACGCTCTTGCCCCCCGCCAGCGTGATGAAGTGCGGATACATCACGAAGTACGGATCGAAGATGATGACTTCATCGCCGGGATTGAGGGTGCAGAATAGGGCAAGCACCAACCCGCCGCTGGTCCCGCTCGTCACGATCAACTCGCGGTCGGCCTTACTCGGGAACTGCTTGCGGACTTGATCGAGGAGCTTCGCGCGCAATTCCGGGATGCCCTGCGTGACGGTATAGCCGGTCTTGTCGCCGTGGAGCGCCGCCTTGGCCGCCTCCTTGATCGCCGCGGGGACGGGGAAATGCGGCTGGCCGATGCTGAGGTTGACGGGATCTTTCAAATGCGCCGCGAGATCGAAAACCTTGCGAATTCCCGAGACTTCGATCCCTTTCACGCGGTCTGCGATCCAACTATCGTGCATGGCCGAATCCTCATCAAAATCCTCTTGCAAACCCTGAAGCTTATGTTATATCGGCAGCGATTGCGAAGAGGCTTCCTTTTATGGGGATCGGCCCATGTCCGAAAACCGCACGATCGTCGGCCATACTCGTCATGGCGTTCAGGGGCCGCACCTTCATCTGCCCGCCGACTTTGTGCCGTTGCGGCTCCGCATCGAAGCGGAGGGGGAGCGCATCGAGGTGACGTGCCCGATTGCCGTGGTGGGCCGGCATTCCGACGCCGACCTGCGCATCGCCCATCCGGAGATCAGCCGTCGTCATTGCCAATTCGCATTTGAAAGCGGAGCTTGGCGAGTCCGCGATCTGAACAGCCTCAACGGCGTGATGCTCAACAACAAGCCGATTGCCGAGGCGATGGTTTGCGCCGGCGACCGCTTGCGGCTCGGCTGCGTGAACATCGTCATCGAGTCGGCGACATTGCCCGGGCGCGCTCCAATCGAAGACAGAAACGAAAAACTGCGGCAAATCATCAACGTCGTTCCGGCCGATCAGCGCCTTGCCGGATAACCTTTCTTGATGAAAATCGCCATCCTCTCCAACGGAACCGGCTGGCACGTGCGCGATCTACAGCGTGCGGCGGCGCTGCTGGGCCACGCCGCTGAACCAATCGATTTTCGCCGCGTCTCGGCGGCCGTCCCTGATGCGACATCGCTTTCCGCATTCGATGCGGTGATCGTGCGGACGATGCCGCCGGGATCGCTGGAGCAAGTCGTTTTTCGCATGGACGTGCTGCATCGGCTGGAGGCGGCGGGCACGCGCGTGCTGAATCCGCCGCGGGCGCTGGAAGTCTGCGTGGACAAATATCTGGCGAGCGCCCGGCTGGATGCCGCCGGTTTACCGACGCCGCCGACGGTGGTATGCCAGGATGCCGAGGCCGCGATCGAGGCGTTTCATCAGCTCGGCGGCGATGTCGTGGTCAAGCCGCTGTTTGGTTCCGAGGGGCGCGGCATGATCCGGGTCAACGACATCGAAATCGCTTGGCGCACCTTCCGCACGCTCGAACGCCTGCAAGCGATCCTGTACGTTCAGCAATTCATTCGCAATCCCGGCTGGGACCTGCGCATCTTCATTCTCGGCGACCGCGTATTGACGGCGATGCGTCGCCATGCGAAGAACGACTGGCGCACCAACGTCGCGCAAGGAGGCCGAGCCGAAGCGATCGCGCCCAATGCGGAAGAGGAACGTCTCGCCTTGGAGGCGGCGCGAGCCGTCGGCGCGCCAATCGCAGGGATCGATCTTCTGCCCCGACCCGATGGCGGATATTACGTGCTGGAAGTGAACGCCGTCCCCGGCTGGCGGGCGCTGGCGCCGGCGACCGGCATCGATGTGGCACGCGAGATCGTGCGATTCTTGGGCAATTGAGTTATCAACCCATCAACAGGCCGGCGCACACGAGTGCGATCACGCCGAAAAGAAGAATCGTGTTGAAGACGGCGCCCAGGATCGCCCAAATGATGCTGCGGTCCGTCTGAAAGCAGCCCACGAAGCCCAGGACCACACCGGCCAGATTGAGACAGCCGCTGCCAATCAATCCCAGCACCAACAAGTTTTCGAGGGGGTCGTCATCTCTTCTTGGAGCATTATTGTTGACCTCGAATGCAATAGCCAAGGCAAATGTGGCCAGATATCCAAAGAAAACCACGCCCGCCAAGCACACCGACGTGATCCCTAAACCGGATTGCGGCTTCGACCCGGATCGAGCGCGGTAACGATTCCGTCGGCGACCGACGCGGATATCGTCGAAATCGTCATCGTCATCATCATCGTACCGGTCATAGGGATCATAGCGCGGCATGGTGGTCGTTGTACAAAAAAAATGGGCCGGCGGCAGCCATATCCTGCCGCTTGCGGCGTAACGCTCGCGCCGAGCAAACGCTACAATACGCGCATGAAAATCCTGGTGATCGAAGCATACGGGCTGCACCTGGGCTATCCCGGTTGCTACGGCAATGACTGGGTGGCGACGCCGAACCTCGATTGGCTGGCGGCCCATGGCGTGACTTTCGATTGGCACATCGCGGACCAACCGGAACTGCGGCCCGGCACGCCGTGGCTGGATCGCAGCGTCGGTACGGGCCTATACGCGTTTCCAGGCCAGGCACAGACAGGATCGAGCTCAACTTTCAGGCCCCAGTTCACTCGCTGCGAGGCAATCCCAGCGCTGGCCGCCGACATCGTGCGCACCGTTAAGGCAGACGGAGACTGGCACTGGCTTGAAGGGCCAAGCTTGTTTCCGCCCTGGCATTTCGATGACGAACTGCTGGAAGCGTATTTCGATGACGACGACATCGAGGAAGGGTTAACGCCATGGCCCGATCCGCCGCTTGGCCAAACCGCGCTCAATGATGCCGAGATCGTGCAATTGCAAAACACCTATGCGGCCGCCGTGACCGTGTTCGACGCTCAAATTGGCGTTGCGCTGGACGTATTCCGTGAACGCGGCTTGCTGGACGACTTGTTGCTTTGTGTGACGGCGCGATCGGGGTTGCCGCTCGGCGAGCATGGCATGATCGGCGCCGTCCGGCCGATCCTGCACGACGAGTTTGTGCATGTGCCGTTGCTGATGCATTTGCCGGGGGCTGTCCATGCGGGGATGCGAATTGGCGCATTGACGCAGCCGCTTGATCTGCTGCCGACATTTCTTGAATCGCTGGGACGGCCGATGACGCCGATGCACGGGTGCAATCTCTGGCCGTTGATTCGCGGCGAAACCGAAGCAGTGCGACCATATGCAGTGTCGGCTATGTGCGTTGGAAAGGAAGAAATCTGGCTGTTGCGTACGCCGGACTGGGCGTTTCATCTGCCGGTCGGCGAACGGACGCCGCAACTGTTCGCCAAGCCAGGCGATCGCTGGGAGGTAAACGATTTATACCAGCAGCAGATTGAGGTCGCCGATCCAATGGCCCGAACGCTGCACGCCTTTGCCGACGCAATTCGCCAGCCCGGCGAGTTGGCGTACCCGCAGATTGAGGAACGCGCCGATTGAGCAACATTGACCGATGGCGCTTCGTCCTTTACAGTGAAGGAATCATAACCTCGGAGATTTTTCCGTGCAAAAGAAGGGCAAAGACCGCAGCCGACCGCTATTGACGAGTTCCCCGTTTCTCGTCCTGATCGTCCTCACCGTTCTTTTCGGCCTGTGGTTTTTTTATAATCGCGAACCCAACCTGCGCGAAATCTCGCTAGGCAGCTTAATGTCGATCTGCAAGTCCAATGGTTCTGATCCGACGGCCCACTTCCAGAAAGTGCTGATCCGCAAGGGAGTCGATGTCCGCGGCGACCTCGTCGTCAACGACGTTATCTCCGACGGCACGTTGAAAGCCAAGCAGGATGAGGAGCGCATTCCGTTCCGCACACGCATCGGTTCGCCGCTCGATGAAACTCTGCTCAAGCGTCTCGACACCGTTGCCAGCGGCAATTACCAGGTCGATGACGAGCGCACCTTGCAGGAAAGCCTGCAAACGATGATTGTCATGGCCGTATTTTTCTTTCCGCTTCTGGTTTTCGGCTTCCTTTTCATGCGCTGGATGGCCAGCGGCGGCGGGGCGCTCACGTTTGGCCGCAGCAAGCACAAGCTCTACGCCCAGAAAGACCTCAAGATCACCTTTCAGGATGTCGCCGGCATCGACGAAGCGGTTGCCGAATTGCGCGAAATTGTCGATTTCCTCAAGACTCCTGAGAAATATCAGGTACTCGGCGGCCGGATTCCGAAGGGCGTGCTGCTGGTTGGGCCGCCCGGCACCGGCAAGACGCTCTTGGGCAAGGCGGTTGCCGGCGAGGCCGACGTGCCGTTCTTCAGCATGAGTGGGTCCGATTTCGTCGAGTTGTTCGTCGGCGTCGGCGCCAGCCGCGTGCGTGATCTTTTTAACCAGGCGGAGGGACAGGCCCCGTGCATCATCTTCATCGACGAACTCGACGCGCTCGGCAAAACGCGCGGCGGCCTCTCTGTCGGCGGGCACGATGAACGTGAGCAAACCCTCAACCAACTCCTCGTCGAGATGGACGGCTTCGATTCCAATCGCGGCGTCATCATCATGGCAGCCACCAATCGGCCCGAAACGCTCGATCCCGCCCTCATGCGCCCCGGCCGTTTCGATCGCACCGTCGTCGTCGATCGGCCCGACGTGCAGGGCGCACGGCCATCCTCAAGGTGCACACGCGCCATGTCAAGCTCGCCGACGATGTCGATCTGCACCACGTCGCCAGCTTGACGCCCGGCAGCGCGGGAGCCGACTTAGCGAACATTGTCAACGAAGCGGCCCTCCTGGCGGCACGCAAGAGCCGCACCGCGGTGTCGATGGCCGACTTCAATGAAGCAGTCGAGCGCGGCGCCATCGGTCTGGAGCGCAAGAGCCGCATCATGACGCCGGAGGACAAGCTGCGCGTCGCGTATCATGAGGGCGGCCATGCCCTGGTCCGTTGCGCCTTGCCGAACACCTATCCGGTCCACAAGGTGACCATCATCCCGCGCGGCTTCGCCATGGGCTATGTCCTGAGCCGCCCCGACGACGATCGGCACATGCGCACCAAGGGGGAACTGGAGAGCGAGATCAAGGCGGCGCTCGGCGGCACGCTCGCGGAGGAAATCGTCTACAACGAAATCTGCACGGGGGCCACCAGCGACCTCAATGTCGTCAACAGCACCGCCCGCAAAATGGTCAAGATGTACGGCATGAGCCGGCTTGGCCGCATCTTCTATCCCGATGACGGCGGCAGTCCGTTTCTGGGCGGCATGATGCCGTTCGAAGGCCCGCGCGAATACAGCGAGGAGACCGCCCGCGAGATCGACCTGGAGGTGCGCAATATCGTCGAGGACGCGATCATCGAGGTGCGCACCATTCTGCTCGACCGCCGCGCCGCCCTCGACGCCGTTGCTAAGCTGTTGATGGAAAAAGAAACCATCGACGGCGACGAGCTACGCACCCTGATCGAATCGCACTATCGCGGCCCAAAACTGGTGCCGGCGTCCGATGCGATCAAGTCGATCGAACGGCCGGCCGAAGAACCGCTTCACGAGGTGCGCGAGAGCAAGGCGCCTTGATCGCCACATTGCCCGCGTTGCAGCAGGGCGCGTTGGTATTCCTGGCGATTGCTGCCCCGCGATTTCCGTCATCACTCGCGGGATTGCTGCGAATCTTCAGGCTTGCCGTGCTGACCGCGACCGCCGATTCTGCCGTCTTCATGTTGGATCCTCCGCTGGGTTGTGGGAATGTGCCAGACAAGATCTTACCCTTTGCTACGGACACCCGGCCACAACTTTCTCGCAGCGTTCCCCGATTTCGCTTGCGATTCGGACCCCGCCGCCGTAATCTGAAAGCATCCCACCCAAGGAGTTCGCCATGCTTTCGATCCTGGGCCCGCGCATCCGATTGTGTGATGGCATTACTCGGCGCGAGATGCTCCGCGTCGGCGGGTTGGCATTCACCGGCCTCGCCTGGTCCGACTTGATGCAGGCCCGCGCCCAACAGCCGCGTTTGGGTCGGCGCGGCGCGGGACAGTTCGGCAGGGCCAAGGCGTGCATCGTCGTCTTCAACTACGGCGGACCGTCGCATCTCGACACCTTCGATCTCAAGCCCGATGCTCCGGCGGAAATTCGCGGCGAGTTTCGGCCCATTGCCACCAATGTGCCGGGCGTTTCCATCTGCGAGCATTTGCCGCGGCTGGCACGGATTGCGGACCGCTATGCGATCGTGCGTTCGGTCAATCATCGCGACAACGATCATGCGATTGGCGCTTACCTGGCGCTGACCGGCTATTCGCATCCGCGCAGCGATGTGCTGGGCATCGAGCCGCCGGCGAGTCCGCAGGATTTGCCGTCGCTCGGCTCGGTCATCAGCAAGGTGCGGCCGGCGGACGGGTCGATCTTTTCCTATGTCACGCTTGGCGATCTGCGGCACTTCGGGCACAATGACTCCCTGGGCCAAAACGCCGGCTGCCTCGGTCGCGGCTATGATCCCTTCACCATTCCGTTCGTGCGGCCCATGAACGGCTTATTGGACATGAGCAATATCACCTCGGTGACGGCGCGGGTGGACGCGGCGCAGCTCGGCAGCCGCCGGCAATTGCTGCAAACGATGACGCAGGCCGCTCCCGCGCTCGAAGCGACCGCCAGCACGCGCAACCTTGATGGTTTCACGCGCCGCGCTTTCGAGTTGCTCGCATCGCCGGCTTGCCGCAGCGCCTTTGACATCGGTGTCGAGGCCCAGTCCATCCGCGATCTCTACGGAGCCACGCCGTTCGGCCAAAATTGCTTGCTCGCGCGCGGCTGGTCGAAGCGGGGGTGCCGATGGTGACGCTCTTCTCCTTCGGCAATCGCGATTGGGACACGCACGGCAACAACTTCCAGAACCTGAAGAACACGCTGTTGCCGCCGACGGATCGTGGCCTCGCGGCACTCCTGACCGATCTCGACCAGCGCGGCATGCTTGACGAGACGCTCGTCGTCTGGATGGGGGACATGGGCCGCACGCCGCGGATCAATCGCGATGCCGGGCGCGACCACTGGTCGTTCTGCTATTCGGTGCTGCTGGCGGGCGGCGGCATCCGCGGCGCTCAGGTGCACGGCGCCTCCGATCGCGCCGCGGCCTATCCGGCAACGCACCCGGTCAGCCCCGCCGACATCGCCGCCACCATCTATCATTGCCTCGGCATCGATCCGCGCGCCCACGTCACCGATCAGCAAGGCCGGCCTCTCGTCGTCAGCGCGGGCCAGCCGGTGCAGGGGTTGCTGGCGTAGCATCCAAGTGTCCATGTTCCGCGCGGAACATTCCAGGTGCCCAACAGGCTTGGGCACCTGGAATTCGCGAAAAAACCTTGGAAAACGGCAGCTTTCGGCCCAGGTGCCCACGAATGCGCGCGTGACGGGACTCGATACACATGCGTCCCTGGAAAATGCCTGCTGCTGGGCTATCGTGGCGGTGTAGATTGTGGGAGGGGCGTGGCATGAATGACTCACTAAGCCATGAATTTCGATACCTTGTCCCCGCTTGGCTCGGCAGCATTCTGCTGTCTTGGCCGGTTCTCCTTCTGTGGCGCTCCGATGATGGTGTCCGTGTGGCCCTCGGTTTGTTTTTCGTTGGCTGTGCGAGCCTGGTCGCGTATTCATTCCGGCGCGGCGTGACCGCTCCCGCTGGGATTGAATCCAGCGCCCCGAAGCGGATCTGGCGAAACCGGATGGTCGCGGTCACGGCCGCGCTGCTCATCGCTTGGGCGGCCTTCTCCTTGATTCACCTTGGCCTGAACGATCGAAAGGATGTCGTTTCCGTGTTGCTGGCGTTTTCGGCCTTGATACCGTCATGCTGTATTGTTCCCTACCTCGTGCAGGTTACGGGCAAGCCGGTTGCCGCGGTTGTATTCGCTGCCTTCCTCGTGGGCTGCATGAAGCTGCTTGGCTGCGTGGTCGTGGTTCTGGTACACGGCTGGGATGCCAGCGAAAACGGCTACACGACAATGCCGTGGGAGTGCCCGAACCTATTGGTTTGGCTTTTCTGGGTCAACACCGGCCTGCTTTCACTATGGTTCTATTACTTGGGCGGCAGGAGATTTCAGGACAGAACTGCATTTCCCGCCGAACCAATCCAGTGCCCATTGCCCCGCCAGACAAGAGCGCCCAGCGCGGAATCCGAAAAAACCTGATAGCTTGTTGCCGTTGTATCTGCGAAGACTGCGCAAGCCGGACGGTTTCATCCGCGTCCAATGCTACGCCCCGCGCTACACCGGCCGGCTTTTTTTTTGCAAGAAAGCTTGGATGCCTTCCTGGGTGTCCGCGCGCACCGCGTTGTCGGTCATCACGCAGTTGGCCCGCTCATACGCCGCCCTTTCATCGAGCGGCGGTTGATCGTAGAACGCGGCCTTGCCGAGCGCAATAACGGCCGGGCTGGATGCCAGAATCGCGTCGGCGAATTCAGTCACGGCGGCGTCGAGATCGCTCGCGGGTACCACGCGATTGACGAGGCCCAATTCCAGCGCCCGCTGGGCCGAGATCGGCTTGCCCGTCAGCAGCATTTCCAGCGCGGCTTTGGGAGCGATCGCACGCACCAGCGGCACCATCGGTGTCGTGCAAAACAGGCCGATCTTGACTCCCGGCGTGGCGAATGTCGCGTTGTCCGCAGCAACGGCGAGATCGCATGCCGCCACCAGCTGGCATCCGGCCGCCGTCGCCGTCCCCTGCACGCGCACGATCACCGGCTGCGGCAAGCGGCGAAACCCCAGCATCACGCGGGAGCACAGCGTGAACAGATCGCGATAGGCTTGCTCGGAGCAGCCGACCATCTCGCCGAGATCGTGCCCGGAAGAAAACACCGGCCCGTTGGCGGAGATGACGACAACGCCCACGCTCTTGTCGTCGGCAAGCTTCGCCTGTGCGGTCTCCAATTCGCGGAGTAGATCCCATGAGAGGGCATTGCGTTTCTCGGGCCGATTCAGGATCAGGTGTGCCACGCGGTTCTTCGTTTCCGCGATCAGCACCGGCGTTGTCGAAGCAGTCATAAGCGCCTCCGCTGGCATGTGCCGCACTTCGGGCTATCTCTATATTCTATGCTGAATGCGAGTTGCCCTGGAAAAGATGACAATGGTGGGCGCCGGGAAGCAAGGCGTGCTCCTTTCGGTGGTGATTCCCGTTTACAATGAGCGAAACACGCTGGCGGAGATGCTCGGACGGGTGCGGGCGGTGCCGCTAGCCAAGGAGATCATCGTCGTCGATGACGGCAGCACCGACGGCACACGCGAACTGCTCGCCGGTATGACCGACGAAGCGGACCTGCGCGTTCTTTTTCATCCGGAAAATCGCGGCAAAGGGGGGGCGCTCAAGACCGGCTTTCTCGCGGCGGCCGGCGACATCGTCTTGGTGCAGGACGCCGATCTCGAATATGATCCCGCCGATTATCCCATCCTGCTCGCGCCGATCCTGGCCGATCAAGCCGACGTCGTGTTCGGCTCGCGTTTCCTTAGCCGCGCCTCCCGGCGGGGCCAATCGTTCTGGCACGTCCTGGGCAATCGCGCCCTCACGCTCTTGTCGAACCTGTTCACCGGCCTGCACTTGACCGACATGGAAACCTGCTACAAGGTTTTTCGCAAGGAAATCATCCAGGCCGTCGCCTCAACCCTCAAGGAGAATGGCTTCGGCATCGAACCCGAGCTGACCGCCAAGATCGCTCACGGCAAATATCGCATCGTCGAAGTCGCCATCCGCTACAACGCCCGCTCCTACCGCGACGGCAAGAAAATCGGCTGGCGCGACGCCCTCAAGGCCATCTGGTGCATTGTCCGCTACTGACGGTGTTGCGCTACTTTTGGCCCGGCGGCGAAGGGGCCTGGCCGCGCAATTCCGGCCGCCATAGCTCGAATCCGACATTGCCCTGGGCAAGCGAATGGATCACGATGCCGGTCGGCGTCTGTTTCCAACGCAGCGGCTTTCCGTCACTTGAATCGTTGAGCGATTTCTTGAGCAAGCCCGCCTTGACAAGTGTGTCCGCGTCCTCCGGCCAAGCGCCATTTTTGAGCCGATAGCGCTCCACCGCGACAGCCGTGGCCGCACAGCGCAGGTGCGCTTGTGTGACCTGCAGATCGGCAACGGGCCCAGCCAAATACCCCGCTCCTTGAATATGCGGAAAAAGGAACGGACGGCCGAGTTCTTTTTGCGCTACGCCTTCAAGAGACTTCAATCGTGACTCCTCGGGAAGCAAGCTCGCCTTCACCAATTCGGTTTGCATGCGAAGTTGATCGGCATGATCGCGCCCTGGGAACATTGCATACAATCGCGCTTTCCAACTCGGGTTGGGGCCGCCGATGAGTTCTGGATAGGAGAGCTTGCCTTCCTCGATCATTTCGAAATACAGTTGGGCCCACGCACGCTCGCCGCGCAGTGCGGGGTAAATGGCGTTGTAATCAGCCTCTCGTTCGAGAGCGCGTTGCAGTGCCGCCAGGTGATGTTCGGAAATCTGGCCCGCCCCCAGCGTGCGCTCGATGGACTCCACGGCAAGATCCTGGCCTGCGGCGCGAATGAGCTGGGGCATCAGCGTCGGATAATCGTTGATCGCATGGGCAGCGTGCAGAAGCGCCTGGCACGACTCCGCTGCCGCATCGAAATCACCGTCGTGAGCGCGCAGGATCGCATCCTGCTGCAATAGATTCATCGCGGGGAGCAACCGAGGATCGAGGTCCGCGGGTTTGGTGTCATCAAGTGGATTGGCCCCGGCTTCGAAGCGGAATCGCCCCTCGGGCAGGCCCTTCAATTTGCGCGCTTCATCGATAGCCGCCGGCGCCACCTTGGCCAGTGCGGCGCGAAGGGCTGCCGCCTCGTCGGCTGGCAGACGCATGGTGCGAGCCATCCTGGGCTTTTTTCCAGGGGCTACCGGCGCGGTGAACGGTGTTTTGACGAGAAGATCGCGTGCCCGCAAGAGCTGAACGGCCGCATTCTCATTGTCGGGCGGCGGTTCCGGAACGGCGGCGGTCAGGTCGGCCCAGCGCCAGTTTGGATCCTCCGCACCTATTTCGCGGTATAGAGCCTCCAGTTCCTGTCGATGAAGCCAATTGGTAACGCAAATAAAGCCAACGACGGTCGCCGCCATCAGCAAAGACAATGTGGCAACGATCATGACGGGCCGGCGCGACTTGCGCGGCACAGGTGTTGGCGGGGACGATGTTGCCATGGTGGGTGTAATACTAACTATCGACGCCCTGGAATGCGAGCGAAATCAAATTAAAACCGTCTCATGCGCATGCGGCGCCGATCGCCGCAACCAGTTCGTCCATCTGATGCGGGAAGATGGTACGCACATCGAGCACGACGTTGCCGTCGCGCACCCGGGCCAGCACCGCCGGCGTGCCGACACGCAAGCGCCGGGCGAAATCGGCGTCGCTCAGGCCTGCCGGCGTCACCTCGACAACCCACGTCTTCATCGGCTGGTCCGGCAACGATCCGCCGCCGACGTAAGCGACATCCTCCGCGCTTTCCACCGACGCCAGTGCCGGCATGGTTCGCAAGCGCTCGGCCAACTCTTCGGCCCGCCGGCGCAATTCCTCCAGCGGCAGGCTCAACAGGCGCAACACTGGAATTTCGCGCAGGGCCTTTTCTTCGTTCAAGTAAATGCGCAGCGTCGCTTCGAGGGCGGCGAGCGTCATTTTGTCGCAGCGGAACGCACGCATCAGGGGATCCGATTCGATGCGGGCGATCCATTCAGCCTTGCCCGTGAGAATGCCCGCCTGGGGGCCGCCCAGCAGCTTGTCCCCGCTGAAGAGGACCAGGTCGGCGCCGGCCGCGACGCAGTCCCGCGCGACCGGCTCGGCCTGAAATCCGAAGCGATTGAAATCGAGCAACGCGCCGCTGCCGATGTCATCGATGACGGCAAGGCCGTGTCTCTTACTGAGCGCGACGAGGTCGGCGATGCTGACGGATTCGGTGAAGCCGCTGATGCGGTAGTTGCTCGTATGGACGCGCAGCAGGGCGGCGGCGTTCGGCGTGATTGCATTCTCGTAGTCGGCAAGGCGGGTGATGTTGGTGGTGCCGACCTCGCGCAGGATGGCGCCGCTGACGGACATGATCTCGGGAATGCGAAACGAGCCGCCGATCTCGATGAGCTGGCCGCGCGAGACAATGACTTCTTTGCCCTGACACAGGGCACGCAAGGCGATGACCGTGGCGGCGGCGTTGTTGTTGACGACGGTGGCGGATTCGGCGCCGGTCAGCCGACGCAGCCATTCGCGGATGGGATTCTGCCGCTTCGAGCGCTTGCCGGTGTCGAGATCGAGTTCGAGGTTGAGATATCCGCATGCCGCTTCGAATGCCGCTTGTGCCGCGGCCTCGGCGATGGGCGCCCGCCCAAGATTGGTGTGCAGTACGATGCCGGTCGCGTTGATGACGCCTCGCAAAGTCGGCTGCAAGTCCCGGCTCAGGCGCAGTTCGACAGCTTCGGCGATCGTTTCGAGGATGGATGCCCCGTTGAGCGGCTGCCCTTGGGCGACCTGCAAGCGGACCAGCGCGAGCTCCGAGCGGATTGCCTCGACGACCGCGCTATGGGCATGCCATTCCGCCAATGCCGTCAAGCGCGGCAATTGCAAGATCTCGTGCACGGCCGGCAAGCTGCGCAACCGGCTGTCGCTATCGCCTGGCATGTGTTGGCCCGAAATAAGTGAACCGTCAACTTTCCTCTGGTGTCGCTATTGTAGGACCGCAAGCTTTGCATGAGCATGGAACCGATTCGCAAGGCTCAATTGACGCTGGCAAAGCGCAGTTGTATGTTAACAAGCGTCCCAAGGGGCCGTGGCGCAATTGGGAGCGCGCTAGAATGGCATTCTAGAGGTTGAGGGTTCGATCCCCTTCGGCTCCACTGAATGAAGTCCAAAAGCTGAAACAGGTTACGTTTACCTCTCGATGGTCGAGAGTGCGGCTGAAAACCTCGAATTCTGCAAAACGTTTTGCAAAACGTTTCGCGATGGGAGGAAACCGCACCATGGCCCGTCCCCGAAATCTCATTCCCGCGTACCGCAAACACACGCAAACAGGCCGCGCCGCCGTGTCGATCTATCGGCAGGACGGCTCACGCACCGAAGTCATTTTGCCCGGCAAGTACGGCAGCAAAGAGAGCAAGCAAGAGTACGAACGCCTCTTGGCGGAGCTTCGGGCCAGCGGCGGCCAGATGCCCGAAAAGGATTGCAAGGCGCCGGACCTGACCATTTCCGAGCTGATCGCCCGATTCATGGAGGAACGCGTCGCCACCTACTACGTCAACCCCGCTACCAAGCAGGTCACGGGCGAGCAGGAAAACTTCGCCAGTGCCATGCGGCCATTGAACCGATTGTTCGGCCGCCTGCCTGTTGCCGAGTTTGGTCCGCAATGCCTTATCGCGGTTCAACAGGCCATGATCGAGGGAACCTGGATGACCGACGCCGAACGCGACGATTGGACCAAGAAAGGCCGCAAGATCGGCATGGCCCGGCGCACCATCAACGGGCTTGTGGCCCGCATCAAAATGATGTTCAAGTGGGCGACGAAAATGCAGATCATCCCGCCCAGCATCTTCCACGGCTTGCTTGCCGTCGATGGTTTGGCCCGTGGGCGATCCGCAGCACGTGAAGGCGACGACGTTCAACCTGTCGCCATCGGCATTGTCGAGCAAACCCTGCCCCACCTGCCCCCCGTCGTTCGTGACATCGTCGAGCTGCTGTTGTTGACCGGCATGCGCGTCGGGGAAGCCACCATTATGCGGGCGATCGACATCGACATGACCGGCCCGGTTTGGCTGTATCGGCCGGCGCACCACAAGAACAAATGGCGAGGCCATCACCGCATAATCGCCATCGGTCCGAAGGCCCAGGCCATCATCCGGCGGTATCTGAAACCGAAGGTGGACGCCTACCTGTTCTCACCGGCGGAGCAAGCCGAGATCATCGCCGCGCGGAAAAGGGCGAACAGGCAAACAAAGGTGCAACCGTCCCAACAATGCCGGAAGAAGGCGAAACCGAAGAGGCTGCCCGGTGAGCAATTCGACGCGAATGTCATCAATCACAGCATCCGCATCGTCTGCAAAAGGCACGGCCTACCGCGCTGGCACACGCATCAGCTACGCCACACCGCAGCCCTGGAAATCAGTCGGCGGCACGGGCTCGAAGCCGCCCGCGCGATTCTCGGCCATCGCACCGTGCAAATGAGCGCCCACTACAGCGGCTTGGATCAAGCGACCGCGGCGGCGGTCATGGCGAAGATCGGCTGATAAAATGATCCCATCGGGCAGCCGGATTGATCCCCGGCTGAACGGCGAAGGCAACGGGCAGTTTCACCTATGGCTGTCCCTGCCTTCGTCGGCCTGATCTTACATAGGTGAAAACATGGCACAGGATGACGACAAGGCCGGCGGCGGCGAGTTCACAAAGTTACTCGCCAAGGACACGCGCGAAATCAAGTCCCGCATGGCCAGCCCGGAATGGAAAGCGGACGCTGAGAGGCGCTGGCAAGATTTGTGGCGTCAGATTGAGGCCGCACGCGAGCACGTCGAATCGAATCTGGGGCTGCAATGGCCGGACACAAGGGAGGGATGGGAACAACTCGCGTTCATGGCCATGCCCGAAATCAGCTTGGAACGAATCGAGAGCGGAGATTATAGCCCCCGCATTATCATCCAGATTTTGCAAGGCCGAGCGAACCGGGACGACTGGAGGCTCAGCCGCCTTTTGCCCGACGACGATGTCGAAGCCGCCGACACCCTGCCGCCCCCGATGAGTGCCGATCAGCGCCTTGTGTTCGATTTGCTGAATCGCCTGCCCGTGGGCGAGGCCATGATCGGAGCGGAGATCATCGGTGCGTTGAAGAAAGAAAAGGACATCGAGCAAAGCACGCTGACAACTCGAATCATCCCATTCCTGAAGAAGCACTACGGCGTCAAGAACAGGCCCGGAGCCGGGTACTACGTCTCGCAAAAAGCCTGATGCTGCAAACGGTGCAGCAAAGGCGCGGCATCGGCGTGGCAGACAAGACATTTAGCCTTCGTCAAAATGCACTCGTCAACAACCGAGTGCATCAACGAGGGCTTTTTTCATGACCGACATTCTCCCCGATCTGGCCAGCGAGATCATCGCCGGCGACTCGATCACCATCCTCGAAATCGCCAGACAGTTTAGCGTATCGCCATCGACGGCATTCCGATGGATCATGCGCGGCTTACCAGATGAGCACGGCGAACGCACCCGCCTTCAAGCGATCCGCCGCGGCAAAGTTTGGTTATCGAGCAGAGCGGCATTACAGCGATTCTTGGCAGCGCTGCCGGCATCGCCAGCGTCGGCTCCGCCCCAGGTCCGCACACCGAGCCGGCGCGAACGGGATTCGGCTCGCTCGCAGGCTACGCTGAAGACGAAATACGGGATTTGATTCATGGAAAAGCCGCACGCAGAAAAGACCTAACGCAAAGGATCGGGGCGTAATCCCGATCCTTTGCAAAACCCTTACAGAAAGGCAGCACTTTCGTGAAGCGCAAGGAAATTGTATCGGACTCCGTTGCAGACCGCAACGGCGACCTCGACCTCGACCAAGTCGCCGCCCCCGCCGTCCCAGAAACCCCACCAACGGACCCCGCGCCCGATCCATTCGATCCGGCAAGCCTACGCTTGACCCAGGACTTTAGCGCCACCGTCGGCGTCAAGAAAGCGCTGCTGACCGTCCCAGTGCGCAAGCCAGACAAATCTTGGTTCGTCCAGGTCCACCCCGATCCCGCATATCGCTTGCAGACCGCCGTCGTCGAATTGAAGGACGACAGGTCGGAGATATACCTCGTGGCCCCGTCGCTCTGGCCGGAGCTGGCGGCGGAATCCACGTTCAAGCCAAAATTACTAGCCACGGCAGTCAATCGCCAAGGTGTGCTGTTCTTGTGGGACTGCAATTTGCCTAGGTCCGATGGGCGGGCAGACGAATGGTCCAGAACCGCACTCCAGGCGGTGGAGATGGCAACGAAGGGCTGGGTACGTGTCGTCGCCAACATGTCGCTGGGTGGTTACGAAGTCTACACAGCATCAGGCGAACTAGGCGCACCCGAATTCCCGGACTTGCAGATGCGAGAACTGCTTCGCATCGCTTTCCAGGATCGATTCATCAAAGATCGTTCGCACCCCGTCCTGCGCCGGCTTCGCCGCAGCGCTATCTGACGACGGGGCGATGCAGGACGCCTACCGATCCGGCGACCCTTACTTATGGTTCGCAAAGAAAGCCGGCACCGTCCCCACCGATGCGACAAAGACGACACACCCGACGGAGCGCGATCAATTCAAAGTCGTGATGCTGGGTGTCCTCTATGGCTTGAGCGCCGACGGCATCGCCAGAAAGTTATGCGTTCCGCCATGCCGCGGCCGAGAACTCTTGCGGATGCATCGAGACACGTTCCGCCGGTTCTGGGCGTGGTCTGACGCTGTAGAGACGCAGGCGATGCTATCCGGAAAGCTGACAACCGTCTTCGGCTGGTGCGTCCATGTCGGCCATGATGCTAACCCGCGGAGTCTGCGCAATTTCCCGATGCAAGGGAATGGCGCCGAGATGATGCGATTGGCGTGCTGCCTGACGACAGAGCGCGGAATCAATGTGTGTGCCCCGATTCACGACGCGCTGCTTGTCGAGGGCTCCCTCGACGACGTTGACGAGATCGTGAGCCGGACCCAGGACGCCATGCGGGAGGCCGGCGCGATCGTGCTCGACGGCTTCGAGCTTCGGACCGATGCCAAGATTGTGCGATACCCAGACCGCTATCTCGATGACCGTGGCCGCGCCTTTTTCCAGCGCGTTTTAGAGCTGCTCGGAAGCTTGGGACCCCATGCACCCGTGCATGGGGTTGAAGGCCTCGACGGAGACGAACCCCCTGCATCCCCGCAGGGAGTACCCCCTGCACCGGTGCAGGGGGACCACCTGCATCCGTGCACCCCCCGTCCATTCTTATCTTCTCCTGTATTTTCTCTTTTCAATTAAGAGGTATCTATGGGGACCCAGACCAGGAGCGACGATGGACCTCGACCCGGAAGAATTTCGAGCGCCGGAGGCAGCCGATTTGAATGCGTTGCGGCAACCGAAAAAGCCGCCACGCCACCGACCGGGAGAACCGTTCCTGAAAGGTCCGATCCCGTGGGAGTGGTTGTTAAGAGCGATGCAACTTCGGGGAAAGGCATTGCATGTCGCGATACTGCTATGGCGGGAATCCGGGATGCGCAGAAAGCGGACCGTTCGCTTCAAATTGTCGGCAGCAGCGAAGGTCGGCATGCACCCCGACACGGCCAAGCGTGGGTTGCGTGCGCGAGAGGCCGCGCAATTGGTGAAGGTGTCGCATCACCCAGGCCAATCGTTGGAAGTGACGCTGCTGGACACGTTATCCGATCCGTGAGCTGCGCTGATTGCGGTCGCTCGGTTGATTCTGCGGGTCGATGCTGGCGCTGCTGCAATCGCCCATGCGTTCAATGCGGCAAGATGACCGGCACCGCGTTCATCGAGATTTGCCTGATTTGCGAGCTTGCTCCGAATGTTCAAGGTAAATGAAAAACGGCCGAGCGCGGACTAATGCGGTTCGAGCCGATGGCGCCGGTATTTTGGAAAAACTGATTGTTCAGAAGTTTCAGGACAGTGCGAACTTCGTTAGGATGACAACATGGCCGGCACACTAACCCCAGAGCAATGGGCAGCGCTTCGAGCGCCGTTTCATCGAGACGCTGCCGATCATCGCGCCCGAGCTAGCAGGCGTGCCGGTTTACATCGTGGATTCAGCCGCGCTTGCCGGGCCGGCGCTACAAAAGGTAGCGTTCGCACAAACGCATTCGTTAATGTCGCTCTGGCTCAAGAAGGTTGTGTGCTGGCGAGGGCCGGGTTTAGGAATAACCGTCAATCATGAATTGATCGCCGGAGCCGCCGAGCGCCGGGCATGGATTGCGAAGGCAAAGAGACTCAGCATGAGTGAGTTTGTCCAATACGTGCTCTTCGGCGTTCTTTTGCACGAAGTCGCACATTGCATTGACGGCCGGTACGTCGAGACGCTGCAATCGGGCATCCTAACGGAATACGTCGAGCCGGTGCAGGCATTCGACCGCGCCAACTTCGTCCGCTCACTTCAGGAAGGTCCGCCGGCCGCTCCCGAATTCGCCGCCGCCGTGGAGCGTTCATTCCTTGCCGCTCATGGGGCGAACTGGCTTCGAACGTGCTTGCACCTTCGCTGGCGCTGGCGTCAAGCGACCGATCAGGACATCAACGCCTTTTTGATTGCCGACATGAATCAGTATGGCATGATCGGCGTGGACGGATTCGCCGACGCGCTTGAGGACGCCAACGAGTACAGTCACTTCGTCAATCTGACGTTCGACGAGATTGCCGATGAGCCAATCCCGGCGGCATTCGCGCAAGAATGGTTCGAGCAAAACGCGATCATGCGTGCCGCGCGTGCCGAGCGCCGCCGACAAATCACGCTTCCAGTTGATTCGCCTGTTGCCGTGGGAGTGGTTCCCGTGCCAGCAGCCGACAGCAGCGAAGCCGTTGAGGAGGATGTTTCCATGTCCGCTATCGCAATTTTCGTTCAGGGTCTCGCCGATGAGGTTCGCGGGATTTTCCGCAAGGAGGATGATGACGCCGCCGATGCGTTCACGCAGCTCGTGCGAGACACCACCGCCGGCAAAAAGGTCAAAGCCGAAGACGCGGCCAAAATTCTCCGCGAAGCCGGCAAGACGCCCGACGATTTGAGACTTGCGGTCGAAAGGATTCTGAAGCGCAAGCAGGACCGCAAAATCATCGACGATGCCATCGGCATCGACCAAGAGCGCCAAAAACTTGCCGCACGCGAAGCCGAGGCCACGCATAAGAGGGAGCGTGCCGAGTTGGAGTTTGAAACCGTAATCATGGACATCGCCGGCCAGGAACGCCAATTGAGCGCCAAGGAACGCGCCGCCAGCGATGCGAAAGTCAGGCAGGAGCAATCTGCCGATCCAGCCAAAAAAATCACTCTCCAGGAAGCCCAACAAGTTCACGGCAAGGCAACCGAAGCGCTCCACTTTGCTCAGACGCGCTTGCCCGAATTGCGGGACTACATCCGGCATTCCCGTCTATCAGTGACGGCTGCGGCTGCGGTTTACAAGCCCGGCGCCGGGGGCCATAGTCTCGCACCTGATGGTAGGGGCCTGACTGCCGACTGGCAGCGTGCCAACGAAGCGAACATGACGCTGGACGAATTCAACAGCGCCATCGTCCGGTTCAAGGCAGCGGAAAAGGAAAAGCAGGAGCTTGAGGACTTGCTCCCCAAGCTCGAAAAGGAAGTCGCCAGCACTGCCGCCATCGTGGAGCAATGCCGCGCCGCGCTGTTGGCGGATTGATCCCCGCGTGTGGGCGGTTTCGGTGGCGTCGTTTTGAATCCGGCGGCGTTCACCGGCCGCCCGCTTTTTCACGAAAGGATGATGACCGATGGAAGAACACGATTATGAAGACGAGCAATACATCCGCAAGTTTGGCCGTTGGCTCAAGTCGCACGGCCATCCCGATTTCGACGCCTTGACCGATGACGCACGCCATCGGCTTGAAGGTCGATTTCGACATTCGCTGATCCGAATTTACGGGACGTGCGACGTGACTGAAATTGATTTGCTGACGTAACTGTTTGCGGGTCGGGGTCCTCCCTGGCTCAAAAAAACGACCTGACGCCGTGCAACGCTGCCGTGTGTTAGCTATTTGTTTATCGGTTTAATAGGGATTGAAAAACTCCACACAAAAACGGAAGGTACGGAAGGTGCAACATGCCGAAGAAAACGACAGCGAAGCCCAAATCGTTCAAGCCGAAATCCGCGAAGGCAGCCAAGCCGCGCAAGCCGTCGGGCATTCGCATGGGCAAAGGTCCGGGAGGCTTCCCGGTTGCGTACGGGTCGTGAACTTCACACCTCGGCCAATGTTTGGCAAGTCGGCCGAAGATGCTCCGGCAATGTCTGGGGCCAAGGTGACGTTGCACGCTCACTTCCGGCATGCGCGGCTGGGTGTCTGGTGCGTTCGCCGGGGGATGAGGGCGGCGCAGGCCAAGGCGTTCCGCGAGTGGAAGGCGGCGCCGGTGGAACACGATGCTTTCACGCAGGCGATTGCAGCCGATATTGTGGGATTGGTTCTCGCATGGCAACCGGCGATACGCCCGGACTGGATTATCACGGTTCCGCCGTCCGCTGCGAGTGCAGGCAGGCCATACCCGGCTGGCTTCCTTGGCGTCGCCGTGGCGAAGATGCTGGACTTGGATTTCGTGACAACACTTGCCCGCAGCGATTGCAAACGCTGGCATGGTCGCCACTACAGCATAAAGCAGGAGCCGTTCATCGTGACGGTCGCGCCGCCGTCGGTTGCCGACGTGTCCACCGCAAAAGAACATCCGCCCAGAACAAGGGGGCGGGTATGGTGCGCTCGCGGCGGCGTCGGGCTTGCTGGGCAGCGGCATAACCGGTACGAATGTCGGCGGTCGCCGTCCTGATTATTTGATCCTCGACGACCCACAAACTCGGCAGAGTGCCCGCAGTGATTCCCAGTGTGCGGTGCGTGAAGAAATGCTTGCAGCGATGATAACAGGCATTTCTGCGCCCGGTGTGAAATTGGCGGCGTTCATGCCGTGTACGATCATCCGCGAAGGCGATATGGCCGACCGGCACCTCGACCACGAGCAGCACCCGGAGTGGTCCTTCGAGCGGTGCAAGCTGCTTGACTCATTTCCGAAGCGGTTGGATTTGTGGCAGGAAAACAAGGCGATCAGATCGAACTATGATCCCCACAGCGGACCCAAGGACAAGCAGCGGGCGGCGGATGAAGCAACGGTGCATTACATCGACCATCAGGCTGCAATGGATGAAGGAGCCAATGCAAGTTGGTCGGAACGCTTCAACCATGACGAAGTGAGCGCCATCCAGAACGCCATGAACTTGTTCGCGGATAATGAATACGCATTCATGGCCGAGATGCAGGGGCAGCCGAAACCATCCTTGCAGGGCAACGTCAAGGAGATGACGCGAGAGGAAGTCGAAGAACGCCTTAACCATCAGCCACGGCTGGTGGTCCCGCATGGGGGAACGAAGGTAACCGCGTTCATCGACGTGCAAGGCATCGGGCTTTTATGGTATCTGGTGTGCTGGTGGAAGGACGACTTCAGCGGCGGCGTTCTCCACTATGGCACGCTCCCCGACCAGGACCGCCACTATTTCACTAAAGCGAATGCACCCAAGCTGCTGGCGACTGGCGACCAGGCTCTACATGCGGGCATCAAGGCTCTGGCAGATCGGCTCTTGACTTGGCAATTCCAGACGGAGAGCGGCGCACCGTTGATGCTCGACTTGCTCCTGATCGACTCCGGGCATCAGGCCGAGCTTGTCTACGAAGTGGTCCGCCAGCTCCGCGCCTCGGGCTTCGGCAACCGGGTATTGCCGTCGAAGGGCTGGGGCTCGAAGGCCAGCGATCCGAAGGGCTTCACCGAGGGGGCGAAGCAAGTCGGCGAGCAGCGCGGCTTCGAGTGGCGCTTGCCGCCGCCTAAAGAAGTCCGTGGCGTGCGGCTACTCGGCTACAACAGCAACGGCTGGAAGTCGTTTTTGTGGGACCGCATCGCCGTCAAGGATGGGGCGAGGGGTTCGCTCACCTTCTTCGGCGACGATCCGAAAGAACACCTACTGCTATTCGACCATCTCTTTGCCGAGTTTCGCGACCGCGTCAAATCCGCGCGGACCGGCCGCTCGATGGACGAATGGCATGCACGCGCCAATCAGGACAACGATCTTCTCGATTGCCTTGTCGGTTGCAGCGTCGCGGCGTCGGTGTGCGGTGCGCGGGTTGAAGGTGTGCAGCAGCCGGCCCCGCAGCCGGTTAAAACGCTGACCTATGCAGAACAATACCGCTTAGCCCAGCAGCGGAGAAGGTGACGCAACGGCATCGCCCGATTGCAGGCTTGCGACGGCTTGACGCGGAAAGGCCGAGAACGAGAAATGCGTCGGCTGGACGGTGGAAGGTCTTAAATCGTGTCCTAGAATGCCTGACGGGACAGCCGGAAATCCACGTAGATGTGTCCGAAGTCGGCTTCCAGGCGTTGACCCGGATCGTGAGCCAGCGGGATGAACGTCTCACGGCGCTCACGCTGGTGTTGGCCGACGTAACGGCGAACCTGATCGTAGCCGCCTTGATAGGCATGCTCATCGCGCAGCCGCCGATAGATCTGCGTGGCCGTGTGCCGTCGTTTGGGCGGCGCGGTCTCATCGGCGCGCAAGACGGCGTCGATGACCGTGTGAAAGGCGCCGAGCATCGGCGCTGATGTCGGTTTGGTGCGTGTGTAGGGCCGAGGCTGGGCCTCGGCGACGATCTGCCGGACTTTACGTCGGGAATGGTGAAAGGTGCGCGCGATATCCCGAATGCTCATGCCATCGCGAAAGGCGCGTCGAATCTCTCCGTAATGGTACACCGTCAGCATCGTTTGCCTCCGCTTCCAAGATTGCCCAGGCGACGGGCCTTATTGGAACGGAAGCGGCTGGGGTGGGTCCAGATTGGACGCCGATTTCAGACTGGGGGGTGGGTCCCTTTTGTGCGCCGATTACCAGACGCAACAGATCGAACGGACTTTGCAGTTCGCTTAGCTTCTTCTGCGTCAGATGCAGATAGATCGTCGTCGTGTTGATGCTGCGATGTCCCAGCAGCACTTGAATCGTGCGCAGATCGACACCGGCTTCCAGCAGATGCGTCGCGAAACAATGCCGCAACGTATGCAGACCATGACCACGTTCCAATTTGCACGACGTTTGGCTTTCTCGAAGATGCGCTGCGCATTGCGTCTGTCGAGCGGTTCCGTCTTGGCCTTGTTGGGAAACAGCCAGGTGCCGGGCCGATACTCCTTCCAATACTCCCGCAACTCCACCAGCAACCGCGGTGACAGCAGGGTGTAGCGGTCCTTCTGCCCCTTGCCTTGCTCGACGCGAATCAGTTGCCGCTCCGTATGGATGTGAATCGGCTGCAGATACAGCACTTCACTCAGTCGCAATCCCGCCGCGTAGGTCGTCATCAGAAATACGCGATCACGCCGACTGCGCGCCGCTTCGAACAAACGCACCAGTTCTTCGGCGCTGAAAATCTCCTGCAGCTTGCCCGAATGCTTGCGCCGGACCTTGAGATTGAAGGCTTCCTGGCCCGGGACGCGGCGATAGAAAAATGCGATCGCCGCCGCATACTGATTGCACGTGCTTTGCGCCAGCTTGCGCTCGGTCAGCAGGTGATGAAGGTACGAGCGAACTTCTTCCAGCTTGAGTTGATCGGGCGAGTGCTGATAGAATCGGGACAGGCCGACGACGGCGTCGCGATAGCACTTGATCGTCGAAGGCGAAAACTGCTGAAGTTCCATCTCACGAATCATGCGTTGACGTAGCGGGGTCATGGCGGGCTCCTTTGAGCAAGACAGAATGAAGTTGGACATGCTCCCAATAAGCATGTCGCTAAACCATTCTGGCCCAAACCAACCCCGCACGTTGACGCATGGCAGTCAGAGTGCCATCTTCTTTCTTCCTCCGCTAGCGGTTTCGTTCAACCATAAAAAAGGCGGCATGACATCGTTGTTACGACGCCAGCTGCACTCTATTCGACTCTATTGCCGTGTTCGCCGCTCGGCGCGGCGCCCTGGCCATTCGTCCTGCCGCCTGGCAGCGAGTTTTTGTAAATGCCGTGGGCCGGGATCGTGCAGGTAACGATAGTTCCTTTTTTCTCGGCGGGCCCGATTTGCAGGACGCCGCCGATCAAGCTGGCACGGTAGCGCATCAAGCGCAGGCCGACGCCTTGACCGTTCACTTCCGCGGGCAGGCCGACGCCATCATCGCAAACGGCGAGGACGAGGGCGTCGGGCGTGGCAAATAGATGGATATCGATGCGCGTGGGTCGGCCATGGCGCAGAGCGTTGTTCGTCGCTTCCTGGGCAATGTGAAAGAGATGGGTTGCCGTGAGCGCATCCTGCACGGTAATTGGTTGCGGGTTGTAGATGGCGCAGGCGATGCCGGCTTGCTCGCGAATGCGATCGGTCAAATCTTCCAAGGCGGCGCGCAGGCCTTCCGCGTCCACCTCCACCGGAATCAATCCGTGCGAGACAATGCGGACTTGATTCTGTGTGCTCGCCAGACCGCCCACGAGCCTGCGGGCCAGCGCAACAACGGCCGGATCCTCTCCACTCAACCGCTCGGCCAGCGCTGACGACATCATCATCAATCCGGTCAGTTCCTGACTGACGCTGTCGTGAAGTTCCTGACCGATGCGGCGCTGCTGCGAGGCAGCAATCTCGGTGACCTCACGCTCGAGATTTCTACGGCGTGTGATATCGCGCAGAATGCCCGTGAAGACTTTGCCGGGAACCGCCTCGCTGACGGCCAATTCCAGGGGGATCGCGGTGCCGTCCTTGTGCAGGCCCTGGACTTCCCGATTGACGCCGATGATGTGCCTTTCTGCGGTTTCTCGATAGTGCCGCAGATAGCCATCGTGTTCGTCATGATACGGCCTGGGCATCAGCATGGTAATGTTGTTACCGATCATCTCGGCCGCGGTATAACCGAAGATTCGCTCCGTGGCTGGATTGATCGTCTGAATGACGCCTTCCTGATCGATGGTGATGATGGCGTCGCTGGCTGTGTCGAGAATCGCCCGCAGGCGCCCCTCGCTTTCGCTCAGCGCCCTGGAATGTACTTCCAGTTCGCGCGTCTTGCGGTGCAATTCGAGGAATACCGAAACTTTGGCGCGCAGAATCTCGGGAATGACTGGCACGCTCACGTAATCGACCGCGCCGATTTCATAGCCGCGTAGGCGGTCCAGGTCGGTCGTGTTCACGGCGGTCACGAAAATAATCGGGGTCTTGGCGAAACGCGGGTGCTCGCGGATGAGTGCGGCTGTTTCGAAGCCGTCCATGCCTGGCATGTTGACGTCAAGAAGGATAACCGCGATTTCTTCCTGCAGAAGAACTTCGAACGCTTGATTGCCCGTCTGGGCGCGCACCAGCCGCTCGCCCAGCTCGGCCAGCATGGCCTCATACGCCAGCAGCTTCTGTGGCTGGTCGTCCACGAGCAGAATATTCAGCTGATCGGTTGTGCCCACGCGTTCCCCATAGTTGTGGCGAGTGACGAGTAGTGAGTGCACCACTCACTACTTATTCGTCACCGATGCAGCCACACGCGCATCAGTGAGAGCAATTGATCGGTATTGACGGGTTTGGCGATGTAATCGGAGGACCCAGCTTGCAAGCACTTCTCGCGATCGCCCTTCATCGCCTTGGCGGTCAGAGCGAGAATCGGCAAGTGCTTGAATTCGGGCTTTTGGCGGATCACACTCATGGTTTCGTAGCCATCCATTTCCGGCATCATGATGTCCATCAGCACGATTGACACGTCGGGCGTCTTTTCGAGAATGCCAATCGCTTTCTTGCCGGTATTCGCCGTGACGACCTTCATGCCGTGACGTTCCAGGACGCTGGAGAGGGCGAAGATGTTGCGCACGTCATCGTCCACGACGAGCACCTTCTTGCCTTGCAAGGCCTCGTCGGTCTGGTGCAATCGTTCGAGCATGCGCTGCTTCTCCGGCGGCAGATTGGTGACGACACGGTGCAGGAACAAGGCGGTTTCATCGAGCAAGCGCTCGGGGGATTGCACGCCTTTGAGGACGATGCTCTTGGCCGCGACGCGCAGGCGGTTTTCCTCCTCCGGGCTCAATTCCTTGCCAGTGAAGACGATCACGGGGACATCGCGCAGCTGGGGATCTTCCTGGATTTGTTCGAGCAGAGCGAATCCCGAGGTGTCGGGCAAGCGCAAGTCGAGCACCACGCTATCGTAGGTTTGGCTGCGCAGCGCCGCCAATGCTTCCGCGCCGGTGGACGCCGTGCTGATTTCGACGTCGTCGTGGGCCAATAGTTCCACGACGCTCAGGCGTTCCGCGTCGTTGTCTTCGACGACGAGCAAGTCGCTTGACGCCGCGCGAGGCGTAATCCTTCATCTTTTCCAGCGCCACCTCAAGTCCTTCGGTGGTGATTGGCTTGACCATATACGAGAAGGCGCCATGTTCCAGACCGTGCTGGCGCTCCTCCTCGACGGTCATGATCTGGACGGGGATGTGCCGGGTCACGGGATCGCGCTTGAGTTGATTGAGGACGGTCCAGCCGAGCATGTCGGGGAGGTGGATGTCGAGCGAGATGGCGGTGGGGAGATACTGGCGCGCCAGCGCAAGAGCGACGTTGCCGTGCTGGGCGACGATGCCTTTGAAGCCGCGATCGTTGGCGAGGCCCAGGAGAACCCGCGCGTAATGCGGATCGTCTTCCACGATAAGCAAAACCGGCTCGCCCGGCTGCAGCTTGTCGCGGTCATCAATGATTTGCTCCGGCTGGTGCTCCTGATAACGTGGGCGCAGCGGTGTGACTTCGGTTCCCACTGGCGAAGAAGCCGGCGGTGTGGCGGCGCGACCCGAGGTGGGCCCGACATAGCTGAGCGGCAGGTACAGCGTGAACGTGCTTCCCTTGCCCTGGGCACTTTGCAAGCGAATTTCGCCTCCCAGGAGATTGGCCAACTCGCGGCTGATCGCCAGGCCCAGGCCGGTGCCGCCGTACCTTCGGGCTGTGCCGGCGTCAGCCTGCTGGAACGCTTCGAAGATGATTTTTTGCTTGTCGGGCGCAATTCCGATGCCGGTGTCGCTCACCTCGAACGCCACCACCACCGGCGCTGTATCGAGCACCGGATGCCCGCGGCCCCAACCCATGCGCGCGACACCCACGTGCAAACGCACGTCGCCGCGCTCGGTAAACTTGAACGCATTCGACAACAGATTCTTGAGCACCTGCAACAGGCGCCTCGGATCGGTGACGATGCTGCGGCTCAAGTGCTGATCGAACTCGGTCGCGAAGCCCACCTTGCGGTTCTCCGCCTCGAAATGGAACATGCGATTGACCGACTCGCGCAGATTGAGGAACGGCAGCTCTTCGCAATCGACGGTGACGGTGCCCGATTCGATCTTGGAAAGATCGAGGATATCGCTGATGAGGTTCAAAAGATCGGTGCCGGCGCCGTGAATGGTCTTGGCGAATTCGACCTGCTTGTCGGAGAGATTCCCCGACGAGTTTTCACTTAGTTGCTGGCCCAAAATAAGAATGCTGTTGAGCGGCGTGCGCAATTCGTGCGACATGTTGGCCAGGAATTCCGATTTGTACTTCGAGGTCAGCGCCAGCTCGGTTGCTTTCTCTTCGAGGGCGCGCCGGGCTTGCTCGATTTCCTGGTTTTTGCGTTCGACTTCGCGGTTCTGCTCCGCGAGTTGCTGCGCCTTCAGGGCAAGTTGCTCGTTGGTTTGCTGCAGTTCCTTCTGCTGACTTTGCAACTCGCCCGCCAGCGCCTGCGATTGCTTGAGCAGGCCCTCAGTGCGCATCGTGGCTTCAATGGTGTTGAGGACGATGCCGATCGATTCGGTGAGCTGATCGAGGAACAGCAAATGCGACGGATGGAACGGTGCCAGCGACGCCAGCTCGATGACCGCCTTGCTTTCGCCTTCGAAAAGAACCGGCAGCACGACGACGCTTCGCGGCGACGCCTCGAAGGTGCCGGAGGTGATGCGGATGGAGTCGGCGGGCACGTCGTTGAGGATCAGGCGTTTTTTCTCGACACCGCACTGCCCGACCAGGCCCTCGCCGAGCCGATATTCGCCGTTCTGACCCGCCATGGGCTGATGGGCGTATCCGGCCAGTAATTTCAGGCGGGCCTCGTCAGCCGTTTCGAGCTGATAGATGGCGCCTTGCTGGGCATTGACGAGCGAGGCCAATTCGGAAAGGAGCATTTGACCGACGGTATACAGATCGCGTTGCCCTTGCAACATGCGCGTGAACTTGGCCAGATTGGTCTTAAGCCAGTCCTGCTCGTTGTTGCGCTCGGTGGTGAGGCGCAGATTGCCAATCATGGCGTTGATGTTGTCTTTCAATTCGGCGACTTCACCGCGGGCCTCGACCTGGATGGAGCGCGTGAGATCGCCCTTGGTGACGGCGGTGGCAACCTCGGCGATCGAGCGCACCTGCGTCGTCAGGTTGGCGGCGAGCAGGTTGACGTTGTTGGTCAAGTCCTTCCACGTGCCAGCGGCGCCGGGGACATTGGCCTGACCGCCAAGCCGGCCTTCGACGCCGACTTCGCGCGCCACCGTCGTCACCTGCTGGCCGAACGTGGCCAGCGTGTCGGTCATGTTGTTGATGGTGTCGGCCAAGGATGCGACCTCGCCGCGGGCTTCCACGGTGAGCTTCTGCTTGAGATCGCCGTCGGCGACGGCGGTGACCACGCGGACGATGCCGCGCACCTGGTCCGTGAGGTTGTTGGCCATGACATTGACGTTATCGGTGAGGTCTTTCCAGGTACCGGCAACGCCGGGGACGTTGGCTTGTCCGCCGAGCCGGCCTTCGGTGCCGACCTCACGGGCCACGCGCGTCACTTCCGAAGCGAAGGAGCCAAGCTGGTCCACCATCACGTTGATGGTATTCTTGAGCTCGAGGATTTCACCGCGCACGTCCACGGTGATCTTGCGCGACAAATCGCCGCGGGCGACGGCCGTCGTCACCTCGGCGATGTTGCGGACCTGCGTGGTCAGGTTGGACGCCATGGCGTTGACATTGTCGGTGAGATCTTTCCAGGTGCCGGCGACGCCGGGAACCACCGCCTGCCCGCCGAGCTTGCCTTCGGTGCCAACTTCGCGCGCGACGCGCGTTACCTCGGCGGCGAAAGCGCGGAGCTGATCGACCATCGTGTTGATCGATTCCTTGAACTGGAGAATCTCGCCGCGCACATCGACGGCGATCTTGCGCGAAAGATCGCCGTTGGCGACGGCGATGGTGACTTCCGAAATATTGCGCACCTGGGCGGTGAGGTTGTTAGCCATCGAGTTGACGTTGTCGGTAAGGTCCTTCCAGGTGCCGGCGACGCCGGAGACGTTGGCCTGGCCGCCGAGCTTGCCTTCGGAGCCGACTTCACGTGCCACGCGCGTAACTTCGGATGCGAAGGAGTTGAGCTGATCGACCATCGTATTGATCGTGCTCTTGAGCTCGAGGATTTCGCCCTTCACATCCACGGTGATCTTGCGCGATAAATCGCCGCGGGCGACCGCCGTGGTGACTTCGGCAATATTGCGGACCTGGCCGGTAAGGTTGGACGCCATCGAATTGACACTATCGGTGAGCCCCTTCCAGGTGCCTGCCACGCCGGGAACGATCGCCTGGCCGCCAAGCTTGCCTTGGGTGCCGACTTCCTGGGCGACGCGCGTGACTTCGGAGGCGAATGAATTGAGCTGATCGACCATCGTGTTGATGGTGTTCTTGAGCTCGAGGATTTCGCCGTGCACATCGACAGTGATCTTGCGCGACAAATCGCCGCGGGCGACAGCGGTGGTCACTTCGGCGATATTGCGCACCTGCGAGGTAAGATTTGAGGCCATCGAGTTGACGTTGTCGGTGAGCCCCTTCCAGACGCCGCCGACGCCTTCGACTTCGGCTTGCCCGCCGAGCTTGCCGTCGGTGCCGACTTCACGGGCCACACGGGTGACTTCGGAGGCGAACGCATTGAGCTGATCGACCATCGTGTTGATGGTGTTCTTGAGCTGAAGGATTTCGCCGCGCACGTCCACGGTGATTTTCTTGGAGAGATCGCCGCGGGCGACGGCGGTGGCGACCTCGGCGATGTTGCGCACCTGATTGGTCAGATTCGATGCCATCGAGTTGACATTGTCGGTGAGGTCTTTCCAGGTGCCGGCGACGCCCTTGACCTGGGCCTGACCGCCGAGCTTGCCCTCGGTGCCGACCTCGCGGGCCACGCGCGTCACCTCGGCGGCGAAGCCGTTGAGTTGATCGACCATCGTGTTGATGGTGTTTTTCAATTCGAGAATCTCGCCCTTGACATCGACGGCGATTTTCTTGGAAAGATCGCCGTTGGCGATGGCGGTGGATACCTCGGCGATGTTGCGCACCTGGGCGGTGAGGTTGTTGGCCATCGAATTGACGTTGTCGGTGAGATCTTTCCAGGTGCCGGCGACACCGGGGACGTTGGCCTGCCCACCTAGCCGGCCTTCCGAGCCGACCTCACGGGCCACGCGCGTGACCTCCGCGGCAAAGGCGTTGAGCTGATCGACCATCGTGTTCATGGTGTTCTTGACTTGCAAGATTTCGCCCTTGGCATCGACGGTGATCTTACGCGTCAGGTTGCCATTCGCGATGGCGGTGGCAACGTCCGCGATGTTGCGCACCTGGCTGGTAAGGTTCGAGCCCATCGAATTGACGTTATCCGTCAGGTCCTTCCAGGTGCCGGCGACACCGGGGACTTCGGCCTGGCCGCCGAGCTTGCCCTCGGTGCCGACCTCGCGGGCCACGCGCGTCACCTCGGCAGCGAAGGCGTTGAGCTGATCCACCATCGTGTTGATGGTGTTTTTCAATTCGAGGATTTCGCCCTTGACATCGACGGTGATCTTGCGCGACAAATCGCCGCGGGCGACGGCGGTCGTCACCTCGGCAATGTTGCGGACTTGCGTGGTCAGGTTGGAGGCCATGGCGTTGACGTTGTCGGTGAGATCTTTCCAGGTGCCGGCGACGCCGGGGACGACCGCCTGGCCGCCAAGCTTGCCTTCGGTGCCGACTTCGCGCGCGACGCGTGTGACTTCGGAGGCGAAGGAGCGAAGTTGATCGACCATCGTGTTGATGGCTTCTTTGAGCTGCAAGATTTCGCCGCGTACGTCCACGGTGATCTTACGGGACAGATCACCCGAGGCGACGGCAATGGTGACTTCGGAGATATTGCGCACCTGATCGGTGAGGTTGTTGGCCATCGAGTTGACGCTATCGGTGAGGTCCTTCCAGGCGCCGGAGACGCCTTTGACCTGGGCCTGGCCGCCGAGCTTGCCTTCCGAGCCGACTTCACGCGCGACGCGCGTCACCTCGGAGGTGAAGACGGCGAGCTGGCCAATCATGGTGTTGACGAGCTTGGCGGAGCGGAGGAACTCGCCTTGCAATGGTTGGCCGTCCACCTCGAGGGCCATCGTTTGCGTCAGGTCGCCCTTGGCGACGGCACCGATGGTGCGCGTTACCTCGGTGGTGGGCCAAACCAGGTCGTTGAGGAGGTTATTGATGGATTCTTCCGTGGTGCGCCAGGCGCCGGCGGCATTGCTGAAGCGGGCGCGCTGGCGAATTTTGCCCTCCTTGCCTACGACTCGGCCAACGCGTTCCAGTTCGCGGGCCATGCGATCGTTGGCGGACGCGATGTCGTTGAAGGCGTCGGCAATCTTGCCCTGCAGGCCGCTCCAATCTGACGGCAGGCGCACTGAGAAATCGCCGTCGCGGAGGGAATGGAGGGCCGCCAGCAACTGCGCGTTTTGGCCGTTGTTGGTATCGAATCCGTTGCCTGTGGCCGAATGTTCTGTGAATGCGGTCTGCGCCGACATGGAGCGTCCTCGCCTGGAATGGAAAAAGCCGCGTGGATAGCGTATGTGAATAAAAGAAAGTCACGCCACCCACGTCTTGAAGGGTATGAGAGTGACGCACTTTGTAGAGATTAGCCCATCAGGCGGGAAATGCAATCGGTGCAAGTATTCTGCCAATTGTCGGGATTTTCACTACAGCTCGCGAGTCAGTAGGAACCTCATGCGGCAGGCTGGGAGACGACCTCACCGCAGCTGCGGTATTCGGTTGGCCGCCGGCGTCCTCATGTTCATCCGGTGCGGCCTGGGCACCGTAATCATCCGTAATTGCTTTCCACTCCGCGCGTTCGGCAGGGGAAAGATCGGTCTCGACGATGACGGCGGGGCCGGCTTCAAAAAGAAGATAGCTTCGCAGTTTCATGGTTTGCTCCGGATCGAAAGATGCGGCTAACGATCAAAAGGCCGCCGCCTTCTGATATGAAGGCATGCATTTGCCGAGCCCAGGTGCGGCGACCAAATCGGCAGTGCTGCTGTCGCGTTCCTCGTCGGCAATGCGCCGAGCGACCTCTTCGCGGTGGACCGCGATTTCTTTCGGGGCAACAACTCCCAGCCGAACGCGATCGCGTCCCACATCAAGGACGCGGACGAGGATGGTTTGATCACCGACCGTGATGACGAGTTGTTCGAGTTTGCGGCGCGTCAGAACTAACATGTTTTCACTCCTTGATGATGCCGGGTCGCGGGATCAGTTTGCTGCCTGCCCCGTTGCTGGCTGGGAACATTACGCATGGCCCATCCATTTCCTCCAAAGGATTGTAAACCAGCGTCTTGGAAATCCAATCGGGCGTTGCCTTCAGTTGGGCCGCGATTTGTGATTACGACGTTGTGCAGCCCACAAGCAAAAAGGCGTAGTGGGATCCCGTATGCCTGGCCCGTTTCAATTCGCCGCATGATCCGGCGCGGCAACGGACAAGGTGGCGCTGTCGCGCACACCGGCGCTCTGCGCCTGCTGGCGCAGGCTGCCGACGATCACGCTCATGGAGCAAGTGAAGGATGGCCTTGAGTGGGATTTGGCTGCGCCCTGGATGATTGAGCAAATGGTAACGCAATTCATAGATGGCGCGGCCCAGAAAGCAATAATCAAGGACAATTTGCATTTCCTCGCGGTCCCCTGGCAGAAAGGGCGCCCTCCCCGCGACGTCAAGATACGCTTTCATGAAGGCGACGCTGACCCACCACCACCAAAAGCGGGCCCAGGGCTCGACGATCGGCCTGTCCTCAGTGCGCAAATGCTCATCGTGCAGGACCGTCTGCACGGCAAAGTACAGCGAATGCAGCCAGGCAGCCACATCGGAAAGCGGCGGACGCTTGTGGCGGCGATTGCTGAGAGATTGCAACCCTTCCCCCTCGAAGTCGATAACGATGAAGTCCTTGCCCGTGAAGAGCAAGCTGCCAAGCCGATAATCGCCATGACATCGGATGCGCTGGGCGGCAATGCGGCGGCTCATGATCGCTCGCAGGTATTGAATGATGTCGGCCTCGCGCCCCAGCACCACCTGGGCCTCTTGCCTTGCGTTCTCCGGCAGGGCCGGCAGGCAGCGGCGCAGCAGCTGGCCAACTCGGTACGTCCAGTTGCGCGCCGTTTGAAACGTGGACCGCTGATAGTCAAGCGTAAACGGCTCCGCGGCAAACGCGGGATCGTCCGTGATGGAGGCGAAAGCAAGATGCATTTCCGCCGTCCGGCGGCCCATCAGCCGAGCTGCCTCCAGGAAGGAACCGATCCATTCGCCCGCCATCGGGACAAGATCATTTTGGACCGTATCCAGGAACGGCGGGCTTGGAATCGCCGGCTCTGGATGCTGCTCGCGCCGGGTCAGGACGTGCTCGAAGAAACGGCGCACGGCTTCCAGCGTGTAGTTCCAAGCGTCTCCCTCGTTGGGGATGAATTTGGACAGTAATCCCCAGGTGGATGCCGCGCCGCCGCCGGCGTGGTAGGTCAGCGTGCCGGCCAGGGGCGCCAGTGCCCTGAAGGTGGTTCTTTCCGCCAGGGCTTGAGTGACCTCCACTTCCGGATTCAAATCGTCTTCGATCCAGCGCAGGAGCTTGAAAACGTAGCGGTCGCCAAACGCGATCGACGTATTGTTCTGCTCCCCCTTGAGCAAGCTGGGTTCCAGCGGCAGGGGCGGCAGATCGCGCAAGCGGCGGCACGCGGTCATCGTGCGCGCCGCAGCTGACCTCCCACCCCACGAAACCGCCGATGACGCGCGAATGACGCCAGCATTTCCTGGGCAAACCGCTTGTCCGCAAGAGCGTCAAACAGAATACCCTTGCGCGGCTCGGTCTCAGCCGCCACCGATATGCTCAGCTCTGCAATTTGCAATGCCTCCGGCGGCATGGCTTCGCCCGCCGACACCTGATTCGTGGTTTCTCGGCAGGCCACCGGCATCACGAAGCGCTTGGCTTCCCCCACCGAGTAATCCACCTGCACCAGCAGAATCCAGGCATTGCCGTGATCGAAGGGGATCTTCTCGACGATGCGCGCGGAAGTGGGTTCGCCCCCTTTGCCGCGGAACCAGTGCTGGGTTTGCAAATAGTCTGTCAGAATACGTTCCAGCCCATCGACGGCAGGATCGTCGAAAAGGTTCTGCCAAACCCCTGCGACCGCTAGCGCCGGCAGGCGAGACTCCGTCAAGACGGAAGGCCGACTCGCGGTCATGGGTTCCAGCAACAGCCAGTAAAAGGCGTAGGGGCCAAGCGTCAGTTGGTAAGGCCGATCGCCCACCGCCGGCAACGCCGAGCGCCCGAACATCTCCACGGGCACCGTCCCCTTGAAAGCCGACAGATCAACCTCCACGCACTGCACGAAGCGTGAGAGATTGGCGACCACCAGAATGTGTTCAGCCTCATGGCGGCGAACGAACACGAGCACCTTGTGGTTTTCGGGAAAAAGAAATTCGAGGCTGCCACGCCCAAAGGCTCGATGGCGCTTGCGCAGTGCGATGAGATGCTTCATCCACCAGAGGAGCGAATGAGGATTGCTCTGCTGCGCCTCGACGTTGACCGTTTGATAATGATATTCTGGGTCAATGACGACGGGCAGATAGAGCTGCTGGGGATTGGCTTGCGAAAAGCCGGCGTTGCGTTCCGGGGACCATTGCATCGGCGTGCGCACGCCGTTGCGATCGCCCAGGAAGATATTGTCCCCCATGCCGATCTCGTCCCCGTAGTAAAGGACCGGGGTGCCGGGCAGGGAAAAGAGCAAGCCGTTCATCAACTCGATTTTGCCCCGGTGGTTTTCCAAAAGCGGGGCCAGGCGTCGGCGAATTCCCAGGTTGATGCGGGCATGAGCATCCTGGGCGTAGGTTCGATACATGTAATCGCGGTCCTCGGCCGTCACCATCTCCAGCGTGAGTTCATCGTGATTGCGCAGAAACAGGGCCCACTGGCTCGTTTGCGGAATGGCCGGGGTTTGCCGCAAGATGTCGATGACGGGAAAGCGGTCCTCCATGCGGATGGCCATGAACAGGCGAGGCATGAGCGGGAAATGGAACGCCATGTGGCATTCATCGCCGGCCCCCAAATAGGCCACGGCGTCCTCCGGCCATTGGTTTGCTTCCGCCAGCAGCATGCGGTTGGGGAATTCCTCGTCAACATGCTTGCGCAGCGTCTTGAGGAACGCATGGGTTTCCGGCAAATTCTCGCACGACGTGCCTTCGCGCTCATAAAGGTAAGGGACCGCATCGAGGCGCATGCCGTCGATACCGAGATTGAGCCAAAAATCAAGCACGTCGAACATGGCGCGATGGACCGCCGGGTTGTCGAAATTGAGATCGGGCTGATGGGCATAGAAACGATGCCAGTAAAACGCCTTGGCGGTCGCGTCCCAGGACCAGTTGGAATGCTCGAAATCCTTGAAGATGATGCGCACATCCGCGAATTTGTCAGGCGTAGCATTCCAGACATAATAGTTCCGCCAGGAGCTGCCCGGAGCCGCACGCCGCGCTCGTTCGAACCAGGGATGTTGGTCCGAGGTGTGATTGACGACCAGTTCAGTGACAACGCGCAAACCCCGGCGATGGGCTTCGCGCAACAGGGCTTTGAAATCGGCCAGCGTACCATATATCGGGTTGACATCGGTATAATCGGCGATGTCATAGCCGTCGTCGCGCAATGGGGACGGGTAAAATGGGAGCAGCCAGAGTGCCGTGACGCCGAGATCCTGCAAGTAATCCATTTTCTCCATCAGACCGCGAAAATCGCCGATGCCGTCGCCATTGGTGTCACGGAATGCGCGCACGTGCAACTCGTAAAGGATCGCGTCCTTATACCAAAGCGGATCGTCGCCAGCAGCGAGCGAGCGCTCAAGTAGCCTGCGATTTCTCATTGGCGTTGCCCTCAGACGCATGCCCGTTTGCCAATGGCGACGCAAATGAGATGCCAGGCGCTCTAATCGCCACGCCGCTTCGTTATGCAACGTCGAATGCGATCTCCAATGCGCAATGGGAGGAAACCGACTACTCATCATCCGCGCTAACATTCAATAAAACCCGCCTTCTTGTGATTGGCACGCAGCTTGCGGTAGGTTTCGCAGCCTAAGCCCACTGAATGACATATCTGCCTCAAAGTGGAGTGCGGCCATGCGTACATTCTTGCTGTTGTGCCTCGTCGCAATTGTGGTCGCCGTCGTGATGTCCTTCGCGGTCGGGCTCATCACCTTTTCGCACCACAGCGCTGACGGGCGACAGGTCGGCAGCTTCACGGTGCACACGCACATGATCTTCCCGCATGCTGCTGGCGTCGAAGGCGTCGATGAGATTTCCTCGGATGCGAGAGGCACCATCACGATGGTGCAGCCTGAAAAGAACGAATTCGCCATGGCAGACGGCGTCAACACGTGGACATTCGAGTTGGCCCAAGGCGGCACGGTTCTTATCAACGACCGCGAAAGCAAGCTCGCCGACTTAAGAGTCGGCGACGCGGCCACCGTTACTTTCGAGCGCCACGCGCCGCTTTTGCTCGCGACTGACGTGCGGGCGGCGCGACGGTAAACCCGCACCGAGTGAGTCGTCGGGTGCGGCAAGGAGAAGCCGCGCCCGACGGATTTTGCCATGGCTTCGACGACGGCCCATTGCCGGTCTCCCACGGTGGGAAATCGGGGTTAGATGAAGCGATCTTTTTGGAGGATGCGTCATGATCCGTTTGCCGAACATTCGCCTGGGAATCGCCATGTTGTTATCGATTGGCTTGGCCACCTTTGCTTCGGCAGAAGAGGCCAAGGGCACGATCGCGTCAGTGAATGCCGCCAGTGCCCAGGTCGTCATCAAAGGGGTTGTGAGCAACACCATTTACGATCTCAGCAAGGATGCGCGCGTATGCTTGGACGGCGGCAAAGCCAAACTCGGCGACCTCCGCGACGGGGACCAGGCCGTCATCGAGTACAAAAAATCCGGCAACCAAATGATCGCCAGCGAAGTACGCGCTTTGCGAAAAGCATCAGAAACCACCGGCACGGTCCGCAACGTAAATTCCGAGAACAGTCAATTGGTCCTCAAAGGCGTCGTCAAGGACACGACATATCATCTGGAAAAAAATGCCACCGTGTGGATCAACGGCAAAGAAGGGCGACTGGCCGACCTGCGCGAGGGCGACCAGGTGCGGGTTACCTATGAATCGCGCGGCGACCAACTCATGGCCGCTGCGGTTAGCTTGACCAAACGATGATCGCGGCAAAACCGTGCTTGCGGCTACGTGCGTCCGGCCCATGTTGCCGCGATGCCGGGCCGCGAGCACCGAATTGAAGGTTCCATTATGTGGTCGAAAGATGCATTGCAAGATTTGATTCACGCCAAGCTCGGGGACCATCGGCTCATCCTGGTCGCCAATCGCGAGCCTTACCTCCATCGTTTTGTCGGCGGAAAAATCGAGTGCGTTCCGCCCGCCAGCGGCATGGTGTCGGCGTTGGAGCCGATCATGTCGCGCGTGCGGTGGGGTTTGGATTGCGCATGGGAGCGGGAACGCGGACCGGCGCACCGCCGACGCTGCCGGGCGCCTCGCAGTTCCGCCCGGCAATCCACAGTATACGCTGCACCGAGTTTGGCTTACCAAGGAGCAACAGGAAGGCTATTACAATGGCGCGGCCAATGAAGGCCTTTGGCCACTCTGTCATATGGTATACACGCGGCCGATGTTTAACCCGAAGCACTGGCCGATCTATCGGAACGTCAACGAGGTTTTTGCCGAGGCGGTCATCGACGAAGCCGACGATGCACCCGCGTTTGTCTTCATCCAGGATTACCACTTCGGACTGCTGCCGCGCATGCTCAAGGAACGCAATCGCGGCAATGTGATCGTGGCGCACTTTTGGCACATCCCCTGGCCCAACCCAGAAGCGTTTCAGACCTTCCCCTGGAAAGAAGAGTTGCTCGACGGCCTTTTGGGCAACGATTTGCTCGGGTTCCACCTTCGCTACCACTGCAAGAACTTCCTCGATTGCATCGATCGCACTCTAGAAGCCAAAGTCGATTACGAACGCTACGAAGTCACTCGCGGCGGCAAAGTGACCGTCGTGCGGCCCTTTCCCATCAGCATCGACTTCGAGGACCACGAACGCATCGCGCGCAGCGAAGAAGTGGAAAAAGAAATCGAGCGTTGGACGCTCCAGCTCGGACTGACCGGCGAGGCGCTTGGCATCGGCATTGATCGCATTGACTACACCAAAGGAATCCCGGAACGATTGCGGGCGCTCGATCGCCTTCTGGAACTGCATCCGAACTGGCGCGAACATCTCGTCTTCGTGCAAATCGGCGTGCCGAGCCGAACGCACGTGAAAGCATATCAGCTGCTCGATGACGAAATCGATACCCTCGTCGAAGAGATCAACTGGCGCTGGAGCACGGATTCGTGGAGGCCCATCGTTTATCTCAAGCAGCAGTGTTCTCCAGTGCAGATGATGGCGCTTCATCGCCTGGCGCGCTTTTGCATCGTCAACTCGCTCGATGACGGCATGAATCTGGTGGCCAAGGAATTCGTCGCCAGCCGTTTCGATAATGACGGCGTCCTGATCTTGAGCCGATTCACGGGGGCGGCTCGCGAATTGACCGACGCCGTGCTCGTCAATCCGTTTTCCATTGACGAAATGGCCGCCGCCTTGAAAAACGCGCTAGAGATGCCCGAAGACGAGCGCCACAAAAAGATGCAGCGCTTGCGCGGAGTCATCGCGGAGAACAACATCTATCGCTGGGCCGGCAAATTCCTGTCCACGCTGCTAAAATTCGAATTCCCCGATACCGAGGCAATCCGCTCAACGCCGGACCTGGCCGTGGTTTCCTCAGCGCTCCGGACGCAAGCGGCAGCAAATCGCCGGAAGCGAGGCTCAAATCATGAGCAATCTATTTTTTCCCGGCATGCCGGATCTCGGCGAACGTATCCGAAACTCCGCGCACGTCCTGATCGGACTGGATTATGATGGCACGCTCACCGCGATCGTTGATGAACCAGCCGACGCCTTGATGCCGATTTCCATGCGTGAAGTCGTGCGGGCCCTGGCGCAACGACAAAATGTGTCGGTGGCAGTGATTAGCGGCCGCGCCGAAGGAGACCTGCGGAACCTCGTGGCAATCCCCGGCGTAATCTACGCGGGCAACCACGGCATGGAGATCAGCGGGCCCGGCATCAGCTTCATTGAGCCCGACGCGCAGGCCGCAGTTCCAGCGTTGCACGTGCTGGCACAAGAAATCGAAAGCAGGTTGCGCCACATCGAAGGAGCAGTTGTCGAGGACAAAGGACTAACGCTCAGCATCCACCACCGCCGCGTCGCTCCCGTTGAAGGCGAAAAAGTTTGGCAGACGGTTCAGGAAATCGTGGCGCCGCATCAGGATCGCTTTCATGTCACGCTTGGCGACAAAGTTTATGAAATCCGCCCGCACCTGCGCTGGCACAAAGGCTCGGCGATTGCCTGGATCAAAGCGCACATCGGCGACCCGGACACTCTGGTGATCTACATTGGCGACGACACCACGGATGAGGACGCGTTTCGCGCTGGGTGATGGCGCGATAACGATCCGCGTGGGCGACAATGCGCAAACCGCGGCCCGATTCCTTCTGCCTGATCCTGCCACCGTGCAGCGATTTCTGCTATGGGTTGACGAATTGCGCACCAGCGAGCCCGTGCACGCTTGACGGCTCTGCTCATACATGCAGACCACTGCCATGAGCGGGACCTGTGCCGCTGAACTCCTTGAAACTCGTCTTGTTGATTTGATAAGCGCCCAATTTCGCTGACAAGCTCCGGCGCGAGATGCCGCAAAGCTGGCGCATTCGGTCACGTTGCCGCGCGTTTGCTCCAGGGCCTTGCGAATGTACTCCTGCTCCACGTCCGCCTGAATCATCCGCAGCAGGTCGGGCAGCGGTTTTTGCAGATCAATGGAGCGAGGCGGTTTTGGCGTGCTCGGGAGCATGAGGTTTGCCAGAAAGCTCTGCGCCTGAAGCGTGCCATTCGAGCATGTGACACAAGCGCGTTCGATGGCATTCTCCAGTTCTCGGATGTTGCCCGGCCAGGCATATTTGAGCAGGATCTCCAAGGCCTTGGGCGGTATCCGTTTAGGCGATTCGCCGGGGCGTGCGTACTTGTCGGCGAAATGCGCAGCCAGGAGCGGGATGTCCTCGCGGCGTTCGCGCAAGGGCGGCAGCTCGATTTTGACGACGTTGAGTCGATAGTAAAGATCCTCGCGGAATTTCCCTTCTTGCACCAGCTTTTGCAGCGAGCGATTGGTGGCGCCGATAACTCGGACATCCACTTCAATGCTCTCGGTCCCACCGACGCGCTCGAAGCAGCGTTCTTGCAGCACGCGCAGCAGCTTCGCTTGCATGGTGGGCGGGATGTCGCCCACTTCGTCGAGAAAGAGCGTGCCGCCATGGGCCATCTCGAAGCGGCCGACACGCTTGCCGATCGCACTGGTGAAAGCCCCCTTTTCGTGGCCGAATAGTTCGCTTTCCAACAGGGTTTCGGGGAGGGCGGCACAATTGACGGCGATCATCGGTCCGGTGCGCAGCTGCGAAGCCTGGTGGATTGCAATGGCAACCTGCTCCTTGCCCGTGCCAGTCTCGCCCTCAATGAGCACGGTCGTATTCGTTGGAGCGACATTGGCGATCAACTCAAAAACCGCGTGCATGCATGGGCTCTTGCTGATGATGTTGCGGAACGAGTAGCGATCCTGCAGCTGTTCGCGCAGCGCCGCCACTTCGTCTTGCAGTCGGCGCTCACGCAGCACGCGCTGCACGACCAGGCGCAGATGATGCCCATCCACGGGCTTGGAGAGAATGTCGTAGGCGCCAAGCCGCATCGCCTGGACTGCCTGATCGATGCTCTTGGGCCCGGTCAGGACAATCACCGTGACGGGCAGGTTTTTCTTGTGAATTTCCTCCATCACGTGCGGACCGTCCATGCCGGGCATCATCAAGTCCATCAGGAAAACACTGTAATTCTGTTCTCCGAGCGCCAGCAGAGCCTCGGCGCCGTCCGTGATGTCGTCTACCTGAATAGCGGGATCCTCCTCCGCCAGCTTCTTCAAGGTCTGACAGGTGGAGTCGCTATCTGCAACAAGAATGCGCCGTTGCATGGTGCAGCCTCCCAATAAAGGATGGAAGTCGGCATCCGCTGCCGCCGGGAAATGATCCTTCGATTGCAGGCATTGGCCGTTGCGAAAAGGGGCAGGTGAAACTTGCTTTTGGGGCTGCCGCCATCTCCGCGATTGTGGTGATGTAAGACATTATAGAGCCGCTCGGAGAAGGTCTCAAGGCCACGGTAGCGTTGTCAAGAAAGACGGACAACGCAATCAGGAAAGGCCTGATTGTTCAAGCGCATTCGCCGGTTATGATTAAATAGGTCCCGCATGAAGGCCGTTGGTGATTGGGCGACACCAGCACCTAAATGCGGGATCGTTGTTTTCCTGGCGCCATTCTCGCGTACGTTTTGGTTCACGTCATCCTGTTGATGATCCTGTCGATTTTTGCAAACCGCGTCCGCCGGCATTAGGAGGCCTCGTGGCGCCGACCAAGGAGCGCTATCATGGATATTCTGCAAAAGCCAGCTCACACCAATGGGGTTGCGACGATCCCAGCCTCCAAGTCCGATGAGACTACGTTTCACCCTTCGGCTTCCACGTCGATCGGCGTCGAAATCGAGTTGCAAATTCTCGATCGCGATACGAGCGATCTTGCGCCGGCGCAGTGCGCATTCTCCAGGCATGCGAGGAGGAAAAGATCGACGGCGTCGCGGCTGAATTGATGCAATCCATGATCGAGGTGAAAACGGGCGTCTGCAATAGCGTGGACGAGGTCGGGGCTCAGCTTTTTGCGCGGACACGAAAAGTTCGCAATATTGCGAGTTCTCTCGGATTCGAATTGGCCATGGGGAGCACTCATCCCTTCCACCGCACTTCCGCCAGCACCGTGTATCCCGACGAGCGCTATGAGCGAATTCGCGATCGCCTAGCGTGGCTAACCAACCAGCGGGTGATGTTCGGGCTTCACGTCCATGTCGGCATGCCGTCAGGCGACATGGCGATCGGCGCGATCAATCTACTGATGCAGTATGTGCCCCATCTCATTGCCGTGTCCGCAAGTTCACCGTTTTGGCAAGGAGTGGACACGGGCTTGATGTCAAGCCGCATCGCCCTGTATCGGCTGCTGCCCCATGCCGGATTGCCGCTTTACTTCGGCGACTGGAAGGAATTCCGCAATTACTGCAAGGTGATGAAGGATTGCCAAACGATCTCGTCGTTCAAGGACATTTATTGGGACATCCGGCCACGGCCTGACTTCGGCACCATCGAATTCCGCATTTGCGACATACCAATGACGCTCACGGAAACGCTGCGGATCGTCGCATTGGTTCGTTGTCTGGCAGTTGCCGGTCTACGCCTTTTGCAAGAACATCCTCGCTTGCGCCGGGGCAACATCAAACGACACTGGATCGCCGTGGAGAACAAATGGCTCGCGACACGCTATGGACTGCAAGCGATCTATATTCGCACTCCCAGCGGCAAGCGCCGGCCGCTGGCCAACGACCTTGGCGATCTGCTCGAGCGCATCATGCCAATCGCGCGCGAACTCGGGGACGAGAAATACCTGGCAGGCTTGCAACCGCTGAGCAAATTCGAGACGGGCGCCGATCAACAGCGCCGACATTACCGCGACCAGGGAAACTGGAAATCGCTGGTCGAATTCATGACCGAGCAACTTCTTCGCGATCTTGAAGGGCACCAAGCGAGGATGGGGATCCGCACGGATGCTGCCGATGCATGAATTCATGGGTTGCGCACGCCGCGCCAGATCTGTCTGACAAGTCAATCTGTGCAGCGAATTCGATCAAGCGAGGACGACGGGACTCGAACCCGCAACCACCGGATCGACAGTCACATTGCCCGTTGGAACGGCATCTTGCGTAAAACACGAGAAACTGCCTCTACTTGCAGTGAACAAGCAACTCCTTTTGAGTCCCCGTAAATCTACCTATTTTTGCGTGATTTTGTTTTTATTTGAAGGGGAATTGAGGGGGATTTTTTTTCTCCGAATCGGGGAGGAGAGCAAACGCCATGATCCAGAGCCTGTGCGAGTCGTGCCGGAACCTGCGAGAAATCCGCACGGCGAGGTCACGGTTCTTGCTCTGCGAGTTGTCCGTGACGAACGCTGACTACCCGAAGTATCCGCCGCAGCCGGTCGTTCAGTGCGAAGGATTCCAATCGAAGGACGAAGCGCCTGGACGAGGGCCGACAACTGCGGATGGTGAATGAGAGGGCACGATGATCTTCCGCCTTTCGCAAAAACTGAATGACAAGATCAAGGTCGGGAAGCTGGGCGCAATGCCTCTCGACGAAAACCCATTGGCGGACTGGTCGGCGCAGTTGTTCGCTGTGGGGCGCACGCAGTACATCCTGCTGGCCAACACGAAGGCGCTGCGCTCCACCGTGTTGGTCGCCAAGGGCGTCACGAGCGGGACCGATTTTGTCGAGCTTGGGTTGGGCAGTATTCGGGGGATTTTGGAAGCGGATGGTCATGCGAGCGTCTACGAGCAAGTCGTCGCCCCGGCCTGCTCGCCAATCTTCTACGCCAAGGCATTGAATCGCTCGGTCACCGGGTCGCTCAACGACATGATAAAACATGCGAGCTACTGGCTGGCGCTTGGCGACGTTGGGATGGAGGAAATCGGCGCTCGGCTCAAGGAAACACCGATGTCGGCGCTTGGGCGTCCCGGCTCCCCCTACGGCTTTCCAACAGACGTGTTCGAGGAGATCGTCAACGCAGATGGATCCTGAAACCGGATTACGGCACGGACCACGCATCGTCTTGGATGGAGCTTCCTCTGCGGCTGAACAACCAAACTCGCCTGCCATCTCTGCCACTACCCACGGCGCAAAAATGTTCTTATTCGCTCCCATACGTTGTCTTCCTCACATGCGCCTTGCTCGGGGCCCCCCGCCAAGCACGCTTCGAGCATCACGTTCAGGGATTCGGGATCGGCAAGTCGATGATCGTTGCCCACGGCGACCAGGCAAACAGAAAGAAGATCGCTGTTTCGGAGCAGTTCTTCGCTGTCGGCAAACGGGATCACGTCGTCGGCCCTGCTGTGCAAGATGATCGTGCCCAACTTCACCGATTTAGCGGCTCCGAACTTCTTCCAGGCCGGGCAACGCAGCACCAAAGGCGTGCCGCCGCATTTGACGTTCATGGCGACTGCACCGCCTCGCGAGGAGCCAATGACAACATCGGGCTAGTGCTTGTCGTATTCGGTCTGGGCAATGCGAACAGCCTCGGCAGAGCCATCGTCGGGCAGCTTCGGGTTGATGGCCTCATGCCCGTGCTGCGCCAGAAAGGTGGGCTTCACGCCGCCAGGAACAGACTGCCAGCCATGAGGGAAGAGGATTTTCATGGATGAATTGTCGCCGAAACTGCTTCCGGCGTCAATGACGTCCCGCCGTTCGCCGTTTTTCTTCCCGGCTCGCTGGCATCTTCCTCTCGATCCCGGCAAGAATGTGATCTCGCAATAAAACACCCCGCCATTGAAATGACTTCGCTCATCAGAAAAACGGGACTCGGCATGTCGGCCCAAAGAAGATTGATGAACGACAACTATAATGCCCGCCCGACGACAATTAGAATTCCCGATCAGATCTGACCCCGGCGCTCTTCAACGACAACTATTAGAATTCCCGATTTGCGAACCAGACGTCATCATCGAACACCCTCACAACAAGGAGTGTTTGATGATCACCGATGCGCAACTGCGGATGCTCCGTCGTCTCGATCACCACGGAGCCGCGAAGGAACTGGCGGCGGTCAAGTCCGGCATGGACCCTAAGACGGCACGCAAGTATCGCCGGCTCGGCAAGCTGCCCAGCGAGGTCAAAATCATGGACCGAGATTGGCTGACACGCCCCGATCCCTTTGCTGAGGTCTGGCCTGAGCTCCAGGCGCAGCTCCAGCTCCATCCCGGCCTGGAAGCCAAGACGCTTTTCGCCGACTTGCAACGACGCTTCCCTGGCCGATTCGCGGACGGTCAGTTGCGGACTTTGCAACGACGCTGCCGGGAAACCAGCCACCTCGGGGCGCCTGAAAACCAGCCATTTCTGAGAAGGAATGATGGCGGCGTAAGCTGCCTTCCAAAGGTTTTTTTGGAAGGAGGCTTTGCGTGGCCAATCAGCTCAAAATGGCTCTGATCGACACCATTCAACGGCTGCACCAACAGAACTGGTCGCAGCGGCGGATCGCACTGGAACTGGAGATCGATCGGGAGACGGTATCCCGGTATCTGCGGTTGGCTGAGGCACCAAACCCAGCCACTGCGGAAGGGGCGCTCCATGATTCAAAACCAGCCACTTCGGAGGGGGCGCTCAACGATCCTGGGCCGCCCGGCACGCCAGCGGATCTGAACGATTGCACATCGTGTACAACGCCTGCGCCGATCCCATCGACACCAAGCCCAGCGAGCCAGTGTGCGCCGTTCCACGAACAGGTCTTGGCCAAGCTGGACCAAGGGTTGAGCGCCCGTCGGATCTGGCAGGATCTGGTGAGCGAGCACGGCTTCAGGCATGAGTATCACAGCGTGCGGCGTTTCGTGGCCCGACTGGGCGCGAAGACGCCGGTGCCATTTCGGCGGATGGAGTGCGGGCCAGGTGAGGAAGTGCAAGTGGATTTCGGCCAGGGCGCGTTCCTGGTTGGCAGCGACGGCAAGCGGCGTCGGCCGCACGTTTTTCGCATCGTGCTCAGCCATTCGCGGGTGCATGGCACGACGCGGCGGGCGCCAGGCCAGCATTTCCTGGAGGCCGAGAAGGCAGCGTTGTTGCCGTTGCCGAGCGGGCGGTTGGCGAGCTTTCGCGAGGCGCGGCGGCGCGTGCATCGGGACGGCCATGTCGAAGTCGAGAAGGCATATTACTCGGTACCGCCGGAGTACGTCGGCCAAAGCGTGTGGGCGCGATGGGACGGCCGCGTGGTGCGGGTCTTCAACGAACGTCTGGCGCCGATCGCGTTGCACGCGCAGCAGTTGCCGGGGAAGTTCAGCACGCACGACCAACACATCGTCACCGAGAAGATCAACGCGGTCGAACATGGAGCCGAATATTTGCTTGTCAAGGTGCGGCGTCTGGGCGTTGGCTGCGCGCGTTGGGCCGAGGCGATGTTGCAAAACCGAGGCGTCGCCGGCGTGCGTGTCTTGCAAGGGTTGTTGCACCTGGCCCGCAAGCACCCGCGTGAGGCCTTGGAAAAAGCGTGCTCCGCGGCCCATGCCCACGGCGAATATCGTTTGCGCACCGTGCGCGCCTTGCTGAAACGCCAAGACGTGACCCAGCCGCTCTTCGAGTTCATGGACGAACATCCGCTCATCCGTCCCATGAGCGACTACGGCCAATTCGTGCGCGATGCCTTGCACAAGGGAGGTTCATCGTCATGAAGCGTGCCAGCAAAAGCATGGAGGACGAGGATCACCGGCGCTTCGCATCCATGCAGGCGTTTCGAGGCGTCGTGCCTCGACCGGGGGCTCATTGCCGCCCCCGGACCCCCGCTAGCCATCTTCCCTGTTCGCGGGGGCATAACCCGTTGGACGCTGAATCACCGTCGGTGCGCTGTCCGAACCTTACTACACGATTACTCTTATCAGGAGATCCTCTTATGACCGATGCTTTGCACAACCTGCTCAAGCAGCTTCGCCTGTCCGGCCTGTTGTCCACCTTGGAGGTGCGTCTGCACGAGGCCGCCGCCAATCATCTCGATCATCGCGAATTCCTGGAGTTGATCCTCCAGGACGAACTCGCCGTCCGCTCCGATCGCCAGTTACAACGGCGCGTCAAGGCCGCCCAATTCCGCGAGGTCAAGGCGCTCGATCAGTTCGATTGGAGCTTCAATCCCAACATCCCCAAAAAGCCGATCTTCGAGCTGGCGACCTGCAACTTCATTCGACAGCATCGCGACGTTTTGCTCCTGGGGCCGCCCGGCGTGGGAAAAAGCTTTTTGGCGCAGGCGCTCGGTTACCACGCCATCAAGGCGGGCTTCCTGGTCTTGTACCGCTCCGTCTTCGACCTGGTCCGCGACTTCCTCCACGACGAACTTTTGGGAGACGGCGACAAGATGTTGGCGAAGTATCTCAAGCCCGACTTGCTCATCGTGGACGACATGGGCATGAAGCAACTGCCGAAACGCTCGGGTGAATGTCTGTTCGAGATCGTCCTGCGACGTTACGAAACACGCTCGACCATCATGACCAGCAATCGCCCCCTGGAAGATTGGGGCAAACTTCTCGGCGACGTGCCCAGCGCCACGGCGATCTTGGACCGCTTCCTGCATCACGCGGACCTGCTCGAGCTGAAGGGCAAAAGTTATCGCCTGAATCATCGTTCAGCAGTGAACAACGCCGCCGAGCCGGAACCCGAGGAGACCCAACGCCGCGCCAAACCCGCCACGAAGGATGGGGTGCCCAGCGAGTCAAAACCAGCCAGCGCCAAGGGGGCGCTCCATGATTCAAAACCAGCCACCGCCGACGGGGCGCCCCACGGCCCGACCGGCAAAGACAAAAAGCCTTGAACCGGCAACTTCTACTGATGCTGATTCCCTTGAAGATGATAGCATCCCGTGGTCGAAGCAAACAGCGACGAGGTCGGCCTTCAGACCACTTGGAAGAGGCAAACGAAATCAACCAAGAGCGTTCAGGATCCCCGCAACCCCTGGCTGGTTTTGGGGCGCTCAACGGTGGCTGGTTTTGAGGCGCTCAGTGACACCAAACGTTCCACCAATCGCTGCCAGTACATGTCGCTATGGCCAAAGCCTTGCGTCAACACCCAGCAGGGGACTCCGAAGGACGCCAACAGCAGCGGAAATTCGATTGCGTCGGTGGCTGCGGTCATGTAGCTCATGACGAAGCAGGGCCTCAGGTGAAACGCTTCGCTGCCGCCTTTGGGCCTGATTTTTCGCAACTGTATGCCGTCGAGTTTTTTCGATGGCCGACCGAAGCCATGAAAAGCGTAGCCGTTGAGCAAGCAAGGCGGAAGCAATTCAGGGCACTCAGCCATGATGGAATCGACTATTTTTCGCACCTTGCCAGCGTCGTGCCAACATTGCTCGAACTGTTCGCGGGTCATCGGGATGACGATCTGTTTCTCCCCGCGTTGGGGTTGCGACGGATCGGCCGACCGACTACGATTCAACACCCGGGTTCGCTTCGGAGCATCCATGCTCATTCCTCCTGCTTGGTAACAGAAGAATGCGCAAAATGCCCACCGCAGTGAAGCCCGGTTTTTCACCCTTCCTTTCGCACCCGCAATCCGGTAGAGTCAGGAAATTCACTGACTCTAAGGAAGGGTGAAAAACCGGGCTTCACTGCGGTGGGCATTTTGCGCATTCTTCTGTTACCAAGCAGGAGGAATGAGCATGGATGCTCCGAAGCGAACCCGGGTGTTGAATCGTAGTCGGTCGGCCGATCCGTCGCAACCCCAACGCGGGGAGAAACAGATCGTCATCCCGATGACCCGCGAACAGTTCGAGCAATGTTGGCACGACGCTGGCAAGGTGCGAAAAATAGTCGATTCCATCATGGCTGAGTGCCGAGTTCTTTATCAGGCTGTTCCCGAGAAATCGTCGTTACGAACGTTACGAACGCGCCGGCGGACAAGCGCCGTGGGCCCCTGGCGTTCGACCCAGGGGGGGCGGTTCAAAATCCGGGGCCAGGGCCGGGGGGCTCTGCTTTCGCGCCGCGTCTTTGGATGGCTTTTCGGGTAGGGTCACCGGGTCCACCACCCGAGCAGCGTCTTGCGATGAAGGAATCGCGGGCGATGGGCACATCAGGTATGCTCATTGCCGTTGTCGGTCATCAAATACAAGTGGCGCTTCATCTTCAACGACGGATGATAGCATCGACGAAAGCCCGACTAAATCGTCGGCGTGAAGCCACTCCAGGCGTTCAAGTAGCAAACAGATAAACTGTCACTGTTGTTCACCTGGCCGTCAGCGTTGTAGTCAAAGCCGGCCAGGCAACTCGTCGACCCGTCCGCCTGCAAGTACGAACTGGAGAACGGGAAGTTGTCGGAGTCGTCCACGCGGGCCGTATTGCTATTGAAACCGAGAGTTCCGCTATACGAGAGCACGTCAGTTGCCTGGCCGGAGTTGGCCAGCGTCAGGTCGTTAACGCCATCGGCACTCGAGTTGCCCGTAGCGGTGGTGCCCGTGCCCTCGCCGACCGTGAAATTGGGCTCCTGTCCAAGCGGGATCGACGTTGGCACTGCGGCGCGGGCCGGAACAGCGACGGCCGGAGCCACCGCCAGGATACCGGGGTTCGCTGGGGGAACGGCTAAGGGCGCCGTCGCCACAGTTCTGTCGGCCGCCTGCTGGGAATCGGGCTGCTGGCGACTCGACATCGTTAGGGCACAAAAGACATTGATTACATTCGTCGTTCCATCGGCATTCGACGCACTGAAATCTGGATTGGCATTGAGCGTCGCACTGATCGGCGCCACCTGACCCGTGGCGGGGAAGTTGCCGTTAACAAGGTCCGGTACTAGCTGATTGGCCACCGGTGTGCCGAGGCCGGTCACCAGATTGTAACCCGCGGCCGCGTTGTAACCGCCGTTGGTCCCGTTGCTGATGACGTTGTAATCGGCCTGGGAAAGGCTGTAGAGATCCTGCTGAGTCTCGGTCGGGCTGGACTGATTGAGATTCTGATCGCCCGCGACTGCACGGCCCTGGTTCGTTAGCGCGACCAGACCCGCCCAGGCGGGGGCCGACAAGCTCGTGCCGCCCACGACCTCGAACGGATTGCTCGGATCCAGATTGTACGGGTCGGCAACCCACGCACCCGTGGACGGATCGGCAACGAATGACACGTCCGGCGTCGTCCTGCTTCCCGTGGACTGAACACCCAATTGGTAGGTCGGCTCGGATTCGTACTGACTGAGGCCGCCGCCGGAGCCAACGAACGCACCAATGGTGCTATCATTGCCGCCCCAGCCCGACTCGGAAGCATAGGAATTGTCCGCGTTGAGATTGAGGCTCGTGCCGCCGACGGCCAGCACGTTGGGTGAAAAGGCGGGGTATTCCGGATCGGCCGTACCGTAGTCGCCAGTGCTGGCCACGAAGGTCACGCCCGGAGTCGTGAAGTAGCTATCGTACATCGCTTCATCGCTCTGGAAAACGGCTTGTCCCTCGGTGAAGCCCCAGCTCATGCTCACGACCGATACGCCCGGCTGACTGGCGGCGGTCGCAACGCTGGACATCAGGTCGGACAGCGATTGGCTATTGGCTTCCACGAGGACGACTTGGGCCCCCGGGGCGATGGCATGGGTCCATTCCACGTCGAGCGCTTCCTCGACTTCCCAGTTGTCGGCGCCGGCCCCGCTCGGGTCTGTCGTGGGCAGAGAAGTGGCCTGGCCATTCTGATTCAGCACGGTCAAGAACGTCGAAGCCGTGCCGTACTGGTCGAACAGCGTCGGCCCGGAGGAAGTCAGCCCAAACTGGGTGTCGAAAGCGTCCACGGCCGCGTAGATGCTCGGATCGTCGTAGGCATCGACGATGGCGATGGTCTGGCCCGTGCCGTCCAGAGTGAGATTATTGATGCCGTAGGCAGTGCGGATCTGGGCCGGAGTAAAGGCGACGGTCCCCGACGGCGGAGAGTCCAGGGTGTTCGCTACAGCATTGCCGCTGATCGTCAGCGTGTCGACGACGAGTGAGATTGAGTTATTCGTGCTACCGACCTGGGCATTGCCGCTTTCGACGAATTGGGCCGTCGCAGCGTAGATGGTTCCCGTAATGCCCTGCATCGCGTTGCCGCTCAAGGTGAGTGCCTTCGTGTTATCGCGGGCCTGAAAGATCAGGATCCCGTTGTAGGTTCCACTGGTGGGTGGGGTCAGGCTGATCGTTCCATTTCCGCTCAACGTGATCGCGCCGAGACTGCCTCCGTCGGTCGTGCCATTGTAGGTGCTGCCCGCGTTGAAAATGAAGACGCCGCTGCCGCTAACCCGGGCGTTGCCGGATACGGAGAATCCGCCGCCCTTGATGATGTAGGTGCCCGGGCTCATGGTCACGATGGCGTTGCCGGACATCTGAATCGACGTATAGATGCCTGGGCTCAATGTTACGCTCGAATTGCCGGCACCGCTGACCGCACCATAACTCGTCAGCCCCGCCAGGCTCGGCAGGGAGAGCGAGGCCAGCGGGTCGGCGATCGACGAAATCCCGGTCACCGGCGTGGGGCTCAGAGTTGCGTTGCCGCTCTTCTTGAAGTTGCCCTTGACTGAAATAACGGCCGCATGCACCGCGGCATTGCCACTCGCCAACAGGGCGCTGGATGAATTGGAATCCACGACAATATTGCCGGGAATATTGATGCCCGCATTGCCCGATATGGTCAGGGCCCCGCCGGCCGTTGGATCCAAGACATAGATGGATCCTGGGGCGATTCCCGTCACCACATCCATATTCCCGATGGATGACTGCACGTAGTAGTTGGCTGTCGCCGCGCCAGTGACGGTGGCGACGATGGGATAGACGCCCACGGCGCTGCTGGAGGTCGCGGCAGTGCTCAGGGTGACGGTGAGCTGGTCGCCGTAGGACGTGGTGTAGTTGATCGAGCCAGTGAACAGCGTGCCGTTCACGGAACCGGTCAGCGGCGGCGGGTTGTTGCCGACAAGCATTAGGGAGTTGTTTGTCACCACCGTCAGCAGGCCCTGGACGGTGTCGCCCGCCGCAAACTCAGAGGTGCTGCCTGCGGCATCGGTGGCCGTGGCCGACAAGAAGGTGCCCGGCGGAAGCGCCGTCGGCAGGTTGGCTGCGAAATTGCCCTGGGAATCGGTGGTCACCTGGGCGAAGCCGAGGAAAGTCTGACCCTCGCCGACGGTGCCCGTCGGGTTCGAGAAGAACTCGATGCGGAAACTCGTGCTGGGATACGCGACGAGCGTGCCGGTGATGGCGGTGCCGCCTGCGGAACTGACTACGGTGGTCAGCACCGGAGCGGCCTGGTTATCGTTGGCGTTGTTGGCGCTGTTCAGTAATATCCCCGGGCCGCCGTTGGAGAAGATGGAGTTGGCGAGGATGCTGTTGGCCGTACCGGAATCAACGTCCACGCCGGTGCCGCTGCTAAACGCGATGGTATTGCCGGCGCCCGCGGTCGTGCCGCCGATGGTGTTGTTATTAGCTTCCTCGATATCGATGCCGTCGCCGTTGCCGAGCGCGACGGTTCCGGTTTTGTCCGTGCCGATGAGGTTGCCTTGGACTAGGTTGTTCGTGCAGGGCAGGCCAATGCTCGGGAGGCCCTCCAGAAGAATGCCATTGAATCCGGAAATCACATTACCCGCGCCGGGTAGCGTGCCACCGATGGTGTTATCATGGGTCCCCCATATAAGTGCGACCCCATAGCCGAGGTTACGCACAACTGTCGTGCCACTGGCGTCGGTGCCAATGTAGTTGCCTTCGATGACGTTACCAAAAGACCCGAGGGAATTGCCGCTAATCCCTATTCCTCCGCTGTTATTACCGCTGATGACATTTCGGGCCGCGGGGGTGGCCCCGCCGATGGTATTGTATGCACCTGAGATACTGATACCTACCTGCAGGCCCAGGCCTATGGTCCCGGTGATGTCGGTGCCGACGTAATTGCCCTCCACAAGGTTGTGTTGGGCACCATCGATACCGACGTCCTGAATGTCTATGCCATAGGCCCCGGTAGGGTTGACGCTGCCCGAAATAATGTTCCTGGCCCCTGCCGTGGTACCGCCAATGGTGTTGTAGTTGCCCCAAATGGTAATCCCGTCGCCATTGCTGAGAGCAGCCAGGCCGGTGGCGGTAGTGCCGATCAGGTTGCCGGCTACCACGTTCTGGTTTCCGCCCAACCAGACTCCGTCACTGTAGGTGTTTCCGGAGATCAGATTGCCTGCTCCAGCTGATGAGCCGCCAATGGTGTTATTTGAGGCTCCTACAATCCCTGCTCCGCCATCATGAGCGAATGGACCGCCGTTATCCAAAGCCAATGTGCCGGTCTTATCGGTGCCGATGTAATTACCCTGGATCAGGTCCCCGTCGCTTGCGTCAATGCCGAGCCCCGCCGGTTGGCCTCCGCCATCAGCGACATCGGGCAGCGAAGAGTTGTTCCCAGAGATAATGTTCCGGTCCCCGGGCGAGGGACTTCCGATAATGTCGCCGTCCGAATTCGTTAAAATCCCAATATTATTCGGCGCAGCAGAAAGGCCGGTTACGTCGGTGCCGATGAAGTTGCCTACCACATGGTCGTTGCCGCTGCCCTCCGACATGAGCCCGGCACCTTCGGCGAAGTTGTCGATCACCAACCCACGCACCGTGCTGTTGCCGCCGGCGATCACCAATCCGTCTACCGCTCCAGCCTGGCTGCCATCCAACACGATCTTGAGAACCGCGTTATCGCCGATGGCCAGCGTGTTGGGACTCGCTCCGGGTTCGGTGTAACCGTCGATGACAGCCGTGTCGGTAAGGGTGGGCAGGGCGGAAAGGGGTTTGATGCTGAAAGCACCCGTGCCGCTTTGATAACCGGGGTCGGTCGTTGGGATGTCGAAGGCGATAAAGTCCGGATTGGCCGCCGTGCCGTAGGCAAGCGTGTTGGCGTCGTAGATCGCTTCCCGCAGCGAACCGACGCCGCTGTCATTGGTGTTGGTTACCAGGTAACTTATCGCCACAAGGTCTTTGGAGAATTGTGACGTATCTCCGGTGGACAGGTTCGTCGTCGTCGCTGAGATGAAGTACCCCCTACCCACCACCGTGCTGAAAGTGGCCGTAAAGCTGGCGTTGCCGCTGGCGTCGGTGGTCAACGTGGCGAAGCCGAGGAAGGTTTGGCCCTGGCCGTCGCCGCTCGGGTCCATTGCGGCGTTGGCGAAGAACTCGACGCGGAAGGTGGTGCTGGCCACGCTTTGCAGCGTTCCGGTGATCGTTGTCCCGTTGCTGGACGTGGACACGCTGGTTAGGACCGGGGCCGCCTGGTTGTCGTTGGCGTTGCCGGTGCTTAGCAGAACGATTCCCTGGCCGACGCCCCCAAGGTTCAGGATGCCGCCGTTGCCGTAAATCGAGTTGCCGAGGATGCTATTGCCAGAGCCCGAATCTACGTACACACCGGGGCCCGCGCAAAAGCCAATGGTGTTGCCTGCGCCGGGAATCGTACCCCCTATCAGGTTATTAGTGGCGTCGTGAATGTTGACCCCGTAGAGTCTACGGCTAGGGTCGAGCGGAACGGTTCCGGTCTTGTCCGTGTTGATGAGGTTCCCTTGGACGATATTCCCGGAGCAGTTAAACAGGGCGACCGCACCAGAACCGCCAGCAAATATCAAATTGCCGGAGCCAGGAGCAGTGCCGCCGACGGTGGTATCAGAGACTCCTGCTCCTAGGATGACCCCGGTTCCGTCCGGCAAACCTTGCGTGCCGCTGGGATCGGTCCCGATGTAGTTGCCTTGGATGACGTTGCCAATAGACCCATAGAATCCGCCGTTAATCTGTATTCCGTTGCCGTTATTACCGCTGATGACATTTCGGGCCGCGGCGGTGGTCCCCCCGATGGTATTGTACGCACCCGCGATACCGATGCCTGACTGCGACAGGCCCATGGATGTGGTCCCGGTGATGTCCGTGCCGATGTAATTGCCCTCCACGAGATTGTAACTGCCGCCAGCCAGGTTCCCACTGCCGACGTTCTCAATGTCGACGCCAGAGGCTCCGAAGGGGTTGGTGTTGCCCGAAATAATGTTCCTGGCCCCTGCCGCGGTCCCGCCAATGGTGTTGTTATTTCCCCACAGATGGACACCAGCGCCATTGCCGAGAGCAGCCAGGCCGGTGGCGGTAGTGCCGATCAGGTTGCCGGCGATGAGGTTCTGATTGCCGGCCCTATCGATTCCGAAACCGATGTTCCCAGAGATCAGATTGCCCGCCCCCGCGCCGAGGATAGCAGACAGGCCACCTATCGTATTGTTCGAGCCTACGACGATGCCGGTTCCGTTGGGCACGGCGGATGTACCGCTCTTATCCGTGCCAATGTAATTGCCCTGGATCAGATTCCCGTTGTCTATGTCAATGCCGAAGTCAAATGGCTGGCCTCCTCCATCAGCGCTACCGGGCAACGCGGAATTGTTCCCGGAGATGATGTTGCGATCCGCAGGCGCGATGCCTCCGATCGTGTTGCCGGTAGAGAGGTTCGCCCCGTTGGAATTGGTTACAATACCAATGTTATTCGCCGCCGCAGTTTGTCCGGTAACGTCCGTGCCAATGAAGTTGCCCGCCACGATGTCGTTGCCCTGAAGATTCAGCACGATGGCGCTGCCATAGGCGAAGTTATCAATTACCAACCCGCGCACCGTGCTGTTGCCGCCCGCGATCACCAGGCCGTCTACCGCGCCCGCCAGGCTGCCATCCAACACGATCTTGAGTACCGCGTTATCGCCGATGGCCAGCGTGTTGGGACTCGCTCCGGACTCAGTGTAACCGTCGATGATTGCAGTGTCAGTAAGGATGGGCAGGGCGGAAAGGGGTTTGATGCTGAAAGCACCCGTGCCGCTTTGATAACCGGGGTCGGTCGTTGGGATGTCGAAGGCGATAAAGTCCGGATTGGCCGCCGTGCCGTAGGCAAGCGTGTTGGCGTCGTAGATCGCTTCCCGCAGCGAACCGACGCCGCTGTCATTGGTGTTGGTTACCAGGTAACTTCCTACCACCAGGTCTTTGGAGAATTCAGACGTGTCACCGCTGGTCAGATTGGTGGCCGTCGCGGAGATGAAATAGCCCCGCGGAACCACAGTGGTGAACGTGGCCGTGAAGCTGGCGTAGCCGCTGGCGTTGGTGCTGACCGTGGCGAAACCGAGGTAGGTTTGGCCCTGACCGGATCCGCTCAGATCCATGGCGGCGTTGGCGAAGCATTCCACACGGAACGTCGTGCTGGCCGCGCTTTGGAACGTACTGGAGATGATCGTGCCACTGCTGGAGGACACTGAGGTGAGGACGGGGGACCCTTGGTTGTTATTGGCGCTGTAAGTGCTATCCAAATCGATGCCCTGGCCGACGTTCTCGAAGCTCGGGTTGCCTCCGTTGCTGTAAATGGAGTTACCGAGGATGCTGTTGCCGGTGCCGCCTTCAACGAAAACTCCGGGGCCATAGCTGCCGGCGATGATATTACCGGCCCCGGGTTGCGTACCACCAATGGTGTTGTTAAAAGAGTAGATAAAGATGCCGGGGCCGCCATTACCCAGGAGGACGGTACCTGTCTTGTCGGTGCCGATAAAGTTGCCTTGGACAACGTTGTCCATTGCCCCGGACGGGATGAGGCCTGGTGTATCATTGCCGATAAAAACGTTGCCATAGCCGGAAATTACGTTCGCCGCGCCTGGGAGAGTTCCTCCAATGGTGTTGTCATAGGCGGCGTTAGCGATCTGGACGCCCGAGCTACCCAGCACCTGCGTGCCAGTGACATCAGTTCCGATGTAGTTGCCCAGGACGGTATTACCAAAAGGGCTGCTGGCAGTTGGACCGGAAGTTGGACCGGCCAGGTTGTCGGAAATTAGAATCGATCGCGGGGTTCCTGGAGCATAGGCATCGCTGATGATATTTCGCGCCCCAGCCGTGGTTCCACCGATCGTATTGGACTCGCCAAAGGCGGCAATAACGATGTCGAGCTGCGCAGCCCAGGCCCACAGACCCGGTGATGTCGGTTCCAAAGTAATTGCCCTGCACGAGATTGCCTTGCGCGACACCGGGTCCTTGGCCCCCGATCAAAATACCGAAATTGGAATTGGCGTTGGAGTTGGCCGAAATTACATTTCTGGCCCCGGCAGTGGTCCCGCCAACGGAGTTGTTGCTGCCAGTGATCTCTAATCCCGAGCCGTTGCCGAGAGCAGCCAGACCGGTGGCGGTGGTACCGATCAAGTTGCCGGCAACCTGATCCTCGTTATCCATCATAATTATCGCCCAATTGGCGTTCCCGGAGATCAGATTCCCCGCCCCGGCTGCAGTGCCTCCGATCGTGTTATTCGAACGGGCGAGTTCTTCATCAATTCCATTTCCGTTAGGCAAGGCGGTTGTGCCATTCTTGTTGGTGCCGATGTAATTGCCCTCCATGACGTTGCCGCTGCTGCCCACGCCAATGCCGACGTCGTTCCCCGAGATGATATTCCGGTCCGCGGGCGAGGTTCCCCCAATGGTGTTGTCCCCCGAATCAAGGCCAATTCCATTTCTATTCGGCGCAGCAGAAAGGCCGGTATTGTCGGTGCCGATGAAATTGCCAACTACCCGGTCGTTGCCGCTGTCGTCCAATTCGATCCCGCTATTTACGCCGAAGTTGTCAATCACCAAGCCGCGCACCGTGCTGTTGCTGCTCGAAATCACCAGGCCGTACGGCGCCGCTCCAGCTTGGCTGCCGTCCAACACAATAATGACGACCGCGTTGTCGCCGATGGTCAGCGTGTTGGGACTTGCTCCGGGTTGAGTGTAGCCGTCGATGATGACCGTGTCGGTAATGGTGGGCAGGGCGGAGAGGGGTTCGATGGTGAAGGCACCTGTCGTGCTGCTGTACGCTGGGTCGGTCGTGGGGATATCGAACTGAATCTGGTCCGGGTTGGCCGCCGTGCCGGTGCTCAGAGTATTGGCGTCCAGGATGGCTGCCCGCAGCGAACCGACGCCGCTGTCGTTGGTGTCGGTTACCAGGAAACATCCAACCACCAAATCTTTGGAGAACTCAGAGGTGTCGCCAGTGGACAGGTTGGTGGCCGTCGCGGAGATGAAATACCCCTTGGGAACCACTGTGGTGAACGTGGCCGAGACGCTGGCGTAGCCGCTGGCGTTGGTGCTGACCGTGGCGAAGCCGATAAAGGTTTGGCCCTGACCGGATCCGCTCAGATCCATGGCGGCGTTGGCGAAGTATTCCACACGGAACGTCGTGCTGGCCACGCTTTGCAGAGTGCCGCTGATGGTCGTGCCGCTCGTGGAACTGGATACACTGGTGAGGACGGGGGCCGCCTGAGTGTTGTTGGCGTTATTGGCGCTGTTCAGAAGAATCCCTGGGCTGCCGTTGGAGAAGAGGGAGTTGCCAAGCATGCTGTTGCCAGTGCCGGAGTCAACGTTCACACCGTTGGTTGTGTTGAAAGCGATGATGTTGCTGGCGCTCGAGGTTGTGCCGCCGATGGTGTTGTTGTTGCCATCGATTTCGATGCCCTGCGTATTTCCTGCGTTCAGCTGACCGGTCGCGTCGGTGCCGATGAAGTTGCCCTGGACCAGATTGTTATTGGCCCCGGCCGGAAAGACGATACCGACGTCGTTCCCATCAATCACGTTACCAGCGCCAGGGCTTGTCCCGCCAATTGTGTTGTCATCGGTCGTCAAGTTGCTAGGAACAAAATAAATGCCATAACTGTTGTTGCGAATCGTGTTGCCCTGAATCTGGTTGCCAGTGGCAGCGACCGGTCCGAGGCCAAGAATGGAAATGCCAAAACCGGTGTCACTAATGACATTCCCAGCGCCGGGTCCTGTCCCACCGATGAGGTTGTCACCGCCCCAGAGGCTGATTCCAGCGACCTCTTCACTGCCCAATGGGGGAAGTGGAGCGCCGTTGATGTTTTGACCGAACGCGTTTCCCTGGATCACGTTGCCGGCGCCATTCTCAATCGAGATACCGTAGACGTTGCCGGCGATTAGGTTGCCCATGCCGGGGGTTGTACCACCGAAGGTGTTATCGCTTCCACCAAGAACGCCGTATTCGGTGTCGCCAATGGCGAAGGTCCCTGTGGCATCGGTGCCAATGAAATTGCCCAGGACAACGGCACCGGATCCGCCAGCTTCTACGCCGGCGCTAGCGTTTCCTGAAATGACATTGACTGCGCCAACAGACGTGCCGCCGATAATATTGTCAACCCCGCCGATTTGGACGCCATAAGTTAAGTTACCCAAGGCGGCGGCACCGTTGGCCGTTGTGCCAATGTAATTGCCGAGAAGGACGTTGCCGTTACCGCCCTCGTAGACGCCAGCGTAATTGTTGCCGGAGATTATGTTTCGTGCTGCTGGCGAGGTACCACCAACGGTGTTGTTGACACTTTCAGTGTCTATGGCATAAAGATTACCGAGGGCAGTGGTACCGGTTACATCCGTGCCGAGGAAATTGCCGACCACAACGTCGTTGCCATTGCCCGCTACTTCGATCCCGTAACCGAAGGCAAAATTGTCGATCACCAACCCGCGAACCGTGCTGTTGCCTCCGCCGATCACCAGGCCGTCAACAGAACCCGCCTGGCTGCCGTTCAACACAATCTTGAGGACCGCGTTATCGCCGATGGCCAGGGTGTTAGGACTGGCCCCAGGTTGTGTGTAACCGTCGAGGAAGATGGTGTCGGTAATTGTGGGCAGGACGGAGAGAGGCTGGATCGTGAAGGACCCGGTTCCGCTCTGATAACCAGGATCGGTGGTGGGGATGCTAAACTGGATTAGGTCCGGATTGGCCGTCGAGCCGGTGCCAGCCGCGTCGGCATCGACGATGGCTTGCCGGAGAGTACCGGTGCCGCCGCCAGGTGTAGGATTCACCCCGCCATTGTCGCCGGTGTTGGTCACCACGTAGGTCGACGGTAGGACGCGGTCTTCCAGGACTTCGACGCGCGGCCTGGCACCGGGCGTGGCCTGACGACGCGACCGGGCGGTTTGGCGTTTGGTGAGGTTCAAATGTAGCCGCTGCAGCCAAAGGGGAGTCGGCATGGGTGAAAATCTCCAATATCGAAATCGGTCCGCGCCTGAAATGGCGCAGCAGAATCCCCAGGGCGCAGACCGAGCGCCGGGCGCTGCGTGGGCCGGTGAGTGCTTTGCTTGGCGGCGACGACTCACCGGCTACTTTTGCTTGCGTCGTGTTGTTCGGTGCTACAGGTTTCCCTTGTTCAGGGGAATGGGGCTATGCGTCCAGAAAGTTAGAGCACTTAGCGTCTGTCCTTTACTTTGCCAGCCTCCAACCCCGCCAGCAGCTTTTGGAAGTCCGCACGGTTGCGAAGGACATCGAGATCGGCATCCTGCTTCATGCGGGCGAAGCCCTTGTAGCCAGCGGCGACGGCTTGGGTGAGCCAGACCATGGCGCGGTCTGCTTCGACGGAGGTATCTTCCGCGACTTTCGGGGACTGGTCGGAGGCGCGAAGGACGGCAGCGGTGACGGCCCGCATGCAGGCGGCGTCGTAGAGACTATCGGCGTCGCTACGCTTTAGATTTTCCCACAATTCGGCCGTAGCCCGGCAGCCGGCGACGTCTTTGGTGTTCTGAAAGTGACGCAGGCGAAGGTCCACCATATCCAGAATTAAGCGTGGAGGGATTGCCTGGCCAGCGAGCTGCTTGAAGAACTCGTCGATTACCGGCACGCCATCCGCTCTACGATCGAGCCTGCCCAGGGTTCGGACCAAGTTCGCCATGATTATTAGTGTCTCAGCGTTGTTGGGTCCCAGCCTAACTCTTTCAAGCGGCAGTATTTCTTCCCAGAGCTTGAGGGCATCCGCGTTTCGGCCCAGGGCCCCGTAATTCATGGCCAGGATGCGCATGCTCATCAGCGTCTTGAAATCGCTGGCGCCTAGCTTGAGTCTCTGGAGCTCCAGTGTTTCCTCGCGGAGCTTGAGGGCATCGGGATGCTTGGGGGGCACAGCGTAACTTCTGGCCAGGTTGTCCATGGTCAGAATCGTTTCGAGGTGATCGTTGCCGAGGGTGGTTTTCCGAAGATCGAGTGTCTCTTCAAAGAGCTTACGGGCTTCCGTGTGCTTGCCGAGGGCGGCGTAGCTGACGGCCAGGTTGTTCATGCCCGTTAGCGTCATGGGGTGGTTACGCGTGTACTTGGCTTCGAGGAGTGTCAGCGTCTCCGCGCGGAGCTTGAGAGCGTCTTGCTGCCGATTGAGGGCAGCATAGGAGTCGGCCAGGTTGTTCATGCTCATGAGGGTGTCAGGATGGTCAGGGTCGAGCCTTTCCCTCTGGATCCTGAGCGTATCCTGCCGAAGGTCAAGGGCTTCGCTGTCTCGTCCCAGCGCGGCGTAGCTGGTAGCCAGGTTGTGCATGGTCTTGAGGATGTCGGGATGGCCAGGAGCGAGAGTGGCTTTCCGCACTTCCAACGTTTCCTTGTTGAGTTTGATCGCCTTCTCGTGAAGGTTTAATTCACAGTAACAGGCCGCCAGGTTGCTCATGGTTACCGGTTGGTGAGGCCCGAATTTGGCCCTCTGCAAGGCAAGTGTCTGTTCGAACACCTCGCGGGCCTCAGGGAAGCGATGGAGCTGAGCGAGGCTGGTGCCGAGGCTGTTCATGGCCTGGAGCGTGTCGAAATCGTCAGGGCCCTGAGTTTTCTGGCGCAACGCCAACGTCTCCTTGCGAAGCCGGAGGGCCTCAAGATCCCGACCAAGGGCGGCGTAGCTGTTGGCCAGGTTGCTCATGCTAGCCAATGTGTGGGCGTGCTCGGGACCCCGGTGCTTAAGGAAAAGTGATCGGGCCGCCTCGAACTGCTCGGACGCCACTTTCGCGTCTCCCAGTTCCAAGAACGAGATGCCCATCGTCAGCCGTAGCCGGGCTTCAATGAGGGGTTGGTCCTTGAAGCTTGTTTCGAGAAAGGGAAGGGCCTCTTGAACCGCTTGACGCAGCGTGACCTTGTTGCCCAGACCCTGCCCCTCGGGCCGGGCTGCGGAGAAGATCCTGTCCTCGACGAAGTCCAACACCGCCCTGGTTTCTACCGCGCGCGCCTTGGCCTCTATGGTCGATTGCTCCATTGCCATGAGGGCTTCCGCGGTCTTCTGCTCCTTTTGCCAGATCACCGCCAGGCCGGTCGCGAGTCCAGCCACCAGGATAGCGACGAGGAGCGCAGCCGTACCGGTCAGGCTCGCGACCAGGGGGTTCCGCCGGCACCAGCGCCACAGGCGAGCTGGTCGGCCAAGGGGTCGCGCCAGGATCGGCTCCCCTGCGAGGTAACGCTCCAGGTCGCCCGCCAACTCCACAGCAGAGGGGTAGCGGTGCTCCGCCTCCTTGCGCAAACACTTCAGAGTGATGGTTGCCAGGTCGCGATCGACCCGCGGGTTGACGGCACTGGGGGATGGCGGCTCCTGCTCGCGAACCTGGCGAAGGGTTTCCAGGACGTCATGGCCCCGAAAAGGCGGCTGGCCCGTGAGCATGGCGTACAGGACCGCACCCAGGCCATAAACATCCGTTGCTGTCGTGATCGAGCCCCGGGTCCCGGAGGCCTGTTCGGGAGCCATGTAGCTCGGAGTCCCAATGATCGCCCCCGATTGGGTCAAGCTGGCATCAGGCTCTACCCGGCGGGCCAGACCAAAGTCGCTCACATGGGGATGGCCTTCCGCGTCGAGCAGGATGTTTCCGGGTTTCAGGTCGCGGTGCAGGACGCCACGCTGGTGGGCGTGGTGGACGGCGCGGGCAATGCAGGCAACCAGTTTGGCGGCCCCTCGAGGATTGCTCTGAAACCGTGGCAAGTGGTCACTCAACCTTCCGCCGTCCATTAATTTCATGCTAAAGAAAAGTTGGCCTTCCACCTCACCCACATCGTAAATGGGAACGATGTGCGGATGGTCGAGGGCGGCCACCAGCTCGGCCTCGTTACGGAAGCGGCGGACTTCGTCCACTGAGGCCTGACGACCAGCCCAGATTGCTTTCAAGGCGACCAGGCGGTTGGCCCCCTTTTGGCGGGCCCGATAAACCACGCCCATGCCGCCGCGGCCTACCTCGCCGAGCAACTCATAGTCGGTAAAACCAAGGGGCAACCTTTTGGACGTTTCAAGATCCACCGGGGCGTCGTCGTGTGCCGCCTTGACGGCCGCGCGGAGGGTGTCGGTCCACCGGCCGACCTGCTGTTGATCGGCGAAGAAGGCCTGCAATTCAGCCTGGAGATCCGGATACTTTTGAAGCCATTGGTGCGGGTCGGGCGCCGATCCTTCCTCGGCCGCTTCGAGGTAGGCGACGACCGCCTCATCCAGCCTGGCTTCGCGTTCGGCGTTCCTAACTTGAGTGTCCTTCATGATGGCCTCCCGGGTTGGCCCCCAGCAACTCGCGTAATCGCCGCATCCCACGCCGAAGTAAGCCGCCGACAGCGGATTTGCTCCGGCCCATGTGCAAGGCCACCGCCTCGACGGAGTAGGAATGCAAGTGTTGCAACTCGACGGCGGTTCGCTGGTCCTCGGGAAGTTGGCCCAGCGCTTCGGCCAAACGCAGCAGGCGTCCCTCGCGGAACGAATCGCCGGAACTTGCCGATTCATCGGCTGCCAGCAACCGTTCCAGGCGGACCGAAGATTGCTCCATCTCCGCTTCCAGTGATCGCTCCAGGCCGATGTCGCGGGCGCCGGCGGAGAAACGGCGGACGGCATCGATCAGCTGGGTCGCCAGGATCTGCCGCAGCCAGGCCAAGCGTTCCGCCTCGGTTTGGCCACGGTATTGCTCCTGGCGCTCATGGCGCGCAACAGCGTTTCCTGGACAACATCTGATGGATCCAACTTGCCGCGCAGTTTTGGATTGAGTTCCACCCGGGCGATCAGGTGCAAGTAGTCCCGATATTTTTCGATCGAGTCGTCGAAGCCCACAGACACAGTCATTATCGAGTCGCCTTATTATTCAGGACGGACAAGATGGAACGAATCGGTGGCGCCGGCGAAAATTATTTTCGTGACGGTTCGAATTTCCGACCCTACAAGGTGGTGATGATTGTATTTTGAGGGGATTCCGCGAGGAACCCTCAGGAAAAATTGCTGCCGCCTTGAAAACAGAGGAGAATCCTGATTACCGCCCTTTCATACCGGTATCGAGCCAATCGGTCACGAACATATGCCCGGGACCGGGAATACTGGGCTCCTCCACGATAATGTACAGAAGGCCGGGGATTTGGCCGCGTTTGCGTGTCTTGGCGTTGTTGGCAGCGGTGGGATGGGGCTTGGTCGCCGAGGAAGTTTCGGATATTTGTGCATAGAAACGGCGTTCCAGTTCGCGGATTTCCCCTTGAAGACGTTGCACGTGTTCCTTCAAATCCGCTTCACGTTGGACGGCGCGGTGATGGAGGGCTCGCCGCACCGCGCCAGTCCGCTGCCGTTCCCGATCCAGAACCGTCGCCGTCGCCGCACCGATGCCGAGCCCGGACCGCGCTGCCGCCGGCCTCGGCGCCGCACCGATGCTGATTCCGCGCCCGTTCCGCCAGCCCGCCGCCGTTTCTGCTCCCTGACAGAGGGTGTCGCTCCAGCCAGCTTCGGCGCGGCACCGATGCCGACACCGCGCCCGGTCCGGAGTCGGCTCCGCGCTGCCGCCGCGCCGGACCGCCGTTTCTGCGCCAGGACCGGCGCCGTTCTGTCACTGCCAACGGGCCTGCGTTTGGCACGCCAGCGTCGTTAATTAGTGGAGGCTCCCGATGTGCTCAGATCATCGACCGTTCTAATGTTCCGGTCGATGCACCAAACCATAACGCGGCTGCCATGGCAATCCTCATTCACGGACAGGATCTTGCCGCGAAACGCACGCCCCAGGCGGACGAATTGGGACAGGCGGCGCAGGGAGCTTTCAGCGCGTTCGCGGTCTCGGCTGCTGGCACCGAATACGGGCACGGCGCTGGATCTCGGCCGGCACGATCGCCGGATCGTCGCTGCCGCTGGCCCCGGCGCCGCACCGATGCGGATGCCGGCCCCCGCCTCCCGTCGCCGAACCGTCGCTGTCGCCGTGCGCTGCCGCCGGCCCCACATCAATGCCGTCGCCGCGCCAGCCCGCCGCCGTTCCCGCGCCCGGACAGTTGTCGCTGCCGCCGGCCCCCGGCGCCTCGCTGATGCCGTCGCCGGATAATCCTATCCACAGGCAAACCAGCTGTTCCACGACCGCTGATCAGTTACTTCTTTTTCAGTTCGGCCGCCTGAACCACGTCCACCACGTAACCTTGCATCTTTCCGTTGGCGGTCTTCTCGGCAGCCGGTTTGGACGAAGTCACCTCGAATCGCAAGGTATCACCGCGAAGCTCGTAGCGTGCCGTCAATAAAGAGCCCCCCACCTCGAATTGGCTGTAGATCACGGAGTTGACCAGCCGCGCGTCAAGGAAGGTGCCGTTGCGCTCGTCGATGCGGAAACGGGCCGGCTTATCCCCGTGGGGAACCAATTTGTAGTCCCTCACGATCCCCTTATCCCCTTCGCCGTAGGTAATTGTCCATGTCACTTCGCGCGTGTCCTTGATCGGTTCGATCTTCAGGACGACAGGAACCTCGGACGGCTTGTCGGTCGCGTCGGCGATGGCCAGCTTGCCGGCCCAGCTGCCGTGCCATGCGGGAGGCAAGAGTGTGGTTGGTTCCTTCGCTGGCGGAGTCCTGCCGATGCCAAACAAATAATGCTGCGTGCGGACGAACAGCATGGCATCGGAGATCGCCGGCGTCGCCAAACACGCTTCCCCTGTGTCCATCGAATTGATCGTCACCAGCGCGAATTTGGGTCCCGCCTTGACGACGAAAACGCCGCTCTCCTCACTCGTGAAATAGAGGTAACCGTCAGCGGCCACGGGGGACGCGGTAAACCCACCTTGAGCGTCGAGCCGTTCCTTGTAGACCTGCTTGCCGGTCTTTGCTTCGTAGCAGGTGACGATGCCGGCGTTGGAGCAAATGTAGAGATGGTCGCGATAGACGATTGGCGTCGGCATGTACGGCCCGCCTTTAGTGGTGCTCCAGGCAATGGCATCGCTCTTGGTGGCCGCATCCTTCAGGGAGATGTCGCCGTTGGCTCCGGGCCGCAGGGCATAGATCGGCTGAACGGGCCGGTAGCCGCTGGTGATGAAGATCAAACCGGCTCCGTAAATCGGCGCCGGCACCGTGATTTCGGAATGCCGAGCCAGCCGCCACAGTTCCTCCCCCGTGAGTGGATCGTAGCCGCGTGCGTAGCGAGTGGCGTTCGTGACGAGCTCCACGCGCTGGGGCCCTTCGATGATTGTTGGCGTGCCCCAGGACGGCACCTCGTCGCGCGACTTTCGCCAGACCTCACTGCCGTCGGCGAGCCGGTAAGCCGCCAGGAAAGAGTTCTTGCCCACGTCGCATTGCACGATCGCCAAATCCTTGTAAAGGATGGGCGAGCTGCCGAAGCCCCACTGATAATCGGCGTCATAGAACCAGCCGGAGTTGAGCACTCCCAGGTTCTTCTTCCAGAGAAGCTTGCCCCCCTTGTCGTAGCAGTACAGGCCCTCCGAGCCGAACGAGACGACGATGTGGGCGCCGTCGGTTGCCGGCGTCGGGTTGGCGTGGCTGGCCTTGGTATGCCGTTTTACCTTGGGCACACCTTTGCACGCCGTCCGCTCCCATTGGATGGTGCCGTCACGCTTGTCGAGGCAGTAGATCCGCCAGGAGTGCTCGGAGGAATCGTCCACGGAGTCCACGTCGCCGTACAAGCCAGGCCGCAAGGCGGATTTGCCGTCGGCGCTGACAGCGGTGGTCACGTAAATGCGGTCCTCCCAGACAACCGGGCACGAAAGCCCCAGACCGGGTATCGGCGTTTTCCAGCGGATATTGCTCTTGGTCGCGGTGTCCCAGGTGAGCGGCGGGAATTGGCCGTCGGCGATTCCGGATGCGTGGCGGCCGCGAAACGATGGCCAGTTGAGTGGAGCCTTGACCACGCCGCCTGGATCCTCAACTTTTTCAATTGCCGGCGTGGATTCCTTGGCCTCCTCAACCCGTTTGAAGATCGTCGCTGCGGAGGCAGTCTTGAGGGTCAGGCTGCTCGCCTTGCCTTCGCCTTTACGCTCGAAGGTGACTGTTACATCGCCACCGGCAGTTTGGAAGGAGGTTTTGTCGATCCCTTGGAGCGATTGCCGCGTGGCGGCGCCTAATTGCAGCATGAGCTTGCCGTCGGCGATGACGATCTTGGTTTCGGCATCGCGGTCGCTGCGGTAGGTCCCCACGTAGCTTTCCAGGGTTTTGACATCAACCGCGATTTCGGTTTTCTCAGGAGGCTTGGCGCCGGCCTTTTTTAGCAATTCGGCGATGGCGGCATGCTTGCCGGGCGTGGCCGCCAGGGCCTTGGTGAGGTCGGTTTCTTTGAGCTTGCCCGTCTCGAGAATGGCCTGGACGATGTCTCGCTGTCCGGTTGCTGCCGCGCTCCGCAATGCCGACGGCGCGCCTGTCGCCCCCACTTCGACCAGGGCTCTGACGATTTCGACGTGTTTGCGCATGACGGCCCAGTCCAGAGGCGTAGCCTTATAAAAGGTGTCCTGGACGTTGACATCCGCCTTGTGCTGCAAAAGCAGCTTGACCACGTCCAGGCGCCCCTTGTCAGCGGCATAGGTCAAGGCCGTCGCGCCATAGGAATTCTTGGCGTTGACGTTGGCGCCCTTGGCCAGGATCGCCTTGACCACCTCGGCGTCGCCCTGTTTGGCGGCTGCAATCAGGTCGGCTCCAAAATCACGGGTCTGGCCCGCAACCGCCAACCCGGCGAATACAACCACGATCGTAAGAACACCTTTCCGCACGAGAAGACTCCTTACGCAGTGCGTTCGTCGCGCGGATCCATTCTGGAATACGAATGTCTCGTCGCGTTTGGCGGCACAAGTGCGGCTATGATCACAACCTGCTTCAACTTAATATCGCGGCAAAGCTTGATGCCGGCTAGTGCTCTGTCCAGGCTGAATTGTCGGGTTGCTAAAGCCGTCGATTTTGGGGAACCTCCACGTCAACAAGGAGGTTCCCATGTACAAGAAGTATATCGTGCGGCTCACGGACGAGGAGCGGGCGATTTGCGAAGCGACCATCAAGAAGGAAAAGGGCAAGTCGGAAAAGCTGCGGCGGGCGACAATCTTGCTCAAGGCCGACGCTGACGGGCCAGCTTGGGATGACGCCAAGATCAGCGAGGCGGTCGGTTGCCGGACGCGGACGGTTGAGAACTTGCGGCAGGCATTCGTCTGCGATGGCTTCGAGGGGACGCTGGTTCGCAAGAAGCCGGCTACATCGCCAACGCCGAAGTTGCTCGACGGCGTTGCCGAGGCGAAATTGATCGCCATGCGCTTGGGCAAACCGCCCGCCGGCTTCGGCCATTGGACGTTGCGACTGCTAGCCGATCAAATGGTGGAACTGGAAATCGTGGAGTCGATCAGCCCGGAGACGGTCCGTCAGACGATTACGAATACGAACGCAAGGGAACGGCGAGCATTTTTATGTTTGCCGAGCCGCTCTCGGGCTTTCGTCAAGCGACGGCCCGGCCACGCCGAACCAAGTACGATTGGGCTCATGAAGTCGCCCATTTGCTCGATACGCGCTATGCCGACAACGAGCGGATCACGTTGGTCTGCGATAACTTGAACACGCACACCAAGGGGGCGTTCTACGAAGCGTTCCCTCCCGACAAGGCCCGCGACCACGTGCGGCGGATCGATTCCGTATACACTCCCAAGCACGGGAGTTGGCTCAACGTGGCGGAGTGCGAGTTGAGTTGCATGACCAGCCAATGCTTGAAGGACCGAAGGATCGGCGAGATCGAGACGCTGCAATCCGAAATTGCCGCCTGGTCAACCCGTGTCAATCAAAAGCAACGAGCCGTCGATTGGCAATTCACCATCGACAAAGCGAGGGGTAAATTGAAGCGGCTCTACCCGAAAATTTAGCCTGGACAACGCACTAGCTAGCCGTGCTGAACGCGGTCGGTGCGGACGTGGAGAATGCGATCGACTACAATCCTAGGTGAGGTCTAAGCCGAACTACCGCTCGACGATCGGTCGCACCCTAAATTCATCTAGGCGGTGCCAAATGGGCTGTTGCAATCTGACTTGGTATTCTGGCTTTTCATTTGTTGGTCTCATCGCACTGGCCGCGGCGCCGGGGCTTTCGCGAGAGCAGCTTCAAGGTTCCGACGCACTTGACCATTGTTGGGAAGACCTGGCAGCCAAGGATGCCGAGGCGGCGTATCGAGCAGTAGGGCGACTTGTGCAAAATCCGGAGGCGGCTGTCAAGCTGCTCAACGAGCGTTTGAAGGCGGCCGACGCGCCGGACCTAGTGAAAATCCAGGCCTGGGTGGATGACCTATCGCACCCGCAATTTGCTATGCGCGAAAAAGCCTTCCAGGCGCTGCTGGCTCAAGGGGAGTTGGCGGAAGAGCCCCTCCGCACAAAGTCCATGACCACGAAAGATCTGGAAACTCGACGCCGCGTGCAAAGCCTTTTGAGCAAGCTGGAAGAACCGGTCGTTGCCCCGGAAAAACTTCGCGAAATCCGCGCGGTGGAAGTACTGGAAATGCTGCCCGCGGCGGACGCCAAGGAATTGTTGCAACGGCTCGCCAAAGGTTATTCCGAGCACGGCCAAACGCGTCAGGCCACGGAATCGTTGCGGCGTCTGAAGGAACGCGAGCCGGTGCCCGAGCGTTGGCTTACATGGGCGAAAGCGCCGTCTGCCGCTGCCGACAAGGACGATCCGTTGCCGTTCGGCGCTCGCACCCGCTTCGGAACCACGCGGTTTCGCCACCATAGCCAGGGCGGCCCGACAGGCCGTAATTCGGGCGGGTTCTCCGCGGACAGCCGCCAGGTGATCAGCCACGACCAAAATGCGGTCTATGTTTGGGAAACGCAAACCGGCAAACTGAAGCGCAAGTTTCCATTCGCCGCGGCGTGCCTTGCCGTTGCCCCCAAAGATCCGTTGCTGGCGATCGGTTTGACCGACAGAGAACAAAAAAACGGCACGCTCGTTTTGTTGAATTGGCAGACGGGCAAAGAGCTCAGCCGCCTGGAATTGCCGGCTGGAGCGACCCCGCTTCATTTGGCCTTCAGTCCCGACGGCGGCAAGGTTCTTTGCCATAGCTCCGATGAAAACTTGCGCCTTGGGATATCAAGTCGGGCCAGGAAACTTCACTGTGGCAACCGACGGGCAATCTGTCGGCCCTGTATGGGTTTTCGTCGGACGGCAATGTCGTCGTCGTTGGGGCAGGGATGACCAATTATGTTGTCGATCTCAAGAAAAACCAAAAGCAGGTCCTTCCGATACAGTATCGGCTATACCAGGTTGTGTTTTCGCCGGACGCCAGCCGCGTGGCGATTCACGCTCAAGTCGGACGGCTTCATATCTGTGACGCCGCTTCGGGAAAACTCTTGTGGCACTCGGGAGACGCCATCGGCCAGTACGTGAATTCGACGCGATTTTCGGCTGACGGCAGGGTCATCGCCGCCGATGACTATCGGCAGGAAATCTCCCTGTGGGACGTGCAAACGGGAAAATTCTTACGGAGCCTGGCAGGATCGAAAGGTCAAGGCGTAGGCGCCATTTCCGCCGATGGCCGTTGGTTGGCCGGCAGCGGCCAAACATTGGGCGTCTGGAATCTTGAAACAGGCCAACAAGTTTCTGTGGGCGACGGCCATTCCATGAACATCAATGGTTTGGCATGGTCGAAACGCTTCGACTGGATCGCCACCTTTGACTATTCGGAGGTGCGTGTTTGGGATCCACTCACCGGCAAACCCAAGTGCAGGCTGGACACCGGCGGAACCTTCGTGCGCGGCGTGTCTGTTTCGCCCGATGGAAAGTTGATCGCAGCCGGGCATCCGGGGCCGGGCGATGGTTTCGTCAAAGTCTGGGAAGCTGCCACGGGTCGCCTGATTTACAAACTGCCCGGTCACGGCCACAGGGAATACGGCAGCAAGTCGGACGTGCATTTTTCGTCCGATGGCCGGTTCCTGCTGAGTTGGGGCGACGACGGCTTTCTCCGCAAGTGGGATCTGAAAACCGGGCGAGCCTTGTCAGAGGTCGCGGCGCGATCGCCTGGCATGGATGGAGATAAACTCGAATTTATATTTGAGTCAGGAGTCCACGGTTGGAACGGGCGTTTCGATCGCTTCTTTCTGTTGGAACGCCGCGGGGACTTGCGCAGCTTTGATGTGGACACGGGCAAGGAGAATCCTGTTGTCAAGCTTCGTCCTCTTGATTTCATGGACACTGTTGCCTTCTCACCGACGGGCAGGCTTGTCGCCGTCGGCGGGCGTTCAGACATAGCAATTCAGGACGCGACGACAGGTAAATCGGCATTCACGCTCGCGTTACTTGCACTGCCGCGTGGTCTGGCGTTTTCGCCGGATGAGCGAACCTTGGCCGCCGCTATGGATGGCAAGATCATCGTCGTCGAGGTCTGCTCCGGCAAGGTGCGGCTGACCTTCCCGGCCAATGCGCACGCTCTTGCTTTTTCCGCCGATGGTCGCTTTTTGGCCGCTTCGATGGCCGACACCACGGCAATGCTCTGGGACCTGGCAATCCTGGCCGATGCGCCGAAGAAATAGGAGTACACCATGAAGTCCTTCATGTGCGTTGCGGCCGTGATCGCGGCAATCTGGCATTGCACCGCGTATGGCCAGGAGCCATCCAAGGACCTGCGCAAAGCCCCGGAGCGCACCATAAACATGCGCGCTTTGGTTTTCTCTGCCGACGGCCAGCAACTCGCTGCCTGCTGTGGCGAACCGAAAGACAAAGGTGAAGTTGTCATTTGGAACGCCAAGACCCAAAAGGTGAACTGGGTCCACAAGATCGACCGAGGCATGAGTGCAGTCGCTTTTTCCCCCGACGGCAAAACTCTCGCAGTGGGCAGCTTCACGGAGAATTGCATTCTGATGGATGCCGACACCGGAAAAGTGCAAGCCACGTTGCCAGGACATGGCGAATCCGCCCGCAGCCTGGCATTCACCCCCGACGGTCAAATCCTGGCCGTCGGCAGCTACGATCAGACGATTCGCTTATGGGATTGGCGTGCCCGCAAAGTGACGCAAACCCTCGAAGGGCAGAACGACAAAGTCTACTCGCTGGCCTTCCTGCGCGGTGGAAAAATCCTGGCCTCGGGCGGTTCGTCCAGCTCAGCCTGCTTGTGGGATGCGGCTGACGGCAAGCTGCTGCACCGCTGGGAAAGAGGCGCGTCGCCGCTGGCATTTGATCCCAAGGGAAAATGGTTGGCCACGGCCGGCAACGATTCCACGGTTACCCTTCGCAGCATTGAGGACTATGAAAAAAAACTGGCCCTCTATGACCGCATTTATGCCTATAGCCTGCTCGTCATTCACCCTGACGCAACGTGCTTTGCGGCCGGTAACGGATCGACGAACGTCATCAAGATCTTCCCCATCGACCTCCAACAAGCCACGCCGGCGGACGAAAAACGCGCACGGGAACTGATGGCCCTTTGGGACAAAGACTCCTTTGAAGTGCGGGAAAAGGCCAGCCAGGACTTGGCCAAGATGGGCCATGTGGCCAAACCACTGCTGGCCAAGTCGGCCAAAGATGGCGTGTCCGCGGAGGTCCGCATTCGCGCCCGCGAGCGGCTGAAGTTGCTCGGCGCCCCGAAATCACTCGCGGAACTGAGGGGCCATGACGAAAATGTTACCTGTGCCGCCTTTTCGCCGGACGGCCAAATCCTGGCAACCGGAGACCGTAGCGGCTTGGTATGCTTGTGGGACACTTCAGCCTACAAATTGAAGGGGGCGATGAAATGGCCAGCAAGCGAATAATCGAGCCCTGTTTTTACTTCTGCTTACCTTGGTCCGGCAAGCGTTCAACCATCAATTCGAGCCCATTTTCCGCATCCCAGGTCCGCGCCGTGCCGTCCGCGCTACCCGAGACCAAGGACTTGCCATCTGGCGACCAGGCGACTGTCAGAATCTGGTTCTGGTGGCCGTCCAGCTGGCGAAGTTTCTGGCCGCTGGTAGCATCCCACAAATGAATTGCTTTATCCGCGCCCACGGCGAGCATTCTGCCGTCCGGCGCCAAGCTCAAGCAATCGACCTTGCCGCCGTACTCCAAGACACGTTGGAACTTCCCGGTGAGAGCGTCAAAGAAGCGAATTTTGCTGAGCGTATCGGCGCTGGCCAGCGTCTTGCCATTGGCAGACAACGTCACCAACGTGACCCGTGCTTGCAATTTGTTGCCCTCGCTGAATAGCTGTTGCTCTTGGAGCGTGGCGGTTTGCAGCAAGCAGGCACGGCCTTGCGCATCGATCGACGCGATGGCCTTGCCGTCGGGGGCAAAGGCGACGGGCGCACCCCCAGCCACTCGCTCTACTCTGAGTGCCTTGGTGGTCTTCGTGTCCCAGAGCGTGAGGTTGCCCTCAAGGTCAACGGAAACGGCCAACGCGCCGTCGGCTGAAATGGCCAGGCTGCGGAGGGGAATGGGTTGGTCCTTGAAGCTGCGTATTTCCTTGCCGGTCTGGGCGTCCCACAGGCTCACTGTCTTGTTGGGTTTACCCACAGCGGAAGCGAACCACTTCCCATCGCCTGACCAGGCCACGGCATAAACCGGCCCTTTTTGGTGCAGCCGATTAGTACCCAGGCGCAGAAATGCCCCGAACGGCAACGGGTCGCCGTAATGGTCGGTGGCGATCCGAGCATCTTGCTGGTTTTGGCTGACATTCCGCGGCTTCGACTGCGGCACCTGCGCCAATTGTCCCGGTAGCGGCATTTCCGCCCCTACCCTGATGGCCATGCATAGCGTCAGCACCAGAAAGACGATTTTTTCCGTGAACAAAAGAATTCCGGTCATCGTTTCCTCCGCCAAGGCAATGACATATGCCGACGGCAAGTCGGGTCCCACGGCCTTGATGCTATTCAATTAACCTCGTCAGCGACCTGGTGCCCGATCAGGTCCCGCCAGCTCCGCGACGCCTCCCCTCGAAACGCCTGGAAAACACCTTGCAAGACGCCTATCGCGCCCTTCGCGAAGCCAACCATAACGCCCCGTCCGCCGTACGCGCCGTCGATGGCGCCCAACCGTTCAAACCGCTCCCCCATCCCGTAGAGGGACCCTGACATTCATCGTTACATCGGCTGCGCCTGGTTCGGCGGCGCTCGCTTTGCCGATCGCAACATCTCCAGCGCTTGGGTTAGGCCCTAGGGAGGCAGCTCACCGATCGCCGTCAAGTAAGAAACCACGACATTCTATTAGCCCGTCTCGATAAACGTACAGGGGTTGAAGCCAGTAGTCTTTGTCGTGGATCAATACGAGCGTGAAAACGCCGTCGATGTGCACGGCACTTCCATCCTTATTGTAGGTCATCCGGTAGCTGCGAAAGAACAAAGACATTCGGACCGATTCCAGCAAAGTGTAACGAACGCCAAGGGAACCAAGCCGCCGAACGCTTAGGATTTTATCCTGCGTGCTCCGCGTGCAAAGACTCACTCATGTGCTTTCGCGTCGTGGCGGAACACGTAGGATAAAATCCATTTGAACTGAACCGCGCATCCCAGGCCGGCGACTATGGAACTTGAATGCCGCGCGGATTGAATTTACCCGGCGATGGCGCCTCCTGTCAACGAATTTCGGACGTTGTGGAGATTTTGTGATGGTTGCGTGGTGCTTGAGAGGGAACGTCGCAACGCCAACTTTCGACTTCGCGCGGACGCGGGGCGGCTTGGTGAACGTTCACGCGGCGCCACTGGCAAAGCGCTTACGAGGAGCGCAGGTTAGCAGCGGCTTGCGCGTAAAAAGCTGTTCCCGCACCCTGGCCCTTCACATCAACCATGTGGCTTTCACGGTCCGCTTGGTGGCGCGGCGAGCGATTGCAAGAATAGCTCGACCTGTTTGCGCTCGTTCTCGGATAGGCGCTGGTACGCTCGCGCCGCGGCCATTCCCTCTCCGCCATGACGTGCTACGGCGTCGGCAACCGTTGCGGCGCGGCCGTCGTGTAGGTAAGGTGCCGAGTCGCGCAGGCCCCAGAGCGGCGGCGTGCGCCATTCGAGCTCGTTGGCAGCGCGAGGTTGCTTGGACTTGTCTTTGGAAGCGATCTCCGGTTCGAGCACCGTGTAGGATCCGGAGTCGCTCAGTTCGTGCCCCATGTTGTGGAGCAGAAGATCGCTGTAAATCCCGTCCACGTCGCCGAGTTTCGGCCGATGGCAGACCGCGCAACCGATACTCCCGAACAATTGGCGTCCGCGCTCGATCGTGCCGGCCTGTTCCGGCGAGTCCGCGGGACGCACTCCCGGCCTCGGCAACGAGGCGACGAAACGTGTCAAGGTTTCGCACTGCTCGCGCGTCAGGTCGATTCCCGGCGCCTTGTAGTCGCTCTTCCAGGGCGGCGCCGCGCGGGCGAACCCTGGAACCTCCAGACCGAGTTCGCTGGAACACGCCTGGAGCGTAAACTCGTGCAAGCTCGCCACGCTGGCTTTCCAGCCGAATCGGCCGGCGTGCCCATCTTTCAGGCGCGCCACGCGCCCCCTTACGGGCATCACTTCGTCTCCCTGCCTGAACTCCGAAGATCGAGGCGCATCACCAGAAGCCTTTGCTTGTTCGGCGGCAACCTCGTCCAGCACCTTCTCCGGAATCGAATCGATGAGACCCACGCCAAAAAGCGGCGGTGTGTTGCGCTTCGATTCGATTAGCGTCAGCAAGGCAGAGTCTGTGTGTAGAGTGTGACGCCGATTCGAATCTTGCTTGTTCGTCCGTTCGGTTTCCGTTTCGCCCTTTGGAAAGATTGTTGCCTTCCATTTGGCGAACTCCGGGCCAGCGCCAAAGCGATGGAGCGGAAAAGAAGGTTGCGTGCGCAAAATCGGATGGATCTTGGCCAACTCTGCCTGCGAAGGCATCGCGAGTTCAACTTCGCGGCCTGGCTGGCCCCTAACGACTTTCTTCGGTGCACCTGCGGGCGGCAGTGGGTGCTCCGGCAAAATGCCAGAAAGAAACCCCCCGAATTTCTCACTAACAAAGACGGAAACCAAGCTGACGTTCGCCTCCTTGGTCCCTGCCCCACCGATTCCTCCTTGCCGATGGCAGGCGGCGCATGATTGAGCATTGTACACCGGCCCCAGTCCATCGCCGGCGTGGCTCCGGCGATCACCCGCGGTCCATTCGCGCGTGAACAACTCCTTGCCCCGCTCCAGCACTTCTTCGTCGTTTTCCGCACCAAGTTCCATTGCGGTAAGCATGGCCGTCGATGCGATGTCGGGAACCAATTCAGCTGCGGCAGGTGTGCCGGTCCATTTGAAGATAGTCCAAGGAAGGAATAGCAAGATTGCCGCGACGGAGATTTTCCTCAATGCCATGTTGAAGCCTCCTCGTCAATAAAATGGTTCGCGAACACGGAGTGGGAGGATGATCGACCGGGGTCCATTGTAGACCAAGACCGCCACGAACGCAATATAGCTACTACAATTGCACTGCACCTTGTATCTCCACTGAAACAGAGGTTTGATCCATGATCCGTCGCTTCTCGGCCATCATCACGGCGTTGTCCATTGCGATTCCTGCTGTGGTGCCCGCCTCTGAAAATGAGGACCTGAAAGCGGCAATTTATAGGATTCGTCAGGTTGGTCCCGATGGTAAGGGAAGCGCGGAAGCAGCGGGGGCCTGGAGGGTGCTGGCCAAGACCCCCATCGAGCAGTTGCCGCTGCTTCTCGCCGGGATGGACGGGGCCACGCCGTTGGCTCGCAACTGGATTCGAGCCGCCGTGGACGAGATCGTTGATCGCGCAGTGCGAGGCAAGAAGCCGCTGCCGACCTCTGCTATGGAGAGCTTTCTGACTGACACCCGTCATGATCCGCAGGCGAGGCGGCTGGCATTTGATCTGCTCCTGCAGCGGGACAAGACGGCCGGTGACCGCTTCCTGCCGAAGATGGTGAACGACCCCAGCCCAGAGCTAAGGCGGGATGCCGTCGGCCGCGTGCTGGTCGACGCCGAGAAGCTCTTTAGCGCCGAGAAGAAGGCCGAGGCCCGGTCCGTTTTCCAGCAGGCGTTCGCCGCCGCGCGAGACAAGGACCAAATCGACAAGGCCGCCAATCGGCTGAAAGAACTCGGTCAGCCGATTGATTTGGCGAAGCACCTCGGTTTCATTCTCGATTGGAAGCTCATCGGCCCGTTCGCCAACGTCAAGCAGAAAGGTGTCGAAACGCCATATCCTCCGGAGAAGGCACTGGACTTCAAGGCGGAATACGACGGCAAGGCGGGCAAGGTCCGCTGGAAAGACTACGTTTCGAACGACGACTACGGCATCGTCGATTTGAATATCGGCGTCGGGCAGCACATCGAGGCGGTCAGCTACGCGGCGACGGAGTTCACGAGCCCGGCCGCCCGCGACGTGGAGGTCCGGATTGGCTGTTACACCGTATTCAAGCTTTGGGTGAACGGCGAACTCGCGCTGCACCGGGCCGACGCCTACACCGGGATGCAGTTCGATCACTACCGTACAAAGGTCCGGCTGCGGGAAGGGAAGAACACGCTGCTGATGAAAGTTTGCACGGATATCCCGCCGCCGCAGGTGCCGAAGCTGTGGCGTTTTCAGCTTCGGGTGTGCGATGCCGACGGCGCGGCCGTCCTGTCCAAGACGCGGCCAGGAATCAGGAATCAGGAATCAGGAGTCAGGAGTTGTGGCTATGGCTGTAAAATCGGCGAAACAGCTTATCGTTTACAACAAGGCATACCAACTCTCGATGCGGATATTCCACACCAGCAAACGGTTCCCACCGGAAGAACGATTTGCTCTCGCCAGCCAGATCCGACGTTCTTCTCGGTCGGTCTGCATGAATTTGCGAGAGGCGTGGGCTAAACGTCGGTATCCGGCTCATTTTGTCAGTAAGCTGACTGACTGCGATGGCGAAAACAGCGAAACCGACACGTCTCTCGATTACGCTCACGATTGTGGCTACATAACTGAAATCGAATATCGCGAAATGGTGAACCAGTGTTGTGAAGTGGGTTCCATGCTCGGATCAATGATTCAACGTCCCGAATCATTCCTCCTGTCCGATTCCTGACTCCTGACTCCTGACTCCTGACTCCTGACTCCTGACTCCTGACTCCTGAGCCCTTGAGGATTCCCATGCATCGATTCTTTTTTGCCGCCGGCGTGACTGCGATTCTCGTGAACTCTCTAGCCGCGGACTGGACGCATTTTCGGGGCTCGGACTCCACCGGAGTTGGCTCGGGGGACGCGGTGCCGGTACCGTTTGGGCCGAAGCAGCATCTCGCTTGGCAGGCCGATCTACCTGGTCGTGGGCTTTCGAGCCCCGTGCTGGTCGGGAATCGCGTCTTCTTGACGGCCTCGAGCGGCGAGAAGCAGAACCGTCTGCACGTGCTGGCTTACGATGCCAAATCTGGCCGGAAGCTTTGGCAACGGACGGTGTGGGCGACAGGTCCCACACATTCGCACCCCAAGACCTGCATGGCCGCGCCGACGCCGGCAAGTGACGGCAAGTATCTGGTCGCGCTCTTCGCCACAAATGATCTGATCTGTGTGGACCTCGACGGCAACCTGCAGTGGATACGCTCGCTTCACGATGAGAACCCCGGCGCGACCGACGGACGGGGGTTGGCGTCCTCGCCGCTGATCATTGATTCGACGGTCATAATTCATTGCGAGAACCAGAATACGTCGTTCGCCGCAGGCATCGATCTCGTCACAGGTAAGAATCGCTGGCGGCAGGATCGCCCGCACGAGCTGAACTGGACATCGCCGATTGCGATTCCGAGCAACACTCAAGGCCACCGGCTCGCCTTGCTCCAAGGTTACAATAGGCTCAGTGCTTGCGAACCGTTCACCGGGAAGGAAGTATGGGCGATCGAACGCAAGTGGCACGCGATCGCTTCGAGTGTGATTACCGGCACATTACTGCTCGTTCCGGGTGAGGAGAAGCTGTGCGCATACGAGCTGCAGGCCGACGCGGCGCCGCCAAAGCTTCTCTGGGAACAAGCGAGGCTCAACCCGACGACGGCGAGTCCGGTGGTGCTTAACGGGAAGATCTACGCGCTCAGGGGCTCGATCCTCGCAGTGGGCGAGTTAAAGACGGGCAAGGTGCTCAATCAGCTTCGGCTTCAGGGCAGGTTCAGCTCCTCGCTCGTGGCCGCGGGCGGCCTGCTCTTCTGCGTCAACGAGGATGGCAATGTTCACGTCGTGCGGCCCGCCGAAAATGACCCCGTGCTCGTCGATAGCTGCCCATTCGATGAACCCATTCTCTGTACGCCCGCGGCGACCGATGGAGCACTCTACCTGCGCAGCGATAGGCACTTTTGGAAGATTGGGAAGTGACGGACTGGACAATCCCCAAAGCGGAAACCACTTCATCACCGCCCATCATCCTTCCTCACTGAGAAAACGCGTCCCAGGAACGCCAGGACGCGATAGGAGACGTTCGAGGCAGGTTCGAGGAGATTCCGCCGTCCTCGCCGCCGTGATTGCGTGCCATCGCGCTGCAATCGTTGATTTAGATTGTCGGCGTGAAGCCGCTGAAATTCACCGTCAGGTCGTTTTTGAACTTCAAGTTGTCGGCGGCATTGACAGTGCCGTCGTCGTTGTAGTCGAGTGCAGCATTGTACGTCGTCAATGCTGCCTTGATCTGCAGATTGTCCGAGGCGTTCACGACCTCGTCGCCGTTGATGTCGCCGTACAATCGGTAGAACTGTTGTGTGGCAAATCCAGGGTTGCCTGCGGCGGGCGCGATGCCTGGCGTCACGGTCAACTGCTGGCCGTCGGATACCGCAGTGATCGCCGGCAGATCATTGACGGTGATGGTATAGGCGCCGTTGGCGATCGAGCCGCCAGAGACGCTGCTGCCGCTGAAGGTGACGGCCCATTGCGTGTTGCCCGAGCCGGCCACAGGCGCCCAATTGAGCGTTGGCACGTTACCGGTCCATCCCGAAGCAACCGCGATGGTGAATGCGTTCGGATCGGCGGATGGACCGATGATGTTGACCGGTTCACTAAACGTGTAGACGATGTCGTCAACCATCGACCGCTGCGCGCCGACGAATGGTTGGCCCGCCGCGTTGTACAAAGCGGAGATGTCCTGGTTAGCGACCACGCTCGAGATGCTCGGCGGCGCGGCCGAGGTTACCTGGACGGTGTTCGTGCCCTGGCTGCCCGCGAAGCCGATGCCGCCGCTGTAGACGGCCGTGATCGTGTCGGAGCCGGCGGGCAACGCCGTGGTCGCGTCGGACGTTGCCGATCCGCCCGCTACGTCGACGGCGCCGCCAATCTGGAATTGATCGGCTGCGCCGTAGTCATAGTAAAAAGACACCGTGCCGACGCTGGGGCTGCCGGTGATACTTGCCGTGAAGTCGACCGATGTCCCTTGCGTGATCGGCCCGACCGGGTTGGACGTGATCGAGGTGGACGTGGCCGCGTTGTAGGTGAATTTGTCCGCACTCGAAGTGGCGGAGGTGCCGCCGACCGGACTGGTGACGGTGACATCGACGATGCCGCTGCCCGCTGGATCGGTGGCCGTGATTTCAGTGCTCGAAACGACCGTGAAAATTGTGGCGCTGATGCCGCCGAAGCTCACCGCGGTGGCGCCGCTGAAGCCGGTGCCGAAAATGTTGACGCTGGTGCCGCCGGCCGCGGGGCCGCTGGCAGGGCTCACGCTTGTCACGGTGGGAGCGGCGACATAGGTGAAGTCGTCCGCGGGTGATATCGGGGAAGTGCCGGCGCTGGACAGCACCGTGACATCAACCGTGCCGCTGCCCGCCGGTTCAATGGCCCTGATTTGCGTGGGGGAGTTGACGGTAAAACTCGTCGCCGCAACGGCGCCGAAGTTCACGGCGGTCGCTCCCGTGAACCCGGCACCGGTAATGGTGACGCTCATGCCGCCCGCGGCTGGACCAGCATTCGGGCTGATGGCCGTGACGACCTGGAGGACCGTGGCAACCTGCACGGCGCTGCCGCTGCTGACGCCGTCAACCGTGACGCTGGCGTCCAGCGCCGTACCGCCGGCCACGCTGCTCAGTCCCGTGAGGCTGACGGTCAAGCTGAAGCCGGTGGCGGCTGTCACCGTACCGTTCACGCCGTTGCTGAAGGTGACGCTGTCGTTGGCTATGGTCGTGTCGAACCCTGAGCCGTTGATCGTGATGCTGGTCGAATTGGCGGGCAGATCGGCTGCGCTGGAGGTCACTGTTGCTTGCAGTTGGAAGGCGCCGATGTCGGGAGGAGTGGGGCGGGTGACGCCGCGCTGGTCGAGGGCCAGAAAGACGCTGACGCCGGCGGCATGGGTCGCGGCCGTGGTGCCGTTAACGCCGCGCTGCACGGTGAGCGTGTTGGCCGACGTGCTGACGCTCGTGACGAGCATCTCTTCCTGACCGATCAGGATGTAGTAGTTGCCGGAGGTCTGGGCGATGGCCTTGGAATTCTGGACGTAAATGGTCGTGTCGGAGATGCCGACGGGGTGCCCGGTGGCAATGCTGGTGAGAGCGCCGCCGTTGCTGATCGCGAGGCTGCCGGTCTGCAGCGCGAGGGTCTGCGTTGGGCCGCCGTTATTGGCCAGCGCCGAGGCCAGGCCGGCGCTGACGCCGAGGTGGTTGCCCGTGCCGCTGCTGATGGTCAAGCCGCTGGTATTGTCGACGAGGTCGTAATTGCCGACGGCGATGGTGCCGTCGATGTCTGGGCCATTGCTTGCAGAATTATTGGCGACGATGGTGTCCAGCATCTTCATGGTGCCGCCGTTGGTGAAGCCGATGCCGCCGCCCTCGTTAGCCGAATTGTTGGCAATGGTGTCAGCGCTCAGCGTCATCGCGCCACTGTAGTCGTCGATGCCGCCGCCGGTCCCATAAGCTGAATTGCCGAAGATCGTGGAGTTGCTCAAGGTCATGGCGCCGCCGTAACTCACGATGCCGCCGCCGGTGGACTGAGCCGAATTGTTCGCGATGGTGGAGTTGGCCACGGTCATGGTGCCCGAGTTGGTGAGGCCGCCGCCGTAATAGGCCGAGTTTCCGGTGAGGGTGGAATCGCTCAGTGTAAGGATTCCGCCGCTGGCGTTGAAGATGCCGCCGCCGCTTTCATCAGCCGAGCTGTCGCTGATGGTGTCATTGCTCAGGGTCAGTGTGCCGCTGTTGGTGACTCCTCCACCGCTGCTGCCCGCGCCGTTCTCGATCGTCAGGCTTGAGATGGCGGCCATCACCCCCGATGGAATGCTAAAAACTTGGTCCGCATTGTTGCCGCTGATGGCCAGGTTGGCAACACCCAGGCCGGCGATGATGACGTTGTGGTTGAGCGTCAACACGCCGCTTAGGGAAATCGTGGCTCCGCTCAGGCTGCCCGAGAAAGTGATCTGGTCCCCGCCCAGGTAATGGGCGACGGCGTAGGGCAACGTGAGGGCGGACAGACTGCCCCCGCTGCCGCTGGAACTGCTGACGATCCAGGTCCCATTAATCTCAGTGGCCACCTGCACGGCCGCGCCGCTGCCGAGACCGTTGGATGTGACTACCGCGGTCAGGCTGCCCAGGGCCGTCGGCGGGACGGAGATCGTCACGACCAACTGGCTGGCGGTTGCGGAAGTGACGGTGCCCGCGAGTCCGAGGTTGAAGACGACCGTGTTGCTGGCCGGCGTCGTCGAGAAACCGGAGCCGTTGATGGTGATGGTCGCGCTGCTGTCAGCAATGTCGGTGCTGCTGAAGGTAACCACCGGGATGTTGTTATAGGTGAATTGATCCGCGCTCGACGTGGCCGACGTACCGTATGCGGTAATGACGGTGACGTCAACGGTGCCGGAGCCGGCCGGGTCGGTCGCGGTGATCTGGGTGGCCGAGTTCACGGTAAAGCTTGTAGCGGCGCCGGTTCCGAAAAGCACGGCCGTTGCTCCGGTGAAAGCGCCGCCGGTGATGACCACGCTGGTGCCGCCGCCCGACGGGCCGGAGGACGGACTGACGCCGGTGACATCGGGGAGATTGCTGTAGGTGAACTGATCCGCGCTCGAGGTGGCCGACGTGCCACCTGCCGTGGTGACCGTGACATCCACGGCGCCCGTTCCCGCCGGGTCCGTGGCCGTGATCTGCGTGGCCGAGTTCACCGTATAAATTGTGGCGTTGGTTGTGCCGAACTTCACGGCCGTGGCCCCTGAGAAGCCGGTGCCGGTGAGGATGACGCTGGTGCCGCCGCCTGACGGGCCACCGCTTGGGCTGACGCTCGTCACGGTTGGAGCGGCGACATAAGTGAATTGATCGGCGCTCGAAGCGGCCGACGTGCCATACGCATTCGTGACGGTGATGTCCACGGCACCAGTTCCCGCCGGGTCGATCGCCGTGATCTGGCTTCCGGAGTTCACGATAAAGCTTGCGGCGTTGACGCCGCCAAACTCCACGGCGGTCGTTCCCGTGAAGCCGCCGCCGGTAATGACGATGCTGGTGCCGCCGGCCGTCGGCCCGGCATTCGGGTTCACGCCGGTTATGACGGGGAGGTTGCTATAGACGAAATGATCCGAGGCTGAGTTGGCCGACGTGCCGCCCACGGTGGTGACCGTGATATCCACTGTGCCCGAGCCCGCCGGGTCCGTGGCGGTGATCTGCGTGGCCGAGTTCACGGTAAAACTGGTGGCGTTGGTGGTGCCGAACTTCACCGCGGTGGCCCCCGAGAAGCCGGTGCCGGTGATGGTGACGCTGGTGCCGCCGCTCGCTGGTCCGCTGGCCGGGCTAACGGCCGTGACGGCGGGAACCGTGCTGTAATTTACCATGTCGTAAATCAAACCGCTGTCTGGCCCTGTATAAGCTTTGGGCGTTCCCAGGCCGGTGACCTCGTTGTAGCCGCCGTTGGGGTTTGCCGAGAAACCGCCATTGCTTCCGGACGTAATTTGGTTGAAATCGCTGCTCGGCAAGCTGTAAAGGCCAGGCAGGGTTTGCGTGGACCCGGTCATGGCCGTGCCGCCGTCGGCAACGCGACCTTGATTGATGATGGCGATGACACCGGCCCAACAGGGGCAGGACACGCTGGTGCCGCCGACCGTGGACCAGGGTTCGTCAAACCCGTCGGAGTTGGGATAGGAATCGTACACCGAGACGCCCGTATTCGGATCGGCGTCCATGGCCACGTCGGGCGCGGTACGATTGCCGGTGCTTTGCACGCCGTCCTGGTAGGTGGGCTCCGACTCGTAGACGCTGGTGCCGCCGCCGCTGCCGCTCCAGGCTGTTTCGCTCCCATAGGAGTTGTTGCTGTTGATGTTCAAAGTCGTGCCGCCGACCGCCACCACATTGGAAGAGTAGGCGGGGTAACCCGCCGGCGACCCGTCGTCGCCCGTCGAGGCCAGGAATGTCACGCCCGCATGAGTGAAATCGCTGTCGAAACTGCTTTCGTCGCTTTCCTCGCCGCCGCTCCAGCTGTTGGACACCGCCGAAACGCCAGGCAATCCGGCGGCAGCTACGTCGGCCGTGAACAGGTCATTGCTGGCGCTGTTGGCTTCCACTAGATCGATGCTGGCGCCGGGGGCCATGGCATGGGCCCACTCCACGTCAAGCGATTCTTCCACTTCCCAGCCGCCGGAAGGATCGACCCCTGGCAGAGGCGAGGTCTGCCCATTCTGATTCAGGACCGAAAAGCTAGGCGGCGCCGGCAGGTTGAACTGAGAATCGAATGCCGCGAGGTCGCTGGCGATGTTCGGATCGTTGTAGGCGTCCACGATGGCGATCGTTTGCCCAGCGCCATTGCCCGGAGTGCCGTTAAAGGAGATGTTGTTGGCGCCGCTGGTACTGTAAAATCCGTATGCCGTAAGAATCTGGATCGGCGTATAGCCGCTCGGCGAGGACCCGTCGTCCGGCATCACGACAAAGGTCGTGCGTGCATCGGAGGGAGTCAAGCGCACTTCGAGTTCCTCAAGCAGTGGGCAAAACCGTCGCGGCGACTTCAGAACCTGCAGCTTCTTGGACTTCAGGCCCAATAGCTTGTTCAACCAGATTTGCGCCATGATTATTTCCTTCCGCGGCATCTCGAAACGCGAGCCCACTCTTGCGACGACTTGTCATTGAATTTATTACGCTGCGCCAGCATTTCCGTCCATGTTTTACCTGATCGCAATCGCGTCGGCATAGGGGCGAAAGCATAACGACGAAAAGTGCGAACCCCAAGCGCTCTTGCTCGGCACAAAAATTCCAAACATACGAACGGAAAAGGGCATTCAAGCCGGCGCCTGAATGCCCTTCGATTCATTTGCGTTGGCTGACTTGCTTAGCCGACCAGTTCGCGGATCGGGCGGCCGCCGTTGACCATGGGCGTGGGCCGCCCGGTCGGGTCGTTGTAGTGCAAGTCTTGCGGCATTCCCAGAACGCGGAACACGGTCGCCATCAAATCTTGCGGCGTGATCGGCGTCGTCCGCGGCACTTCGGCGCGGGCGTTCGATTCGCCGACGGTTTGGCCCATGCGCAAGCCGCCGCCGGACAACGCCAGCGTGGACAGCGGGGCCCAGTGATCGCGGCCGGCGCTGTTGTTGACGCGCGGGGTGCGGCCGAACTCGCCGGTGATGACCAGAAGAATGTCGTCTTGCAAGCCGCGTTGATGGACATCGCGGACGAACGCGCTGACGGCATGATCGACGGCTGGCGCGGTCTGGCGCATCGACTGGGCGATGTTGCCGTGCATGTCCCAGCCGCCATATTGCAGCGTGACAAAGCCGACGCCGGCCTCGCACAGCCGGCGCGCCATCAACATCTGCCGCGCGAGGTTGTTGTTGCCATAGAGGTCGAGGGTGCGCGGATCTTCGCGCGTGATATCGAATGTCTCGCGGGCCCGGCTCAAGAGCAGATTGTAGGCCTGCCCCTCGAAACTATCGAGCCCCGACATGACGCCCGAGCGATCGACTTCACGGTCGAGCGAATCGAAGGTGCGGAGCAACGATCGGCGGTCGGCGAGGCGGTCGGAGGTGACCTGGAGATTCATGTTGTTGCGGGCGTTGCCGCTGGTGTCGAACGGGGCATAGGCCGAGCCAAGCCAGCTGGGGCCGTCGCCGAGGATGCCGTTCATGCGGACGTAGTTGGGCAGGCCGGTCTGCGGATTGTTGGCGCCGCGGTGGCGGGCGACGATGGCGCCGATGCCGGGCTTGCTCTGTCCGCCGCCGTTGTCGGCCGCGGCGAAGTTGTAGCCGGTCATGACCCAGTGCGTGCCGCCGCCGTGGCCCGAATTGGTGTGTGCGAAGGAACGGACGTAGGCCATCTTGTCGGAGATGCGGGCCATCTTCTCGAAGACGGAGCCGACCTCGATGCCGGCGACATTGGTTTGGATGGCGCCGATGGTGGAGCGGAATTCGGCGGGGGCCGACATCTTGGGATCAAAGGTTTCGACGTGGGTCGGGCCGCCGCCAAGCCACAGCCAAACCACCGAGGTGTTGCGGGTCGGCCGCCCGGCTTCGCTGGCGTGGGCGCGAGCGCGCATCAGGCTGGCGAGCGTCAACCCGCCCATGCCGAGCACGCCGGCCTTCAGGAAATCACGGCGCGTGCCGCCGTCGCACGCAGGCGTTTGGCGATTGGACCAAAGATTCAACATGAGTAACCCCCCTAACAGGTAGGACGTTTGGTACCCGATGGTGCGCCAGAGGTAGGATTGGCGGCGCAGCCTCAACGAAGTACCGGTGTGTAGATACACTTGAAGCGTAAGCGAATCGGCTTATCGTGTCAATCAGCATTTTGTGAAAAATGGAGATTGGAAGAAATCAAAGGGGACGCGGCTCTTTTTTATCCTTGACCCCGCATCCGCGCCTCAAGTAAATGAGGTGCGTCCCCTTTTTCTGCGCTAATCCTTTTTCCCGAGGCAGTACAAGAGCCCATCGGTGGTGCCGATCACCAGGCAGCCACGCGCCACGGCCGGCGACGCGGTGATGCGGTCGCCCAAGGGCAGGCTTTGCACCTCCTTGCCCTTCGCCAGATCGATGACGTAAAGCGTGCCGCCCGACGTGCCGACGTAGACGCGCTGCCCGACGATGACCGGCGAGCTGTCCACGCGCTCGTCGGCTTCGAAAGCCCACACCCTGGTTCCCATGATGCGATCGACGGCGTGCACCAACCGATCCCGGCTGCCGACGACGACGAGTTTGTCCGTGACAGCGGCCGAGCTGTAGAACGGTTGGGCTCGCTTGGGCGTGTAGGTCCAGAGCACTTTCTCTTGCTTGAGATCGACGGCTTGCAAGTCGCTGTTGGTATTGCCGGCGTAGAGCTTGTCGTCATAGATCGCGCCGGTGACGCCGGTTTGGCCGGTCAGTTCGATCTTGGCGAGCGGCTTGCCCTTCTCGATATCGATGATGCTCACATTGCTGTCGCAGCCGACGACGAAGGTGCGTCCATTGGCGACAACGGCCGAGCCATAGATGGGGCCTTCGGTCTTGATTTTCCAGAGCGGGCCTTTGGTTTTGATGGACAAGCAATAGAGCGTGGAATCGTGGCAGCCGAAGATGACTTTATCGCCGGCGAAGTTGGCGCCGCCGCTAATCTCGCCGCCGGCCTCGAAATCCCACAGCTTCTTGCCGCTGGCCGCATCAACGCAATAGAACATGCCGTCCTCATCGCCGACGAAGACCTTATCCTGATAAACGCTGGGGGGCGCCTTGATGGGGCCAAGTTTGGTCTTCCACTTCTGCTCGCCGGACTTCAGATCGAAGGCGTAGAGGTGATTGTCGTAGCAGCCAACGTAGACAGTGCCCTTGACGATGGCGGCGGTGGATTCGATGCCTTTCTTGAGCTGGATCTTCCAGCGGATTTCGAGCTTGTCGGGCAAGGTCGTTTTGGCAACGCCGGTTTGCAAGGGATCGCCGCGAAAGAGCGGCCAATCGCTTTCGGGCGCTTGCTTGCCTTCTTGCGAACGCAGGTTGTGAACCTGGGCCGACGGGATTGCAATGACCAGGCAACAGAGAACGAATATCGCGATGGATCGCACCATGATTCTATTGTAACGAGGATCCGTTGAGCCGGCGAGCAAGCTCACGGGCTAAACGCCCTATTCCGCGCTTCTCGCCCCGCGCCCCTTGCCTCTCTTTTTCTCGTGCCTTCCATAGCCTGCGGCAACGCCGCCAGTCGCGCGACTCAACGGTTTGATTTGCAAGCACTTCCGGCACTTCCGATGAAGTGAATCCCGCCGCATGCCGATACCTTTGCTGTCAAGGTCAAATCGCGGAAAAAACGTCCGACGCTCAATGAAAACTGGAGACAGCGAATGATCGGTGAAGAAACCCTCTCGGCCCAGACGGAAAACGAGCAACTGCGCGAACAACTGCTCCGGGCCCAGCGATTGAGCAGCGTCGGCACGCTCGCCTCCAGCGTGGCCCATGAATTCAACAACATCCTCACCACGATCATCAACTACGCCAAGCTCGGCATGAGACCCGATTGCACCGACGCCTCCAAGCAGCAAGCGTTCGAGAAGATCGCCAAGGGGAGCCAACGAGCCGCTGTCATTATCTCCAGCATGCTCGGCTTCGCACGCAATAGCAGCACCCGCCGCGAACTGGTGGACCTGGTGAGCCTGGTCGAAGAAGTCCTCATCCTCACGGATAAGGACCTCAGCAAGCACCAGATCAAAATCGAACGGCGCTTCCACAGCCGGCCCAAGGCCCCGGTGGTGCGCGGCCAGATCGAGCAGATTCTCTTGAATCTCATCATCAACGCTCGCCAGGCCATGTCGCACGGCGGCACGCTGACCATCGACATCCGCGTCAACGCCAAGACGCAGATGGCCGAGATTGCCGTCAGCGATTCGGGCATCGGCATCCCGCCGGAACAGCTCCGCCTCATCTTCGAGCCGTTCTACACCACCAAGACGCCCGACGATCACGGCCACGGGGGCAGCGGCCTTGGCCTCAGCGTATGCCGGCAGATCATCGAGCAACATCAGGGCCGCATCCGCGTCGAGAGCATGGTCGGCAAGGGCTCGAAGTTCACGGTGAAGCTGCCGCTGGAGTTGTCGCAGGACGCGAACGAGCCGCACGGGTGAAGCGCGGAAGCACCTACGATGCCTGCTTGGCCAGAAAGAACCAGTCCCACGGCGGCGGATATTCCTGCAAATCCTCGCCGCCGGCGAATTGCTTCCACGATAGGTGAATCTTCTTGAGTCGCTTGAGCGCGAAGCCGGTGCGGCGAAAGCGGTAGGCGATCTCGAACGGCTGCCAAAAATGCTGCTCCAGGCCGCGGAAATGAAACTGCCCGAACGCGAAATCGTAGGTTTCATGCTCGCCGTGATGGGCGGCATTCTTGCGGGCGGCGTCGATCGGCTTGCCTGATTTCAATGCCCGATCGACCAGCAGCATCGTGCCATAGTGCACCGCATCCATCGCCGGCAGAATCCCCAGGAAATAACCGTCCGGCTTCAAGCAACGGCCTATCTCGCGCAGCGCCTGCTCCAGATCGGCGGGATTCGGCAACACCAGACTGTTGACCGCCACCGCGACATCGACCGGCTCGGGCAACGCGCGCAAATCGGTGAAGCTCGCTTGGACGTAACGCACATTCGGACAGTCCCGCGCATGCTCCCGCGCCCGCTCCAGCATTCCCTCAGCGAAATCGATCGCGTACACCGTCTTGAAATGCCGCGACAGGAACGGCAACAGCGGCCCGATGCCACAGCCGAAATCGGCGACCACGCGTTGCTCCGGATCGCGCAGCCGGCGCAGAATCCTCTTGAGCGGATTATGCCGGACATCGGCGCGATACGGATCGACGAACTCGCGCTCATAAATCGCGGCGACCCGGCTCCAGAAATGATCTTGTTCCTGCATGAAAACTGCCAAGCCCCACCATAAGCGCAGCGTTGGTGGGGGTAGCGTCTTGCAGGGACAATCCCCGCCAACGCTGCGCTTATGGTGGGGCTTACTGTATTGTCAAATCGCCGCCGGCAGCACGCGGCCCGTCACTTCGCCGAGGCCGATGCGGTAGCCGTCCCCCTGGCAAAAACCAGTCATCGTCACGCGGTCGCCGTCTTGCAGGAAGATGCGCGTCTCGCCGTTGGGCAACGGGATTGGCCGCGTTCCCTTCCACGCCAATTCCAGCATGGAGCCGAGCGAATCGGGGGTTGGCCCGCTGATGGTGCCGGACGCGAGCAGGTCGCCGGTTTGCAGGTTGCAGCCATTGACGGTGTGATGAGCGATCTGCTGGCAAAGGTTCCAGTAGAGATATTTCGCGTTGGTCGAGCTGATCTTCACTGGCTTGTCCATCTTGGCCGTTTGCAGCGCGATCTCCAGATGAATGTCGTACGCCCAATCCCCCTGGCAGCGCAGGTACGGCAACGGCTCGGGATCCTGCTTCGGCCCCGCGACGCGGAATGGCTCCAGCGCGTCGAGCGTCACCACCCACGGCGAAATCGAGGTCGCGAAATTCTTCGCCAGGAACGGCCCGAGCGGTTGATATTCCCACTTCTGCACGTCGCGGGCGCTCCAGTCGTTGACCAGCACCATGCCGAAGACGTGTTCTGGCGCTTGCGCGGTGCTGATCGGTTGGCCGAGCTCGTTCCCTTGGCCGATCAGCAAGCCAAGTTCCAGCTCGAAATCAAGCGATTTGCTCGGCCCAAACGTCGGCGCATCGGCATCATCGGCTTTGGTTTGTCCGCACGGCCGCTTGATATCGGTGCCGCTGACGACGATTGAGCTGGCCCGCCCATGATACGCGACCGGCAAATGCGTCCAGTTCGGCATGAGCGCGTTGTCCTTGCCGCGCAGCATGATGCCGACATTGGTGGCGTGTTCGCGCGAGGAGTAGAAGTCGGTGTAGTTGGAGATGTGGCATGGAAGCAGCATTTTCACGGCGCTACGAGGCAAAATAACCCGCCGGCGAAGCTCTGCATTGTCGCGTAACTCCGCATTGTCAGACCGCAGCAATTTGCTAACACGTTTACGGATTTCGCGCCACGCATATTGACCGATGGGCAGTAGGTCTCCCCAATCACCCCGCGGAAGAAAGTCAGGCCACTGGAGCGAATTCACGAGGTTCGTCCGTGCGCACTCTACTAGATCAAGAACATGGCTTCCAATGGCCACCCCGACATGGTGATGAACGGATCGATCAGTGCGGAACAAGCCGAACGGCAAATTCTGGATCGGAAACGGCGAATCGGGGGCGACATCGATGAAGCTGCGCAGGCTCGGGTCGTTGGGATTGTCGATCATGGGTGTCGGTCCTTGTCAAGGCCGTTGCTGCATGCAAATGTTCCGCGCGGAACATTCGCCGCTCAGGGTAGCCACAAGCGTACGTGTCCATTGTAGCCCAGAATTAGGGGGAAACACCTGCTATATTACGATATTACACCTATTCATTATAGGTGTTATATCTTATCACAAATAGGTAAACTATCTTAGGTTTGCTGCAATCCCTCTGCTAGAATGGACATGTACCCACAAGCGGCCCGCGCCGCGAACATTTTCGATGTCCAGCAAATAGCGCAGCAACCGATCGACAACGCGATTGGCATAGTCGATGCTGCGCATGACACGCTTCGGTTCGGAAATTGTGAATACGGGCAGGCTGGCAGGCGTGTTGTGCGCCTCGATGGTGGCTTGCAGCGAATCAGGACTTTCTTTGTTGCGGTTGCCTGTCAATAGGATTACGTGTTCTTTCTGGCACGTGTGCCATACCTCGGCATCTGAGGCGTCAGTGGCAAGGGAAAGATCACTGAAGGTCCACACCGGCAACTTCAGGCTCAGCCATACTTCACGCCAGTCATCGCTGAGCAGCAGCCGCAGCAAGACAGCCATGTGCCCTTTGATATCGTTATCCGCCATTATCGCGCGCACGGGCGGCCTCCTGCGCCTTCTTACGGCGGTCTGCCCATAGAACGTCATATTTGGCGTGGATTGCGTCCACCTTTGCCTGCACGTCGGGCGGATAGGGTACTTTCTGCCGGTCGAGGATTTTCTGGTAATCGGCCAGAACCTCCTCTTTGTGTTTTTCGATGTAGTCGAGCGCCGCTTGGACTTGCGTGGATGAGAGGCCAAGCACGGCGGCGATGTAGGTGTGGTGGTCGCCGTCTTTGGCGTAATCCCAAATGTCGTAAACGGTGATGCGCGTCCCCGCGATTTCCGGGCCACGGCCACGGTCGATGATGATCGCATTCATGTCAGGCCTCCTGCGAATATTGTATCAGCGCAGATGCTCGCCGCGCAATTTCATCAGCGCCGCGAGTGCCGGCTTTTCGCAGCCATTGGCATCGATCAGGCCGCAATTGGGGAAGGCGTGGCGCTCGGCGTCGGTCCAGTGCGCCCACTGCACGGCGCGGACGTGCGGCTTGCACAAAGCCAGGGCGGCGAACGACGATGCCCAGTCCGCTTGCACCTCGTTCGAGAATCCATCGCGCCAGCAGCCGAGGCCGACGCGTTGATCGGGGTCGGCCAGCTCCGTCGCCGCGCTCGAAGACGGATAACCGAGCGTGGCCTGGAGCGGGATGCCCAGGACGGCGTACAAATCGAGCAGGCGCGAGGTTTCCAAGAGATCGCGGCAATAGTTTCCTCGCGCCGAAACGCCCATGATGAATTCGAGATCGAGGCCGGCCAGCTTGACGCCGGTGCGCAAGAGATCGTCGGCGAAGATGAATGGGGTCTTGACGCGCTCCTGCTCGGCCAGGTAATCGCCCCACGGCTGGGCCAGGCCGACGATGACTTCGAGCTGCGGATTGACGCGGCGGACCGCCTCGGCGATCTTGAGCGTGAGCCAGATCAACTCCTCATCGCGGCTCGCCAGGACACCGCTGATGTTGCTGCCGGCGCTGATCTGCCAGGTGCGGATGTGCCCTTGGTAGCGGCGCACCACCGATTCAACGTGCTCGCCCAGAAGGTGGCTGAGGCTGCCCAAGTCGGCGCCGTTTTCCCACAGCCAATCGGGAAGATTGCGGCCGGCAAAATCGATCAACGGCCCGCCCACCATTTTCAATCCGCTCGCCTGAGCCCAATCGACGAGCCGATCCGCCGCCTTCCAGGAGTAGACGCGCGGTTGCGGCTCAATCTGCCGCCAGGGGAACGGAACGCCAACGCCGTTGAATGCTTGCAGAAATCGCGGCATCAATGCCGGCGTGGGTTCGTCCGCTTCAAGCCGGCAGCTCATGAAGCCGTCGAGCAGCTTTTGCCGAAGGTGGCGCAGCTCAAAAACGCGCTCGATGTAAAGATTCGTCAGATCATGGGCGGCATGATGCGCCTGTGCCAGCGATTTCTCAGCCAGGCCATCCGCTTCCGGCGAGGGCTGGAGCGTCAAAGCTTGGCCGAGCAGGGACGTTGCGGCGCGAATGGCTTCCTTGAGCGGGGGTGGCACCTCGAAGGGTCCCATCGACCATTCGGCGGCCTGACAACGCACCTGGTTGACCTTGCCGCGCGCCAGCTCGATGGCCAGTTGATAGGGGATCGCCCGCTCGACCAGCGTGGCACTGGCGGTCATGAGCTGCCCGATGCCGGCGAGGGGCCAGGGAACCTGTAGACTGCCGCTCTCGTGAACATCGCGGCATAAAATCAGGCGATCGCTTTCGATGCATGCATTGGTAAGACAGGGCATATTATCCTGTCCGCCGGTCACGCTGGCGCGCTCCAGTTCTTGCCGCGCAGCGTCGGCAAGCGAGACAGGGATTTGGAAAGTCATCAAGCCCATAGATTGACTGCGAAAGGTTGCCTAGCGCCGCATTGGACTGGCCGCGTGCCTACCTTACTAACAATTCATTAAACCACGCCGGCGCGGTGAATCCCATCGAAAAGCCCGAAAAAATTGCCGGACCGCTACGCCCGATCGCTCGCAATGGCGTCAAAAACGGTACGTTCGTTCCAGGTCTACTCCGGCGTCACGATTTCCACCAGTTCGATTGCCGGCTTGCCGTCGCAATGGATCAGCGCCAAGCGGCCATAGGCGGTTTCGGGCCGAGTCAAGCCGAACCACTGAATCATCTGCGGTCCCGGTGTGACGCGCAAGTAATCGGTCGGCTCAATGCGCCGCAGCACATTGTGCTCGATCAGGATTCGGCCCAACGGTGTTCGTTCCGCGAGAATCTCGGCGCGCACTTCCGGACTGCAATAGTTCAGCCAGATCAGCACCAGCCCGAATTGCACAATGCGGCCAGCCCCCTTTTTGGCAAGCAGAATCTTGCGGGCGTAGCTGTCGCCGTCATGTTTGCGTTCGAGCACCTTGACATCGACCAGGCTGCCGTGGTGCGCCTCGACCGTCACCGTCATGTGATGTTCGTGGACCAGCAGAGTGTGATAGGGTTGCGGCATCTGATCGGCGGCGATGACATCGAATTCGCGCAAATAGGACGCCGGCGGAAAGAGCTGAAACAAGGTGGCGAGATCGGGACCGGCGCTCAAGGATTTCACCCAAAAAAATCCGCTTGCCTTTAGCGTTCGCGCGGCGCCATGCGAACGCTAAACGCAAGTAGGGGATTATTTCTCCATGCCGAACATGTAGCGCAGGCCGCCAAGGATGTGTTCCTGGAAACGCGGATCCTCCCAGACCTGCTCGCGATGGCCCAGTGCCGTGTAGAAGACGCGGCCCTTGCCGTACTCGTGCGTCCAGGCCAGGGCATTGTCTTTATCCGCACGCTTGCCTTGATTCTTGACCGAATCCATGTCGAGTCGCATGAGCACATGAACCTTGTCGCGGCCAAAGGGGGCTTTGAATTGGTAAATCTCGTCCGTGATCACGAAGCTGTCGCCCAGGTGCTTGGTGGCGATGTGCTTCTTGTCCTCGACGATAACCTTGATTTTTTCATGCCAAGGATGACCGTCGAAATAGCCGCCGATCAGGTCGCCGTATTCTTTCCATTTGTAGAAGGTGTCGGTCGCGCAATGGCTGCCGCCGAAGCCCTTGCCGCTCTTGACGAACGCGAGCAGGTCGGACTTCTGGGTGTCGCTCAGCGGGAGCTCGCCGGTGGTGTAGAAGAAGACGGCGTCGTATTTCTTGAGGTTTTCGGCGTCGATGGCCTTGCGCGAATCCTGCGTGAAATCGACCTCGAAGAACGGATGCTTCTTCGCCAGTTCGACGAAGGTCTTTTCGACCAGGCACATGTCCTTGCCATTGCGATTGACAACGCTGTGGACAAACCCGCGCGATTCGGTGATGAGCAGCAGCCGTTTCTTTGCGCCTTTTCGCCGGCAGCCGGCGGCGTTTGCGCGTGGCTCGGGGCGGCGAAAAGGAACAGCCCCATCACGAGGGCAAGGATCAAATTTCTCATATGCGATCTCCTTGAGTGTGGCAACGATGCAACGGTTACGATACGAATTCGCCCCGAAACCGCAAGCGAACCCGGCTGCGACGATGAGTGGACGTTGCTGTTGGGCGGAATAAATTCCTCTCATGCTCGTAATTTCCGAACGCGATATCGCCGCGGGCGGACCGGGGCGGATCATGACGGTTTGCTGGCGGCAATGGCGGGTCGAGCGCAGGTTGGCCAAACGCGGCGTGCGCTTTCGCGCCACCGCTCTCGAACAGGTTCTCGCCGCTTATGCCGCCATGTCGCCGGCGGAATTCGACGCCATCAATGGCCCGCAGGAATGGGCGAATTGGCGAACCATCCCGCGTGCCTTGAACGGCCACGTCCCCAATCGGCCCCTGCGCGTCCTCGATCTGGGTTGCGGCAGCCGGCGGTTCGACGCGCGTGCTGGCTTATTACTGCCCGATCGGCTCGCACATCAGCGGCTACGAGTTGGCCGAGCCGATCCTCGATTACGCTCGGCGTCGTCGCTATCAACATCGCAGCGGGATGGCGACGACAGTCGATTTCGTCTGCCAGGCGGTGACACAGCGACTGAGGGAGCCGAATGCGAGCGTGGACGTGATCAATGCCAGCGGCATCGTCGGGCATCATCTCAAGGCGGAGACGATTTGGCCGCTGCTGGCCGAGATCAAGCGCGTGCTGAAACCGGGCGGCGTGGCCATGCTCGACGTGGGGCCGACCCTGCGTGGCCGCGTCTTGCGCCGCATTATGGCCGCGGCAGGATTCGCGTTCCTGGGGCATTATCGCTGCTGGTTCGGCGACTTGACCGGCGAGATGGTTTTTCGGCGACGAAGCCTTGATGCCGAAAGCTGATGACGCCACCTGTTTTTTTTCTCCCAGCTCAAAAATCTGAACTATAGTTGATTGGCCCTGTGTAATGCGTGGGGGTGGAAGTGCCATTTGTGGAGGGCGCCCGTGCTCGTCTTGCGCAAGTTCAAAGCGTTGGTTGCCGATCCGGTCGAAAGCGTTTTCCTGCAGGTGCCGCGGGCGCTGGCGGTGTCGGTGTTGGCATTGGCGCTCGATTTCGGTATTTACGCGCTCTTCCTGCAAATCGGCTTGCCCGCACTGATGGCGGCGATCATTGGCTACCTGGCCGGCGGCGTGCTGCAATACGTCCTCTGCTCACTGTGGGTTTTCTCGACGGCGTTGAAGGGCGATCCGCTTGGTTTCGCCGCCTTCCTGATCCTGTCGCTGGTCGGCCTGGGCATCACGGAGGCCGTAATCCTGATCGCTCACAATGGGCTCGGACTCGACCCGTACCTGGCGAAGATCGGCGCCGTCGGCCTGGCGTTCACCTGGAATTTCCTGAGCCGCAAATACCTGCTGTTCCGCGCGAAGCAGGCGTTGCCCGGGCCCGTTCCCAACCCCTAATCCTTATCCCCGACCATGAACCTTCACTTCCCCTCTGATTGGATTGCCAAGGCGGATGACGTATTCGCTCGCTTGGCGGAAAAGCCGTGGGTGCTGTTCATCATTCTGCTGGCGACCAACACGATTGCCCGGCCTTATGCCGGCATCACCCACGATGCGCGTCTCTACAGCGTACAGGTTCTCAACCGGGTCGAAGGCGGAACATATGCCGACGATCTTTTTTTTCGCTACGGCTCCCAGGATGATTACTCGCTTTTCTCCCGGGTCGCGGCGCCGCTGGTCTTCGTGCTTGGGCTGCCAGTCGCTTTTTTCGTGATCTATCTTGCGAGCAAGGCGATGCTGATCTGGGGCATGATGCGGCTGGTGCAGACACTGATTCCCGATCGGACGGCCGGCGTTTTGGCGCTGATCTACTGCATGACCGTGCCGATCCGCTACGGCGGGCAGTACATCCTGAACGTGCAGGAAAATTTCGTGACGCCGCGCATGCTTGCCATCGCCCTGGTGTTGATCGGGCTGGATTTCATGCTGCGGGGCCGGCCGCTGATTTCCGGACTGGTATTGTTGTTCGCGGCGGCGCTGCATCCGCTCATGGCATTCGGCGGCTTGCTGATCTGGGGCGCCTACCACGCCTGGCAATTCCTGGGCGGCCGAGCGTTCTTCGCAGTGACGGCTGTTGTGGCCGCGGTGGCGGCGGTCATTCTGGCGTATGAGCCGATTGGTTTGCGTTGCTTCGGCGCCATGGATGACGATTGGCGTGAGGCGATTCTCCATGCCAGCTCATTCAACTTTCCATCGGAATGGGGCCGGGAAGACTGGTGGTATCTGGCTTTTCAGCTGGCAATTGCCGGCGCGGCGCTTTGGCGCTACCGCGGCGATCCGGTAAGAGCCCGTTTCGTGGCCGTCGTTTTGCTGGTGTCGCTGGCCGGCATTCTCGGCGCGAGTCTGGCGGAACGATTGCCATATGCGTTATTTCTGCAGGGCCAACCTTATCGCGCCTTATGGATTTTGGCGATTCTGCACCTGGCATGGGCCTGCGCGCTGTTCGCCGCATGGCGCGCGCTTCCTCCACGACGGCCCAGGTCGCGGCATGCGCTGTGCTCGCCTATCTTTGCTGCGTCAATGGTCTCCTTGATGAAATGCTCTTTCCCTTGTTCGTGTTGCCGTTCGCGGTGTTTCTGCTGCGCGGTCTGGAACGCGACCCGCGCGATTCAGCCTGGCTGCTGCACAGCCTGCAAACGAGCCTCGTCATCGGCGGAATCGGCTGGACGGCGTATAAGTACCTTTTGTTGACGATCGGTTTCGATCGGCTCGTGAACAAGTACATGGAGATGCGTGACGACGTCGAGGTACTTCTGGCGAATCTGGGACCGATCTTGATTACCCTGGTGCTTGCCGCGATTCTGGTGCGGGTCAGCACGCCGTGGCGGCGTCGCTCGGTCAGTTGCGTCGCGGCTGGCTGTCTGGGCTTGCAGGCGCTCTTTTTTGTTTTTCCCAAGACCGATTTCTATGCGGAGCACTGTGCGCGCTACCGGGCCGACCTGGGCCGCATGCGGGCTGAACTGGATGCCGAGCGCGATCCCGCGGCGCCATTGCCTACCGTTTACTGCAACCTGGGTTGTCTCGATTATGTGTGGCTCGACCTGCGCTCCAAGAGCTATTTCGATTGGTGGCAGGCGGGCGGCTTCATGTTTCGCCGCGAGATGGCGCTCGAAGGGCAACGCCGCGCCTGCCTGGTCGCCGCGTTTGAGGTCGAGCGCTTCCGCAAATATGAAAACGACATGAGCGACGGCGAAAAAGAATCCGTGGGCCGTTTCTTCAAAACCGACTTTGGCAAAACACACCTGACGCAGCGCGATCTCGCCCGCCTGTGCCAGGAGCCCAACCTCGATTATGTCCTGATCGAACAACGCTTCGAGGGACTCTACGCGGCCCGGCACGGCCGACTGTTTTTGTATCCGTGCCAGCAAGTACGCACGGCCCTGGGCTTGCCGAGTCCCATTAGGGCAGTCGCATCGCGTTGATTGCAACCGAATTTGAAAAATTTAGCCACGGATGAAACACGGATGAACACGGATCGGAAATTTGTGGAATTGCAAGAGTTGTGCGCCACGCGATCATCCGTGTGCCATCTGTGTTTCATCCGTGGCTATGACTTCGGGTGCTATGACAGATGAGCGGGGCGTTTGCCCAGGGTGACGGTTACCTGAAGCCGCTCGGCGCCGCGCACGACTTCGAGCGTCGCCTGAGCGCCTGGTTCCAGATCGACGACGAGTTGACGGAAATGGCGGATCGCCTGTACGCGGCTCAGGCTGTCCTTGTTGACGCGGACGATGATGTCGCCGGCCTTCAGCCCGGCTTTTTCGCCGGCTTCGCCCTCCACCACGTCCTTGACGATGATGCCGCCTTCATCGAGCCTAAGCGTTTTTGCCTGCGTGGCCGGCAGCTCCTCCATGGCGATGCCAAGGTAGCCACGTGGGACTTCGCCCTTGGTCAGGAGCAGATGGGCGATTTTCTTGGCGGTGTTGGCCGGGATGGCGAAACCGATGCCCTGATTGAGGCCGTTATCCGAAGCGATGGCGACGTTGATGCCTGCGACGTGGCCGAACTGATCGAACAAGGGCCCGCCGCTGTTACCCGGATTAATGGCGGCATCGGTTTGCAGCAACTCGACCATATCGAGCATGCTTAGCAGCCGCCCCTTGGCGCTGATGACCCCTTGCGTGACGGTTTGCTTCAAACCGAGCGGGCTGCCGATCGCCAGTGCCCAATCACCGACCTGCACGTCCGTGTCGCTGTCAGCAAAAACCGCGCTCTGCTGGGCTTCTTCTTTCAGCCCCGCCGGCAATTCGCCCGGCAGCTGGATGACGGCCAAGTCGGTCATCGCGTCGGACACCACCGCCTCCAGATCGACGCCAATCGACCGCCCGCTGGCAAATGAGATGCGCAAGCGCTCGGCCCTCTTGACGACGTGATGGTTGGTGAGAATCACGCCTGGCTTGACGATGATCCCCGAGCCGACGCCCATCTGTAGATACTGGCGGTCGTTGTCCGCATCGAACACCAGGGCCTTCTTGCCGAGCTTTCCCAATTCGTCCTTGGTCGGTTCGCGATAGTTGACGACATTGACGACATTCGGCATTACCTTGCGAATCACTTCGCGGAAACCAAGCGAGGTGAAATGGGCGCGCTTGTCGAGCAGATCGAGCCGGGCATCGGCATGCTCGGCCTCCGCTTTGAGCTCGGCCCGGCGCTTCATGTAGAACGACTCCGCGTCGGCATGGGCCTCCACGAGCCGCCAATGGAAAAGCAGATGCGGAATGGCGTAAATCAGCAGTATGAGAAGTGGGATCAGCAGCATGCTCGGCAAGACCCAGTTCCACAGGCCGCCGCCGACGCGCTCGGGCGCCGCCGGTTTGGCTGGCGGTGCGACCGGCGCCGCAGTGATCGCGGCGGCCAAGGGCGGAGCGGGATCGCCGAGCTCCATTGCGGGAGTTGCCGGGATCGAAGCATTGTCGTTGGGATTCATTGGATAAGCCAATCGCCGGAGCCAAGGTAAAGGGAATCGCCTTGGTCCATTATAGCGCGGTAGGCAGTGGCAACCTTTATCGCCACGAAATTCTTGGCCCCGCTTCGCAGAAGCGGATGGGTTGGAGCGCCCAGTCCGCCCGCTTCTGCGAAGCGGGGCCAATCAACGCGCGATCGGAAGTTAGTGGGCCGACACCGGCTCTCCCAGCGGAGGCCAATCGTTGTCGGAGCCTTCCTGCTCAATGGCCTTCAGCTGTTCTTCGCTGATGTCGAAATGCCCGGTCACCGTTTCATAAGATTTGCGCACGCTCTCGCCGGCGTCTTGCGTGGCGACCAGATGCGAGAAGATTTCCTTTTTTTCCTCGGTCGAAAGTCGGCGTCCTACGGACATGAAAGCACCTCTTCAAAAAAGACATCGTTCATGATGGCGGATTCGCCTCAGTCAGGCATCCTCATCGGCAGCCTGCCGGACGGCAGGCATCAGGTCGTTGAGCTCTTCGATGCGAAGCAGGCGGATGTCTGGCACCGAACCGGCGAACCACGGCAAAGACCGAGCCAAATCCATGGCGGCCAAGACGCAGGTTACCGCCGTGACGGTTTCGCCTCCAAAACACACGCTGCCCTGCTGCCACGTAAACGCGTGCCGCTGGAGAACCTTGCGAATCTCCAGGTAGGCATTGTTGTAAGGGTCGCCGTAATTGGCGCGCAACTGCTCGATGTCCATGTCGAAGGCGATCGCGTACACGCTCCCGGATCTCCGAAATGATTTCGGCATCCCCGAGCGAATTTGCGGCTCTGCCGAAACGGCCACCCCAACGGACATCGCACAGACTCCTCGCGTACGTGGTCCAGTAAGCAACCTGACGAAGCGCTCCGAGCGCTTCCACCCGATATTTGAATTATACAGTGCAACGTCGAAACCTTGCGAAAAAATCCTGGATTTTTCCGATCTTGCCCCGCTATGCTGATAGCGTTGTGCGAAAGCCGCGCCCCAGGACTTCACAAAAGATTCGGAACAATCCAAACGGAAAGGGTTCTTCATGCGAGCTTTAACAAAAACGCGGATGCTGACGGTCGTGACGCTACTGCTGGCAGCGGTCGGCGCGCTCCACGCTCAAGGCGGCAAAGAAATCGCCTACGATCTGCCGGCGCAAGGCGCTCGTCAACGGCATCATCGACGCCGACATCAAGAGGCTCGACGGGTTATACAAGCAACTGCACAGCCATCCCGAACTTTCCCTCGAAGAGGAAAAAACGGCCGCCCGTCTCGCCAAGGAGCTAAAATCGCTTGGTTTCGACGTTACCGAAAAAATCGGCGGGCACGGCATCGTCGGCGTCCTGAAAAACGGCGTCGGCCCCACCGTACTCATTCGCACCGACATGGACGCCTTGCCGATCATGGAAAAAACCGGCGTTCCTTACGCCAGCAAAGCCCGCACGCGCGATAAAGACGGCAACGAAGTCGGCATCATGCACGCTTGCGGCCACGATATGCACATGACCTGCTGGGTCGGCACGGCTCGCGTCTTGGCCGGGCTGAAGAAGCACTGGCGCGGCACGCTCATCTTCATCGGCCAGCCCGCGGAGGAGGTCGGCGCCGGCGCCCGCATGATGCTCGCCGACGGCTTGTTCAAGCGCTTCCCACGCCCCGATTTCTGCCTCGGCCTGCACTGCGATGCGCGACTCCCGCACGGCCAGGTCGGTTACACCGAAGGCCTATCGCTCGTCAATGTCGATACCGTCGAAATTCTGGTCAAAGGAAAAGGCGGCCATGGCTCCGCGCCGCACACCACCATCGACCCGATCGTGCTGTCCGCCCGCATCATTCTCGATTTGCAAACCATCGTCAGCCGCGAGAACAATCCGCTCGATCCTTGCGTGGTCACGGTCGGTTCGATTCACGGCGGCACGCGGCCCAATATCATTCCCGCCGAAGTGAAAATGCAACTCACCGTGCGCACCACCAAGGACGCCGTCCGCGCCAAGGTGCTCGAAGCGATCCCGCGCATCGCCAAGGCCGCCGCGATCGGGGCGAAGGCGCCGGAGCCCGTGATCAAGATCGATCAAGATAATTTCACGCCCGCTCTTTACAACACGGCCGAGCTGGCGAAGAAGGCGAGCAACGTCTTCCGCGCCACGCTGGGGGCGGAGAAGGTGATCCTGCAAGAGCCATTGATGGGGGGCGAGGATTTTTCGCGCTATGGCCGCGAGGGGATACCGAGCTTTTTTTTCTTCCTGGGCACGCTGCCGCCGGACCGCATTGAAGCGATGCGCGCCGGCAAGACGCCGCCGATCTCGCTGCACTCGGACCTGTATTATCCGGTGCCCGAGCCGTCGACTCGCACCGGCGTATTGGCGATGAGCATGGCGGCGCTGGATTTGTTGAAGGAAGCGAAGTGATGTCGAGCGGGCGGAAAAAACCTAGCCATTCAGGGCAGGATCCCATTATCATGGGTGAGGAAAGATCATCATCAAGGGGTCACGCATGGCTGTCACCATGAAATCGCTCGGCATTGACCAATTGAGCGTCGATGATCGGTTGTTGTTGTTGGAGGAGATTTGGGACAGCATCGCCGCCGATCCGGACGCTGTACCGGTCACCGAATCGCAGAAGCAAGATTTGCGAGATCGGTTGGACGAGTTCCAAGAGAATCCGAAGGCGGGCGCGCCGTGGGAGGAAGTCAAGGCTCGCTTACGGAGTAATCCATGAGCCGGCTACTCGTCGTCAATCCCAAAGCCGAAGCCGACCTCGCGGAAGCCAAAGCATGGTACAACGGCGAACGCGACGGATTGGGCGAGGAGTTTCTGGATTGCGTTGATGAAGCATTTGGGCAGATTCGCACGCTGCCGAACGCTTCGCGCAAGGTTTATCTCGACCTGCGCCGAAAATTGGTGCGTCGATTTCCCTATGCCGTCTTCTACCGGATCGACGACGATCAAATCACCGTCGTCGCAGTTTACCATTGCAAGCGCGACCCACGCGGCTGGCAAAAGCGTGCGTGAATGTCCGTCGCTATTTCTGCCGGCCCGGTTCGTCGCCGCCCGTGGCCGTATCATCCAAATCCGGCAGCGGCGGCAGGGTCGGGCACTGCTCTAGCGCTCGGCTCATTCCTTCCGACGCTACCCGCGCTGGGGCCGGTTCCAGTTCGGCATAGCCCGTCTTGTGCAGCGGCGTCGTCATGCGCACGATGGTTGCCGGGGCATCGGTCACGCCTTTCTGGCGCAGCAGCGCTATCTCGCTGCGTGCTCGCGTATTGGCTGGCTCGAGGCTCAAGGCGGTTTGATACGCCTTCAGCGCCTCGCTCTCTTTGTGTTGCATCTTCATCACGAAAGCAACTTCGCATTGGGCGTCGGCCTCGGACAGCACCTTCTTGAATTCTTCGACGCTCCGGCCATACGCGCCTTGCTGAGCCAATGCCATCGCCAAACCGCTGCGGGACGACGCATTTTCCGGCTGATAACGCAGCGCCTCGGAGTAAACCTGTTCGGCAATACCCCAATGCCCGCGTCGGCAACTGATGTCGCCCAGGCTTGTCAGCATCGTAACGTCCTGCGGATTTTGCCGTAGCAGTGTGCGATATTCCTGCTCGGCCCGTTCCAAATCGTTGTGGCGCAGATAGAAGCCGGCGAGCAATTTGGTCGCCAGCAAGGCGTCGGGGCTGCCCGGCGAGCGCATCTTTTCGTAGACGGCGATGGCTTCCCTGAATTTGCCCGCCCGCTCCAGTTCCGCAGCTTGCGCCACCGGCGTCGGCGCTTCTTGCTTGGCCGTCGCCGGTTTTGCGTTGGAGCGTTCGTCCTGCACCGCCTTGTCCGCTTGCGTGTGCAGGCAGCCCAGGTGAGGCCAAACGGCGACGAGCAGGACGCCCACGGTAAAACGCCAGGAAACGCGCATAACTCGCTCCTCATCCCCATTGCGGAGCCAACAGTCCAGTGCGAAGCGCAACTACCACCCCCGGCCGCGCGCTCCACGGCGGTCGAAATATTTCGACGAGAGAACGGGCTTATAACGCGATTGCGGAAAAAGGAAAGGCCAATTAATAGCCCTCAGCCCTCAGCCGTCAGCTTTCAGCCAAGGCAACCCAACCGATTTTGCATTGCAGAGCCAGCGATAGTGCCTGGCATCGCTCACGCTTGTGCACCAATTGGTTTGGCTGAAAGCTGGTAGCTGAGAGCTGAAAGCTGTTCTGAAAGCTCTTCAATCCCGTGGCAGTGTCAATGTAAGCAGTTCACCGATGCACAGGCCCAACTGTCGGGAAGCGTGCCGGGTATCGCACGCTAAACGAAGCAATTCGGGCAACATGGCCGGTCGGCGCGCCAGTGCCTTGAGCGCGCGCCACGGCGACGCCGACCCGCCCGACAGCAGCGTTGTCAACGCCGGCGAAAGCGGCGTATCAACCTCATCCGAAATGGCGCACACGCAAGCGAACGGCAAGCCGGCTTTGGTGCATCGCTCGGCGAAGACGGCGGACTCCATCTCGACCGCGACCGCTTGATGCAATTCTCCAAGCCGGCGTTTGGTTTGTTCCGAAGCGGCCATCTGCTTGACGCTGACAAGCCGGCCGCGCTGAATCGGCGGGGTCCAATCGCCTTGCAGTGGTTCCGCGGGCCAGGTCGTGCGCCAGCGGTTGTCCGCCTCGTCTACGATCTCGTCGGCCAGCACGACGTCGCCGATGTGCAGCGATTCGGTCAAAGCCCCCGCGAAACCAGCGAAAATGAGCAAACTCGGCTCATAGGGGACAGAACCGAGCTTGGGAGATGTGAGCAGCCAGTCGAGCACGCTGCCCACGTTGGCCGCGCCGACGCCGGTCTCGACGACGAGGACGCTCAGCCAGGCGGGTCCGCAAAAGCGCGCCCAGCACGGCGCGCCGCCAAATGCCTGATTGGGCCGAAATTCTCGGCAGAACGGTCCGCGCTCGCGCTCCAGGGCGAAAAGAATGCACGGATCGTCGATACGGAGCGTTTGCACGCGCTAACCTCGTGGACAGACGCCGACCCCGCTGCAAGCGGCGGGCTAAGCAATGGTTGAGGAATAATTTCCGGATCTCGTAGTGCGGGCTTCAGCCCGTTTCTGCCGAAGACGGGCTGAAGCCCGCACTACGGAACAACGATATCGGGAAGTTATTATTGGAGCGACACTAAGTGACGTTCGGAAAATAACTTCCCGAATCATCGGTCTGTCGTAGGGTGGGTCGAGCGTACTCGCGAGGCCCACCATGCCTTGCAAGCGCGCGGTGGGCCTCGCGAGTACGCTCGACCCACCCTAGAAAAATCGAAGGCCACCAAATAGGGAAGTCATTATTGGAGCGACACTTAGCCGGTCATTGATCTATTTTCATATCCCGATCGGCGTGTAAAGCAAAATGAACAACTTTTCGAGCGGCAATCGCTTGCTTCAATTTTGTGACCTATGCTTGGGTTGAGATGGTCGCCGGACAGTATCTCAAAGTGAACATTTGACGGAATGCGACACGAAAACTGCCGCACGCAACCGGGTGGATGCGATCGATGAACGCGCTCGAACAACCTGCCGCGCCGACCCAACCGGGCCGACTTTTCGGTCTCGCGCTTGGCATGGCCGCGGCGTTATTCGCGGCGCTCATCGCATCGCATTGGGGCACGCTCGCTCACATGGCGGACCGCTGGGCGCATGATCCACAATATTCGCATTGCTTCGTAGTGCCGCTGTTCGCGCTGTTCGTCTTGTGGTCGCGGCGCGAGATGCTTCATCGGATAGCGTGGCAACCATCGTGGCTTGGATTGCCGTTGATGGCGTTTGGCGTGGTTGCGCGGATCATCGCCGTGGAATTGGACATCGAGCCGCTCGACAGTCTGTCGCTCGTGCCGACCGGCTTCGGCATGGTCTTGCTGGTAGGCGGTTGGTCGGTATTGACCTGGTCCTGGCCGGCGCTGGCGTTTCTGGCGTTCATGATGCCGCTGCCTTTCTCAATGGAGATGGCCCTGGCCTATCCGTTGCGGCGCTTGGCCACCGAAATGAGCACCTATGTTTTGCAAACGCTCGGCTGCCCGGCGCTGGCGGAAGGCAACATCATCTTCATCGACGACATTCAGTTGGGCGTCGCCGAGGCGTGCAGCGGGCTGGGCATGCTGATGACCTTCTTCGCCCTGGCGACGGCAATGGCCCTGATCGTCAACGCCTCGTTACTCAATCGCCTGGTGCTGGTCGCCAGCGCGGTGCCGATCGCGATCCTCGCCAATGTGGTCCGTATCAGCGCGACTGGCGTGGCGTATCACCTCGCGGGCAAGGAAAGCGAAATGGCGAAAATGATCTATCACGATTTGGCCGGCTGGCTGATGATGCCGCTGGCCCTGGGAATGCTGTGGCTGGAGCTGAAATTTCTGGCGAACCTGTGGACCGATGCGCCGGCGGCGGCGCCTTTGGCGATGAGCAGACAGCAGGCAGGCAGCAGACAGCCCGCTGCGGTCTGAACGCATCGCAAGGCTCGTGTGTGGCGACCGGCTGCCTGCCGGCTGCCCACCCTTATTTGGAGATTGCTGCGATGAAACCGGTGGATAAGACTCCCGCGGTCAACAAGACGATGCACAGTTTGAGCCTCGCGGACATCCAGATGCTGCAAACGTCCTTGATGAACCTGTCTCTTCCGCAAATCGAGAACGGCCCGGGCGCTCGACCGGCGCTGACGGCCACGCCGACGATGACGGGGCTCTGGCACGCACTGTTGCGGCGTTGGCCGCTGGCGCTCGGCGTCGCGTTCGGGGCCACCGCGCTGGCGGTGCTGGCGGTCTTCTTCATCATGCCGCCGCTTTATCATACGAGCATTCGCATTCGCGTCGCCAAGCAAGGCGGGCCCGAGGATGTCACGTTCGCCATCTTCACGGCCAACATGGAAGCGCTGGTCAAGAGCCCGCTGGTTTTGAGCGCCGCCCTCAACGATAAGACCCCCGATGGCCGCGACATTAAGGACCTCGAGATCGTGCGCCGGCAAGGCCTGGGGGCGATCGAATGGCTCGAAAGGGAATTGAAGACCGATTACAAGCTCGGTCCGGAAGTTCTGCGCGTCACGCTTCCCTCCGATGAGCCGCAGGACGCCGCCGATCTGCTCAACGCCATCGCCAAGGCGTTTTTCAATGAATACGCCCAGATGGAATCCGCCAAGAAGCAACAGCGGCTGGCGGAACTGCGCACCAAGAAGGAGCACATCGAGGAAGAATTGCGCAGCCTCCGCAACACCCTGGCCAAGATTCTCGAACGCATGGACATCAAGGACGCTCAGCAAGCCGCCATGCAAGTGCAGCAGTGGCAGATCAAGATCGCCGCTGCCGAGGCCGACAAGCGCGCCAACGACAGCGAGATCAATCGGACGCTGAGCGACATGGAGACATTCAAGGCCCGACTGAAGAATCTCGACAAACAGGCGGCGCCCGAGGTCGTCCTGGCGGACTTCTACATCCGTGACGCAAGCATCCAGGCGTTCGACAAGCGCCTCGCCGAACTCAATGCGGATATTGCCGAGTGTTATCGCAAGTACAACGAGCCATTCGCCACGCAGGAGGCGGCCCCCTTGCGGCGCGACAAGATTGCGACGCAGACCAAGAGGGAGGAACGCGAGAGTGAATTGAAGCCGAAGATCGAGAAGAGTTGGCGCAAGCAAGTTCGTGACGAGTGGGAGAATCAACTTGCCATCGGCGAGGACAAGCTGAAAGGATTCGGCCGGCGCCGCGACAGCCTGCAGCAGGAAATTCAGGAGCTGGAGCAGAAAGCGAAAACCGCCGGGTCGGGGTTGCGGCCACCGCAGATCGTGGCGACGGAAGAGAAGATCGAGTTAGCCAAGAAGTCGCTGGAATCGACTTCCCAGAAAATCAATGAAGTGGAACTGGAAGTGCCCGGCTCGCGGATCGTGCCGTTGCAGACCGCGGCGGTGCCGTTGGAAAAAGATCGCACTCGGCAGACCAAGATCGCCGGCGCTGGCGGGCTGGCCGTGTTTTTCTTCGCCCTGTTCGGCGTGGCTTTTCTCGAATTCCGTTCGCGCAAGATCGGCCTGGCGGAAGAAGTGGACGGCCTGGGCTTGAAGCTGCTCGGCACCATGCCCGCCATGCCGGGCGCAAGACCGATGCTGCCGCCACCGAAAAATGGCAGGCCCGGCTCAACGAATCGGTGGACGCCATCCGCACGGTGATTCTCCATCAGGCGCGCACCGAATCGCTACATGTCTTGATGGTTGCCAGTGCTCAGAGCGGCGAAGGCAAGACCACACTGGCGACACAGCTGGCGGGGAGCCTGGCCCGCGCCTGGAAGCGCACCCTGGTCATCGACGCCGACTTGCGCCATCCGGGCACCCACGTGCTCTTTGACACCCCGCAGGAGCCCGGCTTGGCCGAGGTGTTGCGCGGCGAAGTCGAACCTGCCGACGCTGTTCGCGCCACGTCCTTCGCCCGGCTCTGGCTTCTGCCTGCGGGCAACGGCGACGCCCACGCGATCCAGGCTCTGGCTCAGGACAATGTCCGCACCATCTTCGATCACTTCAAGCAGCAGTACGATTTCATCATCATCGACACGCCGCCGGTGCTGCCGGTCACCGACGCGCTTTTGATCGGACAGCACGTGGACGGCCTGGTGTATGCGGTCCTGAGCGACGTGAGCCGGGCCCGCGCGATCCACGCCGCCCAGCAAAAGCTGGCCCCGCTTGGCGTGCGCACGCTCGGCGCCGTCGTTCTCGGCGCCGAGGCGGAATTCGACGAGAAGAGCTACGGCTACGGCATGGGCCAGGCGAAGTGAACAGAGTGTCCGTGGTCCCTGGTCCGTGGCCTAGAAAATTGCAACGGACCACGGGCCCCGGACCCCTGACGAGGTGTCAATGTCCCGCCGAAATCTCGCATTTCTGGCCGCGCTCGCGATGCAATTGGCGTCCGGGGTGCTCTATCACCTATTGGCGAAGGAATCCGATCAGTTCGACCCTGCTGCCGAGCGCGTCGCACGGGTGCCGATGGCTTTCGGCGCGTGGCGCGGGCATGACGAGGCCGTGGATCGCGAGTCATTCGAGCAAGCGGGGGCCAAGGGCTACTGGATGCGGTCTTACCTGAATCCGCGCACCGGCGAATCGATTCTCGTGATCCTGATGTGCGGGCGCGCGGGCAAAATGGCCGTGCACACGCCGGAGGTCTGCTATCGCGGCGCGGGCTATGAGTTGCACGATCAGCCGGCGGCGTGCAAGATCAAGAGCGACGCTTCGTTCTGGACGGCGCAGTTCACGAAGAAGGCCGCGACGCCCATGCATTTACGATTGTACTGGGCCTGGAATGCGCATGGATCGTGGGAAGCGTCGTCCTCGCCGCGCTGGCAATTCCGCGGGGCGCCGTTTTTGTACAAGCTGTACGTCTCGCGTGAAATCGGCCGGCAGGCCGGCAACGCGCCGGGCGCCGATGTGACGGCGCAGTTCATGCGCGAGTTCCTGCCAGTGCTGGATCAAACCCTGTTTCCGAAGTCGTAACGTCGGTCAAGCCGCGATGCACGGAATTCGCGGGATGGGGAAGGCCAATGTCGATGCTGGTCATCACCGATACGATGCTGCCGCCAGGTCGGGTCGAGGCGGCGCCGACATGCGCGCCTGCGTGCCACTGGTACGAGCACGTCAAGGTTGTATTCGAGTTTGTTGCCGCCTTGCTGCTCTTGACACTGACCGCGCCGCTGATCTTGATCGCCATGATCCTTATCCGCGTGACCTCGGCGGGACCCGTGGTTTACACGCAGACCCGCCTGGGCCGCCGTGGCAATCCGTTCACGATCTACAAGCTGCGAACCATGACGCACAACGCCGAGAGCCTGACCGGGGCGAAATGGTGCATGCCCGGCGATACGCGCGTGACGACGGTGGGGCGCTGGCTGCGGAAATCGCACATCGACGAATTGCCCCAGCTTTGGAACGTCCTGCGCGGCGACATGAGCTTGGTCGGGCCACGTCCGGAGCGCCCGGAATTTCTGCCCATGCTCGACCAAGCGATCCCACTTTACCGCCAGCGCTTGAATGTGCGGCCCGGCGTCACCGGGTTGGCCCAAGTGCAGCTGCCGCCCGACTCCGACCTTGAGAGCGTGCGCATCAAGCTCGCCTATGATTTGTTCTACGTCCGCCATCCTGGCCTGCTTTTCGACGCGAAACTCTACCTGGCGACGCTCGGCAAACTGGTCGGCCTGTCCGAAGACACCATCCGCAAGCTGTGCCGACTCTCGCCGCGCGATGTGGCGGAGCGCGAATATCTGGAATTGTTGACGCCGATGACAAACCTGAATGGAGAAATACGGAGCTTAGCCACGGATGAAACACGGATCAAATACGGATAAGAGACATGGCAATCGCAAACAGATTCCCATCCGTGTTTCATCTGTGTTTCATCCGTGGCTAAATCTCGGATTTTCACTATGGCTTTTGTCCTCTTCATCCTGGTGAACGCCGCGCTGTTTATTCGGCCCGGCGAGATCGTGCCCGCCCTGCTGGGATGGGAAATCTATTTCTATGTGATCGTGGCGTGCCTGCTCGCATCGGCGCCGGACGTGCTCCGCACACTGGCGGGGCAAAGGCTCGACGCCCAGCCGATCACGCTGTGCGTCTTCGGACTGCTGATCGCGGTCCTGGTGCCGGCGCTCCTGGCCGGAGATATGGCCGAGGCCTGGCGCACCGGATTTTACTTCGCTAAAGTAATCGTCTACTATCTGCTCTTCGTGAGCCTGGTGACGACGCCAACGCGCTTGCGGATTTTGCTGATCTCGATCCTGGCGTTCTGCGGCGTGGTTACGGCGCTGGCGGTGCTCCGTTATCACGATGTAATCCAGCTCACGACTATCCAGGCGCTGGATGACAGCGCCAGCGGCGCCTACGGCGATACCATCATCATTCAACGCTTGCAAGGGACCGGCATCTTTCAAGATCCCAACGAGCTGTGTGTGCTTCTCTCGGCAATGCTGCCGTTGTGCCTGTATTTCCTGATCGCTTCGCGCAATATTTTCGGGAAAGTCGCTTGCACCGCGTTGGTGCCGCTCTTCGGCTATGCGGTCCATCTGACGCAATCGCGGGGCGGGTTCATCGCGTTTTTAGGGGGATTGGCGGTGCTGTTGTGGATTCGGCTCGGATGGCGCAAGACCGCGATTCTTGGGGTGGTAGCCTTTCCATTGCTTTTTTTCGTATTCGCGGGCCGGCAGACCGAAATCAGCACCTCGACGGGAACCGCCCAGACGCGTTTCGAATTGTGGCGCGACTGGCTCATGACGTTCCGCGACAACGCGCTATTCGGGCAGGGGATGATGCTGCCGAAGGAGGAGGGGCTGGAGCCGCTCCGGCCGGATGTGGAATCCGTGCTCGTGGCCCATAATTCTTTCCTGCAAGCGTTCGCCGACCTCGGCCTGCTGGGCGGCTGCCTGCTGGCGGGGGCGTTTTTCACGGCGATCTGGTCGCTTTATCGCTGGGGGTCGCGCAATCGTTTGCTCCTCGATCCGGAGTTGCTTGCCCTGCAGCCGTATTTGCTCGCCGGCATCGCGGCGTATGTTCTCGGCATGATGACGCTGTCGATCGGCTATCTCGTGCCGACTTACATGATGCTGGCGATATCGGTGGCGTACGCGCAGATGGCCGGCCGAGTATGCCTGCTGCCGCCGACGCCGTTGCGCTTTGATATTCCGCATCTTGGGCGCATGGCTGCCGCCGGCGCCGGCGTCATGGCATGCATCTACGTGTTCGTGAAGTTCCTGGCGTGAGCGTTTGGTTCACGTGGAAATCGGTCTGGCGTCAACGTTGCTGGAATTGATATCCTACCTTGCATGCCACCGCAAACTTCGGAAACAACGACGGTGATCCGGCCCCCTGCCGGCTGGCAGCTCATCAACTTTGCCGAGCTGTGGCACGCGCGCGATCTGCTCTACTTCCTGGCCTGGCGCGATGTCAAGGTGCGTTACAAGCAAACGCTGCTCGGCATTGCCTGGGCCGTGCTGCAACCGGCGATGATGATGCTCATCTTTTACGTCATCTTCTTCGTGGTGGCCCAGACGTACAAGAATGAAGACGAAATGCCCTACCCGCTATTCGTGTTCTCGGCGCTGTTGCCGTGGAGCTTCTTTGCGACGGCCATCAGCAGCGCGGGCAACAGCGTGGTCGGCTCGGAACGGCTCATCACGAAAATCTACTTCCCGCGCCTGGCCGTCCCCTTCGCCGCCGTCGGCGCCGCCATCGTCGATTTCTGCGTCGCCATGCCGCTTTTGATCGTCCTGTTCGTGTGCTACGGCAAATGCCCGGGCTGGAGCGTTTTGCTCGCGCCGGTGATCTTCTTCCTGCTGGTTTTGTCGGCTGCGGGCGTCGGCACACTGCTGGCGGCGCTCAATGTCGCCTATAGGGATTTTCGCTATATCATCCCGTTCCTCGTGCAGCTCTGGATGTATGCGACCCCCACGATCTATTTCGATCTCTCCGGGCCGATCAATCCGGGCTCGCGGTTCGGCTGGGTGAAGCAGCTCTTGCCGCTCAATCCGCTGACGGGGCTCATCGCGTCGTTTCGGGCCGTGCTGTTGGATCAAGAGATTCCCGTGCGCGATCTTTGCTTTTCCGCCGCGATGGCGCTGGTGTTTTTCTTCGTGGGCTGCTTTTATTTCCGCCGCGTGGAGGATTCGTTCGCCGACGTGATCTGAATCTTGTCCCCGTTTAGCGTTCGCAGAGAACGATCGTCCGCAGTGAACGCTAAACGGGATCCCAACATGGACCCCGCATGACTGCCGTCCTCACTATCAACAACCTGGCAAAATGCTATCGCGTGCAATCGACCGGCAAATCGCGGTCGGCGTACGGCTATCGCACGCTGCGCGATGATTTGATGAACCTGGCCAAGACGCCGCTGCGCTGGTTTGGCAACGCCGCCGCGCCGACCGTCGAGGATTTCTGGGCCCTGCGCGATGTCTCCTTCGAGCTCCAGCGCGGCGACGTGCTCGGCGTCATCGGGCACAATGGCGCCGGCAAATCGACCCTCCTCAAAATCCTCTCGCGCATCACCAAGCCCACCGCCGGCGAAGCTCGACTGCATGGCCGCGTCGGCAGCCTGCTCGAAGTCGGCACCGGATTTCATCCCGAGCTGACCGGCCGCGAAAATATCTTCCTGAACGGCGCCATCCTCGGCATGCGCCGGCATGAGATTCTCCAGAAATTCGACCAGATCGTCGATTTCGCCGAGATCGAGACGTTCCTCGACACACCGGTCAAGCGCTATTCCAGCGGCATGTACGTTCGGCTGGCGTTCGCGGTCGCCGCCCATCTGGAGCCTGAGATTTTGATTGTCGATGAGGTGCTGGCGGTGGGCGATCTGTCGTTTCAGCGCAAATGCATGGGCCGCATGCGTGAGGTGGGCCGCTCGGGCACGACGATTCTGTTCGTGAGCCACAACATGGCCGCCATCGAGGCGCTGTGCACGCGCGGTATACTCCTGGATCATGGCCGGGTGGCGCTGGACGGCGGCGTGCGCGAATTGGTGCAGGAGTATCATCGCCGCGTGCTCTCGTCGTATTCGGGCGGCAGCGCGAATCTGACCGAGCTGGATAGTCCGATGCGGATCGAGAAAATCTTTCGCTCGGCAACGTTGTTGGACGAGCAGGGGGAGCCGGCCAATTTCTTGCCGGTGGGGGGCGCTTTCACGTTCGGCTCGTTCTCGACGTGCCGACGCCGGTGGAATCGCCGTCGATCACGATCGGCATCGACGACAATCTTGGCCAGCGGATTCTCAGTTTGCACACGCCGTTGACCAATCCGGTGCTGCCTCGCTTGCAGCAACCCGGCGTCCTGGAATGCGTCGTCGAGCAATTCCCGCTGGCGCCCGGCGATTACTGGGTCAAGCTCGGCCTATCCGCCGGCCCGGATGAGCTTGACGAGATTGAGCGCGTGATGCGGTTCACCGTGACGGAGGGGGAAGTATTCGGCCAGGGGCGAGGCCATCATCACGGGCTGTGCATCGCCCCGTCGCGCTGGAATTTTCAGGTGGCGCCATGACCGACAAGCCCCTGGTCTCCGTGATCATTCCTTGTTACAAGCAGGCCAATTACCTGCCCATGACGGTTGACAGCGTGCTGGCCCAGACCTATCCGAACGTCGAGGCCATCGTGGTCAATGACGGCTCTCCCGACGACACCGAGGCGGTGGCGCGGCGCTATGGCGAACGCATTCGCTACATCTGGCGGCCCAACGGCGGCATCTCCGCGGCGCACAACACCGGCATCGCCGAGGCCCGCGGCGCTTACCTCAAGTTCCTCGACTCCGATGATCTCCTCCACCCAGAGCAAATCGCCTGGCAGATGGACGCCCTCCTCGGCCGCGACAATGCCGTGTCGTTCACCGGCTGCCGGCTGTTTCGCGACGGCGATCCCGAGCAGTACCTCGATCACATCCCGCCGGCGAAAGCGCTGCTGCCCGATCTTTTCCGCGGCGACTATGACTGGGGCAGCATCCTTTGTTACCTGTTCCCGCGCCGGCTGGTCGAAGCGGTCGGCGGGTTTGCGGAGGGAATCCATTACGCCGAGGACTGGTTTTTCGCCTGCCAGGTCGGGCTGCTCGATCCAGAGTTCAAGCTCGATCCACGCATCGGCTGCTACTATCGGCAACGCCCCGGATCGGCAAGCGCCAACCGCCAAGGCTGGCTGCGGGCGCAGGCTCGATTGATCCTCAAACTGCACGATATCCTGCGCGAGCGCGGCCGGGCTGACTGGTTTGGCCAGGTGTTGCTCGAATTCGAACAGGGAACCTACGAAGGCATGGTCGCCCAGCGCATCGACGAGCGCGACCTGCTCGACGGCATGCTCCTGCGCATCCAGGAATTGCAGCAACGGCTCGGCACCTTCGGCAAGTACGGCTGGCGTTTTCGCCTGATGACGCGAATGCTGGGCTATGCGCGGGCGGAGCGGTTGCGCCGCCTTTCTCGTTCGCCTGCTGAAAATCCGGCCGCCCGAAACGCTCGATACCGCTTCCTGGAGGCACGGTTGATGGCGAGCTTCCCGTCGGTCAGCGTCATTGTGCCCGCTTACAAAGCCAGCGGCATCATCGGCCGGGCCCTGGACGGCGTCTTCGCCCAGACGCACCTGCCGACTGAAATCATCGTGGTCGATGACGGTAGCCCCGATGATCTCGCGTCGGCGCTCGCCCGCTGGCAGGATGCGAACCAGCATTCCGACCGAACTCTCGTCCGGCTGCTCCGCAAGACCAACGGCGGGGCGGCCAGCGCGACAACTTCGGCATCGATCACTCGACCGGAGAATGGATCGCGTTTCTCGATGCCGACGATTGTTGGACGCCCACCAATCTGGAACGGCAACTGGCGCTGTTGCAGCAACATTCCGAAGTCGGCATGTCCGTCAGCGATTATTGGATCGAGGTAGCCCGAACCGGCGCACGCCGTGCAGGGGACGCCATCCCGCCGCGCTTTCGCGACGCTGTCCTGCGCTTGAGCGGGGCCGAGGTCTTTCATGCGGCCCTGTGTATCCATACATCGACGGTGCTGGTGCGCCGCTCCGTGCTGGGGGAGGATCGCTTCGACACATCGCTGCGCACGGCTGAGGACATCGATTTGTGGATTCGGCTCCTGCTGAAGACGCCGGCGTTGTTCTGCTTCGAAATGCTGACGACGGTGGTGATTCTCGAAAGCTCGCTGACCCACTCCGATACGGCCCGCGATTTCCCGAACATGCTGACGGTTCTCCAGCGCCATGCAGCGCTTTTGGGCCGCCGCGAGTTTCGCCACGAGGAGGCGCTCGTTTATCGCAACTGGGCGGCCGGCCACCTGGCCGCCGGTGATGCCCGCAAGGCGCTGTGGCCCGCCTGGCAACGCCTGCTGCGCCAGCCAGCGTCGCCACAGGCCTGGTGGATCGTCCTCAAGGCTGCTCTGTGGTCGTGTACCCGCGCGGGAACCAACCCATGACCGCACAAGCATCCCAACCACGATTGCGCGTCGCCCATGTGACGCTTGGCCTCGATATCGGCGGGCAGGAACGCTTGCTGGTCGAGATGGCCCGGCATCGCGATGTCGCTCGCTTCGACTGGACCGTCGTCGTCCTCGGCGGGCGCGGCGTTTTGGCGGACGCACTGGAAGCCAGCGGGGTGCGCGTGGTGGCGCTCGCTGAGCCGGCGGGATTTCGCGTCGGATTGTGGCGGCGGCTGGCCCGAATGTTCCGCGCGGAACAATTCGATGTCGTCCACACGCACGACGATCGCCCGCTGATCTACGCCATGCCGGCCGCCTGGTGGGCTGGCGTGCCGAGGCGCATCCACACGCAGCATCATGGCCGATTGCCGGGCATCAGCTGGCGGCAGGGATTGCTGATCCGGCGGGCGGCGCGTTGTGCCGAGCATTTCGTCTGTGTCTCGGCGGATAGCGCCCGCTACATGATCGAGCAGGGCATCGGCAAGGAGCGCGTGCGGACCATCCACAACGGCATCGATTTGACGCGATTTTCATTCAAGGGACCGAGCGACGCTGGGCCGATCGTGACGGTGGCCCGGCTCAGCCCGGAGAAGGACGTGGCAAACTTGCTGCGCGCCGCCGCGCGCGTGCTTGCCGAGCAGCGATCGGCGCGCTTCGAGATCGCCGGCGCTGGCCCTTGTCGCAGTGAATTGCTTGAGCTCAGCGCAGAATTGAATCTGGCCGAGCATGTGATCTTCCACGGTGAGGTGCGCGACATCCCGGCCCTGTTGACGCGCGCCCGGCTATTTGTCCTGCCGTCGCAAACGGAGGGAATCTCGCTGACGCTGCTGGAAGCGATGGCGCGCGGGTTGCCGTCTGTCGCGACCGAAGTCGGCGGCACGCCCGAAGTTGTCGAGCCTGGTGTTAGCGGAATGCTCGTGCCGGCGCGCGATCCGGACGCGCTGGCACAAGCGATCCTCGCAATTTTCGCCGACCGAGAACGTGGCCGGCAGATGGGGCGGGCGGGCCGGACGCGTGTGGAAAATTGCTTTGACATCCGCACAATGACGAAACAGTATGAAGCCCTGTACGCCCCTCTCCCCTCTCCCCTGTAATCGGGGGAGAGGGGCCGGGGGTGAGGGGGCATAGAATCATCGGAGGCGTTTCGTTTTTTGCGAGGGATACCGACCCCCTCACCCCCCCCGGCCCCTCTCCCCCGATTACAGGGGAGAGGGGAGGCATCCCTATGCACGTCGCAATCATTGACGGCGATGTTTCCTATCCCGCGACCTCGGGCAAACGGCTGCGCACGCTCAACCTCATGCTGCAGGTCGCCAAACGCCATCAGATCACCTACATCGGCCGTTGCGCCGCCGACTCCGAGGAAGCGCGATCGGCCCCCGCTTTCTTGCGTGCGCATGGCATCGAGCCGATCATCGTGCACCATCCGGTGGCGCAAAAGTCCGGCCTGGCGTTCTATGCCCGCCTGGCTGCGAACCTGTTGTCGCCGTTGCCGTACTCGGTTACGTCGCATCAAAGCGTCCCGATGGAATACGCCATAAGCGAATGCGGAGACAAACAGCACGTCGATGTCTGGCAACTGGAATGGGCCGGCTACCTGCCGATGTTGGATTGGTTGTTGCCGGGGCCGCGTGTCATCATCGCTCATAATGTCGATACGCTCATCTGGCAGCGCTATTACGAGAACGAGGGCAACTTCCTGAAGAAGGCATATCTCAAGGCGCAATGGCGGAAATTTTGCCGGTTCGAGGAATTCACGTTTCGGGATGCGACACGCGTGGTTGCCGTCAGCGAAGAAGACGCCCGGCTCATTCGCGCCGATTTCGGGCAGCCGAACGTCGATGTCGTCGATAACGGCATCGATCGCGCGTATTTCGAGGGGGTCACCGGACAGCGCGATCCAAAGCAAATTCTCTTCCTGGGCTCGCTCGACTGGCGGCCGAATCAGGACGCGGTCGATTTGTTGTTGGAACGGATTTTTCCCGGGACGCGGCAATTGGAGCCGGGCGCGCAGCTGGTGATCGTGGGCCGGCATCCATCGGCGGGACTGATCGAGCGCATTCGGCAAACACCCAGTGTTGAATTGCATGCCGACGTTGCCGACGTGCGTCCATTTTTGGCCCAAAGCGGCGTGATGGCGGTGCCGCTGCGGATCGGCGGCGGTTCGCGCTTGAAAATCCTCGAAGCCCTCGCCTGCGGCTTGCCCGTCGTCTCCACGCGCATCGGCGCCGAGGGGTTGCTGCTCAAGCCGGGCGAGGATTACCTGCTGGCCGAGCCGGATACGATGGCCGACGCCCTGGTGCAGGCGATCCGCAATCCTGACGCCGTACAAGCGCTGGCACGGCACGGCCGGCAGATCGTGCTTGAGACGTACGACTGGGGCGTGCTCGCGCACAAGCTTGAAGCGACGTGGCAGAAGAGCTTGATGCGCGCCTAGCGATTACGCGAGCGCTAAGCATCGTTGGATAAATAACTACCCGATACCCCTCCACAACAGTCGTTGATTGTAGGGTGGGTCGAGCAACGCGAGGCCCACCGTCCCCGCGGCGATGGTGGGCCTCGCGTTGCTCGACCCACCCTACAAAGCCGCCCAATTCGGGAAGTTATTTATCGAGCGTTACGAAACGGCAAGCGGAAAATGGACTTGATTCTTTGGCTCGCACCGGATAACTGCCAGTTTGCGCATGATGCGCAGGCGTGCATGGAGGCACCAATGGCCGATTATTCGGAAAATTCCGCCCTGGCCCTGCAGGCGATCTTCGGACGCCCGGACACCGATGTGGAACGTCCGCAGGGGCCGCACAATCCTCGCGAGTTTGCCCAGAAGCTCTATTCGCTGGAATCGCTCCAGCCGGGCTCCTTGCGCAGCCGCGTGGCCGAGCCTCCCGAGCCTTATTCATTGCAATGGTTCCTCGACATCGAAAACCAGCGCCATTCCAAGCACGGCAAATGGATTCCAAAGCTGCTCGAATTCGCCAAGCACGGCGGCGAGAAATTGCTCGGCGTCGGTCACGGTCTGGGGACCGATTGGGCCCAGTATGCCCAGAATGGCGCCTCCGTGATCGTGTGCAGCCCCGCCGACACCCAGCTCGATTTGGTCCGCACCAACTTTCGGCTGCGAAATCTGCCGGGCCGATTCGTCAAGGCAAGTCCGACTTGCCTGCCGCTCGAAGCCAGCAGCATCGACGTGGTTTGCATCAGCAGCCTGCATCACGGCATCGACGAACCGCAGAAAGTCGTGGATGAGGTCTTTCGCGTTCTGAAGCCGGGCGGCAAGGTGCTGGCGGTCACGCCCGCCTATTACGATGTCGATTTTTGGGTCCGCAATCTTTTCTTCTGGAATCGCTGGCTCAAGGCTCACCGCGGCAAGAACCCGCTCCGCTGCAAACGCCGACTTACTGGTTCGCAGGTCAAGCAACTCTTCGCCCGCTTTACCGAGATGCGCGTGCGCAAACGGCAATTGCGCCGGCAGGAGGTCCCGCATGTCTGGCGCTGGATGCCGTTGCCGATCCTGGCCCGGGTGATGGGGCGCGTGCTCGTATTAAGGGCATTCAAGCCGCTGAATTCGGTGCTGCCAATGGAATCAATGGAGAAGCGAGCGGCGTAAAGAGGTGAGCGCAAGGAAAAAAAATCGAGGTAGCGACTCCCAGCGCGAGGCGGTAACCCAACGCGAGTACCACCCAGTCACTACCTCGATCAGTCATGAGTAATCCTCACGACACACCAATATTGCCCCATTTTCCCAAATACTCAAATCGGCACTTGAATCTTTCTGCCCAATTTTCCCATTTCATGGGTGGAATTTGCCGAGTGTGCCGATGGTAGCGGTGGCAGGGATTATTCACCCCAAACCCTGGGATGCGGTACTCCGCTTCCCAGGGGTTTTCAGCCTACGATCACGCGCGGCCGCTTGGCGGGATCCTTCTCCGCGAGTTGGATCAATTCGCGCACCTTCCACGGGATATTGCCCACGCCGAACGCCAGGTAGCTCCAGCTCGCCGACAGCATGTCGCGATTCGGCCAGGCGAAGTGCAGTCCGGGTGGTTTGCTGTAGCGCGACATCTCCAGCGCGATGGCCGCCAGCGCGTGGGCCACCGAAACGCCCATCGTTGCCTTGATGATGTAGCGGTTGTTCTCCCGCACCACTTCGATCGATAGCTTCTGGAAGAAATCGCTCGGATCGTCCACCTCGATTTCCACGAACACGATATCCGTATTTGGCGCGAGTTGATGGTCCGCGCAAATGCGCCGCTCCGTCTCATCTCGTCTCTCCCGTTCAGCATGCAGCGGCACGAGCACGGGGAAATCCGCTAAACGCAAACTGTCCCACAGGAATTTCGATTGCTCGTCCTTGAAGTCGAAGCCAATGGTGCGCAGCTCGTCCGCCCGCCAGGCCCGCGACACAATCGACATCGCCAAAATGGCGGCCACGAAGCAAAACGCTATCCCCAGGCCGCTAGCCGAGCGCATCGCCACCGCCAGCATCGTGGTGACAAAGATCAACGCCACCACGCTGTAATAAGCCGCGTTGAGGAAAAACAGGATGCGCCAGCTCTTGCCCGGCAACCGTTCGACAAGTTTCTTCTTATCGAACACCGTGACGACGGCGGCGCAGGCGATGAGAACCAAGACGCCGGTCGCATACGCGCCGCGCTGGTCCTCGACATTGGCCTGGAACAGCAGCGTCACGAGCAGGTTGACGATGGCAAACGTAATCAGCATGACGCCCCAACGATTCGCCCAGCGCAGCTCCATGCCGAACCGCAACAGAAACATCGGCAACAGGGCCCGCAACGCCGTCATGACGCTGGTCCCCGCCAGGCACAGCACCAGCACCGTCACCACGTCGTAAATCGCCCCGAAGACACCGCCGCAAATAGGCAGGAGCGGCTCATCGATCGCTTCCACCTCGCCAGTGTGCGTCACATAGCCGAGTTGGCCGGCTTGTGCGTGAGCAAGATACGAAAGCGCGCGATCATTGGCGTAGCCCTCGGGGTCGTATTGCGCCGGCGGGATCAGCAGCGTCGTCACCAGCACCGAGCCGAGAAGGTACACCGACATGATTAGGGCGGCTGCGACGAGCACCTTGCGCGTGTTCCAGATGCGCGTTATCGGCGGCTGCTCATTCGGCTTGCCCTGGACTTGCGGCATTAAGATCATGTTCAACTCGAAACCGCTCAAGCCCAAGGCAAGGTTGGGCAACGCGAGCAGGCTCAGAAGAATGACTGTTCCCCAACCGCTGCGGTCCTCGCCGCCGGCATGCTGCATTTGTTCGAGCCAGCTGGTCATGATCTCCGGGCGGTCGCACAGCATCCAGATGCCGCCGGCGATCAAGATGCCGGTCAGCAGCAGATACAACCCAACCAATGGCACCGCGAGGATCATCACATTTCGGCTAAATCCCGTGCGCAGAAGAAACCAGAAGACAAATGCGATCAGGCCGAGGGCGACGGTGACAATGAGCTGCTCATCGACATGGCGCGCGGCGCCGGGACCGAAGCAATCTTCTGTGCGGTCCGAGCACCACTTGGCCGCCTGCTTGGCGCTTTCGATTCGGCCGCCGTCCTGCCGATTAAGCACGTGGACCGAGGCGTCGGCGAGCGACAGTGATTTGAGCATGGTGAAGTCGGTGGCGGCGAAACCGAGCAGGATCAGGACAATCGTCTTGCCGCGCCAGCCGCGGACGAGCTTTTCGACGATACCGAGCGATCCCTGCCCGCCGGGCGACCGGGCTGCCAGATAACAATAAACGGGCAATGCGCCGAAGAGCGTAACGAGGACGATGACGGCGGTCGCCAACGGCCCGAGCCGGGCGGTCTCGTGAAAGGTAATCGACGGCTGATACGCGAGGGTGCTGAAGTAATCGAGCCCCAGGACGCACAGGACCCACAGCCAGTGATATTCCGCGCCGCCCTTCTTCATGCCGTCGGCAGGATCGATAAACGCGGGATTGATCGGGGCGCTGGCCATGCAGCCATTAAATCGGCGGCGCGGGTGAAAGCAACGGATCGGGTGGATACGGAGCCGGAGTAGCCGCGAAAAAACGCAAGAGACGCAAAAAAAAAGAGTTGGAGAATGAATTGGGACGGTGGAAGAATGCTGAGATTTTACTTTTGCGTATTTTGTGTTTTTTCGCGGCTACCGTGCTAAGCGGGAGTAGCCGCGAAAAAACGCAAAAGACGCAAAAAAGAGTTGGAAAATGAATTGGGACGGTGGAAAAATGCTGAGGTTCCCTTTTGCGTCTTTTGTGTTTTTTCGCGGCCACTCTGGAGCTTACCATGCAAGACATCATGAAGCTGTGCGATGTCGTTCGGCAAACGGGTTTCGAGTTGCACCGCTATCTGGGCGGTGGCATGCTTGAGAAGGTCTACGAAAACGGTCTGGTGCATCGCCTGCGAAAGATGGGCCTGAAAATCGAGCAGCAAAAGCCATTGCAGATCTTCGACGAAGACGGCACGCTCCTCGGCGAGTATGCGGCTGACCTGTTCATTGAAGACGTGCTCATCGGCGAGGTCAAAGCGGTGCGGGCCTACACCGACGAGCATGTCGCTCAAATCCTCGGTTACTTCGCGCCTCGCACACCGAGCACGGCTTACTCATCAACTTCGGGACCGCAAAATACCAGATCAAAAAATTCATCTGGTCCGCCTCCGGCCATGCCCAGGAGCCATGACCACGCTGTTTCCATTTTGCGTATTTTGCGTTTTTTCGCGGCAAGAGGGCCGGTCTAATGGAACCAACCCGCAAGACACTGCGGCCAACCGCGGATGCCTGGAACTTTTCCCCTTCTCCACTTGAAATCCGCTGTATCCGCTTTATAATCCACCATCAGCCGATATTTCGGCGTTTTGCGGGTGTAGCTCAGTGGTAGAGCGTCACGTTGCCAACGTGAATGTCGTGGGTTCAAGCCCCATCACCCGCTCTTTTCGTGCCAACAAGCCCGTAGCGCAAGCGTCCCCTTGCTCGCGCTGCGGGCTTGTCAATCTTTGGAGCCAGCACCATGACCGACGATATCGCCACCACGGACCTCGATGCGCCGCCAGAGGAAAAGAAAAAGATCAAGCAGAACGTTGACATCAAGGACATCGGCCCGTGCAAGAAGCACATCAAGGTCACCGTCGAGCGGGCCGACATCGACGCCAGCTTCGACAAGAAATTCAAGGAACTGATGGGCGATTCCTGGATTCCCGGCTTCCGGCCCGGCAAGGCGCCGCGGCAGATCGTCACGCGCAAATATCAAAAGGAAGTTCACGATCAGGTCAAGGGCGAAGTCCTGCTGGCGAGCCTCGAACAGCTGGCCGAGGAATTCGATGTCGCCCCGCTTAGCCCGCCGGACCTGAATCCCAATAATCTCAATATCCCCGACAAGGGCGATTTCATCTATGAATTCGTGGTTGAGGTTCGCCCGCATTTCGACCTGCCCGAATACAAGGGCCTCAAGCTGAAACGCCCGACGCGCGTCTTCACCGATGCCGACGTTGAAGAAGAAAAGAACCGCCTGCTCGCCAATGATGGGCAGCTTGTTCCCAAGGATGGCGCCGCCCTCAAAGGCGATTATGTCATCGTCGATATGCTGACCATGTTTGGCAACGAAAAGGTCGGCGAGGCCAAGGAAATCACCCTGCGCGTCGAGGACAATCTCTCCTTCAAGGACGGCGTTGCTCCCAAGTTCGGCGAGCAGATGATCGGCGCGAAAGCCGGCGAGAAGCGCACCGTCGATATTTCAATGACCGACGCCGTCGCCAATGATCGCCTCAAGGGGCAGACGGTGCAGGCGACCTTCGAAATCAAGGATGTCAAGGCGATGCGGCTGCCGGAGCTGGACGAGCTCTATCTCGAAAAATACCAGTGCAAAACGGTCGATCAATTCCTCGAACGCATCCGCGTCGTCCTCGAACGGCGTTTGGAATATTCGCAACGGCAATCGGCGCGCGAGCAGGTGCTCGGCCTGGTCACGGCGTCGGCCACCTGGGAATTGCCCCAGGAACTGCTGCAGCGCCAGGCCCGCAAAACCCTGGCCCGCCGCGTCATGGAAATGCGCGAATCGGGCGTTGGCGAGGAAGAGATCAAGGCCCGCGAACGCATGCTTCAGCGTGATGTCCTTTCCAGCACCGCCCAGGCGCTCAAGGAGCATTTCGTCCTGCAGAAAATTGCCGAGAACGAGAAGCTGGAGATTGACCAGGACGACATCGACGCGGAGATCGACCGCATTGCCGACATGTATGGAGAATCGCCGCGCCGCATCCGGGCTCAATTCGAGCGCGAGGATTTGCTGGAAACGCTGGCCGCCCAGTTGATCGAGCGCAAGGCGCTGGACCTGATCCTGGAAAGCTCTGAATACGAAGACGTGAACGTCGGCAAGGAAAGCGGCATGGCCACCGCCGACACCCAGGCCGTCCCAGGTGAATTGAAGGATCCAACCGCCGCCCCGCCGGAAGCTGAATCTGCCGACGAGGCTCAATAGCAGGCTTATTCGCAGTTAATTGTGGCTCGACATCATCGGTTGCATTTGCGGCCTCGCGGTCCGCACCGAGATTGAGCATGAATCCTCAGCACTTGGAACCACAGATGGACGCCTTCTTGCCGATAGTGGTTTCCGTCCTCATCCTCGTATTAATGTTCGGTATTTGGATCACGTTTGCGGCCAGGATCTCCAGCTCCAGGCAGATGGCAGAGACGGAGGATGACATACGCCACCGTGAATTTGAACGCCGCTTCGACCGCGATGAGGATCGGAATGATGATGGGTTCGGTGCGCCGAAATCGAAAAGGCCGGCATCGGAAGCCATCACGGAAGGCGAGCCGACTCCGGGTTCGGCTGCACCGCCGGCGGAGGAGGGCATTAAGCGGGGCTTCATGTCCCGGCTATAGCGTGCCGCGCGTCGCTTGCTCGCGTTCAATCGCCTCGAAGAGCGCCTTGAAGTTCCCCTTGCCGAAGCTGCGCGAGCCGCGCCGTTGGATCACCTCGAAGAACAGCGTCGGGCGGTCGGCGACCGGCTTGGTGAAAATCTGCAGCATGTAGCCCTCGTCATCGCGATCGACCAGAATGCCCAGCTCGGCCAATTCGTCAATGTTCTCCTTGATCTCCCCGATGCGGGCTGGCAAGGCGTCATAATAGCTTTGTGGCACCCGCAGGAACGACACATCGTTGTGCCGCATGGCCCGAACGGTGTTGGCGATGTTGTCGGTTGCCATGGCGATGTGCTGCACGCCGGGGCCGCCGTAGAACTGGAGGAATTCATCGATTTGCGAGCGCCGCTTGGCCTTGGCGGGCTCGTTGATCGGGAACTTGATTCGCCCCGTGCCGTTCTCGACGACTTTTGACATCAAAGCCGAGTATTCGGTACTGATGTCCTTGTCGTCGAAGTGCACGAGCTGATGGAACCCCAGCACGTCCTGATAGAATTTGACCCATTCATTCATCTTGCCTTCTTCGACATTGCCGACGATGTGATCGATGGCTTTCAGGCCAACGGCCTCAAACGTGTGCGGGCTGTAGCGCTCGGGATCGAGCGGCTTGAAGCCGGGGGCGAAGACGCCCTTGTAGCGATCGCGATTGATGAAGGTATGCGTGGTGTCGCCGTAGGTGCGGATGGTGGCGCATTCGTAAACGCCGAACTCATCTTCGAGAGCTTGCGGCGGCACCACGGCCTCGGCGCCGCGGCGGACGGCTTCATTGAAGCTGTAGCGCACGTCTTCAACGTCAAGCGCGATGTCCTGAACGCCGTCGCCGTGCTGGATGAGCCGCTGCGAATCGGAATGCCGCCAGGAGAGGGCGGAGACGAGCACGAAGGTGATATGCCCTTGCCGCAGGACATAGCCCGCCTCATGCTTCTGGCGGGTTTCCAGGCCGGCGTAGGCAACGACATCGAAGCCGAACGCATTGCGGTAGAAATACGCCGACTGCCGGGCGTTGCCGACGAAGAAGCGGACATGATCGATGCGGCGCAGGGGGAGGGTGTCTTTGGTGGTCATATTCATTCCTTAACGATCTGCTGTTCCTCCAGCACGTGTTTTCTCAAGGTGCCGGAATGCCAAGATCGCGGCAGATTTTTCGTGCCAGCGGATCGGGAATTTCGTTGTGGCGCGGCACTGCGGTGCGACGTCCTGTCGCGGGGTTGCCCCACCACGAATGACGGCGGCCTTCGCGGACCAAGGCGCAACCGTGCTTGGTCAGATGCGAAATGAGTTCGTGCCGTTTCAAGCCAAGATACTCACTTCCTCGAAGGCGCCGGTTGCAGCCGCCTTCGCCTCGGCGCGATTCATTTCGAGCGCCTCTTCCAAGGCGTCGCGGAGATTGTCGAGCAGTTCATCGCGCGTCCTTCCTTGCGAATTTACGCCCGCAACCTCTTCGATCCAGCCGATCCACCATTCGCCGTGTTGTTGAATTACAGCGTTGTATTGCATACCCATTCGATTGATTCCTCAAGGTTGACCAAACTTTGCTCATGGTTTACTCGCTGTCACCTGTCGGATGAATTTCTGCGTTGTCGGGTTCCAGGTCTAAGGCGTCCGTAACCTCTTCCGGGCCGATCGTGATGGATTCGGTCTTGATGCCCGGCGGTTTGCAAAAAATAGCGTGAAAATCTTGGCAGTGGGAGCCCGTGGCGATGACTTCTGTCAGGTTTACGAAGCCCGCCTGGTCGCAGAGTTTTTGTGCTTGGGCCTTGTCGGAGAGCTGGTAGCTCTCAATCGGGAATTGAGCGGTGTAGTTTTGGCACTTGGCACAGACAATGATGTAGTAGCCGTTCAGTTCCCGGAAGACCTTCTTGCCGTCGATCACGTCGCCGAGCAGCCGATGCCAATCCGTAATCCCATTTTTGAAAGGGTGACGGCACTTCGGGCATTCAGTGGGCAGAAACTTTTCCACATGATACATCGTTTTGGCGTCATGCGGGTGGGCGGCCGCGCTCATCTCCGTCTTCTCGGGGTTATCCATGGGGGTTGCTCCAATCAGAGTTTCGATCGAGGCGACGCAGGGAGGGTGAGCGAGCTTCACTGCACCACAGGCCGCCGAGGCGTTTTCCATCCGGGGCACGCCTAGTGGCAGAACCGACACGTCGGAGGCTCATACTTTCCCCACACGCCGGGCACGAGCAATCTGGTTCATCCGGTGCGTGTTTGCCGGCATTCATGGACGTGTCCGCCTCGATGTTGGATCAAAACGCGTCATACATGAATTCGCCGCCGTGCTCCGGATTGCCTACGAGCTTTTGGTTCCGCAGATCGATAACGAAATCCAGCATTTCCAGCGGAATTTGGCCGATCAACACGGGGCAGTCATTTGGAACATCGGCGACGTCAATCGTGCATTCGCGGCCTTGGATCGTCAAACGAACTGCTTCATAAACGCCAGCCGTGGCCTTCCCGGCCGCCGTGCGAGGTATTTCTTCAAGCCGAGTTTCTTGACCAGACGCCGTGGGATGAAGAGCATGTATGCTCCGGTATCGCCGAGCGCATCATCGACGTCGATGGCGCGAACCTCTTCTGAGGTGCGCTGCCCTTTTCGGACCTCGTAAAGATCGTCCAAATTCTCGATACGGGCCTTGACGACCACTCGTCCCATCGTTTTCGTCTCCATAGTAGCCCCCAATTTTAAAGCACCGGAATGCCAAGCCGCCGCACCAGGCGTTCCGCCTCGCGGCGCAGCCAAACGAACGACGGAATGATGAACAAGTGGTCCTGCATGCGCGACGGGTCGTAGTCGGTTTCGATGACGTCCTCCGTCACGAAGGGCTGGCGGCGGACTTCCTCCGAGAACAGCGAAAACGGAATCTCGCCCGTGGACGACAGGATGCCCGCGCCGAACACCTTCGTTTCGCCTTGTTCCTCCATCAGGCCGAACTCGATTGAGAACCAACTGAAGCGTTTGAGTGCCAGCACGTGAGCGGGGTTTGGCGTCGTGTATGCCGCTTTGCCGATCAGCGTCAACAGCTCCGCGTAATCCTGATTCATCAAGGGCGGTACGTGCCCCAGGCAATCGTGGATCATGTCGGGTTCCGGCGTGAACTCTGGGTGCGAGCCGTGGCGGATGAACTGCGTCACTGGAAAGCCGCGCTCGGCGATGTAACTGTAAAAAAGGCGGTACGGCAGCGGGCCTTCGGCGGGAACCAGGTGCATGTTCGTGACGCGCTGGACTTGCTCGCTCAAGGTCCGCAACTGCGGAATCTCATCGGCGCTGATGCCGAGCGCGTCCTTGGCTTTAAGATAGATTTGGCAGGCGTGCTGGCGGTGCAATTCGTCGAGTTTGGGGCTGACCTCGCGCCAGATGCGCGTCTCCTCGGCGGTATAATCGATGAGCGGCGGGCCAAGCCGGTCGAGGCGATGCTGCCGGCACAGTGCAAACAGCGCTTTGCGGCGCTCGACGTAGCCGATGTCGCCCAGGCCGGGATGCCCTGGTTCCAATTCGAGTTCCGAGATATCGGGCGGCTCGATCATGGTCCGCGGGTCGATGGCTACGCCGTATTCCACGAGGTCATTCATGGCAGGTCCCTCCGTCCTGGGATTTCCGCGCGCCGGAGAACACATTCATTATATCGTCAATTCGAGGACATTCGACAATCCCGATTCATGCGCGAGAGCACGGGCTGCAAGCAGAGTTTTCCGGTAAAATGAACTGCGAGGCGAGCGTGCGAAATCGCTCCGGCCAAATCCGATTTTTCCAGGGGGCCGCTCATGTTCAAGCGTCTTTTGCTGCCCGTCGATCTGACCGATAAGCACGCCGGCGTGATCGCCACCGCCGCGGACCTGGCCCAGCAATCCGGCGGCAGCGTGACGCTGGTGCACGTCATCGAGCTGATCCCCGGTCTATCGCGCGAGGAGGATCGCGCCTTCTACGATCGGCTTGAGAAAACCGCCCAGGCGCACATGGATCACCTCGGCCAGGCGCTCACCGCTCGCAAGATCGCCTGGCAGGCGGCGCTTCGTTTCGGTCACCGCGTCCAGGAGACGGTGCGATTTGCCCAGGAGCAGCACAGCGATCTGATCGTATTGACCGCGCCGACATTCGATCCCGCTCATCCCACGGTCGGCTGGGGCAGCCTCAGCTTCAAGATCAGCGTTCTATCGCCGGCCCCGGTGCTGCTGGTGAAAGCGTAGGCATCAGTTGCCAACGCGAAATAGGGATGTTGGCGCTCCTAGCGTGTGGTATTATTCATAAAACCACGACCGGATGGCAGTTTAGAGGAGTTTACCCCATGCCTGAAAATATCAATGCAGACGACCAGGCTATCATCGAAAAGGCTCTGCAAAGCATACGTTCTAAGGACCGCCACTCCGTTCCTTCGCACAAGGTGAAGCTATTCTTCCAGATGATCGGAGATGAGTTGGACCGAACGGGATCCTTGAAGAAAGAATACGTCGATGGCCTGATTCAACGACTGAAATCTGAGGAACTATAATGTTCCAGATCGCCTGGGTGGACGCCAGTATTGACGGTCTCGTCGATCTTTCCATGCTATCACCGCATCTCATCCTGAATGGAGTCGGCCATCTTGCGTAGCTTTCGCTTGGATGCGTCCCAGTCCTTTTGCGCTTTCTGGACCTGGGCGAATTTGCCGAGGTCTTCATAGGTGAGGCGTGACACGCCCTTGACCATTTCCTCTCGCTGCGTCGGAGATTTCGGGTTCATGTGAGCGGTGCATTGCCGTTGCCAGCCTTCCGCTTCGTCCGGATCGAGCTTTTCCTTGTTGAGCAGCTTGGTGTAGATGCGCGTCCCCTTTTTCAGCAGCGCGGTGTCGGCATCGATCTGTCCGCGAATCCACGTTTGTTCATCGGCGAGGGCCTTGTGCAAGGCGGCGTATTCGTTGCGCACCCTCTGGATGTGCCGCGCCAGCGGCGTGTCTTCCCAGTCCTTTGCGTAATCGGCCGGCAAGGCGAAGGAGGCGGCCGTCTTTTCCATGTCCGTGAATTCATCCTGATTCTTGGCGAGGAACGGCAATTTCAGCATCACCGCCGCGTCGCGCCTCGCTTGAAGATATCGATCCAGCTCGCGGTCATAATTCGCGACCTTCTCGCGAGTCGCTTCCAGCAAGCGTGAAAAGTCGGAGTCGCTTTCGATCGCCTGCAACGCCTGTTGCTTTTCCCGGAGGCTCTTGATACTGCCGTGCAGACGTTCCTTGGCGGGCGCGTCCTTTCTGGGCAACAGCGTTTGCAGTTGCTCATCGAGCGCGGCGCGGCGTTCGCCCGGCTGAAACTCGAATAGCAGCAACACCGCCAACGCCAGAATGACAACCGTGCCGAACATGCCGACCACCACGTTTTGCAGCCGATGCTGCGAGGTCTGGCGGCGGTCCTGAAAGTCGGCGGCCGATTGCAGGCACTGGCGAAAAAGCTCCGCGACTCCCAACGGCTCCCCGGCCTGCGCCGGCCGGTCGGCCAAAAGCGGACGCTTGATCGCGGTCGCCCATATCTGGAGCTGCAGCGTGCCGAAGCCGGCGCCTTGCTCACTCAGGAACGCGCGGAATCGCTCATGGAGTTGGCGTTTCGCCTCTTCGATGCGCTGCATCCATTTGGCGAGAGTGTCTTCCTTTTTGGCGAGCAGATCGCACTTGGTGAGGACGACATAGACCGGCAAATCGCCGATCTCGGTGCGTCTGCCGCGGGCGTTGCGCAGGACGATCAGCCAGCGGGCGAATTGCTGGACGTCCTCGGTAAGCTGCTTGCCGGCGCGGGAGACATCGACGGTAAGGATGATGGCGTCCGTGTCGAGGATGGGCTGGCGGGCTTGGAGGATTTCCTGGGCCGACTGGCCATTCGGATCGGTGACGATGGCCTCGGCCGGAACGGCGCCGTTCACGGAGGGCCGCAGGCACAGGTCGTGGGTCTCGGTCTCGGCCATAGGGGTCGCCTGGTCGGCGTAGGTGGCTTTCCGCAAGCGCTCCCAGTCGCCGCCCGAGTCGGCGAGTTGCCCTTTGAGGAGCGGCGTCTGCGTGGTCGCGGCCTGGGCCAGCGCGCCGAGCAAGGAAGTCTTGCCGGCGCCCGGCGGTCCCATCAGGAGCAGGCGTGGTTTTGCCATAGCGGAAGCCGACAGCGGGCGGCAGGCAGCAGACAGCGTTCACGGTGTCTTGTCCTGCAGCATCTTGACGTTGTATTTCTTTCCCAAATCGTGCAACTCTTGCCGGCCGAAGCTGATGCTGTCCTTTTTCAGGACAGGTGTGACCTCGATTTTGCTGTGACGGGCTTTGAAGTATTCATCGAGGTCACTCAGCGACAATGCCTTGTCCTTGATGACGTACCAGCGTTCCTTACCGTCCTCGGCAACGAGCTTTTTGTAGCGCTTTTCGCCGATGATTTCGATTTCGACGGGTTCGAGGACATGCGGCGATTTGTCGTTTGGATCGTTTATGTCTTTGGGTTGCTTGGCGGGATCGCTGAGGAGGGATGGATCGCTGCCGCCGTTGCCTGGGAGGCCGCCGGATCCCGGGCCGAAGCCGGGGCCGCTGCCGTTTCCTTCGGGCAAGAGGAACCAGACGGCGAGCGCCAGGGCGGTGCCGCCGACGGCTTTGCCGCAGAACAGCAGGCCGCCGGGCGTGGCGGCGCGGAACGAAAGCCGATAGGCCGCGCGCGTGAGCGGGTCGCACACGAACCAACCGACGAGGGCGCCGCCGATGGTCGCGATGATGCGGATGATGAAGACGACCCCTTCTTGCAGGTCGTAGCCGAAAATGTTCATACGTGTCCTCCTCGCTTGCGTTCAGGCGAGCGGCAGGGCTTTTCCTCCCCTCTCCCTCCGGGAGAGGGGCTGGGGGTGAGGGTCTTTGACGAGGTTTTTTGAAGGTTCTGCCCTCAGCCCCAACCCCTCTCCCGGAAGGAGAGGGGGGTATATTATGGCCTGCTGCTCGCCTTAGTGTTCGCGCGGCGCGGCGCGAACGCCAAACGTAAGCGGAAGTCATCCTTTCACGAGCGAATTCGCTGCCCCGCGGAACCACTCCTTGTATTGCTGCTCTTGCCCGAACAACGGATAAATGGAGCGCGTGCGCGGGTAGACAAAATAATAATACACCTCCCGGCCCTTGGCTTCCTCCTTGTGCTGCTCGATCAGGCGGCGGGCGATCTTCGCGTCCGTGATCTTGATGACGCTCGGCTTGGCTTTCGTGTCGTCAAAAAAGGAAATCGAGCCGTCGTTGGCGTCGATGTCGATGAGGCGAACGTAGGCCTTCTGCTGCAGATTTTTCTGGCTGGCGTTGCGCAGGCGTTCCAGTTCATCGAGCAGCGCGTCGAGATCGGCAAGCTGTGGGCGAATTTCCTCGAAGCGCTCGAGCTCCTTGGTGCGGCGCGCGAGCGTGGCTGCCATCACGTCCGCATCCGCGGAGACCTCGGCGACCTTCTCGCTCTCCTCATCGGCCTGCGAGGCGCTGTTGAATTCCATCAACAGAAAGATGCAGAAGAGCAAAATCAGCACATCAATGAGCGGAATGATGAAGCGCGTGACATTGCGGCGTGGCAGGCGGATCATGGCGCTTCCTCCACGGGTTTGGTCCTTGAGCCGCTGAGCAACATGATGAGATCGCCGCCGAGGATGACGACGTAGGAGGGGAAGATATTGATGAGGGCCATGAGCAGGCCGGCGCCGGTGGCGGTAATGGCGGGAGCGATGAGGCGCGGCTCGATGGCTCTGCCAGTGTGGCTGGCGAAGGCGTCGAGGATGCCGGCGACCGTGCCGATCAGGCCGAGCATGGGAAACCATTCGGCGGCCTGGGCGAGATGGGTGAGCCAGCGGTCCAGCGCCGCCTCGCTGGAAGTGCCGCGATAGACCAGCGCGAGCCAGGCGATCAGCATTTGCACGCCGAAAAGCAAAACGCCGCCGCCGACGATGAGCACCTCCATCGTGCCAAAATGCTCGGCGAAGTAGGAGATGGCCACGCGCGGAATGCACAGCAGGATCAATGCGAAGGCGAGAAACGGCACCAAGCAAAAGACGATCGGCAGGATGCCGCGTATCAGGAGCGTGCGCACGGGATGATCCTCCCCTTTTGCCGCTTGCGGCTTAGCGCTCTCGATTCGCCGTGCGTGCGCGTAAGCCGCGAGCGGAGTTACCACATCGGCTTGAAGTCTTCGTTCTTGCCGCGATAGCGGTGCACGTTCTCCATCAGGACCAGCATGGCCCGGCACTGCTCGCGGAAGGCTTCGCGCAAGCGGTTCTGCTTGAAATGCGCCGCCGCCACCTTCACGTGCTCCTGATAGCCGTGCGCGTCGTATTCCCAGTTTTTTTCCTTGATGTTGTCTTCCAGCGTCTTGGCCGACTGCACCAGCTTTTCATAAATGGCGGCGTCCAAGGGGCACGGCGTCTGGCGATAGACTTGCACGGGGCGCGATTCCGGCACTGGGGGAACCTTGCGCGTGTCGCGGATATATTGCACCATCAAAAGCAAGACGCCAAGAAGGATCGAGAAGCCCGCAAGCACAAACGCCATCAGCTCGTTGCCAAGATCGAAAACCTTGAGCACGACGGCAATGCAGGCCAGTACGATCCCCAGTCCCATCATGACGTAGTGCCAGGGAATCTTGCCAAGATAATACATCGCCAGGGCGAAGCGCGGCACGATCCGCCGGCCATCCCCGGCGGTGCGGAACACCACGTCCGCGCTGCTGTCCACGCCCGCCAGCCGCGGTTCCCCGCCAACGCGCACCACGATCACCGTCGTATTGTCCGGCCCTCCTTGCAGATTGGCCATGTGCACCAGAAAGCGAACTGCTTCCGCTGGCGGCAGCGCCGTGACCACGGAGCCGATGACCCGATCGTGCACCTGTCCCGACAGCCCATCACTGCACAACAGGAACACGTCGCCGCGCTCCAGCGGATGCGGGCCTTCGACATCGACCTCCACGGCAGCTTCCGGGCCGAGCGAGCGGACGATGACGTTGGAGGGAATGCCGGTCAGTTCGTCGGGGTTCTTACGCTGGCGGCGGGCGAGTTCCCACAGCAGGCTGTGATCGAAGGTGAGCTGCTCGATGACGCCGCCACGGACCCGATAAGCCCGGCTATCGCCGACATGACCGACCCAGGCGCCTTCGGGTCGCAGGATCAGGGCAGTGCCGGTCGTGCCCATCCCTTCGAATTCGCGATTCTGCTTGCCGCGCGTGTGGATGGTGGTGTTGGCTTCAACGAAGGCCCCGCGTAGCGCGGCGATCAGGCCGTCGGAAGCATGCTTCGAGAAGATGTGCGGAATGTTGTCCACGGCCATCTTGCTCGCCAGTTCCCCGACCGCATGCGCGCCCATGCCGTCGGCCACCAGAAAGACATGCCCGACGGTGCGCCAGTGCTCGTCGTCTGCCGCAGGCATGACAACGTGAGCGTCCTGATTGTGGCTGCGGCGAACCCCCACGTCCGTGTGGCTGGCGTATTCAATCTCGTTAAATCCAATCACCCGGTCTACCCCGCTTAGCGCGCTCGCCGCGCTCGCCGTCGGCAAGCGGCTAAACATTCGCTTGACGCGCTTCTCTTCTCTCGTTATATGCGTTGTCCCTCAATCTCGACATGGGAAAACGGTGGATGCCATGCTACAGCGGCGGGGCAATTGGCGCGGGTGGTGTTTCGCATGGGCGGCGCTGGCCGTCTTGAGCGGCATCACCGGCTGCGTCGAGCGGCGCATGGTCATCATCACCGAGCCGTACCCGGACGCCGTCAACGCCGTCGTTTTTGACGAGAAGGACCAGCCAATCGGCGGCTCGCCGGTCGATAAGCCGTTCACCTATTACGGGAAGTATCATTTCCGCATCGTCAAGGACGGCTTCGACACGCTCGACGTGGAGCAGCGCGTGCGGGCGCCGTGGTACGAATTTCCGGGGCTGGATTTCGTCAGCGAGAACTTGATTCCGTTTACGATCCGCGACGTGCGTGTTTACACCTATGTGCTACCACAGAAGCTGAATCGTCCGCCGGACCAGACCCTGCGCGAGGCGCAGGCGTTGCAAGGATACAGCAAGACGCTCGGGCCACAGCTGCCGGATTTGAATCCGCCAGCGGGCGCGGCACCTGCTGTGCTGGGGACGCCGGTGCGGGATCCCTAATCTACTCCCCTCTCCCTCCAGGAGAGGGGCCGGGGGTGAGGGCAGAACTTTCAAAAAACCTGGTCAAATGCCCTCACGCCCGACCCCTCTCCCGGAGGGAGAGGGGAGAAAAGGGCTAATCTACTCCCCTCTCCCTCCGGGAGAGGGGCCGGGGGTGAGGGCAGAACCTTCAAAAAACCTGGTCAAAACCCCTCACCCTCGCCCCCTCTTCCGGAGGGAGAGGGGAAAGGGCTTGCCGCTCGCCTAAGCGTAAACGTCGCTTTCACTTCGCCGACAGCACGGCGATATTGCCGAGCTCGTTGATATAGATGGTCACGTCAAGATTTTCGTCACGGAACACCTCGGCCCCGAAGACGCGCGTCTTATCCGAAAAATCCTTCTCGCCGAAGCGGCGGCACATCACATTCACGCCGTGGGTCCAGACCGGTTGCTTGACCTTGGCGGTGGGTGCCTTGATTCCCGTGGCGGCGGGGGCGACGGCGATCGAACCGGTCTCGCTGATGAAGATCAGGTTGGCGGTGGTGATATCGTGATACACTTCGACGCCGAACTTGCGCGTGTCCGGCGTGAAGGCTTTTTCGTTGAAGCGTCGGCACTTCAGGTCGAGGCCGTGCAGCCAATCGGGGGCTTTACCTTCGCCTTTGACTTCGGTGGTTTCAGGGATGATGGCGATTTGCCCGGCCTCGGTGACGTAGACGAGGTTTTGCGAGTTGCCGTCGCGATAGACTTCGATGCCGACTTTGGCCGCGTCAGTCCATTCCTTGACGCCGCCCTTGCGAACGGAGAGATCGACGGAATGGACCCATTTGGGCGTTTTGTCCTTGACGCCGGGGAAGAGCTTGCCGTTGGTGGCGGCGATGTTCCCCTTTTCGGTGATGAAGAGCCAGTTGTCGGTATTGGGATCACGGAAGACCTCCATGGCGTGAACGGCAGCGCCTTTGAACTCCTTGGCGCCGGCCTTACGGGCGGGCAGATCGAGTCCCGTCACCCAAGCCGGGCCCTTGGGATTCGGGAGCCCGGATGGACGGATGTCCAACGAGGCGAAATTCGGCGCGATCGCGATGCTCCCCTCTTGGCACACGTAAAAGCCCAGGCCGGTGTTGTTGTCGCGGAACGCCTCCACGCCCCAGCGCGTGGTCTTCGGAGTGATATCCGCCTCCATGTACTTGCGGCACGCCAGATCGAAGGCATGCGACCATTGCACCTCTTTCGGCTTTTGCTCCTGCCCGCCGACGTCAGCGACCAGCACGGCCGCAACAACGGCGCAAAGGGGAAGGGAAACGAATCGCAACGCGAACGGCAGGAAACGCATGGCTGGCCTCATCGGAGTAGGAAGATCAACGTCAACACTATCGGTTTTATGAAGACGAGCGACGGAAGAAAAGGTAACGCGGAGCGTGGGGCCAGGCTTTCTAGACTGGCCTTCCCGGATTCGTATGCTGGACAGGCTGGAAAGCCAGTCCCCACGTTCGCAGCAACGCTGGTCGCCAGCCGACAATGGACCTGATCGAGCACGTGCGGTTCGACTCATTGAGCCGCCGACCTGGTTCGATCGTCGCCGACATTCCTCTCGCTACATTGACGCCGCACTGAAGCGGCCGGTACAATAGGCGCGTTGCTGTCCCGTCATCCACCCATCACCAGCGGTCTGTCATGGCTGAGGAATCGACCAACAAACCCGCGCGGCGATCCGAGCGCATTGGCAAGTACGAAATCCTCGGGCACATCGCGACCGGCGGCATGGCCGTCATTTACAAGGCTCGCGACACCGATCTCGATCGCATTGTTGCCCTCAAGCTCCTGCCCCCCGAAATGGCCTCCCAAAAGGTTACGTTGATCCGTTTCGAGCGCGAAGCCAAGGCCGCGGCCCTTCTGCGCCACGAAAACATCGTCACCATCTTCGACGTCGGCAATTCCAACGGCACGCACTTCATCGCCTTCGAATTCGTCGAAGGCACGGATTTGCAGGCCTACATCACCCGCAAATGCAAGCTCGATCCCGAGGAGGCCCGGCAAATCATCATCCAGGCCGCCCACGCTCTCATCCATGCCCACGAGCAAGGCGTCGTCCATCGCGACATCAAGCCGGCCAATTTCCTGCTGACGCAAAAGGACAAGCGCGTCATCGTCAAGCTCACCGATTTCGGCCTGGCGATCCGGCACGAGAACGACGCCGAGTTCCGCGTCACGCGCGACAAGACTACGGTCGGCACCGTCGATTACATGGCCCCCGAGCAGGCCCGCGACAGCCGAGCCGCCGACATCCGCAGCGACATCTATTCGCTGGGTTGCACCTTCTTTCACATGCTGGCGGGCAATGCCCCGTTTGCGCGGCACCATGCCGGAGCGCATCGTACAGCACATGCAAGCACCGCCGCCCGACGTGCGGCGGTTGAATCCGAGCATCCCGGCCGCGTTTCCACTGATTATCAACCGGATGCTGGCGAAGCAGCCGGCGGACCGCTATCAAACGCCGGCGGAATTGCTGACGGACCTCGAGCATCCCGAGCGGATCGCGCCGGTCGGCAAGCGTGCGCCGGCAGCCGGAAAGCTCGCCGATGGCCGGCCTCGCACGATGCCCCCCGAGCCGACGGCGGTGCTCGAAACCGAGGAAGCGGAGCAAGCAAATGCGCCGCCGCGCCGCGTGAAGCCGGCCAGGGCCAAGAAACCAGCCTCGCCAGCGCAAATTGAAGCCGCACGGCAGCCGATAACGGCACGAACGCAAGAGATGGCGGCGCGGGACGATGACGACACCCAGGCCGTGCAGGAGGAGCCGACTCGGCAGGACTGCGCCGAGGAAGCCGACGAATTCGCCGATCTGGATGTATGCGACAGCCGGCTCGGTGGGCGTGCTGGGGCTGGTGCTGGTGTTCGCGCTGTTGTTCGGAGGCCGGCCGCCAGTGAAGCTGGATGAGAAGCCGCCGGAAAGGCAGTCCGACCCGCCGCCACAGGTGATCGAGCCGGTTGGGCCGACGGAGGAACCGCCGCCGCCGAAAATCACGATTGACACGTCACCGGCGAAAATGGGCGTCGGCATGCTCGACTTGCCGATCATGGACCCGCAAGCGGCCAAGGCGGATCGGCCCGCCCTGCGCAAGGAATATCGCGGCCCGTTCACGAGCTTTCCCGAGGCGCCGCAAGAAGCGAGAGTTCTGCGCATGAGCCGGCTGGCGTCGGGACCGGCCTCCTTTCGCGCTCTGGCCGAGGCGTTCGCCCAGACGAAGCTGGACGCTTTCACGGTCATCGAAATCCACGACAACGGACCGATCTTTGTTTCAGCGCTGCCGGCACTGGCACAGCGAACGATCCTGGTGCGCGCCGCCGACGGTTATCGCCCGCTCATCGTCTGGGAGGTGCCGAGCGACTTCGCCGCTAGCAAAGCGGAGCCGACCTTCGCATCGCTTTCGCGTGGCAAGCTGATTCTCGATCAACTCGATTTCGTCGTAATCTGGCCCGGAGAGGTGCCGGCGGTCTGGTTCGATGTGCCCGGCAGCGATTTCTTTGGCGCGGCTGCACCTTTTCAGCGGGCTCCAAGAACGGACAGGCGATCGCCGTGGTGCGCCGCAAGGGAATGCCGGCGCCGGCGGAGCGCTTGCCGAAAACCTGGCTGCAAAATTGCCTCGTGCGAGGCCCGGACATCTCGCTGCTGCGGCAGAGCGGCGTGGGCGGCGAGTTTCTGATCGAGGAATCGCTGATCGCCGGCGGCGGTGCGCCGCTGATTCAGATGAATAGCCGCGACAACGACGCTCTCGCGCTCTACTGCGTTCGTTCGACGCTATCGGCGGGGCAAACGCTGCTGGACTGGGAACCACTCACGGGCAAGGAACGCCGGCCGCGGCTCCAGGCGCGCATCCTCGATTCCATCTTGAGCCGGCACGATAGCGCCGCGCCGCTCGGCCATATGATCCACGTGGGCGGCAAGGCCGATTTAGCCCAGGTGGACTGGCGCAGCGCCAACACCGCTTACGTCGGTTGGAAACAACTGCTGGCGTCCGGATCGCGCAATATCGCAGGGCACGATCTGGAGGCATGGAATCTGCAGATGGGCGGGTTCGGCAAGGCGGGCATCGCGATGGTGGACACCTGGCCGCGCGGACTCTCGGGTCTGGAAGAGGCGCCCGCCGGCGCTTTCCTGCCGGGCGCCTCCGTGGTCTCCTATGCCGCCCTGAGCGGGTCGGGCTCGATCGGCTGCGCCATCGGCCGGCTGCCTCCCGCTCCGGAAGGATGGCGCGAGCAGGTCGGCGAGCAGCGCAAGGTCCCGCTCGTGCCCCTCACGGACGCCGCCCCCGCGATCGATGCCGTCAAGGATGGCCTTTATCACGGCGAGCAGCTCGATTTGAACAAGGTCGATCTGGCGGAACACCTACGCGTTGTTCAGCAGACGAAGATCCTGGCGCCGCGCGTCGTTCTGCACCTGGGGGGCAAAGGCGCGTGCACAACCGGGCCCGTGCAGGTCAAGGGTATCCAGCAGCTCGTTCTTTATTTCAATCCGACCGCCGATCCCCGCGATGCGCTGATGTTGGAACTCAACTCGCCCAACCCGCTCTTGCGTCCGCCCATGTTCGAGATGATCGGCGGCCGGCTTGAACTGATCGGGCTCAACGTGCGCTCGAGCCCGGCAACGCTGGTGCCGACCATTGTGCACGTCAAGGGCGGCGATCTGTCCATGACGCGCTGCCGGCTGCAAGGGCCATGGACCGCCCTGGCCGAGAGCTTTCAAAGCCTGGTCACCGTCAGCAACCCCGACGCCGCCGCGACCACCTTGCTCCTGCGCGACAACGTCTTCACCTCGGCGAAGCTGCTGATCCAGCTCGATGATCGCGTCCAGCTCAAGGCGCGCAACAACTTCTTCCTGTCGCTCGGCGATGCCGTGCACATGGACAATAATCGCCCCGCGGCGCCGCTCGTGCATTTATTGGATCACAACACCTTCGCGGCCCGGCAGAACTGCTTCACGCTGCGGACCGGCCCCGAATTCCAGGCGACCGCCAGCGCCCTGATGCACGCCAACAGCAACGCATTCCTGCACCCGTTCGCCGACGCCGATCAGGGAACATTCCTGCGCGGCGGCCAGGCATGGGTGCAGGCCGGCCGCTGGAGTTGGCAGGGGCGCTACAACGTCTATGACACCCGCTGGCACGCCTGGATCAACGGCATCCTCGATCAGCGCGCCAGCAAGCAAAAGCTCAGCGACTGGAAGCTCGTGTGGGGCCAGGTCGGCGAGCAGAACGCCATCGCGTTCGAAGCGGGGCCGATGGCCAAATTGATCCAGTCGGACAACGTGACGCAGCCGGCCCTGCTATTGCAGCTCGACCGCCTGGCGTTGCCCCGCACCATTCGCGGCGATCCGGACCAGACGCCGCCGGGCGCCGACTTGTTCGGCTTGGGCATTCTCAAGAAGAAGGGATAGCCGGCGCCTGCGATTTTGTATTTGAGCTTGCGATTCAGAATGCCTGGAATGGCACTGGGTCATAACCCCTTTTCGCATGCGGCGAGGGAAGGGGCAAGCGGAGTGAATTTGCTACAATGAAGCGCGAGGCTGCCATGATCGAATTGATCGAACAACACCGGGCCGAGCTAGACGCGCTGTGCCGCAAGCACCATGTCAAATCGCTGGAGTTGTTTGGCTCCGGGGCCGACGGCAGCTTCGATCCGGCGCGCAGCGACCTCGATTTTCTTCTGGAATTCTTGCCCGACGCCCCCGCTCGCATTTTCAACGGTTACTTCGACCTCAAATTCGACCTGGAAGGCTTGTTCGGGCGCAAAGTGGATTTGGTGATGCCGTGCGCCGTTCGCAACCGGTTCTTCATGCAAGCGGTCAATCAGCAACGGAAGCTCGTTTATGCCGCATGGAATTTTTCCTTTTGCTAAAATAACCTTGCGATGGAAACGAACAAGACGATGGAAATGTTTAGCTCATTCACGAAAGGATTTGCAAATGCTGGTGGAAGGACTATTGATTGGCATGATTTTGAAAGAGCAAATCAAGGGTCATGGCCATGACGACGTCGAACAGGTTCGCCTCGTGGATGCTTCACAGGTCATCCAGCCGATTGTAATCCAAAAAACGACCGGCCCTGTCACTGGATCGATTAGCGTTGCAGTGGGGGCGCTTTCCTGCGGTGCGGCGGGCATGGTCACGCCCCCTAGTGTGTAATGCGGTCTGCGGAGCAGGTGGGGGCGAAGGGCGTCGGGCGCCGATTCAATGCGAGGGAGCAAATGAAAACACCAACAAAGTCCGACGAAGAACGCGACTGTTATGTGGAATTCGTGGGTGGGCCGTACGATGGGCACATTGCAGACAGCAATGATCCAGTAGAGCGCGCGCTCGCGAGATTCGTGTGTTTCATAACTGACGGGGGCCAGAAAGGGCGCTCATTCTGCGGACAGTCCCCTGCCTCCATAGCCGGAAGCGTGAGGAAAATGGAAGGCTCCCCCTTTCATACGTACAAGGTAATCGAGTCTGAGCTCGTGAATGGGAGGATGAGGATTCGTGCCGAGTGGGCCAAACCGGCGTAATCTATCGTCACCATGCGTTTCGGACACCTGGGCGATCATCCCGACGGCGTCGATTTGGCCCGTGCCATGGCGTCATCAGGCCGGCATGACCTGCTGCTGTACTTCGGCCCCGCCGCCGGCTTGCTGTTTCTCGAGCGGCACGGCCTGGCGCCGATATTGTCGTTTTGGGCATTCTCAAGAAGAAGGGGTAGGCAGCGAAAAGGCGTCAGGATCGGTCCCGACACCATTTAGGATTCACCGGACGAGAATGGCAACGGACCTGATAGCGCGTGCCCTATTTTTTCTCAAAAAAGGACCGTGGGAGCTTGTACGCAACCGTTTTATTCGGGCAGTCCATGTATATGCCGGGTAGAGCGATCCTGAATTCCTGGGCCTTGTCAACCGGCAACTCAAATGCGAAAAAACCGTTGATGGATTTGCCTGGGTCTAATCGTTCTGTGAAGCCGTCGTTCGCGTCCGCACGGTTGTCCCACCCGCGATATCGGTTCTCGAATTCGTCGGCTGCATATCGAGACTCTGTGCCATTCCACGGAATGGTCTTGATGATCTTCGCATCGGAAATGTTGGTGATCCTGTAATGAACTTGGAAGTACGCCGTGGTAGTGTGCGAGCCGCCTTTCAATTTGATTTTGCCAAGTTCCCGACGCAGGATCTCTAACCACACACCGTCGAAAACCGTTGGTTCTTTTGCTGAGAGATAGACCGTTTCTGGGGGGAAATCGTCGATCTTGCCACCCCCGAACATCTTCCCCAAGATGTTCACCTGCGCGTCTTCAAATGCCTTTTTCTTCTGCGCCTCTACTCGTTCTTTCTCGCGTTTGGCGCTGTAGTCGATAGCGAACCAAGTGCCGCCGCCGCAACAACAAATGCCGAGTGCAAACAAGATGCCGCCAACGCCGCACGCTGCGGCTATCTTCTGCTTGGCTGAAAGGACGGGGGCGTACATAACAATCCCTCGAAATGGATTCGGACTGCGTATGGTCATCCTGTTTCAATCAAGTATTTTCTACTGAAGAAAGTGGGACGGGCCACGGTCACGTGAGCGTCTGCCACGCGCACCTGGGCACCTGCTCGTCAACCGTAAAAAATGTTGGTTGTTTTTGCGAAATCCAGGTGTCCAACCTTGATGGGCACCTGGCCGGCACCGGCCCGGCGCCGCGCATGCTCGAGCGATTTCAGGTGCCGCCGTTTGAGGACGGATATAAGGGAAGTCCCTTCAACGATTTCATCGGCCGCCTGGACGGCTGGGGAATGGCCGCAGGACAAATGATATAATTTCCGGAAGGGGAGAAACACCATGAGTAGCATCGTCGTTGAATCCGTCATTGGCCCCGATGGCACTCTGCATCTGGCCGTGCCAATTGGCATTGAGAACGCGAATCAACCGGTGCGTGTGGTGATCGAAGCGGCCCGCAAGCCGATGACGCAAGCGGAGTGGGGCGCATTCGTGCGGTCGATGGCGGGGAGTATCACCGATCCGACCTTTGAGCGGCCTCCGCAATTGCCCCTTGAAGTGCGGGAGTCGCTATCGTGACGTATCTGCTCGACACCAACACCTGCATTGGCTGGCTGCGGCAGAATCAACCGCAAATTGTTGCCCGGATTCAGGCTCAAGCGCAGACGGATATCGTGTTGTGCTCGGTGGTAGTGGGGGAACTGTTGTTCGGTGTTGAACGATCCGACCCGGCTCATCGGGCCAATACTGGTTTGCGAGTCGAGCAGTTACGGCAGCAGTTCGCCTCGTTGCCGTTCGATGATGCCGCTGCCGAACAGTACGGTCGGATTCGCGCGGACCTGACCGGCCGGGGCCTGCTCATCGGCGGCAATGACATGTTGATCGCCGCCATTGCGCTGACAAAAGGCTGCACGTTGGTTACCCACAACACGGCCGAGTTCAGCCGGGTTGCTGGCCTCGTGACCGAGGACTGGCAGGTCCCATGACCGCATCACAGCTTTTTGGATCGGCCACGTGGAACGCTTTCACGTTTCCGCCTATAAACTAAGCCATCATGCGTTTCGCACTCCTGGGCGATCATCCCGATGGCATCAACCTGGCCCGTGCCGCGGCGTCATCGGGTCGCCATGAACTGCTCCTGTATTCCGGCCCCGCCGCCGGCCTCGAGCATCTGCAACGTCACGGCCTGACGCCGCGTTCGATCGCCGATCTGGAAGAAGTCCTCGCCGACCCCCATCTTGACGCCGTTATCGTCGCCGGCATTCCCGCGCTGCGGCCCGTCCAGTTGCGCCGGGCGTTGCAATCCGAAAGCCACGTTCTGTGCGTGCATCCATCCGACGCTTCGCCGATCCTGGCCTGCGAGGCGGCGATGATCCAGGCCGACACAAACCGCGTGCTCTTGCCGATCCTGCCGATGACGCTGAATCCGGGCGTCGCGCGGTTTGCCGATTTGATGCGCACCGGCCCGACGCCGCGCATGCTCGAGATGGAAATCTGGTCCACCGAGGAAGTGCTGCTCGACGCCGGCATCACGGGGCACAAACCCGGTCTGCCCGGCTGGGATGTCTTGCGCTTTCTCGGCGGCGAGATTGGCGAAATCTTCCTGCACACCTCGGAGACCGACTTGCGTCCCGCCGCGCCATTGTTATTGTCAGGCAAATTTGTCGGCGGCATGGTGTTTCAAGCGAACTTTCTGCCCAACCAGGCCGAAGGGCGCTGGCGAATGTCGATCGTGACGACGACGGGCCGCGCGAGCCTAGCGTTTGCGCAGGGTTGGCCCGGCCCCGCTCAGCTCGCCTGGACCGGCGACGACGGCGAAGAGCGCGTCGAAACGTGGGAGCAATTTCATCCGTTCGCCGCCTTGTTGGAGCGATTCGAGGAAGCGGTCGATTTGGCCGCGATCAAGAAGCCGACGCCCGGGCAGCCGGCGGAGGAAGCGCTGACGAAATCGCCGCCGCAGCTGGGCTGGCTCGATGAAATCCGCGCCGTGGAGTTGGACGAGGCCGCCCGCCGCAGCGCCCACTATGGCCGGGCCAGCACGCTGGATTTGCAGGACGCGACGGAGGAAGCGAGCTTCAAAGGGACGATGACGCTGGTCGGTTGCAGCCTGATCTGGGCGGCGTTGATCGTGCTGATCCTGGCGGTGTGGATTCCGTGGCTCGCCTGGTTCATCTTGCCGGTGCTCGCCATTTTTCTGGGATTGCAGGCGCTGAGGTGGATTTTGCCGGGCGAGAAGAAGCCGGCAAAAGAATGAAATCAGTCGTGGGGCCAGGCTTTCCCGCCTGGCCGAAGCGCCGTTGGTGGGATCGGCCAGGCTGGAAAGCCTGGCCCCACGAATAATCTTTCCGCAAAGCGATTTCCCCTTGGCTTTTTCCTGGTTCCAGGGCGATAATAGGGGGAATCGGATCATGTCCGCCTTTCGCAAAGGGATTCCATCATGGTCGAAAAAGCTCGTGCTCTGGTGAAAAAACAGATCGAACGCGTGCGCCGGCGCTTGCTGGTGCAGATCGCTTTGGACAGCGTCATTCTTGCGCTCGCGATCGGATTCCTGCTGACGACGGCCTGGTTCCTGGCCCGGCCCTTCGCATTCACCGGTTCCAGCGACGCGGTGCGCTGGGGTGTGCCGGGCGCCGTTGTCGGCGTCAGCGTGGTGGCGGGCTTGGTGCTGGCGTGGAAGCGTCGGCCCAACCGCGTGGCTTCGTCGCTGGCCTTGGACGAAAGATTCGGCTTGAAGGAGCGCGTCACCACCTTCCTGACCTTGCCGGCCGAGCAGGTTGATTCCCCAGTCGGCCAGGCGCTGCTGCGCGATGTCACCGAGCAACTCGCCAATCTGAAAGTCACCAGCGCGTTTCCGCTGCGTTTGCAATGGAAGCAACTATTGGCCCCCGCCGGCGCGCTCGCCCTGGCCGCATTGGCGTGCCTCTTCGATCCGATCCTCAGCGACCTGAAGCTCATTCCGCGCAGCAATGCCGACGAGCCGCGCAAGGTTTACGACATTGCCAAGGCACAGGATGAGCTGGACAAGATCAAGAAGACGCTCCAGGAACGCAAGCAGGAAGCGCTGCCGAAATCGGAGGAACTGAAGGAGTTGGAACGCGAATTCGAGAAGCTGGTCAAGGAGCCGCTCGAGGGCAAGAACGAGGAGAAGATTCGCGAACGCGTCAACCAGATGCGCGACCTGGCGGAAAAGATGAAGGAACGCATGGAAGGGCTCAAGGAGAAAACCGAGAAGGCCGACGCCCTCAGGAAGCAGCTCGAAAAGCTCGGCCTGGACAAGGAGAACGCCCTCAAGGACGGCGCGGCCAAGGACCTCGAGGACGCCCTCATCAAGGGCGATTTCAATAAGGCCAAGGCTGCTCTCGACAAGCTCGCCAAGGAGCTCAAGAACGACAAGCTCGATGCCGGTCAGCAAAAGGAATTGGCCGAGCAGATGAAGAAGCTCGGCGACAAGCTGCAAAAATTGATGGAAAAGGACGATCTGCGCCAGGAGCTCAAGAAACAGCTCGACGAGGGGAAGATCAACAAAGAGCAATTCGACAAGGCCATGAAGCAGTTCCAGGATTTGCAGGAATTGGCCGACAAGCTCGGCGACGCCCAGGACGCCCTGGCCAAGGGGGACGCCAAGAAGGCCGGCGAAAAGCTCGACGAGCTTGGCAACCGCCTCGGTGAGCCCGAGCTGACCGAGCAGGAGATCCGCGACCTCTTGCGCGATCAGGGGGAAATCGACGATGCCACGCGCATCATGATGTCCGGCATGAATGGCGATGACGATGGGGAGGACGAGGGTAAGGGCGAAGGCAAGCGCCCCGGCGGCCGACGCCGCGCCAATCCCAACGACCCCAACAGCAAGATCAAGGACGAACGCACGCGCGTCCAGCTCGATCCCAAGGGCGTCCAGCGCATGACTGGCTACTCCCGCGGCGGCACCTTCAACAAGGTCCCCGCCCGCGATGTCGGCGCCGCGCTCAAGCAAGCCGCCCAGGACGGCCCCGACACTCTCGACCGCCAGCGCGTCCCCGAAGACGCCCGGCCCTTTGTGAAAGGATTCTTCGAGGAGCTGGGCCATCAGAAGTAGAAGAGTGTTCCTCAATCGGGCAAGGGGACTCGATGAGCAACCCAGGTGAACTCGAATTGGTGCGCAAGGCGCTCATTTCCGGCCTTGGTGGTTGTGTCGAATGGAACGCAAAGGTGATGGATAGGATCGCTGGTGACCTTGCCCGCCACGGCCTGAAGCTCCGAGACGTGCGCCGGGAATTGATCCAGTACGTTCGCGACGGCGGCGTGGTGTTTCAGGTCAAGGAAGTCAGGACGCTGTGGGTGGATCGCCGTGAGTATTGGTACAAGTCGATTGTGCCCATGCCGATTTTGTTCAAGAAAGGCCTGTTCGTCGAAATGGAATTACTGAATGCTGACCCAGAATTGCCCGAAGTGGAGTTGCTGAATGCACACGAACAAAAGTGACTTCCCGAAAAAGCCTTTTCCGTGGCGGTGCAGCAATTGCTTGCAACAATCGGTGCGCGAAGCAATCGTCGATTACGTTGCGACCAGAGTTTATGATGGGGTCGAATGCACGATCAAGGTGAACGGTCTGAAAACCCCGAAGTGTGAAAATTGCGGGCAGGTGAGGCCCGACGCAGAGGCGTTGGAAGAAATCGAACTCGCATTCGATGCCGAGCTACAGCATCAGGCCGAGATCCGCAAATCGGCATAGCCCGCTCCAAAAAACTTCGGCTGCGATTTGCCTTCACGCCAACCGTGACCTAGGTTTGTCTGTCCTCAACTTTTGGGGAGAAGAAGAGGACCTCGGGGCCGTTCGGCAGTGAGGGGATTGTCGACGGCCCATTTTTTCCCCTTTTCGATATTTCGCCAATCTCACGAGCTTCGGTTCGTGAGGTTGGCGATTTTCATTTTCACTCACGTATAATCTCTTCAGGGTTGCCGCTTGCGGCTTTGCGCTCGCCAGGCGCCAACGAGGGATTCATGCGCATCGCCGTCACCGCCGATCTGCACTTCGGGCACAACCGCCTGGGGGACGAAGCCGCCCAGCTTGTGCTCGATCATCTGTGCGCCGAACCGCCCGACCTTTTGCTTCTGGGTGGCGACATCGGCACCGAGGACCATTTTTCCGAATGTCTGCAATTTTTCGCCGAGCTGCCCTGCCAGAAAGCGTTAGTCCCCGGCAACCACGATCTGTGGGTCGGCGACAACGACCGCCGCGGCCACTCGCTACATGTTTACGAACATTATTTACCCGATTTGTGCCAGCGGCACGGCTACCATTATCTCGATCAAGGGCCGCTCATTTTGCCCGACGCAAACCTGGCGATCGTGGGCTCGATCAACTGGTACGATTACTCGTGGTCGCTGGATCGTTTGAAAACGGAGGTTCCGCGCTGGCAGTGGCATCTCGACAACAAGGCGTTCACGCGCGGCCGGCATAACGATGGCCGATTCATCCAGTGGCAGACTGACGATGTCAGCTTCACCTGCCGGCTGGTCGCCACGCTCGAAACACACTTGGTGCAAGCATTCGGGCAAGTCGAGCGCGTCCTCATAATGACGCATCATCCCGCGTTCCATGGCATCAGCTTCCCGCGCACCCGCCCGGCTCACGGATTGGACGAATTGCTCTGGGAAGCGCTGTCGGGCAACCTCGCCATGGAAGCGCTCTTGGAAAAGCACGCCGAGCGCATTCCGCTGATCCTGTCGGGCCACACCCACCGCGCCGCCGAGGCAACGCTCGGCCCGGCGCGCGGCTTCAACATCGGCGGCGATTATCACTTCAAGCGCATGCTGCTCATCGATTGGCCGGCGGCAACGGTCGAGACGTTCGTGTTCGGCGATCCGAACAAGCGGCATTGAAGCTAAAAGAGAATCACGAAAGGACGAAAGACGAAAACACGAAACATCTCTTTCGTGTTTTCGTCTTTCGTCCTTTCGTGATTCTCTTTGTTTACTCCTTGACCAGCCAGACATTGCGGAATTGCACCGGGTTGCCATGATCCTGGAGTAGGATCGGGCCGGGGGTGCAGGGGTCGCCGCCCAGGCCGGCGGTGGTGTTGGTGACGATTTCTTCTTTGCCGTCTTTCTTGCGGGCCACGCGCTGCTTGTCGTGGATGAGGACGCCGTTGTGATGAACGGCCATGACGGCCGGCTCAACGATTTTGCCATCCTTGCACGTGGGGGCCTGGAAAACGATATCGTAAGTCTGCCAAACCGTCGGCGCTTTGCAAGCGTTGACGAGCGGGGCGGCGACGGTGTAGATGCCGCCGCAATCATCGTACTTGCTCTTGAGGCCATAGCTGTCGAGGATTTGCACTTCATATCGGCCCTGCAGATAAACACCGCTGTTGCCTCGGCCTTGTCCGCCCGATTTCGGCATGTAGGGAACGCGGAATTCGACGTGGAGGGTGAATTTGCCGTCGAATCTTTGTTTGGTGATGATATCGCCGCCGTTGACCTGCATGATGCCGCCGTCGAGGATTTTCCAGGACGCCGCTTTCTTGCCATCGCGGTGCGTCCAGCCGTCAAGCGATTTGCCGTCGAAGAGGATGATGGCGCCTTTGGGAGCCTTCTTGCCCGGCGCATCCTTGGCGTCCTCGGCTTTGAGCAGCTTGAAATCGGCAATGCTGCCATACGGGTCTTGGGCGCAGGCATTGCCCGCGACGCCAAGCGCAGAGAAAAGTGAAGAGAATTCGTCGGTGCAACATGAGAGCTCCTTGTAGCGGATGGGATGCGTGGCCTCAAGATGAATTCTATGCACGCAGCCTTCAACCGACATGGAGCTCATTGATTCATTCGTTGGGCCGACCGAGCTTGGTCAAAATGCTGAGGAGCAGCTCTTTGTGGTGGACGACGTTCTCGCGATAACTCATCGTGCGTGTGCGGTGTTCCTCGACGCGTGTGTTCTTCAGTGCTTCCTCAAGCAATTCGGCCAGGAATTTGTGTTCCTCTTTGGTGAGAACAATTTGAGATTCAACGGTAACCATGACATTTCTCCTGGTAGCCCGATGGTGCTCACCGGGGAACCACGGCTACGATGGCTCCCATTGGTTATTTCGCTGCAACTTTTGTTCCAATTCCAGCAGCTCCAGAAATCTAGCCACGGATGAAACACAGACAGAACACGGATGGGAAATCGAGTGATACTGCCGCATCTTCCAATTTGCCTCGGATGCGTGTTCAATCCGTGTTTCATCCGTGGCTGGATTTTGGAACTACTGAATTTGGAAAGGTCTTGGCGCGGTCTTCTCGGATGTGCTGAATCTGCCTTATTCGACGAATTCGACCTGCACCGGCTTCGGGATGACGCCGGCGCGATGCGCTTCGTCCAGCAATTTCGCCACGGCCGCTCGCCCGCGCGGGCCGTAATCGAGGGTCCAGTCGTTGACGTACATGCCGACGAAGCGGTCGGCGAGATCGCGGTCCATGTCGCGGGCGTATTTCAGGGCGTAAGTGAGCGCATCCTGGCGATGAGCTAAGCTGTAGCGGATGCTCTCCTTGATGAGCCGGCTAATGTCGCGGATGGTCTCGGCGCCCAAATCGCGGCGCACGACGTTGCCCCCCAATGGCAACGGCAAGCCGGTCTTCTCCTGCCACCACACGCCAAGATCGACGATCAGGTGCAATCCTTGATTCTGGAACGTGAGCTGACCCTCGTGAATGATCAGCCCCGCGTCGAATTTGCCCGTCGCCACGGCAGGGATGATTTCATCGAACGGCATTAATTCGTAGGCGAATCCTCCAGGCAAGAGCAGGCGCAGCGTCAGAAATGCCGTCGTCATCGTGCCAGGCACCGCGATCTTGGTCGAAACCAGATCGCCCACCGACATCGGCTTGCGGGCGATGACCATCGGGCCATATTTGTCTCCCATGCTGCAACCGCTTGGCAACAGCGCGTAGCGATCCAGAAGATGCGCATAGGCGTGGATGCTGACGGCGCTGACCTCCAGTTCCCCCTTGAGCGCCCGGCGGTTGAGCGTCTCGATGTCCTGCAGCTCATGCCGAAACACCAGATGGCCTGTGTCGATCTTGTCGTGGGCCAGCGCGTAGAACATGAACGCGTCATCGGGATCGGGGCTATGGCCGACCGTGATCGTTTGCTTGTTCATCGTTGTCTCCAGGTTGGTTTACGGACATAACCGCGGCGTTGGCGGCTTCATAACATTAGCCTGTTTTTATGGCGAGTATCATCAAACATCATCCGAATGCGAATCAGAATCGCTCGTCTGCGGTCCTATAAGACAAACCACCTAAATGGCCCAGCGTGTGCCTTGTGTCGGGGATTCTTTCGAGATATGATACACAGAGGAGACAGCGAGCGGCCTTTTTTTTAACGAGGAGCGACGGGATGTCTCAGCCCCTGACCATCGAGATCTCTGACGCTATCTTTCAATCGCTGCAAAAGCGGGCCGATCAACTCGGAAAGACGCCAGAAGCGGTAGCCGCGGATCTCATCGCCCAGAGGATCGGCGGCGATGGCGATCCGCTCATGCGCTGGGCGGGGGCGATCGATATTCAGCCAAATGACGTTGCCGAACGGCACGATCATTACCTCGGGCAAGCTCTCGCGGACGAACTGCGCGGCGGCGTACATGAATGATGTCTTTGCGGACACATCGGGCGGGGCGTCCTGGCTCAACCGAGCTGAACCCTTTCACACCTTGGCGATCGGCTTCGTTTCCCAAACACGCAGTGCCGGTCGGCGGTTGATCACCTCGAACTATGTCCTCGCGGAGTTGGTCGCACTGCTGACCAGCCCGCTGCGCATTTCTCGTCCGCAGCAAATCCAATTCCTGGCGGCCATTCGTTCGGCGCCTTGGGTCGAAGTGGTGCATGTGGATGCCGCTCTCGATAACGCCGCCTGGACCCTTTGGCAATCACGGCCAGATAAGGAATGGAGCCTGGTGGATTGCGCCAGCTTCACGATCATGCGCCACAAAGGTCTGAGCGATGCATTGACCACGGATCGCCATTTTGAACAGGCGGGGTTTGTTCGGTTACTGAAATGAGCGGGCGACGATTGCGCGCTGGTTTTCATTCATTTTTTGTTGAGAATTGTTGCTCAGGCAAATCCCGATTTTTTCGCATCATTGGTTTTTGGCTTGATCCGCCCAACACATCGCCTATCCTTAGACTTCGTGGATCACCTGCGGGCCAAGGCGGCCCGGGTTGTGATATGTCCCTTTCCTCTCAAATGGAGAATGCTGATGAAGAAGTCCTTTGCTCTCGTTGCCGTCCTCGTCGGCTGCGGCCTGCTGGCTCAGGCGGGCGAATCGGTCAAGTCCGGCCCGCAACTCGGCGACAACGCTCGGCCGAAGCCGTTCCTGCCGCTGAACATCAACGGCCCGACCCCCAACCAGAAGGAATGCCTGGTGTGCCGCAACGGCAACAACCCGGTCGCCATGATCTTCGGCGCGAACCCAGCGAACAGCTGACGAACCTGATCGCCAAGCTCGACGCCGAGACCGTCAAGAACGCCGACAAGAACATGGGCAGCTTCGCCGTTTTCTGCAATGATTCCGAAGGCCTCCCGACCAAGCTCAAGGATCTGGCCAAGGCGCAGAAGCTGCAGAAATTCACGCTTGCCATCGACACCCCGACCGGCCCGGAGCCGTACAAGATCGCCAAGGATGCCGACATCACGGTGGTGCTGTACACCAAGTCGAAGGTGGTGGCCAATTACGCCTTCAAGAAGGGCCAAATGAAGTCCAGCGACGTTGAGAAGATCGTTTCCGACGTGAGCAAGATCGTCAAGTAACATCGCGAGCCGCGCCTACACGCCAAATTGAATCACGAAAGCGCGAAAAACGAAAACGCGAAAAAAGATGACTGACTGCAGTTAGCTCTTTACTGTCTTTTTTCGTGCTTTCCTTTTTTCGTGACTTTCGTGATTCTCTTTAACTTGAATGCAGTGCGGCCGGCTGTTATGATAGGAGGGAAACGCCTCCTCCTGCCCCGGGAACCTATGCGCACCTGCGATCCGAAGCGCGGCCTGCAAATCCTGGACGCTGCCGCCCAGCTCTTCGCGAAACATCATTATCACGAAGTGCGCATGGACGACATTGCCGCTCACGCCGGCGTCGCCAAGGGCACTCTCTATCGCTATTACCAGGACAAGGAAGAGCTCTATCTCGCCCTCACCATTCATGGCATCCAGGAGCTTTACGAGCAATCCCAAGGCCAAATCGTCGGCCCCGGCGATCCCAATCAGAAGCTGCGCAACTTCATCACGCGCATCGTACGCTTTTATGAGCAATATCCCTATTTTCTGGAACTCATCCAGCGCATCGAAACGTCCGGATCCGCCGCATCCATGACCGCGCTGCAAGATATCCGCACGCAATGGTATCACCTGGTCACCGATCTCATCAAGCAGCTCAACGACGCTCGCCAGTCAACGAAAGCCGACCCCGAGTTGGCCGCGCTCGCCCTCCTGGGCATCATCCGCGGCATCCTGCGCTTCACGCCGCAGCCCTGGCCAAGCCATCTGGCCGACTGGATTTATCATCAATTCATGCACGGCCTGGCGGCGTCTGCGCACGCGCCCACCACCGGCACTCCATGATGCCAATATCAGCAGGTTCAAAAAATTTGGCCACGGATGAAACACGGACAGAACACGGATGGGGAATCGTGGGTTAATCCTCGCTTCCTTATATCCGTGCTCGATCCGTGTTTCATCCGTGGCTGAATTCTTGGAATTGCTGAATTTCGCTATGCTATCTCCATGAACCGATTGCACCTGGCAAGCGGATTTCGCTACGCGGGCATTCATTCCGGCCTGCGCGCAATGAACCCGGCCGGCTCGATCTGGCGTTGATCGTCAGCGATCGCCCGGCCAGCGCCGCCGGCGTCTTCACGCAGAATCGCGTCTGTGCCGCCCCGGTTCACATCTGCCGCGAAAGGCTGCCGGCAGGCGATGCGCGCGGCATCGTCATTTGCTCCGGCAACGCCAACGCCTGCACCGGGCAGCAAGGCCTCGACGACGCCCGCCGCATGGCGCAACTTGCCGCCGGCGCGATCGCCGTTGACGCCAGGCAGATGCTCGTCTGCTCCACCGGCGTCATCGGGCGACTGCTGCCGATGGCTGTTATCGAGGCCGGCATACCGAAGGCGTGCAACGAGCTTGTGGCCGGCGACGCGGCGTTGGAGCGAGCGGCGCGGGCCATCCTGACGACCGACACCCGTCCGAAGATTCGCACGCGGGCGCTAAACGAGATCAACATCACCGGCTTCGCCAAGGGGGCGGCCATGATCGGGCCCAATATGGCGACGATGCTGGCCTTCGTGTTGACCGACGCCGCCGTCGATGTCGCCGATTTGGCCGCGCTTGCCCCGGTTGCTGTCGATCAATCGTTCAATTGCATTAGCGTCGAAGGGCACACGAGCACCAACGATTCGCTGATCTTCCTCGCCAACGGCATCGGCCCGAAGCTGAAAGGCAATGCCCTGGAGCAATTCCGCCAGGCCGCGATCGGCATCTGCGCCGAGTTGGCGCGCGATATGGCGGCCGACGCCGAGGGGGCGAGCCATCTGGTCACGATCGAGGTCGAGGGGACGCGCTCCGATGCCGACGCGCGAATGATTGCCAAGGCGATTGCCGAGAGTGCGCTCGTCAAGACCGCGATCTTCGGCGCCGACCCGAACTGGGGCCGAATCGTCTCCGCGGCCGGCTATGCGGGAGTGCCGTTCGCGGAAACCGATCTCTCGCTTCGGATCGGCGCTTTCCTGCTGTACGATAAAGGAACGCCGCTACCGTTCGACGCTGCGGCGGTGTCGGCCTATATGAAGGCGAATCGCGAGCTGACGATGCGCTTGACGTTCGCGCTCGGAGCGGGGAGGTGCACGTTTTACACGTGCGATTTGACGTACGATTATGTGCGGTTGAACGCGGACTATACAACATGAATGCACCCATCCGTTTGGACGAGTTGACGCCCTGCGACGCTATGAAAGGCGAGGACGCTCGCGAGACCGCGTATTTGAAAGAGATGCTTACCGAGGCTGAGGCCTACATCCGGTCGTTCAAGTGGTGCCCGAAAATTGTCGAGCGATATCTGGGGTATGGCGTTGGCAAGGTGCTTGCCCTATTCCTGTTCCGGTTTGAGCGGCCGATAAACGGCTCCGACGAATGGCTCTGGGTTGTGGTTGGAGATCTGCCCGCCGCGTATTTTGTCGTTGATGGCTCGTTAACGGCCCCCGATGCCCTTGAGACATATTGTCAATTGATGGGGGATTGGGCCGACGCCGTTCATTCTGGAAGGTGAATCGAAAATTGCTTCCCCGTCAATGCAGCGCCAACCAAGGAACTCGCGGCCATGCTCAGGTCGAGGGTCGATTTCATACGAGGAAATATGATCGGGTAGCATGTTCATCGAACTCCACAACATCTCGCGTTCCTTCGGCAAAAATCAAGCGCTGATCAACGTCAATCTCGCGCTCGACACCGGACGCATCGGCTTGCTCGGCCCGAATGGCGCCGGCAAATCGACGCTGATGAAAATCCTGCTCGGTTTGCTCCCGCCATCCGCCGGCACTGGCCGCGTCCTCGATCACGATCTCGCCAGCGCCGGCGTCGCCCTGCGCCGCGCCATCGGCTACATGCCGGAGGCCGACGCGCTCATTCCCGGCATGCAAGGGGCGGCGTATGTTGCGCTGGCCGGCGAGTTGTACGGCATGCCGCGCAAGCAAGCGCTCCGCCGCGCTCATGAAGTGCTCACCTATCTCGATCTCGGCGACGCCCGCTATCGCAAGCTCGAAGAATATTCGACCGGCATGAAACAACGGCTCAAGCTCGCCCAGGCCCTCGTCCATGATCCGCCCGTGCTGCTGCTGGATGAGCCGACCAGCGGCATGGACCCCGCGGGCCGGGAGGGGATGCTCGACTTGCTGCTGCGGCTCGGCAAGGATCACGGCAAGGCGATCTTGCTTTCAACGCATCTTTTGGGCGACATCGATAAAGTCTGCGACGCCGTGGTTATTTTGCACCAAGGTCGCATCCTGTGCCAGGGGCCCGTTCAGCAGCTCTGCCGTAGACGGCATGACCGTTACCGCTTGCAAATTCAGGGCGATCCGAACGGCTTTCTGGACGACTTGCGCCTTGAAGGCGTGGCTATCCTCCACGACAATGAACGGGGCGAATACCGCGTCCAGGTTCCGGCCAATTGGACCACGCAAGCATTCTTCAAGCTCGCTCAAGTGCACAACGCCGTGGTGCGCGGCTTGCAAGCTGACGACGAGGATCTGGAAGAGCTGTTCCATCGCGTGATTGAAGAGAATCAAGCCCCGCCGTGAGCGCAGCAATTGGTGGGGATGGCGCCTCGCGGTTTGAGGAATACGAGATGCGCAAACACGACAACTTTAATGGCAATGGCAACCACGGTGGCGCCTCCACTGCCATCGCGCCGCTGCGAGCAGGCGACACGTTGACCCGTGCCGAATTTCTGCGCCGTTGGAAACAGCATCCGGAGATCAAGTACGCCGAGTTGATTGGGGGAACCGTCTACATGCCATCGCCTTTGACCCGCAAGCACGGCGTCACCGACAATACAGTTGCCTTATGGCTCGCCACGTATCGAGCGTACACGCCAGGCACCGAATCGGGAACCAACGCCACAACGCTGATGGAAGGCGAAGCGGCGCCGCAGCCCGATGAATATTTGCGCATCCTTCCGGAATACGGTGGGCAGTCCACCAACGCCGGCAAGTACGTCGGTGGCAGCCCCGAACTGATTTGCGAGACATGCGTTAGCAGCGCCTCCTACGATTTGCACCAGAAGCTTGAGCTGTACGAAAAAATGGGAGTGCTGGAGGTCGTCGCATTTCTCCTGCACGAACAAGAGGTGCGCTGGCATTGCCTTGGCGCCAAGGGATATGATCGGATGATTCCGGTCAAAGGAATTTGGAAATCGAAAGTCTTTCCCGGTCTTTGGCTTAACGGCGAGGCATTGCTTGCCAATGATGGCGCCAAAATCCTCGCCACGCTGAACAAGGGCCTGCGCTCGCCGCAACATGCCGCTTTTGTCAAGAGCCTTAAGCGGAAGGCCAAGAAATGACGCAATTGCTGCACTACCGCTCCTGGCAAGGCGAGTTCCACAGCCCGTGGTGGAGCGTTTGGCCGATCATGCGCGTTTCACTCGGCGTCTTGCTGCGCCGCAAGCTTTTCTGGGTGCTTTACGCCTTTGGGTTGCTGCTGTTCCTCATGTTCTTTTTTGGCACCTTCCTCTTGGCATGGGCCGAGTCGCAAATGGTCCTCACCGCCAATCAGTTCAAGATGGCCGAGCCGGGCGGGATGTTGCGCGGGATTCGCCGGATGTTGAAGGTCCTCAACGGTGGTCAGGACACGTTCCAGTATTTCTTCGCCTATCAGGGCGGCATCGTCGTCGTCACCATGGCGCTGGTCGGCTCGATCATGGTGGGCAACGATTTCACCTTCAAGAGCCTGGTCTTTTATCTTTCCAAGCCGATTGGCCGCTGGCATTACATTTTCGGCAAGTGCCTGGCGGTGTTCTTGGTCGTCCAGATGATGACGACGCTGCCGGCCCTGGTTCTCTATGCCCAGCACGTTTTCGACGATTGGTCGTACTTGACGGACGTCGATTATTTCGCCGACAGCGGCGGCCCCGGCGGCGTGCCGCTGCTTTTAGGTATTATTGCCTACGGAAGCATTCTTTCCGTGTTTCTGAGTATCCTGCTGGCGGCGACAGCGAGCTGGATGCGCAGCACCATGCCGCTCATCATGGTGTGGGTGTCGCTGTTTTTCTTCTTGCGTTTCCTGGCGAATATCCTGGTGGACAGCGTCAAGCTCGACGCCCGCTGGAGATTGATCGATCTGTGGAACAACCTGACGCTGCTGGGGCAGGCTTGCCTGGGCTACTATCATGAAAGCGTCAGCAAGGATCGCCCGCAACCGGAATTCTGGGAAGCCGGCCTGGTGCTGGCGGGAGTTTGCGTGATATGCCTGATCTACTTGAATCACCGGACGCAGGGCGTCGAGATCGTGAGCTGACCGGGCCCGTAGGTCAGGCTTTCCAGGCTGACATTTCCGCGCTTCAGCCTGACATATCGGCACGACAGCCTGACGTTGCGCCCCGTCAGCCTAGAAAGGCTGACCTACCGCCCATTCTGCTGTTCCAGTATGTCTCGAAATGGTACGGCCCAGTCATTGGCGTCAACCAGGTCACGCTCGAATTGCGGCCCGGCATCACCGGGCTGGTCGGGCACAACGGCTCGGGCAAGAGCACGCTCTTGCGCCTCGCCGCCGGACAGGTGCGTCCCGATCTGGGCGCCGTGCAGATCGCCGGCCATGACGCCTGGACCGCGGAGGCGAAACGCCACGTCGGTTACTGCCCGGAGCTCGATACCTTTTACGAGGAAATGTCGGGCCGGCGTTTCGTGGAGACGATGGCCCGTTTGTGCGGCTATTCACGGGCCGAGGCGCTGCGCCGCACCGAGGAAACTTTGCGCCTGGTAGGCATGGACCAGCGGGCCGACCGCAAGATCGCCGGCTATTCCAAGGGCATGCGCCAGCGCATCAAGCTTGCCCAGGCGCTCCTGCACGATCCGGAACTGTTGCTGCTCGACGAGCCCCTGAGCGGGATCGACCCGATTGGACGCCGCGAATCGATCACCCTGTTCAAGGAATTATCGCGGCGCGGCAAATGCTTGCTGATTTCAAGCCATGAGCTGGAGGAACTGGAAAAGCTGACCGATCACGTCGCGATCATGGCCGCCGGACGGATCGCCGCCGTCGGCACGCTGACGCAAATCCGCGACCTGCTCGACGATCATCCGTTATCGATTCGCATCGGCAGCGATCAGAATCGCTTGCTCGCCGGCTTGCTTCTGGAGCTGGACGACGTAGTCGGGGTCGAGCGCGACGAGCGATTCTTGCTGGTGTGCGCCCGCAACCCGCACCGCTTCTTTCAGCGCTTGGGCGACCTCGTGCTCGACCGCATGATCGAGATTCATCACCTCGAAACGCTCGACGAATCGACGCACGATGTGCTGGGCTACCTTCTGGGCGGCAAGAGCTGAGGTGCAACGCGATTCATGGATTGCAACGTTGAAGCGCGCTTGGCGGTCTAGCGCACCGAATCATCGCTTCGGCAATATGGCGTGTGCGAAATCGCCAAGCGAGCTTCAACGTTGCATCAGATTAATTCTTTGCCGACGCCAAATGCGCCGGCGCTGGCCCGGATTTCTCGGCGATTTTGGCGGCGGCGGTGTCGCTGCGGAAGAACACCAGCGCGATCACCACCACGATGGCGACGCCTAGCACCAGCCCCAGTTTCGCATCGTTCGACATGGCCTGCCCCTACGACCGCGGATCGGCGGTCTTTAGCAAATATTGCCGATGTCGGCTCCGTCGGCGTGGCGGCACTCCTTTCCTCCGCACATTTTTCCTATCTTCTCACGCTTCCTTCGGACCGCCGGGCATCGATCGCAAAACGGCTTTTTCCGGCATTCTCCAAATTCTCAGCATAATCGAAGCGGCCGAACTGGCATGGATGCGCACGGGGACGCTGCGGTATCATGCGGCGATTCACTGCACGCAGAAAGGAATCCCATGCGTTTGTGCATCTTCGAAGACCGCGCCGAGCAACTGGAGCCGCTCAGCCTGACGCGTCCCGTGTTCGAGCTGCGCTGCGGCATCACGTCGCTGGCGGCGAAGCAAGCGCGGCATGTCGGCGCGGCGGCCTCGGCGGTGCTGATCCGCCCGGCCCTGGTAGATCTCTATCGGCTGCAATCGCCTGGCGTTCGCGTCAATGCGCATCAATGCGAGGGAATGCTGCTCGTCAACGGCCGCTGGTTGCCGCCTGATGACGCGTTTGTGCCGCCAAGTGTCCCTTGCATCGGTCTCGCCGGCGCTGATGTGGCGTATGTGTGGCTCGGCGAAAGCAATCAGATCACCTTCGACGCATTGCCGGATTTGCACGATCAATGGCGCAATGCGCTGCCGACCCAAATCGCGGGGGGCCGATTGATCGAATATCCGTGGGAACTCGTCGCGGCCAATGCCGACGAAATCCAGCGCGATTTCGCCTGGCTTGAACCGAGCAAGGAAACGTGGGAGCGGCGCTCGCTGAATGTCATGGGGCCGCTTGGCAATCTCTGGATTTCGCCGAGCGCTCAGATCGAGCCAATGGTGCTCGCCGATACGCGGCGGGGGCCGGTCGTCATCGATGAACACGCCGTTATCTCGGCGTTCACGCGGCTGGAAGGGCCGTGCTATATCGGGCCGCGCAGCCAGGTGTTCGGGGCGAAGATTCGCGCCGGCACGTCGATCGGGCCGCACTGCCGGGTCGGCGGCGAAGTCGAAGCCAGCATCCTGCACGGCTACAGCAACAAATATCACGACGGCTTCCTGGGGCACAGCTACGTCGGCGAGTGGGTCAACCTCGGCGCCGGCACGCACAACAGCGACCTGCGCAACGATTACGGCGAAGTCACCGTCATCCAGCGCGGCCAAAGCGTTCCCACCGGCATGAACAAGGTCGGCTGCTTCCTCGGCGATCATACCAAGACCGGCCTGGGCACGCTGCTGAACACCGGCGCCAATGTCGGCGCCTTTTGCAATCTGCTGCCGGCGGGCCGATTCGCGCCGAAGTATGTGCCGAGCTTCACGAGCTGGTGGAACGGCAGCCTGCGCGACGCGTTCGCCCTGGAGCAACTGCTGGCAACCGCCGAGATCGCGATGCAGCGGCGCGGCGTTACTTTGACGGATGAGCATAAGGCGCTTTATGCCGGGCTTTGGGACGACATGGAAGAGGACCGGCGGCGGGCTATGCGCGAGAGCGAGCAACGGCAATTGCGGAAAAGCGCATGAACAATGTGGGGCCAGGCTTTCCAGCCTGGCCGAAGCGCCCTCGACCGTTCAGCCAGGCTGGAAAGCCTGGCCCCACGATGTACATCACGCCGGCCCTTCGAGCTTCTTCGCCATCGGCTTGAGTTGTTTTCGCTCACGGGCTCGTTGTGCCTCTTCTTTGCGGAGGATAACCGCTTTAGCTGGCGTCGTGACAAAAACGCTGCGTTCCATGACGACGAATTTTAGCTCGGCCATCTCCGTGACCGTTACCAGCGCGACTTCGAAACAACTGTTGCGAAACCGCGCCGTGATCGGCTGAATTTTTTTGGGGACGTTGGGATCGAGATGGATCGCCAGTCCGCTCTCGTCCGACAAATGCTCGAGCACCTCCAAGAGTGGCCTGCGTTCAAACGACGCGACCAGCATCGGCTCGCGAAGCAAATGGGCTGCCGAACTGGCCTTTAGCGTCGTGATTTCGATGTGGCCCTGGCGGATCACGTAAGTCGCTTGGCCCTTGCCGATCTGGGAAACGATGAGGCGCAGCGCCGTGGCCGTCGCCATCTTGGACGGCACAGGAGGCAGGCAGACTTCTTCTTCGTAGGCGTCATTCGATTCGGGGCCGAGTTCCGCGGCGAATGCTTCCTTGTCCACGAGAATGGGCAACTGGCCGCCGAACTTGTCGGAAAGATGCTCGAGCGCCGTCTTGAGTTTGACCTTTTCCGCAAGCGATGCCGTCTGGACAGGCTGCTGCAGACGCTCCAGGATCAACACGTTCCGCAACCGCGCTTCCTTGGCGTCCTCTTCGCCATTGCGGGCTTGAGCCCGCACGATCATTGGCGACAATGGCGGCATAGAGAAAACGCCCAGGCCAAGGCAGAACAAGAAGAGGGCAAAAATGCGAAGACGTGTCATCGGCAGTGCCTCCAAAAGCGAGATATGTGCATTCAAATCGGCCGTACGCCGCCGTCAGCATCATTATCTTAACCGGAGCGGCACGCGGACGCAACGAGCGATCGGCGACGAAATGCAAGCTCAGTTGCTTGTTTGCCTGATGCGTTCGTTTCTCAAAGGGGGGTGAGGGTGTGTCGGTGAAACGCATTGGCGCAACATCTTGGTCGCAAAGGGGATCGTCGTCGAAAATTCGTTGCACGCTTGGTGCCGCCGAGGCTTCATGGCCCGCCGAAAGTGAAGCCCACGGATAAGACGACTTCATTCATCCACAGATTGTGGCAAGCCGTTCCTTGATAGACGGGCACATCGTAGAGGCGAGCGTAGGCGATTTTGTCGGTGATCTCCACGTAGATGGCCTTCGTGAGGTTGATGCGGAAGCCGGCTTCCACGCCGGTGGTCCAGCCGTTGAGTTGCCACCAGCCGTTGTGCATGCCCACCAGATTGTTGAGATCTTTCTGCCCCACGTCCACATATTGGCCCATGACCTCGTTCTCGGCGTGAGGCAGCATGGGGCCGATGCCTATCTTTCCGACGGCGGCAACGCTAAAGCTGTCGTTGGGCTCGCCGATCAAGGGCACGAACCGGGCAAGATTGAACATCACATGATTGGCGCCATTGTGCAGCGCGTAATTGAAAAAGGCGTCGTTGAGTTGATAATTCGCGTCCACCGGTTTGCCGGCGATCGTCCCCGATACATGGGCGGACTGGCCGTCGATCGATGTGTACTTCGTGTGATCGAAGTTGAGCTCGATCGCCCAGGTGCGTGCGTCATCGAGGAATCGGCCCAGGCGAAAATTGTACTGGGCTCCAAACACGCTGGACCAGCTTGGATCGTCCGTCGCCCGGACATTGTACACGGTGAAGTTGTTGTGCAGGGCCGGCTGCGAAATGTGAATGTTTGTCGGGGCCCACGATTCTCGGCTGTAGCCCCAGGAGAAATACCAATTCCCTTCGCGGAAAAAGCGCAGGAAGGAATCGCTGAATACAGGCTCACAACGGCAACAGACCGGCAGCCCTTGGGCACTTTGGGCTGGAAGAATCGCGATCGTTTCCGGCTGGGCAAGCGGCGCAGGATTTGGCGCAAACGGGGGCTCAATTTCTTTTTGGCCGATCATCGGAAATGGAAAAACCGAGAGCGCACCCTCGTCGCCCGGCTCAGTCCCCGTTGTGAGGATCGGCGCGGGGGTCGGATCGGCAGTGAGCCAAGGAAAAAGGCGGTCAGCGCGCGGAAAAACGCGTTGCGCGGCCGCCCTTCTGGGACCGAGGGCTTGATCTTGCGCCAAGCCCATTGTGCCCGCGAGCAGCGCGCACCAGGCGGCAGAAAGTCGAAGGAGGTTCATCCGCATGGCCAACCCCAATTCAAGCTGTCAGCTCTCAGCCGTCAGCTTTCAGCCAAGCCGGGTCGGGGGGGCTGAAAGCTGACAGCTGATGGCTGATAGCTGCGGCGTCGCCGCATTAGGGGGCAGCCGCATCAATTATGCCCCTTCTATCGATGCTTATCGACCGCGCACCTGAACGGCTTAATCAGGTGGTTCACATTCTTCGGACTACGCGGCCGTCCGCCTTCGCTAATTCCGCGCAGGTCTTCCTGACCGCATTTTCTTGACAGGAAGTGGCAGCGAACTCACAGGTATCGTGCCAAATCCGATGCAAATGCGGTCTGTAAGCGGATTTATTCGTAGCATAGTCTCATGCGCCACGGTACACTTAGTTCGTAGCGCTCGAAAAATAACTTCCCTATTTGGTGGCCTTCGATTTGTAGATTTGTAGGGTGGGTCGAGCGTACTCGCGAGGCCCACCATTCCTTGCAAGCGCGTGGTGGGCCGCGCGAGTACGCTCGACCCACCCTACGGCAGACTACGACAGACCGATGATTCGGGAAGTTGTTTTCCGAAAGTCACTTAGACGCAATCCCGATCACTCCGTTCAATAAAAAGGAGCTTCTCATGGTTCGCAGGGCATTCCTCTTGACCGCCGCACTTCTGCTGGCAATCGGCGCGCCGGCCTCCGCCGACGCCCAGATGGTCGATGGGAACTGGAAAGTCGCAATCGTGTTCAGAGGCAACACCGAGACAACCGTGGCAATTGTCGGCCTGAAGACCGACGGCGCCAAGACGACCGGCGAATTGGTCGCCAGCATCCTCGGCAATGCGAAGGTCAAATCAATCACCAAGGACGGCAATCTGCTGCGCGTCGTCCTGCAAGGCAATGGCGTGGAGTTTGCCTTCGAAGGCGTCGTCCCCAAAGAACCGGGCAAACAGGTGATCGGCTCCGTCTCGCTGAACGACTCGGTGTATCCCGGCTCGTTGAGTTCCACCGAGGAAATGACGCTCGACCAGAAGAACAGCTCCCGCGTCCTGCAATGTCCGCCGCTCCAGCAAGCCCGCAACCTTGACGCCAAAGTCGCCAAATTGAAGCAACGCGCTTTGGCCGAGAAGGACGCCGAGAAGAAGGCCGAGTTGCTCAAGGAATATGAAACCGCGAAGGCGGAAGCCATGAAGGAAACGCCGAAGCTTTACCGCGAAGTCATCGAGAAATACGCCGACAGCCCGTTGATATTCGATGCCGGCCTGACGCTGATTCGCAACGCCAAGAACTTCGACCCCAAGGCATTCGACATGAAAGCCCTGGCAAAGAGCATGGCCGATGCGGCGAAGGCCTACGGCCCGCGCTGGCAGGACGACATCACCATCCAGCTGGCGTCGGCGCTGGTCGGCCAGGAAGGCCACGCGATGCTCGCCCTCGATTATGCCCAGCAAGCGGAAAAAAACTTGACCGAGAAATCCTCGCCGGCAGACCAGGTTCGCGTTCTCGGCATCGTCAGCAAGGCCCTGCGCAAGAACGGCAAGACCGAGGAAGCGGACCGAACCGAGATGCGCGTCGCCAAGCTCGATGAAATTCTCGACCGCGACTATCTGACGAAGATGCCCGGCTTCAAGGGAGAAGTCTTCGCCGGGCGCAAAAGCAAGAGCGAGCGGGCCGTCTTCATGGAGTTGTTCACCGGCGCCACCTGCCCGCCCTGCGTCGCTGCCGACCTGGCCTTCGACGTGTTGGAAAAGACCTACAAGCCCAGCGAATTGGTGCTGATTCAGTATCACATGCACATTCCCGGCCCCGACCCGCTCACCAATGCGGACACCGAAGCCCGTTGGGCCTATTACCGCGGCAAGGTCCGAGGGGTGCCGTCGAGCATGTTCAACGGCCAACCGAAAGCCGGCGGGGGCGGCGGCGTCGCCAATGCCAAGGGAAAGTATGACCAATACCGCGCCGTTATCGACCCGCTCCTCGAAGAAGAAGCCAGCGTCAAGCTGACCGCCAAGGCCGAGCGGCACGGCGACAAGATCGACATCCACGTCAAGGTGTCCGGCCTGACCGATCCGGGGCCGGACAGGAAGTTGCGGATTCTTCTCGCGGAAGAAACCGTGCGCTATCCGGGCAGCAACAAGATTCGCCTGCACCACCATGTCGTCCGTGCTTTCCCGGGCGGCGTCCAGGGCAAGGCTCTGACCGAGGCCGCCTCCAAACACAACGCCTCGATCAGCATCGGCGAGCTGCGCGGCCAGCTCACCAAGTACCTCGACGACTTCGAGGCGAGCGGCAAGTCCTTCGCCAATCCGGCCCGCCCCATGGCCATGAATCATCTTCGCGTGATCGCCTTCGTGCAGGATGATAGCAACCAGGAAATCCTGCAGGCGGTGCAGGTGGACGTGGAAGGCAAATGACGCTGACTGCGTCGTCCGCCGACAAATAAAACCAGGGCGGCGGACGTAGTGCGGGCTTCAGCCCGTTTTTGGCCCTTCCCACGGGCTGAAGCCCGCACTACGGAAGAGACAAGCAGGCGCATCCGGAATGACGCCGCCAGGAAATCTTTCGCAGCGCATTGACACGATTCCACATTTTGCATGAGGAGCAACGAATGAGCACGCCATCCAACTCCGGGCACGAAGGGGGCAAGGGCGATCCGTCCACGTTCAGCCAGGATTTTCAGTTCGCCAATGTCAGCGCGCGGGTGCCGGAGAAGGTCGCCCGCGGCGTGTTCTCGACAGGCGTCCTCGTGATACAAGGCGCTTCGGAGTTTACGTTGGATTTCATGCTTCGCATGAACCAGCCTCATCAGCTGGTGGCGAGGGTTTTTCTGCCCTTGACCCTGGTGCCGCAACTGATCGAATCCTTGAAGGCCAACCTCGAGCGGTATCGGCAAACCTTCGGGGCCTTCCCGCCTGCTTTGCCGGTGCCCACGCCCAAGCCAGCTCCGCCGAGCATTGAGGAAATTTACCAGGACCTGAAAATCTCCGAAGACGTGATGATGGGCGTTTACGCCAATTCCGCGATGATCGTCCACACGGCCGCGGAGTTCGGTCTGGAGTTCATTTGCAACTCCTATCCCAAGGCAGTGATCGTGGCGCGCGTGTTTCTGAGCGCTCCGCAAGTCCCGGTCTTGTTGCAGTCGCTGACGCAATCCTGGCAGAAGTACCAGAGCAAAATCCACCCGCAGCAGCAACCGCCCGGTTCGCCGCCCTTCTGACGGATCGACCGCCATTGTGACCCTTGTACGACCCGCTGGCAGCAATTGCAGCGGGTCTTTGGCATTGGCGTCACCCGGTGTCGCGGATTCAAGCCTGCCCCGGATTATTCACCGCAAAGATCGCAAAGAACGCAGAGACAAATGAGGGCCGGAATTGTGTCAAAAGCCAATGGCAGGTTGGTCTCAGCCCTTGGTGTCCTCGATTATCGTAATTCCATTGTTGACCGCACTTGCATTTTCTCGGCGATCTCTGAGGTCTCGGCGGTGAATAATCCGGGCTAGCGCGTATCATGAAAGATGATGATCGGCTTGCGGCCAACTCTGCCATCCCCGGCTGGATTCCGCTGACAGTCGGCGGAAGAAACGGACAACGCCATGCCAGCGAACACCTCACGAATCCTCAATTTCATTGCCGGCGAGCACCGAGAGCCCGTTTCACGCCAGTACTTTGACAATATCGATCCCGCCGTCGGGCAAGCCTATGGTCAGGTTCCCGATTCCGATAAGCATGATCTCGACATCGCGGTCGCGGCGGCCCGGCAGGCATTTCCCGCCTGGCGCGACATTGCCGCCGACCAGCGCGCGGCAATGCTGTCGAGGTTGGCAGATTTGGTCGAGCAGCGGCTTGAGGATTTCGTCCGCGCCGAGTGCATCGACACGGGCAAACCGGTGCGGTTATGTCGAAACGTGGATATTCCGCGCAGCATCGCCAATCTGCGGGCCTTCGCCGGCGCGGCTCGTTCGTTTGCCGGCCAGTCCTTTCAGAATGAAGTCTCGCAAAGTTATACATTGCGGCAGGCGATTGGCGTGGTGGCGACGATTTCGCCGTGGAATCTTCCCTTGCTCCTGTTCACGTGGAAGATGGCGCCGGCGCTCGCGGCGGGAAACTGCGTCATTGCCAAGCCCAGCGAGGTGACGCCCATGACGGCCCAGCTGCTTTCGCATCTCGTCAATGAAGCGGGCTTTCCCAGGGGCGTGATCAGCGTTCTGCACGGCAAAGGCGCCCGGATCGGGGCCGCCATCACCACGCATCCCGATATCGCGGCCATCTCCTTCACCGGCGGCACCGTCACCGGCATGGAAATCTACAACAACGCCGCGCGCCAGTTCAAGAAGGTCTCGCTGGAGCTGGGCGGCAAGAATCCGACCATCGTTTTCGAGGACGCCGATTGGAAAAAAACCGTCGAAGGTGCGAAAACCGCCGCCTTTGCCAATCAGGGACAAGTCTGCCTGTGCGGCTCACGCATTCTCGTGCAGGCGTCCATTTACGCCAAGTTCAAAGCCGACTTCGTTGAGCAATCCAGAGGAATCATCATTGGCGATCCGCTCCAGGAAGCGACCCGGCACGGCGCGATGGTGTCCAAAGCCCACATGGAAAAAGTCCTGAAGCACATCGATCTTGCCAAGGAAGAAGGCGGCACGATTCTCATGGGGGGCAAACGCCGATTACTGGATGGGCGCTGCGCGGAGGGATATTTCATCGAACCCACGGTGATCGAGGGCCTTCCGCCGACCTGCCGAACCAATCAGGAAGAAATCTTTGGGCCGGTGGCAACGCTGATCCCTTTCGCATCCGAAGAGGAAGCACTCAAGATCGCCAACGGCACCCACTATGGGCTGGCGGCGTCCGTCTGGACGCAGAGCACCGAGCGCGCCCGCCGGGTTGCCGCCCGCATCGAAAGCGGCATTGTCTGGATCAATTGCTGGAATGTGCGCGATCTCGACACGCCCTTTGGCGGCGTCAAAAAGTCCGGCATCGGCCGCGAAGGAAAATGGCGGGCCATGGAGTTTTTCACCGACGAGAAAACGGTCACCGCGCCGCGATGATTCAAGAACGCCGACCTTCACGAAGGAGTGAGTTGATGCTTCCCCCCATCAATCTGCAGCAATGGATCGACTCCCACAAGGAACAGCTCAAGCCGCCCGTTTGCAATCAGCAGGTTTACGACGCGGGCGATTTCATTATCATGGTGATCGGCGGCCCCAATGCCCGCAAGGATTACCACGACGATCCGGGCGAGGAGTTCTTTTACCAGCTCCGGGGCGACATGGTTCTGCGCATCATGGAAAACGGCCGGCCTCGAGATATTCCCATCAAGGAAGGCGAGATCTTTCTCCTGCCGCCCCACGTTCATCATTCGCCGCAGCGATTGGCGAACACGGCCGGGTTCGTCATCGAGCGGAAACGGCAAGCCGATGAGCTCGACGGATTCGTATGGTATTGCGACAAGTGCCATGCCAAGCTGCATCATGAGGAAGTGTCCTTGAAGAGCATCGTGCATGACCTGCCGCCGTTATTCAAGCGATTTTGGGATAGCGAAGAAAATCGCACTTGCAAGCAGTGCCGTCACGTGATGCCGCTGCCGTCAAAAACATGAAGAACCAGCATGACGTATCCGTTCAAGCCTGAAGAAAAGTGGGACGTGCATACCCACACGACGTTGGCGCCCGACACCTACGAAGCACTGGCGCGATTCGCTCACTATGCGGATTTCATTCGCGTTTGTGCCCATGGCTCCAGGCCTTGCTGCGCGGAATTGGTCAATAGCCGGGGCGAGGTGCAACGTCTCGTTGAGCACAATGCGTATGATGCGGCGGAGCGTCATGCCGAGTGCACTGCACACGGCGTCACCATGCAGGTGCTGTCGCCGACGCCCATGATGATCCCCGATTACGTCGATCGTCCTGCCGACGCGGCCGAAATATGCCGAATCCTGAATGACGGCAATGCGGAAATGGTGCGGCGATTTCCGCGGCGATTTGTCGCCCTGGCCGCGTTGCCAATGATGCATCCCGACCTGGCGATCAAGGAGATGGAACGCAGCCGGGCCGCGCTGGGAATGCGCGGCATTGAGATCAACTCCAACATTCATGGTGCAGATCTCGATGACAGGCGTTTCTATCCGATTTTCGAGGCAGCGGCGGCGCTGGACCAGGCTGTCTTTGTTCATCCCTGGGCCGGCTTCATGGCGCCCGCCGAAGATCGGCTCCGCAACCGCATGAACGCCAAGCATCGCTGGAGACCCTGGCTGCTTGGCATGGGATTGGAAACCGCCCTGGCGTTCGACGCTTTGCGCAGCGGCGGCATCCACGAGCGCTTGCCGAAGCTACGCGTTCTCTATGCCCACGGCGGCGGGGCTTTTCCCGCGCTTCTGGGCCGCCTGGAGCACGGCGCCTACTGCCGGCCCGATTTATTTATTGGGGCATCATCAATGAGCCCTTACCAATCCGTGAAAGAGTTTGGCGTCTACACCGATGCACTCACGCATGATCCGTGGGTGCTGCAAATGCTGATGCAAATGTTGGGCACGCATCGTATTGCCATGGGATCGGATTACCCTTATCCCCTGGGCGAAATGGATCCATTCGGCAACGACACTGCAACGAAGGGCATTTATCCGGGCCATATGATCGAGCATCTGCCCGGCTCCGAAAGCGACATGGCCCTTGCCTGGCAACATTTTCCGTGGCTGCCGGGCGATAATGCCGATGGCGCCCGCGCCTTGCCCAGGCTTACCGACGCCCAAAAGAATCGCCTCTTGCACGGAACCGCCAAGGAGTGGTTGGGCTATCCATCATGACCTGGCAACTAACCTTGACGATTGGGGCAGAGCGCTTTGCGGTAAACCTGCTGAGACCGCGGGATATTTCCATCCCCTTGCGTTTCGATGGGCCGCAACCGAGCGTATTCGGCGCCCCGCCGGCACGCACAGCGCCCTATTCGGCCAACGGCTTCATCGGCGCTGTGCGGCAAGGCGGCAGCTGCAATTGCGATGTCATTACGTTGGCGCCGCATTTGAACGGCACGCATACCGAGTGCGTCGGCCATATTTCCAGTGTTGCCGTGGCGATTCATGATGTCTTGCAAGACACCCTGATCCCGGTCACGCTCATTACCGTGGCCCCACAGGCCGTGGTTGATTCCGAAGAAACCTATGATCCCGCGCTCAGGCCGCACGACACACTGATCACCCGTGCCGCCCTGGAGCAATCCTTCGATAAGTCGAATACTGATTTCCTTGAGGGGGTGGTGATCCGCACCACATCCAATGTCCCCGCGAAGCTAGCTCGGAATTACGACCTGGTGCGCCCCGCCTTTTTTTCCATCGAAGGCATCCGTTATCTGGTCGAGTTGGGCGTGAAGCACCTGCTCACGGACATTCCATCCATCGACCGGCTCAATGATGAAGGCAAGCTGACGAATCACCATATCTTCTGGGACGTTGCACACGAGCGCCATCCCATGAGCGGCGACAAGCTTTCCATGAGAACCATTACGGAGCTTATCTATGTAGCCGATGACATTGGCGATGGCCGATATCTTCTCAATTTGCAGATCGCCCCGTTCAGCGCCGACGCCAGCCCGAGCCGGCCCTTTCTTTATGAGCTGACCCGCCTATGACTGTCTACCGTCCTGATCGCGAATTTGCCCACGAGATGGACCGCATCGACCCGCTGGCCCGCGCCCGAAATCTGTTTCACATTCCCAAGACCGCGGCAGGCAACGAAGTCATCTATCTATGCGGCAATTCGCTTGGCTTGCAGCCGAAGGCGGTGGCCGACGCCGTTCGGCAGGAGCTCGAGGATTGGCAGAACATGGGCGTGGAAGGACACTTCCATGCCCGGCATCCGTGGCTGCCCTATCACGAATTCCTCACCGAGCAGCTCGCCGGTCTCGTTGGCGCCAAGCCAATCGAAGTGGTGGCGATGAATGGGCTGACCGTCAATCTGCACCTGATGATGGTCTCGTTCTATCGGCCTACTCGAGAGCGTTGCAAGATCATCATCGAGGCCAACGCCTTTCCATCGGACCGCTATGCCTTGGAGTCGCAAGTCCGTTATCATGGATTCGATCCGGCCGATTGCGTGATCGAATGGCGTCCCCGGCCGGGCGAGATCACTCTTTGCACCGAAGACCTCGAACGCTTGCTGCAAGAGGAAGGCCACACGGTGGCCCTGATCATGATCGGGGCCGTCAATTACTATACGGGGCAGTTCTTCGAGCTCGACCGCGTCACCAAGGCGGGGCAGGCCCAAGGTTGCATGGTGGGCTGGGACCTGGCCCATGCCGCCGGCAATGTTCCATTGCAACTGCATGACTGGGACATCGATTTTGCCTGCTGGTGCAGCTATAAATACCTCAATGGCGGACCGGGAAGCGTGGCGGCCTGTTTTGTGCATGAACGCCATGCGGCCAATCCGGATTTGCCGCGTTTTTGCGGTTGGTGGGGGCATGACAAGGCCACGCGCTTCAGGATGGGGCCGGAATATCGCGCCATTGCGGGGGCCGAGGGCTGGCAGCTCTCCAACCCGCCCATCCTCTCGCTTGCTGCCGTCAAGGCGTCGCTGGATATCTTTGCGGACATCGGCATGAGCGCCTTGCGTGAAAAGAGCCTCAAGCTTACCGGCTACCTCGAATTCTTGCTGGATCGAATGAGCACAAGTGCGTTCACCATCATCACGCCTCGCGATCCGAATCAGCGCGGCGGTCAGCTATCCATCCTCATGAAGGAGAACGGCCGGCGAATTATCGACGCATTATCGCAGCACGGCGTGGTGTGCGACTGGCGCGAGCCAAATTGCATCCGTATCGCTCCCGTGCCTTTGTATAATCGCTTCCGCGATGTTCACGATTTTGTTGCGATTCTCGGCGCTCAACTGGCGGGATCGGATCTGCAATGACGCCACAAACCATTCACATCGTCGGCGGCGGACTGGTGGGCTCCCTCGCCGCGATTTTTCTGCGCAAAGGGGGCTGAAGGTTGCGCTGCACGAGCGCCGGCCTGATATGCGCCGCGTCGATGTTGCCGCGGGCCGATCCATCAACTTGGCCGTGACTGCTCGCGGCCTGAAGGCGCTGGCGGAAGTCGGGCTGAAGGACCGAATTCTGGAGATCGCCATACCCATGAAGGGCCGAATGCTCCACGATTTGGACGGGAAAACAACCTTTGTCCCCTATGGCCAAAAGGAAAGCGAAGTCATCCACTCCGTTTCCAGGGGCTCGCTCAACAGGGTGCTTCTTGACAAAGCCGCCAGCCACGACCGCGTGGAGATTGCCTTCAACTGCCGGTGCCTGGGATACGATCCGCATGCTTCCGCTCTCAGCTTCCTGAATGAGGAGACTGGCCAAAGCGAAACCGTCGGGGCCGACGCGATCCTGGGGGCCGATGGCGCCTGGTCGGTGATCCGCAAGACGATGCTCGACACGGTGAAGGATTTCAACTACTCGCAAGAGTTCCTCGAACATGGCTACAAGGAATTGCACATACCGCCGGCATCGGATGGAGGATTCCGTTTGGAAAAGAACGCCCTGCACATTTGGCCGCGCAAGAGCTTCATGTTGATCGCCCTGCCCAATTTGGACGGCAGCTTCACCTGCACGCTGTTTCTAGCTCATCGCGGCGTAGAGAGCTTTGCCGGCTTGCAAACGGAGCGCGATGTCATGGCGTTTTTCACGCGCATGTTTCCGGATGCGATCACCATGATGCCGACGTTGTCGCATGACTTCTTCAGCAATCCGACTGGGTCGATGGTCACGGTGAAATGTCAGCCGTGGCACGTCGAGGGCAAGGTCATGTTGCTGGGTGATGCGGCCCATGCCATCGTGCCGTTCTTCGGCCAGGGCATGAATTGCGGATTCGAGGATTGCAGCGCTCTGGGTGAAATGCTGGATCGGCAGAACGAGCCAAATTGGCATGACCTTTTCACGGAACTGGAGCGCTGCCGTAAACCCAACGCGGATGCGATTGCCGACATGGCGATTGAGAATTTCGTGGAGATGCGCGATACGGTCGCCGATCCCAAGTTTCAGTTGAAGAAGCAGGTCGGCTTCGAGCTGGAGCGAAGGTATCCGGGCCGATTCATTCCACGCTATGGCATGGTGGTCTTTCACCCGGAGATTCCTTATGCCGAGGCACGGCGCCGCAGCGAGGCGCAGGACGAAATCCTGGAGGGCCTGTGCGCGGGCATCTCGTCGCTCGAACAACTCAACTGGGAGAGAGCCGATCAACTCATTCGCCAGAGGACTTCATAAATGGCCACGCCGACGCGAACCTACGCGGATTATCTGCGCCTGCCTCAGCTGCTGGGACTTCAAGGCGGCTTCGAGGCCAATGATGAGGCGGTCAGTGAGGATGAGCTTCACTTTATTGTCGTACATCAGGTCTTCGAATTATGGTTCAAATCCGTGATTCACGAGATCCGCATGGCGCGCGACCGCATGTCGGCGCAGTTCGTGCCCGACAAGGATATTCCCTATGTCGTCCGGCACCTACGCCGGGTCAACGCGGTTTTCAAGATTGCCGTGGGCTATTTCGACGTGCTGGAAACGCTCACGCCGCTCGATTTCATCGCTTTTCGCAAGAAGCTGGAGCCGACGAGCGGCGCGCAATCGTTTCAGATGCGGGAGATCGAGTTGCTCATGGGTCTTGAGCAAGCCGAGAGGCAACGGCATGGCCATTCGAGCGATCCCGCTGACGAGATCATTCGCGCGGCAATGGGATCGCCAAGCGAGGGCAGCATCGTTCAAGCCATTGGCACGGCGCGGCAGGAGCTGCGTGAAGGCCGATCACTCCGAGCCGTCCTTCATGAATGGCTCTACCGAACGCCCATCCAGGACTCATGCCCCACGGATTCGAATGATGCCGAAGTCGTCACGGCGTTTCTCGACCAATACCGCGTCGCGCTGGAACGATACGATCGTCGGCTCCTCGGGGCGTTCGATGTGTTCATAGCCGCGAGCGATGCGCCGGCAGAGCCGGCTGAGGTCAAGGCGGGCCGCAGCCGGGCGGCGCGCATTCGGGCCGCCCTCTTGTTTATCGAATCGTACCGCGAGGCCGGCTTCTTGATCTGGCCCAACCTGCTCCTGGACAGCGTTGTCGAAATGGAGGAAGAACTCATCTTGTGGCGCTTTCGGCACGTCCGCATGGTGGAGCGCACCATCGGCAGACGCTTCGGTACCGGCGGGTCGCCCGGGGTGGCATACCTCGACAAGACCACCGAGTACCGGATTTTCAATGAATTCTGGGCGGTGCGCGGCGTGCTGATTCCCCCCGAATTCTTGCCGGCGCTGACGAATCCCGAGCGCTACAATCGCCTGGAAAACAAGCCGCGCTCATGATTCGGAGCAACGGTTCAAAATCCGTCATCGTCGTCATATCCTTCGTCGTCATCGAAGTCCGGTTCGAAGTCGCCGAAGATGCGGTCGAACACGTCCATCATCGTGGAACCGCGAGCGCTCAATCCGGCGATGATTTCTTCCTTGTCCTTGATCGCATCCAAATAGCGTTGCTGCTGTTCGCCGCGCGGCATCGGCTCGACGACCCGGCGGGCGGCGTCGAGGTAGCGCCGCGCCTGGTAGACGTCCGGTTCGCGGTTCCCCGTCAAGTAGTAATCCACGAATGACAGCGCAAAGAATGGACTCGTCTGAAAAAGCGACCACCCATAGTTCAAGCAAATGAGCCACGGCTTACGGGCATTGAGGGTTTGCAGGCCGCCGGCGAGTCGTTGCAATTGCTCCTCGCTGAAGGCGTCGAACCGAATCGCGTCGAGAAATTTCAGGATGGTTTTTTCTTGCGTCTTTTGGCCATGGAAGGTCTTGTCGTGAACCTGGCGCTGGGCGGCGGCGCTTTCGAGCAGGACGAGAATTTCCGCCGGGCTTGGCGTTTGCGCGAGCGCGGCCTTGAGATCGTCGGCGATGCGTTTCTTCTGTTTGGGCGGCAGCTTGGCGCGCACGCTGGCGCCGACCAGGGCATAACGGCACGCCAGACGCTGATCGGGCTCGGCGAGCGCCTGGGCGATCAATTCCTCGGCGCGTGCCGCGTTGCCCGCCGCAAGTTCGGCGACTGCCCATTGACATAAGAGCGGCGTTTTCGGCCCGTCCCACAGCTGGAGCGCTTTCTCGTACTGGGCCCGTGCCGGTTCGTGCTTCTTCTGGAGCGTGAGCTTCAGGCCGAAGTTCTGGCGGGCGCGGGCGAGCTTGCCGCGCAGGTGAAGATCGAGCGGATTGGCCTGGATCGACTTCTCGAAATAATCCTGGGCCTTCTGGTAATCGCCGGCCTCCAGGCACAATTCTCCGAGCGCCTCCAGGGTGTCGGCATGATCCGGGAAGCGCTGAAGCATCCGCTGGCCGAGCTTCTGGGCCTTGGCGCGCTTGCCGGCGCCGCGATAGAGGTCGAAGAGGGAGACATAGCTCGCGAGTCGATCGGGAGCCAGTGCGATCGCCTTCTCGTAGCACTGCTCGGCGCTCGGCTTGAGTGGGGCGGTCTGATCGGCGAAGAGGTCGAAGAACGGATTGCCCGATTTACCCCGGCGGCGGCGCTCGGGCAGCGCATTCTCGGCCATGTGCGACCAGATCATCGCCCGCACGTGGACGCCGATTTCGCCGGGCCATTGCTTGGGCGAATTGGCGACGTACTCGATGAAGCATTGCCAGATCTTGTGCGCCTCGGGCCACAGGCCGTGCATTTCCAGGCACATCGCTTGCAGGCGGTGCAATTCGGGATCATCGGCGGGTCGGCCGAAGACGCGCAGATCGCGCTCGAGGTCCTCCGGCTGCCCGTTCTCGAGAATCGCCCAGAAGAAGCAATGGGCCAGGCGCGGCACCAGCTGCGGGAACTCGCGCCCCAAGGTTTGGACGAGCGTTTCCGCCTTGCGAAATGCCGGCGCGAGGTTTTCGTGATGCAGGCTGACCGCCAAACTGCGCAGCGGCTCCGCGAAAGCGCTCGCCGTCTGGGCCGCGATCTGCCGTTGCAGCGATTTCTGGAGGGCGGCCGGCTGCGCTTTGAGAAACGCCGGATCGATGCCCGCGCAGGGCCTCGCAAAGTCGATAGGGCAGTCGGTTGGGGTCGAGGCGTAGCCAGTTTTCGAGGGCCCGCGCATCGTCGTTGGCGTAATAAGCCAGCAAGCCGCGCAGCAGCACCTTCCATTCGAGAAACGGCGACTGCAAGCCGATGCCTTGCAACAGGGCCCGGGCTTCCTCATTGCGGCCTGCTTCGTAATGTTTGAACGCGTGCAGGACGAGATCAAACCCAGTGTGTAGTTCTGCCGGAAGGCTGCTCTTGCCCGCGCCCCCCTTCGCGATGGCCGCATCCGCCGCTTGCTGCAAAAGCCGCTGGCGCAACGCCGGATCTTCCAGCTGGTTCATCACCGCCATGGCTTGAGGGGCGGCCCCGCATTCCGCCAGGCGCCGGGCCGTCTCGGCACGCAATTCCGGCGAGCCGCCCATCGTTAGCAAATGGCTAAACACGGTGGCGGCATCGCCGATCTTGCCCTCCCCTTGCAGTTGCTTGCCGCGTTCCAGCGTCACCTGGCGCAGCAATTCGCGATTAGCTTCGGTTTGGTTCTGCTTGAAAAACTGCCGCGTCAGATCGAGCGCGTGCTGGGTTCGGCCCTGTTGCCGGGCAATCGCGATGCGATCGGGGAGCGGTCTTTCGGGGGCTTCCTGCTTCTTGGACATGGGTCGATCCTTCCTCATGATCGTAGAATGCAATTGTAGCTAAAATAGGGGTTAGCGGTTAGGGGTCAGGGGCTGGTGTTCGGATCGAGTCTGTCCGCTTCGGGTTTCCTACCGATCCCCGCCTAACGTCCAGCCCCTGACCCCCAACCCCTGACCCCCAACCCCTGACCCCCAACCCCTGACCCCTAACCCCTAACCCCTACTCAATGCATGCACGAACTCGTTCTCCTCAGTCCTTACCGCTATCCCGCTCAATACGCGATGACCATGTCGGACGAAGACATGGCGGCCTGGCTCAACGCTTTCACGGCGCTGTGGCATCCGGCGCTTCTCTGGCAAGCGAAGGGAACGCCGCGCTGCGAGACGATCTACGATCACGAGCAGCCGAAAGCGGGGCACATCTACGCCTTGCCCGAAACGCCCCCCGCGTATCTGCCCGACGGTTGGGAAGAGCGCGTCAAGCAAGCCGGCAGCCTCGTGTTCAAGGCAACCCCCGATCGGCACGCGACGCTGGCAAGCATGCAAGCCGCCTTGAACGCGGAAGGCGCCCCGGCCGTCGCCTGGAAGCAGGGGCTTGAAATCGCGGCCGAGAGCGTCGAGCCATTCTTCGGGCTGGCGTGGGGGCATCAATTGCTGGCGGCGCTCAGCGAAGCGATGGAGCATGAGAATCCAATTGATGTGGCCGGGTTTTGGGATGACGTACAAAAGGCCGTCTCAGCGATCGCGGAAGCTGCTACGCCGCAAGCGGCTGTCGAACATCTCAAGGCCGCCGCCACCCGGCTGGTGTCGGCCCGCGAGGTGCTCTATCCGGTCACGATCCATTGGCTCGACGCCAGTTTTCTCGATGAAGCGACCATGGCGCATCGGTTGGCCGGCGGCGCTGGAGTTCGGCATCGCCACCAATTTCATCGCCGCCACCGCCACGCTCGAAAAGTTAGCCGAGCACGCCCCGAATCGCTTCGCCCAGCTCAAAGCCGCCGTGCAAAGCGATTTGGCCGAGATGTGCGGCGGCTCGTACCTCGAGCGCGAGGACCCGCTCTTGCCGATCGACTCGCAGCTCTGGAACCTGCGCCACGGGCTCGATCGGGCCAAGGAATTGCTTGGCGCCGACATCCGCGTCTTCGCCCGCAAGCGCTTCGGCTACCACCCGCACATGCCCCTGCTGTTGAGCTCCAGCGGTTTGACGAAAGCGCTCCTCCTGAGTTTTGACGAAAGCTCCGGCCTGCCCAGCCATGCGAGCCTCGTCATCAGCTGGCCGTCGCCCAACGGCAAGCAGGTCGATGCGTTTGTCCGCCCGCCGCGCTATGCCGACAGCGTCGAGACGTTTTTCAATCTCGGCCATTACTGGTTCAAGACAACGCGCGAGGACCATGCGGCGACCATGTTCCTCTTGCACCGCGACAAGCCGACCGCCGTCTGGTATCGCGATCTGATGGAGCTCGCCCGGCTCGCTCCCGTCCTCGGCAAATGGACCACTTTTTCCAAATACATGAGCGAGGTGGCGGCGGGCGAGTATCCGTCGCTGATGACGGCCGATGATTTCCATTTCGATTTTCTGAGCGAGCGCATCGCCGAGCAAAGCGCCGAGCCGGTGAGCATGTTCCCACGGCACCTGCGCACGCGCCGCCGCATTGATGCCTGCTGGACCTACGCGGCCCTGCACCGATCCTTGAGCGGCGTGCGCGACACGCTTAATATCGAAAGCGAATTAACAGCGGTCGAATTGCAAGCGGAAAGCACGCTGACGATTCCCGCCGAGCTGGACAATCTGGAGCGCCGCGTCGCCGTCGCATTGGCGGAGCGCTTGCAAGCGCGGCGGAGGCCGACAAGCCGGGCTGGATGATCCTGAATCCGTGCGGCTTCGCCCGGCGTGCGGTGATCGATGTCGAGGGGGGCAGGCATCCATTGCCGATTGGCGGAATCGTGAAGGCGTGCCAGCTCGACGGAGGCCGATTGCGTGCCGTTATCGAGGTTCCCGCGCTCGGTTTCGCCTGGTTGCCGCGTGAAGGCCCGCCCGGCACTCCGGCGATGACGAACAAGGTTCGCGTGGCCGATCCGCAGGCTCACACCATCCGCAACGACCATTTCGCCGTCGAAGTCGATGCGGCCAGCGGCGGGCTCAAGGCGGTGCGCGATCACAAGACCGGCGCCAACCGCCTGGGCCAGATGCTCGTCTTCAACCCCGGCAGCCGCATGATCGCCAAGGAGATCAAGATCACGTCAAGCGGTCCCGCGCTCGCGGAAATCGTCTCCGAAGGGGTTCTTCTGGGCGACCAGGATCAGATTCTCGCCGGCTTCAAGCAGCGGTTACGGCTCTGGATGGGTCGGCCGCTCCTGGAGATGCGCATCGAACTGACGCCGCAACAACCGCCGTCCGGCTACGGCTGGCACGCTTACTTCGGCAGCCGTTTCGCCTGGCGCGATGAACGCTGCCTCCTGGTGCGCGGCTTCAACGGCATGGGCTACATCTCGAATCATCCGCGGCCGCAAACGCCGGATTATCTCGACATCCGCACGCCGCCGACGCCCAAGACGATGCTGTCGGCGGTGATGCCGGCGCGCAAACCACGGCGATCCTGACGGGCGGATTGCCGTTCCATCAAAAGCAAGGCGGCCGGATGGTGGACGTGATTCTCGTGCCGGAGGGAGAAAAGGGGACGGTGTTCGAGCTCGGCATCGCCTTCGACCGTGAGATTCCGATGCAAACCGCGTGGGGCTACGCCTCGCCGCTCGCCGTGGTGCCGACGACGAAAGGCCCGCCGCACATCGGCGCCTCCGGTTGGCTGTTCCACATCGACGCGCCGAATCTGCTGTTAACGCGCATGACCCCAGGAAGAAGCGAGGGGCGAGGGGCGGGGGGCGAGGGACCCGAGGTTGAGGATGCGATCACCGCCCGCTTTCTCGAATGCGCCAATTACAGCGGCCTGGCTGAATTCCGCTGCGTCCGCGATCCGGTGCGTGCCGTGGTGCTCGACGCGCGCGGGCAATTCGTGCTCGAAGCCAACCGCTCCGGCGATATCGTGCATCTGGAAGTGACGCCGAACGATTTGGCCCACGTGCAGGTGGAATTCAGCCTGCCGGCGGAGAAGCCCGCGGATGCGTGAGCCGCGTGCCTGTGGTAGAATGCCAAGAACAAACCGCTCAAAGGGATTGTCATGGAAAACGTCATCACCCAACACATCACCAAAACGCCGGGCGTGTGCGGCGGCAAAGCCTGCATCGCGGGGCATCGCATCCGCGTCATGGACATCGTCGTCTGGCACGATATGCGCGGCTATTGCGCTGACGAGGTCGCCGCAATGTTTCCCGGCATCACCTTGGCCGACGTGTATGCTGCCTTGGCATATTACCACGACCATCGCGAGGAGATTGCCGAGGAGTTCCGCAAAGATGAAGAGGCCGGCAAGGAATTGCTGAAGCGGCACCCTTCCAAGGTGAGGGAGAAGCTCGGTGGCTGACCCGATCCAATTCTATTTCGATCAGCACATGCCGCCCGGCATCGCCCATGGTCTTCGGCTGCGAGGCGTGGACGCTCTCACCGCGCAGGACGCCGGTCGATGCGGGTTGCCCGATCCGGATCAATTGCAATTCGCCACCACCGAAGAGCGCGTGATGGTGACATTCGACACCGACTATTTGGCCCTCGACGCCAGCGGCATCCAACACGCTGGCATTGCATGGTGTCCTGCCACCAAGCATTCAATCGGCCAACTCGTCCACGCACTGCTGCTCGTCTACGGCGTCCTCACGCGCGATGAGATGCGGAACCACGTGGAATATCTGTGACGAAAAACGCTCGGCGATTTGAATGAAACCGCCGAGGGATTTTCACGATCGTCACCTCGGCAACTTCAGCAGCTTCCGCCACGCCGCCGCCGTCGGTTCCGTGTCGCGCCCCGTCAATTCGCGCAGCGCGAACAAGGCCGCCCGATGGTACGGCGACAAGCGGCCCGGCTCTTCTTCCGCGCAGCACGCCTCGTAGGCTTGCGCTTCCGCCGCCGTCAAGGTGCGCGTGCGGACCAGGAAATCGAAACGCTGCATTTCAGGCCACGGCTCCGGGTTGGCGACCGGCATCATCACCGAGAAATCTTGCCGCAGGTACGTCATGTCGATGCGCACCACGATATCCGGCGACGGCGGCGGCGTGCTCTGATAGCCCCCCTGCGACGGCCTCGGCAACGGCTCGCCCGGCAGCGGCACCGCGACCGTCAGCACGCCCTCCGGCATGTTCTCCGTGTTGCCCGGCGCGTGGCACAGGACGCAATTGCGATGGTGATTCACCTTCACCAGCTCGCGCACCACCGTTTGCGTCCTTGGCTTTCATCGGCAAACGCGGATCGGGCGATTCGAGCACCCGCACCAGATTTTCCAGCAAATCCTTGCGCTCCAGCTTCACCAGCGCCTCGGCCGCCCGCTTTGACACCGCCGGCAGCGGATAGGTGAATCCGCTCATAAGGATATCCGTGTAGTCCTTCTCGCGGCGCGTCTTGAGGCTCTCGATCGCGGCCGCACGCACTTCGTCTTCCGGCGAAAAGATCGCGAGCCGGGCCAGCGCCTTGGTTGCATCGGCGTGCGGCACGGTGCCGAGGAACTTCGCCAGGCCGGCGCGGTACTGGCTCCGCTTCCGGCATCAGGATCTGCGTGAGCGCCGCCACTATTGCGCGGTTGAGCTGGTTTTTGTTGGTGGAAGTGACGGCGAAGCCGGAACTTTGCCAGGTTGCCGCGTTGGATCGGGCCGTTTACCTTCGACATTGTGTTCCAAAGCTCGATCCGCCTCGGGAACGCACCACGAGATCCGGCGGCGGACCGGCACTCGCCGGCGTTCGAGCCGGCGGACGCGGCCTTGCACTGAAAAAGCTGCTGATTCACGATATCCGCCATCTCGCGAAAGGCCCTCGCCTGCTCCTCGCGCGTGCGGCATTCTTCGCCCATCAGGAACGGCAAGCCGCGCAGGTCGCCGCGTTGTTCGAGCAGGGCGAGCATGAAGCCGTCGGTTTTCTTGCGGTTGAGATGATTGACCTTCGCGAGAATGTGTGCGGTCTTCTCCATCGCCTTCATCTTGTCGAGGTCCTTTGCAATCGGATCGGCAAACGCCAATTCGGAAACCTTGGCCAAATCCTCGTTGTCCCACGCGGGCAACTTCGCCGGGGTCTTCGGAGCGGCCGGCACCAGCTCGCTCAATACGGCCTTCGCGTCGATCTTAAACGTGAAACGCGGTGGGGCCGGACCTTCCTGTACTTCCCGCGGCTGGCCTGAAACGCTCAAGGCCAATGTTGGTATCAGAATCAAAGCAAGAAACGCACGCAGCAGCATGGCATGCTCCTTCGAGGAAATCGAACTGCGACACAATTCACGCGGATGTTTCAAGGACGGCACCAACTCCCGGAATCGCGTCGAAGCGGAATTGTACCATGCCGGCCGCGCACAACGCCAGCACATTTGGCGTCCCTTGCCATTTCGCCCAGCACAAAAAGGCCTCACGCAAAGGCGCGAAGGCGCAAAGAGGAGAAATGCTGGCAGAATCACGCGCTCATCAATCTGTTCGATTCTCCCAATTTCTTTCTTCGCGCCTTCGCGCCTTTGCGTGAGACTCCTGAGTGGTCCCGCGGCTGAAATCGGCTATCCTATCAATACGCCACCAACCCACCCCAACGCGGATCTGCATCATGTTCTCCGTTCTCTTTGCCGCCATCTGCATCGGCCAAACCAAGGACGTCGAGTTGCTTCCTGGCAACCTCAGTGCATGGAAGGTGCCGCACGGCGATTGGGCCGAGGTCGCCGGCGTCGAGCTTGATCCGCAGAACGCCAGGAAATTCCTCGCCAAGCCCGGCAAGGGCGTCTGGTACAACGGCAGCAAGGGCCGGGCCGTCAATCTTTACACCAAGCAGAAATTCGCCGACGTCGAAGTCCATCTCGAATTCAATATCCCCAAGGGCTCCAACTCCGGCATCAAATTCCACGGCCATTACGAAATCCAGATCTGCGACAGCTTCGGCAAAAAAGAAGTCACCGGCGCCGATTGCGGCGGCATCTATCCGCGGGCCGAGATCAAAAACAACATCTACACGCACCTCGACAAGGGGATCGCGCCGAAAGTCAACGCTTGCAAGGCCCCCGGCGAATGGCAAACGCTCGATGTGGTCTTCGTCGCCCCGCGCTTCGACAAGGACGGCAAGAAGATCAAAAACGCCATGATCGCCAAGGCGGTGCTCAACGGGCAAGTCATCCACGAGAAGCAAGAACTGTTGACGCCCACTGGCGACCGCTGGAAGAACGCCGAGATGCGCGAAGGGCCATTGATGCTGCAAGCCGATCATGGGCCGGTAGCGTTTCGGAACCTGCGCGTGAAGATTCGCGATCCAAATTGAAGCACGAAAAAACGAAAGCACGAAATAGACCCCATTGACTTGTTTCGCGTTTTCATTTTGTCTCGCTTTCGTGATTCAATTTGTTGATCAGTATTATGGCAAGAAAGGAAATCCCAGAGGCGACAAAGATGTTCGTAACGCACCTGGAGTCGGCACTTGACGGCACTCGCTTTGACACGAATCGGGTCTGGACCATGCACCAGGGCCGGCCGCTCTGGGTGCGCTATGATCTCGACGCCGTCGGGAAAGTGGTGAAGCCGACCGATCTGGCGATGCGCGAGAAATCGCTTTGGCGTTATCGGGAACTGCTGCCGTTGCCCGCAGATGCCGAACCGGTGACGCTGGGGGAAGGGATGTCGCCGTTGTTGGCGAGTCCGCGGCTCGGCAAGGAGCTGGGGCTATCGCGGCTCTTGATCAAGGACGAATCGCAACTGCCGACGGGGAGCTTCAAGAGCCGAGGGATGGCCGTCGCGGTCAGCATGGCGAAGCATCTCGGCCTGAAGCGATTGGCGGCGCCGACCGCGGGGAATGCGGGTGGGGCTCTCGCGGCTTACGGCGCTCGCGCCGGCATGGAAGTCTTCGTCTTCATGCCCGACGACACGCCGGTCATCAATCAGATGGAAGCCTACCTGTGCGGCGCCAAGGTTTTTCTCGTCAATGGCCTCATCAACGATTGCGGCAAGATCGTCCGCGAAGGGATCGACAAGCTCGGCTGGTTCGACATGTCCACGTTGAAAGAGCCGTACCGCCTCGAAGGCAAAAAGACGATGGGGCTGGAACTCGCCGAGCAACTCGGCTGGAAGTTGCCGGATGTCATCTTCTATCCGACCGGGGGCGGCACGGGGCTGATCGGCATGTGGAAGGCGTTTCAGGAATTGGCGGCGCTCGGCTGGATCGATGGCGCGAAAATGCCGAAGCTGGTGAGCTGCCAGAGCGATGGGTGCGCTCCCATTGTGCGGGCCTTCGAGGAAGGCGAGCGCTTTGCCAAGCCGTTCCCGAATGCGAAGACGGTGGCGAGCGGGCTGCGCGTGCCGGCGGCAGTCGGCGATTTCATGATGCTCGATGCGATCAAAGCGTCCGGCGGCTGGGCGGCAGCGGGCCGGGAAGAGACGATTGTGCCGTGGATGCGCCGCGTCGCCAGGTTGGAGGGAATCGCCATCTGCCCGGAGACGGCGGTATGCTTCGACGTGCTGGCGAGTTTGATCGAGCAAGGCCGCATTGGCCGGAGTGAGGAGATCGTCGTGTTCAACACGGGGGCGGCGCAGAAATACATCGAGGCGGTGCCGCTCGATTTGCCCCGACTCGACAAGGACCGGGCGATTGATTACGATTCGCTGCTGAATTGAGCGGGTAATCATAACTTACCCATGCCGCAGGAAGTGAACGTGGGCGGGGGGAACAGCCAGTCCCTGACGCGCTTGACCGGGTTGAACTTCCACTCGCAATACTCGCTGCTGTCACCGCCAGTTTTTACGGCACCGAGGGTGAAAAAGCTGACGATGACGAGGAGCACCCCCACCGCGACGCGCAGGGCGGCAATATTCCGGCTACGGACCGGGCAATTGGCGGTCATCACCGTGCCATCGGAGCGCAGGAAATAGCGGACGCAGAGTTTCCCCTCTTTTTCCTTGATGAGGGCCGCGATCTCGTCCGCTGTCATGTCGGAAAAATTGTACACGTACTGGGCACATTGCCCGCAAAAGCGCGCCTGATCGGTGCCGGACATGGCATCCCAGGATGCGGCGCACGGGGACGCGATTTTCACCATGCTGAGCGGGATTTTCGTGGCGTTCATGTTCACCCCTTGGGTGCGCTGCTGGAACGGGTGCGCAGCCGATACCGTCCAGTATAGTCCATAATATTCCCTGACGCACCCGACGCCATTTCACGGATACAATACGCCCATGGCGATCCCCGTCTTAGGTCTGGACATCGGCGGCGCCAATCTCAAGGCGGCGCACACGAGCGGCGTCGCCCGGACCGTTCCCTTCGCGCTTTGGAAGAATCCGAAAGGACTGGCAGCGGAATTGGTCCGTTTGCGTGCGGCCATGTCGGCGCATGAGGTCGTCGCGATCACCATGACCGGCGAGCTTTGCGATTGTTTCCCGAGCCGCCGCGCCGGCGTGCAAGCGATCTTGCAAAGCGCCATGGCGGCGTTCGGATCGATCCCGGTGCGTGTCTGGTCCACTCAGGGCCGATTCGTCAGCCCAACGGAAGCCGACGCCAATCCGCTCAGCGTGGCGGCTTGCAACTGGCTGGCACTGGCTCACTTGGTCGCCCAGCGTTTCGCCGACGAGCGCGTGTTGCTGATCGACACCGGTTCCACCACGACCGACATCGTTTACCTCAATCGCGGCATTCCGGAGCCGCGTTGTCTCACCGATGCGGACCGGTTGGCGTCCGGCGAGCTGGTCTACACGGGCCTGCGCCGCACCCCGATCTGCGCGGTGTTGGGTACGGATGTCGCCGCCGAGTTCTTCGCGACCATGCTAGATGCCTACGTGATGCTCGGATTGCTGCCGGAGAATCCCAAGGATTGCGATACCGCCGACGGCCGGCCGATGACGCGAGCTTGTGCCCACGCCCGTCTTGCGCGGATGCGTTGTGCGGATGCGGAGACTTTTTCCCAAGAGCAAGCGAACGATTTGGCCGCAGAGGCTTTGAGCTCGCAAGAATTGTTCATCACCGTGGCATGCGGACGCGTGCTGTCGGAAAAGCCGAACGTGCAGCATTTCGTGGTATCCGGTTCGGGCGAGATTGTGGGGCGGACGGCCGTCGAGCAGTGGGCCAAGCCGACGACTTCGCTCGCGGTCGAGTTGGGCCGCGACCTTTCGGAAGCCGCATGTGCGTATGCGGTCGCCGTGCTGGCCGAACAGGAACAACACCGTGCGTAATCCGAATTGGACCGTCGTGAAAGTGGGCGGCAGTCTTTTCGATTGGCCGGAGCTGGGCATCAAGCTGCGTGCATTTTTGGCGTTGCTGGCCGCCCAAAACGTGCTGCTCGTGCCTGGCGGCGGGGCGACGGCGGATGCGATTCGCTCTTTCGATCGCGTGCATCAGCTCGGCGAGGACGCGTCGCACTGGCTGGCCCTCGACGCCCTCTCCGTGAACGCGCGATTCTTGCAACGGTTGCTGCCGGAAACGCGGATCGCAACGGACACCGCCGACCGCGGAACCGCGATCCTTGATCCAGCGCCATTTTTCCAAGCGGATGAGCGGCGGCCCGATCATTTGCCGCATTCCTGGCAGGTGACCAGTGATTCCTTGGCGGTTCGCGTAGCGGTGGTAGCCGACGCCCGTGAGTTGATCTTGCTCAAATCCATCGCCTGGGCCGGCGCCCATTGGCACGCTGCGAGCCGCGCCGACGTGGTGGACGGCTATTTCAATCATGCGATCCAGCAGGCGAAGGCCGAAATGGAGGTCCGCGTGGTCAACCTGCGTGCGTGGACTTGAGCATTTCGACGAGCAGACGGACTTTTTCAACTTGCATCGCTCCGCGGCGGTCGCCGTCGCAAACGGCGCCGCGCACCGCGAACCAATCGGGCTGGGCAGATGCGAGCACACGGATTTCCTCGGGGCCGAGCGAACCAGCCAATGCGATCTTGACGTTCGCCTCTCGGCAGCGAGCGCATAGATCCACAATCCACGGCTGCGGCAACCAGTCGAGAAGTGTCGGACGCTGTTTGCCCAACGAGTTCGCGGCATCCTTGCAATGGGTGTCCACTAGGATGGTGCTGCCGGGATGACGCCGAGCGAGGTCGAAGATCTCCTCGACTGCCGGCGCCGGGCGCACTGCCAATCGGCGTAGGCCGTGAGTACAACCTGTGGCCGTTGCTGCCGATCGAGCAATCGGCTCAAGGCGTCGCGCCAAGAGGGCCGGTTCGCGCAACCGGCGAGGCCCCACTTGACGTAGGCCAAATCTGCATCCGGAACGTTATCTGTATCCTCAGCCCATTCGCCGAGCGCCGCGCTAACAGGAGTTCTGCCGGCGACCGCGATGACGATGTCCCGAATAATCGCGTCTTCAGCCCGGCCCAGTGAGCCGCGTGCCGGTTCCTTGGCGTCAATGAGCGCCGCGCCGCCGGCGAGCGCCGCCAGCGCTTCCGCCGCCGAACGCACACTGACTAAAAGCGCCGTCATGTCGCTGCAACTCCCTCCGGACTGGCGGGTTGTGCCGGCGTTTCAACCTTGAAAAAACGAAACCAGCCCGGATATTCCTGAAAAGGCACTATCTGCGGCTTGGCGAACGTGAAGCCGTACAGCACCGGGGGCTCGAACCAACTCGCCTCGTTGTAATGGGCGGCCTGATCGAGTAGGAATGCGTCAAGATCGTCATAGCGCCGGCATTCGGTCAATTCGACCGCGCCGATGATGCCGCCTTGCCGTTCGGCCAAAGGCATCATCGCCTCGGGTACGTGCTTCCAGGCCTCAACGCGCTTGTCCGGCACGCGGGCGGCATGGATCAGGATGCGCCCGCGCCGCGCCGTGGGCCAGCGCCGCACCTCAATCGTCTTCAGCCCTTGCACCACAAGTGCCGCCCAGGGCTGCTTGATGGACAGAGCATACGTCAACAACGGCTCTTTCAACGGCCAACCTCCATGAGAATCTTCAGAAACGCACTCGGCATACTGTCAGTTTGTATAGATGTTATTCAATTCGTCTGGACTTTGTCAAATAATCCGTGCCGGCGAATGGTGAAAATTTGCAGGAGGGGTTCCTGCGAGCTACGCTTTGCATGAGCAGGCGTTTGTACGCCGATTCCCCGTTCAAGGTTGCTTATGCCGATTCGCATTGAACCCCATGAAGAACCGATCCCAGGCTATCGGCTCATCGAGCGCCTGGGGAGCGGCGGTTTCGGCGAAGTCTGGAAAGCCGAGGCGCCGGGGGGACTCTTCAAGGCCATCAAGTTTGTTCAATGCGAAGTGTCGCCCGACGACAGCGCCATCGGCTTCGAACAGGATCGTTCGCGTGCCGATCAGGAATTGAAGTCGCTGAGCCGGGTCAAGACGGTGCATCATCCCTACGTGATCTCGCTGGACCGCTTCGAGATCGTGGAGGATTACCTGGTCATCGTCATGGAACTGGCGGACCGGACGCTGGCGGACCGGTTCAAGCAGTGCCGGGGTCAGGGATTGCCCGGCGTGCCGCGCGAGGAGCTTTTGGGCTACTTGCGCGAGGCGGCGGAAGCGCTTGACCTGATGAATTCGCAGTATCAACTGCAACATCTGGATATCAAGCCGCAGAATTTGTTCCTGGTGCACAATCATATCAAGGTCGCCGATTTCGGGCTGGTCAAGGACATCAGCGACCAGAAATTCATGACGATCACCGGCGGGGTGACGCCGGTGTATGCGGCCCCGGAAACTTTCGACGGCAAGTTCAGCCGGCAGAGCGATCAGTACAGTCTTGCGATCGTGTACCAGGAGATGCTGACGGGACATCGGCCGTTTACCGGGACGTCGATGAAGCAGCTGATCCTGCAGCATTTGCAGAATTCGCATGACCTGACGCCCGTGCCGGTCCACGATCGGCCCGTAATGGCCAAGGCGTTGTCGAAGAATCCGGAGGATCGCTACGCGACGTGCCTCGACTTCGTGCAGTACTTGCACCGGGCCACGATGAAGGGCGGCAACGTGGCGCCGGCGCATGCGCCCATGGCGCCCGCGGCAGATCGGCCCTTTCCCTCCCTGAGCAAGACCGAGGCAGCACGCGGCGGCGCTGGCCCGGTCAAACCGGCCGAGCCCAACTTCTCGGTCGGCAAGGCGTTCCTGAGAGAAACGCCGGCGGCGGAGTCTCCGCAGGCGCGATCGCCTCACGCCGTTGTCCCCCTTGAATCGATTTGCAAAACGGCAGCGACGCCGCGGAAAACAGCAGCCAAGCCGAAGCCGACCGCAAATATCGCGCACGAGCCGACCGGCGTCGTACAGCCCGCCGTCGTGATCGGCATCGGGCAACTCGGCGTCGAGACTCTTTCCCAGCTGCGGCGCCGCATCGCCACCGAACTCGGCTCGGCAGACGCGGTCCCCCACGTTCGCCTGATCGCCATCGATACCGACGCCGGCACACTCCAGAACGCCAGCGCCAATGCCGAACACGGCTTCCTTCGGCCTCAGGAAACTCTGCATGCGCGCCTGTTGCGCCCAGCCATTATCTCAAGACGCGCGACGGCAAGCTGCCGACCGACGACTGGCTCAATGCCAAGCTGCTGTATCGTATTCCGCGCGAGCAAACCAACGCCAGCGTGCGGGCGCTGGGCCGCCTCGCCTTCGTTGACAACTACCGCATTATTACCCGCAGGCTTGAAGCAGAACTGCATGCGTGCGGCTCACAAGACACGCCGCACGAAGCCGATCCGCGCGGCGACCTTGGGTTGCGCACGACCAAACCGCGCGTTTACCTGGTCACGTCGTTGACGGGGAGCACGGGCAGCGGCATGTTTCTGGATGTGGCCTATCTGGTGCGTCGGCTTCTCAGCGAGCAAGGCCACGCCGACGCGGAGATCGTCGGCATGTTCTACCTGCCCGCGGCCGGCCGAGACGCCGCCCATTCGCCGGCGCTATCCAACGCCTATGCCTCACTGGTGGAGATACAGCATTACTGCAAGCCGAACGCGACCTTCTCCGCCCTCTATGAAACTGCCGCCAATGCGGGCAAGGGAGAACGCGCGACGGCTGCGGGTCCGGCGCTGGAGCGCTGCGTCTTGTTCTCCTTGGCAGCCCCGCAACGCAAGCTCGATGCGGGCGACAACGTCCCGATCCTCGCTCAGGTGGGCGACTTGCTCTACCGCGAGCTGGTGACGCACCTTGGCCACGCCGTCGATGAAGCTCGCCACGCGATTCAGCCACCGGACGACAGCGGGCAGGCCGGGCCACGCCTGCAATCGATCGGCACTTACCGGGTTCTTTGGCCCCGGCACGCCTTGCTCGAACAGGCCAGCCGGCTCCTGTGCAGCCAGCTGGTCATGCGCTGGCTCAGCAAAGATGCCGTCCCCATCGCCGACACCATTCGTCAGTGGACGCTGGAGCGCTGGGAAGCCCTCGGGTTGCGACCCGAGACGCTTATCGAACGCTTCCAGCAGCTCGCCGAGGAAGCCTTGCAGCAGAAACCGGAGAATCTGCTGGCGGAAGTGCTGGCGCCGGTGCAGGAGCTCGCCACTGCCGCGAAGAACTCCGCCAAGGGCAAATCGTCTTCCGTCAACATGATGCCGATCGTGCAGACCATGGACCGCCTGGAGCACGTGCTCGGACTGCCCGAAGACAGTCGCGGTCCCAAGACGATGCATGCGGAGTCTCCCCTCCTGGAACGCACGCTTTCGGAAATTGCCCACGCCCTCGCCGACGATTGCGAGCAGAAGCTTGCCGAGCTCGCGGTCACGCTCCTGGAAGACCCCACCTACCGCCTGGCCGGCGCCGAGGAAGCACTGCGGCAATTCTCCACCACGGTCGATCAGGCGTTGCAATCGCAGGATGCGCTGGCGAAGGAGCTGGCCGACAAGGCGGCGCAGTTGCACCAGCGCATTCACCACATCACCGACAAGCCGATGCCGGCCGGCAGCGGCTCCAGCACGCAGTGGGCGCTCACCATGTCGCATCGCCCCGCCGGCGTGAACCTCAGTGCCGCCGACCTTTTCGAACTGGTCCGCACCTACACCAAGACTCGCTATCACAGCCTCGTGCTGGGCCATCTCAACCGCCTTTACCTCGGCCTGCGCGGGCATCTCTCCGATCAGATTCGCGAAGTGGGATTCTGCCGGCAGCGCCTGGGCGAGCTGCATGCCTTGCTCAAGCCGCTCCCGCCCCAGAGCCAGCATGAATCCGCACGCTCCGATTTGCGCGTCCTCTTCCCGGCCGGCTGCCAGGATCTCAAAGACGCCGTCGCCCAGCTCAACCAAACCATTGGCCCGGAAGACCTCCTCTGCTTCGACGAAATCGTGCAGCACTGGATCACCAATCATTGCCAGGCCTTGCTCCAGATTTGCATGGGCGCCTCCTCTTTGGTGAAGAGCCTGGCGCCGGCAATGCTCCAGGAGGCCGAGAACTTTCTGGGCGACCGCTTGCAAGGCACCTCCGTCGCGGAAATGTACCTCGCACGCCATCGAGGCCAGGACGCCGAGGACGACGCCGGACTGCTCGACGACTTGCAGCGCTGCCTCGATGAGGCGACGCCTGAGTTTGGCCGAGTCGCCCAGGATCATCTCATTACCCTGGTGACGTTGCCCAATGATGAATACGGCCAGGCGTTGCAAAAGCTGCTCCACAAGCAGTGCAAACATGCGAAAGTCCTTCTGACGGATCGCCTGGACGAGATGGTGTTCTATCACGAGATCGACGACATCAAGTGGAAGAACATCGAGCAACTCGGCCCGCTCGCCCTGGAGAATTATCAGCAGCGCTGCTCCGCGGACCCGTCCGCGGTGCACAGCCGCGAAGATGTCTTCGCATGGCAGGTCATCGCCGAATGCCGGCGGTGAGCGCCACCGCCACATTTGGCGGCGCGCACGTGCGGGCGATGGGGCGATGCGCGCACTCACGCTGAGGGAACGAAAAAACTCTCGGATTTTTGTTGAACTCGCACGCGCGCCGTGTTAATCTCCTTTCACCACCAGGAGGGGGATTGCGATGGCTGATTCCCAGGCCCGCACAACAGACCATCCCGCCAGCGGCACGGATATCGCAACCGCCAACCTTCTTTGCGCCAAGAGCTCCCTGGCGGAGCCCCTTTCGACTTTGAAAAATGCATCCGTATTCGCGACGCATGGACGGAACGCGTCCGCAGCGAGACCGCTCGGCAACGCCATCTGTTTGTTAGGGAGCCCGAAAGCTTTGGTCATTCCGAAGCGCGCTTCCGCATGATGGCCCTCATGACCGTGCTGCAACGCGACCTGGGCGTTCATTATCCCACGCGCTTCAACGCCATATCGGACGACGAGTTCTTCAGCCGCCCAGAGCATCTTTTTGCCCATGGCGTACTCCTGTTCCGGGAGGGCACCTGCTCCTCCTTGCCTCCCACGATCGCGTCGATTGGCAGGGCGCTCGGCTATCCGCTCAAAATCGTGAAGGCATTTCGGCACCGCTTCCTTCGCTGGGATGGCGACGGCGAGCGTTTCAACATCGAATGCACTTCCCAGGGATTCGTCAGCCATCCTGATGAATATTACCTTCGCTGGCCCGAACCGCTGTCTGCCGAGCAGGTACGCCGCTACCGCTGTTCGGTGTCGCTGGCGCCGAATGAGGAGTTGGCGCTTTTCATCGGGGACCGCGCGCGCGTGTACCTCCGGCACGGGCGCCTGGGCGACGCCGCATTTGCCTTCGCGCGTGCTTGCCAGCGGGACCTCGCTGATTGGGCAGGGCCGCAATCTTTGGTCGCGGCTATGAATCAATGGAGGGCCGAGATCGAGGCGACGACGATGCGTGGATTCCCGGCAATGACAATCACCTTTCCACCGCGCCAATTTCACGCCATTCCGCTCGACCTGGAGCGGGGCCTCGTGCATATGGGCGTCAAACAGGATTTGCTGAATGACCCGGCATTGAAAGCGAGATGGTGGGATGCATTGCGAAGCCATCCAGAAAATCCGCCGAGCGACGCGCCGAGGCACATTGCCGTGAGATTTCGGCCCGACCCGCCCCATCAGATGGAATATCGGCTCGCCCGTGAGCTGCCCGAAGGATTCAAACCCGAACAACCCGCATAGGAGACCGCCATGTACGACCCAACGATCGGCCGCTGGATTTCGCAAGACCCGCTGGGCATCCAAATTGCCGAGCCGGATGGTGAAACCTTCGTGTCTGAAACCAACCTGGAAGAGAGCGGCCGGTACACGTGGGACAGCATGGAAAAGACGCCGGTTCAGGACACGCCGAGGTATTACTCTCCATCAAAAGGATGGGTGAGCATCGGCCAGGGCGACGGAATGGGCGAAAGCAACCTGTATCGGTACGTGCACAACGCGCCGACGGATGCGACCGACCCAAGTGGCGAGGTTGTGCATTTCGCTGGGCTCGGGTATGGGTTCACGTTCGTGGCAGGGGGATCATTTGCCATCGGCAAGGCGTCTGACGACCAAGGAAACTGGGCAATAGTGGCGATTGCGCGCGCGTCCGTCGGCGTAGGCGTGAGCGCGGGCGGGACGCTTACCTTAGACGCCGGATCGCTGGATGATTGGATTAAGCACGAAGGCCTTGAATACACCGCCGGGAGCGGCGGAACATCATTCAGCTTCGTTCCCTCGAAGAAGGGGCTCGGAATTGAGCAGGGATTTGAGTTTTCGCCATTTACGCTCATGGGCTCTTACAGGGTTCCGGCGCGGATAATTGCCGGGCCGTTCAAAAGGTGACGAGGTGCTACCGCAATAGACGCGGCCTGGCGTTGCGAATCGAGTTGCGCATACGGGTCGCGGCCATTGCAGCGTCGCCGAAAGCCCGAGTGCAAGAAATGAAAACATCCAAACCGACGGCCATCCTTATCCTAGTCGCAACTCTTGCACCCATTGCGTACCTGGGCTATTTCGTCGTATGCATCGTCATAACGGTGGCCACCCAGTCGCAAAACGCCGCGCCGTGGCCTCCTGGCGATTGGCTGACCGTGCTTCACTTGCTCAGCATAGCGTGGACGTGGGGCTTGATGGGCCTCTACATAGCCTTTGCGCTGCGGTCGGACGCCGTTCCGAAACAGCAGCGCACCGCCTGGATTCTGGGCATTGTGTTAGCCAATCTGTTGGTAATGCCGGTGTTCTGGTACATGTTTGTCTGGCAATCTCACGATGCACGCACGCCTTAGGATTCGGCATTGCGTGCAGAGCTCCCGGGTTGCTTGGCGTGGATTTCTGAGGCCGCTTCGCCCCGAATTCTCGAGCGGATTTCGCTTGGCCTTCACCAGATCACCGACTCATCCGCAGCGCCTTGCCCGGCCGTGCTCCTGTATGCTTGCCCGCCTCCAGCACCATTTGCCCGTTGACGATCACGTGCTCGATCCCTTCGCTGTACTGGAACGGCTCCGTATAGGTCGCGCGATCGATGACGCGCTCAGCGTCGAAGACGGTGATGTCGGCGAACATCCCCGGGCGCAATAAGCCGCGGTCGAAGATGCCGAGCTTGGCGGCGTTCTGCGAGGTCATCTTGCGGACGGCGCTTTCCAGGCTCAATAGCCCCTTCTGGCGGACGTAAACGCCCAGGATGCGCGGGAAGGTTCCGAAGCTGCGCGGGTGCGGATGGCCGCGCCGCGTCGGGCCCTCGAGCGCCAGCGCCTGCCCGTCCGAGCCGATCGAGCACCACGGCTGCTGCATGGCTAAATTCATGTCCTTCTCGGTGTGATGATCGTACACCGCCGAGACCGAGCCGCCTTCCTCGATCAGGAAATCGAAGAACTCGTCGAGTAAGTCGGCCCCCTTCTTGTTCTTGGTGCGCTCGGCTAGCACGCGGTCCATCGTCAGCCCCTTGTAGCTGTTATTGGCGGCGATGAGCATGCGGCCCCAGTCGCCGCCGATCGCGGTGTAGTGGTTGTACCAGCCGGGGATGCCGTCCTTGACATCTTTTTTGATGCGGGCGCGTTCCTTGGGATCCTTGAGGCGTTCGAGCATTTTGGTCGTACCGCCTTCGTGGGCCCAGGGGGGAATGATGGTGGCGAGGTTGTTGTTACCGCGCGTGTAGGGATAGAGGTTGGCGCCGATGTTGACGCCGGCCTTGCGGGCATCGTCAATCAGGCGGATGACCTCGTTCATGCGGCCCCAGTATTGCTGGTCGGCAATCTTGATGTGCAGGATTTCGACGGTGATGCCGGCGCGTCGGCCGATTTCGATCGCTTCACGCATTGCATCGAAAACGCCGGTCCCTTCATGGCGGACATGGACGACGAAGATGCCGCCATGCCGGGCGACGACCTTGCACAGCTCGACAATCTCGTCGGTGGTCGCCAGCGAATCAGGGGGAGCGGCAAGCATGCACGACAGTCCGCGCGCACCGTTCTTCATCGCCTCCTCAACCAGCTCTTTCATCCGCTCGAACTGCTCCTTGGTGGGGCGCGCGTGCGAATCCCCCATCACGCAGCGCCAAATGGTTCCCAGGCCGACGTGCGAGACCATATTGGTCGAAACGCCCGCTTTCTCGATGGCATCGAAGTAACCGCCCAGCGTCGTCCACTGCGTCGGCATGCCCTTGATCGCGATTTTTGGCGGCGTCAGCTTCCCCTGGAAGGGCCCCGGCGAACTGCTTTCGCCGAGCACCTCGGTGGTGACGCCTTGCGTGATTTTGCTCATCGCCTTGCCGTCCTCGAGGATCGTGAAATCGGAGTGCGAATGCATGTCAATGAAGCCGGGCGCGACCACGAGCCCCTTGACATCGAGCTCGCGCTTGCCGGCGTTGGCCGCGATCTTGCCCAGGGCAGCGATCTTGTCCCCCTTGACGGCAAGGTCGGCGTAAAACCAGGGGTTGCCCGTGCCGTCCACGATCTTGCCATGGCGCAGAACGAGATCGTAGGCGGCATCTTGGGACGGCGTCAGCCCTTGCGCTGGCACGAAATAGATGAGGGCGCCAAAAGGGGGAGCATGAATGCGAGGAGCAGGCGCATGCAGTGGTTTCCTTCTTTGTTGGTGCTCAAGGAATTCTATCGTTTTCCCATCTTGCCTGTCCGGACGAAACGATTCCGTCGATTTTGCCGACTTTACCAATTGCATTTCCCGCGTCAACAAGAACGCCCAGATTCGCCGATCTCATTTCCAACAAGCGAGGGGGTTGGAATGGATGCTGCGAAATTGCACAAGGAAGAACGCCGATCATCCGGCGAGGCTATCGGCGTGCTGGTGCTGCAAACCGGGCGGCAAGCCGGCGCGCACCGCCCGCTCGGCGCGACGACGACCTTTCTGGGCCGAGGCCAAAAATGCGACATCCGCTTGAGCGTGGATGGCATCGATCCGTTGCACTGCTTGATCGCGGCTGGGCCGGAAGGCCTGCAACTTCGCGATCTGGACAGCACGCAGGGGACTTTTGTCAACGGCACGCGCACCGAGCAGACACTGTTGCGCGACGGCGACATCCTCAAGGTCGGGCCATTTCAGTTTCGCCTGGAGCTGGCGCCGCAACCAGCAACCGATGACCGCTCCTCTAACGAGATGCGCGAAGCGCTGCGCATCCAGGCGGCGGCCATCGCGGCGCAACAGGCCGCCCTCGAGGAAGAGGAGGCGCGGCTGCAGCAGCGCCGCACCGACCTGCAGCAGCAAGAGGAGCAGCTCGCCACCCACCTCGGCGAAAAGCAGCGCCAGGTGCAGCTCTGGGCCGATTATGCCAAAGCCGAACGCGAGACGCTGCGCAGGGAGAAAGCCGATCAGGATAAGCAATTCGTCAAGCTCGAAAAGGAGTTGTGGCAGGCGCGCGAGGATTTGATCAAGGAACGCCAGCAGGTCGCCGAGGCTCGAGCGCGCATCGATAAATTGTATCAACGCCTGCGCGTGCGCTGGCAGCGCCAATGGGCCGGCGAGCGCCAAAAGCATCAACACCGAGCTGAAGAGCTGGCTGCCCAGAATGAAACCTTCGAGCAACGCGAGCGCGCGTTGCGTGAGCGTGAGGGCCGGTTCACTGCGGATGCATCGCGCATCAATGCCGAGCACGAGTTGGCGGTGCGCAGTCTGCGCGAGGGCGCGACGCCTTGAAGAAGGAACAGGTTGGCTGGCGGCAACGGCGTTCCCAGGAATATCTCGCTCTCAAGGCGCGCGCCCGCGAACTCGATCAGACGCAAATCAAGGTCCAACACGTCCGCGACTTGCTCGCTCAAGAAAAGGATGCCTGGGAAAAGCAACACACACGCCTGCACAAGGAACTGCACGGCGTGGAGAATCGCATCGTCCATCAGCGCTGCGCCTTGACGAACAGCAAGCGGAGCTCGCCCGGCTCGACGCGGAACTGCGCCAACGGAGTGCGCAGATGGCCCAGCCCAGCGGCAACGGCGCTGCCTCCGACGAAAACGTGCCGGATGCGCTTGAGATTGAAGATCACGCGGATGCGTTGCCCGAAACAATCGCGCCTCGTTGCCACGATCTGGAGCGCCTGGCCGGCGAATTGGCGGACCAGCGCGCCCACCTGATCGAACAATACCAGCGTCTGGCGATCCTTCACGACACCTGGCAGCAGCAGCGCGACAGCGCCGCCGCTGAGCTCGAATCCCTCGGCAAACGCCTGCTCGATGAGGAACAGGCCCTCGCCGAGCGCGCACGCCACGCCCACGACACCGAAGACAAGCTTCAGGAACGCACACGCGAAATCGAGGCCATGCGCCAGGACATTCAGTTCCAGCGCAGCCAGGTCCAGCTCCGCGATCATGCCCTGGCGCAACAACATCAGAAAGAAACCCTGCTTCTGCGCCAGCATCAGGCCTTGCTCCAGGATCAACTTGCCAGCCTCGCCGTGCTCCGGCAGCGCTGGAATTCGCGCCGCCAGCAAGAGATCGATCGGTTGCAGGCCGAACGCACGATCCTGGCCAACGAGCAAAAACAGACGCAGGAACGCCGGCTTTTGCTGTTCGAGCAAGGGCGGCATGTGGATGAGGAGAGACGCGTCCTCGCGGAAAAATCCCTCGCCCTGGAGCAATACCGCCAGCAGGTTTTCCGCCGCGCCAAAGACCCGACGGCTCAGCGCCGCGTCGAACGCATGCGGCGGCGCTGGCTGGCGCTCAATTCCACTTTGATTCGCAACGCCAAGGTTGCCGCGGAAGGCGCGAAGAAAGACATGGCGGAATTAATCAACGTGCGCGTCGAGTTGACCAAAGCGATCGGCCGATTGACGCACGAGCAAGCCGCCCTTGCCGACCAACAATCAGCGCTTGAGGAACGAGATACCTCGCTCGAATTCCGCCAGCAGGAACTCGAGCTGCGCCTGCAGGCGGCGCCAGACGTCGAGGCCGTCGCCCATGGAATTTATCAGGAGCCGGAGACTCCAGGCATCGATCAGGCCGCCTGACCATGTGATCGGCATCGGTCAGCGCGAAGTTTGCAGCGTCCCCACGATTTCCGACACTGCGGTAAGCCCCAGTTCCGCGCAGGCCGCGCGCAGCTCGTCCGGCAGGCGCGGAAATGGTTGGATCGAAGAAATTCGCCGTGCCGATCTGCACGGCGCTGGCGCCGGCGACGAGAAATTCCATCACGTCGTCAAGAGAACGAATCCCGCCGACGCCGATCACCGGCACGCGCACCTGCCTGGCGACCAGATAGACCAGACGCAACGCCAACGGCTTGATCGCCGGACCGCTCAAGCCCCCCGTGATATTTCCCAGGATCGGCTTGCGCTTGCGCCAGTCGATCGCCATGCCGACAAACGTATTCACCAGCGACACCGCATCCGCCCCGCCGTCGGCCGCCGCCTGCGCGATCGGCACAATGCTCGTCACGTTCGGCGTCAGTTTGGCGATCAACGGCAGCGGGCAAACCTTGCGCACTTCCTCAACAATCCGCCGCGTCACCAAGGGATCGGTCGCGAAATCCAGGCCGCCAGAAACGTTGGGGCACGACAGGTTCAATTCCAGGCCCGCCAATCCCGGCATGGTTTCCCCTCGCCCCTCGGGGGAGAGGGGTTGGGGGTGAGGGGGAATCGCCGCAGCGCTGATCTTCTGCGCCATCTCGATGAACTCATCCACCGTCTTGCCGGCGATGTTGGCAATGATCGCGGTCGGCAGCGTGCGCAGGTAAGGCAAATGATGTTCGATGAAGTGATCGATCCCGTCATTGTCCAGCCCGATGGCGTTCAGCATGCCCGAGGCCGTCTCCACCGTTCGCGGCGGCGCATTGCCAATGCGCGGCAAGCGCGTAACCGTCTTGGGAATGATGCCGCCCAGCCTGGCGAAATCGATCGCGCCGGCCATCTCACGTGCGTAGCCAAATGTGCCCGACGCCACGAGGATGGGATTTTGCAGTCGCAGACGGCCGAGAGTGACGGCGAGATTCATATCCGATGGCTCACCTGGCGGCACGCATTTTCGCGGGTGCGAGCTCAGTCATGGCATTATAGCGATGTGTGTCAGGTTTTGCGCATCGCGGAACAGAGGGGGCGCCGTTTGCGAAATTACCAATTCCGTGAATCCAATGATGAAGGCTAAGGCGCAATGCGCTTCCTGGCGGAATCGCTGGGATAGCGGCGGACAAGTGCGAGGGCTTGACGTTCGAGCAATCGCTCCACGTTGTTGAATTGCAGAATTCGCGCCGTGACCCGGCCTATGTCGGTTAACCCCTCGATGCGATAGTCCTTCAAGAAAAAATGCTCGTGCCAGCGGTCCGCCATGTTTTTCGCTGATGATATGATCGACTTCGCAGCCGTGGCAGGTGTCATCATCGGCCATCAGGCAATATTCGCACAATCAATCCGCGCGTTTCCACACCAGCAGCCTCAGCTCGACATTGATGTATGTGAGCGACATGGGCTTCACAGCCCCACGAGACGTTGCCGAGCCCGCGCCTTCGCGAGCCGCATGATGTGTTCCAGTTGCAGGTAGGTATTCAATTCCGCGCTCTCCTCGCTGGAAAGGCCGACAGTTTTCTGACGGTGAATCAATTCCGCGACCTTCGACTGCGCCAATTCGGACGGCCGAAAATCGATCAGGCTCTGCGGCGTAGTGCCAGCCGCCAGGAAATCGACGATCTCGTCATATGCAGTGTTGATAAGGCAACTACCGTGCTGAATCCATACCCATGGCCATTATGACGGGTGCAGCGCGGGCCGCCATTGCAAATCCGAGTGATGGGCGGTCGCCACCGGCGTCGGTCAAATCAAGATCGGGGCCATCGCCCGGAGCGAACGCCTCGCCAAATACAACCAGCTCTTGCGCATCGATGAGCAGACGGGGCGGGGCACGCCGTTTGCGGAATTGGAGGCGATTTCGTAGGTTGGCACGTCACCTTTTCATGGCACGTTCGTCTTGATAAGGTAGAGGAAGAGGGCCGATGCTATGGAAATTGCCAAAACCGCTTCCGATATCCCCGATGAGGTGAATGCCGAGTTGCGAGAAGCCCTCGACGATCTCGCGAAGGGCATCCGCCGCCCCGAGAAAATGCAGGCAGCTTGCGACCGCATGGATCGCATGCGTGAGGAAAACCGTAAGCTCTTCGGAGAGCAGAATATCGCGGTCGAACTGATCCGAGAAACCCGCGATCACCCATGAAGTACGTACTCGATTCCAGCGTTGCATTGAAATGGGTGTTGTCCGAGCCCGATTCGGGCAAGGCAATTCGGCTCCGGGATGAATACAAGAACGCCGTCCACGATCTCATCTCCCCGGACATTTTTACGCCGGAAGTCGCCAACGGACTGGCCTCCGCGGAGAGACAGGCAAGGATCAAAACCGGCGAGGCTGTTATATTTCTTCATGACATCATTCGCACCGCGCCCATGATTCACCCGACGCCGCCGTTGCTGATTCGAGCCAGGGAGATTTCTCTTTCGACGAAGCAAGCCGTTTACGACTGCATTTACCTCGCCTTGGCCGAATCCGAAGGATGCGAAATGGTAAGCGCGGACGACCAATTTGTGCGGAAACTGCGGCCGGCATTTCCATTTCTGATCCGGCTCGCCGATCTACCTTGATCGACGCTTGGTCCTTTGGGTTCACGCAACGAACGCCTCGCCAAGTACAACCAGCTTATGCGCATCGAGGAACAGGTGGGGCCGGCAGCGGCGCTCGCGAAGTGGCAGGCGGTTTGATTCATCGGCGTCTCATGAAGCGCATGGTAGCATCCCGTTGATCGCTCAACTCGAAGGGGGCCTTATGATCTCCGTAAGGAAAGTCGGCGTGGCTTTGGCCCTCGTGGGCTTCGCTGTCATCCATGCCGCCGACTCGGCGCCGGTGAGGCGCTATCGTGAAAGGGCGCCCGACGAGCTTGCGCCCGTGGATTGGAACGCAAAGCGCGTTGCTCTCGATATCCGCGCCAAGCCCTGGCCCCATGTTCTACGGTGGTTCGCTCAGGTAGCGCAGATGCAGATAATAACAAAGGGCGAGCAACCAGATACCGTGGTCAACTTTTACAGTGTAGACAAAGACGGTAAGCCTCGCGAGTATTCGCTTAGCGAGACTTTCGACATACTCAACGAAATGTTAATGGCTGAGTATGGTTACCTGCTCATACGCGGTGAAAGGGCTTTGGCATTACTTTCTGTAGATGAAGACATCCCCGCCGAGTTGATCCCACGGGTGACACTCGAGGAATTGAAATCGCCCAGGCGTGCCAGAACCGAGGTCGTGGAAGTCATCTTTACGTTGAGAGGGAATATCAACGCAGCGGAGTTTGCGCCGCAAGCCAAGCGACTGCTCGGGGCATGTGGTCGCGCCACACCGGTAGACGGCAACCAACTTATTTTGATAGGGACCGTCGGTTCACTGCAACGAAATCTGTATGTCCTCCGTGGCAAGGGCGTAGGAATCGCCCCTTGAAACGGAACGTTTCTGCGCCTGCGAGGCCGAGTTGCGAAATGCAAGGTCCGTTGCGAAATCGGTCTGCGAGATTCATTGCGCGGGGGGGGTGTCTGAGTGTGTGTGAAACGCATCGGCGCAAAGCATTCGAGCGCCATGTCTTTCGTTGCCGAGAATTCGTTTCACGCCATCCGCCTCCTTATGGTTGAAGCAACCGCGCCGCCCGCTTGGCCACCTCGTCGGCCAGCGGCATGTTGCGGAAGCGGACCACGTTGTCGGGCAGCCCCTCCAGGTCGCCTTCCTCGACGTTGAGCTGGTCCGACAGGGCAATGATGAACGGGCGGTCGGCGTGTTCGCGCAAGAGTTGCAGATGCTTCTCGACGCTGGAACGACGCCAGAAGCCGAGGATGTCGAGCATGACGCATTGGCCGGTGGCCCGGTACACCAGGCGGTAATCGGGAACCCAGAAGCTTTTGCCGAGGGGGACAATTTCGGTCTCTTCGCTGATTTCCCAGTCGGCGATTTTTTTCTGGAACATTTCGACGAACATCGGCACCTCCGCCGGCACATAGGCGCCGGTCTCCGCTTGATGCGACACCAGGCCGTCCTTGGCCGATAGGTGGAAAACCTTATTCTTGCGCTCCGGCCCCCAGCGCAGCTTCGCTTTCAACTCGAAGTCGGAACAAAGCAGCAACGTCGGCAGGAAGAGGGCGAGCTGCAAGCCGTATTTCTGCGTTGCGCTGAACAGGCTCAAGGGTCCGTCGAGGCGCAGGCGATAGGCGACATCGCCCCCCTCACCCCCGGCCCCTCTCCCCCGGTGGGGCGAGGGGACTCGCTCGACATCGCAGATGAGGCGATGGAATTTGACCTGGCGGAAGATTTGCCGATAGCGCTGCGGGGTTTCGCCGCGCAGAATGATCTCGACGCCGCTGGATCGCAAGAGGATCGCTTGGGCGAGGGCGACGTTGTAGCGTTCCAGCAATCGCTGCGGGGTGGCATCGCGGAATTGCGTGAGCCGCTGCTCGCTTTTCAAATCGGCGAACAAGCTCGCTTCCACCTGGGCCGGCTCAACCTTCATCTCTTCGGCAACCGCCGCGAGGATTTGCTCGCGCAAAATGCCGCGCCGATTTCGTCCATCAGTGTTTGGCGTTTCTTTGCCGCGGCCAGGAAAACGGTGTCACGCACCATATCCGGCGGCAGGCTCGACTGTACCTCGAATTCGCAGCGGTCTTCCAGCAATTTCGCCAGCCCCTGCGGAATCTGCGGCTGCGGCAAATCGCCGAACAGATCGTCGATTTCCGTTTCGAGTTGCCCACGCGCAACGCCGGCGCTGGAACGGAATATTCCCAGCAACTGCTCGGCGACCTGCAGCCATTGGGCGTTGGCCGCATCGATATATTGCGGCACGATCTGATCGCGGGCATAGCGAACGCGCACGAGATTACCGGTAAGCATGATGCTGCCTCACTCCAACAATTCGGTGATGGCGGCGTGAACCAATTTGAGAAAGGTTAGACCATGACGTTGCTTCAGAAGGTGAGACGGCGTGAATTTCCAATCGAGAGGCGAATGCAGAATCCGCTTGCCGTTCTCCCAGGGATACTCGCAATTATTCGGCCGCCGACCACCCCGATCGAGAGCGGGGTTAAGCAACTCGATCTCGGCAGCAAGGTGCCGAGTGAAGACGAGCAGCCTGTGACACTCCGATACCACCGAGGCGCCTTGCACGGCCTCCCACGCCTTGAAGTCAGCCTCGGCTTGACGGGCGTAGCCAAGGGCCCATTCGGCGTCGGCCGCCATTACTTGGCTCCGATTGCTTTTCCTGGCCTGGCAAACTCTTCGGCGATGACCCATCCCTTCGGCAGCTTGAGTTCACCGGACTTGATCATGCCGAACTCCGCGGGTGTGATTTCCACGATCACAACCGGAAATGGAGTGATTTCGTCAGGGCCAAAGTGCAGGGGCAGGATTCCGGTCGGCACCGTGTTCTCATTTACCTCAAGCAGTATTATGGGGTCAGTCTCGGCGTCGGCGGCTCCTGGCTTTGCCGCCATGCGGAAAATTCGGGTGAGCCCTGGTTCCAACTCGAAATGCTTGGTCGCTAGAGAGAGCGCTGCGGCATTCTTGCTCGCGTTCACGCGGACCGTGCCGGCATTTTTTCTGGCCATTGGTGATTCTCCTGCACCCCATTGATACTTCATCATCGCGCCGCCGTCAAGCACCCTGGCGTCGGCAGCACCGGCGTCATTGATACGCCCCATGCTGCCTCCGCCGTTCGCTGGTGTATTCCTCCGCAGTGTTGCGCGTGACGACCTCGTACAACAGCGCCTGCTTGTCCGCATGTTTGCGCAATAGCCGGCCCAGGCGCTGGACGTGTTCGCGGACGCTGCCGGTGCCGGAAAGGATGATGCCGACGTTAGCGGCGGGCACGTCCACGCCTTCGTTGAGGACCTGACTGGTGACGACGACGTTGTAGTCGCCGGAGTGGAATCGCTCGAGGATCACCTGGCGTTCGCGCGTCTTGGTTTGGTGCGTGATGGCGGGCGTCAGGAAGCGGCGGGCGATCTGGTAGACACTGGCATTGTCATAGGTGAAAATGATGATGCGGTCAAGCGCGTGGCGGCGCAGCAATTCGTCGAGCAATTCGATCTTGGCGGGGGCGGCGACCGATAGCCGTTTCTGCTCGCGATAGGCCTGAAACGCGGCCCGGCCGTCGGGATGCCGGCTCGTCTCCTGAATGAACCGCTGCCAGCCAGCGGGTGAACCCATCGAGATGCCGCGCTCGGTCACGAATTGCCGATAGACGGAGCGGGCCTGGCTGTAGCGCTCCATCTCCTCGGGCGACAAATCGACATCGAGGCGGATGACGCGATACTCCGCGAGGAAATCGCCGGCGAGCTGCTTGATCTCGCGGCGATAGACGATGGGGCCGATCAGCTCCGGATAGAGTGATTCACGGCCGTCGGCGCGCTCTGGTGTCGCCGTCAGGCCGAGGCGATAAGGGGCGAGCGAACCGATAGCGGCGAATTGATAGCTGGGGCTGGGCAGATGATGGCATTCATCGAAGACGAGCAGGCCATAGCGATTGCCCCAGCGCTCCAGGTGGATGTAGGCGGAGTCGTAGGTGGTGACGGTGAGCGGCTGGAAATCGTAATAACCGCCGCCGATCAGCCCGACCGGGCCGCCGAACGCGCTGAGCAATTCGCCGTACCATTGATTCATGAGCGGAATCGTCGGCGTGATGACGAGCGTGGGCCGGCCGACGTGGGCGATGGCGAGCAAGGCAACAAACGTCTTGCCGGTGCCGGTCGGCAGAACAACGACGCCGCGTCCGTTTTGGTTCCACCAGGTCGCCAGCGCTTCCTGTTGATGCGGGAACGGCGTTCGCGTGGAGCTAAGCTTGCATTCGATCGGCTGATAAGCGCGGGCTTCATCGGCGACCGCGATATTTTGTTGCCGCAGCGATTCGACGATGGCGCGATAATGTCGGGCCTCGGTGCGAAAGGTCGCGGTGCGCTCATCGAATCGGCAGCCGGGCAGCGATTGCAAGAGCGCATCGGGAGCGCCGGAGAGAATGAGGGTGCCGGCGTCGAACTGGATTCGCAACGGATCGGCCATGCGGCTATTGTGCCGCTGTTGGCTGGGGAATCAAGGACTTGGCCCAGACGGCGTCTTCCTGAGAAAGCGGGGGATCGGGCGTTTCGCTGTAGATGTATTTGCCATAGCCAGCGGCGTCGTAGGTGCGATTGAAGACGGCTTCCAAATCGAGAGGCACATCGGCGTCCGGCGCTTGTAGCGGCACGCCGATTGTCGGGAGGCGGTCGCGAAGGCCGAGTGCCCAGAATCCGAAATTTGGCCATTCCTGCTTGCGGCTGACCAGCACGTAGTAATCGCACTGGGGCAACGCAGGTGGCTGGGGGCGTGTGCCGCCGCGGCGCAGATCGATTTCGACGAAGTTGACAAGCCCAAGCGTGAACGTGGCACGCTTGTTAAGGTAATCATCGCGATCCGGACCTGGTCGTTTGTTGGTCGGACTAAGAATTTCCAGCACGGTCACAACTTTGCGGTGGCGCAAGTCGAGGACTTCGAGCCAGCTCTGGCGTTCCTCCTCCACATTGGGGAAAGAGAGTGCCATCGGCGCGGCAACATTGGAGGTCGGGGCCGAGGCATTCCGTCCACTGGCATGGGGACTGGTCGAAATTCCCACATCGGGCTTGCCGACCAAGACGCGCTCTTCCGCGGACAATTCTCGAATGTAAACGCGCACTTGCTTCTTCACGAAATAATTTGGGCCAACGCAATCAGACAATGCCTCTTGAATTCGCGTTATCAACCCGTCGTGGAAATCCTCCCACGTGTCATTTTGCTCCAGGAACGGATTCATGCCAGGAAATGGTGAAGGCATATGGCCTCCGATAGTAAACGCATTTCTCGCTATTATAACGGATCGTTGCGCTTATGCGGCAGTCGTCACCGCTTCATCGCCTTCTTCAGCGTCGAACCCAAATCGGCCGGGCTGTCCGCGACCAAAATACCCGCGGCACGCAAGGCAGCGATCTTGTCGGACGCTGCGCCGCTCCCGCCGGAGATGATCGCGCCGGCGTGGCCCATGCGCTTGCCGGGCGGGGCGGTCTGGCCAGCGATGAAGGCGGCGACCGGTTTTTTGACGTGTTGCTTCACGAACTCGGCGGCTTTCTCTTCCGCATTGCCGCCGATCTCGCCCATCATCAGGATGGCTTCGGTCTCCGGGTCGTTGTTGAAGAGATTGAGGACATCGACGAAATTCGTGCCGTTGACAGGATCGCCGCCGATGCCGACGCAGGTCGATTGACCCAGGCCGAGGCTGGAGAGCTGCCAGACCGCTTCGTAGGTGAGCGTGCCGGAGCGGCTGACGACGCCGACGGGGCCGGGCTTGTGGATGTAGCCGGGCATGATGCCGATCTTGCACTGGCCTGGCGTGATGACGCCGGGGCAGTTGGGGCCGACCAATCGGCAACCAGGACGTTCTTTGAGGAAGCGCAGGGCGCGGGCCATGTCGAGCACCGGGACGCCTTCGGTGATGGCGATGATGACCGCGATGCCGGCGTCGGCCGCTTCCATGATCGCATCCGCGGCGCCGGGTGGAGGCACAAAGACCACCGTGGCGTTGCAGCCGGTCTTTTGCGCCGCTTCGTAAACGCTGTTGAATTGCGGGAAGCCATCCTTCACCGTGCCGCCTTTGCCCGGCGAAATGCCCCCGACGATGTTCGTGCCGTAATCGCGGCACTGCTGTGCGTGAAACAGTCCCACTTTGCCCATGCCCTGCACGAGGACGCGCGTGTTTTTATCAACCAGGATGCTCATGATTCGCCTTTGAATAGTACCGATGGTTCCCATTCTCAGAATATGGACGGCTCACGGAAGCGACGAGAGAGCAACACCGCTCGCGGCTTCGCGCTCGCAGCAAAGCGCCGGTTCAGCGGGCACTTCACCGCGAGCGCAAAGCCGCAAGCGTCACAATCGTTACAATCGGAATATTTGACATAACCGGCTTCGTGACCCATATTCTTATTGAGCACAAAATGCTCAAGCGTTTCAAAGACATCCATCCACGATAAAGCTAAACCCGTCGCGAGGCGGGGGCGGAAAGCTATGGGCCTCTCTGAGGTCGCCAGGCTGCCGAAAGGATTAGAACAATGAGGTTCCCGTCGTATCGCACCGCTATTTTGGCGGTCGCTCTTCTCACCCCGTTTGCGTCCGCCCAGGAATCCACGAAGAAAAACGATCTGCGCAGCAATGATCCCATCGTCAAGGCGGTGCGACAGAATCGTGCCGGCATCGTCGCCATTCGCGTCCCCCGCCCGGGCGAAAAGGACATGATCGGCAGCGGTTTCATCTGGGATGACAAAGGCCTGATCGTCACCAATCGCCACGTCACCGGCGGCAAGAAATTTGTCAAAGTCAAGCTCCACGACGACACCGACCTGACCGGCGAAGTCGTCCTGGCCGACAACGATCTTGATCTCGCCATCGTGCAGATCGATACCAAGAACAAACTCCAGGCCCTGACCTTCGGCCCCGTTGACGACCTCATGGTCGGTGAACCCGTTCTCGCCATTGGCAACCCGTTCGGCTACGAAGCCACCGTGTCGCGCGGCATCATCAGCGCCCTCAATCGCAAAATCCACATGCCCAACGATTACCTCATGACCGGCCTGATCCAGCACGACGCCTCGATCAATCCGGGCAATTCCGGCGGGCCGCTCGTCAATATCAACGCCGAGGTGATCGGCATCAATGTCGCCATGCGGGACGGCGCCAGAACATCGCCTTCGCCATCAACGCCGCCACCGTCAAGAGCTTTCTCAACCAGTACCTTAAAAAGGTCGCCAGCGCCGAGCATGGCTTGAAGATTGGCGAGAAGGTGATTGCGGAGGTCGGTGATCGCCAGCGTGTGGTCGTCAAGAACGCCGCCCACTCCGAGTTGAAGTCGGGGGACGAAATCCTTCGCGTCGGCGAACTCAAGATCGTGAATGCCGTGGATGTGGAACGAGCGATCTGGCACAAGCAGCCGGGCCAGCAAGTCCCGCTGCGGGTTGTCCGCGAGGGCCGCGAGATCACAGTGAACCTGACGTTGACCGCGGCCAGCCAGGGAGTCGGGCATTTGGCGATCAGCTCCGCTGCCAAGGAGCGCTAGACCGCTCGGACCATCGCAGATCGAAGAGGCAGCTCACGGGCTTGGAACCCCGTGGGCTTTTTTCGTTAGCTTTCAGTCCAGCGACACGACTTCCCCACCGCTCGGCGTAACAAAGCCCCAGAAAACCCAGGGCGAGATGTCAGGCGCTATGATCCGCGCGCTCGCGTCGCCAAGGCATACCTGCAAGCCCTGTCGCGCGGAAGCGTTCGCTTGGCGAGGGTCGCAGTCGATGATTGCAGGACAGACCTGGAACGTGACGCCGTCCGCTGCTTCGCTTCGCGGCGGGTCGCCAGATGTAATCGGGTAATAATCGCCAGGCGGAGGCTTGCCTTCTACAGACCCACCTTGGGCGAAGGTTGCGGGCTGGCACGGCTTCCATGGACTGGCCGCATTAATGTTGTAGATGAAGCTCGTCCCGTTGCAGTTCCACGCGTAATGTTCGGCAAGCCAAATAGTCTGCGACGTGCCATCCCTCATGTCAGCCATGCGCGGATAGAAACCGAAGAACTGTGCATTTGCCGCATAGCTCGAAACGGACGCGTTACTCGCTGTCACTCCCGGATGTATAAAACTGATCGGTTGGCTTCGCGACGGGTCCAGGGGATTGATGAAAACGGCAGTTTGTGACCTGTACGGAAGCCAATCCGAAACACCATGAGAATACATTTGGTTATAAAGATTTCCCTGCTCAACGTACGGCAGCACCTCTTGGAATAACGTGCCGCGGAAAGGGCGAACCGAACGCATCATACCGGGAAGATTGCCTTGATTGGAGTCTCCAAGGTTGTGGACGCCCATGGCGATTTGGCGCAGATTATTAAGGCTTTGCGCCAGCGCAGCCGCCGTGCGCACCCGCTGCACTGCCGGCACAAGCAGTGCGATTAGGACGCAAAGGACGGCGATTACGATCAACGCTTCTAGCAGTGTGAGGCCTTTACGCACGGGCGTTCACTCCTTTGTATAAGGGGCGGTCCGAATAAAAGGCGGAAATCTGTCCGGATGCAGTTCCCACCTTTGGCAAATTACCCAACGGGCGCGGACCATGTCAAGGCCGGATACATCGCGGAATGTTTGCGGAGGATTTCACCTTGATCCCTGTCGCACGCGCCCAAATCCGCTTCATCGGGGCACGACCCAGTTCCAAAAGTCACGCTCGCGAAAGTATTCACCTTTGTACCATCTTTTAACAAAACCTCAATCTTCACCTCATACACGCCCGCTGCCAATTTAAGCGGCGCTACCGCGTTCCCCTTCTCCCCGGCGCATGATTGGTTTATCGTGCATTTGGAAACGTCGATAACCGTGCCATTAATGGTCAGCGAAACGAGCCAGTCCTTGCCCGCGAGTGCACCGTTGGCGACGGAGTAGTTGACGGTCACAGAATTGCAACCGTTCGTCGTACCCTTGGTCGAAAGCGTTACGCTCGGCTTGCACTGGCCGAAAACGGCTGGCGCAGGAAATGCGCCCAAGAAAATCAATACGATAAGATTCAAGCGCTGGCATCTCACGTTGCGACTCCTAAAAAAAGTGGATGTGTTGCGGGGAAAGACCGGAGGGCATCCCCGCGATTTGTCGGAGGAAATGATACCAATTGAATGGGGGGGGGGGGGGCAATGCCTCTTGATAGGGATTCTGGAAATTCGCCCCCGAAAAATTTAGTACTGCATGAGTTTTCACGCCCCGGCAAAAAATAATAACTGGACTTCGTGCTCACGCGTTTGGTTTTTGGAGATTATCCCCCACGAATAAAGAGCTTGGGTCATCGAAATTGCTCCAGCTGCAAGGTCCACCGCATGCTCACCGCGCGAGGATTCTACTTCTTTGTGCCCACATTCGCACTGCTGGCAACAGCGGTGCTTCTCGGCGCATTTCCGCTTCTGCTCATTTGCTTGACGCTCCTGTTCTGGTTTCTCTCCCAGTGGTTTCTTTTTCAATTGCGAGTTCGATTGACGATCCGCCGTCTGAGACTGGAGCGCAGCTTGAGCACCGCGCGCGGCGAAGTCAATTCGGTTTGGGCCAGGCAGAAAGTCGAGGTCAACGCGACGCTTTCGAGCGCTGGCCCCATGAGCGTGCCGTATGTGCTGCTAACCGATCGCTTGCCGGCGCTGGCCCGGCTCAAGGACGGACATCTGGGAGCCGATGGACCGCTGGCGAAGGAAACGCTGTTGACGCTGGACTACGCGGTGGAGGCTCCGGGTGCCGGGTGGTTACGCTTCGAGGGGGTCAAGGTGGAGTTCGCCGACTTGCAGGGGTTTTTCACCTATGCGACATTCTTGCACGATCGGCGGGCTTATCGGGTGCTGCCGGCGCTGGCGGTGAAGGCATCGCAGCCGGCGCTCGTCAAGCGGCACAACGCCTTACCGCTTCTGGGGACGCATCGGCACGCCCGGCCCGGCGGTTCCAGCGAGCTGCTCGATCTGCGCGATTACATCGCCGGCGATCCGCCCCGCATGATCGCCTGGAAGGTATCCGCTCGGCGCGACCGGCTCATCACCAGGGAATTCGAGAGCGAGGTGCCGATCCGCTGCACGCTGTTTCTGGATACTTCGCACTCGGTGCGCGTCGGTCCAACCGGCGAAACCGCGTTGTGCCGGATGGTGGACCTCGCGGCGGGGATTGCGGAGGCGAGCGCTTCCGAGCGCGATTTAATGGGCCTATGCCTGTTCGACGATCTCGGCGTGCGCGAGCAGATCAAGCCGGGCCGGGGCGTCAAGCATCTTTGGCATCTGCTTGGTGCGCTGACGGACGTTGCGGGGCTGATCGCTCGGTCACCGCGCGCCACGGTGCGTGACCTTGTGCCGGTCGCCTTTGGGTTGGTGCAAGATGTCTATCCGGAATGGCTGGATCGCGATGTGAACGGATTTCCCGCCTGGCTGCCGATCTGGGCGCCGCAGCCGCGCTGGACGAAGCCGCCTGAAGTGCCGCGTGCGACTCGGCGTTTCTCTCCTGCCTACCAGCGCGAGTACCGCTGCCGCAAGGAGTTGGCGGCCATCCTGGCGGTTCGCTGCCATCTTGGCCCCGGCGGTCTGGCCCGGCTTTTGGAAGACGACGAGGCGTGCGTGGATTGCCTGCAGCGATTTCTCGCCGAGCATCAGGTTGCCTTGCCGTTTCCGCTTTATGATAAACAGGGACGCTATGTATTCGCTGCGCCGGCCAAGGCCAAGGTGCTTGCCGGCGCGATCTTGAAAGCGGTCACGCAGGCGAAGGATAATGAATTGTTCGTTTTGTGCATCGACCTGCTCGAAATGACCGAGGAGATCGCCGACCTGGAGCGGGCCGTTTGCGTAGCGCGGGCCCGGCATCATCAAGTGATCGCCATCTGTCCCTGGCCCGCCGGCGTGCCCGTTCCCGGCGCCAAAGTGAACCAATATACTGGGCAGTTTGATGCGCGCTTTGCCCTCGCGCATGTGGCGACGGCACAACTGCATGAGGCTTTTGCGAGGGTGCAGCACGCGCTCGGCCGATTGGCCGTTCCCGTATCGTGCGCTGCTCACGGGGACGCGGTCGAGTGGATCTTACACCGCATGCGCCGGCTGCGCATCCAAGAACGAGGTGTTCGATGAGCGAAGCTACCCCGGTCCGCCACATCACGCCGCGGCACTATCAGGCCCTGGGAGGCGTGGCGCTGGCAGCGATGTTCTTGCTTCAATTGCAGCACGCATCGGGACCGAATGAAGCCGCCCTCCTCGCCAATCTGTTTGTCCTCCTGCTCGGCGCCGTCGGCTTGCTTTATCGGGTTCGACTCAGCCCGATCCTGGTTCTGTGTGCGATCGCGACGCCGATCGTGGCGGAGCATTACCATCGCAACCGGTTTGACATGGATTTCCGTTCGTTCCACATTTTCGATGTCGCCGATGTGCTGTTGTGCGTCGCGATTCTGACCTATTTGATCGCGCAATATCGGCTGCATGGTTTGCGGTTTGGCGTAGTGCCGGCCGACCCGCGTCTGTCGGCGGCGGACGCAACCCGCTCCGAGAACTCACTGTCGCCAACGGAGTTGCTTGGCCTGATCGTGCCGATTCCCGCGGCTGCCCTCCTGGCCCAATTCGCTTGTTTGCTATTGCGGCTCCAATGGAACCCGATCGATCTGCCGCCGCGCTGGAAGCAATTCCTGGCGATCGCCTGGATGCTGCTGCTGGTGATGTTCCTGGCGGCGCACGCTTTTCGTCACTGGAAACGGCTGCAAATGGACCGCACAACCGCTCTCTTGATGATCCAAGACATCCTCTGGCAAGAGACACGCGACGAGCAGCGCCGGATTAATCGCTGGATCGTTTGGCGGAAAATGTGGGAGCGCAAGTGATGCAATCATTGGGGAGGCAACCGATGCGATTCTGGATTCGCGAGATCATGGGCTGGCTGCTCGTGCTTGTCGGACTGTTGCTGTTTTACATTTGCGTGGCGATCTTGCTCGGACCCCACGACATCGTCGAGGCGATGTCGATCAGCGTGCTCGGAATCTTCGTCTTCCGCGGCGGCATCCACCTGCTGAAGGTCGCGGTTGCAGCGCGCATCGCCATGCAGGCGCACGCCGAGAGCGCCAGGCCGCCGGCCAAAAAGCAGCCGCACAAGGCGGAGACGCCGTGGGATTGGTAAGCGGCGTTTCTCTCAATATGATTACAACATCTTACCTATGGGCTATCCAAGTCTGCGTGCTTGTGTCAGCGATCTCGAGCGAACCGGCCAGATCGTGCGCATCGAGGACGAGATCGATCCATATCTCGAAGCGGCCGAAATCCAGCGGCGCGTTTATCAAGCTAGCGGCCCTGCGCTTCTGTTCGCGCGCGTCAAGGGTTGCCGCTTTCCGATGGTCAGCAATCTGTTCGGCACCCTTGAACGCACGCGCTTCCTGTTCCGCGACATGCTCGAGGTCGTTCGGCATCTGGTCGAACTGAAAATCGATCCGGCCGCGTTCTGGAAGAATCCGTGGCGCTACCGCAATGTGCCACGGACGCTGTGGTTCCTGCGGCCCAGGTTCGTGCGCTCGGGACCAATTCTGGATGCGGAAACCACGATCGGCGCCTTGCCGCAGCTTGTGTCCTGGCCGGGCGACGGCGGGGCGTTCATCACGTTGCCGCTGGTTTACACGGAAGACGCCGAGCGGCCCGGCTGGCGGCATTCCAACCTCGGCATGTACCGCGTGCAACTTTCGGGCAACCAGTATCAAGCGGATCGCCAGGTCGGCCTGCACTACCAGATTCATCGCGGCATCGGCGTGCACCATAGCAAAGCGATTCGCAAGGGGATGCCGTTCCGCGTCAATATTTTCGTGGGGGGCCCGCCCGCGATGACGCTCGCCGCTGTGATGCCGCTGCCGGAAGAACTGCCGGAGTTGGCGTTCGCCGGAGCGCTGGGCGGCCGGCGCGTGCGCCTGATTTCATCACCCACCACGCACCACTCACCACTCACCACTCACCACTCACCACTGCCCATTGCTGCCGACGCTGATTTCTGCATTACGGGGACCGTCGATCCCAATATGCAATTGCCGGAAGGCCCTTTCGGCGATCATCTTGGCTATTACAGCTTGGCGCATCCGTTTCCGGTGCTGAACGTGGAGAAGGTGTATCACCGCAGGGACGCGATTTGGCCGTTCACGGTGGTCGGCCGCCCGCCACAGGAGGACACAAGCTTCGGCGCGATCATTCACGAAATCACCGGGCCGATCATCCCCACGGTGGTGCACGGCGTCCACGCGGTCCATGCCGTCGATGCCGCCGGCGTGCATCCCTTGCTTTTGGCGATCGGCAGCGAGCGCTATGTGCCCTATGCGCCATTGCGCAAGCCGCAGGAGCTGTTGACGTGTGCGAACGCGATTCTTGGGCAAGGGCAATTGTCGCTGGCCAAATACCTGCTGATGATCGCCAAGGAAGACGCCCCCGATCTGGACATCCATGACATCGCGCGATTCTTCGCGCATCTATTGGAGCGCATCAACTGGACCAGCGACGTGCATTTTCAGACGAGCACGACTATTGATACCCTCGATTATTCCGGCACGGGATTGAATGAGGGTTCAAAGGTGGTGCTGGCCGCGGTTGGTCCGCGACGCCGCGAGTTGCCGATGAAATTGCCAAGCAATTTGCGCTTGCATGCCGGCTTTACGGATTCGCGAGTTTGCTTGCCGGGCGTCCTGGCGGTTCAATCGCCGAAGTATGAGGTGCACGATGATTCAGAAATGGAACCCACGCTGCGCCGGTTCTGTGAAGCATATGGACCGAGTGATGCGATCAATGCGTTTCCGCTGATCGTGCTGGTCGATGACGCGGAATTCACGGCACGGACGCTCAACAACTTCGTGTGGGTCACGTTCACGCGCTCGAATCCAGCCGCCGACATCGCGGGCATCGGCGCGTTCACCTGGCAGAAGCACTGGGGCTGCCGCGGTTCGCTGGTGATCGACGCCCGCATCAAGCCGCACCATGCACCGCCGCTGGTGGAGGATCCGGAGGTGACGAAACGCGTCGATGCACTCGCGGCGCCAGGGAGGGTGCTGCACGGGATTATCTGACGATTCAATGCGTCGGCGCTTGCGACTCCGCTTCCTTTCGCTTGCGCTCGATTCTCGCATCGATGAAGGATTTCACGCACAGGCCGACGAAGATCAAGCAAAGCGCCGCCATCGCGATTTGCCCGCCGTGCTTGACCGGGTCGAATTCCGCCCCGCCGATCAACGAGCGACCCACCATGAACGCGGGGATGGCGAATCCGATCAAACCGAGGAAAGCCGCAGCGTGCATGGCGTGCATGCGTGCCTTCTCGTTGCGGGCGGTGATCCCGCACGCAATGAATGCGACGCCGAACCCGGAAGGAATGAGCGCGGTCAGGCTTTGCTTGGTGGGATCCGACAGAAAATACAAGAGCGGCCCGAGGAGTCCGAGCAAACCGCCGAATACGATCGCAATGGGGGCCATTCTCGACATCGCATTCCACCCGAGATTGTTTGAATCGACAGCCAACAAAAGACAACGCTCGCACCACTCGGTACGAGCGTCCTTGAAATCTTATGGGAATCCTGTTACGCGAACAGTTGCGTGATCGGGTTGGCCGGGCGATCGACGATGCGGATGGGCCGGCCGTTGGGGGCATGGTTTTGCTTGTTGTAGTCGATGCCGAGGGCCCGGCAGACGGTGGCCATGAAGTCGAACGTGCTGACCGGACGCTCGGTGACCGTGGCAGCCTCGGCGTCGGTGCGGCCAATGACTTGCCCGCCGCGGATGCCGCCCCCCATCATCACGCAGGACCAGGCACGCGGATAGTGATCGCGGCCCGGTTGAGCGCCGCGAGCGTTGATGCGCGGCGTGCGGCCGAACTCGCCCATCCAGATCACCAGCGTGTTGTCGAGCAGCCGGCGGTCGCGCAGATCGCGGATCAGGGCGCTCATGGCCGGATCGACCTGCTCGGAAAGCTGGCGAACGCGGGCGAAATTGTTCTGGTGCGTGTCCCAGCCGCCGAGGGTGACTTCGACGAACTTGACGCCGGTCTCGATCAGGCGGCGGGCCATCATGCACCCGTTCGCGAAGGCGCCGGTGCCGTACGGCGTCCGGCTGGCGGCGGGCTCGCGCGAGATGTCAAACGCCTGGGTACCGGTGTCGCGCATCAGCGTCACGGCTCGACCCACGGTAGTGCGATGAGCCTGAGCGGCCTGGGCGTTGTGCGTCGAGTGGAAGCCCTGTTCGAGCTCGTCGAGCAGATTGACTCGGTTGTTGAACTGAGCCTGATTGACGCCGGTGCGAAGGTTTTCGACGCCGCGCGCCGCGTCGTTGACGATGAGCGGCTGATGGCGAGCGCCGAGGAAGCCGGAGCCAAACCTGCCCTGGCCGATGGAGACGAAGTTAGGCATGGCGGCATCTTCGCTGCCGAGCTCCTTGGCGACGATGGCGCCGAGGCTGGGATAGGCGATGCCGCCTTGCCCTTCGCGATAGCCGGTGTGCATGTTGTAGGCAGCGCGGGCGTGAGCGCCTTCGGGGGTGCTCATGCTGCGGATGATCGCTCCGTGGTTCATTAAACGCGCGAGCTGTGGGAAGTGCTCGCTGATCTGGATGCCGTTGACGTTGGTTTGAATCTGGCGGAACGGGCCGCCCTGCTCGGTGCCGGGGCGCATATCGAAGGTGTCCTTGTGGCTCGGCCCGCCCGCCATCCACAAGAGGATGCAGTTCTTGGGAGGGGTGTCGCCTTCCGCGGCACGGGCAGCCAGGACGTTCAGCCAGTTGGAGGCCGAGAACCCCAGAACGCCGGCGGCGGACAGCTTCATCAGGTCGCGCCGATTGAATTTTTCGCCGAACATAGGTGGCTCCTCAACGTGAGTGGATGGCTTGAATCATTAGTCCCCGCCATTGGCGGGGGCTAATTGTCTTAATGATTCAAGTTGAATTCGCTGGAGTTCAACAGTGCCCATAGGATGTCGCCGTAAGCGACGCGCGGCGTTGTGCCGGGGCGATTGACGTAATCCGTGCGGCGTCGCATTTCGGCCGCAGTTGGTCGGCGGGCGAGGGCGGTCAAGTAGAGGCGCTCGATCGCTTCGTCCGGCGACTTGGCGCCGCTGGTGATGCTTGCCGCGATCGGTTCCGCCTTGCTCGTGAAGGGCGAATTCATCAAGCGCAATTCCTGCGGGATGCCGTACTGATATTCCAGCGGGTTCGCATCCTCCACGCGGAAGAAGTTGATGAAGTTGTCGCGCGGCGTCGCTCCCGGCCCCTTCTTGGCGGCTTTATCCTTGGTCTTGCCGTCGCCTTTGCCTGCCGGGCCGAGCACAACCACCAGCGAATCGTACATCTGCTCCGGCATCAGCACGCGCATTTCGCGCCGGCTGTAAATATCGGGATCGACGGACGCCGCGTCCTGCTTTGAGACGCTGCTGCGCTGATACGCCTCGCTGTTGCAGATCGCCCGCAGCAGATATTTCGTGTCGAAGCCATTGAGCTTGAATTGCTCCGTCAGCGTCGCCAGCAATTCGGGATGTGTGGCGGCATTGTCGTCGTGCATGTCGTCCACGGGATTGACCAAACCGCGGCCGAACGCCTGGAACCAGAAGCGATTGACCATGGCGCGAGCGAAGAATTTGTTGTCGGCGGAAGTCATCCATTTGGCGAGCGTGGGCCGCATCTCGACGCCATTGATCTTGGGCTGTTCGCCCTGGAGGAACTTGGCAGGGACGATCTTGGCGGAATCGGGTAAGCCGCCCTTTTTGCCTTTGGCGGCCTTGGCGGTTTCCGAGATCGACGGCGTTGCGCCCCCCTTGGCAGCTCCCTTGGCCGTCCCCTCGACGCGCGTCTTCATGAAGAACGACGCCATCGCCCAATACTCGGTCTGCTTCCAGTCGGTGAACGGATGGTTGTGGCACTGAGCGCATTGCAGTTGCACGCCGAGGAACATGCGCGTCACGTTGTCGGTGATCTTGTCCACCGTCGGGTTGGCGACGAAATACGTGCCGGCCGGGTTCTTGTCGATTTCTCCCCTCGCGGTGACGAGGTCATAAACGATCTCGTTGAGCGGCTTGTTCTTGTTGAAGTTCTCGGCCAGCCAATTTTCGAGCGGCTTGCCGTTGAGAGCGCGGTTGTTCGAATCGCGGGATCATCTGGATCACCCATGTCTCGGCGATGTAATGACCGAACCGCGAATCGTTGAGCAATTCGTCGATCAGCTTGGCGCGTTTGTCTTTTTCCTTGCTGTCGAGGAACGCGGTCACCATCTCAGCCGTCGGGATGACACCGACGAGATCGAGATAGACGCGGCGGATAAACTCCTCGTCGCTGCATAGGCCGGTCGATTTCGCTTTTTCGGCCTGGAGCCGTTTGTTGATTTCCCGGTCGATGAGGCGGGTGAGCTCGGCGGCGGCTACTTTCTGCCCGTCGGTCAGGCTCTTGGTAGCCGGCAAGCTGGTGGATGGGGCTTTTCGATCGATCTTCTGTTTCGATTGAACTTCCTGGGCCTGAATTGGATCCCATTCGATAGCAAGCAAGCCAAACAAGAATACGCCGAATGCGAGCGTGACCGTCGGCCAGACCCTCGCCAAGGACGGGGGGAAATTATTTGCCGTAGCTCTTGTGGTGGATTTAGGTTGCGTCATGTCTGTTCGCTCCGATTCGGCCCGTTCGCGGACGAAATTCGTCGTGGCATGGTGTAGTAAACACCATCGGCCAGAAAAAGTTTCGCGCATTTCATTTCCATTTATTAGGTGTGGTACTTGGCGTTGCAGTTCAAAACGGACGAGGTAATCAAAACCTTCCCACTGATTACCGGATCTCACGGGTAGCCACGCGCGGTTCGGCGTCCGTGCAAACAACTTACCCAAATGGCGGCAACCGTCCAGAAAGCATCAAGGCGATGCGAGCGATCAACCGGCCGGCGCGTGTTTCCCAACCACCGCCAGCGCCGAGCGCAGCCCGTCCACCGCGGCGCTGACGATGCCACCCGCGTAGCCCGCCCCTTCGCCGACGGGGTAGAGGCCGGCGATGCCCGGCGATTCGCGGGTGCGGTCATCGCGGATAATGCGCACCGGTGAGGAGCCGCGCGATTCCGGGCCGACCAGAAACGCGTCCTGGAGGAATTTGCCATGCCAGCGGCGATCGAGGATCGGCAAACCGTGGAGCAATGCCTCGCGAATGATCGACGGCACCAACTCGGCAATGTTCGCTAGCACCAGGCCGCGCGGATAACTGCACGCGGGCAGGCTCGCCGTCGGGCGGTTGGCCAGAAAATCCTTGGCGTTCTGGATCGGGCATAAGTATTCTCCGCTACCAAGCTCGAACGCCCTCTTTTCGTACATCTGCTGCAAACGCATGCCGCCCAGCACGTCGCCGTTGAGAAAATGCTCGATCGGCACCGTCACCACCAGGCCGCTGTTGGCGAACGGCGAATCGCGCTTCGACAGGCTCATGCCGTTGGTGCAAAAGTAGCCGTCCTCCGAAACGCTGGGGATGATGTGCCCGCCGGCGCACATGCAGAAGGTGAACAGGTCGTGGTTGCCGCGCGCCACCAGGTTGTAGTCCGCGGAGCCGAGCTTGGTTTCTAAATGCGTCGGGCCATACTTGACGCGGTTGACGATCTCCTGCGGTTGCTCAATGCGCACGCCCATTTGAAATGGCTTGGGGACCATTGGCACATTGCGGCGCAGCAGCATCTCGATGGTGTCGCGAGCACTGTGCCCGATCGCGAGCAGCACCACGTCGGCGGCGATGTAGCCCGATGAAGTGGCGACGCCGCACAGAACCCTCACCCCCGGCCCCTCTCCCATGGGGCGAGGGGTGGATGCGAAATCGAGATCCTCAACGCGACAATTGAAGCGAACCTCGCCGCCGAGCGCTTCGATGCGACGTCGAATCGCCTTGACGACGGCGGGAAGCCGATTGCTGCCCAGGTGCGGGCGGTAGTCGTACAGGATCGATGGCTTCCCCTTGCACTGGGCGAAAAGCTCCAGGACGCGGCGAACTTCCGGTCCACTCGATCGGCAGGTCAGCTTGCCGTCGGAGAACGTGCCGGCGCCCCCTTCGCCGAAAAGATAGTTGCTTTCCGGCTCAAAGAGGCCGCCGGCGTCGAAGCGGTGCACGTCTTGAATCCGCTCGCGCACCGCCCGGCCGCGCTCCAACACCAGCGGTTGATAGCCCTGTTCCGCGAGGAAATAACCCGCCACCAGCCCCGCCGGCCCTGAGCCAACGACGATCGGCCGATGCTTGAGGGGATGCGTGCCGCGCACGGGAAGCTCAAACGCGGCCTCCGCATGGTGACCGATCTGCAAATCGCGATGCTTGCGCCGCGCCAGCGCCATGAGCCGATCTTCATCCGCCCGCGTGGCGACCTCCGCTGTGTAGACGAATTGCACCGCATCCTTGACGCGGGCATCAAGGCTCTTGCGCAGAATCCGCCAGCGCTCCAGTTCCGCCGGTGCGATGCCGAGTGCGCGCGCCAGATGGCCTGGCAATGCCGACTCCGGCTCGTCGATACTCAAACGCAAATTGGCGATACGCAGTGGCATTGAATCAATCACCTGGACTTCAACAAACTTTCACATCTATTCTGTTGTATTCGAGTGCTAACCCGTTACGATATCGCCATCGTCAACGGCAATCGGAGCATTCCATGAAACGGCTTTGGCTCGCACTCATCGCTTTTGTCGGTGTCAGCGCTGCGGTTGTTCTTTCCGGCGTCGGCGGAGGCGGGAATGGCAAAACCGTCTTCCCCAAGGAAGAGCGCAATCCCGTCACGCATCTGCGCTATAACGACGATCCCGCCGATTTTCAGTTCGCCATCGTCAGCGACCGCACCGGCGGGCATCGGCCTGAAATCTTTTCCCAAGCCGTCGAGAAGCTGAATCTGCTCCAGCCGGCGTTTGTCCTTTCCGTCGGCGACCTCATCGAAGGTGGCAAGAAGGCCGATGAAAAGCTCGCAGCAGAATGGAAGGAATTCGACGGCTTCGTCAACAAGCTCACGATGCCGTTCTTTTATGTGCCGGGCAATCACGATGTCGCGGCGGCGCAGGCAGCCAAATTCTGGGAGACCAAGCTGGGCCGGCGGTATTATCACTTCGTTTATCGCAACGTCCTGTTCCTCATTCTCAACGCCGACGATCCGCCCGGCAGCGCCGGCGCCATCGGCATAGATCAAATCACGTTCGCGCAAAAAGTTCTCAAGGAAAATGCTAGTGTTCGCTGGACCATTGTCGCCGTCCATCGCCCGCTCTGGACGCCCGCCTACGGCGCCAAGAACGGCTGGGCCGAAGTCGAAAAAGCGCTCAGCGGGCGTTCTTACACCGTGTTCGCCGGGCATGTGCACCGCTACCAGAAATTCGTCCGCCAAAACATGAACTATTACCAGCTCGCCACCACCGGAGGTGACAGTTTGATGCGCGGTCTCGAGTACAACGAATTCGACCAGTTCGCCTGGGTCACGATGAGAAATGACGGCCCGGTGCTCGCCAATATTCTGCTCGATTCAGTCCTGCCCGAAAACCTCGTAACGCAGAAAACCGGCGAGACCGGTGTCTCGATCGCCAAACGGCTGGCCACCCATCCCGCAGGCGGTTCCGTCCAATTCGAGGGAAGCCCAATCCCCGGCGCCGTCGTGACCGTCACCACCGGCAAGGCCAAGAAAGGCGAAAAAGCCACCGGCATCGTCGAAGCGGACGGTTCGTTCAAGCTCTCAACCTATAAGGCATTTGACGGCGCCCCAGCCGGCGAATATGTCGTCACGGTCAGCGCGGGCAAAAGCGGCGTGAAAGGGCTGCCGGAAAAATATACTTCGGCGGCCAAATCCGAACTGAAAGCGACCATCCAAGCGGGCAAGAATGAAATCGTGCTGGAATTGAAGAAGTGATTGAATTTTGTTGGTAGGAAGATTTCCGGCATTCGTTTAGCGCCCGCGTGGCGCCATACGGGCGCGTAAACGTGGACCGTTCGTTACTTTTTCTTCTCGTCTTTCTTCTTCTCTTCCCGCTTTTCTTCTTTCGGCCAATAGTTCATCTGGACAATCAGCGGACGCGGGCGGTTCGGATCGCGGTTCAGCGTGATCTTGTTCTCGTCGGTCGTGGCGACGCGGCGTTTCTCGACGTCCTCCAGGAATTCATCGATTGGCAGGACGGCGTCGAAGACCTTGGTGCCGTAATGCATCGGGAAGATGTATTCCTTGGGCTTGATCTGCTCGACGACCTTTTTGGCCTCGCTGCCGTTGATGGTGTAGATGCCACCCACGGGGATCATGAGGACATCCACCGGGCCGATGCGTTTGAGCTGGCTCGGCGTCAGGAGATGGCCGAGGTCGCCCAGATGCGCGATTTTCCAGCCGTCCACCTCAATGATGAAGACACCGACCTTGCCACGCTCCAGGCCTTCGGAGTTGTCGTGATAGACGCCAACCGTGCGAATCTTGGCGTCCTTGACGGTTTCATCCACACTGGCCCAGTCAGCCTTGATGCTGGGGCTTTTCAGGCCGCGGATGACCTTGGTCGTCTTGTAATCCTTGAACGCTTCGACACGGATGTGGTCGTTGTGATTATGGCTGATGCAAATGACATCGACCTTGGGGAACTGCTCGCGCTGTTCATATTCGGGGATCGTGTGTGGATCGAAGGCGATGCGCGTGCCCTTGCTGGTGGTAAGGATGAAAAAAGATTGGCCGTGGTATTCGATGGTGATGGGCGCCTGCTTCTCGCCGGTGATGCCGGTGGACACGCTGAGAAAAGCCAGGAACACGATAACAATAGCCCAACGTCGCATGGCATCAACTCCGGAGAATCTGGGTATAACAGGATGATACCGCATGGGCCGTCCGAGGCCAAGCAAATTCCGACGAGAGATAGGACGCACCAGGCGACAGGGTATAACGGCGCGCGGCCCACGCGGCAAACAGCAACTCGGACGGATTCGGTCCGCGAAACGCCAAGCGAGCTTCAACTTTGCACGCAGCGGACCAGGTCATCCGAGGAACCAGCGCATCAGCTCGTGCCCCTTCGCGAACACTTGGGGCGACTGCTCCGCGACGGCTTCATCGTAGGACCGCTGCCCCGTCGGCGCGATGCCGGTCCCAGCAACGGCGAACGGCACCATGCCGTAAGCGTGGGCCCGCGTCCGCAACGGCGTGCGATGGTCCGGCGACACCAGGATGCGCCATTCGCCATGGCCCGGCAGAGCCGCCAGCAACGGCCCAACCACGTGCTCATCGATGCGCTCCAGCGCCTTGACCTTTTCGTCGACCTTGCCCTCGTGCGACGCTTCATCCGGCGCCTCGACATGGACGCAAACCAGATCGTGCGATTTCAGGGCTTCGACGGCATAGCGTCCCTTGGCGGCGTAATCGGTGTCGAGATAGCCGGTCGCGCCGGGCACGTCGATGCGCGTCCAGCCCAGAAGGATGCCGACGCCGCGCACCAGATCGACGGCGCTGATGATCGCGCCTTTCTTGCCATACAATTCGGCGAAGGATGGCAGCGACGGCGCCCGCCCCTGGCCCCAGAGCCAAATTTGCGTGGCGTCGCGCTTGCCCGCCGTGCGCCGCGCTTGATTGGTCGGATGATCGCGCAGGACGGCCCGGCTGCGCTGCATCAGATCGCACAGCAACGCCGCGCCCGATCCTTGCGGCAGATGATCGGCGATCGGCTGATCGGGAATATCGTGCGGCGGCTGCGTTTCTGTATCAGCTGCAAACGGCGCACCGGGCCCGCGATAGATCAAGATGTTCCGATAGCTGACGCCGGCATGGAATTCGAGCGCACCGCCACCGAGTTTTTCCTGGATCGCGCCCATCAACGCCCTGCCGTCCTCCGAGGCGATGTGGCCAGCCGTGAAATCGCGCATCTCTTCCTTCTCGACATGCACGAGATTACAGCGAATCGCCCAGTCGGTTGGCCCGAGCTTGAGCCCCATGGCGGCGGTTTCCAGCGGCGCCCGGCCCGTGTAGACCACGAGGGGATCGTAGCCGAACAGGCTCAGCGTGGCGACATCGCTGGCGGGGGTCAAGCCGGGGGGCACGTTGTCGGTTCGGCCAACCAGCCCGGTCTGAGCGATGCGGTCCATGTTCGGCTTCCGCGCGGCCTGGAGCGGCGTTTTGTTGCCGAGCGACGGTTGCGGCTCATCGGCGCAGCCGTCCGGGATTACAATGACGTATTTCATTGAAGGTGTCCGTGGTCTGTAGTCCGTGGCATTATTTTTGTGCGATCACGACAACATATCGGCAATAGCGCTGCCAGCGCGGAAGATGCCGCAGGACCAAGGAGTCGCACCAAGTTAGACAAGACAATAGCGCGGGTTGACGGATCACGCGGCTTAGCATCGACAGGAACTGGTGGCCGTGTGCTTGCAAGGAAGGAAACACGCGGCGGAGGTGCTCGAGATCGCGCGGCGCGAGCGGCGTTTCATCGGCGGTGCGATGTTTGCCGGGATAGCGCAGGCCACGACGGGCCCAGTTGAGCCAGCGGTTTCCGGCCCACGGTTCGCAGAAGACCGCGATGCCGCCCGGTGCGAGAACGCGCTTGATCTCCGCCGCGGCCTGGCTCAAGTCGAGATGGTGCAAGATCGCGTTGCCCCAGATGCACTCAAAGCTGGCGTTAGCGAAGGGCAGGCGTTCGGCGTTGCAAACGAGCAGGCGGATGTCAACGCCGTTGGCGTCGGCGCGGGCACGAGCTTCGCGCACATAGCCGGGCGACAGATCGCACGCGGTGACGATGGCGCCGTGCCGCGCGAGCACGACCGACGCCATGCCGTGGCCGCAGCCCAGATCGAGAACGCGCTTGCCGCGCACGTCGTCCAGCGCAGCCAAGGCCGGCGCGATCCACGATTCGTGCGTCAAATAATCTTCGTCGGAGAAGAAATAATCGGCAGGCCGCAATGCCCGTGCCCGCTCGAACGCCTGGCGATCATGGAACGCGAGCTCCCGGTGCAAGCGATGCCGCACGCGCCGTGCCGGTTCAGAGAATGGTGTGCTGGTTTCCATGACCGGCGTACATTAAACCGCATTCGTCCATTTTGTGCCAGAGATGTTCACCATGCCGACCTGGAAAATCGCGGCCGTGCAGATGGATTGCGCGTTTGCCGATAGGGCGAGAAATCTGGAATGGATCCGTGCGCGTCTAAGTGAAGCGGCCGGAAACGGGGCCCGGCTCGTGATCTTTCCGGAATGCGCGTTGACCGGGTATTGCTTTGAAAGCAAGGCGGAAGCGTTGCCGCATGCCGAGCCGATTCCGGGGCCGAGCACCCAATCCATCGCATTGGTGTGCGGCAGTCTCGGTGTTTTTGCCGTTGTCGGATTGCTCGAAGCGGCGGGCAGCAGACTGTTCAATTCATGCGCGCTGATTGGCCCGGCCGGCATTGTCGCCACGTATCGCAAGATCCATTTGCCGTTTCTCGGCGTCGATCGCTTCACGACGCCCGGCGATCAACCGTTTGCGGTCCACGATCTGGGCGGCCTGCGCGTCGGCATGAATATCTGCTATGACGGCAGCTTCCCGGAATCCGCGCGTTGCCTGATGTTGCTCGGCGCCGACTTGATCGTGCTGCCGACGAATTGGCCGACGGGGGCGATCAGCACCGCAAAGATTTTGATACCGGCCCGCGCCCTGGAGAACCACGTCTATTATGCAGCTGTCAATCGCATCGGCGTCGAGCGTGGCTTCGACTTCATCGGTATGAGCCGAATAATCGGTTGCACGGGGGAATTCCTGGCGGTAAGCGAAAATGCCGAGCCGACGATTCTCTACGCCGACATTGAGCCGGCCACCGCGCGCGACAAACATCGCGTGTTCATGCCCGGCAAATACGAACTGAATCGCTTGAAGGACCGCCGGCCGGAGATGTATGGAGTAATTGGCGCGAAGGAGCCGCCCACATAGTAAGGTTCCTTCTCCACCGCTGCGCAAAACACAGCGAGCCGGTCGCAGCTGCAACCCGCTCGCCAGATGGTTTTCCAGATTGATCGATTAGTAGCGTTTGCCGCCGCCGCCACCGTAACCGCCGCGTCCACCGCCACCGCCGCCGCCGCCACCGCCGCCGGGACGACGCTCTTCGCGGGGACGAGCTTCGTTGACCGTGAGCTTACGGCCATCGACTTCTTTGCCATTGAGGGCGGTGATGGCCGTCTGGGCTTCCTGTGAGGAACCCATTTCGACGAAGCCGAAACCCTTGGAGCGACCCGTGTCGCGATCCATGATGATCTGGGCGGACTGAACGGTGCCGTGCGGCGCGAACATCGCCTCCAGATCGGAGTCGGTCACGCCATACGCCAGATTGCCAACATACAACTTTGCAGCCACGAGGGCCTCCTGCTGAGAACATCATGCAACACGCATTGGACTACACAGACTAATCGCATTGCATGAAAATAGGTTTGATCCGGGACGAGCAAAAGGCCAATGGGGATAACCGCAAGGCAATCGCAGCCATGAGAATTTTGAAATGTCCAAGAACACACAAATCTTACATCATCGGCCGACGCCGGACAAGAGCAGTTTCGAGAAAATCGCCACGGAATTATTCTGCGCTTGTGGTGGCCCCACGCCACGTAACCCCGGAAGCTGCCAACAAAACGTCCATGCAATCTTGCCCTGCTGCTTCGGAATGCGTAACCTGGAAATAGCTTGGCCCCGCTCGCCGAGCGCCGGAGAGGTGGCAGAGTGGCCGATCGCGGCGGCTTGCTAAGCCGTTGTAGGGGTCACACCCTACCGCGGGTTCGAATCCCGCCCTCTCCGCTTTTTGTGAAATCCGCCAGACAGATGGAAGCGGCGGAAGTCACCCCCTGGTCTAGCCCCGTCATTTTTGGCGGGCTTTTTCATTTACCCGCCGTTTATACCCCCTCAATCCTCGCTGATCCCTGCCCATGCTCAATACAAATGTAGGTATGGGTCCATTCTGTCTTCGTTGAAAGACCGAAGCAATGGAAAACCAGCAACGGAATGAACAGAACTCCCGTGAATGCGGAGCGATCAGCCTTGCGATGGCGCTGGTTGGTTTAGTACTGCCCTTGGGCTGTGGCACCGCTGGCGTTGTTGTCGCGGTTGAGCCCTGGCAAAATCATGGCAGAGCAGGACCACCTGAGGGTGCGATCCTGCGCGGGCTCGCCATTATCGGGGCGTGCGTCACCCTCTGTGTGCTTATTGAGGTAGCCGCCATCGGTTGTGGAATCGCAGGGAGGCGCACGCTAGCGGGAAAAGCTGGCATTACGGTCGCAGTCCCGGTCCTCTTCTTTGCTGTCCTTATTGGCGTGTGTTTGGCGATGGTTTCACTGATGTTTGTTTAGCCCGTGCCTGCGCGCACAAATCCGCCCCTCTCACCATGATCTAGGTGTGTACCGCTTTGCATGTGAGCAATTCCCCGATCACCATTGTAGGGCAAAGTTCCAATTCGATTGCCGAACGTTCTCATTGTCAACCACGGTCGGACAGCGAAAATTAGTAAGCTCCCTTATCGAGCAAGAACCGCACCACTGCCAGGGATGACCCATTGCAAGGCGACCTTCGTGATGACTGCATTCGGTGACATGCTGGCGGTTGCGACAGATTGCTTTCAGAATAACCGCTTGGCCGAGGCGGAAGACAAATGTCGGCACGTCCTGGGCCAAGCGCCGGACCATCCGGAGGCACTTCATATACTTGGCCTGGCGAATTTGGTCGGCGGCAACACGGCGGGCGCGCTCGTATATCTTCGCCGTGCCGTGGCAGCGGCGCCCGCCAACGCCCCCTTCTGGAACAACCTCGGCTACGCCTGCCTCCAGGAGGGCAAAGCCCAGGAAAGCGCCGCTGCCTGCGAGCGGGCGGTGCGGCTTGTGCCGAGCTTCCCCGATGCTCACAATAACCTTGGCCTGGCCCGCGCCCAACTTGGGGATCTGGACGAAGCCGACCGCTGCTACCGGCAGGCGATCGCCCTCCGACCGAATTTTGCCGAAGCCTATAACAACCTGGGAAATCTTCTGCACGTGCGGGATCGAGCTGAAGAAGCCATCGGCGCCTATCAGCAAGCCCTGCGGTTCAAGGCGGCATTTCCAAAGGCGCTTTCCAACCTGGGGAACGTCCTGGCCGCCAAGGGAGATTTCCAGAACGCGACAACGAGCTATCGTCGCGCCGTGCAAATTCAGCCCGATTATCACGAAGCATGGACCAATCTGGGTCTCGCTCTTCAAGCTCAGGAGCGCCTCCAAGAGGCCATCGAGTGCTTTGAGCGGGTCCTGCGTTTGCAGCCAAGGTTGGCCGGTGCGCATATCAACCTCGGTGCCGCCCTCCAAAAGCGCGGGGATAATCACGCCGCCGAGTCGCTTTTTCGCAAGGCGACTCGAGATTAATCCGAATCACGATGGGGCGTCGGCGCACCTGGCGATCCTGCTCGGCGAGCAAGGACGCCTCGACATGGCCGTGAAGCAATGGCGCGACACGCTACGGCTAGCGCCGGATCATGGCCTGGCCTATTTTCATCTGGGCGAACTTGCCGCCAACGGGCACTCCTGTTTCGGCCCGGAAGAGCTTGCCCGGCTGAGCGACCTGGTGAAATCCGGTCAAGGTTCCGCTCTGGACCGCAGCCACTATTGCTTTGCCCTGGGGGCCGCCCTGGATCGGCAAAGTCGATTTGATGAAGCGTTTCCTTATTTTCGTGAGGCCAACGATCTACGCAAGGGTCTGCTTCAACAGCAGGGGCGGGCGTTCGATGCGCGCGCGTTGCGGGCCAAAGTCGATCACGTCATCGCCGCCTTTGACGAGGGATTTTTCCGGCAGGCAAAAGACTGGGGCGCGGACACGCAGATGCCGATCTTCGTTTTCGGCATGCCGCGCTCCGGAAGCACTCTGGCGGTGCAAATCCTCTCCAGCGATCCCCAGGTGCGCGGCGCCGGCGAAACCCAAGAATTCCCACGGCTCCTGGCGTCCTTGGCAAACGGGCAAGGAATTTCTCTTGCCAACCATCCTTTCGTCCGGGACCAGTCCACCGGCGCAAACTGGCAAATGTCTACGTTGCGACGATTACCGCGCTCGGCCAAAGGGCAGCCCGTGTAGTGGACAAGACTCTGGGCAATTTCCTGCACCTCGGCCTGCTCGCGGCCCTCTTCCCGCGCACGCCGCTGATCCACTGCCGCCGCGATCCGCGCGATTTATGCCTGTCTTGTTATTTCCAGAATTTCAACGACATGAATTTTTCCTGGTCCCTGGAGGATCTTGTCGCGTTCCATCGGGAATACGAACGGGCCATGACCCATTGGCGGCAGGTGCTCCCCTCGCCTGTCTTCGAATTGCGTTACGAGGATCTGGTGGAAAATCAGGAGGCCGTGAGCCGACGCCTCGTGGCGTTCTGCGGCCTGAACTGGGATGACCGCTTCTTGAATTTTCACAACAATCCGCGCACCGTGCAGACGGCCAGCCTGTTTCAGGTCCGCAAACCTCTATCGTCCCGGTCGGTGGGCCGTTGGAGCAACTACCAGACACACTTGAAATCGCTCATCGAAGGACTCGGGATGTCCCGCGAATGACCGAAATCACCAGTCGCTCGCCTGCTCAAGATAGGAAACGGATATGCTCGCGGTGCGAGAAGCGCTCTCCTTGGCATTACAACACCATCAGGCCGGCCGACTGCCACAGGCGGAGGAGTTATACCGGCAAGTTCTGCGAACTGAGCCTGAGCAGGTCGATGCCCTGCATCTGCTCGGGTTGATCGAGTATCAGCAGGGCCGGGCCGAGTCGGCCATCGAATACATGAGAGCCGCGCTCCGTGTGATGCCGACGTTGGCGGAAGCCCACAACAACCTCGGCGCCGTCCTCCTCGAACGGAAACAGATGGAGGAAGCATTGACGTGCTTGCAGAACGCCGTGCGCCTCAAGCCAGAATACGCCGACGCCCACAGCAATCTGGGCAACGCTCTCAGGCTTACGGGAAGATATGACGAAGCGCTGGTCAGCTTGAAGCAGGCAATTCGATTCAAGCCCAGGTATGCCGTCGCGATTTCCAATCTGGGGCTCGTGCTACTGAAGCTGGGCAGGCATGAGGAGGCCCTGGCGCATTTCCAGCAGGCGCTGGCCATTCAGCCGAATTTTGCCGACGCCCACGACAACATTGGCACGGCGCTGGCGATTTTGAACCGTCACGCCGAAGCCATCGACCACTATCAGCGCGCGCTTGCCCTACGTCCGGGGTTGGCGAGCGCGCACAGCAATATGGGCTTGTCGCTTGGCGCGCTGAATCATCATGCTGAGGCGGCTGCCTGCTATCAAAGAGCGATTGCCATCGCACCGGATTTTGCCGATGCCCATGGCCGCCTTGGCGAAACGCTGCGAACGCTCGGACGGATTGAGGAATCGTGCCGGGCGCTGGAAAAGCGCTCGACCTTCAGCCGCACCGAGCGGATTTATTTCACAGCCTCGCCGAGAGCAAGCGCTTCGAACCGAACGACCCCCAATTGAAGGCCATGGAGGCGCTCGACCCGCAAGCGCTTTCGACGATCCAGCGCATCTTTTTGCATTTCGGGCTCGGAAAGGCCTATGCCGATCTTGGCCGCCAAGACGCCTTCCGCCATCTCCTGGAAGCCAATCGGCTCCAACGGCAGCGCATTACCTATGACGAGGGCGCCACGCTGGGGTTGCTCCAGCGCGCGGCCGATGCTTTCAACGCCGACCTGATGAACGCCAAAGCGGGCCTGGGCGATCATTCCAAAGTGCCGATCTTCATTGTCGGCATGCCGCGTTCCGGTTCAACGCTGGTCGAGCAAGTGCTGGCAAGCCATCCGCAGATGTTCGGCGCCGATGAAATCACCGCGTTCCAGAATGTTGCCTCGAACCTGGAGGGACCGCAGGGTCGGCAGAAATGGGGCACCTCCGAGAGCCTCGCATCGATGACCGGCGAACAGCTTCGCTGGGTCGGCACGCAATATGTCCGCCACATCAGGACGATGGCCCCAAACGCCGAACGCATCACCAACAAGGCGCTTGGCAACTTTCTTCTCGTGGGCTTAATCCATCTGACGTTGCCCAAGGCCCGCGTCATTCACGTTCAGCGCGATCCCATCGACACCTGCGTTTCCTGTTTTTCCAAGTGGTTCGTGAACTTGCATCATTACGCCTACGATCTTGCAGAATTGGGGCGCTACTACCGGGGTTACGAAGCATTGATGGAGCATTGGCGCCGCGTCCTGCCGAAAGGCGTCATGCTCGATGTGCGCTACGAGAACCTGATCGATGATTTCGAGCCGCAGGCGCGACGCCTCGTCGCCCATTGCGGACTCGATTGGGACCCGCACTGCCTTGATTTTCACAGGACCGAGCGCACGGTCAAGACCGCAAGCGCGGCGCAAGTACGCCAGCCGATTTATCGGAGTTCCGTGGGACGCTGGCTCGATTTCAGAGAGTTTTTGCAGCCCCTACTTGATGCCCTGGGCTCACGGGCGCCCGCTACCAATTCGGTCGACGCTAAGGCCGGCTCTTGGAGTAAAGATCAATTCGACAAGGCTGGGGCGATGGTGGAGCAGGCGGCGGCTTGCTCAACAGCGACGAACACGCCGACGGCATGATAGTGGTGATCCGCGGTTTCGCAAGCATTCCGGGCGAGCGCGATCGGTGTATTCAGGCCAGGTGAGATCGCAATTCCGGAGCCTTCTCTTGCAATTGCGCTAGCCGCCCGGCAAAATAACAATTGCGTTGAAACCCTTCGAGTGGAGATTCCGCTGTGCCGACGGTTCCCGGCATGACTGGCCCGTATCGGTTTTTCTTTTACAGCTTCGATTGCAACGAGCCGCGACACGTTCATGTGCGCCGCGACAAGGCCGTTTGCAAGTTTTGGCTCGATCCGGTCGACTTGGCTTCGAACAGCGGTTTCAAGCCGAAGGAGCTGAGTCGGATTCGCACTATCATTCTCGACAACCTGGACCTTTTTCGCGAGGCATGGGATGAGCACTGTGGTGAGTGATCCACGCATCGTCGGGATGGAAGTCACCAAGGACGCGATCGTGGCGCAGTTGGCCGACGGCCGCATGGTCAGCGTGCCGCTGGCGTGGTCGTGGCGTCTGACCAATGCCACGCCGGCACAGCGTCGGCGCTTTGAGATCATCGGCGACGGCGACGGAGTTCATTGGCCCGACATCGATGAAGACATCAGCGTCCGCGGCATGTTGCACGGTGTGCCTGCGTGCCCACCGAAGCGGGGCAAGGCCAAGCGCAAGCCTGCATAATACCGAGTTATCAAAAAGGCCGTTGTTCTTGCAAGCACACCCACATCATCAATATCGAAAAGTGGCCATTCGATCTTCCTCCCAAAGCATTATCCTTGGCTGGACGATAGAGCGATTTTGCGGCTACAATCCACGTCCAGGGAGATACTGCCTGCGGAGTTCCGCATGAGATTATCTTTTCAATGTGCCGCGCTGTTGACTGTGTACGCCGTTTGTTGCTTCGTGACCTGGGAGGCTCTGGTGTTCCAGAAGCCACGGCACATTCTCGGCGAGGCGTGCTATCCGGCGTCGTTCAGCAAGGACGGCCGGCTCCTGGCGACCTACCAGCGCTTGCCGCGCCGAACCGCCACGGGGACTACGGAAAAAGCCACCGGGCCAATCCAAATTTGGGACCTCGCCACGGGCACATTAACGGCATCATTTCTGACGGCGGAGCATCAGGTCCGATACCATGCGGAGTTGTCGCCGGATGGACGGTGGGTTGCACTCATGGAGGGGGCGTCCCCGATACCTGGAAATCCGCCGCCGCGTGCCAAGCTGCACGTCTTCGAGGTCAGCAGTGGCAAGGACTACATCGCCGTCGATTTGCCAGGGGTCGCGTGGCCCTTTTTCCGCTTCAGCCCGGATGGGAAGTCATTCGCCGCTCACACAGGCGCAAGCGATCCCGAAGTGATCATCTGGCGCCTCGATCAGGAGGATCCGGTGCTGGTGCTGCGCGGCGCCGGCGCTCCGTTTGGGTTTGCGCCCGACGGCAAGCATTTGGTTGCGTGCGCCTCCGAGCAAGTCGATGGCAAGCCCGGCAAGCACCATTTGCGGCTCTTTGATCTGGTGCACGGCGAAGTGCATTGCCGCTACGACCTCCGCAGGGGCGGGCCGTCAGTGTATCTCTCCTTTTCGCCGGACGGCGCATATCTTTGCGTGAATTCCTACGAGACGAAGCCTGGAATTACCACAGAGAGCGTTTGCGCTTGGGACGTAGAGACGGGGCGGGAACTGTGTTGGCTGGATGACGCATCCGCGCCGCGCTTCCTCCCGGATGGAAAAACACTTGCCGTGTTCCGTAATTTGCGATGCGTGGTTATTGACACAACGAGTTGGGCGGAACGCGCTGCCATCCCCAGGAATGGATCAGACGCGCACGCCCTCCCGTCACTCCCCGGGCTGTCGTCGCGTCTGGTCGTGGTTACCGAAAGCGTGCGTCACGAGCCAAATCCTCTTCTCAAATGGCTCGGCATCAAGGACTCACAATTTCCGCACCAGACGGACATCACTGACATACACGATGCCAGCACGGGAGGCAGCGTCGCCCGTTTTTCGCACTCGGATGCCCCGTGGGTCAGTCCGTTCCTCACCCCGGATGACAACACAATGCTGATTTTCGTTGCGCCGGGACCATCCGAGTCGGCAAGGCTTGCGGTCTGGGACATACAATCCCCCTGGGAATTTGCGCGAGCGTGCTTGCCGTGCTGACGGCAGTCTTCGGCATTGGCTTTTGGCTATTTTGGCGTCGCCGGATTAGACATGCCAAGAACGCCCGACCGGCGCAAGCGGCAGAAACTCCGGTTCGTATTGGTCCCGTTCCGAGTAGGACTACCCATCCGCCCAGCTAAACGGATACCCCGGGTCGTCCAGTTCCAACGCCTGCTTCGTCAACAGCAGCGGCTTGAAGGTGTCGAGCATTACCGCCAACTCATCGGTAAATTTCACGTCCTTGCTGGCGACGATGGTGCCGGGGTGCGGGCCGTGCGGGATGCCGCGCGGGTGCAGGGTGAATGACGCCTCCTCGACGCCGCGGCGGCTGCCGAATCGGCCGCGCACGTAATAGAGCACCTCATCGGCTTGCACATTGGAATGGGCGTAGGGAACCTTGATGGCGTCGGGGTGCGTGTCGAGCATCCGCGGGGCGAAGGTGCAAAGCACAAAGCCGGGGGCGTCGAATGTCTGGTGCACCGGCGGCGGTTGGTGAATCTTGCCGGTGATCGGCTCGAAATCGTCCGCGTTGAACGTGAACGGATAAACCATGCCGTCCCAGCCGACGACATCGAACGGATGCTGGCCGAGCGTGTAGCGCGTCAAGCGTTCGCCATCCTTGACGAGCACGGCGGTCGGTTCCTCGTTGTCGATGAAGGCGATCTGCGTCGGGCCGTGGAAATCGCGTTCGCTGTAAGGAGCGCCGAGGCGGATTTGGCCATCGGGATTGAGATAGTGCGGCGGGATCGTCAGCGTGCCGGCCGATTCAATGACGAGAAGATCGGCGTCGCCTTTGAACTCGATGCGGTAGGTCGTGGTGCGCGGGATGACGACGTAATCGCAATCGCGAAAGGGCAGGGGGCCGAACATGGTGTGCAGCGTGCCTTTGCCGTGGTGCACGAAGATAACTTCATCGGCGCCGGCGTTTCGGAAGAGCACCTCTTGCGGCTTGGCGGGCCGGCAGCGAGAGATCATCACGTCGTCGTTGCCCAGCATCGGCACTCGGCCGCTGATGGGATCGCCGAGTTTGGGCATCTTGCCGCTCTTGAGATGATGATGCCGCAGCGCCGCTTGGGGTGCGCATTCGAGCGAAACGGCTGCCGGCGGGTTCGATCTTGCTGACGCGCGTTGGCGGCCGCAGATGATAGACGATGCTGTAGGCTCGGCCAAAGCCGCCGACGGTGACGACTTCCTCGTAATAGATGCCTTCGCCTTTATGGCCGCCGCCAGGACGATGCGCGATGTGCCGTTTGGCGGGAATGGAGCCGAGCTGTCGGTAGTGTGGCATGATATTATCCCATCGCGAAGTAGTCGGCACGGCTTTATGCCACTCGCGTCAGCTGCTCCATGACCAGATTCTCCGCTGCCTTCCTAAAAAGCGCGGCCGTTTCGTAATCTTTAAGCTTGTCCCAGCAGTGCGCTTGAAAGAAATGCACGATGGACGTTGGAATACCATCAGGAGCAGGAAAGTTGTTTGGCCGGGACTTCCGCCAAAATGCGAGCCAACCGTCGATGTCGCCCTGCAAGTAGCGATTCTTGCACTCCTCGAGTTCTGTTTTCCATGCTTGAACGTGTTGGTCGTCCATCGGAATCTGCGGCGGGCCCCCTTCGGCAAGGGCGTAAAGGTCTTCGGACAATCCGCGCGTGCGCTCGCGCTCTTCGGACCTCATCGCATACCAGGGCGCGTCCATTTGGTCGCGAATCGCGTCTGCTTCCTCCCCTTCGTGCTTGCCCTGGCAAAATAGGGCGTGCAGTTCCCGCAGCAAACGTGCGTATTCCAAGGCCGCTGGCGATGAGGTGGAGTTGGTGTTTCCCATGATTCAAGCCTCGTCTTTGGCCCATTGATCGCGAGTCTTCGCCAAGGCCTCCTGAAAATCGCCAATGGCCATCACGCGCGTCGGCTCCACGAAGCCGTGGGCAAGTGGATCGTCTGGATCCGGACGGCGCGCAGCTCGCTATTCACGTCGCCTTCCTCGAATCGCCCCTCTCCCATCGTCCAGCAGACAAGTTTGTTACTTCCGCATGCGTCCGGCAATAATGGCTTGAGCCGCCTTGGAATAAGAAAAGAGGGCAACTTCCGCCATTCGGGCGCGACCGACATGCCGCCGGTATTCGGGTGCACATCGCCGTTCGGATCGACACGAATATCCGGCGGATCAGTGCTGAGTCGCACTCCGAGCAATTTGCCTCCGGAACCCACCTTCGGCGTGCCGCCGTCCTCCAGCATGGACCGACAAATCTTGGGCATGTGCAGTTCATCCCTTTGTACCCGTTCAATAGCCATCCTATCGCGAGGGATCGTTCCCGCCAAGCGCATCGCTACGCTGGCCCTTTCCGCTTGCGCAGTTCGCCGAATTCGATTCGGGTGAAGGCCAGGCGAGGCTTGTTGCGCCGCGGCTCTTTCGGGTCGTAGAGCACTTCGAGCGGCATACCCGGGGCGAGCCGGTGCACCGGGAAACGGCGCGGCAGGCGGCATTCGGACTGGACTGCGTCGCCGGCGGCGGTCTGGAACGAATAGGAAATGGTCACAATCCCGCGCCGCCCGCGCCGCTTGCCGACGCCGTTCAGCGTTGCCGTCGTCGCCACACCGAAGCGGCCCAGGCGCAATTCGCGCCGCAGCGGCCGCTCCATCTGGGTCCACACGATGATGGCAATCAAGGCGGCCACGCCGAATCCGATGTCAAGATAACGCACGTGACTGGGGATTTCATGCCAGCGCAACGCATCGAGCGCCGCCCAGCCCCCTAGAACGAGCACGATCAGAACGAACAGGGAACGATAGGCCCGCCGTAGGTTGCGCACGCTGCGCCGCAGATGTGCCTGGCGCGGCGGCGGGGGAAGCGGGGCATCAGGGTCAATCAGCATAGGCTTACCTTATCAAACCGACGCTCCGGCGAGCCAGCCCGTGCTCCAGGCGGCTTGAAAATTGAACCCGCCGATCGGACCATCCAGATCGAGGACTTCCCCGGCAAGATAGAGATTCGCCGTCAGCTTGCTTTGCATGGTTCGCGAATCAACCTCGTCGAGGGCCACTCCGCCGGCAGTGACTTCCGCCTTCTTGAAGCCGAGCGTGCCGGTCAATGGAATGGACAATTGCTTGACGGCATGCACGAGGCGATGGCGTTCCGCGCGCGTCAAGGCGGCCGCCTTGCGGTCCCGGACCAGCCCGGCCTGTTCGAGCAGCGTTTCGCACAACCGGCGCGGCACGTGTTGCGCCAGCACAACCGCCAATTGCTTTTTACCCGAGGCCAGCGCTTCCGTGGCCAGCCGTTGATCGAGCGCCTCCGTCGGCAGTGCGGGGAGCAAATCGATCTCCAGCACCAACCTCTGCGGTTGGGCATGTCCGCTAACCACTCGGCTCACATCGAGAATCACCGGGCCAGACAGCCCGAAATGAGCGAACAGGAGTGAGCCGCGCCGCCGGGCAATAACTTTATCTTGTTCGAGGATGCGCACCGCCACATCGGCAAGCGTGATGCCACGCAGCTCGGGAACCCAGGGAACGTTCGTGGTCAATGGCACGAGGGCGGGGCGAGGCGGGACGATGCGATGGCCGAAATGGGCGGCAAAACGGTAGCCATCGCCGGTCGTGCCGGATCCTGGGTAGGATTGCCCGCCGGTGGTAAGAATGATCTTGCTTGCGTTTAGCGCTCGCCCTGAAGTTTCCACGACGAAATCCGCACCGCCAGGCCGAATCGCAACCACGCCCTTACCGAGCGCAAGCGTCGCCGCGCTGCGATGAAGGCGCCGTAGAGCGCTTCGAGCACGTCGGCCGCCTTGTTGCTGACCGGGAAGATCTTGCCGGTTTCCTCGACCTTGACGGCGACCCCCTCGGCTTCGAAAAAATCGAGAGTGTCCTGCACGCTGAAGGCGGCCAGAGCGGAATGCAGGAACTTGCCGGGCGGACCATAGGCCGCGACGATGCCGTGGTTGTCGGTCGCGTGGGTGATGTTGCAGCGCGTGCCCCCGGACATCAAAATCTTGACGCCCGGCTTGCGATTTTTTTCCAGCACGAGAACGCGTCGGCCACGTTCTGAGGCGCTGATGGCGGCCATTAGCCCCGCCGCGCCGGCGCCGATTACGATGACATCCCAGCCAGCGTTGGCCACGACTTTCCCCAGTCCGCGCAGATTTCCGGCCGCCCAGTCATACTGACTTCACGCCAAGAAGAATATAAGGAAGGCAGGAAAGCAGGAAAACATTTGGATGCCCTTCCTATCATCCTACATTGCTTATTCCATTCCATTTTCGCGCCATTGATGCAAGGCCCCCACGCCATGACTTTCAGGCGATCGCATCGACATTCTACGCGCAATGCGCATCCAGTGTTGTGGGGTGGCTTGGCCTTGACTTCGTTCCGCCGTTTTCATTACCATCCCGCCCGTGTGATATAGCCTCAACAAGCGTGACGCTTGGAAGGGGACATCCATGATTGACATCGCGCGACGCTTCTGAGGTTGCGGATGCGAAACCTGAAGGTTGCAGTTCGTTCTCTTCGCCCTCATGGAAAGGAAGCCTGAAATGAGAAAGTCATTGGTATCGTTCGCCGCCGCCCTTGCGTTTCTGATGGTAGGCACGAGCGTCCGCGCGGATTCGATTCCGTGGGGCTATTCGGCGACCTCCACATCGATTACCGCCAGCACGAGCCCGCAGTCCTCGATCAATTTCACGTCCGGCAGCGGAGTCGCCAGTGGCAACTCCGGCATCATCATCTACAACGTGACCACCAGCAGCACTGCCTCCGACAGCGCACCGACAGCTTCACCAATGTGCCGTTCAACTTGGCCGTCACGCTGACGGACATCAAGGCCACGGGCAGTTCGTCGTCCAGCGCGGTGACCAGCGGCGTGGTCAACTTCTCCGGCCTGTTCAACGCGACGAATGTCACGTCAAAGAGCTTGCTGCCAGGCGTCAACACCTGGACGTCGCCGATCAGCGGAAGTCTAGTGCTCGGCGCCAATGATACCGGCTGGAGCAATTACAACATCCAAATTGTCAGCTTCACGCCCCCCGGCCAGCCCGGCGGCGCCCCCGGTTCGATCGAAGCGGTCGTTACCATCACCCCGGCGAACGGCCCCGGCGGCAGCGGCGAAACGGGTGGTCCGAGCGGCACGCCCGAGCCGACTTCGTTGGTCCTTGCCGGACTTGGTCTGCCGTTGATTGTTATGGTTCGCCGCCGCTTGAAGAAAGCCTGAGAACAACTCCGAACCTCGAAATCCGGAATCCGAATCAAGCCGTGCATCGCATCTTGGTGTGGAAGAGAATTTGATTCGGGTTTCGAGCTTCGGATCGCGCACTTGTTTCGGATTTCGAGGTTTGGTTTTCGGATTTGCCCCCAAAGCACGCATGGAAAGGATTCCTGAAATGAAGAAGTCGTCGGTATCGTTTGCCGCTGCCCTGGCCGCATTGCTGGTATTCGGCGTGGGCGCTCATGCGGACTCCATCCCGTGGGGCTACTCGGCCAGCACGCCGGCCCCCATCTCCGCCAGCACCAGCCCGCTCTCCTCGATCGCTCTTAGCGGCGCCAGCGGCATCGCCAGCGGCAGCTCCGGAATCATCGTGTACAGCCTGACGACCAACAGCTCCGCCACCGATTCCGCTCCCGACAGTTTCACCAATGTGCCATTCAACCTGGCCATCAACCTGACCGACATCAAGTCCACCGGCAGTTCATCCTCCAGCGCGGTCTCCAGCGGCGTCGTGAATTTCGCCGGCTTGTTCAATGCTTCGAACGTCACGACGAAGAGCTTGCTGCCTGGAACCACGATGTTCACCTCCGTGCCAGGCAACACCTCGCCAACCTCGGCGTCGATCGTCCTGGGCGCCAATGACACGGGGTGGAACACGTACACCGTGCAGATCGGCAGCTTCACGTCGCCCGGCCAGCCCGGCGGCGCTCCCGGCTCCATCGAAGCCATCGTCACCGTCACCCCAGGCGCGGCATCCGGCAGCAGCGGCGGCAACGGAAGCAGCAACGGCAGTGGCGGTGACGGCAGCACCTCTCCCAGCGGCGCTCCCGAACCCGCTTCACTTGTCCTGGCCAGCCTCGGCCTCCCCCTGATCGTCCTACTGCGCCGCCGCTTCAAAAAGGAAACTGCTTGAATATCAACGCTCGCTAGCCCAGGGACAGCGGTCCCTGGGCTTTCCGTCTAGCGAACATGTTTTCCGGCAACCCGATTCGACCCCAAGCGTGAAGGAAAACTGCCGTGCGCAAGCTCAATGCCAAATTCTTCGTATTTCTCGTCATTATTCTTGCTCTTCTCGGCGGCGCCATTTTCGGGCTGCATCGGCTTCAGGCGGGCAACATTGCCGATGCCCTGCTCTGGCAGGCCGGCCAGGCCGAGAAGGACGGCAAGCTCGACCGCGCCGCCAAATATCTGGGCCGCTATCTCGAATTCGCCCGCGACGATCTCGATCAGCGCGAGCATCTCGGCATGATTCTGTCGGAGCCGCAAGTGGCGACGACGCCACAGCGCTGCGCCCGCGCTCGCTTCGTCATCGAGCAGGTGCTGGCCAAGGATCCCGACCGGCACGTCCTGAGGCAGCGCCTGTGCCAGCTTATGATCACGGGTCGCTCCTTCGAACTCGCCAAAGAACATGTGACCTACCTGGAAAAACATCAGCCCACTTCGGCCGAGGCGGCTTACCTGGCGGCGTGCTGGCATGAGGCGCAAGGCCAGTCGACGCCGGCCATCGATGCGCTGCGCCGGTGCATCAAGCTCGACGCCGGCAAGGTCGAAGCATCTATCCGCCTCGTCGGCCTGTTGCGGCAAGCCGATTTCGGCCAAGAACCGCAGCACGCGGATGAGATTGACGAGCTCATTGCCGCTGCTCTCAAGATCGCGCCTCAGGACGCCGGCGTTCTCAGCCTCGCCGCTCAACACGCCCAGGAAAAGGGCGACAAGGGCAATGCTCTCAAATACCTCGAAGAAGGCCTACAGCATCATCCTGCGGAGCCTCGCCTTTATCTTGCCCTGGCGCGCATTCACGGCCAAAACGGCAAGCGCGCCGAGGCGATCGATCGCTTGAAGCTTGGCGTGCAAAAAGTCCGCAAGGATCAACAATACGATCTGCGCTGGACGCTCGGCATGCTGCTGCTCGACGACAACCGACTGGAGGAAGCCGAGAAAGCGATTCGCGAGCTGCGTGAATTGAACACGACGTCGGCCGATTACTTGCAGGCCCGCTTACAGATGCTGCGTGGCCGATGGTTCGACGCGGCGCGTGAGTTCGAGATGCTTCGCCCCACATTGAAGGGGATGCCGGAGCTCGCGTTTCAGATCGATCTTAATCTCGGCCAATGCTACGAGCAGATGGACGAGCCGACACTGCAGCTAGCGGCATTCGAGCGCGCAGCGCGACCGATCCGACCTCGCTGGTTGCCCAGCGGGGCCTGGCGAATGCCCGCTGGGCTACGGGGCAGACAGCCGAGGCGCTGCAAATCTACCAGGATCTCGTGGGCCGCACCAAGGATCCGGCCGACGCCGCCCGCCGGCGTGCCGAGTACGTGCGCATGCTGCTGCGGACCGGGAATGTGCCCGGCGTCAAGGAAAGAAAACAAATCGCCGAGGAACTGGACGAGATCGAGAAAGCGCAACCCAAATCGATGGACGTTCCCATCCTGCGTGCCGAACTCTTATTCGTTCAGGGGGATCTGAAGCAAGCCGAAGCCCTGTTGCAGGAAACCGTCAAGACGCATCCTGATAGTTATGAGCCCTGGCTCGCCCTCATCGAAATCGCGGCGAAGAAGAAGGACGCGCCGCTCGCTGGCCAACTCATGCAAACCGCCGAGAAGCGCTTTGCCGACAAGGCCGAGTTCCGTCTAGCGCAGATTCGCTATTGGTCGCAGCACGAGGATGGCGAGACCGCCGCCGCAATGAAACGGCTGGAAGACGGCATCGCTAAATTCGCGTCGAACGAGCAGTCGTCGCTTTGGCAGGCGCTCGCGGAAGCCCATTACAATGCCCAGCGCTGGCGCGATTCGGCCCGCGCTCTGGAGCGCGTCATGCAGCTGCCGATGCACGCCCAGGATGTGCGCACGCGCATGCAGATGCTGGAGTTAGCGTTATTGCAGGACAATGATGCCCAGGCCCGGACCATTCTTGCCGACATCAAGCGGCTCGAAGGAGGCGGCGCCGGCGGCATCGACTGGAGCTTTGGCGGGGCCATGCGCCTCATCCACCACGCCCGCAAGGGGAAGACCGATTCCCTCGAACAGGCCCGCCAACTCCTTACCGTGGCGGGGGCGCAACGGCCCAACTGGCATCCCATCGTTCAGCTTCGCGCCGAGATTGACGAGCTGCAGGGGCGTCCCGATCAGGCGATCGCCAATTATCGCCGCGCCATCGAGCTGGGCAGCCGCGATCCCGCCGCCACCAAGCAACTCCTCGTCCTGCTCTCGCAAGCCCAACGCTTCGACGAGGTCGAGCAGGTCCTGGCCCAGATGCACCGGCAGAGCGGCGCTACCGAGGAACTCGCCCGGCTTTATATCGTTCATTCGTGCAACCGCCGCGATTTCCGCAAGGCCGAGCTACTGGTCAAGCAGATTGTCGCCAGCAAGTCGGTCAACTATCGCGATCATCTCTGGATGGGGCAGATCCTATCGATCAACGGCCAGGCGCCCGACGAAGCCGAAAAGGCGTTGCGCCGCGCTGTGGACCTGGGCCGCGAGCAGCCGGAAGCATGGATCGGCCTGGTGCGGCATTTGATCAGCGTGGGGCAGAATGCGCAAGCGAAAGCCGAGATCGATAACGCTTCCCGGACGCTGCCGGCCGAGCGCAAGGATGTCACGCTGGCGCAATGCTACGAGCTGCTCGGCTATCTCAAGGAAAGTGCTGATCACCATCAGGCCGCCGTCGAGAAGCACCCGGAGTCGGCGGCGGTGCAACGGGCGCGGCCGACTTCTGCATGCGCATCGGCCGATTCGCCGCCGCGGAGGCGCTCTATCGCAAGATGGTGGAGAAGCAGATGCCGGTGAGCCCCGAGGACGTTGCCGCCGCTCGCCGCGGATTGACCATGGCGCTCGTCAAGCAGGAGCACCCGCTCAAGGCCGCGGAAGCGCTGCAACTTGTCGGCCTGACGCTCGATGAGCGTGGCCTGATGCCCGATGGCAAGATCGCCGACGCAGCCGACGAGCAACTCCTGCAAGCCAAGGTGCTCGGCTCGCTCAATCACCACAAATTGCGGGGGCAGGCGATTCAGATCATGGAAGCCTTGCAGCCCAAGAATGCCTTGCCGATCGAAGACCGCTTCTTCCTGGCACGTTTGCTGGTGCAGCAGAATTCCGATGCGGCCAACTGGCGCAAGGCTCGCTCGTTGCTGAAGGCGCTTGCGCTGGAGCAGCCGAAAAATCCACGCTATCTCGGATATGCGGCCCGGGAGCACATTCAGCAAAAGGAATTCAATGATGCGGAGCAATTCATCGCCCGTCTGGAAGCCGTCGAGCGCGAACGCAAGGTGACGGCGGGCGGATTCGGCTCCATCGAGTTGCGCGCCAAGCTGCTGGAAATGCGTGGCCTGGGCGCTCAAGCGACGATCCTCCTGAGCGACTATGCCAAGCAGCCGGAAGCATTGCCGGTCCGCAAGCTGCTCGTCGCCCACATGCACGGCCGGCTCGGCAATTTTCAGGAGGCGCTCGACCTGTGCGAGGAAGTCCGCAAGATTGAGAAGCTCCGCGTCGAGGCCGACGGCGCCGCTGTCGCCATTATCCACGCCAACAAGCCCAGCGAGGCCCAGCCGACCAAGTTCGCCCAATGGCAGAAGGAGCGTGTCCGACTCGAGACCGGTTTGCGGGCCGCTCTGGAGAAGGAACCCAAGGACATTCCGCTGCGCATGCAGCTTGCCGAACTGATGGAGATGCAGGGGAAGTACGAAGAGGTGGAAAAGCTGTGCCGGGCCGTCCTCAAGGAGGACGCCGGCAATCTGGTCGCCCTGAACAATCTCGCCTGGCTGCTCGCCCATCGGCCCGACCAGGCCGCGGAGGCCTTAACGCTGGTCAACCGCGCCATTGAGAAATTCGGGCTGCGTCCGGAATTGCTCGACACACGCGCGGTCGCGCAGGTCAACCTGGGCAATCTCGAGCCCGCCCTGCGCGATCTGGAACGCGTCGTCAACGAAGCCCCGACGCCAATGCGTCTGTTCCACCTGAGCCGGGCCCACGAGCGCTCACGCAATGCGAACCTGGCGTTGGCGTATCTGCGGCAAGCCAACGAAATGGGCCTGACGCCGCAGCAATTGCATCCCGCCGAGCAAGCGGAATATCAACGCGTCACGGCCGATTTGATCAAGCGGCAGTAGCTGTAAGAAGAAGTTCGGAATCCGAAGAGCATTTCGTCAGCGCGACGATGGCGAAGCCATCGATAATTCGATGTTCAATCGCGGAATGCCGACGTCCGTTAAACGCCGAAAATGCCTCGCCCGCTGTGCGTGGGGACAGGCGTTCCAGCCTGTCCAGCTTGGAATCTGGGAAGGCCAGGCTAGAAAGCCTGGCTCCACGTCCGGATTTCGTAGCAAAGTTGTTCACCGTGGTTGAGCAGGTTCGAAAGCTAGGCCGCGTTTTGCCGGATTTGCAGTTCAACTACCTCCCTTAAAAAGGATCGCGGAGCCTGGACGACCTGGCGCCTTCCACGCTTCTACGGAAAAATCGTCGCCGACGCAAAGGGCCGACGCGGATCAAAGTCGATCCGAAGCGTGATCGGCCTCGGCCCCACCGGCGTCACGGGGTCGGGCCTCGGCAGCACCACGGCAACCGGCGGAATCGCGACCAATGGCAGCGGCGGAAGCTCAACCGGCGTGGGCCTCGGCAGCACCACCGGGATGGCCGGGACATTGGCCGTCGGCGTGATCGTCACGAGCACGTTGTCGCTTTGCCGGGCCGCGCTCAGCGTCGCCGGCCCGCTCTTCAAGCTCACCGACGTATTGGCCACCGGCGGTTCGCCCGACCAGATCATGCGGCCGTTCTCCCATAATTCCAGCGTCACATTCGCCCGAATGAGCTCCCAGTGGTCGCCGAGCGTTTGCAGTGGAACCTTGACCGTCCGATCCGCGGCAACCGCCATCGTCACGTCATCGCGATGGACCGATTCCGGCTGCGATCGGCGTTCCACGGTTGCCTTCACCTCCGCCAGCCACGACGGCGCCGTCTGCTTCTTGGTCAACAGGCCGGTCGGACGCACCAGCTCGCCGGTCAGAACAATCTTCTTTTTGTCCGGCGACGGCTTGCAATCGAGCTTGCGCGGCGCCTTCGCATCATTCTTGTTGACCACCTCCAGGTCGACAATCGTGCAATCCGCGTCGATCGGCCGTTCCTTGCGGAAGGCGGAAACGGCATCCTGCAAGTCCGCCATCCAGCCGACGTGGATATGCACGGTCTTGGTGTAATGCCAGACTCGCACGGCTTCATAACTGACCTTCAGCTTCGCGAGCAAAGCACCCTGTTCGCTGGCGCCGACCTGGATATCCTGGGTTTTCTCCATCACTTGCTTGCCGTTCACCGCGGCTAAGCGAAATGTATATTTGCCGGCGCTGTCGAAAGTGATGATGCGGTCGATGTGGCCCGGCTCGTCAATGATTTCCAGGGGGCGATTGTCCCCGGCGCAGAGGATGCAATGGCTGGCGCCGGCGACGTCCGCCTGGAGACGATAAAGGGCCGATTGACCCGGCACAGCAGGTTCCAGCTTGAAGCCGGTCAGATCGACCTTGGGCGGGGCCGTTTCGCCGTCGAGAGATATGGTGGCGGTGCGTTCGTCTCCATCGCCAATCAGATTTTGCAACTTCAGCGTGACGGTGTAAGAGCCGGCCTTGGCGTAAGCGTGGGCAACGCTTTCGAGCTTGGGATCGAAGGGTTCGACGCGGAGCCGTCGCCGAAATCCCACCATCCCTGAGCGGCGCCGGTGGAGCGGTTGTTGAAGTTGACATTGAGCCCGACGGCCTGGGCGGCGAAATTGGAGACAGGCTTGGTCGGCTTGATCGCATTGTTGACGAGCGGGGTCAGATACATCAGGGCAGCCCCGGATGCCAGGCCGACGAAGCTCCCCATCAGCCCCTTGATCCAGCTCTTGACGGTCCCCTTGACGCCTTCTTTTTCCTCAGCCATGCCTGGTCCTCCTTGACCGAAACCATGAATATCGCCGGCATCTTACGAAAACACGCAGGCGGCGGTCGAGGTCAATCAAACAATAAGCTCACCCAAAGCCGCCAAGGCGCAAAGTGGGAGAACTGGCAGGGCATTGCCTGGAATCGCCAAACCCTCCCCTCGCCTTTCTTTGCGCCTTTGCGTGAGATGACGGCATTCTAAATCGTTGCCGTGAAGCCGCTGACGTTCACGAGCAGATCGTTCTTGAACTGCAAATTGTCGGCGGCGTTGACGGCGCCGTCGTCGTTGTAATCGAAGACCGCATTGTAGGTCGTCAAGGCTGCCTAGAAGTGTAAATTGTCCGTGGCATTGACGAAGGCGTCGACGTTGATGTCGCCGCACGGGCGGAATAAATATTGCTCGGCGCCGCCGATGCCGGATGAAGCCATCGTCATTGTGCAGGCTGACGATGGGGACAGGTTCCTCGGTGCCATCGCCGCGGCGGAAATGAATGCACAACTCCGCGGCGCGGTTACCCCTCCGGAAGCGCAAAGACCAGGTTGTTGTTCCTGACTTCGAGCATCGCCAAAAAAAGGCACATAATGGATCACAGCCTGAACAATCCACGCGTGTCACGCCGACGGCGGTTCCCCACCGCTTGCCTCCGGCGGACTCGGTGCCCCGTCAGGTGGCGGCGGCGGCGCTTTCTGTTTCTGCTCCACGGAAGGCGGCGCTTCCTGCGTCTCCTCCACGGGCGGTGGTGGCGGCGCCGGCTTGTCCTTCTCCTCCTTGGCGGCGAAGAACGCGGCCAATTCGCTCAAAGTGCGCAGCGGCGCCTTGCCTTCCATGGCCGCCTGGGTCAATTTCGGCTTCGGCGCCTCGCGGCGCGGCTTGCGCGGCAGCGGTGGAGGCGGCGGCGCCGGCGCCGGACGGTCTTCCCGGCGCGGCGGAGCGCCCTGATTCTGGCGCGGCGGCGGGCCGCTCCGGCGCTGCGGCGGCCGTGCCCCATGATGGTCGCGCTGCCCCTGGCCTTCGCGCTGCGGCCCACCGGGGCCTCGGTCGCGCGGCGGAGGTCGCTGCCCGCGGTCTTGCGGCGGCCGGTCCCCTTCTCGACGCGGCGGCCGCTGCCCACGCTCCGCGTGCCCTCGCTCGCTGCCCGGCTTGATCATCGTCAGCGACACGTGGTTCGCTTCCTTGTCGATCTTGAGAACCCACACGGTCACGATGTCGTTCACCGACACCACCTCATAGGGACTTTTGATGTACTTGTTCGCCATCTGGCTGATGTGCACCAGGCCGCTTTCTTTCAAGCCGACATCGACGAAGGCCCCGAAATCGACCACGTTCAGCACCGTCCCCTTCAGTTCCATGCCCGCCTGCAAATCCTCGAGCTTCAAAACTCCCTTCTTGAAAATCGGCGGCGGCAATTCCTCGCGCGGGTCCCGCCCCGGCTTGGCCAACGCATGGAAAATGTCGTCCAGCGTCGGCAGCCCCACCTCCAGCGTGCGCGCCAGCGCCTCGACATCGACTTCGTTCAGCTTGGCGCGAAACGCCGGATGCGCGGCCTTGTCGTCCAGCACGCTCGGCGTGAAACCAAGCTCGACCACTACCTTTTCGGCGATGGGGTAACTTTCCGGATGAATCCACGTTCGGTCAAACGGATTTGGCCCGGTCGGAATTTTGAGGAACCCTGCCGCCTGCGTGTATCGTCCCGGCCCCATACCGCTCACCGCCAGCAACTGCTCACGGCTCGTGAATGGACCTTGATTCTTGCGGTACTCGACGATCTCGCGGGCCACCATTTGATTCAGGCCGGAGACATAGCGCAGCAGCGGGAGGCTGGCGGTGTTGACATCGACGCCCACCTGATTGACGCACGACTCGACCACGCCTTCGAGCGCCTCCTTGAGCTCCTTGCGGCCCATGTCGTGCTGGTAGAGACCGACGCCGAGGCTTTGCGGATCGATCTTGACCAGTTCGCTCAAAGGATCTTGCAGGCGTCTGCCGATCGAGGCGCCGGAGCGCACCGTGGGGTCATGCGTTGGGAATTCGTCCTTGGCGATTGGGCTGACCGAATAGACCGATGCACCGGCTTCCGAGACGATAACATACGCCAGTTCGCTCAGGCTCGATGCGATAATCTCGGAAACGATTTCCTCGGTTTCACGGCACGCAGTGCCGTTGCCGATGGCGATGATGTTGAGATTGTGCTTCTGTGCGAATTCGACGAGCTTGGCCGTAGCTTCGGCGCGCTTGTCCACCGCGGGGGCAACCGGTTCGGGGGACGCGGCATGGGTTTCAGGCGTCGGCGGCGCGGCGACAAGTGCATCGGTGACGGTGGCTGCCGATTCGGATGTAGTCGGCGCCGGGGCGGCAGCCGTTTCTACTGGGACCGGGGCTTCCGGCATCGGCGGTGCGGCGGTGGGACCTTCCGGTACGGGGGCAGGCTCGGCTGCCGCCGGCGCTGTCTCACTCAAACCCGGGCCTGGAACGGTTGGTGCCGTTTTCTTTTCCTTCTTCCTGGGACCGCCCGGGCCGCCGCCGTGCGGGAAGATGACGGTGTGATCGAGCAGATTGCCGAACTCGTCGAGGGCCGCCAGCTTGCAACCGGTACGGAAACCCGGATCGATTGCCAGCACGCGTCGGCCAATCAGCGGCGGCTGCATCAACAGGCTCTGAATGTTATGGGCAAACACCTTCACCGCGTGCAACTCCGCCTCATCGGTTAACTCCGTGCGAATTTCCCGCTCGAGGCTCGGCAGCATGAGCCGATCGAGCGCGTCGTTCAGGCAGGTCTTCAGGAAGGCGGTGTGCGGCGAGCGGAATGACGCTCCTTCCGCGAGCAGGTCCCCCGTAAGCTCCGGTTTCACTTCGGTCGAGAGGCTTTCCACCATCGGGGCCGCCTGGGGCGGCATGCCGGCGGGCGAGGGGGGCGTGGTCGGCATCTCCGGCGGCGCCGGCGCGGGATCGTTTGGGGGTGTCTCGATCGGCGGCGTCTCCGGCGGGGCCGGCGGCGGCGTGCTCGGCGGCTCGGCGGGCGGCGTCTCGGACGTCGGCGGAGGGGCGGGCATCTCGGACGGCGGGGCTACCGGCGGTTCCGGCTGGGGTTGCGGCGGCGCGGCCGGCGCCGGCGCTCCGGCAACCTTCAGCAATTGTTCCGCCAATGCCGTCGCCGCCGTTTGCTGGACGATCTCAACGGGCCATTCGAGCTTCACCTTCAGGAAGCCCTCTTTCTCGCCGCGGTTGAGCGCCAGGATGCGGTGGGGCCTGATCTCCGCGGCCGCCTCCTTGAATTGAAAGTACGGCTTGAATTCGTTTCCCTTGCCTTCCGGGGCCTTCTCGTTGCGCACCGCCGACACCGCTGCCGTCTTCCAGAGCACGCGCCGGACCTGGGCGCGCACTTCCGCCGTCTCGTTGATCATTTCCGCCAGGATGTGCTTGACGCCGGTCTGCACTTCCTCGATCGTGTTGAGCTGCTTTTCCGGATTGACCAGCGAGGGCAACAATTCGGCGAGATTGGCAACCGCCGGGTCGCTGTGCCAGATCGCCAGCGCGAGCGGCTCAAGCCCCTTCTCGCGGGCGCCGGCCGCCAGGCTCTTCCTTTTCGGCTTGAACGGCAGATAAAGATCTTCGAGCCGCAGGATCGTCTGGGCATTGAAGATTTCGCGGCGCAACTCGTCAGTCAGCTTGCCCTGATTTTCGATGCTGCGCAAGATGGTCTGCTTGCGCTCACTGAGATGCTTGAGGAAATTGAGGCGGGCCTGGATCTGGCGAATCGCGTCCTCGTTGAGGCCGCCGGTGCGTTCTTTGCGATAGCGCGTGATGAAGGGGACGGTGTTGCCTTCATTGAAGAGTTGCACCACATTCTCTACCTGCACCTTGCGAATTTGCAGATCCTGAGCGATGCGCGAGCATTCAAACGAGGTCGCTTCATAAATCATGATGGGCCCCAACAGACGGGGTTTGAGCGCGGACGGCTACCCTGGCAACGGCACGCGATAGGTCAGCTCCGTCAGATTAGCCTACCCCACTGAGTTGCCAGTGACAAGTGGCGATCGCCGACTGGCGCGTGAGGGGGTGAGCAGCTGAAAAGTAGGTGGGAAATGCATACGCTATGGCCAGCTGGCTGCGGGCCGGCGTTTTTAGCTCTTGCATAAGGACCACTACCATGATTGATCTCACTCTCTCTGCCGAACAAGAAGCCCAAGCGCAACGCATCGCCGCGATCATCAGCAAAGGATTTCAAGAAGAAGCTCTGAACATGGCACGCATCATGGCCTCCAAGCCCGATGCACAATTGCTCGGCGCCACCGAATTCGAAATTCGCGCTCGAGCGCACAAGATCGCCGCCCACGCCATTGAGACCGCTCTGAATGAGCGGAAAAAAGGGGGTACCAAGGGTCGAGCATGAGTTGCCCGCACTGCCGCGAATCGGCCCGTTTTGTCGGTTATCGCCCCAAGGAGATCAAAAGCCTGGTCGGCGACATGAACTTGTCGCGGCCGTATTACCATTGCAAGCACTGCCATCAAGGGACTTGGCCGTGGGACGAAATGCTGCGGTTATCGCCGGAACGCTTGACGCCGGCGGCGCAAGAGATCGTGTCGTTGCATGGCGTCACCAACAGCTTCAGCAAGGCGGCCAATCAGGTGATGGCCAAAAGCGCCGGGCTGTCCTTGAGTGAATCGACCGTGGAACGCACCACCGAACGAGCGGGCGAGCGCGCCGGCACGTGGTTGGAACAAGGCGAGGTGTTCGGGCCGAAGAAGCCGTTCCAGTGGAACCCTGATGTGGAGGGGAAGACGTGGCGCGTATGTCGCCCTGGATGCGACGGGAATCATGATGCAAGGCCCTGACGGGGCCAAAGCGGACGGGCGGATGGTGGACGTGGGCATGATCTTCAATCCGCAGCCGCGTGCCGTGGACGACGAGGACATCTGTAAGCCGTGCGAAGGGGTGCGTTACCTGGCGGGGCATTACACGCTGGAGGAGTTGGGGCCGCTGATGCGTGGGCAAGGCGCCCAGGTGGGCATGGATGCGGCCGACCGCTGGATCGCACTGACGGATGCGGGCCAGGGTCTGGAGCATTTCATCGACGTGAATTTCCCGCGGGCGGTGAAGATTGTGGATTTCCGCCACACCAGCGAATACGTGAACAACTTCGCCAAGGCGTATCGCGCCGGCAAGGCGGGGGAAGCGTTGGCGGCGACATGGTGCCACAAGCTCAAGCATGAAGGCGGTGCCGCGTTGTTGGCGGAGCTGGCCTTGTTGGACCGGGCGGCGATGTGCGAACTCGCCCAGGCAGAATACGACAAAGTTCTGAGTTACCTAGGCAACCACTCGGCCCGCATGGATTACCCGACGTACTTGCGCAAGGGTTGGCAAATCGGCACCGGCGCCGTGGAGTCGGCCTGCAAGACCGTCGTGAATCAGCGTCTGAGCATGGGAGGCATGCGTTGGAGCGAAGAAGGCTCGGACGCGGTTTGCCATCTGCGTGCGCTGTTCTGCAGCGCCCCGGACCAATGGGACGCCTTCTGGTCTCACGTACCCAAGCCAAGCAACGTCAACCCCCAAATGGCCGCATAGGCGAGAATCCACCTACTGTGCTGACGCCTACCCCGCGTGAGGTGTCGCAACATTCGAACTTCGCCGGTTCGGCGTTCGTAGGGATACCGAGGACATAACGCTGGAGAACAGGCCGAATCTTCTCCAGGTGCGCTATGTTCAGGTTTGTCACCACCTGTCGCGTTCTCATCGGCGCTGCCGCCTTATGGCTGGTTTCGCTTTGGCATTCCCTATTCGCGCTGTTCAAGGTCGGCGATGCGGAAACCCGGCAAGCGACCGCGTACGCCCTCGAGAAAATCGTGCCGAGCGTGCGCTGGCAACAGGCAATGATCCCCGAGAAACCAGCGCCGCCAAATCAGACGCCGCCGAAACGCAAGCCGTGGCAGGACTCACTCGCGGCGGCATCCGCGCTCCATGACAAGGAAGGGGCGGCTCGGCTCAGGCTCGGGAAATTGATCGACGATGGTTTCTTCGCGGATGAGCAAGATATCGACGCAATCCGGGCCGCACTCGCCGCCGACGGGCGTTCGGTTGATTTCGCCGAGCTTTTCACCCCCTTGCTCGATTTGACCGTGGACGGAACTCTCTTTCGCCGCAAGAGCGAAACGGGCCGATGGTTGTACAGTGCGCGGCGCAAGGTCCCGCGTGCGAAATCTGACGCAAGAAAATAGCCGAGATAGCCGAATAGCCGAGGCAGACGCTTGTTATGCGCACGCTCCGCGATTACACTGGGAATGGACTCGCTTCAAGTGAAGAAGGTAAGCCATGAACAGCCGACGCCCGATGAGAAGTCCCAAGAAGGAGAACGGGGATCCATGAACCAGAAAGACCGCCTAGTTTCCGCAAATGGGTTGCTCCTGGTGTTTGCCGTAGTGCTGCTCTTGACCGGCCGACTGTCGGCGGGCGAACATGATGCGAAGGTGGAGAAAGCGGCCAAGGCCCTTGGAGGATCTATCGAACGTGACGATCGGGCAAAAGGCAAACCCATCACCGGTGTGGATCTCAGCCTCACGGGGGCGACGGACGCCGCACTGAGGGGGCTTGCAGGTCTCAAGAATTTGCGCCGCCTGGACCTCCACGAAACGAAGGTGTCGGACGCGGGGCTGAAAGAACTAGTGGATCTGAAGAACCTGCATTTCCTGGACCTCCGCGGAACGAAGGTGACGGACGCGGGGCTGAAGGAACTTGCTGAGCTCAAGAAACTTGAGATCCTGGTCCTTTACGGCACGCAGTTGACGGACGCGGGCTGAAGCAACTTGCAGGTCTGGCGAACATCCAGCACCTGCAACTCACCTTCACGAAGATAACGGACGTGGGGCTGAAAGAACTCGCAGGTCTAAAGAGCTTGCGAATCCTGGATCTCGGGTTGACGAAGGTAGGGGACGCCGGGCTGAAGGAACTTGCAAATCTCCAGGGCTTGCAGACGCTGGGCCTCGGCAGCACGAAGGTGACGGACGCGGGCCTGAAGCAACTTGCAGGTCTCAAGTCCTTGCAAAGCCTGGATCTCACTTTAACGAAGGTGGGGGACGCCGGGCTGAAGGAATTGACGGGGCTCAAGAGCTTGCAGTCCCTCTGGCTCATCCGCACGCGCGTGACAGACGTAGGCCTGAAGGAGCTTGCCAGGATCAAGAGTCTGAAGCTCCTTAACCTCGACGGCACGCAGATCACGGACGCGGGGTTGAAGGAACTTGCAGTTCTCAACAGCCTGCAGGAACTGTACATCAACAGCACGAAGGTTACGGACGCGGGTGTCGCGGAATTACAAAAGGCGCTGCCAACGTGCAAAATACGGCGCTGATCGAGGAAAAAACCATGACCCCGTTTCTCTACCTCACTCTCAGTCTGCTCGCCCAACCAGCGGAGCCATTGCGCTTCCAAGAATCGCGTGAAATCGTCGCCCAGCTTCCCGCGGGGGTCGCCGCCAGGCTGCCGATGGGCCGGCTCACGCAAGAACAAGGCGAGGCAGTCCTGATCGTCGCGCTCATTGCCGAGGACACCAAGAACCCCGGTCCCGCGATGATCGGCAAATACGAACGCAAAGAGAATGAGTTGATCTTCACGCCGCGCTTCCCGCTTGACGCGGGACAGACCTATCGGGCCAGTCTCAAACTCCCGTTTCCTCCGGGGAAAGGGGCGCCGCGCGAAAAGACCGTGACGCTCGATTATCAGATGCCCAAGGCCGCCGCCAAGGCGCCCCCCAAGATCGTCAAAATCTATCCGAGCGCCGATGTGCTCCCCGCCAACCAGCTTCGTTTCTACATCTATTTCGACCGCCCGATGCGCGGCGGCAAGGGTCTCTTCAAGCAGATCGCACTCGTCGATGACAAGGGCAAGGAAATTCACGATCCCTGGCTGCTCGACGAAATCTGGGACGAAGCGAACAATTGCCTGATCCTCTACATCCATCCGGGCCGCATCAAGTGGGGCGTCGAGCTGCGCGAACTTTTGGGCCCCGTCCTGTTCGAGAAGCGCGCATATTCCCTCGTTGTCCGTGGCGAACTGAGCGACACCGATGGCAACAAGATCGGCAAGGACTTGGTCAAGAAATTCCGCACCACTGCCGAAGACCGCAACCGGATCGAGCTGAGACAATGGAGTTTGTTGCCGCCGTGCGCCGGCAGCGGCGAGCGCCTGATCGTCACCATTCCCAAGAGCATTGATTATCGTTCACTCCAGCGATTCATCACCGTCACTGACGCCAAGGGCAAACGCGTGGAAGGCGAATTCGAGATCGGCAAGCACGAAAAGGAATGGACCTACATCGCCAAGAACGGTTGGCCCGAAGGGCAATATCACCTGGAAATCAACGGCGACCTGGAAGATGTGGCGGGCAACACCCCGCTGCGGCCGTTTGATCTCGATCTGAAGGCGAAGAAATTGCCGCCGCAGAGCCTGAAGTTGAAATTCAAATGCCAGGGGGATTGATTCACGCCTGCTCACGCTGCCAAGCGCTGATCGCGAGAAACATGCAAAAATGCGCTTACTTACTGGCCAAATACGCAACCAACTGCCTTACACGTCTCATGTTAGCGAAATGCTCTCACTGACCCACCACCACCGCCCAGGGGCCCCTGGTTGAGCGCATTTTCGATCCGGGTCCCAGCTAGGTGCAATTGCCTAGAGCGACGCAAGAGATTTTTTCGCAATGGGTTGCGGCAAACCCGGCAATAGGCGGTCCGCGGCTTTCTCGTATTTCCGTACACCAAACATGCGGAAATTCGTTTTGTATCGGTGCCACGTTCCCTTATACTCAACTTTATCTCCTTCCCGCCCCGATCATCTTTGCAGGATCCCGCCATGAAATCGCGCTTGCCATTACTCGCGGCGTTCGCTCTTTGCGTTCCGTCGGCCCATGCCCAACCCGCCAGCAAGGTCCAGTTCGCGCGCGACGTGTTGCCGATCCTGGCGACCCATTGCTTCACCTGCCACGGGCCGGACGCCAAGACGCTCAAGGCGGGCTTGAGGCTCGATGTCTTCGAGACTGCGACGCGCAAGCTCAAGAGCGGCCATTTCGCCGTGGTGCCGGGCAAGTCGAATGAGAGCGAGTTGATCGTCCGCATCTTTTCTGCCGATGACACCGAACGCATGCCGCCGCGAAACGCCAAGACGAAGTTGACTGAGGCGGAAAAATCACTGCTCAAGCGCTGGATCGACGAAGGCGCTGAGTACCAACGGCACTGGGCGTTTGTTGTCCCGAAACGACCGTCGTTGCCCACAGTCAAGAACGCGGCGTGGGCTCGCAATCCGGTCGATCAATTCCTGCTGGCCCGCATGGAAGCGGAGAGGCTCAAGCCATCTCCGGAAGCCGATCGCTACACGCTCGCCCGCCGGCTCGCCATCGACCTGATCGGGCTGCCGCCGACCATTGCGATGGCCGATCGCTTCGTCAACGACATCAGCCCGGACGCCTACGAGAAATACGTCGATCGCTTGCTCGCCATGCCCGCGTATGGCGAGCGCTGGGCCCATGTTTGGCTCGATCTCGCCCGCTATGCCGACTCCAACGGCTACGCTACCGACAGTGGCCGAACCATCTGGAAATACCGCGATTGGGTCATCGACGCCATCAACAGGAACCAGCCGTTCGATCGCTTCACCATCGAGCAGATCGCCGGCGACATGCTCCCCAATGCCACGCAGGAGCAAATCGTGGCGACGGCATTTCATCGCAATACGCTCACCAATGACGAGGGCGGCACCAGCGACGAGGAGTTCCGCTGCGTTGCCGTCGTCGATCGCGTCAACACGACCATGCAAGTCTGGATGGGGCTGACGGCCGCGTGCGCTCAGTGCCACGATCACAAGTACGATGCGATCAGCCAGGAAGAATATTTCCGGATGTACGCGATCTTCAACCAGACGGAAGATTCCGACAAGAGCGACAACAGCCCGAACCTGACCGTCATCACGCCCATGGAGGCCAAGCGCAAGGCTGACCTGGAAGCCGCGATCGCCAAGCTCGAAAAAGAGTTGCTCGCGGCCAATCCGACGTTCGACGAGGCCCAAGCGAAATGGGAAGCTGACAAGAAGGCAACCGACAAAGCGCCGCCGCCGATCAAGAAGATTCTCGCCCTCGATGCGAAGAAACGCAATGATGCGCAGAAACTCGATTTGACGAAATATTATCGCCGAACGCTGCCGGAACTGAAGGCAACCGTCGATGGGATCGCGGCGTCGCGCAAGGAGCTTGACACGGTCAAAGGCGTGCCGACGCCGATCATGCGCGAGTTGCCGGATAAGCAAAAACGCGTTACGAAGATTCACATACGCGGCAACTTCCTCGACCAGGGCAAGCAGGTCGAGCCCGGCGTCCCGGCGTTCTTGCATCCGTTACCGAAGGGGCAACCCGCCAACCGCTTGACGCTGGCACATTGGCTCGTCGCATCGGACAACCCGCTCACCGCCCGCGTCGCCGTCAACCGCTACTGGGAGCAAATCTTCGGCGTGCCGCTGATGGAATCCCCCGACGATTTCGGCATCCGCGGCAAGCTGCCAACGCATCCGGAGCTGCTCGACTGGCTGGCGGTGGAATTCTCCTCCCCTCTCTCCACCGGGGGAGAGGGGGCGGGAGTGAAGCGGGGATTAGGCTGGGATGTCAAGAAGCTGCTCAAGTTGCTCGTCACCTCCGCCGCATATCGGCAAACATCCACCGTCACGCCGGCGTTGCTGGAGCGCGATCCGGAGAATCGCTTTCTGGCGCGCGGGCCGCGTTTTCGCTCGTCGGCGGAGGTGATCCGCGATCAAGCGCTGTTTGTCGGAGGAATTCTCAGCCCGAAGATCTACGGTCCGCCCGTTCACCCGCCGCGCCCCAAGCTCGGCCTAAGCGCGGCGTTCGGCGGCTCGACCGATTGGGACACCAGCGCCGGTGAGGACAAATATCGCCGCGCTCTCTACACGCAATGGCGCCGCACAACGCCGTATCCGTCGATGACCACTTTCGACGCGCCGGCGCGCAATGTCTGCACGATCAGCCGGCCGCGCACCAACACGCCATTGCAAGCGCTGGTGACGCTGAATGATCCCGTCTACGTCGAAGCGGCCCAAGCCCTGGGCCGGCGCATGGCCGCTTACCCCTCGCCCTCCGGGAGAGGGGCCGGGGGTGAGGGAACTGCGAAGGTCGAATCGAAGCTGCAATTCGGCTTCCGCCTGTGCCTTACACGGCCTCCACGCGACGCGGAAATGAAGCGCTTGATCGAGCTGCATGCAAAGGCGCTGGCCGAGTACGCGAAGAACCCAAAAGCCGCCCAGCGGATGGCGACGGAGCCGATCGGACCATTGCCTGCGGGAATGCAAGCGCCGGAGATGGCGGCGTGGACCGTCGTCGGCAATGTGCTGCTGAATCTGGACGAGATGCTGGTGAAACGCTAATGGAAACTGACGCGTTCTTCTATCGCCTGTTCAACCAGCTACCGGAAACCTTGTTCGATCTTCTCGGTTTGCCGGAGGCTCAGGCGAAGGCGTATCGGTTCGATTCGGTGGAGCTGAAGAAGGCATTTCGCATTGATGGTCTGTTTGTGCCGAAAAAGCGCAAACTGCCGCTGAACTTCGTCGAGGTGCAGTTTCAGCGCTTGGCAAAGTTTATGCAGGAATGGGTCGCGGTGGCGATCTTTCCGTCGCGAAACGAAGATTTGAAGCAGGCGGGACCTTATGAGGATTTTCTACAATCAAAGCGCGTGCGGCGGATTTACTGGACGAACTCGCCGTGCCTAACGAACCGTCGCCGGGCCTTGGAATTCTCAAGCTCATTTCGGTGCCTGCCGATGAAGTCGGGAGTTTTACCCATAAATTGATCGGAAATGCCAGTGAAGGGATGCAGCTGGTAGAATTGGTCGAGGAGTTGCTGATCCGGCGATTTGCCGAGCTGACGCGAGAGGAGATTCGAACAATGTTCAAGCTAACCGATATTCGCAAGACGCGCGTTTGGCAGGAGGCGCACAACGAGGGCAAGGAGGAAGGCAGGGTTGAAGAACGGAAAGCGACGGTAACGCAGGCAATCGCCCGAGGTATGTCTCATAAGGACATCGCCCAGCTTTTGAGGATTTCGGTGGAGGAAGTGCCGCGCCTTGCCAAGAAGTAGGGGCCGAAGCAAGCGCCGGACCTGGCGGCGTGGCTTTGCCGAGTTGACGCGAGAGGAAAGGCTCGAACGATGTTCAAAGCTGACTGATATTCGCAAGACGTGCGTGTGGCAGGAGGCGCGCAACGAAGGCAAAACAGAGACCAACCAGGAGTTTGTCAGAAAACTGCTCGACAAGGGCATGTCGCACAAGCAGATTGCCGAGCTGCTGGACATCAGCGTCAAAGACGTTCGCCGCCTTGCCAATGGGCAATCTCAATAGCGTCACTTTGCAGAGCCGCGACATGACAGGGGCTTTGTATGTCATTGGAGAACGGCTCGATGAATCCCACCCTGCAAAAAAAACTCCACCTCACCCGCCGGCACTTCCTGCGCAACTGCCAAATCGGCCTGGGCGGCATCGCGCTGGCGGCGCTGCTCGGCGAATCCCGGGGCCAGCAGGCTACTCCGCTGCGGCCACGCGCCGGGCACTTTACCGGCACAGCGAAGAACGTCATCTACCTGCATCTGGCCGGGTCGCCGCCGCACCTCGATCTGTTCGATTACAAGCCGGAGTTGGTGCGGCACACCGGTGAGAATTGCCCCGAGTCATTCCTACGTGGGCGGCGGTTCGCGTTCACCAGCGGCGTGCCGAAATTGCTTGGCACGCCGCAGCGATTCCGCCAGCATGGCCGATCGGGAGCGTGGATTTCGGGCGCTCTCGAACACATTCCGACGATTGCCGACGAATTGTGCTTCATCAAGTCGATGCACACCGAGCAATTCAATCACGCTCCTGCGGAACTATTGCTGTTCACCGGCTCGCCGCAGTTCGGTCGGCCGTCGATGGGCTCATGGGTGACCTACGGCCTCGGCTCGGAAAGCCAGGACCTGCCGGGTTTCATCGCCCTCGTCTCCAGCGGCACTTTTCCCAGCGCGGGCAACAGCGACTGGAACAACGGCTTTCTCCCTTCGGTCTATCAAGGCGTCCAGTGTCGCAGCCAGGGCGATCCGGTGCTTTATGTGTCGAACCCAGCAGGCATGGACACCGGCATGCGCCGCCTGAGCCTCGATGCCCTGCGCGATCTCAACGAACTGCAAGCCGCCGAATTGGGCAGCCCCGAAACGCGCACTGCGCATTGCCCAGTATGAGCTCGCCTTCCGCATGCAGACCGCAGTGCCGGAAGTGATGGAAATTACGCGTGAGCCGCAGCGTGTCATTGCCGATTATGGCGCCCAGCCCGGCGCCGCCAGCTTCGCGAACAATTGCTTGCTCGCCCGCCGCCTGATCGAGCGCGGCGTCCGCTTCGTGCAGCTTCACGACTGGGGCTGGGACTTCCACGGCACCAACCCCGGCGAAGACATCAAGCACCGGCCTGCCGATCAAGTGCCGCACGATGGATCGGGCCATCACCGCCCTCATTCGCGATCTGAAGCATCGCGGCCTGTTGGACGAAACCATCGTCATCTGCTCCGGCGAGTTTGGCCGCAGCCCGTTCCGCGAAGGCCGCACCGCCAACAGCGCGAACCTGGGCCGCGATCATCATCCGTTCTCGTTCACGATTTTCGCCTGCGGCGGCGGCTTCAAGCCCGGCATCGACCTACGGCACCTCCGACGAGCTCGGCTTCGACGTCGGCGAAAATCCGGTCCATCCGCACGATCTGCAAGCGACGATCCTGCACCTCTTGGGCCTGGAACACACGCGCTTGACCTATCGGTACCAGGGACGCGATTTCCGCCTGACCGATGTGGCGGGCAACGTGATTCGAGAGATTCTGGCCTGACCCTGGCCCCGCATTCTAGGATTCCGTTTCCGGCGGGTCGGCGACGAGGCGGAGATAGCGCGCCAGCAGCATTTGCACGGCAAGGACACGCTGCCAGTCGGCATATTCGAGAGTGATCTGTGAACCGTCGTCCTTGGCCTGGAGACGGTCGGTGGCCTGCGTCAGGCCCTGGTGGAGGAAGTCGAGAATCTCGGCGAGTCGGGCCGCTTGTGAGGGAGTCATTTTCAAGGGGAGCGGGGGCAGGGCCTTGTTGCCGATGAAGAGCGCGTCGTTGGTGACACGGGCAGGCTCGGCGGGATTGACGTCGAAATCGAGATTGAGATCGAGCTGGCCTGCCAGGGTTTGCCTGTCGCCGCCGGGCTCGTCGGCAAGCTCTACTTCGCGGGTGCTGCCGAAGGTAGCCGGCGAATGGCCGACACCGGCGAGGCTGGCCATGCGGGCGGCGATCTCCTCGTTGGAGCCGAATAGGAGCAGCGAGCGGCCGACGCCGACGCGATCGCCGATGCGCAGGCGGCGAATCTGAATCGCCGTGCCATTGACGCGCGTGCCGTTGGTGCTTTCCAGGTCGGTGAGGATGTAATCGTCGCCATCCACCTGAACCTTGGCATGGAATCGGCTCACGCGCTCGTCGTTGAGGCGCAGGGAGTTGCCTTCCTCCCGGCCGATGGACACGGGGATGGCGATGTCGCGGTAAACGCGGCCGCGATCGATTCCTTCCAGCACCTGAAACGTCACTGACGATCGAGTCATGGATCTAGCGTCCCGTGGATTTGCCAACAACGATGTTGCGTCCTACCCGTTCATTCTCTGTTGCCAAAGGCTCCGTGTCAATTCCATAGTAGCGGGTCGGCATAGGGGCATGTGGCGAAACCAGGTGATTTGCCGACGGGCGAAATTGCGACTGCGCGTCTGCACCCGCACAATCGCTTCACTGAGTGTGATCGTTCCATCCAGCAGATCGTGAATTTCCTTGTAGCCGAGGGCCTGGCTCGCTTCCAAGCTCAAAGGGCGGTCCATCGCTCGCAGTCGGGCCACCTCGTCCACCAGCCCGGCGGCGAACATTTCTTCCACGCGGCGATTGATGCGCTCATAAAGCTCCTGCCGAGGCAAATCGAGCCAGAGAACAGCAGGCAGCAGGCAGCAGGCAGCAGGCGGTGAGGACGATTCGCTGTCTGCTGTCTGCTGTCTGCTGTCTGCTGTTCCCCATTGTGTTTGCCAGGCGCTCATCGGCTTGCCCGTTAACTCGTGAACTTCCAGGGCGCGGATCATCCGGCGGATGTCGTTGACATGGATGCGCTCGGCGCTGACCGGATCGACCGCTTGCAGGCGGTGGTGCAATTCCGCCGGTCCTGCAGCGCGTGCTTCGTCGGCGAGGCGTCGGCGGATATCGGCGTCGGCGGGGGGGCCGTCAAACAGACCGCAAAGCAGCGCCTTCAGATAAAGCGGGGTGCCGCCGACGAAGAGAATCCGCTTGCCACGCGCCTCGATTTCCCGGACCAGGCGCCGGGCTTCATCAAGCCACCAAGCGACGCTGGCCCCTTCCCACGGATCGCGCACATCGATCAGATGATGTGCCACGGCCGCGCGCTCGGCAACGGTCGGCTTGGCCGTGCCGATCTCCATGCCGCGATAAAGCGCCATCGAGTCCATCGAGATGATTTCGGCGTCGAGGTGTTGCGCCATCTCGATGCCAAACTTGGTTTTTCCGGAGCCGGTCGGTCCCGTCAGCACCAGAGCGTTTTCAAATGGCGTCGGCAGCATGTTCGACCGAAATGAATCTGGTGACACCATTGGCTCGTTCCCACGCTCCGCGTGGGAACGGTCTGCTTCGCGACGCTCCTGCGTCGCGACCTGAGCGCCTAGAGGAAAACAGCCTTTTCATTAACACGTACCTGGCATGCAACATGCAATATGATCGGTGCAGGCATCGTGTCCGCGACGCAAGAGTGTCGCGAAGCAGTGCGTTCCCACGCGAAGCGTGGGAACGAGAATCTGCTATCACGAGATTCATTATACGGCTATGCCGGCAAAAGCTCGGAATTCAGCGATCCGTCGGGGCGCGGCGGACGCTAAACGGGGGCATGGCGAAATGCAGCCGGCTGGGGCGCTCCAGACGCACGTAATCGCCGCACTGCATTTTGATGGCGACGGCGTGGCGCTGCGCCTCGAAGACGATTGTGGTGTCGAGTGGGATCGATGCTTCCAGGATCGACGCCATGCCGTACAGCCGGCCGAATGGCATCATCGCTCCCCACTCGCAGTCGCCCAGGCGCTCGTGGAGTTCATCTTCGATCGCCAACCGACACGCGCCCATCTCCGCGCTGAGCCGCGACAGTTCGATGCGTTGCGCCGCCGGCAAGACCGCGATGAAAAAGCCGCCGGGCCCTTTGAGCAAGACGCTCTTGACGACTTGCCGGCCGGAAAGGTGCAGGGACCGCGCCAGCTTTTGCGAGGTGTACGCCGGCGGATGGACCATTTCTTCAAAGGCGACTTGTTGATCCGCGAGGTATTGGGTGACGCGCATAGTGGTGAGCCGGCTGATGGATATGGGTCGGACCCAGGAATCGCAACGATGATCCTGGGGCTTGCACAATTCAAGCACGTTTTTGCCGGCAACTCGCGATCAATTTGACTGGATTGCCCAAATTCGCCGTTGCCAAGGTTCGGACCGTGCGGACAATAACGACATTAACATGCCCGAGCCCGTTCCGTGAGGCTTTCGTGACCGACATCGAAATCGTGCGTTCCGATATCCCGTGTGGGCGTTATCGCTTCGTGATCTTCGATTTCGATGGCACGCTCTCGCTGATCCGCGAAGGCTGGCCGGCCGTCATGATCCCGATGATGGTGGAAGTCTTGCGGACAACCGGAACTGCCGAAGACGACCTGGCCTTGACCGCGTGCGTCGAGGAATTCGTCATGCGGCTCAACGGCAAGCAGACGATCTATCAGATGATCCATCTTGCCGACGAAGTGAAGAAACGCGGCGGCGAACCGCTCGAGCCGCTGGCCTACAAGCACGAATATCACGCCCGCCTGATGCGCCGCATTCAGGGCCGGCTCGACGCCCTCGCCAACGCCACGGCTACCCCCGACGACTGGACCGTCCCCGGCAGCCATGCCATCCTGAAGCGCCTTCAAGCACGCGGACTCACCCTTTATCTCGCCAGCGGCACCGATGTCGCTTTCGTCCGCAAGGAAGCCGACCTGCTCGGCTTGACCCCATTCTTTGGCTCGCATATCTACGGCGCGCTCGATGATTATCAGAATTTCTCCAAAAAAATGGTCATCGAACGCATCCTGCGCGAGAACCATCTCCGCGGCGAAGAATTGCTCGGCTTCGGCGATGGATATGTCGAGATCGAAGAAGTGAAGCGCGTGGGCGGCACCGCGGTCGCCGTCGCCAACGACGAATTCAATCGGCGCGGCATCCACGCCTGGAAGCGCGAGCGCCTGCTGCGCGCCGGGGCCGACCTGGTTATCGGCGATTATCGCAATCTTGACGGAATTGAGAGGGTATTATTCGGATGAATGGCCGTGATTGCGATTAGGCTGAAGGTTTCCTCCCCTCTCCCTCCGGGAGAGGGGCCGGGGGTGAGGGGCTTTCATGGGGCTTCTGAAGGCTCTGCCCTCACCCCCGGCCCCTCTCCCGGAGGGAGAGGGGAGGAAATATGCTATGCCGCGCGAGCGCAAGACGCAAGCGGTCACGGTTCGACCGTAGCTTCGATCATGAGCGGGGTAGCCGTGTTGTCGAGATCGGTGCGGATCAGCAATTGCCGACGGAGATCGCCAGGCTTGGTTGGCTGGATGTGAACGGTGAGGACCAGCGTTGTTTCCTGACGGTTGGGGATGTCCACGGTAATGCCGTCGCCTTGCCCGTCCACCGAGATCACACGAAACGGACGGGCGGCGCGGACCAGCACCTTCTTCGTCTCCGATTCGCCGACTTTCAACTCCTTGACCGTGATCGCGCCAGGCGAAACCGCCAGGCCGGCCTGGATGTTGCCGACGATGTTGAACGTCAGGACCGGGGCCGACGCGTCGTTGGTTTTCAGGACGACTTCTTGCTTGAACGAGCCGGTGTTGGGCTCGGGTTTGATCGTGGCTGTCAGTCGGTAGCCCTTGCGCCCCGATCCATTGCCGACGCGAGGCAATTCCTCCACTTTCAGGTCGAACGGAGCCGAGCTATTCTTGACGATCTCGGTGACGCGCCAATCGAACAGGCTGCCGGAATATTCGACATCGATGGTCTTGGCCGGGGTTTGGCCGCGCTGGAGGTTGCCGAAATCGAGCTCGGAAGGGGAGAAGGTGACGTCGCCGCGGGCGTTCGCGGAAACCGTCAGGGTCGCGGTGGAAATGAACTTGGGTCCGACGGCAACGAAAACGCGAACCGTCTTGGCGCCACTGAACTTCGTGCCGTCCATGAATACATTCAGCGTTGCCGATTCGTTGGGTTGCAAGACCTTGACGCTCGCCTCGGCCCTGGTGCAGGTGCAAGAGACGCTCACGCCCGTGATCTCCAGCGGTTCCTTGTAGATGTTGGTCATCTTGAAGCTGTATTTGAGTTGGGCGCCGCGGGCAACGACGCCGAAGTCGTGCGTCGTCTCAGTGCCGAACAGCTTGTTGGCCCAGGGCGGCTGTTGCGCGAACAGCAGCGGGGAAAACGTGAAGAGGACGGCCAGAGCCAACACGAGCTTACGCATTGCAGATTCCCTTCGAAAAGAGACGAAGTCGCTTTCGCCGTTGACGGATAATAACGCGTCTTGCCCAATCAAAAAAGACGGATTGCCGATCCGACGTGGAAATTGGGGCATCGACGCAATTCGGGTTGACTGGCGATAAACCGCCAGGTCCTCGTTTAGTGACGATCGGAAAATAACTTCCCGAATCATCGGTCCGTCGTCGTACGGGGGTCGAGTGTACTCGCGAGGCCCACCATACCTTGGAAACGCGTGGTGGGCCTCGCGAGTACGCTCGACCCACCCTACAAAAATCGAAGGCCACTAAATAGGGAAGTTTTTTTTCGAACCCTATTTAGCGTTCGTGGGGCGCGATCCGAACGCTAAACGAGTGCTGGATCATCACTTCTTGGCCGTCTCGACGATGTTGGTATGGGCCATATTGGCACCCCAGGTAGCCCAGCCCGTGAAGCGGGCGTCGCCCGTGTTGATGCAGACGACCTTTCCATCTTGCGTGCCGACGTAGATTCGGCCATTTTCGATGGCGGGCTGGGAGCGGACCTCGGAGCCGACCTTGTGGGTTCTGGTCACTTCGCCCTTTTCCGGATCAACCAGCAGGATCTCTCCCTCGACCGTGCTGACGAAAAGCTGGCCGCCGGCGGCGGCGGGGGCGGCGGCGAGATGGCCCCCCAGCTTGGCGAGATCCCCCTTGAGTTTGACCTTCCAGCGGATCTTGCCGTCCTTCGGATCGGTGTTAACAAGTTCGTCCCCCATGGTGTTGTAGTTCGCGCTCTTGTAATGGAGGATGCGCGAGCCGAGGAAGGCCTGCATGGTGGAGACGCTTGCCTGGCCGATGTTGGCGGGGCTCGCCATGCCGCCGGCGCCGCCGCCCAACGCGTTGCCGGCATCGAGTTTCCCGGCGATTTTGCCAAGCGCGCTCCTGGCCTGCGCCTTGGCATCGAGATAGATGGCTTCACGCCGGGCGCCGGAGAACGTCTGCGTCCCCTTGTCGCGATCGAGACCGGCGATTTCCTCGGCGCACTTCTCATCCTTGCCATTGTCGGCCCGCTGCGTCATGTACACATGCTTACCCACCACGACCGGCGCGCTGGTGGCCCGGCTCTTGTGGGCGGAGACGATTTCGCCGTCCTTCTGCTTGAATTTGTAGACAGTACCCGCGAACGTCGTGGCATAGACTTCGTCATCGACGGCGACGGGGGCCGACATGACATCTGAGTCGATCCATTTCTGCCAGAGGATCTTGCCCGTCTTCAACTCCAGGCAGATGAACGCGTGCGAGGCGTGGGCGTGCTTCTTGGCCCCGTCCTGCTTCGCGGGTTCCTGTTTCGCGCCTTCCTGCTTTTCGCCTTCCTGAGCGGCTTGCGGTTCGATCACCGGCAGGAACTCGGCAGGCAGCGCCTTCCCAGGCAGCTTGAGCTTGTTCTTGATCTTCGGCAAAATGCCGCCCTTTGGATTCATCGCGCCCGCATTGGCCGGATAGGAGGTGAACACCTTGCCGTCGGCGATGGTCGGCGTGCTGGTCAATGGATCGCCGAGGAAATACGACCAGATTTGCTTGCCGGTGCTGGCGTCGAGGGCGAAGATGGTGCACGATTCGGTGTTGAAGACGACGATGTCGTCGCCGCAAACCGCGGAGGTGGGGCCGTCGTCATCCAGGCTCATGCCCCAGACGAATTTGCCATCGTCGGCATTGAAGCAGAAATACTCCTTGGTGCTGAAACCGCCGCTGACGTAAAGCTTGTCCTTGTAGACGGTCGGCGTCGGGATCGGCGCCCCGCTCGGCATCTGAATGGTGAAGCCGGTATCGGTCTTCTTGATCGCCTTGGCGTCGAGCGCCTTCGCGTTGACGTGGCCGGTCCGAAACTTCGTCGGCGGGGGGGCGTACTTGTCCGAGTTCATCTCGCGCACCGCGCCAGTGATGTCGGTCTTCTCCGGTTCCTTCTTGTCCTTCGCATCCTGAGCCGCCATTAGCGGCAGGACGGCGAGGCAGCACAGCAAACCACACATGACGAGACGGCTTTTCATGGCAGCGCTCCTTGAGAAGAGGATGGTCCTCAACGTAAAGACGAGCCATGTGTCCATTTGGATTGACGCGGCTTGATCGAGCTAATCTTGCAGCTCGATCGCCTGGACCTTGAAGCGTGCCGGGCGATTGCGATTCTCCGGGGGAATTAGCACGCCTCGGACGCGCACATACTGCCCCTCACGCAAATCGGCAAGCTGGGCGTTTCCTTGCAGCACCACGAAGCCGCCGTACGGATCGTCCTGATCGATCGGTGCGTAGCGGAGACGAATGCTCTTGCGCCACATCAGCACCTGGCCGGTAATGGTCTTGACATCCTCGGAGGCGCCCGCCTGAATGGCTTCGTTCTTTCGAGATTGATCGTCAGAGACCAGCCGTGCAGGGGTCGGAGGCGCCGGGGCTGGCAGAGCGGGGGTAGGCGGATCGACCGCTACGGGGGCCACCGCGCCTTGATGCACCGTTTCGATTGCGTCATTGACCTGGATCGGCGCTCCGTCCCCCTCCTCGATCGACAAGGTGCCTGGTCGGCCAGGCGGGATCGCATCCGGCCTGGCAGCAACCGTCTCTTCCGGGGGCCGGTCAGGAGGCAAGGGCATTGGCGGAATCACGTCAACTGGAGGAGGTACGGCGTCCGGCGGTTTGATGGAAAGAACCGGCATTTCCGGGATCGGCGCCGGGCGGACCGGCATAGGGGGCTGCCACGAAGGCCCGCGGACGACGACCGGCTCAGACGGTGCGGCGATGGGCCGCGACGATCCGGAGATCGTAACCGATTCCGTCGCCGGCGCCCGCATCTGCAAAACAACGTCGCCTTTGTCCGCCACACGGCGCGCCTGCGGACATTTCAGGTAATAGCCGTCGCTGTCGCTGCCGAGCAACTCGCACCCGGCGAACGAACTGACGCTAATCAGTCCAAGGCAGCCGTATAGCAGCAGATTACGCATGATCCATCTCACAAACGCGTCACGAGGGCATGGTCTATCCGTTCATCGGCATTACGCTGGCAGAACATGACGAATTTTCCGGTTGTAGCGATTCTGACAAAAGGATAAGACGCAACAAGGCAAAGTGGGAGATTTGCTTGTTTCACGAAATCTGCAAGCTCGCGACCCAGGCAGCCTCTCGGGCGATTTCCTCTTCGCCCAGGCCGCTGGAGCGATGGATTTGCGCCTGCGCTGATTTGCCGCTCGTTTGATCAATGGCAGTAATTTCGATCAGGCCGTTGGCGGCGACACCGCAGCGGACCTGGACGGGCGAATTCTTGGGCAGGTTGGGCGGCAGGCCGTCAATCCAGCATTCGCCGATCAAGATGCAGGCGGCGGCCTGAACCGCCTCCCCTTGCAGCACCTTGACGCGCACCTTTGCCTGATTGTCGGAAACAGTGCGATAGACGCGCGTGGCCTCCGTGGGGAGCTGCGTGTTCTTCGGGATCAGCACGTCGTTGAGATGCTCCTTGTCTTTGCGGATTTCGATGCCGAGGCTGTGCGAGTTGACATTGATCTCAACCACGTCGCCGAGCAAATCCAGGGCGCCCCCTTCGACGGTTTTCTGGCCCATGCGCGCGGCGACGATGCCGGCGTGTAAAGCGGCGCCGCGCGCCACCACCTCGCTGACCGCCAGCGAACTATCCGGCGTTTTGCCGCTCAGTTCCGCGATCATGCGGCCGGTCATCGGCATGTGAGTCGAGCCGCCGACGAGCAGGATGCGATCGACCTGGTCCCAGGTTCGCTTGGCATGCTTGAGGACTTGTTGAGCGGTCAAGCGCGTGCGCATGAGCAAGTCGCGCGTGAGGTTCTCGAATTCGCCGCGCGTCAAGGGAACGGTCAGCACCTTGCCGGCGTGCGAGCAGGTGACGCTGGCGCGTTGCAGCTTGCTGAGGGTGCGCTTGCGCGCTCGGCGGCGGAGTTGAGGCCGGCAAGGGCGACTGGATCGGTGCGCGGGTCGGCGCCGAACTGGGCCAGGAACTTGCCGGCGACATATTCGACAATGCGATCGTCCCAGTCCTTGCCGCCCAGGCGGACATCGCCGTCGATGGCGAGGGATTCGAAGCGATGCCGGCCAAGCCGGACCAGCGTGACATCGAACGTGCCGCCCCCCAGATCATAGACCATCACCGTCTGTTCCCGGATTGGCAATGGGCCGTCCCGTAGGTCGGTCTTTCCAGGCTGACGCGCCCGGCCGTCAGGCTGGAAAGCCTGACCTACATCTTGCTGAAATGAATACGCCAGGGCGGCGGCGGTCGGCTCGTCGAGAATGTCCAGCACGTCGAGCCCGGCGATGCGCCCGGCGTCCTTCGTCGCCTTGCGGCGCGTGTCGTCGAAGTAGGCGGGCACCGTGATGACTACTTTGCCGATCGGCCCGATGCGGCGCTGGGCGTCCTGGGCCAATTTCTTGAGGATAATGGCCGCCAGCGTTTCGGGGCGAAATTCCCGCCCCGCCACCGTTTGCGCGAATTTGGCATGCCCCATGGAACGCTTGATGAGCAAGGCGACGCGCTCGGGCAATTCCAGAGCGACATCACGCGCCGCCTGCCCGACCACCGCGCAATTCTCCTCGATCAGCACCGCGCTCGGCGTCAGCATTTCGCCGTCCAGGTTCGGCAACGTGACGGCCTGCCCGCGGTCATCCAGCGTGGCGATGGCGGAAAAAGTGGTCCCCAAATCAATGCCGACCAATTTACCAGATGCTGCCATGGGAAGCGACCAGTGCGGAGATTTGCGCGGTTGTTCGACGGTTTCATTGTACCAGAGGGCGTTACCAATGGGTATTCGTTTAGCGTTCGTAGCATCCCCCGCGATGCGCGTTGAAAGGATCGCGTGGGCTGCTGCGAACAGTGAACGAATTGCTATTCGCCCCGCAGCGTTGTCTGATTGGCTACCGGCGTGACGCGGAAATCGAGTTCCTTGCGGGCGCAGCGGCGTTCGTTGGGGATCGTCTCATCGAAGATTTGCAAGATGAGCTTGTACGTCCCCGCCGGAATCGGCGGCACGTAAAAACTGAAGTTGCCGTGGTAATCGTTGAGGCAGGCGCTGCGGCGGTAGGTCGTCTTCTTTTCGTCGAAACGCAATGGCGGGCCGACTCTCTTATTGTTTGAATCGCGCAATTCCAGCGAGCAGGCCAGCTTGGTTAGGTACATTCCGTCCTTTCCCTTCACGCTGGCGAAGTTCTTCAATTCGACATAGATCTGCACCAGCTCGCCGGGACGGTCATTCGTGGCATTGAGGAACGCATAATTGTCAGGCAAGGGATCGTAATTGCCGAACCCCTTGATGTCCCTACAGAATTGCATACGGGCGACGAGGAGCTCGCAGCGATTGCGCAAGATGGCCCGAAGGCCTTCGAGCTGACTTTCCAACATGTTGATATCCGCCGACGAGACCTTGTTAATCGAGGTCTTGCCGAACAGCGTCAAGATCGGCATGATGCGAATGAAGAGTTCCTGGGTTTCCTCGTCGTAAGCTCGCAGCGCATCGATCGCTTCCTGATGCCGTCCCTCCATCATAAGCTGGCCGGCCAGAACGAAGGGCGCCAGCTCACTTTTCCTGTTGATCGGCGCCGGCGGCGGCGGTCCTTGCGCGGCCGCCTTTTGGATTCCATTCGGCTCGAACAGCGGCTCGATGTTCACCATGCCGCTCGCTGGGCTCCGCTTGGCCGGATCCACACCCATGGCGCTCGGGTCCACAAGCGGGATCGCGACGGGCGGCGGACCGACCGCCAACTTCTCCGGTGGCCGCGGTTCTTGAAAACCTGGCGCAGTGATCGTGGGCTTATCCTTTTCGGGCTGCGGGCCTTCCCAATCGCGCTGATCGGAGACTTTCCTCGGCGATTCGATGGCCGAGCCGCCACCGAAAAGCGCACAACCAGGCAAGAATGCCAAAAGAACCAGCCAGAAGAGTGACTGTGCTGACTGCCGCACGAGAGAAACCTCAGTGTCCGCGAACCGTCCGCGCTTTTTGCGCAAGGCGGAGGGGTGATAGCGGCAGCAGGGGGAAACGTCAAGCGGTTCTGGTCTGCGGCTCGCATCGGGTGCGACCGACTTTTCTGGAAGGCACCAACCCAAGATGGGGCACATACCCATCGGCCGTGGGTAGCGCAATTCACCAAAAAACGAGGAAATTTTGCGGTTTCAGCCCACATACCCACGAGCACGGGGGATACATCCTCAGAGACCTGGGCTACCTCCTCGCGTCTCATCTTTTCCAGCCTGATGCAGCTTGCCTGGGCTTGTGGTCTCGTCAAAATGCGTCGCGGCGCGAACCCTGGTAACGAGCCTGCGTTTGTGACGATGCCGAAGGCCCAACGCGGAAATCGGATTGATCCGCGCCGCACCTTCGGGGTAGAATGCTGCGCAACCACAGGGCAGGAGGCCCGAGCATGCGAAAATCTCTGGCGGTTTGGCTCATTATTCTCGTCGCAAGCGCGGGAATGCTTTTTCACACGCAAGCGCAGCCGCCGCCGCAGCCCATCGCCCCCCCGATGGCGGCGCGCGCCCATGCCGAGAAGGTCAAGCCCCGTCACGGGGACAAGCTGCCCGACCAGGCCCAGGCGATCTTTTTCAGCGCCCATCGCGCTTTGGAATGGCTCAAGCTGACGAACAAGCCGGATGGGCGTTTCGTGTACGGATTTCAGCCGGCGTTGCGCGTGCAGCTGGACGGGGACAATTTTCAAAGTCAGGCAGGGGCAACCCTGGCCCTGGCCCGCGCCTCCCGCTATTTCCGCGACGAACGCGGCGCCGCCATCGCCCGCCAGGCGGTCCTCGCGCTCTGGGAACTGGAAACGACCGCCGATCCGAAAGACCCCACGCTTCGTTTCACCGCCGCGCCGCCGAACGTCGTCGAACGTCTCTCCAGCAATGGCCTGATCATCTCCGCAATTGCCGAATCCGCCGACACCCCTGCCAAGGACCTCCTCGACCATGCCGAGCAACTCTGCAATTACCTTCGGCAACAGCAAAAAGCGGACGGTATGCTGTTCGTGACGGTTGGCGCAACTGTCCTCAAGAGCGGCTCGGCCGAGATCGATGCGGATCGCGCCGGCTGGGCGCTGCAAGGCATCATACGCAGCCAAAAGCATCGCCCGGCCGCCTGGAAGCTCGACATGCTGCGCCGCGCCGCGCCGCTTATCACGCCGCGTGGACGCAAAACAAAAACCGGGCCACCGTGTGCAGCCACACGCCCGCCTATGCCGAAGCGTATGCCCAGACCAAGGACGCCGACTTCGCCCAGACCGTGTTCGCCATGAACGACTGGCTGATCGGGCTGCAATATCGCGAGGAATTCGATTCGCCGCGCAAGCACTGGAACGGCGGCTTCCGCCGATTCAGCGAGGGCAAGCCGGAGCAAACGACGCCCGACATCAGCTCGGCCCGCTGCGCCGAAAGCCTGGCGGAAGCGTGTCGCGTCGCCCGCCTGATGGGCGATTTGCCGCGCTATGAACGCTATGAGCGCGCGCTCTTGCACAGCCTGCACTTCTTGATGTCGCTGCAATATACGGGCGCCAAGACGCAGCATTTCGTCGAGTCGTTTCGCCCATTGATCCTTGGCGCTTTTCATGCCTCACACCAGGACGGCAACATCCGCATCGACTACACGCAGCACTCGGTGGCAGCCATGGTGCAGTATCTCGATGCAGTTGTGGAATGAATTGCAAGCCCAGCTCCGAGCCCCTCGGATGGTGGAAAGCATCCCAGGGATTCACCCTGGCCTTGGCGATGGTTTTCAGCGGAATATACTGCCTTTTTCGTGCGCTTGCGGCGCGTGACCGCGAGACGGCGGCAGAGATCGGTTAAGTGCTCATGAACGAAGAACGACCCCCATCTGCGCGGCCGCGCTGTCGAACCCTCACGGGAGTGCGCGTCCTGGCGACCGGCAGCTATGTGCCCGACGCCGTCGTCACCAACGATCATCTCCACCAACGGCTCGGCTTCGATTCCGACTGGATTGTCAAACGCACCGGGATTCTCGAACGCCGGCATGTCCTCGCGCATCAAGCGACCAGCGATTTGTGCTACGAAGCGGCGCGCCGCTGCATCGACGCCGCCGGCGTCAAGACCTCGGACATCGATCTGTTGCTGCTGGCCACCTTCACGCCCGACATGTCGTTCCCCTCAACGGCGTGCATCGTGCAGGACCAGCTCAAGCTCAATTGCCCCGCGGTCGATCTGCAAGCGGCATGCGCCGGCTTCATGTACGCCCTGATCACCGGCGCGGCCTATGTCGCGTCCGGCGCCAGTGATCTGGCACTCATCATCGGCGGCGACGCCAACTCGCGCGTCATCAATCCCAACGACATCAAGACCTACCCGCTCTTCGGCGACGGCGCCGGCGCCATCCTCTTGACGCGGGGCCGACCCGATCAGGGCATCCTCAGCTACAGCCTCGGCGCCGATGGATCGGGCGGCGATCTCTTGAGCCGGCCCGCGTGCGGCAGCCGCATGCCGCCGACGCCCGAACTTTTGCAAAAGGGCCTGCACTATCTCTACATGGATGGCCGCGCCGTCTTCCGTTGGGCCGTCGCGATCATGTGCGACACCATCCAGGATGTGATGGACCACAGCGGCTACACCCCCGATCAGGTCAACCTCTATCTGCCGCACCAGGCCAACATCCGCATCATCAATGCTGCCATCGACGTCTTGCACATCCCGCGCAGCCGCGTCTTCAACAATCTCGAACGCTACGGCAACACCTCCGCCGGCTCCATTCCGCTGGTCCTCGACGAAGCCATGCAGGAAAACCGCATCAAGCCGAATGACCTCGTCTGCCTGAGCGGCTTCGGGGCCGGCCTGGCTTGGGGTACGGCCTTGATGCGATGGTAGAACTCTTTCTGAATCCAGTAGTTCCAAATCCACCACGGATCGAGCGCGGGGCCATCGTTTGTTGTCGATCCCAAGGCGGCAAATCAAGCTCCCTCCACGAATCGCCTCTAAAGTTCCAAGATTTCGCTTGAATTCTTGCCGCGATTGGCCGATAAAACGAGAGGTAACAAACGGTCCGCCGAGACATACGCTTTCCCCCCTTTGAAAGCGCCTGATGATGGGGATGGAGTTCCCCGATACCCGTCCATTGAGGACTGATAACTCCTACTTGGCCTGCAAAGGCGGTAGGAGTTTTTTCCTATAACCGCCGCGAGGCGGTTTTTTTGTTGGTGCTCACATCGAAAGGCATCGTCGATGAACGTGATCGATTTCGCGCTGAATCGGCCGAAAACCGTCATGGTGGCCATGGTCGCAATCGCCCTGGGCAGCGTGTTCGCGGCCTCGCGCATGCGGACGGACGTCTTCCCAGAACTGAATATGCCGATCATTTACGTCGCCCAAGCCTATGGCGGCATGGACTCGGCCCAGATGGAAGGCCTGATTGCCAACTACTACGAGTATGCGTTCCTCTACATGAACGGCATCGACCACGTGGAGACCAGGAACATCCAGAATATGACCCTGGTCAAACTCTATTTTCATCCCGGCACCGACATGGCCCAGGCGATGGCGGAATCGGCCATCTACGCTAACCGGGCGAAGGCTTATTTTCCGCCCGGCACGGTGAACCCTTTCATCCTCCGCCTGGATGCCAGCAGCGTACCCGTGTCGTATCTGGTGCTGTCCAGCGAGACACGGAGCATCAGCGAGTTGTCCGATGCGATGCTCTTCAAGATTCGACCGATCCTGGCAAGCCTGCCCGGCGCCTCAGCGCCACAGCCCTTCGGCGGCAGCTTGCGAACAATCGTCGTGCATCTCGACCCCGATGCTTTGCGCAGATATCGCCTTTCGCCGCAGGAAGTTTCCGAGGCTCTCAGCAAGGGGAATACCATCACGCCGTCGGGCGATGCCCGGATCAAGGACATGATGCCGATCGTGTCGATCAACTCGCTGGTTGTCGATCCACAGGATTTGGGCAAGATTGCGATAAAGCCTGGCCAGAGCATTTACCTACGCGACCTGGGCCGGGTGGAGGACAGTTCCGATGTTCCCTTTGGCTGGGCTTTGGTCCAAGGCCGGCGCTCGATCTACATGCCGATCAACAAGACAGCCGAGGCATCCACCCTCACCGTGGTCGGCGAACTGCGGGACAATCTCGACCGCATGCGGAAGGCGTTGCCGGAGGACGTGAAGCTGACGTTGGAATTCGATCAGTCACCGTATGTCACGGGGGCGATCGGCGGCGTGGTCGAGGAATCGGCGCTCGGGGCGCTCCTGACCGGGCTGATGGTCTTGTTGTTCCTGCGCGATTGGCGCAGCGTCATTGTGGTTGTGCTCACGATCCCGCTGGCATTGATGGGGGCCGTGTTCGGGCTTTGGATCGCGGGTCAAACGATCAACCTGATGACGCTGGGCGGCCTGTCCTTGGCCGTCGGCATCTTGGTGGATGAGGCGACAGTTGTCATCGAGAACATCCATACACAAATGGGCAAGCCGCAATCGATCGCCCGCGCCGTTTTGATCGGCACCACGGAAACGACGGTGCCGAACATGCTGGCGATGTTGTGCATCCTGGCCGTGTTCGTGCCGTCTTTCTTGATGGAGGGGGCGGCGCGCGGCCTGTTTGTGCCGCTGGCGATTTCGGTCGGCTTCGCCATGGTCACCGCATTCATCTTGTCGATCACGTTTGTCCCCGTGCTTGTCGATCTGGCTGCTGCGACATTCCCATGCTGACGTCCACGGCAGGCTCCCCGCACCGTATTGGTTCCTTCAGTGGCTGGAGCGATTCACGTTCATTCGGTTCCAAGGTCGTTATTCCTTGCTCCTATCGCGGGTATTGATTTGGCGATGGATTCTGCTTCCCACGTACGTCGTGGTTGCCGCACTGGTGCTTGCCTTGGTGGGCAGTCAGGTGGGCTGGGAAATCGCGCCGCAGGTCGATTCGGGACAGTTTCAGATGCGGATTCGGGCGCCGTCGGGCACGCGCTTGGAGCTTAACGAGAAGATCACGCGCGAGGCGCTGGACATCATCAAGAAAAAGGTCGGACCGGAAAACATCGAGATGTCGGTGGCCTACGTCGGCGTGACGGCGCCGACATACACCGTCAACGCCATCTACTTGTGGACCGGCGGCGTCGATCAGTCGGTCATGCGAATCTCCCTTCGCAAGGACAGCGGCCTACGCGTCGCCGAGTTGAAGGAAGATCTGCGCAAGGAACTGCCCGAGCGTTTGGTGCCCTGGCTCGCTCAGCGCCTGGAGACCGATTATGATTACTCCCCGGCCCAGGCAATAGGGCGCGCGTCCCAAATAAAATTCTCGTTCGAGCCGGCCGACGTGGTCAACCAGGTCATGAGTTTCGGCTCGCCCACGCCGGTGGAAGTCGTGGTGACCGGGCCGAACCTGGCGGTCAATCAGGCTCATGCCCAAAAAATCTTTGCTGGCCTCAAGCAAATCGAATCGTTGCGCGATCTTCAATTCGGGCAAGTCATGGATTATCCGCGCATCCGCGTGGAGGTGGACCGGGAACGGATCGGCTTCGCGAAGCTGACGGTGGCGGACGCGGCCAACGCCATGATCGCCGCCACCTCGTCCAGCCGCTACATGGTCCCGGTCTTCTGGGCCGATCCCAAGAGCGGCATCGGCTATCAAGTGCAGCTCGAAGTGCCTCCTGCCCGCATCAATTCGTTTGACGAAGTGGGCATGATCCCGATCAAGCCGCAATCCGGCGGGGGCCAAATCCTGATGCGCGACATGGCCCGCATCAAGGCAGGGACCATGCCGGAAGAATATTCCCGCCTCAACCAAAAACGTTACATCAGTATCTCCGCCAATATCGAGGGGGAGGACCTGGGCCGTGTCAGCGCGAAATTGGAGCAGGCGATAGCGGAAGCCGGCGAATTGCCCCGCGGCGTCGAGGTGGAGATTCGCGGGCAGGTGACACCGATGTTGCAGATGTTCCGCGGGCTGGCGGTCGGCATGGGCCTGGCCGTGGTCGCCGTCTTCTTGATGCTGGCGGCATATTTTCAATCCGTGCGTTTGGCCGTCGTGGCGACAGCCACGACGCCGGCGGTGGTCGCCGGCGTCGCCGTGGTGCTCTTCATCACCAATACCACGCTCAATATTGAATCGTTCATGGGAGCCATCATGTGCGTCGGCGTCGCCGTCGCCAACGCGATCTTGCTGGTAACCTTCGCCGAACGAAACCGCCAAAAGGGAGAAACGTCGTTGCACGCGGCCCTCAGCGGCGCGCGCGAACGTCTGCGCCCATCTTGATGACAAGTTGCGCCATGATCGCCGGCATGGTCCCGATGGCGCTCGGCATGGGCGAAGGCGGCGAGCAAACCGCGCCGCTGGGCCGAGCGGTCATCGGCGGGCTGGCGGCTGCCACTTTCGCCACGCTCCTGATTCTGCCGGCAATTTTCGCGATTGTGCTAGGCAAGAGCAAAGTGCAGTCCGCGTCCATTCATCCTGACAACCCGGAAAGCGCCTATTTTTCTCCGTCGGCAGCGAGTTCTCATGCCAGGGACTCCATCGACGCGGCCCGAGCCATCCACCATGCGAAAGAGGAATAACATGAGCGCTATACTGACAAAGAGCCACGCACGAAGCAAGCGGCCGTTCGCTGCACACCGCTTACTTCGTGCGCGGCTCCTTATCGTAATCTTGCTTGGAGCCGGCGCAACCGGATGCCACCATCGCAAATCACGAGAGGCGCCCGCCGCGGAGGTTCCCGCCGTCACCATCGTGACACCGCTCAAGCAACCCCTGAAGCGCACGATCTTGCAACCCGGTTTCGCCAGAGCCTATGAGCAAACGCCGATCTATTCCCGCGTCGCCGGTTACGTGGGGGATGTTCCCGGCAACAAGGACAAAGACGACAAACACATTGCCGACATCGGCGATGAAGTGAAGAAGGGGAGACCGCTGGCAACATTGTGGGTTCCCGAATTGGAAAAAGCCCTCAACTCGAAGATCGCGCGCGTCAGCCAGGCCGAGGCGCAGGTCAAACAGGCCGTGGCGACATTCGAGGCAGCCAAAGCGAATGTGGAGACGACCAAGGCCAACGTTCTCGAAGCTTACGCCGCCATCGCGCGCGGCGAGGCCGAATACAAGCGTTGGACCGCCGAACTCGAACGGGGCAAACGATTGCAGACCGGCCTGGTTTACGACAAGCAAACGCTCGATGAGGTCACGTTTCAAAAAGAGGCGGCCCACGCCGGATGGGAGCAAGCCAAGGCCAAGCATGTCTCGTCCGAGGCGAGCGCTTTAGAGAGCGTGGCCAGGCGAGACAAGGCCGAAGCCGACGTCATTGCAGCCGAGGAGAGCCTGCGGGTCGCCAAGGCAGACCGCGACCAATCGAAGGTTTGGTTCGATTACCGCGTGATCCGAGCGCCTTACGACTGCGTGGTCACGCAGCGCAATGTCCACACCGGGCACTTCCTGCAGGTTTCCTCCTCCGGCAGCACCAACAAATCCGCCGAGCCCATTTTCAATGTGGTTCGCATGGACATCCTGCGCATCAACGTCCAGGTTCCCGAACATGACGCGCCTTTGGTGAAAGCCGGAGACCAAGCCGCGATCACATTCCAGGGTTTGAAGGATGAGCAGATCATCGGCAAGGTCACCCGCACCACCGATGTCCTGGACATGGAAGCGCACACATTACGGGTTGAAATTTGGCTTCACAACACGCGCCTCCCCAATGGCAAATGGAAGCTGATGCCCGGTATGTACGTCAATTCCGCCATCAAGGTGGAAACGCCAAAAGTCTGGACGCTGCCGACCGATGCGGTCTTCACGGACGGGGAAAAAAGTTACTGTTTCATCGTCGATCAAGAAACCGGCAAAGCGATGAAAACCGCTCTGCAAATCGGCGTCAAGAATGATTCGTTGGCGGAAGTGATGAAGAAGCAAGTTAGATCGCAGCGAGCAAAGAACCAAGCGTGGGAGGATTTCACGGGTCTGGAGCGGATCGTCGCCGCCAATCCGGAGTCGCTGATCGATGGACAAGTGGTCACGGTGGCGGCGCCAAAGAATACGCCGCCCGGTCACGATTGACGCCAACCGTCAGCAACTTGCCCAGATTCGTTGTTTTCGTGCATCATTCCATCCGGAATAGTCGATAAAGTCGATACGTCGGATTCAATGGCATTGAGGCGGTCAAGATGGTAAGGAAATGCCACTTCTGGCGCAGGCCATACACCGCCGTTCCACTCTTGCTGGCGGTTTGCGTGAGCGGGCCGGGCAGTGCGCTCGGCCAAGAACCCTCGCCGCCACGGGCGCGATTCGGGATACCGCAAGTCGCCGGGCTGGACTCCAACGCTCAAAAGCCATCCCCCCAGATTCTTCCCCAGCCTCAAAAAACGCCATCGACTTCGCCACCGGCGTGGTCACCGCCCAAGGCGGCGGCGGGCGAAGAAATCTATCCGATCAGCTTGCCGAACGCGTTGAAGTTGGCGAACGCGCGGGCCTGGGATATTTCGATTGCGCAGAGACAACTGCAGATTGCCGTAGCTCAGCATGAGGGAGCCAAGGCGATGTGGATTCCGAGCTTGATCGGCGGGGCGGCGTATGCGCACCACGACGGACCGATTCAAGCGAACGACGGCAGCGTCACCGACAACACGCGCAGTTCGCTGTTCGCGGGGGTCGCGCCGTTGGCGTATTACAACGTCACCGATGCAATCTTCGCGCCGCTGGCCAAACGCCAGGATGCCCTCGCCCAGCGCGCTGGCGTGCAGACCGTGACCAACGACACGCTGACGGCGGTGGCCGTCGCCTATTTCGATGCCCAGGAAGCACGCGCCGATTTGGCGAGCATTGAGGAGATCTCACGCTTGATGGCCGCCCTGGTTCGCAAGACCGAAAAGTTGGCCCCGGAGCTGGCGCCGGAGGTCGAACTGGCGCGGGTAAGAGCCTTGCAAAAGAACATCGAGCAAGCCCGAATCACGGCCCGCATGCAGTGGCGCATCGTCAGCGCCGAGTTGGCCCGCGTGTTGCGTTTGCCTCCTACGGTCATTGTCCAACCGATTGAGCCTCCCGACTTGCGCATGACGCTAATACCGCTGAGCACGACTGCCGAAGAAATGATCCCCCTGGCCCAGCGTTTGCGACCGGAACTGACGCAATATCAGGCACAAGTCGCCGCGGCCGAGGAACGCCTGCGTCAGGAGCGCTTTCGGCCGTTCTTGCCCAACATCGCTGTGCGCGGTGGGACGACGCCGACGGCCAATCCGTTGGGCGCGGGAGGCTACGCCGCCGGTCAGGGCGGCAGCCTGGGAACGATGGGGCTGCGCAGCGATTGGGATCTGGAGGCAATCTGGGAATTGAAAAACCTCGGCTTCGGCAACGCCGCCTTGGTCCGCGAGCGCCGCGCGGCCGTGGATCTGCGCGCACGACCAGCACTTCCGGTTTCACGATTACGTTGCCAAAGAGGTCATGCAAGCCTCGGCGCAACTGCGCGCCGCCGACGAACGCACAGCCGCAGCGGAAGGGGAACTGCAACAGGCGTGGCTGTCAGCAACCAAGAACCTGGAAGGACTCGGCGAAACCAAGCGCCCGGCCGGGAACATCGTCATCCTCGTCATTCGTCCGCAAGAAGTCACGGCGGCGATGCAATCGCTTGTGCAAGCGTATTACAACTACTATGGCGTCACCGCGGAATTCAATCGCGCTCAATTCCGCCTCTATCGGGCGCTCGGTAATCCCGCCCAATTTGTCTTCGATCACAACAATCCCCCATGCGAAACCCCGGCCGTCCAGCGATGACAGACCGGAAGGGACTGCGACCGTTTGCCAAACGATCGACGGATAAGCCGCTTTATGGAACGGTGATCGCGCCGTACATCAATCAAGGTGTGCGCGCGGACCACCGAGCCAAGATGAGAATGACCATGCTGTTGAGCGTCCAAGGGTTGGCCAAGCGATTTGGCCAGCGTCCGTTGTTTACCGACTTGTCCATCGAGCTCGGAGCCAGCGAGCGGCTCGGGCTCATCGGGCCGAACGGTTCGGGGAAATCGACGCTGCTCAAACTTCTGGCGGGTTACGAGGAGCCGGACGCCGGCGCACGCTCGCTGCGGCGTGGCACACGGGTCGGCTATCTGGCCCAGGACGATATCTTTCCCGCCTCGCTCAGCGTGCGCGAAGTGCTGCTGGCCGCGCTTGCCGACGAGCCGATCGAGGATTACGAGCGCGAGACGCGGACGGCCATTACGCTGACACAGGTTGGTCTCACCGATCCAGACCAGGCCGCCAACATTCTTTCGGGCGGGTGGCGCAAACGCCTGTCCCTGGCACGGGAACTGGTTCGGCAACCCGACCTGCTCTTGCTCGATGAGCCTACCAATCATCTCGATCTGCCCGGTATCGTTTGGCTGGAACGCTTGCTCCGCGGCATGTCGTTCGGCTACCTGGTCGCCACCCATGATCGAGCGTTTCTGCGCACCGTTGCCGACGAGATCATCGAGGTGAGCCGCATCTATCCGGGAGGATCGTTCCGCGCCGCCGGCTCATACGATGAATTTTCCGACAAGCGCGTAGCATTCCTGATGGCGCAGGCCAAACGGCAGGAGTCGGTCGAGAATCAGGTTCGCCGCGAGACAGAGTGGCTGGGCCGCAAAGCCGCCGCGCGGACGCGAAAGGCCAGCTCGCGCATCGCCGATGCCGCCCAGCGCCGTGAAGAGCTGACAGAGCTGCAATTCCGGACCGCCTCGGCAGGCGCCGCCGGCATCGACTTCGTCGGCACGGGCCGGCAAACGCGCAAGCTCCTCAGCGCCACCGGCATCGCCAAATCGTTTCCCGGCCGCCCGCTGTTCTCCGGCATCGATCTTCTGCTTGCCCCCGGCACCATCCTCGGGCTGCTCGGCGCCAACGGCAGCGGCAAGAGCATCCTGTTGCGCGTGTTGGCCGGCGAGATCGCGCCCGACACCGGCGCTGTCGCGCGCGCGGACGGATTGCGGCTGGTGATGTTCGAACAGGGCCGCGCGTCGCTTGATCCCGCATTGACGCTGCGCCGCGCTCTTTGCCCAAACGGCGACACGGTTATGTTCGGCAACCGGCCCATGCACGTCGCGGCCTGGGCGAAAAGGTTTCTTTTCTCACCCGAGCAACTCGATGTTCTCGTGGGCCAACTTTCCGGCGGCGAGCAGGCGCGTGTGCGCATCGCTCAACTCATGCTCCAGCCTGCCGACCTGCTGCTGCTCGATGAACCAACCAACGACCTTGACATTCCGGCCCTTGAGGTCCTTGAAGAAAACCTCGCCGACTTTGCCGGCGCCGTCGTGCTGGTCAGCCATGATCGTGCGTTGATGGATCGGCTCTGCACGCAGGTCGTGGGGCTTGACGGCCAGGGTGGTGCGGCGACTTATGCAAGCGTCGATCAATGGCTGGCGGCGATTGAAGCAAGCGCTGCCCTGCGCACATCCGCATGCAAAGAAGAGCCAGCCAAGGAACGTGAGATGAAGCCGGCCGCCGCCAAGCCGCGCAAATTGAGCTTCCGCGAACAACAAGAGTGGGATCAGATGGAGTCCGCCGTGCTTGCAGCAGAGCGTGTGCTTGCCGACTGCGAGGCTGCCGTCGAGCGCAGCGCCAATGCGGGGCACGTTACACTGACCGAGGCGTGCAAGGAGCTCGAAGAAGCACAGCGAGCCGTCGATCGCTTGTATGCCCGCTGGCAGGAGCTGGAGAGCAAACGCGGATAGGCGTATTTCGTGGAATCCAAGAAAACCGCATCGACATGGGCATTCGATCAGCTCCAGTTGCGCCAGAGCTGGACCTCTAATGGCTTCCTTCGGTTGGCCCATTCTGTGCAAACCGGCGCCAAGGTGCTGATTGAGTCTATCGACCATTGATCGCTTGAGCTAGCGCGATCGTCGCTGAATCGCTGAAGGCGTCGATCGCTTGCCGCCGAACCAATAAGATGACGGTAGGAATCGCCGTCCGATTCGGACCATAAGGAAGCAAGTCATGGTCGATACAACGCATGGGCTGCAGCAACTCCTGGCCGGGCTTGGCGAGGCAGCGCGGTTCGAATCGGTTGGTCAACTTTCGGCGGTTTTGCCGGGACTCGAGGTGAAGGGGATTGGGTCCATCGGAATTCCCGTCGCGCCGGCGGATGCGAAGCGGATCATCGGCAGGGCGAGCCAGGCGCCTTATGGCCGGGGCGAAGCGACCATTGTCGATACGGAGGTTCGCCGAGTCTGGCAATTGGACTCCACGCAATTCGACTTACGGAATACGGCGTGGAACGACGCGGTGGCGAGCGTCGTTGATGCGGTCAAGCGCGATCTTGGCATTCGCGGGAAAGTGACCGCGGAGCTTTACAAGTTGCTTGTTTACGAGAAGGGGAGCTTCTTCAAACCGCACCGCGACACCGAGAAGATTCCGGGGATGTTCGGCACGCTGGTCGTGTGTTTGCCGTCGCGTCATGAAGGCGGCACCTTGATTCTGGAGCACGATGGGCAGACGAAACGGATCGATTTTGGCGGCAAGGATTCGGAGTTTCACACGCGGTATGTTGCGTTCTACGCCGACTGTCGGCATGAAGTCACGCCGGTGAAATCGGGCTATCGCGCTTGCCTGGTTTACAATCTGGCCAGCGCCGGCAAGGAACAACCAGCAGCGCCGCATCATGCCGAAGCAGTTTCGGAGGCGGCTCAGTTGCTCAAGAAGCTGTTTTCGGCGCCGGAGCCGTTGAATAAGTTGGCGATCCCGTTCACGCACCAATACACCGAAGCGAGCTTTGATCCCAAGCAGTTGAAAGGTGCTGATCGCGCTCGCGCCGAGGTTCTGATTCGCGCCTCTCAATCGCTGGATTATGAATGCAACTTTGCGCTCTTGCTGTTGCATCAGGAAGGCATTCCGGATTATGGCACGATTGAATACGGTGATTCATGGGGCCGCCAGAGGTCGCGTTGGTCCCATGACGACTACGACGAAGGCGATGAGGATGAAGAAGATTCCGGCGAAGATTCCGATGGCGAGTTTGAAGAGGTCTTCAACGAAGAATTGAAGCTCGAACACTGGCGTGATCCTGAAGGCCGAGAGCAATCCTTCGGCACGATCCACTTCGAGGACAACGAGATTCTCGGTCTCGATGACAAGGAGGGCTGGTCGTACAAACAAGAAGTTCGTGAGGCGACCGGCAATGAGGGGGCCTCGATGGATCGCTGGTATCGGCAAGCGGTCCTGGTGATTTGGCCGCGCGAACGGCATTTCGAAGTGCTGGCCGGCGAGGGGCCGGCGTCAGCAATCCCGGCTCTCGAAACGCTGGTGGCACAGAGCAAGACGGCCGCAAATCTCGCGGCGTGCGGCATGGTGGCCGAGGCGGTCATCGAGCATTGGGATGGCCGCGATCGCTTTGGACTCGGTATCCGAACCCACTCAGTGCCGATGCTGCGCGTGCTCGAACGCATCGGCGACGAGAAGTTGGCCATGCGATTCCTGCGCGACGTGTTGCCCAAGAGCTTCAACGGTTCGGAAGGCAAAGCCCTGCATGGTCTGTGTCAGCGCATCGGCTGGAAAGCGTTGACGCCCGCAATTCAGGAATTCCTTGCCCATCAGAAGCCAGCCGATTTTCGCACGCATCTGAACCAGATCGTCACCATCTGCGAGCATCTGTGTTGCGATCCGCCGGCGTTGAGCAAGGAACGCCTCGCGGCATGTGGGTTGATTGCCGATGAACTGATTAAGGTCGTCGAACGGTGGGACAAGGTGCCGGCGAACCATTGGGATTCTGACCGATTCGCCGCTTACAAATTCGGGGACGATGCCGACGACTTCGATAAGGACGAAGATGAAATTGAAGATGACAAAGGCGATGCCGAACCAAAACATCAACCGAACGACAACGAGCAAGAAGCGTTGATCTTGCAGCAGCGCGGCAACAAGCGAATCGGCGTCGTTGCGAGCATGGTGCGTCTGCTTTCGGCCATCGGCGCCAGCGAACACTTGACGACTTTCCATACCCACGTAGTCGCCGACACCGGGCATTACGATCTTCGTAGCGTGGTCATTCCTGATGTGAAATCCCTTTACGCGCAAACGTCCGCGACCGCTGCCGGGCGCCAAGCCGCTGCGCGGTTATTGCATTATTGCCTCGCCGAACTTCGAGATGCGACGGCGCAGCCACTGGAACCGCCGAAGGACTGGAAGCGTGAAGCCAAGCTCGGCTGCACGTGCGCCGATTGTGTCGCCCTGAGCCGATTCCTGCGCGATCCAGCCGAGCGCGTGGGCCGATTCCCGATGAACAAACAACGCCGCCAACACCTTCATCGGCAAATCGATCAGCACCGCTGCGATGTCACGCACGTCACCGAGCGCAAGGGTTCACCGCAAACCTTGGTCTGCACCAAGACGCAAAACTCCTATGAATGCGGCCGCAAGCAGTATGAGGTCGATCAAGTCGTACTTGCCGAGCTGGAAAAACTCGTTGAACGCAAATCGCCTTCACGTCGGACCAGGAAATCATCTTAGGTGCGTTTTTTGGGCGTTGTCAACTCGCGTGGTTGGGAGGTGACGCCGCGGTGCGACGATCGCGGAGGTCGCCCTCAGAAGTCAATTCACCGATCATTGCGGCTGTGTGGCAAATTTCTCGCCAGTGCAGCAATCTCTGCAAGAAAGCAAGAAACCCGGAACGAAATCGTGGAACGTAACCACCCCTGGTCTCGACCGTTACGAGCAACCGCAGATTTCGCAGGTTTTTTTTGACCATCCACACCGTGCTCATGCTCGGAGGTATCGAGATAGCATAGAGTAGGCCCACGTAGCCGGAGGTTGAAAGTAGCCTGGCGTAGCCCTCTGTGAAATGATCGTGCGAATAGCCTGGCGTAGCCCTCCGAATTCATCTCGTTCCCGGCCAATCGCCCCCTGACGTCGCGGTACAGGTAGGCCAAAAAAGCCGTGGTAGGTTTTTGGTAGGTGAGCCCCTTTCGAGCACGACCAGAATCCAGAATCGCCGTAAGTCATTAGCCGCGGCCGGATTCGAACCGGCACGGGGGTTACCCCCCAGGGGATTTTAAGTCTATTGGCTTGACGCCGCAAGAGGCATCAGGGACGCCGGTTATGGAAGGCCCCTTGGCCCATTCCTTGGCCCGTGAAACGCAAATTGACTCCGATCTACAGCGCGTTTTCGACGCTTGGCCAACATTGCCGGCGGCGCTCCGAGCGGGCATCCTGGCCATGATCGACGCGGCCCGGAAGTGAGACATGGACCCATGCCCATTCTCTTTGCCGGTTGGGATGCGGTCAGGAATTGCGTGCATTGAATCTCAGGCACTTTGACGGGTATAGGTGGGTTGTTTCCCGCCGGGCTGATCGACTACGGCACGGACGAAGCGAGCGAACCGGGCGAGTAAATCGACCGGATTTCGTTGGCTTTCCGCGCGTCGGTCGGATAACTTGAGAGCGAACAAACTTGCCCGCGCGGTCGATGTTTACCGCACTTCGGCGGTCTACTTTTATTCGGGTTGCCCCATGAACATTTCTTGTCCGACATGCTCTCAAATGTTGCAAGTTCCCGATAACGCTGCCGGTAGGAAGGTGCATTGCCCGAAATGCTCGCAAAGGATTCTTGTTCCGACGCCCGCGCCGCTCAACAAAATCGAAGAGAGCGTTTCGGCTGGCAAATCGCCCGCGTCTGCCGTCACCACGAAACCGTCGATCCCGGTTGCAATTGTCGCCGGCCCCGCGAAGGGCAATCCCGCGCCGCCGCAAACCGTAGCTACTCCGATTGCCCGTTTCGCCGCTAAGCGCTTTCTCTTGCTTGCAATCGCGTGCCTCGGCGGCCTCACACTTGTTGCCGTTGTAATCGCGGTTTCTTGGGCGCTGATTGCTGCCCGTCCTTCCGCAACGGCGGATAACGCGGCCAAGGGCAATCAGTTTGCCGAGAATCCAAAGGACAAAGCGCCTCAGGATTCGGAACCGCTGAAAAAGGAAGCTGCCAAGGAACCGAACAAGGACGATCCGACGATTGCGAAAAAGGGCGCGGACAAGGAACCGAAAACCGATCCGCCAATCGTCAAAAAAGAACCGGACAACGCCAAGGAAGCCGAAGCGTTTTACAAGATGGCCAAGGCCGCGCAGGAGAAGGCCGAAGCGGCTGAAAAACGAGCGGCCGAACTGTTAGCCAAGGCCGAAGAGTTGGAAAAGAAAAACGACCTGGATCGAAGGAAGATTGCGGACGACATGGCTGCATTGAAGAAGGAAATCAAAGCAGAGAAAAAAACGCCGCCTATGGAATCCGAACAAGGCAAAGCGATAAAGGACGACGACAAAAAAAACGGGAATGCGGAAACGCTTACGTTGAAATCCTCTAAAGGATTCGTCGATGTGTCCATCCTTTCAGCCAAGGTAATGAAAGTCCGGACGACCCGATTTGGTCAAGAGCTAATCACAGATGATCCTTTCCTCGTGCTGCGGATTTCCGTGAACAACAATCATTCCTCAAAGCCCTTTGTTTTTGATGGTTGGCAGTATCACCATTTGGGCGTTTCGTTGAAGGATAACTTCGGAAACCAATATGCCGTAGCCAGCTGGCCCAACTTCAAAATCAATGGGGCGTAACCGGCAGGCCGCTACGCTGCCTGCTGGTATTTGCGCCTTCAACCAACTCTCGCCACGGGTATAACTTTTGCGTTGCATGGTCGATGCGGAACGTTTGGTATTCATCCCAGTCGCCATTGACGTGGATGCTGCGCACGTCCAACATCGCTTGAGCCCCAAGACGCGTCCAGTGCATGCCGGCGCGTTCCATGCGGTCCTTCACCAGGTGGCGACACGCTCCCTCGATCACGCCGCTCGCGATCGGATAACCCTTGGCCAGGTATTCACCGTAACGCATTCGCTCCAGGTTGTTTTCCAGGTACGCACACACCTTCGTCAGCGTCGCCTTCTTGCTGCCGGTCAGCTTGCGTTTGGTGCCCATTTGTCGCAGGCCGCGGATCACCAACTCGGCTTTTCCTTCGAGCATCTTCAGCACACGCCCACGCACAAACTGTTCGGTCTCGGCACTCTTCTCCGGGTAAAAGACGTGCGCCGCCTGCCACAGACGCGGCGTCACGTGCAACAGGTCCAGAATGTTGGCTGTGTTGCGCTGGGTCAAATGCCGTTCGCGCGCCTCCCACAACGGTTCCTGGCCGTCGCACAGGTGCACCATTTCCTTGACGTAGCCGCGATTGCGCGCCAGATTTCTTCGGAAATCCACCTGTAGGTCATCTCGATCCCCGAATGCGTCTGCTCGCTGTCGGTGTAGGCCAGGCTCGCCATCGTCTGCTTGTGGCACGGCTTGGGACGATCGCGTTTGGGTGCGTCGCGGTCGTCGCCGAACAGTGCCGCCACCACTTCCGCAGGCGTGCGCACGTAGCGGTCCACCGTGTAGACCGCACCCACGATCGCCATCTCTTTGCGACTCGCCTTCTCCCCTTTGGTGCGATGCGCCGGCGGCGCGGCTTCATCCGCCGCCCGACGCATCACCACACCTTTGCCGTCCGCACTGCTGACCACGATGGCTCCTTCTTCCTCAGCCGACGGCAGCGTGCCGCTCGTCGCGAAAGGCCTCCACCAACTCCGCCATCTGCACGTTCATGCGTTCCAGACTGTCCACCGACTGCTTCAATCCCAACATGCGTGCCACGGTGCTTTTGGCTTGGCTGAACGCTTCCTCCACACACAAGCTTTGGTCCCAATCCTGCAGCACATAAGAAAACACGCTCTCGGGCAACTGCAGCCGATTGTCCAACGGCACAAACTCGATCTTCTGCCCTTCGCGGCTGCCGTACACCGCGCGCTTCAGCACGAACTCGCCAAAGATCGATACGTAACGCCGGCTGTGCGTTTCCTCCAGACGCTGGCACACCTGCCCACCCGGCAAGGTGACCGACTCGCCCATGTCGCCCGGCCCCAAAAGCGTCAGAAACTGGCTCAGCGCCGCGCGGCCGATGAGCAGAACCTGCTGCCAGACGGCACGTTCGACTTCGTGCATAGCCGTACCTTGGTGGGCCGCTTCGCGGACCGCCGTCAGCATTTCCTTGAGAATCGCGAGCAGTTCGGCATTATCTTCCTTGAGAACATCCGTGTCTTGTGTCATTTTCATAATGTGGCCTCCTTGGAGCGAGACATTGCAGCTGCTACCGCATGTCTAGCCCTGGGAGGCCCTTTCGCCAACATCGCTAACTCCATAACTTATGTCTGTACCATCAGTTGCGGGCCAGCGGAAGGCCGGTTACGCCCAAATCAATGGGGCAATCGAAAGCGAGGCCCTATACCCGAAAGAAGGCTGGACTTCCCCTTTGGTGTTCTGGCGGCCAGTTTTCTCCGCGGAGTACCTAATTCTGGAACTGCCAGCGTCTAATTGCGGGCAGGAAGGCGTTTTTCGGTTCAAAATCGAAAAGGATCTTTGGTCCACGTCGTTTCCCAAAAAACAAGTGGAACCGAAAGTGAAAGTCGGCGACATGGCTCCGGCGTTTGAAAGCGTTGACGAAAGCGGCAAGACTTTCAAATCGAGCAGCGTTGTAGGTAAAGAAATGGTAGTCCTTTTCTTTTACCCCGCCGACTTCGCCGGCGGTGGTAGCGCTCAAGTGTGCGGCTATCGTGATGACATTGAGAAGCTGGCCAACAAAGGTGTCACTGTCATCGGCGTCAGCGGCGATTCCGCCGAAACGCACAAGCTGTTCAAGGCGCATCACAAGCTGCCCTTCACTCTTCTCGCAGACGAGAAAGCCGAGATCGCCAACCTCTTCGGGATTCCCAACACTGTTGGCAAGGGCAAGGCGACCGCCATCAACGAAAACGGGAAGAAGATTGATGTCTTCCGCAGCGCGACTATCCAACGCTACACCATCGTAATCGACAAGGCCGGCAAGGTTGCCGCCATTGATGCCGTTTCCGACAGTGCGGCTGACGCCAAACGTGTTGCTGAATTCGTCAAGAAGCTGGAATCGAAGTAAACCATCCGATAGGCTTACTTGCGATGGGTTTTGTTCGCTCTCGGCCAAGAGCGAACTTCAAGCGGCCAGTGTCGGCGCGTTCGCATCCAACGCACGGCGCTGGCCGGCCCGTCATAACACGGATGCACAAGCATGTCGGATATTCAACGCATTGAAGAGTTGTTGCGCCGCGCACCATCGACAACTTCCCAAACGCGCTTCCAAGAAACTCGTGATTGGTTAATAGACTTAGCGCACCATTTGGAGCGTGTGGAGCACGATTCTAACTTTTTCAAGGACACGAACGAATTTGATTGGGGCGTAACCGGCCTTCCGCTGGCCCGCAACTGATGGTACAGACATAAGTTATGGAGTTAGCGATGTTGGCGAAAGGGCCTCCCAGGGCTAGACATGCGGTAGCAGCTGCAATGTCTCGCTCCAAGGAGGCCACATTATGAAAATGACACAAGACACGGATGTTCTCAAGGAAGATAATGCCGAACTGCTCGCGATTCTCAAGGAAATGCTGACGGCGGTCCGCGAAGCGGCCCACCAAGGTACGGCTATGCACGAAGTCGAACGTGCCGTCTGGCAGCAGGTTCTGCTCATCGGCCGCGCGGCGCTGAGCCAGTTTCTGACGCTTTTGGGGCCGGGCGACATGGGCGAGTCGGTCACCTTGCCGGGTGGGCAGGTGTGCCAGCGTCTGGAGGAAACGCACAGCCGGCGTTACGTATCGATCTTTGGCGAGTTCGTGCTGAAGCGCGCGGTGTACGGCAGCCGCGAAGGGCAGAAGATCGAGTTTGTGCCGTTGGACAATCGGCTGCAGTTGCCCGAGAGCGTGTTTTCTTATGTGCTGCAGGATTGGGACCAAAGCTTGTGTGTGGAGGAAGCGTTCAGCCAAGCCAAAAGCACCGTGGCACGCATGTTGGGATTGAAGCAGTCGGTGGACAGTCTGGAACGCATGAACGTGCAGATGGCGGAGTTGGTGGAGGCCTTTCGCGACGAGCGGCACGCTGCCGTCGGCTGAAGAAGAAGGAGCCATCGTGGTCAGCAGTGCGGACGGCAAAGGTGTGGTGATGCGTCGGGCGGCGGATGAAGCCGCGCCGCCGGCGCATCGCACCAAAGGGGAGAAGGCGAGTCGCAAAGAGATGGCGATCGTGGGTGCGGTCTACACGGTGGACCGCTACGTGCGCACGCCTGCGGAAGTGGTGGCGGCACTGTTCGGCGACGACCGCGACGCACCCAAACGCGATCGTCCCAAGCCGTGCCACAAGCAGACGATGGCGAGCCTGGCCTACACCGACAGCGAGCAGACGCATTCGGGGATCGAGATGACCTACAGGTGGATTTCCGAAGAAATCTGGCGCGCAATCGCGGCTACGTCAAGGAAATGGTGCACCTGTGCGACGGCCAGGAACCGTTGTGGGAGGCGCGCGAACGGCATTTGACCCAGCGCAACACAGCCAACATTCTGGACCTGTTGCACGTGACGCCGCGTCTGTGGCAGGCGGCGCACGTCTTTTACCCGGAGAAGAGTGCCGAGACCGAACAGTTTGTGCGTGGGCGTGTGCTGAAGATGCTCGAAGGAAAAGCCGAGTTGGTGATCCGCGGCCTGCGACAAATGGGCACCAAACGCAAGCTGACCGGCAGCAAGAAGGCGACGCTGACGAAGGTGTGTGCGTACCTGGAAAACAACCTGGAGCGAATGCGTTACGGTGAATACCTGGCCAAGGGTTATCCGATCGCGAGCGGCGTGATCGAGGGAGCGTGTCGCCACCTGGTGAAGGACCGCATGGAACGCGCCGGCATGCACTGGACGCGTCTTGGGGCTCAAGCGATGTTGGACGTGCGCAGCATCCACGTCAATGGCGACTGGGATGAATACCAAACGTTCCGCATCGACCATGCAACGCAAAAGTTATACCCGTGGCGAGAGTTGGTTGAAGGCGCCAAATACCAGCAGGCAGCGTAGCGGCCTGCCGGTTACGCCCATTTGATTGGAGCGAAACCACAAAGGAGATAACGTCGGCCGTTTCCAAACATGCTGTTTGCTTGGGCGCTGATGAAGTTGTTGCCAACTTTCGACCCCCGAAATTGGGATTAGACGGGGTTTGCGTGAGACCGAAATATTACCGCGCGCTACTGAAACGCCTTGCAGCATTCATCCGCTGGTGTCAGTTGGAAATCGAACGGGTTTCGGCTGACGCCACGCCAATTCCGGCAAGCGAATCGCCCGTTGCTCTGGGTGAACAAACCGATCCCGTGTCTCGTGCAATCGCGTTCATGCTGGCCGCCGAAAAGGACGGCAAGCCGATCAACGTAACGGACCTGCCAAACATCGTGGGTTGCTCCCGCTCGAAACTGTACCGCGATCCGCAATTCAAAGCGACTGTGAAGGCGCTGAAGGCCAAGAAGCGAGCGAGCATCCCGAAGGGAAGCAAAACAGAGGAAGGCATCATAGAAGCCGGGTACGATCCCGACGAAGAATAAGTGCAATCCGTGTCGCATGAGACAAATCGTGAGACACGGACTTTTTTTTCGCCAGTCTTTCACCACGTCAAACGCAAATCCGTTTGTCTCACGCTTGCGACACTTCAACCTATTCTCGGAAGCGGCGAAAGCCGCACATGAGGATAGGCCCCATGAATCACCCCGAACAGGATGAGCCGGTTTATTGGTTCGTGCTACTCGAAAAAGCCGTCCATCGTGGCGACTTTGACGAAGCTGCCCGCGCCAAGCGTGAGTTGGAACGCCTTGGCGTTTCTGTCGCTTATCGCCGGTTCAACAAAGGGAAACGCCGTGAAGCCGAACCCGCAACAAAGTGAACCGCTACTGATCCCCGCCGCCGCCGCCGCCGCCCTTGCTGGCGTTTCGCGCGCCCATTGGCAACGCTTGCGCGCCGCGGGCAAGTTGCCGCCGTCCGTGCGACTCGGGCGCGCCGTGCGTTGGCGACGTGGCGAGATTATCGCGTGGATCGACGCCGGTTGTCCCGATGCAAAGATTTGGGCGGCGATGATGGCGAGCGGACGCCGGCTAAAAGTAAGCTAACGGTGGGGCGGGTACAGTTGCGAGGCAGGATTGTCACTCCAGCCTTCCCGGTGCGACTCCGGGCCGCTCCACCGTTCAAATCGGGTAGGAGGGGGAATTACTTCCCCCGTCCTCCCACACCTCCGGACGTACTTTGCGTATCCGGCGGTTTCTGTTCTTGTTGATACCGGTCATACAGCTGGCTGAGGTTGGCCAAGCCCAAAGACTCGATCCAAGTCTGATTCATGGCGGTGTTGACGGCCGGACACGCCGACAGATGCCACCACCCCTTGTTCGACCCGGCGGTCATCCGCGCGTGGCGGACTGGAACGCCGTGGCTTTGCAAGAAGGCCGCGATCGTTCTGGTCCGTTTCAGTTGCTTCAACCGCACGCAGCGCAGCTTCCGACGAATCCAACTGTCCAATTCACGCAGCAAGGTCTTGCACTTCGCAAAACGGAAGTACGCGATCCAGCCCGTGAGAAAACTGTTGAGTTCGCCGGCCATCTCCTCGATTTCGATGCCTCGATTTCGACGAGTGATCTGCCGAATGCGTTCCTTGACGCGTTCCTCGCTCTTGGGCGCCACTCCCAACTCCCCGCCGCGCAGAAGACGATAGCCGAGAAACTTGCGGTCCTCGACGTGTGCCACGGCACTCTTCTCCCGATTGACGCGGAGCCGAAGTTTCCCTTCCAAGAACGCTGTCACCGACGCCAGCACCCGCTCGCCCGCTGCCTTCGACCGCATGTAGATGTTGCAGTCGTCGGCATAGCGGCAGAAGCAGTGGCCACGCCGTTCCAGTTCCTTGTCCAGGTCGTCCAACAGCAGGTTCGCCAAGAGCGGCGAAAGCGGTCCGCCTTGCGGGGTCCCCTCGTGCCGAGCGACACACACGCCGTCTTGCATCATGCCCGCTTCCAGGAAGCGGCGAATGATCTTGAGCAGACGCTTGTCGCCGACACGCCGGGCCAGCCGCGCCATCAGGATGTCATGGTTCACCCGGTCGAAGAATTTCTCCAGGTCCATGTCCACCACGATGGTTCGGCCCTCGGCCACATACTCTTTCGCCTTGGCCAGAGCGGTGAATGCTCCGCGTCCCTTGCGAAAGCCATGGCTCGATGCCGAAAAGGTCGGGTCCAGAAGCGGGTCCAAAACTTGCAGGATCGCCTGCTGCACCAAGCGGTCTACCACCGTCGGAATGCCCAACTGTCGCACTCCTCCGCCGGCCTTCGGGATTTGCACCCCGCGGATCGGCGACGGTTGATAACTCCCGTCGAGCAGCGAATCGGTGAATCCTTGCAGATGCTTGCGAACCCAGGGCAACAGTTCGCTGACGGTCATCCCGTCCACGCCTGCTGATCCTTTGTTCGCCCGCACGCGGTCAATTGCTTCGATCAAGTTCTGGGTCCGGGTCACCTCCTCCATCAGTCGGTCCGGCAAGGCACGTGCTTGGCCCGACGCCGCAGACGCTTGTGACTCCACGCACCCACCAGCTTCGGTCCCGCCGTCGCCAGTTGAGCCGGGCGCAGCTCCTCCGCCTGCTCCGTAAACAGGAGCGTTTGGTAGTAGCTGCCTTGCTGTCGCTTCACGTCCATCGAGTCGTTCCAGACGGTCGCTTGCAAGAATAGATTCAGCCCTTCATCCGCTCTTGCGAGGCGGTTGGCCTCCCCGACGTGTGTTGCCCGCGCAGGATGGCACATCGCCGAACGAGCGGGTTACTACGGCCTCTGCTGACTTCTCCCTGGTCCATCCCACGACGTTGCCGCCGCAGTAGTCCGGATCGACCGGACGGACGGGGAGATCTCCCAGGGTAAGTTGTGCATCCTTCGCTCGGTCTTCGCCGGATTTACCCGCGTCGCCTACGGAATGGCTATCAGGCGTCCCCGTCTCATGCCGGGTTACCCAACGACGCTGGCCTTGTATCCGATTTCTGTTCGTCGAATCCGAGTTGGGGGCATCGGCTTTCTTCAGATTCCGCCTCGCGACGGACACCCTTGCCTAGCCTTGCGGTTCGGGCCATCACCGCCCGCAGAGGACTTGCACCTCCTGAGACACAACATACCTGTGCACAAAAAAAACGCCCGGCAATCGCTCACCGGCGCTTATTCAAGGCAGGATTGTCACTCCATGATTCTAGCGACACCGCCGCCTGAAGTAAACGGCAAGGCCACGGATCGAACCTTGGCCGGGTTGACACCGAAGCACTTGGCCGATCTTCGGGCAAGCGGGCTGAGCGACGCTCAAATTGAAGCGTGCGGGTTTCACTCTCTGAAAAGGCCGCCGATGGTGAAACAGGTGTTGCGATGGCAACGATACAACGGCGCATTGGGGGACTGCCTTTGCATCCCGTTCGTCGGCATTGATGGCAACCCTACCGGATATGCACGATTGAAACCAGACAAGCCACGCAAGGGCAAAGACGGCAAGCCGGTCAAGTATGAATCGCCCAAAGGTTCAAGCAATCGCGCCTATTTCCCACCTGGCACGCAGGCCGCCTTGAAGGACGTATCGGCCCCGCTAATCGTGACGGAAGGCGAGAAGAAAGCGGCCAAGGCCGATCAAGAGGGCTTCGCTTGCATCGGGTTGGTTGGCGTCTACGGCTGGCATAAGAAACGCGCCGAAGACAAGGACGGCAAGGCACAAGGCAAGCGGGAGTTGATAGACGATCTTGCGCCGATCCCGTGGCAAGGTCGGCCTGTGTTTCTGTGTTTCGATTCCGACGCGGCAACGAATCTGAATGTTCGCAGCGCCGAATGGCATCTTGCCGAAGTGTTGACCCGCACGGGCGCTGTCGTCAAAATCGTGCGTCTTCCGCAACGCCGTACCACGGATGACAAAAATGTCATGTCGGCCAAGATGGGACTTGATGATTTCCTTATAGCCCACGGGCCGAGCGCCTTCCGCGAATTGCTTGCCGTCGCCGTCGATCCGACGCCGCCGGAAAAAGGGTTGACGCCGAATGAAGCTCCCGATGATCCGCACCTTTTGGCACGCCTGTTTATCGACGAAAGCTGCACGCACGCGGACGGATTGACGTTACAATTTTGGCGCGACGAGTGGCATCGCTGGGATGGATCGGCCTATCGTATCGTGCCTGAAAAAGAACTTCGGGCGGAATTGACGGCATCGGCCAAGGCCGCAATGGACAGGCAAAACATAATCGATCAAAAGCTGGCAGAACTGGAACAAGCGGACAAGCCCGCACCGATGGTTAAGAAGGTGACTGGCCGCATGATTGCCGACGTAGCCCACGTACTCATAAGCCTGACCACGTTGCCCTCACGAACAGAGGCCCCCGCATGGATCGACAGGCGCGAATCTTTCCCGGCTTCCGAAATCTTGGCTTGCCGCAATGGGTTGATTCACCTACCTTCCCTTGTGGCCGGCAAGGAACACTTCACGCCGCCGACGCCGCGTTTCTTTTCACCGAACTGCCTTGATTTCGATTTCGATTCGCGAGCGCCCAAGCCTACCGCCTGGCTTGCTTTCTTGGCGGAGTTGTGGCCCAACGATGCCCAGAGTATCGCAACACTTCAAGAATGGATCGGCTACCTTTTGACACCGGACACCCGCCAGCAAAAAATCCTTTTGATCGTCGGGCCGAAGCGAAGCGGCAAGGGGACAATCGCGCGCGTGATTCGTGGGCTAATCGGCGCAGAGAACTGCGCCTGTCCTACGATGTCCAGCCTGTCCACCAATTTCGGCCTATGGCCCCTACTCGGCAAGAGCGTTGCAATGATCCAAGACGCCCGGCTGAGCGGCAAAAGCGACGTTGCCGCGACGGTAGAACGTCTCTTGTCAATCTCTGGCGAGGATGCGCAGGACATCGACCGGAAGTTTCTTCCGCCCGTGAATGCCAAGTTGCATTGCCGATTCATGCTGATGACAAACGAGCTGCCGAAGTTGAGCGATTCGAGTGGGGCGCTGCCGGGCCGAATGATCCTGTTGAAGCTTACGCAAAGCTGGTATGGCAAAGAGGACACCGCCTTGACGGATCGGCTTCTGGCTGAGTTGCCCGCAATCCTCTTATGGGCAATCGTGGGTTGGAAGCGCTTGCGCGATCGCGGGCATTTCATCCAACCGGACGCCGGGCGGGAATTGATCGACGAATTGGCGGACCTGGCAAGCCCCGTCGGCGCATTTGTCCGCGAGCGTTGTCTACCGACAGCTGCGCGGGCAAAGGCGCATGTACGGCCGTATAATGGAGTATGAGCAGACCTTTTGGATCAGCTAGCGCTCTGGAACTCCGTCGCCGCCAAGCAGTTCGAGCCATCGAAGCCGGCGAATCGGTCGGCGACGTGGCACGCATCATGGGCGTCGGCGAACGTTCCATCTATCGCTGGCTCAAACAAGCAACCTCTCCCGACGGCCTCGCCGCCAAGCCACATGCCGGCCCGGCGCCACGACTGACTGTGCAACAACAACAAGAACTCGAATCGCTTCTACGCCAAGGCGCCAAAGCGCATGGTTGGGCCAATGAACTTTGGACCACACAACGCATCGCCGATTTGATTCAGCGACACTTCGGTGTCAGCCTACACCACGATCATGTAGGTCGCTTCCTCCGGCAACGATTGGGTTGGTCGCCGCAGAAGCCCAAACGGCGTGCTCGTGAACGAAACGAGGATGCCATCAAACATTGGAAGAGCGTCACGTTTCCCGATATCGTCTACACGGCAAGCAAACGCGGCGCTCATATCGTGTTCCTGGACGAAAGCGGCTTCATGCTGACGCCGACCGTACGTCGCACCTGGGCGCCGCAAGGAGAAACACCGGTGTTGTCGTGTTGGGATCGTCGCGATCGCATCTCGGCCATCAGTTGCATCACGGTGAGTCCGCAGCGTGCCCGACTCAACTTCTACTTTGATCTGTTGCCCGACAACACCAATGCGACGGCTGAACATGTGGTGGCGTTTTTGAAACAACTGAAGGCGCAGTTGGGCGCGTTCACGGTGATTTGGGATGGGTCGAATATTCACAGCAAGGCCAAGCTGGTGAAACAATACTTGGCGGAGCAGCCGGATATTGTGGCGGAAACGTTGCCGGGTTATGCACCGGAGTTGAATCCCGATGAAGGAGTGTGGGGTTGGACCAAGTATGGAAGGCTCGCTAATCTGGCGGCGGCGCATACCGTGGAACTTCGGGAACGCCTCACGAAGGAGTTGTCGACGCTGCGTGAAGATCATCACTGGCTCGACTCCTTCATCCGCGAGGCGTTCATAAGTTCCACAGCGTAGCACCAACTGGCATTAACGGCGCAGGGAGCGGTAACCGGACCGGAATACAAGATTGAACGGTGGGTGCTGTTCGACGCCTGGAAAAGATGGTGCGAAATGCAAGGCCGACACGCGGGCGACAACGCCATCTTTGGGCGAACTTTACTGCGCCGCAATTCCGTCTCTTGAGGACGCACACTTGCGAACTGATGAAGGCCGCGCCCGCATGTATCGGGGAATCTGCCTGAAATAGCCAGTGGTACAGGTGGAACATGTACCGCCCTATTGCATTTATCGCGCAAGGCGGAGAAGCGGAATTTGAGACGCAAAACAATAGGGCGTAACCGGCAGGCCGCTACGCTGCCTGCTGGTATTTGGCGCCTTCAACCAACTCTCGCCACGGGTATAACTTTTGCGTTGCATGGTCGATGCGGAACGTTTGGTATTCATCCCAGTCGCCATTGACGTGGATGCTGCGCACGTCCAACATCGCTTGAGCCCCAAGACGCGTCCAGTGCATGCCGGCGCGTTCCATGCGGTCCTTCACCAGGTGGCGACACGCTCCCTCGATCACGCCGCTCGCGATCGGATAACCCTTGGCCAGGTATTCACCGTAACGCATTCGCTCCAGGTTGTTTTCCAGGTACGCACACACCTTCGTCAGCGTCGCCTTCTTGCTGCCGGTCAGCTTGCGTTTGGTGCCCATTTGTCGCAGGCCGCGGATCACCAACTCGGCTTTTCCTTCGAGCATCTTCAGCACACGCCCACGCACAAACTGTTCGGTCTCGGCACTCTTCTCCGGGTAAAAGACGTGCGCCGCCTGCCACAGACGCGGCGTCACGTGCAACAGGTCCAGAATGTTGGCTGTGTTGCGCTGGGTCAAATGCCGTTCGCGCGCCTCCCACAACGGTTCCTGGCCGTCGCACAGGTGCACCATTTCCTTGACGTAGCCGCGATTGCGCGCCAGATTTCTTCGGAAATCCACCTGTAGGTCATCTCGATCCCCGAATGCGTCTGCTCGCTGTCGGTGTAGGCCAGGCTCGCCATCGTCTGCTTGTGGCACGGCTTGGGACGATCGCGTTTGGGTGCGTCGCGGTCGTCGCCGAACAGTGCCGCCACCACTTCCGCAGGCGTGCGCACGTAGCGGTCCACCGTGTAGACCGCACCCACGATCGCCATCTCTTTGCGACTCGCCTTCTCCCCTTTGGTGCGATGCGCCGGCGGCGCGGCTTCATCCGCCGCCCGACGCATCACCACACCTTTGCCGTCCGCACTGCTGACCACGATGGCTCCTTCTTCCTCAGCCGACGGCAGCGTGCCGCTCGTCGCGAAAGGCCTCCACCAACTCCGCCATCTGCACGTTCATGCGTTCCAGACTGTCCACCGACTGCTTCAATCCCAACATGCGTGCCACGGTGCTTTTGGCTTGGCTGAACGCTTCCTCCACACACAAGCTTTGGTCCCAATCCTGCAGCACATAAGAAAACACGCTCTCGGGCAACTGCAGCCGATTGTCCAACGGCACAAACTCGATCTTCTGCCCTTCGCGGCTGCCGTACACCCGCGCTTCAGCACGAACTCGCCAAAGATCGATACGTAACGCCGGCTGTGCGTTTCCTCCAGACGCTGGCACACCTGCCCACCCGGCAAGGTGACCGACTCGCCCATGTCGCCCGGCCCCAAAAGCGTCAGAAACTGGCTCAGCGCCGCGCGGCCGATGAGCAGAACCTGCTGCCAGACGGCACGTTCGACTTCGTGCATAGCCGTACCTTGGTGGGCCGCTTCGCGGACCGCCGTCAGCATTTCCTTGAGAATCGCGAGCAGTTCGGCATTATCTTCCTTGAGAACATCCGTGTCTTGTGTCATTTTCATAATGTGGCCTCCTTGGAGCGAGACATTGCAGCTGCTACCGCATGTCTAGCCCTGGGAGGCCCTTTCGCCAACATCGCTAACTCCATAACTTATGTCTGTACCATCAGTTGCGGGCCAGCGGAAGGCCGGTTACGCCCGAAACAATAGATGCAATGGATCGGTACATGTTCCACCTGTACCGCTTGGACGCCTGAGACTGCGATGGTAAAAATGTCATGCAAGAGCTTCGGCGTTCCGGGCAGGGTAAATGGCCATTTATCCCGTATATTACGCGACTGAGGTGGCACGGCAAGCAGCAAGTTCAGTCAAGATTGCCCTGTTTGCCTTTCTCGTCCAGATGTGCTGGCCTTTCCTACCGTCATTCTATACGCTCCATCTGCAAATGGAAAAGGCCTAAATCGTCTTCAGCCGGCATTGCAGCGCCAGGTTCGCGGCCGCCGTGTCGTCTAACGCCAGGTCGCGGGCCACGACGATTTGCTCCGGCGTCAGCTCGACGTGCTTGCTGAAATCGACGGCGATCTTGTCGTCCAGGCAGACGATCAGCGTTTGCGGCGGGTCCTTGTCGGGGTCGGTCGCGAGCCAGATCGTATTACCCTTCTTCAGCTTCTTTTCCTCGAAGCGCGTGTTCAGTCCGAAGCCTTCGCGCAGGGCGATTTCCCACAGCACGTTTTCGGCAGTCCAGCCCGGCATCAAGGGATCGTTGTACATCGCGAGCTTGGCCGCGTACTTCTCCGGCTCGCGGTCGGCGTCGCCGGCGGACCACGGCTGAATGTGCGGGGCGGCCAGCTTGAACACCTTGAAGCCCAGGTCCGACGACTGAGCGCTCTCGTCCTTGAGCGATTCCGCGGCCTCTTTCTTCAGCTTGGCCAGCACGCGCCGAATCCGTTCCTTGCCGATCTCCGCGATCGTCGGATAGTCCTTGTTCCCCGTCGGCTCCGGCAACTGCACCACGATGAACTTGCGATTCCCACCGTCTTTTCGGTTCATCTCCAATACCGTTTGCGGCGTCGAGCACGAGCCAGAGAAAAAATCCAACACCAAATCGCTTCCTTCAAGCACGAAATCGAATAATTCAGTCAAAAGAGTCACGGGCTTCGGATTGGTGAACAGCTTCTCTTCTTCCGGGAAGAGGGCTTTCAGGTCGTTCGCCCCGGTTCGGCTGTCTAGGTGAATAACGCTACTCAGTTTGCCTTCGTAATCCTTCAGGTATTCCTTTATCTGGATGATCTGGGAGTCATCCTCACCAAAGAGTATTCGGCCGTCCTTCAGCAGTTGGTCCATCGTTGCAGGAGGGTAACGGTAGCCATTCGCCGGCGGCTCGCACGCTTTCTTCGTGACCGGATGGAATACGTCGTACTTGTGGCCGCCAGGCCTTGGGTTGTGGACTTTTCGCCCGCCGGTATACGGTCCATCGTTATCGACGCGGTCATAGTGAGTTATGGGGTTCAGGACTTCCTTGCTTGCTTTTACGAACCGCCGGTATTCGGTTTGAACGGACTCGAAATCATCGCCGTATTTTTCTTTGAGCTGCCCCCATTTCTCAAGCATCACGGTCTTAGCGTCGGCGGTCTTGTTTTTCCACTCAGCCGGCACTTCGTCTTTGTCTCTGGCGAAGCACAGCATGTATTCATGCTCCACGGCGGGCAACACACGTCGGGGAGGCCAACCGCCTCGCAAGAGCGGATGAAGGGCTGAATCTATTCTTGCAAGCGACCGTCTGGAACGACTCGATGGACGTGAAGCGACAGCAAGGCAGCTACTACCAAACGCTCCTGTTTACGGAGCAGGCGGAGGAGCTGCGCCCCGGCTCAACTGGCGACGGCGGGACCGAAGCTGGTGGGTGCGTGGAGTCACAAGCGTCTGCGGCGTCGGGCCAAGCACGTGCCTTGCCGGACCGACTGATGGAGGAGGTGACCCGGACCCAGAACTTGATCGAAGCAATTGACCGCGTGCGGGCGAACAAAGGATCAGCAGGCGTGGACGGGATGACCGTCAGCGAACTGTTGCCCTGGGTTCGCAAGCATCTGCAAGGATTCACCGATTCGCTGCTCGACGGGAGTTATCAACCGTCGCCGATCCGCGGGGTGCAAATCCCGAAGGCCGGCGGAGGAGTGCGACAGTTGGGCATTCCGACGGTGGTAGACCGCTTGGTGCAGCAGGCGATCCTGCAAGTTTTGGACCCGCTTCTGGACCCGACCTTTTCGGCATCGAGCCATGGCTTTCGCAAGGGACGCGGAGCATTCACCGCTCTGGCCAAGGCGAAAGAGTATGTGGCCGAGGGCCGAACCATCGTGGTGGACATGGACCTGGAGAAATTCTTCGACCGGGTGAACCATGACATCCTGATGGCGCGATTGGCCCGGCGTGTCGGCGACAAGCGTCTGCTCAAGATCATTCGCCGCTTCCTGGAAGCGGGCATGATGCAAGACGGCGTGTGTGTCGCTCGGCACGAGGGGACACCGCAAGGCGGACCGCTTTCGCCGCTCTTGGCGAACCTGCTGTTGGACGACCTGGACAAGGAACTGGAACGGCGTGGCCACTGCTTCTGCCGCTATGCCGACGACTGCAACATCTACATGCGGTCGAAGGCAGCGGGCGAGCGGGTGCTGGCGTCGGTGACAGCGTTCTTGGAAGGGAAACTTCGGCTCCGCGTCAATCGGGAGAAGAGTGCCGTGGCACACGTCGAGGACCGCAAGTTTCTCGGCTATCGTCTTCTGCGCGGCGGGGAGTTGGGAGTAGCGCCCAAGAGTGAGGAACGCGTCAAGGAACGCATTCGGCAGATCACTCGTCGAAATCGAGGCATCGAAATCGAGGAGATGGCCGGCGAACTCAACAGTTTTCTCACGGGCTGGATCGCGTACTTCCGTTTTGCGAAGTGCAAGACCTTGCTGCGTGAATTGGACAGTTGGATTCGTCGGAAGCTGCGCTGCGTGCGGTTGAAGCAACTGAAACGGACCAGAACGATCGCGGCCTTCTTGCAAAGCCACGGCGTTCCAGTCCGCCACGCGCGGATGACCGCCGGGTCGAACAAGGGGTGGTGGCATCTGTCGGCGTGTCCGGCCGTCAACACCGCCATGAATCAGACTTGGATCGAGTCTTTGGGCTTGGCCAACCTCAGCCAGCTGTATGACCGGTATCAACAAGAACAGAAACCGCCGGATACGCAAAGTACGTCCGGTGGTGTGGGAGGACGGGGGAAGTAATTCCCCCTCCTACCCGATTTGGGCGTAACCGGCCTTCCGCTGGCCCGCAACTGATGGTACAGACATAAGTTATGGAGTTAGCGATGTTGGCGAAAGGGCCTCCCAGGGCTAGACATGCGGTAGCAGCTGCAATGTCTCGCTCCAAGGAGGCCACATTATGAAAATGACACAAGACACGGATGTTCTCAAGGAAGATAATGCCGAACTGCTCGCGATTCTCAAGGAAATGCTGACGGCGGTCCGCGAAGCGGCCCACCAAGGTACGGCTATCCACGAAGTCGAACGTGCCGTCTGGCAGCAGGTTCTGCTCATCGGCCGCGCGGCGCTGAGCCAGTTTCTGACGCTTTTGGGGCCGGGCGACATGGGCGAGTCGGTCACCTTGCCGGGTGGGCAGGTGTGCCAGCGTCTGGAGGAAACGCACAGCCGGCGTTACGTATCGATCTTTGGCGAGTTCGTGCTGAAGCGCGCGGTGTACGGCAGCCGCGAAGGGCAGAAGATCGAGTTTGTGCCGTTGGACAATCGGCTGCAGTTGCCCGAGAGCGTGTTTTCTTATGTGCTGCAGGATTGGGACCAAAGCTTGTGTGTGGAGGAAGCGTTCAGCCAAGCCAAAAGCACCGTGGCACGCATGTTGGGATTGAAGCAGTCGGTGGACAGTCTGGAACGCATGAACGTGCAGATGGCGGAGTTGGTGGAGGCCTTTCGCGACGAGCGGCACGCTGCCGTCGGCTGAGGAAGAAGGAGCCATCGTGGTCAGCAGTGCGGACGGCAAAGGTGTGGTGATGCGTCGGGCGGCGGATGAAGCCGCGCCGCCGGCGCATCGCACCAAAGGGGAGAAGGCGAGTCGCAAAGAGATGGCGATCGTGGGTGCGGTCTACACGGTGGACCGCTACGTGCGCACGCCTGCGGAAGTGGTGGCGGCACTGTTCGGCGACGACCGCGACGCACCCAAACGCGATCGTCCCAAGCCGTGCCACAAGCAGACGATGGCGAGCCTGGCCTACACCGACAGCGAGCAGACGCATTCGGGGATCGAGATGACCTACAGGTGGATTTCCGAAGAAATCTGGCGCGCAATCGCGGCTACGTCAAGGAAATGGTGCACCTGTGCGACGGCCAGGAACCGTTGTGGGAGGCGCGCGAACGGCATTTGACCCAGCGCAACACAGCCAACATTCTGGACCTGTTGCACGTGACGCCGCGTCTGTGGCAGGCGGCGCACGTCTTTTACCCGGAGAAGAGTGCCGAGACCGAACAGTTTGTGCGTGGGCGTGTGCTGAAGATGCTCGAAGGAAAAGCCGAGTTGGTGATCCGCGGCCTGCGACAAATGGGCACCAAACGCAAGCTGACCGGCAGCAAGAAGGCGACGCTGACGAAGGTGTGTGCGTACCTGGAAAACAACCTGGAGCGAATGCGTTACGGTGAATACCTGGCCAAGGGTTATCCGATCGCGAGCGGCGTGATCGAGGGAGCGTGTCGCCACCTGGTGAAGGACCGCATGGAACGCGCCGGCATGCACTGGACGCGTCTTGGGGCTCAAGCGATGTTGGACGTGCGCAGCATCCACGTCAATGGCGACTGGGATGAATACCAAACGTTCCGCATCGACCATGCAACGCAAAAGTTATACCCGTGGCGAGAGTTGGTTGAAGGCGCCAAATACCAGCAGGCAGCGTAGCGGCCTGCCGGTTACGCCCACCCGATTTGTACCGCGGCTCATTCGGGGTCGCATCGGTGTTTTCCGTTTGGGGCAAGGACCTCTTTCTGGTTTCTCGGTCCCCTGAGCTTAGATCGCTTCGCCTTATCTTCTCGGCTCTAATCGATTACGAATCAGACCTCCTTGCCTTGTTGTGGCGATGCTTTTGCAGACTCGTTCGGCTCTTTTTTTTTGCGCTTGCGATCTTCCGCCGTCCGCACCGCCGACCCAGCGTTGATGGCGCCACCACCCGGAATGATGACTCGCTTCGTGTGGTAGAAATCCACGTCTAACTCGGTGGCGACCGCTCGCGCCAGGAGTCACCTGGCCGAGGGGTTATCCCCCGACTCGCTTGACCTTGAAACCCAGCTTCTCCAACTCGGCGATGATGCGCTCACGCTGGTCGCCCTGAATCTCGATGCGCCCGTCCTTGACCGTGCCCCCGGTGCCGCACCGCTGCTTGAGCAAAGCGGCGAGTTCCCGCACTCCGTCGTCATCGAGCGGCAGGTCGAACACGGTCGTCACGCCCTTGCCACGCCGGCCAGCCGTTTCCCTACCGACCTTCAAGGTGACGGGCTGCTCGGCCGGCTCCTTCACAGGTGGGGACGCCGGGGCTTCGGTCGGACTCTCCGGGCGCTGGCCTCCGCCGAGAATGCGAGCCACAAGGCTCATGACCTCATGCTCGATCTGGCCCAGCACTTCCGGGGCGTCGTCAACGTGCCAGAACTCAACCTTCTCGGCCCAGGCGGGGAAGCGCTCTTTCAGCAGCGGCAGGTGTTCGGCCTGCTTCAACGCGACGATCATCGCCGCCATTTCCAGGTCGCCGGTAGTCACCTGCGCCGGTAGCCGGATGCTGGCGTCACCGGCTCGGACGCCCATCGCCTCCAGAGCCTTGACCGCCGACGCCGCCATCGAGCCGACGTTGTTGACGCCCCGCTCCAGCGCCAGTCCCCTGGACGACGCCTGCCACGACAGCCCCATCTTGTCAGCGACGGAGTTGAACAGGATTTCTGCAAACCGGCTGCGGTAGTAGTTGCCGGTGCAGAGGAACAGCACGCTCTTTTCGCCACGCTTCGCCATTGCTGCTGCCGCCCTCGCAGACCCAAGTTCGATGTCAACCCACGTCGATTTTACGAGCAGATCAGCAGGTCCGACCGGGCGGCGGCTGGTCGAGGCCTGGACTGCGAAACTGTGGGCGTCCCAGATCAAGCTCCGGCATCCAAAAATCTTCAGGGGCGAGGCGTGAGGGCGCTGCGCCGTTAATTCACCGTCACGAAACCCATTGAGGTAACGGCATGTCCATCGATGGTGGCGTCGAAGATGGCCATGCCGGCGCTCGTGGCGGTGAAGACAGCGGTATAGGTGCCGTCGCCATTGTCGGTGACGCTGACGAGGCCGGTGCCGGCGGCGGTGCTGGACGGATCCAGGCTGAATTGAACATTCAAGCCAGGCACGTAAACCTGGTTGCCATTGTTGTCGGTGGTGGTCAGCGTGACGGTGGTCGTGTCTCCAACGTTAATGGTGCTCGGCGCTGCCACCACGGTCGATTGTGCCAAGCTGGGCAAGACGGTGATAACGGTCGTCGATGCGACGAGAACGCCGTTGATGGTAGCGTTGATCGTGTCGATGCCGGGGATGGTGCTGGTGAAGGTCACGGTGTAGTATCCATTCCCGTAGTCAATAACTGGAGTGCTCAAGGTGCCGCCAGCACTGCCGCTGGCCAGGGAGAAGACGACGTTCAAGCCGCCGCTGAGTTCCTGGTTACCGTTGGCGTCTCTGGCGGTGAGCGCAATAATGCTTGTGCTCACGCCATTGGATTGAATCGTCGACAAAGAAGCCGAAACAATGGATTGCGACGGATCAACGGCCCCTGGCGTCACCGTAATGGTGGGTGCGGTGGAGGTAAGGGCGGTGCCATCGATGGTGGCGGTGATGGTGTTGGTGCCGGCGATGGTGCCGGTGAAGGTGGCGGTGTAGGTGCCATCGCCGTTGTCGGTGACGCTGCTGAAGGTGCCGCTGGCGGTGCCGGCGCCCAGGCTGAAGACAACCGTGGAGCCGACCGGCGGTTCCTGGTTGCCGTTGGCGTCCCTGGCGGTGAGCGTGACGGTGGTGGTGTCCCCGGACTGGATGGATGCCGGATTCACGGAGACGGTGGACTGCGACGCATCGGCCGGCCCGACCACGGTAATGGTGGGCGCGGTGGAAGTAAGGGCCGTGCCATCGATGGTGGCGGTGATGGTGTTGGTGCCGGCAATCGTGCCGGTGAAGGTGGCGGTGTAGGTGCCATCGCCGTTGTCGGTGACGCTGCTGAAGGTGCCGCTGGCGGTGCCGGCGCCCAGGCTGAAGACGACCGTCGATCCGCCCATCGGTTCCTGATTGCCGTTGGCGTCCCTGGCGGTCAGCGTGACGGTGGTCGTGCCGTTTAACTCGATTGAAGCGGGAGAAACCGAGACGGTGGATTGCGACGCATCGGCCGGCCCGACCACGGTAATGGTGGGCGCGGTGGAGGTGAGGGCGGTGCCGTCGATGGTGGCGGTGATGGTATTGGTGCCGGCGAGGGTGCCGGTGAAGGTTGCAGTATAGGTGCCATCGCCGTTGTCGGTGACGCTGCTGAAGGTGCCGTCGGCAGTGCCGGCGCCCAGGCTGAAGACGACCGTGGAACCGCCCACCGGTTCCTGGTTGCCGTTGGCGTCCCTGGCGGTGAGCGTGACCGTGGTGGTGCCGTTCAATTCGATCGACGCGGGAGAAACCGAGACGGTGGATTGCGACGCATCGGCCGGCCCGACCACGGTGATGGTAGGCGCGGTCGAGGTGAGGGCGGTGCCGTCGATGGTGGCGGTGATGGTGTTGGTGCCAGCGATGGTGCCGGTGAACGTCGCGGTGTAGGTGCCATCGCCGTTGTCGGTGACGCTGCTGAAGGTGCCGCTGGCCGTGCCGGCGCCCAGGCTGAAGACGACCGTGGAGCCGCCCGTGGTTTCTTGGTTGCCATTGGCATCCCTGGCGGTCAGCGTAACGGTGGTGGTGCCATTCAACTGGATCGACGCGGGAGAAACGGAGACGGTCGATTGCGACGGATCAACGGCTCCTGGCGTGACCGTAATGGTGGGCGCGGTGGAAGTAAGGGCCGTGCCATCGATGGTGGCGGTGATGGTGTTGGTGCCGGCAATCGTGCCGGTGAAGGTGGCGGTGTAGGTGCCATCGCCGTTGTCGGTGACGCTGCTGAAGGTGCCGCTGGCGGTGCCGGCGCCCAGGCTGAAGACAACCGTGGAGCCGCCCAGCGGTTCCTGGTTGCCGTTGGCGTCCCTGGCGGTGAGCGTGACGGTGGTGGTGTCCCCGGACTGGATGGATGCCGGATTCACGGAGACGGTGGACTGCGACGCATCGGCCGGCCCGACCACGGTAATGGTGGGCGCGGTGGAAGTAAGGGCCGTGCCATCGATGGTGGCGGTGATGGTGTTGGTGCCGGCAATCGTGCCGGTGAAGGTGGCGGTGTAGGTGCCATCGCCGTTGTCGGTGACGCTGCTGAAGGTGCCGCTGGCGGTGCCGGCGCCCAGGCTGAAGACGACCGTCGATCCGCCCATCGGTTCCTGATTGCCGTTGGCGTCCCTGGCGGTCAGCGTGACGGTGGTCGTGCCGTTTAACTCGATTGAAGCGGGAGAAACCGAGACGGTGGATTGCGACGCATCGGCCGGCCCGACCACGGTAATGGTGGGCGCGGTGGAGGTGAGGGCGGTGCCGTCGATGGTGGCGGTGATGGTATTGGTGCCGGCGAGGGTGCCGGTGAAGGTTGCAGTATAGGTGCCATCGCCGTTGTCGGTGACGCTGCTGAAGGTGCCGTCGGCAGTGCCGGCGCCCAGGCTGAAGACGACCGTGGAACCGCCCACCGGTTCCTGGTTGCCGTTGGCGTCCCTGGCGGTGAGCGTGACCGTGGTGGTGCCGTTCAATTCGATCGACGCGGGAGAAACCGAGACGGTGGATTGCGACGCATCGGCCGGCCCGACCACGGTGATGGTAGGCGCGGTCGAGGTGAGGGCGGTGCCGTCGATGGTGGCGGTGATGGTGTTGGTGCCAGCGATGGTGCCGGTGAAGGTTGCAGTGTAGGTGCCGTCGCCGTTGTCGGTGACGCTGCTGAAGGTGCCGCTGGCCGTGCCGGCGCCCAGGCTGAAGACGACCGTGGAGCCGCCCGTGGTTTCTTGGTTGCCATTGGCATCCCTGGCGGTCAGCGTAACGGTGGTGGTGCCATTCAACTGGATCGACGCGGGAGAAACCGAGACGGTCGATTGCGACGGATCAACGGCTCCTGGCGTGACCGTAATGGTGGGCGCGGTGGAAGTAAGGGCCGTGCCATCGATGGTGGCGGTGATGGTGTTGGTGCCGGCGATGGTGCCGGTGAAGGTGGCGGTGTAGGTGCCATCGCCGTTGTCGGTGACGCTGCTGAACGTGCCGCTGGCGGTGCCGGCGCCCAGGCTGAAGACAACCGTGGAGCCACCGGTCGGAAGCTGGTTGCCGTTGGCGTCCCTGGCGGTGAGCGTGACGGTGGTGGTGTCCCCGGACTGGATGGATGCCGGATTCACGGAGACGGTGGACTGCGACGCATCGGCCGGCCCGACCACGGTAATGGTGGGCGCGGTCGAGGTGAGGGCGGTGCCATCAATGGTGGCGGTGATGGTGCTGGCGCCGGCGATGGTGCCGGTGAAGGTGGCGGTGTAGGTGCCATCGCCGTTGTCGGTGACGCTGCTGAACGTGCCGCTGGCGGTGCCGGCGCCCAGGCTGAAGACGACCGTCGATCCGCCCATCGGTTCCTGATTGCCGTTGGCGTCCCTGGCGGTCAGCGTGACGGTGGTCGTGCCGTTTAACTCGATTGAAGCGGGAGAAACCGAGACGGTGGATTGCGACGCATCGGCCGGCCCGACCACGGTAATGGTGGGCGCGGTGGAGGTGAGGGCGGTGCCGTCGATGGTGGCGGTGATGGTATTGGTGCCGGCGAGGGTGCCGGTGAAGGTTGCAGTATAGGTGCCATCGCCGTTGTCGGTGACGCTGCTGAAGGTGCCGTCGGCAGTGCCGGCGCCCAGGCTGAAGACGACCGTGGAACCGCCCACCGGTTCCTGGTTGCCGTTGGCGTCCCTGGCCGTGAGGGTGACGGTGGTGGTGCCGTTCAATTCGATCGACGCGGGAGAAACCGAGACGGTGGATTGCGACGCATCGGCCGGCCCGACCACGGTGATGGTAGGCGCGGTCGAGGTGAGGGCGGTGCCGTCGATGGTGGCGGTGATGGTATTGGCGCCGGCGAGGGTGCCGGTGAAGGTTGCGGTGTAGGTGCCATCGCCGTTGTCGGTGACGCTGCTGAAGGTGCCGCTGGCCGTGCCGGCGCCCAGGCTGAAGACGACCGTGGAACCGCCCACCGGTTCCTGGTTGCCGTTGGCGTCCCTGGCGGTCAGCGTAACGGTGGTGGTGCCATTCAACTGGATCGACGCGGGAGAAACCGAGACGGTCGATTGCGACGGATCAACGGCTCCTGGCGTGACCGTAATGGTGGGCGCGGTGGAAGTAAGGGCCGTGCCATCGATGGTGGCGGTGATGGTGTTGGTGCCGGCGATGGTGCCGGTGAAGGTGGCGGTGTAGGTGCCATCGCCGTTGTCGGTGACGCTGCTGAACGTGCCGCTGGCGGTGCCGGCGCCCAGGCTGAAGACAACCGTGGAGCCACCGGTCGGAAGCTGGTTGCCGTTGGCGTCCCTGGCGGTGAGCGTGACGGTGGTGGTGTCCCCGGACTGGATGGATGCCGGATTCACGGAGACGGTGGACTGCGACGCATCGGCCGGCCCGACCACGGTAATGGTGGGCGCGGTCGAGGTGAGGGCGGTGCCATCAATGGTGGCGGTGATGGTGCTGGCGCCGGCGATGGTGCCGGTGAAGGTGGCGGTGTAGGTGCCATCGCCGTTGTCGGTGACGCTGCTGAACGTGCCGCTCGCGGTGCCGGCGCCCAGGCTGAAGACGACCGTCGATCCGCCCATCGGTTCCTGATTGCCGTTGGCGTCCCTGGCGGTCAGCGTGACGGTGGTCGTGCCGTTTAACTCGATTGAAGCGGGAGAAACCGAGACGGTGGATTGCGACGCATCGGCCGGCCCGACCACGGCAATGGTGGGCGCGGTGGAGGTGAGGGCGGTGCCGTCGATGGTGGCGGTGATGGTATTGGTGCCGGCGAGGGTGCCGGTGAAGGTTGCAGTATAGGTGCCATCGCCGTTGTCGGTGACGCTGCTGAAGGTGCCGTCGGCAGTGCCGGCGCCCAGGCTGAAGACGACCGTGGAACCGCCCACCGGTTCCTGGTTGCCGTTGGCGTCCCTGGCGGTGAGCGTGACCGTGGTGGTGCCGTTCAATTCGATCGACGCGGGAGAAACCGAGACGGTGGATTGCGACGCATCGGCCGGCCCGACCACGGTGATGGTAGGCGCGGTCGAGGTGAGGGCGGTGCCGTCGATGGTGGCGGTGATGGTGTTGGTGCCAGCGATGGTGCCGGTGAACGTCGCGGTGTAGGTGCCATCGCCGTTGTCGGTGACGCTGCTGAAGGTGCCGCTGGCCGTGCCGGCGCCCAGGCTGAAGACGACCGTGGAGCCGCCCGTCGGTTTCTTGGTTGCCATTGGCATCCCTGGCGGTCAGCGTAACGGTGGTGGTGCCATTCAACTGGATCGACGCGGGAGAAACCGAGACGGTCGATTGCGACGGATCAACGGCTCCTGGCGTGACCGTAATGGTGGGCGCGGTGGAAGTAAGGGCCGTGCCATCGATGGTGGCGGTGATGGTGTTGGTGCCGGCGATGGTGCCGGTGAAGGTGGCGGTGTAGGTGCCATCGCCGTTGTCGGTGACGCTGCTGAACGTGCCGCTCGCGGTGCCGGCGCCCAGGCTGAAGACAACCGTGGAGCCACCGGTCGGAAGCTGGTTGCCGTTGGCGTCCCTGGCGGTGAGCGTGACGGTGGTGGTGTCCCCGGACTGGATGGATGCCGGATTCACGGAGACGGTGGACTGCGACGCATCGGCCGGCCCGACCACGGTAATGGTGGGCGCGGTCGAGGTGAGGTCGGTGCCGTCGATGGCGGCGGTGATGGTGTTGGTGCCGGCGATGGTGCCGGTGAAGGTGGCGGTGTAGGTGCCATCGCCGTTGTCGGTGACGCTGCTGAACGTGCCGCTGGCGGTGCCGGCGCCCAGGCTGAAGACGACCGTCGATCCGCCCATCGGTTCCTGATTGCCGTTGGCGTCCCTGGCGGTCAGCGTGACGGTGGTCGTGCCGTTTAACTCGATTGAAGCGGGAGAAACCGAGACGGTGGATTGCGACGCATCGGCCGGCCCGACCACGGTAATGGTGGGCGCGGTGGAGGTGAGGGCGGTGCCGTCGATGGTGGCGGTGATGGTATTGGTGCCGGCGAGGGTGCCGGTGAAGGTTGCAGTATAGGTGCCATCGCCGTTGTCGGTGACGCTGCTGAAGGTGCCGTCGGCAGTGCCGGCGCCCAGGCTGAAGACGACCGTGGAACCGCCCACCGGTTCCTGGTTGCCGTTGGCGTCCCTGGCCGTGAGGGTGACGGTGGTGGTGCCGTTCAATTCGATCGACGCGGGAGAAACCGAGACGGTGGATTGCGACGCATCGGCCGGCCCGACCACGGTGATGGTAGGCGCGGTCGAGGTGAGGGCGGTGCCGTCGATGGTGGCGGTGATGGTATTGGCGCCGGCGAGGGTGCCGGTGAAGGTTGCAGTGTAGGTGCCATCGCCGTTGTCGGTGACGCTGCTGAAGGTGCCGCTGGCCGTGCCGGCGCCCAGGCTGAAGACGACCGTGGAGCCGCCCGTCGGTTTCTTGGTTGCCATTGGCGTCCCTGGCGGTCAGCGTAACGGTGGTGGTGCCATTCAACTGGATCGACGCGGGAGAAACCGAGACGGTCGATTGCGACGGATCAACGGCTCCTGGCGTGACCGTAATGGTGGGCGCGGTGGAAGTAAGGGCCGTGCCATCGATGGTGGCGGTGATGGTGTTGGTGCCGGCGATGGTGCCGGTGAAGGTGGCGGTGTAGGTGCCATCGCCGTTGTCGGTGACGCTGCTGAACGTGCCGCTCGCGGTGCCGGCGCCCAGGCTGAAGACAACCGTGGAGCCACCGGTCGGAAGCTGGTTGCCGTTGGCGTCCCTGGCGGTGAGCGTGACGGTGGTGGTGTCCCCGGACTGGATGGATGCCGGATTCACGGAGACGGTGGACTGCGACGCATCGGCCGGCCCGACCACGGTAATGGTGGGCGCGGTCGAGGTGAGGGCGGTGCCGTCGATGGCGGCGGTGATGGTGTTGGTGCCGGCGATGGTGCCGGTGAAGGTGGCGGTGTAGGTGCCATCGCCGTTGTCGGTGACGCTGCTGAACGTGCCGCTGGCGGTGCCGGCGCCCAGGCTAAACACAACCGTGGAGCCGCCCGTGGTTTCCTGGTTGCCGTTGGCGTCCCTGGCCGTGAGCGTGACCGTGGTGGTGCCGTTCAACTCGATCGACGCCGGAGAAATCGAGACGCTCGATTGCGAAAGATCAACTGGTCCAGGCGTCACGGTGATGGTGGGCGCGGTGGACGTGAGGGCAGAGCCGTTGATGGTGGCGATGATGGTGTTGGTCCCGGCGATCGTGCCCGTGAAGGTTGCGGTGTAGGTGCCGTTGCCGTTGTCGGTGACGCTGCTGAAGGTGCCGCCGGCGGTGCCTGAGCCCAGGCTGAAGGCGACGGTCAAGCCTGGTATGAATTCTTGAGTGCCGTTGGCGTCGGTGGTGGTCAGCGTGACGGTAGCGGTATTTGCCACTCCCGCCTCGACGCTGCTGGGCGACACCGAGACCGTTGATAGCGAAAGGCTCGGCGTCACGGTAATGGTTGGTGCGGTTGACGTGAGGGGAGTGCCGTCGATGCTGGCGGTGATGGTGTTGGTGCCCGGAACGGTGCCGGTGAAGGTCGCGGTGTAAATGCCGTTGCCATGATCGGTGACGGCGCTGAAGGTGCCGCTGGCACTGCCGGCTCCCAGGCTGAAAACGACCGTCAAGCCGCCGACAGGTTCCTGGTTGCCGTTGGCGTCCTTGGCGGTCAGCGTGACGGTGGTTGTGCCGTTCACCTGGATCGATGCGGGAGAGAATGACACGACGGACTGCGACGCATCCGCCGCACCGACGACCGTAATCGTGGGCGCGGTGGCGGTGAGGGTGACGCCGTTGATGGAGGCAACGATGGTGTTGGTGCCAGCCGTCGTGCCTGTAAAGGTCGCCGTGTAGGTGCCGTCGTCGTTATCGGTCACGCTGCTGAAAGTGCCCTGAGCCGTGCCGGTGCCCAGGCTGAAGGCG